>JANNVZ010000013.1:0-697190 GCA_031414655.1 Flavobacteriales bacterium
AAAGAATTTTACTGCCAAATACAATTGCTACCACTGTGTGTGGTTTGAGGCCTTCAGCAACCCAACAGATGCTATTAATAGTGAGAACGCACTCAAGCGCATGAGCAGAAAAGCAAAAGATGAAATCATCAATGCAACGAACCCCGAATGGAAATTTTTGAATGAAGAAATTCTGAAAAAGAAATGGCCCCCTGATGAATGGATGATGGAGTGGTTGACAAGAGATGGAGACCCAACTCTGGCAACTACTAATTGAATACTCACCGCCAAAAAAAGTCAACCCTCTCCGCTCAGCTGATGCAGAGACAATAATGCTGGAGCGGCAGATTCCACATTCCGCTGTGCTGCATGTGGAATGACAGGTTAGAAAAGGGGGGGGCATGTGGAATGACCAGTGAGAAAAGGGGGACATGTGGAATGACATGTTCATAGAGCAATGTTCCTCCCACGGGGTCATTCCACCGCAGGTGGAATCTGCCCTAACACCCCAACCGCCCTCTGGGTAAAACGTGCCACAGAAAAGCGTCATCGTAACACGCAGTGCGCTGTTACCGAAGCGGCAGATTCCACATTCCGCTGCGCTGCATGTGGAATGACAAGTGAAGAAAAGGGGCATATGGAATGACAGGTATAGGGGGCGGCATGTGGAATGACAGGTATAGGGGGCGGCATGTGGAATGACCCCACCGCCCAGCTAATAAAACGAACCCCCTAACGCGGCTTTACATCAGCCCATCCTGTGCCTCCACTTCCTTTAGCCTCTTCTGCTGCAACTCAATTATTTTTTCATAGACAGTCTTCACATCATCTATCCACTCCAGGCTTGTCGGTTGCGGACCTTTCTGCATGCCCTTTATCTGCATGGTGGAGTAACCGCTGGCAACCGGGCCAAGAGTTATAGTTCCGCTGAGGTCCTGCTTTTGGGTAAACGATATTTCCGAAATGGATTTAATGTTCATTGATTCAACTTGAGTTCTTACTACGCCAGACTTGATAATGATTCGGTTATTACTAATGCCATAGACCGTTTTTGCTCTTCTTTTTGCATCGAAGAAGAAGCGCCCGATGAGCATATAAAGTCCCACCAAAACGAAAGGGATACCAAAAAGCATAAAGAGGAGGGGTGCGCCCATGGCGATAGCGGTGGCTTCCCAAAAGACTACAAAGCCACACCACACCAAACTGAAGGGAATGATAAAAGCATCGGTCGGCCTAAACCGGACACCAGTTTTTGGCCTGCCCGTCCATACCAGTTTTTCACCTGCAAGCAGGTGGGGTATCAATTCACTTTCGATGTCGTAGTTTTTCATGATTTTCACTCGGTTCTGTGAGAACAGATCCACTTCGGGTCTAAATGTAGCCACATAAAAATATCGGTGTTCATGCGCTCCCGATGGGACGGCTGGGCACTAAAGCCTCACGCGTGCATGTCTGTCGTGTCGCACCAGTGGGAGCGCAGCGGTAAGTGGTGTATGTGGTGCATTGAAGTCTGCGACATGTTACCATCTATTCTATCAAAGCTTGCGCTTTTTTTCCCCAACTTTACCCACTCGAAATCTTAACCTTATCCAAAATGAAATCCACATCACTGCTTGCCATTCTGTGCTGCCTGTGTGCACGTGTTGCCACTGCCCAAACCACTGATGCATACACACTATCCACCGGGGCCGCGGCTTATCCTGCCAAAATTTTTGATACGGATATGGGGCAAAACACATGGGTTGGTCATTCCACCTATGGTATAGGGTTAGGTGATTCCACTTACATCAACCTTGCAAAACTGGATGAGGCATTTGTTGCAGTCACTCATGCAGAGTTGCGCCTGCCTAACCCCATAGCGCGTGTAGTGGGAGTTGCTTACACAGGCGACAGCTATGTCGTTAGCGGAATGAGCCTGGGAAATGTGGAAACCTATCCCTACTTACTGAAAACCGATGACAACTTTAATGTGACTTGGGCATACAAATTTCCGAACCTGCAACACTCGCAATGGGGCATGGGAAAGGTTTACGATGAAGCAGGCAGAATAATCGCATTCAGTACCAATGGTCAAAACACCACTGGTTTTTACCGCATACAGTCCACAGTGGATGACACCACGTTCAGTTCAAGAGTAATTACTCCTCCTATCGATACGTATGTGAGAGTGGAAGAAGGCTTCGCCACAGGAGTGGAGGGAGAACACATTGTGTGCGGAGAAATGGCTGATGCCATCGGGCAGAATGGCTGGTTGGCCAAAATTGATTCTACAGGTGTGCTCTGGAGTTACCAATACGATTTTGGCGGAACGGTGCAGGAGAATACGTATCACGCAATGCACACAACAGATGGCAACATCATTGCTACCACCATCAGTCAAAGTTCAACTACCGAGTTGGCTTCTTACGTTTCTAAAGTGGATACCACCGGTGCAATGCTCTGGTGCAAAAAAGTATATATCCCGAGTGCAATTGTTTACCTGGTATCAGCAGCAGAAACCAACGATGGGGAAATTATTTTAAGTGGTTTTAACTCGGGCTACCAGCCGTTGTTTGTAAAGCTGGATGCTGCAGGCAATTTTATGTGGGCGCATACCTGGCAGCTGGGCGGCATTGCAGGTATCTCCACAACACCCTACATCCAAAAGCCTGACGGAAGTTTTTTGTACAGCCGCTCTGCCGGTGATTTCCTGTTTCTGGAACTGGACAGCGAAGGCAACGGCTGCGGCTTTGTGGACACGCCCTCACTTCTGGTGGAAGACTTCGCAACCGAAGGAGTGCGCACTTCATTTCCGCTGTCATCGGCTGGGTTTACACCCACACGACAATCAATACTTGCGTACCCTGTGCAACAGACATTGCAAACTACCCTTGTATGCACGAGCACCGCAGTGGAAGAAGGAAAGGAGGAATCACCTGTTTCCATTTTTCCCCAACCAGCGCATGATGCGGCAACCATTTACCTGCATGAAAATTGGGGAACAGAATTCATGTTGAAAATAGTTGACATCAGTGGCCGTGAAATGAGGATAGAAAACACCGGAAGCAGAAGTGCAATTCCCATTGATGTTTCGCATTATGCGAATGGAATCTACTTCGCACAGCTTAGCCCCATCACAGGCACACAAGTAAAAACGCGTACCCTAAAGTTTTTGGTGGATTAGTAGAAAGGGATAGATAGCATCCTTATCGCGATGGCACAGTGTTCCCCCACAACGTGGCATTCCAACCTTTTGTGTCTTATCCCCCGCACTCGTTTTGAGCACAGCGGCAACGGGTGTGTGTGGTGCATTGAAGTCTGTGGCTTGGTATACCCTCGTCAGGTATCCCTACATTCGCTTTGCAACCAAGACTAACCTTAATGAAAAACCTACTGATTATTCTCGTTGTTTTGATGGGTAATGCATTACCCAATGCGCTTCAAGCACAGGATAGAGCACCGGAAGACTCCATCCTGTATTTGCTAAAAACGCTGCAGGGTTCGTTGGCCAAGGACTCCGTGGCGATAAAAGGAATAAACGACCTCATCATTTACAACTCCATGGATCTGCCGGCCTTGCAGCACATTCAATCAGAATGCCAGCGCCACCAATCTGTGCTGGGCGATGACATCACCTACGCTCTCCGTTACAGCATATGCCTAAGCCTGTATTTCAAAGGTCACGTAGATCAGTCCATAGATGAATTGAAACTACTGATTGCTGATCTCGAAAATCCTTCCGGACCCTATCAGGAGTATATATTGGTGCAATCGATCGCCATGCTGCGCATCCCATACAGAAACAGCGACCGCATATATGAGGGCATAGAATATTACCTGCGGCTGGCCAGCAAATACGAGTTGATGGGAGATGCTGATCCTACCTGCATTTCATACTACAGCTTGCGCAGCCTTTTTCAAACCATCGGTCTGGTGGACAAGGCTATTTATTATCAGCAGAAGTCTATTCAGTTTCTGGACACAGACAAAATATACAACGACCAATTTTTATTGATGAATGGTCCGCTAACTCTGGGCGTGTTGGGTGTTATCAATCGGAAGTCGGTGCTTGGCTCCATCTACAATGACAATGAGGAGTGGGAAAAAGGGCTCCCGTTGCTCTATGAAGCCAATGCACTGATGGAGGCCTACAAAGATTCCATAGTGATAGGAGATGCCCCCTTTGTATTGCTGGAGATACTGCGGGCGAAAATCGCGTTGAAAGCGGACGACATAGGGTATAGCCTGACCAAAGTGGAAAGTGTGGTGCAGGATGTTCCGATTTATTTGGCTAACTTTTACTTGCTGAAAGGCACTTATTTGTATGAGCAACAAATGACTGATTCTGCTGTAGCCTACTTCGGGAAGTGTCGCCAATTGCGCGATGATTATGGCATGGGAGTTCAAACTTTTGCAGGGTTTCTGATACCCGGCTACCATCTGGCATTGATACGATTTGAGCAAAAAAGATACAACGAGGCGCTTACGCTTTTGCTGGATGAAATAAAACAACTGAAGGCAGCCAACCTGCGAACCAATGTGCTTGCCGAGTTGGCTCTGTTGGCGGAAGTGTATAAAGCGGTGGGTGATTATAAAAACGCCACCTTGGCGCTGGAAGATCGCAATAAAATACAAGCAGCCTTGCTACAGGATGAAGCTAAAAACAGGAGCATGACCTTTGAAGTGGAACAGAGCATTGTGCAGAAGGAAAAGGATATGCATAGACTGGAAGTGGAAAATGCATTTCAACGAAAAAGCAAGTACTATGTATTTGGCATTGCGGGGCTCATTGCACTGCTGGCAGCCGGGCTTTTTTATGGCTATCGGTCCAAGCAAAAGGCCAATAAGGAGTTGTCAGAAAAGAACACTGTCATATCAGAAGAAAAGGAGAGAAGCGAAACTTTACTGCTCAACATTCTGCCGCACGAGGTGGCCGAAGAGCTAAAGCAAAAGGGTTATGCCGATGCGCAACTGATGGATGAAGTTACGGTACTTTTTACCGACTTCAAAGGCTTCACCGCTATGTCAGAAAAACTGAGTCCAAAGGAATTGGTGAAGGACATACACGAGTGCTTCTCTGCCTTCGACCTCATTATAGAACGGCACGGAATAGAAAAAATAAAAACCATAGGAGATGCCTACATGGCCGCTGGCGGTCTGCCTACTGCCAACACCACGCATGCTGCGGATGTGGTGAAGGCGGCAATGGAGATTCGCGACTTTATAGCTGAAGGCAAGATCAGAAAGATTGAATTGGGCCAACCCTTTTTTGAGATAAGAATAGGAATACACACCGGACCGGTGGTGGCCGGCATAGTGGGTGTCAAAAAGTTCGCTTATGATATATGGGGCGATACAGTGAACACCGCTAGCCGCATGGAGAGCAGTGGTGGAGTGGGCGAGGTGAACATCAGTCAAAGCACGTATGCCATCGTAAAGGAGCAATTCACTTGCACACACCGCGGAAAAGTGGAAGCAAAGGGCAAGGGAGAGATTGACATGTATTACGTAACTGGTGAGTCTGAACTTTTGCCTTTGTAGGAAATTATTCAAGGAATCTTTCACTCTTCCTAACGTTACATCCGCAACTCACCCATTTGAGCACAGCGGAAACAGGTGTGCACCACGCATCGAAGTCTGTGGCTTTGATAAACCGAACACGCCCCTCAATAAAACTTCAAATACGTAACAGGATGCACCTCCCAGGCGGTAAGTGGACGTGCCGCTGCCGGGCCAATGTCTTCGTTGTAGTGCTCCTTGTCGAAGAATAAACTGCCGCGCACTTCTAAGCGCAGGGGAGGGTTGTACATCAGGTAGCCACTGCCGCAGCGTTCGCCACCAGTGGCAGTGTGAAAGGTAGTCAGCACATTGCTCAGGGTGGTGTAGGCAGCCGCATTTTCATCACTGGGTGCACCGCTCACCTCCACATTGAAGTAGCGCGCTGTGGCGGGGTTGGTGGTGGTGCCTACTATCAGGTGGTAGTCCTCATCGGCCTGTTTGCTATAGCCATACAGGTAGGTTCTTGTAATGCGCACATTGCGCTTCTCTTCAGTAACCCGTAGGGTGGCGGTAGTAATGGGCGGAGTGAGGTCATTGGCCATGTAGTCGTCCTCCGGTAGCGAGTTTAGCATGGTGCTGAGGTAAGTATATTTCCTGTAACTGCCGGAGTGTATGGTCGTCTTTACTGCGGCCCTGTAGCTGCCGTCAAAGTAGTCGTGGTCGCAGCGCCTGTTGGCAGCGGCTCTCAGGCTGTGTGCGCCCTCCGGCAACAATGCTTCGGTCTGCAGGCTATCCTCCAAGTCAGGCACCCATGTAACGGCATGGTACACGCCATCGGGTGTTTTGTAAAGTGCGGCCTTGTTGGGCTGTAGCAGTTGCAGGTCAGTGATGGTGTCCATGCCAGTGGTATCCACAGTGGGCTGGGCATTGCGCAAGGGGTTGCAGCACACCGCGGTGGTCAACAAGGCCAGGGCGAATAGGTAAAGTTTCATAGCAGTTAAGAATTTAGAAGTGCTAAATAAATGTGTTTTGGTGAAGTTGGGAGGAGATTGTGGATAGCGGGCAGAACTTGCATCGTGCTACCATGCATCAAAGTCTGTGGCTTTGATAAACCGAACACTGCTATCCGGACTCGTTTATGCGCTTTGTGATTTCAGCACAGTGTTCATCACCGACTTCTGCCTTCTGTTTTTTTTGTAGTTTTACATCGAAACGACAATTATTGCAACCATGAAAACAATAACCATAAAGGTAGCCGATGAGCAATATGAATTTGCCCGCCAGCTGATCGAAAGCCTTGACTGGACAGAACTGCGTGAAAACGAAGTACAAGAGGACAGCGTGCCTGAGTGGCACAAGACCGTGGTAAGAAACCGCATCAAAAATGACGACCCTGAAAAGCGATTTACCCTACAGGACATCATAGAGGGTATAAGAATAAAGCGGGGACTATGAGGGTGAGCTATGCAGCTGGTGCCCTGCGCGACATAGAGCAGGCGGATGAATATTATTACACCATAGCGCCCCTTCTTGCCGAAAAATTTATGGCGATGGTAGCGAAAACTGAAAGTGAAATTGCTTCAGTCATTCATTTTCAAGTGCGTTATGATGAGGTAAGATGCCGAAAGATGCACGTATTCCCTTTCATGTTTCATTATGTGGTGATGAGTGAGGAAGAAATAGTGATCTATGGCATCATCCATACCTCCATGAATCCTGATAAGAATTGGTTTTATGGAGACTAGTGTCTCCAAACGGGCACCATTGCTAACGTTTAGCGCAGCATCCTACTTATGCCACTATCAAAAAGAAGTTTTGTACATTCATTCCGTATAATCCTTGCATGGCTGGGTGCTACAGCTTGCCATAGTGCATTGGCACAACCTGGCTGGCACAGCGAGCCTGTTTACTTGTGGATATGGGAAAACGAAAACAAAGAACCCCGCGAATGTCGTGACCGTTTTGTGGTGACAGCCGAGTTCTATTTGATGTCAGATGTTAGCGAGATAGACCGACCCATGTGGACCGAACAATTGCAATGCGTGCAAGACACGGCTCGACACATGTATCATGCAGATGCATGGGAAACGCCCATGACAAAAGGTGAGGAGTCTATGCCCGCCTACTACCATAGTTGTCGCAGCGCGCAGGGTGGCGAATACCTCATTCATTCTATCACCATCACCCGACAAGATGGAGCAACGATGAAACTGAAAACACACGAATTCATCCCCCGAGAATACATCTACTACAACAACAGCAACAGCGCGGAGATACCCGCGATGGTGTTATTCAGGCCGGGCGAATATTATTTCTACGAGTTGAATTACATGGGCGAGTTGCAAAGGATAAAAGAAAAATACCAGCAGAGCACGTGCGCATGGCACAGCCCCACACCAAAGGCAAGAAGCGATGAGCATTACCTAAAAAAATTAAAAGCAAGTGGCCTGTCCATCGGCACAGGTTATGTGATGGTGAAGGTGAGCACCTCGCAGCAAACACCTGTGAACAACGCGGTGGTTACCGCTCATTTTGATGATGATAGGGTAGCCCAACTGACCCATGTGTACAGCGACCATCAGTCTGCCGTTTATCTCTACACGGCTGACCCAGCGGGCACTTCAGCCGCAGAGCGTATCCAGAAGATTACGGTGAGTGCTTTGGATTATCGCGGCTATGCCTATTTCACCGAGGAAATTATTCCGCATAGCACCCTCGAAGAAGTTACCCTCTTCCGCGTGAACGAGGATTTTATTTATCACAGTTATTTCCAGCGTTTACCTCTGCACACGGACGGTCATTTTTTGGGCGTCTATTTTCCTCGTGAAGGCAAGTTGGACACCACAGGGTTTGCATTGCGGTTGCGCGAGTTGGAATTGGAAGTGGATACTACATTCGATTATTGCGGACAGTATTATGGGCAAAGTAGCAATAGCTGGTTGCTGAAGAAAAGCAATGGCTCGTATTTCGATTCCGAGCATTGTCAAGAGCTTGGCTTTCTCAGGAAAGAATTTCCACAAATAGCGGTAAGTCCAAAATTCTATCTGCGGATGCAGGGCAATGATGGCAACCGAAAGGATTTTTTTCAACTCATCACCAACCGTGTTCAAGTCTTCTACCACATCCATCAACCCGCAATGACTGAATTGTTTGATGAGCTGCAGTTGCCCTACGCGCACAACGAAAGAGAAAGGTATTACGAACTAACTCTTTCACTCACTAGCTCGCTAAGCGAGATGAACCGCATCTCAGAACTACTAAAAGCAAGTGGCCTATTCACAGGGGTGGAGCATCAGTATTATCCTGTGTGGTGTCTCGATTAGGAGGATGAGCTACCACACTGTCAGAATTACATGATGTACGACCCTCATACACTTGCAATGCTAGCCGTGCTCAGAATTTGCATGGGTAAAGGATGCTATGGTCAACACAGGCAATACTGATTCGCCATTTCTAAATGAAGAGGTATTGAACGAGTGAATGATTGATGAAACAGTGATTGGTAAGAGAAGAAGAATCATCTTTGTCACAACGAAACGGAAGCCTTGCATGCCCTTCATCAGAACCACCTCCGACCACACCGACTTTCAAACGCTTGTTCGTTTGCTTGATCAGGATCTGGCAATAAGAGACGGAGAGGAACATGCCTTCTATGCACAGTTCAACAAAATAGCAGACATAAAAAACGCAGTGGTTTATTACCACGAAGGTGTGGCAGTTGGATGCGGTGCATTCAAGATGTATGATTCGGTCACGGTTGAAATCAAGCGCATGTTTGTACAACCGGACTTTCGCGGTCGGGGCATTGCCGCAACTATTCTGAATGAGCTAGAAATGTGGGCCGTTGAATTGAACTACGCTGAGACCATTTTAGAAACAGGTATAAAACAACTGGAGGCCATCAGGCTTTATCGGAAGTGTGGTTATGTCCTCATTCCCAATTATGGACAATACGCCAATGTGGAAAACAGTGTGTGTATGAAGAAACAACTCAACTGAAAGATGATCCTCATGAAAAACTCAACAAGTTCAATTTTCTTCCTCTTCATTCTTACTATATGTATTTCTGCTTGCTCAGAAGTGGAGCGTAGCATGCCCGCGCGCAGCGCTCAGTACATTCCAGATGACAAGGCTTTGTATGACACCATTGTCCATCTGGACAGTGTTTTTTTTGATGCCTACAATAATTGCAGTATCCACCTGGATACGTATGGTTCCTTCTTTTCGGACAACATAGAATTCTATCATGACAAGGGTGGACTGATGACTTCTAAGCAAGAGATCATAGACGCCACTGAAAGAAACGTATGTGGCAAAGTGACCCGTACCCTTGTGAAGGGAAGCATTGAAGTTTATCCCATCAAGGAATATGGCGCGGTAGAAATGGGCCTGCACTCATTTCGAAACAACACGGATGATCCGAGCGTGGTGCCTGATACCGGAAAGTTTGTGGTGATATGGCAAAACAAAAACAGCGAATGGAAAATTGCAAGGGTCATCAGCCTGCATTGAGTTGACTTCCTTTTGAGTGATGCGCTGTCAACTCATTTACACTAGCGGTTTGAAAATGCAGATGAATAATGTGTGTGATGTTCTCTTCATCTGTGTACTTTTATCTTACCAAAACCCAAAACCCAAGTCCCATGAAGACTCTTCTACAAATCACCTTATTGATAAGGTCGCTTTACAGGGTGCTGTCATCAATCTTTGCTGAGCGGATCAGATATCCCACGTCAGCTTGACTACCTCGCTGGTCGGGTGGCTTTGGCAACAAAGTATAAAACCGGCATCCACTTCTTTGTCGGTAAGAGCGTAATTAGCATCCATGTGTACTGTTCCTTCTTTCAGTTTGGCCATGCAAGTAGTACATACTCCGCCTTTGCAGCTGAAAGGGGCGTCTACTCCGGCATCCAACGCAGCATTCAGTATGCTATCGCCATCCTGATTTAGTTCAAAGGTGGTTTCTATTCCGTCTATCGTTGTGGTCACTTTGGCCATGTCGTTCGTGTTTTATTTTTTTTATTTTGTGAGTGAAAGTATGTCTTGTTGAAACTGCACATCGCTCCATGTGCAGGGTTCTACTTGCTGCTTCACTACTTCGCCTTCGGTATTGACGAAGTAAGTGGTCGGCAAGGTATAAATGCCTTCTTCCTTGAGTGAAGGCACCTGAAAAAATTGGATCTGTGCTGGCATCGTAAGACTGATGCGTTGTATGTCCAGCGCATCGTCATCGGTGATAAAAACAAAATTAAGTTCACTTAGTTTTCCTTCGTTGAGTTGTTTGTTTAGCTCACGCATTTCCGCCAGGCATGGCCCACACCACGAGGCATAGAAGTGAACCACAGATGGCCCTTGAATTTTAGTACTCAGCAGAATTTCTTCACCACTAGTTGTCTTCACTTTCGTTTCGCTGAATGCAATGGTTGGCGCAGTGCGGTAGCGCATAAAATAGAATACCAAAATGCCCGCAGCGAGGAGCAGCCAAGTCACGTTGCTGCCAAGAATTTTCCCAATCATTGTTTCTTGCCTTTAATGAAAATGTCTTGTTGCATGTTTTGTCCGAAGCTATAGGGTATAGTTGCCAATGAATTCATTTCTCGTGTGATGAAAAAGTTGGCAAGTTTACCCACCGTGATGCTTCCCAATTCTTGATGCACATTCATTGCGTAAGCACCATTTATGGTAGAAGCGTTGATGACTTCTTCCACTGTCATGTTCATGTGGATGCAGGCAAGACTGTTCACCAGATTCATGTTGCCACTGGGCGCGCTTCCCGGATTATAGTCTGTGGCAAGAGCGAGCGGCAATCCTGCATCTATCATTTTGCGGGCAGGTGTGTAGGGTATTTTTATGAAGAGTGAGCAGCCCGGCAAGGCTGTAGGCATTGTTTCAGAATTCTTAAGACACTCAATGTCTTCATCCGAAATCAATTCGAGGTGATCCACACTGCGTGCACCGTGCTTTACACTAACGCCTACGCCACCTATCACATTGAATTGATTTACGTGTGTCTTTGGCACCAATCCATGTTTCACTCCGGCTTCCAGAATTTTGTCCGTGTCTTCCACACTGAAGTAATTTTTCTCACAAAACACATCAATGAATTCAGCCAATTTTTCGGAAGCAATTGCAGGAATCATTTCATTCACAATCAGGTTGACATACGCATTTGTATTGTTTTTGTATTCCGCAGGAAATGCATGAGCACCTAGGAAAGTAGCTTTTATCGTTAGCGGGTGTTTATCTTTTAGTTGTTGAATCACGCGCAACATTTTCAGTTCGCTCTCAAGTGTCAATCCATATCCGCTTTTTATTTCTACTGCTCCGGTTCCCATCCGCATTACATCGTTCAAGCGGTGCCATGCGTTTTCATAAAGTTCTTCTTCGCTGGCTTGTTGCAGCCTTCTAGCCGAGTTAAGAATACCACCGCCACGGGCGGCTATTTCTTCATAGCTCAATCCGTTTATTCTATCTGCAAATTCGTTTTCCCTTGTTCCAGCATAAACAATATGTGTGTGTGAGTCGCACCACGAGGGCAGCACATATTTGCCACTGGCATCTATCACCTCCAAATCGCGCCAATCGCTGATGCCAGCCCAATCTTTCATTTCGCCAAAGTCCACAATGCGTTCATCTTCTATGGCCAGCCATGCGTCATTCAGCATGGGTAGCGATTTCATTTCCGCACCACACAGCTTTTGTGGAGCATCATTCCACACACCGGCAAGGCCTTTTATGTTTTTGATGAGTAGTTTCATTTTGAAGTGTGCAATACTAACTGCATCAGGTTTACGTTCGCCAATCCAAATCTTACCTTTTCTGATGAAACCCTTGCTTACATTCTTCACCATTTCTCTATTGCTGGGTTCAATGACTGACTGTCATTCACAGTATGTCAAAGAGGAAGTAGCTGAAATGCCATTGAAGAAACACATCATTGCCACTCATATCAATCCGCTAATAGGCGTGCTTACAAGCAATGGCGTCAACAATGTGAAGTTGGGCATTACATACAAGAGGCAAATTGCGGACAATAAAAGATTGCGGATTCAAGCGAGTTATTTGCCTTCAGAAAATTTAGACTTGGGCGGGTCCATTTCATCCAGCAATGTTTATGTAGGATATCAAGATGATACCATTCAGTATTTGGTTTCAAGGTTTTCCGGACAAAGAACTTACTTGTTTGGCATGGGTGCTGAAATTGGCAACTACACCAGCAAAATAGGGGCATACTATGGTGCAGATCTGTTGATGGGTATTGGTAGATCCTTTGATTATGAAAATGTTCGTATTGGAAAACTTGACACTACTTATTCGGTTTACAACGTATATCTGAATGATACTGTTCAACGTAATATTTATGCTCCCGACAGTTCTTACTTCACACCAACATATCGTCAAAACATCTTATCTTTTGGATTGGCGTTGACTGTTGGTTGTCGTATCAACTTAGGCAAAAGGTTTGAGCTTTCAGGGCATTTGTCTCCACAACTTATGCGCAGCAGAAGCAGATATTATCGGTGGGAAAATGGCCTCAAGCAATCAACACCCAGTTACTATATCGATTGGGATTTAGAACTTCGGCTTTTAGAAGTGATGTTTGCCTACAAATTTTAGTCTTCACAAATTATATGTCAAACACAATCGGCACCCTCTTCAAACTCACCACCTTCGGAGAATCGCATGGCGCTGCTATTGGTGGTGTCATTGATGGCTGTCCATCGAATCTGAAAGTTGATCTTGATTTTTTGCGCAGCGAAATGCAACGCAGAAAACCCGGACAAAGTGAAATCACCACACAACGCAAAGAAGACGATGAAGTAGAAATTCTTTCTGGTGTATTCGAAGGGAAAACATTGGGCACTCCTATTGGATTCATTATCCGCAACAAAGACCAGCAGAGCTTAGATTACGAGCAGCTGAAAGATGTCTACCGCCCCGGTCATGCGGACTATGTATATGAAAAGAAGTATGGTATTCGCGACTACCGCGGTGGCGGCCGCAGCTCTGCACGCGAGACAGCCTGTAGGGTGGTAGCCGGTGCTTTTGCAAAAATGATTTTGCGGCAGCACACTATTTCCATCACAGCCTATGTGCAAAGTGTGAAAGATGTGGAAGTCGCGAAGCACTATTCGAAGCTTGATTTTTCAGAGATTGAAAAAAATGCAGTGAGGTGTGCAGACGAAACAGCAGCGAAACAAATGATTGCCATAATTGAAAAAGCAAAGGCCGATGGCGATAGCGTTGGCGGCACTATCATTTGTGTATGTCAAAATGTTCCTGTCGGTTGGGGTGAACCCATCTACAATAAGTTGGATGCTTCGCTTGCATCTGCCATACTAAGCATAAATGCCACAAAGGGTTTTGAGATGTTGGATGGATTTGCGAGTACGAAACTTTTTGGTAGTGAAAACAACAAACGCCTCACCCCCGGCCCCTCTCCAAAGGGAGAGGGGAGTGATGGTATCACAGCTGGCATTTCCAATGGTGATGACATCGCTTTTCGCGTGGCGTTCAAGCCGACATCCACAATTGCTCAGCCACAACAAACCATCACGACACAAGGCGATACTGTGATGCTGGAAGCTACAGGTAGACATGACCCGTGTGTGTTGCCAAGGGCAGTGCCTGTGGTGGAGGCAATGGCTGCGTTGGTTTTGGTGGATGCGTTGATGATGTTCAAGAGTTCTTCCATTTGACTCAGCCATTAATACCCTGTCAAAAACTATTTTTTACACTCGCTCTTTGTTGCGATGGCATCCGTTCATTTGCATATCATTCTCATTCTGTAAATTCTCATGAAAAAATTCCTCAAATGGACAGGCATCACCATCGGAGTGTTATTCCTGTTGTTACTCATTGCTCCTTTTCTTTTCAAAGACAAAATAGAAGCGGCCATCAAGCAAGCGGCCAATGACAACCTGAATGCACAAGTGGATTGGAGCGATGTGAGCCTATCGCTCATCCGCAATTTCCCCAACCTGCGCATTGCAGTGAGCGACCTCAGCGTGAAGAATACTGTTGCGCCTTTCGATAGTTTACAATTGGCCAAAATCGGTAGCCTCGAAGCCGTGGTGGACGTCAAGAGTTTGTTTGGTGACGAGATTCAAATCAAACGCATTGGCATCATCAACCCGGTGTTCGATGTGCGCGTGACCAAAGAAGGACTGGCTAACTATGACATAGCTAAACCTGACACCGTTCCTGCTGAAGCGCCTGCTGCACCCGAAGAGGCCAGCGCATTCAAAATGAAGTTAAAAGAATACTTCATAGAAAATGGAACCATCAACTACGATGATCAGACCATGCCAATGGTGATGAAATTCGAAGGTCTTAACCACAGTGGCTCTGGAGATTTCACGCAAGACATTTTCAAATTGGTTACGGAAACCACTGCCGACAAAGCCACTTTCTGGTTTGATGGTGTTACCTATTTGAACGAAGTGAAAACCAACTTGCAAGCTGACATCGAGATGGACATGAAGAACTCCAAGTACACACTTGCCGGAAATAGTATCAAGCTGAACGAGCTTGAATTGGGCGCGCAAGGTTGGGTGGCTATGCCGGGCGAAGACATTGATATGGACATATCTTTTAAGGCATTGAAGAATGATTTCAAACAATTTCTTTCAATGATCCCAATGGAATTCGCCAAAGATGTAAGTAGCGTGGATGCCAGTGGTAATCTAGCATTGGATGGTTATGTGCGCGGCAAATACAATGATGCAAGTATGCCGGGCATTGGCCTGAATTTGTTAGTGGAGAATGCGCGCTTCAAATACCCTGACTTGCCAAAAAGTATAGAGAACATCAACATCAAAACAGCCATCGTTGCGGATATGAATGTGATGGACAACACGACAGTTGATGTAGAAAAATTCCATTTAGAAATGGCCGAAAATCCCATTGACATGACACTCAAACTGCGCACGCCTGAAAGCGATCCATTCATCGATTTTATGTGCAAGGCATTTGTGAATTTGGACAACGTGAAGGAATTCATTCCATTGGAGAAAGGTGATGATGTGCATGGACAAATCAATGCTGACCTTGCCGTAAAGGGCAACTACAGCACCGTGGAAAGTGGTAACTATGAAGGCTTTGATGCCAAGGGAATGGTTGATATAAAAAATGTGCTGTTCAGCAGCGAAGCAATGCCTTATGAATTAAATGTGAACACAGCCACTTTCAATTTCTCACCCGCGTTTGTTGACCTGCAAAACTTCAATGCACAAATAGGAAGGAGTGACCTGCAGGCTGCCGGAAAAATCACGAACTACCTCGCTTATGCTTTGCGCGATTCGTTGCTTGTGGGTAATTTCACCATCAGCAGCTCGCTGATGGACTTGAACGAGTTTATGCCTGAAGACGCGGCTGCTAACACTACAACCACTACTACTGAAACTGCACCAGCTGCAGAAAGCAGCGCCATGAGCGCCATAGAACTACCGGGCAACATTGACTTCAATCTTGATGCTTCGTTTGCCAAAATGATTTATGACGTGAATGAAATCACGAATGTGAAGGGAGGCATCACACTCAAAAACAAGACGGCAACACTGCGTAATCTTGCCATGAATGTGTTGGAAGGAACAGTGATAGCAAGTGGTAATTATTATGCGCAAGACTTGAGCAAACCAAAGATGGATATGGTGTTTGACATCAAAGACATGGACATCAACAAAGCCGCAAATCAATTCAACACCATTGATAAAATGGCACCGATAGCGAAGGCTTGCACGGGAAGATTCACCACCAAATTCGGAATGAAGTGCGACCTCACGCAAGAGATGATGCCTATCAACAACACGGTAAATGGCAGCGGTGGACTAAGTACAAAAAATGTGACTCTCAAAGATTTTGCACCGCTGGTGAAACTCGCGGATAAAATCAATCTTGAAAAACTGAAACAACCGCAAACCATTTCGGATGTGAATGTCTCATTCAAAATTGTAGATGGTGTTGTAAACGTGGATCCCTTCACCGTAAAAATGATTGACGGTATACCGATGAAAGTTTCTGGCTACACCACGCTCGACCAAGCCATCAACTACAATGTGGACATGGATGTGCCCTTCGACAAATTCCCGAGCGGTGCTGTGAACCAAGCCAACACATGGATAGGCGAGTTGAACAAAAAATTAGGCAGCAACTTGAGCGTTGGTAGTAAAGTGAACGTGATTGCATTGATTACCGGAACGGTGACCGATCCGAAAGTGGGCGTAACAAGCAAAGCACTCGGTGCCGATGCAGTTGCCGGCCTCAAAGAACAAGCAGTGGAGGCGGTGAAAGAACAAGTGACCAACTTGAAAAATGAAGCCCTAGAAAAAGCAATTGCGGAAAAAGAACGCTTGGTGAACGAAGCAAAAGCAGCGCGTGACAACGCATTGGCCGAAGCTGCAAAACAGCGCGACAATGCAAAGAAGCAAGGCGAAGCACTTGCTGCTAAAGCACGAGATGATGCCAAAAAAGCAGCTGACGATCAATTAGCGAAAGTGAAAAACCCATTGGAAAAAGTGGCCGCCAAACTTGTTGCTGACAAGGCCAAGAAACTCGCAGATGAATCATACACCAAAGCAGTAGCAAAAACAAATGAAGAAGCCGACAAGGCTTATGGCGTGGCAGAAAAGAATGCGAATAAAATTGTTGTAGATGCCGAAGCGCGAGGGGATAAGATGATCAGCGATGCAAGTGCAAAAGGTGATGCAGGGATAAATAAAATAAAGTGATCATTTAATTAGACACGTCATTTTTTTGACCTCCATGTTGATCCTTTTGCAAATTGGTAACTGACTTTATCTCAGATATTCCTGAACCCCCTTTCTACCGGCATCAATCAGGATTTTCTTTTCTGCTGCAGAAAGTTTCTTCACCTTCGGGCCAATGTTGCTGTCTGAAATAGAGACTGTTCTTTGCCAGTCTGCCTCGGTCAGTTGCGAACGATTCAAGTTCTCTTTGGTGATGTAGTAAAACGCTTTCATGAAATCGCTTGTGCTTTGAATGTGCTGGTACGCCAGTTCCCTCTCCCCTTGGTCTTCGGTAATTTGTTCATTGCTGTCAATGCGGAGACCAATAGTCGCAGCAGGTTCTTTCTTGTCGAAGTAACTGATGATGAAATTCGCGGTAAAACCACCGTCCACACATAAGTGGTGGTGAGCAGTCAAATCATCATAATCAACGACCTTTCCTGTGGAGTCGATAACTACCGGCTCGAAATAAAGTGGAACTGCCATGCTGGCGTGCACCGCATCGGCAATGCGCATCTGAGGAAACGTTTCAGCAGAGAAATAAATAGACTGCTGATGATTGAGGCTGGTGGCAGCTACCACCAATTCCTTAAAATGCTCATTGGTGAAGGTCAGCTTTTGAAGTTCTGCAAACGTGAGGTTTCGGTTTCCTGTTTGTGCTTCAATCTTTTCCTCCAGCCAGGTCAGGAATTTTTTACCGCGGTACCATCCAAGTTTTTTATTGAGACGATACAAGCCGCCAATAGCACCCAGCCGCCCATCGTTAAATGCGCCAAAGTCGGTTTCACCAATGAGATCATAAATTTCGGTGGGAGAATAGCCGATGCTGTAAAAGCAAGCGGTGATAGCGCCACTGGATGTCCCTGCTGCGTTGGTCACTTGGTCCAGAAGATGGCGCTCGTCAAGCTCCATCAGCGCACCGCAATACGCAATGCCACGGATGCCTGCGCCTTCAAAAACCAAGTTTTCAATGCTGAGCGAATCCTTTTGAGCAATTGAAACCAAACAAAGGGTAAGTAGAAAAAAACTGCAAGAGAGAATTTTTTTTGCTTTCATATAAGTGATGCGCTTTTGAGAAGTAGCAAGAATGGACAAGTCACAAAGGCAAACGTTTAAGCCATCAGTATTCTTGCGCGACAAAGAAACCCGAAACACATTGAAATACTGCATCACCATAAGAGGCCGCGTTCAGGGTGTCTTCTTCCGCAAATACACACAGGAAAGTGCGGAGGAACTCGGCATAAAAGGCTTCGTGCAAAATAGGCCCGATGGCACCGTGTACTGCGAAGCGGAAGGAGCAGAAAGCCATCTACAACTCTTCATAGACTGGTGCGGCATCGGTTCGCCCCATTCGCACGTAACGGCTGTGGAGGTGGAAAGGAAGGAAGGGGTGGGGTTTGATACATTCCAGATTCTGAAATAAAAAGGGACGACCAAAGAAATACACTCCTTCTATCTTGCCGCCCTGTATGGCTATAAGCGTTGAACAATTCTACCATCTTCTGCTTGAAGAAATCATTGAGCATAAAGAACTTCAGGGCTATTACCGTTTCTTAAGTGAGCCGAACAAAGAGCTTTGGAGAAAGGCCTACTTCTGCCAAAGGCTAGCTTACATAGAAAGGCACGTGGCGGGCCACAATGCCATCTGGGACATTGGCTGCGGATATGGCACCACAGCTATATTCCTCGCACTGAATGGATACAAAGTGCATGGCTCTACATTGGAATACTATTTTTCTGAAATACCTAAGCGTATGCAGTTTTGGTCGCGCCATGGTGATGTTTCGCATTTCACTTATGATTATGCCGACCTCTACGAATCGAAAGTGAAAGAGCAATACGATGCGGTGATAGTGCAGGACACCATCCACCATACCGAACCTATAAAAGATGCGCTGCGGATTATTCACGACTCGCTGGTGCCGGGCGGCAAGGTGATAGCAGTGGAAGAAAACGGCATGAACATCATACAACGACTGAAACTCTACAAACAGCGCGGCAACAAACGCATTATAGAGATATATGATGAAAAACTGAACAAGAAAATATTGCTTGGCAACGAAAACATCCGCCCGCTAAACGAATGGAAAAGGCTATTTGCTGAAGCCGAAATGAAAGTGGATGACAGCAGCGTGGAATATGTGCGCATGCTTCCCAATTTCCTTTTTGGGGATTATGAAAGAGCAATAGCCAAAGAGCAAAAACTGTGGAAGTCGAATTCGTTGCTAAGGGATTATTTTTTCTTTGGAGTGAGTTTTTGTGGGGATAGGCTAGTCAATCCTTCTGAATAACACACAATCATTACCTGAATAAAGAAGCTGATAGTCTTTCGATTCAGAGACGTTTTTCACGCGATCCAAATACTCAAGTTCAGTCAACGGATACGTTGTCAAATTCTTCAGTGTTATGGCCACGAAATCAGCCTCATTGACAACAGGAAAACAGAATATCTTGTTCCTGAATGATAAGTGAGGGGCAAGGCGGCTTGAAGAACTGACAACCGCATTGTCTGGAATGATTGAAATCATGTGCTCAATCTCTGATCTATTAAGATCGCATCTGTAGTGATCAAACGAGAGGAAGTTATTTGTGGCATTTCTCTTAATCACTTCTCGATAACTGCAATAGTATGAACTAATGCAGAACAACACCATCAAATAAAATGAGGTCTTACTAGACTTGTAATAAACAACCACATCAAGTGCTGCTAAAACGATCAAGGGGACGAATTCGATTGAATACTGTCCGTGTATATCCCAAAAATGTCCGTTCAGCGAAAGAAACTTCTGAGCTAAAATCGGAATCAACATAAGCAAATAATAGGGACGGAGCAGCGTAAAAACAAGACCGGAAGCTCCAAGAAAGGACCAAGTAAGTATCTTGGATTTCGAGACATTTCCTTGGGTATTTTGAAAGAGAGAATTGAATAGCTCTGACGGATTTCTCAAGTAGTGGAGCATTGTTTCGGTAACGCTCTTATCTCCAATTAAGAAATTTTCCTTAAACGTTGGACTTAAATCCTGCGCATTGAGCCATGGCATGATTAGAAAAACGACAGAATAGAAATAAGCAGCGCTTATTGTCAGGGTGAGAAGAATTCTTCTATTTCCAACCATACTCTTGGCTTTGTCCCTTATCAATAGTCCAAGAGCAATAAAGAATAGCCATAAGCTGATATTCTCTTTGCATAAAATCATCGCAACAAATACAATCCAAAATTTCCATACACTTTGTTTATCATGGTAATAAATCAATGCTGGCAAAAGACATGCAGCAATTACATTGGTATGAAAGTCAAACGAGATAGCCGCATAGGTTCCCCAAATGCAGTTGAACAGTAAAACAAGAAAAAAGGAGAACTTCGGACTTATCAGATGATAGCGTGACAACTTCACCAAAAAGATTGAAGCAATTACCATCGCAACAATCTGAACAATGAGCAGAGTAAACGTTCCAAACACAAAACGCAAAGGGCTCAAAACAATCGTAATAACCGAAAAATGATCCCCCAGATAATCAACACTTTCTCCATTCAGCCCTTGTGTAAAGTATGCCGGAGAAAAATTGGAGTAGCTATAAATGGCTTGATTGAACATGCCCAAGTCCAGAGCATGAGTTCTAAAATTGTAGTGATTTATTAGTGAAATCAGTGAATAGATAAGACCAAAGAATATTGCAAGAAGATAGGAGTATCTATAGTCATCCTTTTTTAATGGCCAATTGATATTCATTCCGCAATAATGAGCTTTTTGCTAGTTGCAGTCTTATTGTCGATAACTAGAATGTAAATCCCAGAAGAAAGAAGACCGTGCTGAATTTGCAGACTCGATGTAACTTGACTCTTTTGAATAAGACTGCCTCGCATATCAAATAAAGCAACCCCATGCGAATTAAAGTCTCCAAAGTAAACCGTAGTCGCTTCTGAAGTTCGCGCAATGACAACAGACTCTGCTAGATTGGGTTCTAATGAAGTAATTGGTTGACAATCCATGGCCTCATAGGCAATTGAGTATTCCTGAAAGAGTTCATTACCTGGCCATTTGACCAAATACAATTGGCTTGTCAGATTCGCCATCTCACTGCTGCCCACCATAAGAATGTCAGAAGCAATCGTCAGCAAGATGTCATAGCCATGATCATCATTGATGTCGCCAAAGGTCGGGCCTACAATCCAAAAACCGTTCAAGTCCCTTTCTTGAAGCATCATCTCAGTTCCTCCGAATCCTGATCCATCACCATCTCCAACTGTTATGATATGATTCGTCAATACCAAGTCATTCGTTGCAAAATTTCCTGTGACCGCTTCTTGAATATCTGATATTGTGTTGGTTTCAGTATTTATTTTTCTAATGAGAAATTGCTCCAATCCATCGTCATTCAAATAGTATCCAAAGAACAAAATCAAAGATTCGTTTACCTCAACACCATTTCCATAGGAATTGCTATAGGTCAAACAAATGTTCTCATTGACAAGCATTCCGGTAAGACTCACACTGAACAAAGTCATTTTCGAGTTTCCTTCAATTTCCTTGTTGCCAGCAATCACAAATTGGTTCTGTTCTACCTCCACATCCACAAACTCATCATCCCCTTCCCCGCCATAAGTCCATTCAGAAATCAATTCGCCTTCATCATCTAAATGCAGCAGATACCCATCGCTGCCGCCATTTCCCATGCTATACGTTTTGCCACAAATGAGATAACCCTCCTCAGGGTGAGCTATGATTTTGTAGGCGAAATCCCAATCTGTTCCGCCAAAGGTTTGTTGCCAGATAACCTCGCCTTCTGCATCTACCTTATAAACCAATACATCATATGCACCTGCTCCATAACTGTTGGTGTAGCCGCACAAAAGAAAATTGCCATCGGCATCTTCCAATAGGCTATAACCCCATTCCACTTCCGGACCACCCAGGCTTTTGCTCCACGTGCAATTCAGTTCTTCATCCAAACGCAGGAGGTAAATGTTGGTGTTATTCTGCTGATCGCTTCCGGTAGTTCCTATAATGGCGTAGCCACCCGCAGCACATTCTATTATTTGTCTTCCTTCTTCGTAGTAAGGACCGCCATACGTGCGGACAATGGCGGTATCCTCTTGAGCGAAGGAGGAATGGGAAACAAAAAAAGAAAAAAGAAAAAGAGAATAACGAATGTCCAATAACGAATATCGAATTTCGAAAAGATAAAGCTGCACAAGAGATTTCATTTCTGGTCTTTGTTTTTGTTTTCTGCTGTCAATATGCTACTTCGAAAAATCCGAATCAACTGATCGCATTCACTGATAAGTTCGGCAGCAGCACCTAGGTTCAAGTAACCCTTCCTTTCCAATATTTTCAGATTGATAAATGATTCTCTCAGTTCCTTCAAACAAACTTTCATTTTATGTATGAAATCGTCATTTGACTCGGACGATTGCGCTTCGCCATAGTTCAAGGACGGTGATGTGCCCGAGCGCATCAACTGAGATCCTAGGTGTGTAGCACCTTTCAAACTTGGCAATGACTCGACTAGATTTAAAATCGAAACAGAAAAATCAATAAGTCTTTCTTCAAGATCATATTTTGGCTTTGCCTTGATTTCTTCTATTCCCATTTTTCCTAATTCGTTATTCGATATTGGACATTCGACATTTTTCCTGTTTCATCATTCACCTGATCGCGTCTTTTATCCTACAAAGTCTTTCCAGCATTCCCTCAAGTAGTTCCAGTCGCAGCATGTTTGCGCCATCGCTTTTTGCCACCGCAGGATTGGGATGGGTTTCTATAAACAATCCGTCAGCGCCTACTGCTATGGCAGCGCGGGCTATGGTTTCTATCATATCGTGACGGCCACCTGTTACTCCGCTGCTTTGGTTGGGCTGCTGCAAGCTGTGTGTGCAGTCCATGATGGTGGGAGCAAACTTCTGCATAGCAGGTATGCCTCTGTAATCCACCACCAAATCCTGGTAGCCGAAGAAAGTGCCGCGTTCTGTGAGCCACACATTGTGGTTACCCGTTTCATGTACTTTCTTCACTGCGTGTTCCATGCTTTCTGCAGCAAGGAATTGCCCTTTTTTGATGTTCACAAACTTGCCCGTTTCGCCCGCTGCAATCAGCAAGTCGGTCTGCCTGCAGAGGAAGGCAGGAATTTGAAGTATGTCCACATACTTTGCAGCCATCGCGGCCTCCTCAGCTGTGTGTATGTCTGTAACTACTGGTAGGTCAAACTTTTGTGCAACGGCTTGCAGAAGTTCAAGCGCTTTTTCATCGCCTATTCCAGTAAAGCTGTCGCTGCGTGAGCGGTTGGCTTTGCGGTACGAAGCTTTGAACACATATGGAATCTTTAGCCTCTCAGCAATTGCTTTTACCTTTTCGGCTACTTCGAATACCAGCGCTTCGCCTTCTACCACGCACGGCCCGGCTAGCAAAAAGAAATTGCCGCTATCCGCATTTTTCACTTTTGGAAGATTTCTCAACATGAGGCGAAGATGCTAATTATTCAATTTGAAAATTTGAAAATTTGAAAATGAAATACCTTGTAGCTATGGCATTCTTTTCTAGGTAATTGCCCGATATGAACTTATTGATTGCAGAGTCATTCATTGAAAGGTGAATAACTCATTCTTAAATTTTCAAATTCTTAAATTTTCAAATTGATTTTCGCAACATGAAATTGATCACTTATAGCAAAGCACTTCTTTTTGGTGCCATTGCTGTGCTGCTTTTCTATACACACAACCAATTGATTGCATTTTTCTCTCAATTCACTTTGCCGGAAAAACTGGTTCCAACCGCACAGCGTGTAATGATCGCCTACTGCGTTATAGAGGCCGCTAGGCTTATCATAATTGCCACCTATCGCCCAGCAAATCAGAAGCTAAAACGCGATAACTTCATTATAGGTGTATCGCACTTGGCAAAAGTCCTTTATGGAATGCTCGCCATTGTGCTGGTATTGTCGCTATTCAACATTACCGTAAAGGAGGCCATTACGACTCTAAGTCTTATTGCCGCTGCCATTGTGCTGATAACTAAAGACTACATCAGCAATTTGATAAATGGCATGTACCTCACGTTTGCCAAGGTAATAAACGTTGGTGACCAAGTTCAGATAGAAAATCACAAGGGCAGAATATTGGACATCACTCTCACCAACGTGCATTTACTGAACGATGATGATGACATTATCTACATACCCAACAACAAAGTCTTCAGCAGCGAAATAATCAATTACACGCGCAGGGAATTAAAGAAAAGCAATCTTGAGTTTGAAATAGAAAATGGATTGATAAAAGACGCAGACTGGCTACAACAGGAAATCATTGTTTCACTGGGCGAATTGAACGATTTGATACAGCCAGACACACACAACTTGAAGGTGCAGAGCCTTAAGTTTCAATTCACGCATTTCAAGTTTCAATACGTACTGCGCGATCCGCTTAATAAGGATGACGACAGAAAAGTGCGCAGGCATGTCATCCGGTTTATTTTAAAACTGACATATGAATTGAGTGAAAAAGAATGAAAAGACGATTACATTCCATAAATGCCAATGAAAATCGTTAAACATTTCGCCCCGATGGGGCTTTGATTTTTGGCTAGCTCTCGCTGCGTTACTAACATTTTGCCCCCATGGGGCATGTACATTTTGATATGTTGTCAAACCTATCATGTGCTACGAACATTTTGCCCCCATGGGGCATGTGCATTTTGATATGTTGTCAAACCTATCCTGTGCTACGAACATTTTGCCCCCATGGGGAATGTGCATTTTGACATGTTGTCAAACCTATCCTGTCCTACGAACATTTTGCCCCCATGGGGAATGTGCATTTTGATATGTTGTCAAACCTATCTTGTGCTACGAACATTTTGCCCCCATGGGGCATGTGCATTTTGATATGTTGTCAAACCTATCCTGCGCTACGAACATTTTGCCCCCATGGGGCATGAGGTTAGTGATTTGTTATCAAATTCTTTAAGCGAAGTGAGCCTCGTAGAGGCAAGATGTTAGTAATGACACATCTCTTCAAGAGCGAATCAAGCCCTGTAGGGGCGCAATGTGTTTTGCAGATTCCGAATTGTGAATATTATGCCCCGATGGGGCGTGCACCATTTTCGACTCAATTGCTCTTGGCTAACTTAGCCTCGTAGAGGCAAGATGTTAGTAATGACACATCTCTTCAAGAGCGAATGCAAGCCCTGTTGGGGCGCAATGCGTTTTGCAGATTCCGAATTGTGAATATTCCGATGGGGCGTGCACCATTTTCGACTCAATTGCTCTTAGCTAACTTAGCCTCGTAGAGGCAAGATGTTAGTAATGACACATCTCTTCAAGAGCGAATCAAGCCCTGTAGGGGCGCAATGTTTGTGCTGCCCTTAGCTATTTGTTTCATTTGTAAATTATCCCAAACATCTTTTTTCATGGCCAACACATACGTTCAACTATACACACAATTTGTTTTTGCAGTAAAGCACCGCGAAAGACTCGTAAATGAGGAGATACGTGAAGAGCTACAGCAGTATATAACGGGCATTTCAAAAGGAATCGGGCAAAAACTGCACGCTATTTATTGTATGCCTGATCATACTCACATCCTCATCAGTAAATCTGCGGACAAATCAGAGTCAGAGATTATGCGGGAAATAAAATCAAGTTCATCCCAATTCATAAATGAAAAATTTGGGGGAAGAAAAAAATTCGAATGGCAGTCTGGTTATGGTGCGTTTTCATACTCAAAGTCCCATCTGGACAATGTGGTCAACTACATTCTCAATCAAAAAGAGCATCATCGAAAAATTACATTTCAGGAAGAGTACATCAGCTTCCTGAAAAAATTCGAGATAGAATATGATGAACGCTACTTGTTCCAATTCTTAGATTGAATAGACATTTCACCCCTACGGGGCTTTGGTTTTTCGTGTGTGACTGGCTTATTTCTACTAATATTTTGCCCCGATGGGGCATATGCATATTGATACTTAGCTACTAACATTTTGCACCGATGGGGCATGTACATGATGATTTGTTGTTAAACATTCCCAGTGCTATGAACATTTTGCCCCGATGGGGCAAGTGGTGAGTGATTTGTTGTCAAACCTTCCCAGTGATATGAACAATTTGACCTGATTTGGCTACACCAAAAATTTATTTTTCTCTTTCCATTGCTTCTACTCCGATCTTTTCATTTTTGCGCACGCAATTTTTCTGCTCTGAAAATTTCTGATTGAATGAGGATTGAAAATAAAGTTGCCATAATTCATTAGCAAAAAGAAATGGGTAAGTACAATTCGATTAGAGATTTTATGCAGACGAACTATCTGCACTTCAACAGCGCAGCTATTGTGGATGCAGCTAAGGGCTACGAAACACACTTGGCCGAAGGCGGAAAGATGATGGTAACATTGGCAGGTGCTATGAGCACTGCTGAGTTGGGCATCTCGCTGGCTGAGATGATAAGAGCCGGCAAAGTGGACATCATTTCGTGCACGGGTGCTAACCTTGAAGAAGATCTGATGAACCTGGTGGCGCATGACCACTATGAGCGCGTGCCTAATTACCGCGATCTCACTCCGCAAGAGGAGTGGGGCTTGTTAGAACGTGGACTGAATCGCGTTACAGATACCTGCATTCCTGAAGAAGAAGCCTTCCGCAGGTTGCAAAAACACATCTATGAATTGTGGAAGGATGCCGACACAAAAGGTGAGCGCTACTTGCCGCATGAGTACATGTACAAAATGATCTTGAGCGGAGTGCTCAAACAATATTACCAGATAGACCCTCAAAACTCGTGGATGATTGCTGCTGCTGAGCGCAACCTACCCATCATAGTTCCGGGCTGGGAAGACAGCACTATGGGCAACATATTCGCAAGCTATTGTATAAAAGGCGACCTTAAGCCCACAACTATGAAAAGTGGCATTGAATACATGCAATGGTTGGCGCAGTGGTACATTGAAAATTCAAAAGGAAAAGGCGTAGGCTTCTTTCAGATAGGCGGTGGCATAGCTGGCGACTTCCCCATATGCGTGGTTCCCATGCTTTATCAAGATATGGAAATGCACGATATCCCCTTCTGGAGCTACTTCTGCCAGATAAGTGACAGCACCACCAGTTATGGAAGCTACAGTGGTGCGGTACCCAACGAAAAGATAACTTGGGGAAAACTTGACATCACCACACCAAAATTTATTATCGAAAGTGATGCTACTATTGTCGCGCCACTCATATTTGCATGGCTTCTAAATCACTAGTCAATTTTTACTAAAGAACACACAAGAAAAACTATCATGGCCGCACCCATCAAAAGAGTTATAAAAGATTATAAGAGTCTGGAAAAGGAACACATTGATCTCATTACAGAACATTTTCCAAACGGCTTTGAAAATGATGATCTCGTTTCCTTCACCACGCCAAAAGGTCAATTCATAAAGGCTTTGGAAATTCGCACCAAAGACACCATTTACCTTTTCAAAATAGAAAAGAACATGAAGGTGGATGATGAGAATCAGGACAACGAAGGTGTTGCGATGAGCGAATTTGACAGCTACAAAGGTGGCGATGATGATGATGAAGTGGAAGCCGATGATGATAGCTTAGACGAAGCTGAAGATGTGGCCGAAGAGGCAAAGGATGATGACGAGGACTAATCATAAGAAAAAAAATTCGATTATATAAACAGAAAGGCCGGCTGAATTTCAGCCGGCCTTTCTGTTATCTTATTTCAAATACTTCAGTCGCGAAGCAAAGTGAAAGAGCCATCGGTATCCACTTTGATACCCGTACACAACTCTTCGTATTGCAGAATGTAGAAGTAAGTACCTGCGGCCATATCGCTTCCCTCCTTTTGGCCATCCCATCCTTTGTCGGAGTTAGAAGTTTCAAACATTAACTGACCCCAGCGGTTGAATATTTTAAGCTGGTAGTCTTTAATGTCCACTGCCTGCGCTCCATAGCGTTCGTTCTTACTGTCGCCATTTGGAGTGAATACGTTGGGCATTATCACCAAAGGCTCAAAAGCAGTTGGGATGAACACCATTGTATCGCTGTATACGCATGGGCCATTTTCAACATAGCACCAATAGGTACCATCGTCATCCACAGTTATGCTTTGAGTTGATTCGCCTGTGCTCCATTCATACTGTGCATCTGGATAGTTTCCTGCTGTTAGGGTAAGCACCACTGCATCACAGGTTAAAATATCATCCCCTAAGAAGAATATGGGCGTGTCAAAGTATTCGACTACAGCTTCATCATCACCTTCGCATCCGTTCAGATTTACTTCTACTGAATAGGTTCCACTTTCTGTCACCTGTATGACTTGAGAGGTTTGCCCAGTGCTCCATAAGTAGGATGCGCCAGCATTGCCAGCATTGAGCGATATAGTTGCATCATCGCACAATTGTTGGTTAGGACCAATATTCACAGTGGGCGCAGTTCCCGGTGTTATATTGATTTCGTCAAAGTCTGTACAAAAGAAATTTTGATCGTACACCTGCACACTGTAGTAACCGGGTATCAGCACATTCAGAGAATCGGCTTGCGTTCCATCACTCCAGTAAAACCAAAAACCGTCATCGGCATACAGTGTTAGGCTTTGTCCAGCACATAATGTGGCATCTGGACCGAGGTCAACATCAGGAGCAGGAGTAAAGGTGATGGTTATGGTATCGGTCAACACGCAAGCGTCAGTTGTAACTGTTACCCAATAAGTGCCTGATTCATCCACTGTGATGAAGCTTTCGGTTTCGCCTGTGTTCCATTCGAAGTCGGCAATCTCCCATACGTTGGAGTAAAGAGTAGCAGGATATGTTTCGCATTGTGAGAAATCTGGACCCAGACCAAAACCTCCACCAATGATAGTCACCAGAATATCATCTGAATCCACACAGACTCCATTGTTGCTGGCTGTTACAGTATAATATGTAGAGAAATTTCCAAATTCATTGATGGTTGTTGTGGCCGAATTTGGCGAGTTTAGTTGAAACGAAGGTTCCCATTGATAGTTGAGATTTTCAAGGTTGTTGGCATCTGTTGCCTGCAGAACAACTTCAGAGTACGAGCAGACAGTTATGTCCTCACCAACACTGATGTCGGGAATTTCATACACCACAATATTTACCTCATCGGTGTAAACACAACCCAGATTGCCATCATCAAAATTGATGGTGTACAAAGTTGTTTCGTCAGGCGTAGCTACTGGATTTACAATATCTGCGTCACTTAACCCTGCGGCAGGTGTCCAGTTGATATCAAATAACTCGTCATTTACGGCAGTCACATACACTTGATCCAACGCCCAGTTATCCTCATTGATGGCGGTAAATACTGGCTGAGTCCATCTGAAGCGGGTACTCGCAGAATATGCAGCATTTGGTATAGCTATTTCCAGTTGAGTGAAGTCAGGAAACTGTGCCTCATTAAAAGTTGCAAACGTGGTATAAGGCCCACCTGTGCTGTATTGCAGCACTACGTCTTCGCCCGGATCGGCATCTTCGCACGGGGCATTGCCATCAGCTATTTTCAAGAGGAAGAAAATGGTTCCTCCCTCACTCACATCCAAAGGGTTGGTTGTTGCAGTCCGGGCAATTCCGCCATTGAAGTACATCGCGTTGAGATTTCCTGAGCCACATTCATCTGAAGCTACAGCGCCAGTAACAGCTGCCCATTGTGTAAGATCTATATCCTCATCTATAAAGTCATGGTAAATAAGTACTTCAAAATTTGCATCTAGGTTTACACTTTCACCCTGGCATAGCACAGCTTGTGTAGGAGAAATCTGAAGGTTTGATATGCTGCCTTCATTTACCTCAACAGTCACACTTGAACTTCCTGCGTTGCACCCACCAGGTGATGTGACTTGCAATTCATAAGTAGTTGTTTCAATAGGAGACGCAATTGGATTGTCACTTTCAGGATTGTCCAAGCCGTACGAAGGAGTCCACTGGTATTGGTAATATGGATTTTCAGGAGATACCACTGAACCTAACTGAGTGGTTTGAAACTGGCAGATGCTTTCATCTTCAGAAGTAGCGGTTACAGAGATGGGTTGGCCTTCAATCTCTATGCTAAAAAGCGTTTCCTGAGGACAACCGCTTACAAATGCAAAGCCCGTTCCTATATAAACACCGCTAACTACCGGAGGATAAAGAATGAATTGAGCACCATAACTAATGGTGTCTTCGGGGAAAGCGGCATTCACCCAGAAAATATTGTTGAGATCCCCTTCTACTCCAATGTATAAAGTATCCACGTCTGTCTCGCACAGCACCTCATCTATAAGAACACCGGGTACAGAGCGAAATGAACCAAGGGAATAGGCATAACTCTCGTAACCACCTGTTCCATAAACGTAGCCAGTCAAACCATTGGGCGCAATCAATGTATGGCTGCCTTCTGCCACTGCCACTTGGGCATAAGAAAAATCAGGACAATTGAGAACTACCTCGAACTGATTGGTCGGAATGAGGCTGCCATCGAGGGTGACTTCACCCACGTCTTCTGTATTTATGATGACATTCACATTGTGATTGGTGATGACAGTGGACTCTACAGTCGCAAAGGTGATGTTCTGAATTCCTTGCTCTGCATCATCCAGAATAAGCATAGCTGGGTCTCCAACACCTCCGCAGTCTAAACCTTCCATAAACTGGATAACACTTACGGGCAGATTTGATTCCACACAGATGACGTCATCTTCATTGTTGTACTCAGCATATTCTCCTTCATCCAATGCGAGCGTCACACCATTCAATGACACTTCCGTGCCGTCAGATTGTGCGAGGACTTTGTAGGTATAGCTATTTGCCAAATTGAAAGGAACAAGGAAATATTTTGTACCCCATGATCCTGTTGGTAGGTTCTGCTCGCAGATGTGGTCGCAGGCAGTGCAGCCATATGGAATATTGGGGCAATCCGATCCGCTGAACACAGCGAACGGCCTACAAGGTCCGCTGGCCTCCGTACTTTTAATGAAACTTCCGGTTACTTCATCATCCCAGTTGCTAGCCATCAATTGATAGGACTCACCGCGATCCAAATTGATGGTAAAAAGATTGCCAGCAGTTTGTCCACTGGTTAGATTGCAGCTAGGGGTTATCTCTATTTCGGTGCCGTCTTCGGTGGCTACTATCAACATTTCAGAGTTATAGGTGTAGCCTTCCAAACCTTGGTAAGAGCTTACACGGTATTCGGTTCCCAATGCTCCTGAAGGAAGCACGCGCATTCCATCGGCAGTGAACCCTTTGAAATTGATAGCGAAAACGGCCACGGTGTCTTCTGTTTCCAGCAGTATTCCGGTATCGTCTATTTGTCCGAAGGTGAGCGTTTCAGCAATATTATTAGGTACAGTCACCGTAGTAGTGGTATTGGCCGTAACCACAAAATCAAAGGTCCAGCCATTGGCAGGCAAGCTCACAGTGCCACTTGTGTTTTGGTCACTGGTAATAAAAATATCGAGTGCAGCATCAGCTTGCTGCTCATAGTTTTTCATAAAGCCAATCCAGAATTCTTTGCCTTTGGTCTGAATGATTTCGCCCTGTTGGGAAAAACTTTGCTGCGCAGAGAGGACTGAAAGCAGGAGGACTGCCAGTCGGAGTGTAAAAAATGTTTTCATGGTAAAAATCCTTTTTTAAGTGGTCAAATCTTGAGACACAGTTGTATGTATGGAAGTTGCCAAAGCTAAAAATCTTCGGGTTGCACAAACTATAGATGACGTTGTTTTTGCAATAGCTTTGCACTAAAGCAACATGGCTCTCTTATTTCGTTTTGAGTCCGATAGGCTTGATGGACATTTGACGAAAGTGCTTGTTCTAATCGTTCTGCTCATAGATTTTCACTACCAAATTATCCAGTTGCATGGATACTTCGTCTCTGTTCCAGATGTATAGTTGAAAGTGATCTTTCTTGGAGCGAATTTCGGGTGTCATGTACCGGCTTGAAAAATGAAACCACTCAAGGCCACACGTATCGCAACGCAACTCAATCGTTTGATAACCATAAGTGCCTTTGTGATCCATAGTAGTGGTAAGCAATGGATCCTGGTTCATCTGAACCGTGCTATCAAACCGAACATCAAACTCTACCTCTACCCAAATATGATCACGCGCAGTGAGTTCATTGTATTTCCACTTGCGTGTCATTCCAAACTCATCACCTGTCTGCAATTGCAAAAAAGAATTACCCGAACTGTCTAATCTTATTTTATCCTTCTCCTTCGATTGACTAAAGTCATCGGTGAATGTTTTTGTCAGGTTGTAATTCGCCTCCTGAAAAACATTGTCCCCGCTAAAGTCTCTGCTTACGAGCAGCAGTTTTCGCTGATCAGGCGTGACCTGTGTGCGAAGGAAGGTGCTCCAGTAATATGCCTTGGTTGTGCGGTACGGATCCAAAATATAATTGCGCAACTGCCACCATTGAAACTGATTGAGAAAAAGAAAGAAAGCCATTGTGCAAAAAGTGACGCTGCGCCAAATCATTTTCCACTGAAACAACTGAACGAAGAAAAAGCCAAGCGCTATACCGAGCACCGGATAAGTGGTAATGAGTGGCCGTGTAGAAAATGCAGCGCCATACCACCACTCCGTCCAGCTGGCTATGATGTAAAATGCAACGATGAAATAAATGAACAGCGGAACAAACAATCGCTTGCTGTTGCGGTACAAAAACCAAAAACCAATAAGTGCAAAAAGCATGATGGGTGTGTAGAGCAACCAACCCTTGCGATAACTAAACAACACATCGGCAAGGTGTGGCGAAAGAAAATCAAGGCCCACCCCCGGATTCTTATAGCTGTCATATATCAGCTGCCCTGTCTTATGATACCAATAAACCATTTGTGGCATTGCTAGCGCGAGGCAAATGACAATGGCTGCAATCAACGCTTTTCGGCTACTCCCTATCAATTGCCATTTCTGCTTCCACGTATTGACTGCTTCACCTTTCCAGAAAAGAGGAATGAGTAATGCGAGCACTTCACTTGGTTTGATGAGTGCCATCAGCGTGATAGTCACAGCTATCGCTATCAGGTTTTTTCCCTTGCCTTTTTTATGCCATTGTATGGTATGCCACAGCAGCAATGACATAAACATGAAGAGCAAATTGACAGTGCCCAAATCATCTATAGTCAGGTGGTGACAATAGTTAGTGGCAAAGGCAGTGATGATGAGAACAAGCGCTGTGATGCTCTCAGAAAAGAACGTGCGCAACACCTTCCTAAAGTAAATGAGCCCGATGATGGTGTAAAGCATAGCACCAATCACCAGTGCATATTGATAAGGCAATGAGAAGCCATCGGCTGGATAGCCAAGTGGCGCGGCTAATGAATGTGCTGCAAAGAACCAAGGCGAATAACAAATGCTCCAGCCAAAGAGGAAGAAGTACATGGGCTCACCTTTCTCATTTGTGGAGACCTGATAAAGTGTGCCACTCAGATTTTCTTTCTCATTCAGTTGTTTCAGCCAATCGTAATTGGTGAGCGCGGGATCATCATGCACAAAAGTGGAAGCCAGTGGCAAGTAGTAGCCCAGCACGTCCCAGGCTATTTCGCCCTTATGAATATGAACGCTGCGAAAACCAACAATGAATGCAATGCACACATACAACGCGCATAACGATGGTGTGAAAAATCTTTTCATGCATGGAATTCATCAAAACAAACTCGCCTGCTCTCCCTTGTCATTTGGCTTCTTTTTTTCTATCTCTTTCGAGGTTTCCTTCTGTTCACTTTTTGTTGGTCGTTCATCGCTTTTCTCCTTCTTCATTGCTTTGAACTTGGCCATGTCTTCTTCCAAGCCTTCTATCTCGAATTCGATGTCGTCCGGGTTTTGTGGTGTGAAGTCACTTGTTGACTTGTTGATTGGTTGACTTGTTGATTTAGAGACTTGTTGATTTGGAGATTCCTCTTCCTCTTCAAAATCAATTGTGCTTGGCGCTGACTGCCGACTGCCCACTGCCAACTGCAAACTGTCTTGCAGCTTTGCCTCGCTTTCTGCTTCCAGCACATCATTGGCTTCTAGCAAATCAATATTCAGCACAGGCAATGAAGTGAGTTTGTTGCCCAATGCTTTCATTCCTTTTACTGAAATGAATTCGCGAAGGCTGACACCTTCGTCCATTTTGTTTTTTGCTGCTTTGCTTCGCTTGTCGTAGCGGATAAAAGCCACGGGGTGATGCATCGTAGTGACGAAAGCAAGTTTCGAAGCACCATGCTCGGTAATGAACTTCACCGCGCGTGCTGATTCTTCAACAAGGAATCTTTTCACAAACCAGGTCTGTTTTTCTCCATCAAGATAAACAGCGGTAACGGGCTTCTCTGGTATCCATTTTTCAAAGTGCACCATGCCTTCATCAAAGTGAAGTGACAGGTCAGGCGCTACCAATTTGTATTCTCCTGTATTCAGAAGTATCAGAATTTTTTCTCCGGGATAGAAGTTGCCAATCAATCGGCCACGGCTTTCGCCATTCAGGCGATGCACGTGCTCATCATACCACACCTGCAAAGCGCCAAGGGTGGAAATGCCAGCTTCTTTTAGTTCCACCTTCTTCACCGGATACTTAGTAACAACGTTGCCTATGGCATCGCGGCCTTTCACTGCTAGTTGCGAGAAGTCCACATCGAACTTCAGCTTTTTCAAACGCTCCATAGCGCGCAGGTGAATGCTCACTATTTCTGCCTCGCCATTCGGATTGGCACTGAAGTAAAGCACCTCGCTACCGTCAGTGCCTTTGGTAAGGTCATATTCTTTGTCGCGCGTGATGGCAGTAACGGAGAAGCGCTTCATCATGGCTCCGCCCTTTTTTCCATCGCCATAGATGAGGTTGTACACGGTGCGCTTGTCGTCCTTCTTCCAGACGGCTACATGTATGAGGTCTTTGCCCACGAATGATTTTGCCTCCACCCGCTTCACTATCATTTTTCCATCTCTGCGGAAAATGATGATGTCGTCAATGTCGGAGCAATCTCCTATGTATTCACCTTCATCGCGCTTTAATCCGGTGCCTATGAAACCTTCCGCCATGTTCACATAAAGCTTGGCGTTGGCAATGGCCACCTTAGCGGCTTCCACGGTATCAAACTGTTTTAGCTCTGTCTTGCGCTCTTTGCCTTTGCCGTATTTGCGCTTCAGTTCTTTGAAGTAATCAACGCAGGTGTCTATGAGGTTGGCGAGTTTGTTTTTTACTGTGGCTATGTCGGCTTCAATCTTCGCAAGGTGATCATCCGCCTTGTTAGAGTCGAAACGCGAGATGCGCTTGATTTTTATTTCTGTCAGCTTCGCCACGTCCTCATCCGTCACTTCGCGGAAGAAGTTTTTGGTAAAGGGCTTAAGGCCTTTGTGGATGGTGGCTATTATTTCTTCCCATGTTTCGCATTCCTCAATCTTGCGGTAGATGCGGTTTTCAATAAATATTTTCTCCAGTGAGGAGAAGAACCATTGCTCGTTCAGCTCGCTCAGTTCTATTTCCAACTCCTGCTGTATAAGGCCGCGGGTGTGCTCTGTAGAGATGCGCAGCAATTCGTCCACAGGCAAAAAGCGCGGCTTGTCCTCCTGCACCACGCACGAGTTGGGCGATATGCTCACCTCGCAATCCGTGAAGGCATAAAGCGCATCAATGGTCTTATCGGGCGATGTGCCGGGGGTAAGGTGTATGACAATTTCCACGTGCTCCGCAGTGTTGTCTTCTACCTTTTTGATTTTTATTTTGCCCTTGTCGTTGGCCTTCAGTATGCTTTCAATAACGGAGGTGGTAGTAGTTCCAAACGGTATTTCTGAAATGACCAGCAGCTTGCCGTTGTCTTCTTTGCGGATGCGCGAACGGACACGCACCTTGCCCCCGCGGAGGCCGCTGTTGTAGTCGGTGCAGTCTGCCAGACCACCTGTCTGAAAGTCGGGCAGCAGGTGTGTACGCTTGCCACGCAGCACATCTATGCTGGCGTCTATCAGCTCAATGAAGTTATGCGGAAGTATTTTGCAGGCAAGGCCCACGGCTATTCCCTCCACTCCCAGGGCCAGCAGCAACGGGAATTTTACGGGAAGCGTTTCGGGTTCTTTGTTGCGCCCATCGTAGCTGCTGAGCCACGTGGTGGTTTTGGGGTTGAACACCACCTCCAGCGCAAACTTGTTAAGCCGCACTTCTATGTAGCGCGGTGCTGCTGCGCTGTCTCCCGTGTGTATGTTGCCCCAGTTGCCCTGTGTGTCCAGCAGCAGGTTCTTCTGGCCTATCTGCACCAGTGCATCGCCTATGCTGGCATCACCGTGGGGGTGATACTTCATGGTGTTGCCTATCACATTGGCCACTTTGTTGAAACGGCCATCGTCCATCTCCCACAGCGAGTGCAGTATTCTGCGCTGCACGGGCTTCAGCCCATCGTTGATGTGTGGCACGGCACGCTCCAATATTACATAGCTGGCATAGTCCAGAAACCAGTCCTGGTAAAGGCCCTGCACCTGCACCACATTGCCCAGGTGCGACTCGTCCTCCTGCGGAATATTTTCTAATTCGTCTGTCATTTATCTGTCTGCGGAAAAGCGGGCATAGTTAAGAAGTATGCGCGGCCACTGGCTGTTGATAAATGGGGAAATTGCGAACAATGGGGGGGAATGGAGAATGGAGAATTGAAAATGGAGAATGGAGAATGCCGCGTCCTCATTACCCGCGCGGCTGGTCATGCTGACGCAGTCAGCATCTGCGTTTGTTTATAGAAGAAGCGGGTGCAAACCGCTGGCACGATGCGCACGAGACACGCTGCGCTAATCTCGTGCGAGTGGGGACGCTAAACCAGCAATACTGAAGCAATACTAAATCATCAGAAAATGGAGAAGCACAATTATCCCAAGAGAAATAAGCCCAATCGCCCCTGCCCAAGACTGGAAAATACCATACTGGAAAACGGGTTCATCTGAGCGTCTCTTCCAATTCCAATGAAACCATTTGCAGCCGACTATTATCAAAATCAAGGCTATCGGAATTGAGAACCAATATTGCTCGAATAGCCTATTCATTGCGTCTAATTCCTTACTATCTATCTGTATTTTGGCTATCATTCCTTTTTATTGAGTTCTAGGAGGCAAATAAAGTCAAAGCAGTTACCAAATTGCATTTGTAACAGATGAGGTAGTTTCGCAGAGGTTGTTGCGAGCAATGAAAAGATACTATCTAAAATACTATTTCGGTATCTATGCTCAGTTGAGGCGAATAAATTCAAAGAACTCATTTCATTTCAAAGGTGAGGCTTCTCAAGCACTCTTCTTGATTGGACTTATAGATTTTGGGTGTGCATCATACCTGATAATTGATGTTGTCGAACGTCTGTTTGCCTCACAAACTTTCAATAATCTATGCATGTGTATTTTGCTTGCCTATAGTGGGTACATGACCTTTTACCTCTTTTTTACCAAGAATAAATTTTTGAGTTTCTGGAGAATTCTTCATTCAAAAAATTTATCCTTGTATCCAAGCCTTCTAATAAGCATGTCAATCATTGTGCTATTGGTTTCATATGTGGTGATTTCCCGCTAGTACACTGTCGGAAGTATGTTTCACCAAATTGCATTTGTAACAGATGAGGATTGACACAGTTACGCTGTATCAAGCCAGCGCCTCCACTTGTTTAAACTCCAAACGACAAGCATGATCCAGATTACCATGAAAATGATTACGAACATATTTACATCATTCGTCCGCAACATCCAAAGCACCGCTGCCATAATAATAAAGTAAAACCATAGATTGATAAAAACAATCCATTTCTGAGAGGAGCTGTTCAAAAGCGAGAGCCACATCAAGAGAACATGTACGCACGGTATTACAAATAGGATATTATCCCAAAAAGTAAAACTATAATTCGGTGGCGCATAGCCTCGCGAATAAATTGAACCTATGACTAATATGACGGAATATAAAATCCGAAACAGTATCCAAAAAAAAATGAATATGTGATTTTTACCTTCTGTCATTTGCGTTGTTTGTCATTTGCGTGAAATCACCCCATGGCGCGGGTTACGCGTAGCTTAACCCGCGCCATGGGGGGTCACATCTTTAGCTATTGAGTGGCAAAATAAATTAACATACATCCCACTACGATTGAGCCAATCCCACCCAAATAACCTTTTATATCTGTAAAAAACAAATGACCTTCTTCTGCTTTTAGTTTTAGAGCACTTCTAAAAGTGAATATCCCAAGAATAATAAGGGCCATACCAGCAACAAATTCTAAAACAGCGCTTGACATATCACTCCTTTTCTTTAGATGCATTAATGTGAATCCCATGGCGCAGGTTTAGCGCAGCGCTACCCGGCCAGTTGTTTTTCTTTCTCGCTAAAGTAGATATTTGAATCGTCCCACACGCAACGACTGACACTTCTTCCCTGTGCATTTCATGCCTCTCTTTATTCTGCCTCAGTGCCTCCACTGGCATTTTGGCAGCTCCACACAGCGTTTTCAGCTATTCTATAGTGGAAACAAACGTTTCTACGATAGTTCTACATAGCTCTATGATAGTTTTCTACATTTCAATTATGGTAACTACTGTTTCAACGATGAATATCTACTCTTCGATTATAGTTTACAATGTAAAGTTTATTAATAGAAGAGTAGATAATTATTGTAGAGCATTAGTGTATCCTCATAGAGATAAGTAGAACTGTCATGGAAGTATATGGAACATTGATTGAAACCTAGTGGCTCATTGTTGATATGTAGTATATTATTATCGAAGGGATGTGGGCGAATAGGGGAAACTCCTTTTTTCTTTGTGTATTGATTTTTTTCTAAACAGAGCACACGATGGCACAAGAAGTAAAGCGCGCTTACAATATGGTAAACGAACAAGTGCTTGCAGAGGCAGACACGGGGCACTACAATGCCACGCAGGACTTGGCCACACTGAGCGCGGCCGTGCCCACCATTACGGCAGCCTGGCTGGACGCCATGCTACAGGACATCAACAACGCGCGCAGCTACCCCACCGACCTGGCGGTGAAGCTGGACATAAGCGACTGCACCCACAACGTGAATGCCAGTGTGAAGGAGGGGCGCAAAGCGCTGAGTAAGCTGGGCAACCGCGCAAAATTGGCTTTTCCGGAGGATGTGGAAAAGCAGCGCGCCTTTGGCAACAGCACCTGGCAAGCGGCCAAAGACCACCAGGAGAAAATGCAGACCGCCCTGCTGATAGCGCAGAAAACGTGCAACGATGCTGAATACAAAAACGCCCTGATGGCAGAGGGCATGACCCAGGCCGAGATGGACCGGCTGGGCGAGATAGCGCAGGAAATAAGCGACCTCAACATCAAACAGGAAGCCGCCAAGGAAGGCCGCAAAGTGAGCACTGCTGAGCGCATATTGCTGTACAATCTGGTGTGGGAGCACAGGGCGAAACTAGCCGCAGCGGCCCAAGTGGCGTGGCCGGAAGATGCTGCCAAACACGAGCAATACCAGCTATATCCTCCGGCTAAGGGGAAGGCTGTTGTGCCGGCTGAGGAGGATGGGGTGTGAAGTGATGCAACCCGTCATGCTGAAGATGTCAGGGTAAGCTTGTCGAACCATGCGGCCCCGTCATCAGTCTTATGAACCAAAATACTGTATAGCAGTAACACCATCGGCAATGCCAACTTGCGGCTCATGGCTTTAGTTTGCATACCCATAAATTTTCATCTTCATCACCAACAGATTTTTCGAATGCGTTTATTTCTTTCTCTTGCACTATGCCTCGTCATTACACACATCAGTGCACAACAATGTCACCGTGCCACATGGGTAAAAACAAATGGAGGCATCAACAGCGGTGAAAATGTGCTGGATGTAGAACAACATCCATTGGGTGGTTTTGTAGAGTGCGGTTCGTTTCCTATGCAAGGTCTTGTGCGCGGCACGGAATCAATACCTGCTGGTGTTGGCGGCTTTTATATGGCACAGGTGGACAGTGCAGGGGTCTATTCCAACCTGACAGCAATTCTTCCATCAGGATACGTAAACGTGAAGCGCATAGCGGTGCTTGCCGATGGCTCGGTGGCAGTAGTTTGCAATCTTCTCGGCAATTTCACATTGGGTAGCGAGACATTTGATGTGCATGGCGGGGCGCGCTCCATGCTGGTAAAGTTTGATGCCAACTTCAACTATCAATGGCACACTGCTGCAGCCAATACCAACAACTCGCAAGATGTCCGCGACATTGCCACTGATAGTGAAGGCAACATATACTGGGGTGGTATTTTCGATGGAGACTACATGGTATTAGGCAGCTTATGGCTATATAAGAACAATGGCAAAGCATGGTTGTCCAAGGTGTCGCCTACAGGTCAGGTGCAATGGCTCAATCAATTGGGTAGCATCAATAGCACAGGTATGCAAACCCTTTCTGTGGACAGCGAAGACAATGTGTGGATAACAGGAACTACTACACTGCCTGCAACAGGTGTTTTCAAATTCAGTCAGCAATACACCGTGAATGGTTTTCTCAATAGCAGCTATAGTTTTTATGTAGGTAAATACCACAGCGATGGCACTTGTGCATGGGGCCAGCTCACTGCCACTGCATATACTAGCAACCATAGTATGTATGCATGGGATGCAAAGGGTGGCGCAGATGGCAGCATGTACATCTGTGGTAAAATTACAGGCCAGCATCATCTTGGTAGCACATTGTTGTTTGGTGATGATGGCAGCGGTTTTCTAATGAAGATGCAGAGCGATGGTGCATGCGAATGGTTCAAAACGATGGGCGGACAAGGCAGTTATGAAGAAGTTTCACGCCTCGACTACCGCAATGGAAAAATTGCAGTGTTCGGTTATCTCTCCAGCAATCAACCGTACATAGGTGATTTTCCAGCTTACAGTATGTTCAGCTTATCTGCTGATCACTTCAATGCAAACTTCTATGAAGATGGTTCGCTCGAATTTGCGCGCACGTATGATGCAGGCTCGCAAGAGCATTATCCTGTTGACGTGGTGCTGGACGAAGACGGAAGGCAAATGATGTTTGGTTCCTTCAAAGCCACACAAACATGGTATCCAGTTACGCTCACCCAATCTGGCAGTGTGCTTAAGAACTACATCGCGAAGTTTGATAATGCAGTGAGTGTTGCTTTCACCGTTTCAGCCGGGCCAGACAAAACCACCACATGCGGAGTGAATGTTCAACTAAATGGAAGCACTACACCTTCCAATGTAGATTTTGGTTGGTATCCCTCTTTGGGCTTTTCAGGCAACAACACAAAGACACCCAACGTGGCTCCCACTGCACCGGGTAGTTACATTTTTTATGGATACTATCAGGGATGTGTCAAAACAGATACTGTAAATGTGACACTCTCCAATTATGACCTCACACTGGAAATTCCTGAAGAAGAAACCATCTGCGTGGGTGAAACTTTGATGGTGGATGCTATCACCAATCATCCTGAAGCCACCTTTGTGTGGACACCGAATTATAGAATGACATCTACCACAGCAGCTTCCACAGGTATCTTCACTAACACAGAAATGATGTATGTGGTAGAGGCTACTTACAACAGCTGCAAAGCGCGCGATACACTACATGTGGACGCCCAAGCATTGCCCTATATCTATGTACCCTACTCACAGTTTTATCAGGGTGCGTATCAAATGCATACCTGCCTTGACAATAGCATTACCGTTGATTTAGGCGTGCCTGAAAACACGTATTTCATCAGCGCGGGCATAGATTCCATTTGGCAAAGCACTCATGAAATCACATTTATTGCAGATAGCTATTCTCAATTCGCCACCATCACAGCCACATCGCCTGCGGGTTGTGTGAGTTCCATTCCTGTTACGGTGTATGGTCATGAATACATCAGTACTCCGCCCATAACCGAGCAACCCACTGACACCATATATGTATGCCCCGCAGCAGGACTGGTGCACGAAGAAACTATAATGATAACCAGCGACTACGAATGGGATGATGACTTTCAGTACAGCTGGTATCCGGGTTGGCAAGTGGACTCTTTGGATGGGCTTGGCTGGCGAGATATTCCTGTTTGGGAATATGCGCATTACCGAATGAGCGCCTTGTCGTGGGGCGAAAACAACAGCACTTACTACACTGATTTGGAATTGTGGAACGTGCATCCTGAAATGGATGGATTTAAGTTTCGCGCTTACGTTAGCGATATCTGCAGTGAGCGGGCATACACAGAAGAAATGGTCTTGCGTGTTGGACCTGCCATAGAAAGTCAAAGTGATGACATCACCATTTGTGAAGGCGCAAGCGATTCACTTTTTGTGCAAAGCACCAGCAACACCTCTTCTTATCAATGGGAAGTATTTCGAAATGATGCATGGGAAATAGTAGTAAGTGGAGAAGACAATATTCTCATTGATGAAAACGTGTTGTACTTCACCGAGGCCTTTGCTGGAATGGATAGCCTCTTCCGTTGCCGCACTGCGGGCTGCCTCCCGGAGTTGTACATGTATTCAGAAGAGATACATGTAAATGTTCAGGCTAGTGATTTGCAATCCGCAACACCTATTGCAGAGCCCGTTTGCCCATTCAATGATGGTTTGATAATTCTGCCTTTGCCTTCTGGCAACTATACATTGCAGTGGTATGCTGATGACGTAGCTATCGTTGACAATATAAATTTTGAGGGTGCAACAAATGACTCACTCACCATCTACTCTATTACAGAAACCCTTGCACAGGCGATATACAAGTGCCGCATCACATCAGAACAATGCGGCCAAGATGTGTACAGCGAAACCATCAGCATCGAGCTATTGGCATATACTCAAGCGGTTTGGGAAAATGAATTGGCAACCATTTGTGCAAACGTTGCCCCCGTTGCTTTAACTGATGCAAGCCCCGCTGGTGGCGAGTATGGCGGCACTGGTGTGGAAGGAAATATGTTTGATGCAGGCATAGCGGGTGCAGGTGAACATGTGCTTTCTTATTCCTATTATCATCTTGAAAGCGGTTGTCAGAGTTATGTCATCCAGACCATTGAAGTGTTCGCGCAGCCGCAGGTTCAGTTTTCACTTCTTGATAATATGCTTTGTACAAATGAAGATGCACTGCTATTGACAGGTGCTACACCAGCTGAAGGAACTTACTCCGGTGAGTTTGTAACCACCGAAGATTTGGGCACTTACTACTTCGAAACACCCTTTGCTTTTACTGGTGGGCATGAAATCATTTTCACTCATACAGATGAAAACGGCTGCACAGCCTCAGCCATTGACAGCTTGTTTGTGAATGAAACAACTGCAGTCTCATGGATAGATGATTTAGGTTTTGTATGCATTGGTGAAGAAAACAGTGCGGTGCAAATGCCCGAGCCAGTGGGGGGAAATTTCATAGGTGTTGAAATAATAGACGGCATTGTCAACTCAGAACAATTACCAGCGGGTGATTATGATGCCACCTATTCCTATACCAATGAATTGGGCTGTGTGACTGAGGCGACAGCCGCTATTCACTTTCAAGGTGTGAATGCGTTGTGGATTTTAGACGACACCACCTTTTGCCAGAACGACAACGTGCTCATGCTAACCGGTGGTGAGCCTAGTGGTGGCGAATACAATGGAGATGGCATTAGCGAAGGCTACTTTGATCCGTCTCAATTGACAGAAGGAAATCATGTCCTTACATACACCTACACAGATGAATTGTCTTTGTGCAGTGATATTGAAACTGTCGAGGTATATGTAGCAGCCACGCCAAGTATCGAATGGTTAGCAGATTTTGGTGAACACTGTTTAGGTGATTCATCTCTCTTTATCGCTAATGCAAGTCCTGCCGGTGGAGCCTACTCTGGTGGAGATATAGTGGATGGCTATTTGCAATTTGCTTCATTGGGCACCGGCACTCAAACTTTGAACTATGCCTATACAAGCGACTTTGGCTGTTATGCTGACATGAACTCTTCGATCACCATCAATGATTCTCCTGAAGTGCTATGGATACCCGCAAATGGAAGTGACTTTAGCATCTGTGTAAATCTGGAAACAGAAGTTGATCTAACACAATATGTTTCAGTGCAAGGAGGCATGTTCAGTAGCGATGATATAACCATTGATGGAAGCACATGGACAGGGCTACCATCAACTGTAGAAGGGATCGCAACCATTGCATATTCCTACACTGATCCAAATACAAACTGCACAATAGTTACTCAGCAAGACTTTGAAATGGTACTCTGTTTCGGAGTAAAAGAAGTCCATCCAAAACCTATAGCAACTGTGCAAAATGGAAATGAACTTACCATCTCGCACACCAGACCACTTCAAATCACATTACACAATACCCTTGGGCAAATCGTTATGGCTAACAAGATGACAGACAATAAAAGAACCTGGATATTGAATGTAGCCAATGCTGCCTACTTCGTTCAATTGAATGATGGAGTGAGCAGTTGGGTGGAGAAAATTGTAGTTCAGAAATAAGAAATGAAAACACGACAAAACATAAGCAGCGGAGCACCGTGGGAAGACATTGTTGGATACTCGCGTGCTGTGCGCATAGGGAATGTGGTTGAAGTAGCCGGAACTACTTCTTCAATGGATGGAAAAGTAGAAGGTGCAAATGATGCAGCCCTTCAGACAAGAATCATTCTGCAAAAAATAGAAGTTGCACTAAAGCAAAGCGGGGCTTCGTTGAAGGATGTCATACGCACCAGGATATTCGTTACAGACATCACACAATGGGAAGCCATCGGAAAAGTGCATGGCGAGTTTTTCTCATCCATTAAGCCAGCTACAACCATGGTTGAAGTAAGCAAGTTGATAGAACCGACTATGTTAGTGGAGATAGAAGCGACCGCAGTGTTAGTCAAATAAATAAAGAGACTATGCTAAAGACAAAAAATCTCATTCCTTTCTACTGTGCGCTTTTGCTCCTTTGTTCATGCAGCATCGAAAAGCGTAAGTACATGGAAGGTTACCATGTGGAGTGGCATAACAAAGCACAGCAAGAAAAAAGAAATAGTGTTGAGCAGATTGCGCAAGCAGGAACAAATTTGAGTAGTGAGAATGAAAGTATGCAAGATTCCACACTCAAGGAAACTACATCAGAATACCTTGAACAAATAGCCCAAAACGAAGCACCGAAAAAAAATGACACAGTGCGCAAGCAAGAAAAAAAGCAGAGGCATCAAACATTCTCGCAAGGAAATTCAAAAAGGAATTTGTTCAGTGCATCAGTGCGTGAGATAAGGAATGAAACAAAATCCACAACAGGCGAGTGGGGAAAAGGAATCGCACTATTCGCATTTGCGCTTACACTACTTGCCGTTGTCCTGCTAATTATGGCCATGTTCATTACCGAGGGTTGGTCAGCACTTGGCTACCTTGCATTGTCACTAATAATTGCAGCCGCTTCTTTCGTGTTTGCCATCATAGCCAAAATAATCCTAAACAAAAATGAGAGCGCCACGCCTTGGTATCTATGGTTATCACTTATTGTTGGAGGCATTGCTGCCCTGCTGTGTATATTCATTGCATTAGGTTAAAGGACCGAACTTCATATTTATTATAGGTTGATTGGGTGCTTATTTTCGGCCTCATGTCAGCTTCTCAAATCCAAAAAACTTTAGTGCTCCTGCTTGCTGTCATTGCAAGTTGTGCAACTCTTCCATCGGTAACTTTCAACTCTTCCACTACTGAAGATGCTGCGAGAAGACCCAAATTGATAGTGGGCATCACCGTAGATCAAATGCGGTACGACTACATAGAACGCTATTGGAATGACTATGGCAACAATGGTTTCAAGCGTTTGCTGGGTGAGGGGTATTTCTGCCGCAACATGCAGTACAACTATATGCCCACGTATACCGGGCCCGGTCATGCCAGCATTTTCACAGGGACAACACCAGCCTATCATGGTATTATTCAGAATGATTGGTATGAGCGCAGTTCAGGAAAAACAATTTACTGCTCTGCAGACTCCACTGTGCAAGGCATTGGCACAACATCAACTACTGCCGGCAAAATGTCGCCACAGTATTTGCAGTCTTCCACCATCGGTGATGAGTTGAAATTATTCTCCAACAACAAAAGCAGAGTGATTGGTATAGCGATGAAAGATCGCGGTGCTATACTGACAGCAGGTCGCACTGCCGATGCCGCGTATTGGTTTGTAGGAGGCAACGAAGGAACTTGGGCAACTAGCAGCTGGTATATGAATGACTTGCCTCAATGGGTAAAAAACTTCAATGCAAATGGAAAGGCAGAAGCCTATATGAACATGACTTGGAACTTAGAACGGGATGAAAGCAACTACGATGAAAGTCACGCAGACAACAACGGATTTGAAACACCTTTCAAGGGAACACTAAGACCTGTGTTTCCTTACATCCTGAGCGAGCTGCGCAATACAAACGGAAACTTCGACCTGATAAAAGCCACGCCCTTTGGCAACAACATGACAATTGATTTTGCAAAGGAGGTAATAGCGAATGAACAACTAGGTCAAGATGAACACACAGATATGCTCTGCATGAGCTTTTCATCCACTGACTACATCGGTCATCAATTTGGAATACATGCGCGCGAAACACAAGACTGTTATCTCAAACTGGACAAGCTCATGGAAGAATTCCTCAACCACCTGGATGCCACAGTTGGCAAGGGAAACTACACCATCTTCTTGAGTGCCGACCATGGCGGTGCTCCCACACCCAGCCACATGATGGAGGAGAAAGCCAATGCCGGCTATTGGAAAAGTGACAACATAGAAATGGATGTAGAACAAATGCTGGTGACACAACATGGCGAAGGCGATTGGGTGCTGAATGAAAGCAATCAAAACATTTTTCTCAATAGAAAATTAATAGAAGAAAAGAAACTCAATCTGAAACACCTGCAGATGGAAGTAGCCGAATTTGTGCAAGAGCAAGCGCATGTATCCATGGCATTCACCGCGAGCGATCTCGGCAGCCTTTCCACCAAAAGTCCCATTGCTGAAATCGTTCAGCTCGGCTTCAGTCAGCAAATGAGTGGCGATGTGTTGTATGTATTGCAGCCGGATTACATGGAATATGGAATGACGGGGACCACACATGGTTCGCCCTGGACTTACGACACGCATGTACCTGCCATCTTCTTTGGGTTTGGTGTAAAGCACGGTGAAAATTATACACACCAAAACATCACTGACATAGCGCCTACCATTAGTTCAATATGCAAAATCAGTTTCCCCAATGCGTGCATTGGCCAACCAATTAGTGACGCCATAAAATGAGAATTGGAGACGTCTAATTGGCACAACTAATTTTGAAAGGATACAGATTGCATCCTTACTACAACAAATTGCAATCATGAAAGGAAGGACGGAATTTGCGACCTTCCTTTCAAAACAATTTCAACTATGGCAGGAAAAAAGAAAGTGATTTCTGTATTAATGGCTGACGAGGAGATAGTAAATAAAATCTATTTCATAAGAGGTCAGAAAGTGATGCTAGACCGCTACCTCGCTGAAATGTACGGGATTGAAACCAAACAATTGAAAAGACAAGTAAAGAGAAATCTTGATAGATTTCCAGAAGACTTTATGTTTAAATTATCTGAGGTTGAGCTAAAAATTCTAAGGAGCCAATTTGGCACCTTACAGTCTGGTAGCCACTTTCGTTATGCGCCATTGGCATTCACTGAGCACGGAGTCCTTATGCTCTCAAGCGTGGTCAATAGTCAAATGGCCATTCAAGTCAACATTACCATCATGCGTGTCTATTCTAAAATGAAATCTTTATTGGCGGCTAACAAAGACATACTTCTCAAGCTGGAAAAACTGGAGCGAACCACAGACAAAAACAATGAGGACATTCAAGTCATTTTCAAACAACTAAAAAAATTGCTTCAGCCTGAAGCACTTCCAAGAACAAAAATTGGATATAAAATATCAACTCAGAAACAATAACGATGATTCATTATATAGTATCCACTCCTTATCCACACCGTCACTTTATTTCGTTCGAAGCAACATTTCCAACCAATGGAAAGGAGCATATGCAATTGCAACTACCCGCCTGGCGTCCGGGTAGGTACGAGTTGGGAAATTTTTCTAAAAACATTCGGTCGTGGCAGAGCTTTGATAAGAATGGAGCCGAGATACCTTTTCTGAAACTGAACAAAGACCTGTGGCAGGTAAAGTGCAAAGGCATGAATGAAGTCATCATTCGATATCAATACTATGCTGCGGAGTTGAATGCGGGTTCGTCTTATTTAGATGATGAGCAACTTTACATCAATCCTGTCAATTGCTTTTTCTATGATGCAGACGAAATGATGCAGCCACTCGAAGTGCAATTGCAACTGCCCCAATCGTATGACATAGCCTGCGGCCTTCGCAAGAAAAGCAATCATGTTCTCGTTGCAAAAAACTTTGATGAGTTAGCAGATTGCCCTTTGATAGCAAGCGCTTCGATGAAGCATTTGAAATATGAAGTGAGTGGAATTCCCTTTCACATTCACCTACAAGGCGAAGTAAAACTATACGAGGCAAGACTGCTGAGCGACTTTGAATCCTTCACCAAAGTTCAGATGAATTTGTTCGGAGATATTCCGTGCGATGAGTACCATTTTCTGTTTCACTTCTTGCCCACTTTTGTAAGGCACGGAGTAGAACATTGTAACAGCACGGTGATAACCATGGGCCCAGCCGCTGACTTTCAGATAGAGGACAAATACCACGACCTGCTGGGTATCAGTTGTCACGAGTTGTTTCATACGTGGAATATTAAGAGCATTCGGCCAGCGGAAATGATGCCTTATGACTTCACCAAAGAGAACTACACACGACTTGGATATGTGGCTGAAGGAGTGACTACTTATTACGGTGATTATCTGCTATGGCGCACAGGCGCTTTTCCTGATGAAGAATGGTTTGAGGTGATGAGTGATGACATCCAAGCTTACCTAGACAATCATGGCAGGTTTAACCACAGCGTGGCTGACAGCAGCTTTGATACGTGGCTGGATGGGTATGTTTCAGGAATTCCTTGGCGCAAAGTTTCCATCTACAATGAAGGCTTTTTGATTGCACTCATCTGCGATGTTCACATCCGTCTGAACTCGAGCGGCAAGCATTCTTTAGATGATGTGATGAAAAAACTCTATGAAGATTTTGGCAAAAAGAAGATAGGATACACAGGCGATGATTACATGCGTCTTGTAAACGAAACATCAGGTGCAAGTCTTGATGAAATTTTCGCCAACATTGTTTACGGCAAAAAAGATTATTTGCCTTACATCATCAAGTCATTGAATGCCGCAGGACTCTCCATCAGCGAAAGTGCAAACCCCAAATGGAGCGAAGCCTATCTTGGATTATTTGTAGAAGAATCGCATCCAAAAGTGACCGTGCAATCGGTTGTTCCCGGCTCATCTGCGGATACTGCGGAGTTGTGGAATGGTGACGAGATAGTTGCCATAAATGGAAAGGCACACTACAAAAATTTTCATCAACTGCTGCGAATGAGTGAGGGCGAAATTGAACTTACGCTTTTAAGAAAAGGAAAATTGAAAACAACTTCAATCAAGATCGATGGCACTGTTTGGGCCAAACGTTATAAAGTTGGCATCAATGAAAACGCAACTGCTGAAGAACAAAAATTCTTATCCAATTGGCGGGGAAGATAGTGCTCAGTAAAAAAAACTCACGCTATCACAAACTGCTTCTCCAGCCTCTCCGCCATGTAGTCAAACAAATTCTTAAGTGGGCCTACCACAAGCATTTTTAAGAAAGGATTGATATCGGCCTCGCACAAAAGTTGCGTTTCCGTTTTTCCGGAATTTTCATTCAAGACGGTATTCAACGAAAATGGAAAAGGCGAACCTTGGGCACTGCTGTATTCTATTTTGGTATGTGGTGCAGACGACACGAAATTCAATCCAATGGTGTAGGCATTTTGAATTTTGAACGAACACGATTTTTCATCGCTTTTCCATTCACTTATTTTGTCTTGTGGCAGCAGTTTTTGAATGTTATTCATATCAGAGAGAAATGTGAATACCGTTTCTGCTCTTGCATTCACCACCACTTTTTTACTTTCTATTTGAGTCATATTGTTCTCGTTTTTACTTCCTTCAGTTCTGTTGATTTAGCTTTTCCACTTTTCAGGATTTGCCCGCCACGCCTTCAGTTCGGCTAATTGCGATTCGTTCACATAGTTTTCGTTCAATGCCTGCTTCACCAACGATTCGTAGTCAGTGAGTGTATGCAGTTTGCATTTCGAAGTTTTAAAATTCTCTTTTGCTTTGTCAAAACCATATGTGAATATGGCCACCATTCCTGTCACTTTCGCCTTGGCTTCGCGCAGGGCAGTCACAGCATTCAGACTGCTGCCTCCTGTGCTTATCAGGTCTTCAATCACCACCACACTTTGCCCACTTTCCAGATTGCCTTCTATCTGATTGCCTAGGCCGTGTTTTTTTGCTTCGCTGCGTACATAAATAAAGGGTAAGCCCATCTCCTGAGCCACCAATGCACCCAGCGCAATGCCTCCTGTTGCCACCCCAGCTATTACATCCGGTTTGCTGTAGTGCTTTTCAATCGTTTCTACAAACTGTTGTCGCAAGAACGTTCTGATGTTGGGGTAAGAAAGCGTTTTGCGGTTGTCACAATAAATAGGAGACTTCAATCCGCTCGCCCAGGTGAAAGGTTGGTCCGGTTTCAATTCAACCGCTTTAATCTTCAAAAGGAATTCAGCTACTTTTAACGCGCTCTCTTTACTATCCATGGCCCAAAAGTATAAAGTTTACTTTTTAAACCGTCCCGTGATATTTACAACGGAAGCAACTGCTGTGGGCCAAGCGCAGCGTGGCGTTGCCATCATTCACTCGCAGGGCAAGATGGACACCATTCACATTGAAGCTGCCATAAAGGACGGTGCACGAGAAGTTTTTGTGGTATGCAAAGACCTCGAAAAAGCGTGGAACGCATTCGCGGAACAGTTTGAATTTGTGCAAGCTGCCGGTGGTTTGGTACTCAACAATGAAGAAAAAATTCTCTTTATCTATCGTTTGGAAAAATGGGATTTGCCCAAAGGAAAGGTGGAAGAAAATGAAGAAATACAAGAAGGCGCATTGCGCGAGGTAGAAGAAGAATGCAGCATTGATGAACTGAAACTGATACAACCAATTTGCACCACTTGGCATACCTATATACAAAAAGGCGAACCCATGCTGAAAGCCACTGCATGGTTTCTGATGCGATACTCTGGCAACAAAAAACCCAAGCCACAAATCAAAGAAGGCATTACCGAAACCCGATGGCTAGCCATGGATGAGTTGGATAGGGTGTGGGCCAACACCTATCCATCGGTGGCTGATGTGGTGCAAGCCTTCCAACTGCTGTAGTAAGGTTGACTGCAATTCTTCATGTGAGATAATATTCTTCGCACCGCGGCCATTACTTTTACAGCCTCCAAAAAGAAGCGTTTCATATCGCATATAAAAGACAAGTAAAAAGATGACAAAGCAAGAAGCATATGCACTTGGTCGCGAGTGGAAAACCTTACCACGCGAACCGATAGTAATGAGCACAGTGGAAAATCTGAGAGTGCTCTACGAAGACAACCACATCATTGCAGTAAACAAACGCAACTCCGACATCATACAAAGTGATGTAAGTGGCGACCGCACGCTGTGCGAGACGGTGAAGCAATATGTGAAGACGACTTATAACAAACCCGGACTTGCTTTTATAGGCACCGTGCATCGTTTGGACAGACCTGTAAGTGGCGTTATTCTTTATGCCCGCACCACCAAAGCCTTGAACAGATTGTCCAATATGTTCAAGTACCGCGAGGTTCAAAAAACGTATTGGGCAGCGGTGAAGGATGCACCTGTGCCTGCCGAAGGTCACATCGTCAATTACTTGTGGAAAGACGAAAGGCAGAATAAAACATTTGCTTTCAGTGAGCCATCCTCCGAAAGAAAGGAGTCGGAACTGAGTTACCAAGTGATTGGAGCGGGCGACAATTATTCTTTTGTAGAGGTATACCCAAAAACAGGACGTCATCATCAAATACGCGCCACTTTAGCCAGCCTCGGTTGTCCTATAAAAGGCGATATCAAATACGGAGCGCGAAGGACCAACGACAATGCATCTATTCACCTTCATGCGCGGAAAATTGAATTTATTCACCCAGTGAAAAAAACGTTGATGACCATCGTAGCGCCTCCACCTGAAGATTCACTTTGGGACGAGTTTTTAAAAGTGAGTTTCGATTCGGATAATCAATAGACACTTATTCGTGAGCCGCTAATATTTTCGCGCACCCATTTTATACAAAACAATTAAGAATGAACGAAGCTAAAGAACATGTGAAGTGTCTGATAATAGGCAGCGGCCCTGCTGGTTACACCGCGGCTATCTACGCTGCACGCGCTGATATGAAACCGGTGATGTACGAAGGGATGCAACCCGGTGGCCAACTCATGGACACCACAGAGGTAGATAACTTTCCAGGTTATCCGCAAGGTGTGGGTGGAGTAAAAATGATGGAGGAGCTAAAAGCTCAAGCAGTTCGTTTTGAAACAGATGTACGCTCAGGTTGGGTAACCAAAGTGGACTTTACAGGACCGAAGCATTACGTAGAAATTGAAAATGGAAAACACACCATCACAGCTGATAGCATCATCATAAGCACCGGTGCCAGCGCCAAGTGGCTGGGACTGCCAAACGAAATACGACTGCGCGATATAGGAGGTGGTGTAAGTGCATGTGCCGTGTGCGATGGTTTTTTCTACCGCAAGCAAGACGTGGTAATAGTGGGTGCTGGCGACACAGCAGCAGAAGAAGCCACTTACCTCGCGAAGCTTTGCAATAAGGTCTATATGCTTATTCGCAGCGACAAGATGCGTGCCTCTAAGGCCATGCAGCACAGGGTGGAGAATACGCCTAACATAGAAGTGCTGTGGAATACCGATACGGTTGATCTTATTGGTGAAACTGGTGTGGAAGGTGTTCTTGTACACAACAATAAAACCAATGAAAAGCGCACCTTGGTCGCCACAGGATTTTTTGTGGCCATTGGTCATAAGCCCAACACCGATGTTTTTAAGCCATGGATAACAATGGATGAAACAGGCTACATCATCAACCAACCGGGTAGTTCAAAAACCAATATTGAAGGTGTTTTTGTGGCGGGCGATGCCGCAGACAAAACATACCGACAGGCGGTAACTGCCGCAGGCACGGGCTGCATGGCAGCGCTGGATGCAGAGCGCTATCTGGCGAGTAATGGGATTCATTAAAAAGATTTTGAACTAGAGGTTTGAATAAATCTCCCTCAAAACGGCTTCCTCCTTCTGCCAATTCAGTTCTTCTCTTGCTTTCAAGCAATTGCTTTTCCAACTGGAATAGGTTGCGCTGTGCAAAGCGGTCTTGATGTCAGCGGCCACATTTTCGGGTGTTACGCTCTTGCAAATCAATCCTACTTGGTAGGTGTCCACAATTCTTCGCAGCTCAGGCAAATCGCTCACCAGCACTGGCACACCTGCGTGTATGTAATCAAATAATTTATTCGGAAGTGAAAGGGTGTAGTTGAGATGCAGCGGTTTGTCCAGCGAAAGGCCAAGGTCGGCATTGGCGGTGCAATGCCGCAGTTCTTCAAAGGGCATGCGTGGCATGAATAGAATCTTTTCACCCAACTTCATCTCGTCCGCTTTTCTTTTCAAATTCTCCACATCGCGGCCCGACCCTATGATGAGGAGCAGTACCTCATCCAAAAACTGCATGGCTAGCACCAGTTCCATTCCACCACGGTCAGGGTCTATGTATGCTCCTTGCAAAAGAACAATCTTCTTGTCTGCTGGTAAATTCAGTTGTTCGCGCGTCTTCACATTTTTCAGTTCGCTCAACAACGGAATATTGCGCACCACCTTCACGTCCACTCCATACAAATTGCAGTAGATAGCAGCGATGCTTTCATTCACGGTATAGACGTGTTTGAGTTTTGGAAAAATCCAACGTTCGATCCGCAGCCACACACCCTTCTGAAACGGCCTGCCGGTAAGCCCTTCGGCCTCGGTAAAATACTCATGGCTGTCATACACTATTTGTTTGCCCCGAAGCTTGCTTACCAGAAATGCGGGCAACAAGGTGTCCAGGTCATTGGCCAAAATGACATCGGTCTTTTTGAAAAGAAGGAAGAAGAAAAGACGCAGGTTGAGTGCAGCATAAAACAGCGCACCCTTTGAAAAGAGTAGTTTGAATCGTTTTATTTCGTAACCTCGTTGCAAGGGCTGACTGCCCTGAACGATGCGGCCTACCAGAGTAATTTCATAACCAATGCTTTGCAGCGTAGCACACACTTTTGCGACACGCTGGTCGAGCACTAGGTCGTTGGATACTAAAACAGTTATGTGCTTTTTTAATTCCAAATTTGGAACAATCAAAATCCGGTAACGCCATTTACAGTGGTGTATTTCAGCACGTAGTTCTTATCAGGATATATGCGCTTAAAGGCACTTTGCACCATCAACGTTGCTTCATGAAATCCGCAAAGAATCAACTTCAACTTTCCGGGATAGGTATTGATGTCGCCAATGGCATAGATGCCCGGGACGTTGGTACTGTAGTCAAACGTGTTTACTTCTATGCTGTTCTTGTCTATGTTCAAACCCCAGTCGGCCAGTGGGCCAAGCTTGGGTGATAGGCCAAACAAAGGAAGCCAGTGGTCAGTAGGCAAAGTGCTTTCGCCTTCTGGCAAGTGTTGCACTTTTAATTCATTCAGCATTCCGTTGCCACTCACTCCTATTACTTCCGCATCGGTAAGCAGTTTTATCTTGCCCGAAGCGCTCATGTCTAGCACTTTCTGCACGCTATCAGGATGCCCTCTGAAACTTTTGCTGCGGTGTATCAGTGTTACTTCTGTTGCAATTCCGTTGGCTAAAATGATGCTCCAATCAAGCGCACTGTCGCCACCACCGCTCACAACTACTCTTTTGCCTTTGTAAAAATTAGGGTCGCGCACCATGTACTCTATGCCCTTGTCTTCAAATTCTTGGATGTCAGTAACAGGAGGCTTGCGCGGCTCGAAGCTGCCAAGACCACCGGCTATGGCCACCACAGGTGCCTTGTGCACAGTGCCGCGGGTGGTAGTAACAAGGAAGTATTTATCGTCTTCTGTTTTCTCAAATTTCTCAGCGCGCTCACCCAGTGTAAAACCGGGTTTAAAAGGTGCAGCTTGCTTCATCAGATGGTCTACCAGTTCACCTGCCATCACCTCCGGAAATCCGGGAATGTCATAAATGGGTTTTTTGGGATAAATCTCTGTGAGTTGCCCTCCTGTTTGTGGCAAGGCATCTATCAGGTGACAATGCAATTTCAGCAATCCGGCTTCGAAGACGGTGAACAGGCCACATGGGCCGGCACCAATTATTAAAAGGTCTGTTTCTATTAGTTTTTTATCCATGCAAATTCAAAAAAAAGTATGCAGCTTGCGCAAGTGCTTGTGCACATTTGAGAGCCGCGAAAATAGGATTGGACAACAGTGACCGAGTCCATTTGTTTTTAGTCGCTTTGTAAAGAGTTATAGAAATGCAGCCTCATTTCCTGAATATTTACCGCATGAATACAATAGCTCAGCAAAAACAACTACACCACCTAAAAACATCTGGATTTTATGAGGGCATCTCTTACCTAGTACTGTTGTTAGTAGCCATGCCACTAAAATACATGGCTGGCATTTCAATGGCTGTTTCCATAGCAGGCAGCATTCATGGCTTGCTGTTCGTTTGGTTTGTGGTAAGTATCTATGTGTGTTTTGACAGTTCGCTTATTTCATTCAAAAAAGCACTCCTTGCCTTTGTCTTGTCACTACTGCCATTTGGCACCTTTTTTCTGGACAAGCTGGTGCTTAAAAAATGATGGGCTAGCCAGCACAATCTCGGCTACGCATTCTGGTGTAAGTAATTTTTTTCCCCTCTTCCAACCACTTTGTTTCATAATAGGTTTTGAAACCGAGTATTTCCTGCCAGTCGGAGCTTAGCGTTTGGAAATAATCGCCATACACATCGGCAGTATGTGTTTCAAGTATAAAAGGCATTGCCTCTATCTCTTCCAGCGCTAACTCCTGAACCACAGGGTTGTCGTGCTTTATATGGATGCGCCCACCTGCTTTCAAAAACTTTAAGTACTTATTTTGGACATACCACGATGAGGTGATTCTTCTATTGCCCTTTTCGTCCTTCGGTTGTGGATCGCTGAAGGTGAGCCATATTTCATCCACCTCGTTGTGGCCGAAAAAGGAATCGATAAACTCGACACGCGCTCGCAGAAAAGCAACATTTTTCAATCCTTCCTCATGCGCCTGCCTTGCACCTTCATGAAAACGATGGCCCTTTACATCTACTCCAATAAAATTTCTATTTGGGAATTTCCGAGCAAGACCAAGGGTGTATTCGCCTTTGCCACAGCCCAACTCAACGGTAATAGGATTTGAATTCTTAAAAAACTTTTCGCACCATTCACCTTGCATGAAGGTTTTGCCCTTTTTTATAATGGGTATCAAATCAGGTTCGAAGACGTGAGCGAAGGTTTTGTTTTCTGCCCACTTCTGCAGTTTTCGTTTGGCCATAGTACTGGATTGAAACACACTAATTGATTGCGGGTAAAATTCGCCCACCATGCAGCATCTTCGCCACGCTCAATGGCAAAAAAAATTCTCATAGCACCACTTGATTGGGGACTTGGTCATGCCACACGTTGCATTCCCCTCATTCGGCAGCAGTTACTTGCTGGCCATGAGGTGGTACTGGCCGCAAATGGTGCGAGTGCTGCTTTGCTTCAATTGCATTTTCCTCAGTTGTCATTTTTGCCCAACTTGCCCGCTTACGACATCCAATATCCCGCTAATGGAAGCATGGCGTGGGCTATGGTGCGGCAAATTCCATCCATACTGCGCACCATAAAGGCAGAAAACAACTGGTTGAGTGAGGCGATAAGGAGTGAAAATATAGAGGAAGTAATAAGTGATAACCGATACGGTTTGCACAACCAAAATGTGCACTGCACCTTTATCACTCATCAACTATTTATACAAGCGCCCAGTGTTTCAAAACCATTGCTGAATGCACTGGTGAGAAAGTATGTCGCAAGATTCGACACCTGCCTCATTCCAGATTTTGACGGTGCGGAAAACCTCAGTGGAGCACTTGCGCATGGCAACACATCGCTCAACAATGTGCACTACATAGGTCCACTTTCACGATTTTCTGAGCAGAAGGCGAATGTTGAATTGGATAAAAAATATTTTGCACTTGCTATCATTTCGGGGCCAGAACCACAGCGATCCATTTTGCAACAAACCATCACTGCTATTTTTAATGAATGGAAAAGGCCTTGCGCTGTGCTTTGCGGCCAGCCGCAATCGGAGAGCCAATCGGTGAAAGGATCGATTGACTTTTTCTCTCATGCGGAGGATGCCCCATTTGCAAAACTTGTGCAACAATCAGAACATATTATTTGCCGTTCTGGCTACAGCACCCTTATGGATTTACACGCACTGAATCGAAGTGCCTTGCTTATTCCAACTCCCGGACAAACCGAACAAGAGTACCTGGCGAAGTACCACGAGTTAAAAGGAACACATCATTACTTGCCTCAAAAGGTGTTGAGTGCAGAGCTGCTCTATGAGCTCTTGTCAACCCTTCAGCATTGACTATTCCTTCACAAATTTCATATTCACCACTGCTGATCCTTGCGAGAGGCGAGTGAAGTAAACGCCACTTGCCAATGATGAAATATCAATGCTTAATTGGTTGAATCCACTTATAAGCATCCCGTTCATCTCCATCACTAATCTGCCATCGGCATCCATTATTTCCACCCGAGTATTTGCCTCCTTCATCGAATGCACCGTGCATTGCAACTGCCCTTGCGCAGGATTTCCCAGCACTTGCAGCACAGCCAATTCCTTATTCTGTTCGGGGTAAATGACTTCGATGTGTTTGCGTTCTTCTTCACTCAAGTTGCCTAAATCAAGATAGCCTCCGTTGAGATGCACAACGAGTTTCATCTCTTCGTTCATACTGAAATTTTCCAAATGGGCAAATGGCCCAAACACTAATTGATTGCCTTCGTTCAGAAAGACATGTATATCTTCCATAGCAGTCTGCCACGGCTCATTGAACATACGCACCGTGTTGTTGATGTGCAGTTCAGCATGGTGGCTCAGCAGCACTTCGCTGCCGCTTTGCAACGCCAACATGCCCATGCCTTGCTCGCCATAATGCAGCATCGCGTGAGGACCAATCTGCAATTTGCTGTCGGGTTGAAAACGCATGCAAGTGCCCCATGCCATTCCCAGATGCCCATCATTAAAAATGTATCGGTCACCGGGTTCAAAAACCAATTCGAACCCAAAAGGCATACAAAATTCTCCCCCATTGTTCACGAGTGAAACAGTGTGCCTTATTTCATCCGAACCTTCTAGCAGTCCCCCACGAATATCTGTGTAGGGCTGAAAAGTGAGAGTTGCTTCTTGATTGATAAAGAACGTGATGTTTTCCTGAGTTGCTGTATTGGGCTGTGGTGATAATTCTAAGTAGCTTATGTTGTTTAGATTGGGAAACAAAGCAGCATCATGCAATGCCAAGTAGTTACCCCAACCAAGCGAGTAACTGTTGTCTCCAGCGTAATACCATGGCAACTCAACATTGGTAAGTTGTTGCATATCCCACACATAGTCCAAGTACAAATCATAGACAGAGTATTCGCTAAAGCCGGGCATAAACAAGAACTTAAGATAGATATCAGTGATGAATTGATCGGTTGGAAATTGCTCAGATGGCAAACAAGCTGGAGCGTATTCGCCACCCCAAATGGTTTGGCCAAACTCCTGAAAGTGCCAACGCGTTTCGGCAATGGTGTCGCCATCCTCTGGATCGTCTGGCACTTGCACCGCTATGCCATAACCTTGGCAAAATCCATCATCGCAGTAGTTGATGTCGGTAAGATTGATAGCCGACATGCTTGAGGCATACATACTGATGTTGTACAAATAATCTTGTTGAAGCGCCACAGGTGCGCCTTGCCAATGTAAAAACACGGGTTTTGAAATATCTATTTCCGATTCGAGGATAGTAGCTTGATAGGTAAGTTCACCCAGCTGGATGCAATGAAGTGTGTCCCTTTCGCCATCCTTAGTGCCATCATAGGTTTGATAGGCTTCCCAGCCTACAAAGGATGTGGTGGGCGTTTCACCGTCAGCACACAAATTGGTAATGGGTTCTATAAAACTGAATTGAGCATCCACAGCTAAGGATGCTATCAGCAAGAAGAAAGTAATTGCTGCAAGTTGCTTTCTAAGGTTCATTATGATGTTGGTTAAGCGGTATGCCTTTACAACGTTAGTTCCTTTTGCCCTAATCTTGAGCCTTCAATTCAACTAATCTTACACACACTGTGGCAGAAGAAAAATCGGATGAACACTACATGAAGCTCGCCCTGCGCGAGGCAATGAATGCCTGGGATGCAGATGAGGTTCCTATTGGTTGTGTCATAGTTTGTCAAGGACAAATCATAGCGCGCGGTTACAACCTTGTAGAGCGTTTAAACGATTTTACAGCCCATGCAGAGATGCAAGCCTTCACGAGTGCAGCTGAATTTTTGGGCGGAAAGTCGTTGGACGAATGCACGCTGTATGTAACACTTGAGCCCTGTGTGATGTGCGCTGGAGCGGCCTACAACACACGCGTTGGTCGCATTGTGTTTGGAGCATTTGATGAGAAGCGTGGCTTTACCAAATTTGGAAACCACAGCGACAATAAGCAAACGATAGTGCATCCTAAAAGTGAAGTGGTAGGTGGAATATTGGCCAATGAATGTTTAGCGTTGTTGAAAGAATTTTTCAAAACAAGAAGGAAGTCCTGAACGAAATAAATGAATCCACAAGAAGCTCTTAGCAGAATAGAACAACTCGCCAAAGAGTTGAATGAGCACAATCACCAATACTACGTGTTGAACCAGCCAAGCATCAGCGATTTGGAATTCGACCTGTTGCTAAAGGAATTGGAAGAACTGGAAAACGACTTTCCAGAGTATGCACGCGCTAACTCGCCCTCAAAACGAGTGGGTGGGGACATCACCGACAAGTTTGAAAAGGTGAAGCATAAATATCCTATGCTTTCGCTGAGCAATACCTACAACCGTGAAGAAATAGCCGAGTGGGAAACACGCATACACAAAGCGCTTGGCGAAACGCAAGACTTGTTTTCAGGAGAGGGCAACATTGTGTACGCGATGGAATTGAAGTATGATGGCCTCGCTATTTCACTTACCTACGAGGACGGAAAACTCGTGCGCGGTGTTACCCGAGGAGATGGCGAAACGGGTGAAGACATTACTTCCAATGTAAGAACCATCAAATCCATTCCGCTTCAACTGCGTGGAAATTTTCCTACTTCATTTGAAATACGCGGTGAAGTTTTTCTGCCGAAAAAAGAATTTGCACGACTCAATGCGGAACGCGCTGCCCGCGGTGAAGAGCTTTATGCCAATCCGCGCAATACTGCTGCCGGTACACTGAAACAACAAGACAGTGGCGAGGTAGCCAAGCGCGCATTGGATTGTTTTCTTTACTCAGTATATGGCGAAGCGTTGCCCTACAACAATCATTTCGACTCTATAGAACACGCGGCTGACTGGGGTTTCAAAGCGCCACCGGTCAAGAATCGTTTCATAGAAAAGACAAATTCAATTGATGGTATTGTAAAATTCATAGAGCATTGGGACAAGGCGCGACATGATTTACCCTTTGACATAGATGGCATTGTCATCAAAGTAAACGCCTTCGATCAGCAAGAGGAATTGGGCCTAACTGCCAAAAGTCCGCGGTGGGCCATCGCATACAAATTCAAAGCTGAAACAGTAAGCACACGCCTCAATAAAATCACCTATCAAGTAGGCAGAACAGGGGCCATTACTCCTGTTGCAAATCTTCAACCCGTGTTGCTTGCAGGCACCACTGTGAAGCGTGCCTCGCTTCACAATGCTGACCAGATAGAGAAACTGGATATACGCGAAGGCGATGTTGTGTTTGTAGAAAAGGGAGGCGAGATAATTCCAAAAGTGGTCGGTATAGATCTGAGTAAGCGTGACGCTTCTTCATCTCCACATCAATACATTTCAAAATGCCCTGAATGTGGCACTGAACTGATACGAAATGAAGGCGAGGCGCAGCATTACTGCCCTAACGAAAATGGCTGTCCTCCGCAGATAAAAGGCAAGATGGAACACTTTATTTCGCGCAAAGCCATGAACGTTGATGGCCTTGGAGCAGAAACTATATCGGGACTTTGGCAGAAAGAACTCATTCACAACGTGGCCGACTTGTATGACTTGAAGTATGAACAATTGCTAGGGCTTGAATTCACCGTTGGTGATGAGTTTGGAGACAATGTGAAAACGAGAACCATGCAGGAAAAAAGTGTTCAAAATCTGCTTGCAGGTATTGAAGCAAGTAAACAAATTCCCTTTGAACGTGTCTTGTTTGCGTTAGGTATTCGCTTTGTGGGCGAAACAGTTGCAAAAAAACTTGCCAAGCATTTTAGAACCATCGAAAACATTGCCGCAGCCTCTCGCGAACAATTAGTGGAGGCAGAAGAGATAGGCGAAAAAATAGCGGACAGCATTATTTCGTGGTTTACTGATGTGCAAAACAAGATGATCGTAACCCGATTAAAAATGTTCGGTTTAAAATTGGAAAGTGATGTTGCGCAAGCGCAACAAGCCTCTGACAAACTAAATGGAAAGACGCTGGTGGTGAGTGGCGTATTTCAACATTTTACACGAGACAGCATCAAAGAAAGTATCGAAAGCAACGGAGGAAAAGTGAGTGGAAGCATATCCAAGAAAACAGATTTTGTGCTGGCCGGAGAGAAAATGGGGCCTGAAAAAAGAAAAAAAGCGGAAGATTTAGGTGTCACAATTATTTCGGAAGAAGAGTACATGCAGATGATCAATCATTCAATGTAAAAATGGAAAACACAATCAAAATAACGGTAGTAGATCGCGAAGGTCAGTCATTCGAACTGGATGCACCCACTGACATGAACATGAACATGATGGAGTTGTGTAAGAGCTATGAACTGCCGGTGGAAGGCACTTGTGGCGGCATGGCCATGTGTGCTTCGTGTCATTTGTATGTGCTTTCAGAACATCCATTGCCAGAGATGAGCATGGACGAGGAAGCAATGCTTGATCAGGCATTCTTCGTAAAAAGCAACAGCCGACTTGGTTGTCAAATAAGACTGTCAGATGAATTGGATGGATTGAAAGTGCAGCTGGCTGAAGTGGGAGCTTAAACTCTAACCTTCATTCATAGCTTATGATGCAATAGACTCCCTGACTCAAGCAGCATCTTCATGTGAGGATTGGTACGTGCAGTATTAGTGAGTTGCACATGCCCCATGTGATGGCAATCTGTGCCAACAAAACTCACCATTCCCTTTTCTATAAGTCGCTCTGTGATGCGCTGTGCACTTGGTCCGTACTGGCCTGTAAGACTGCTTATGTTTATTTGTAGAAGAACATCTTTATCCAACATACTTTCATATCGGCTGAAGTCGCGGTGCCAATAATCATAACGCTCAGGATGCGCGAGTATGGGCTTATAGCCTGCCAAGCGCATGTTAAAAATGGCTCTGCCCAGATTTGCATTTTCTGCAGCAAACGATATTTCAAACAACACATAGTTGTCACCGAAAGTGAGCAGATTTTTTTCCTCAATCAACGTTTCGAAATGCTCATCGCAGAAGTACTCAGCGGCTGCGTCTATGGTCACTGGAATTTCTCTTCGCTTCAACTCCTCGCGCACCAAATCGAGCTTTGGGAAAATAGTTTCGGGGGAGTTGCGGTACATATCCTCATAAATGTGTGGAGTAGTGATGAATCGCCTATAACCCAACTCATGCAGATGAAGAATGAGTTGCATAGACTCTTCAATATCCTTGGCACCATCATCTATTCCAAAAAGCAAATGGCTGTGCATATCCACACCTACCGATGACAAATCCACAGGCGGAATGGTCTTTTCGCGGGTCTTATGCTTCCACCAATCTTTAAAAGAACTCATGGTGCGAAGCTAAAAAATACAGATGAAGAAAAGCGACCGCTTTGATGGAATAGACAAAAGAAATTCTCTTCCATCCTCAGCATCAAAGTTTTGTCGCTCAACCGGAGTAGCGAATCCACTTCCAAAGTTCTTTGTAGGTTGGTTTTTTGCCGTACATCAGAATGCCCACGCGATAGATGCGACCTGCAAGCCAGATGAAGAAAATGAAAGCAAGAATCAATGTTCCCATACTCACTAACCTTAACCAAAGCGGAACGCCAATAGCAGTTTTCACCATCATCACTATGGGCGATGTGAGCGGGACAATGGAGAAGATGGTTCCCATATTTCCTTCAGGATTTTGTATCATCATAAAGCTGACGAGATACCCAAACACCAGCGGCAGTGTTATTGGCAGCATGAATTGTTGCGTGTCCGCTTCTTGATCCACCGCAGCACCAATAGCTGCAAAGAGTGACCCGTATAACAAGTAGCCGCCAACAAAAAAGAAAAGAAATGAAAGAGCAATGTCCAGCCAAGGTGTAGTGTAAAGAAAGGACACCATTTCATTGTCCTTCAGATTAGATAGTTGAGCTTGATCAGGCATAGTTTGTATCTGTCCATTTACTTCCTTCAACATGGCTTCTCCTCCCAACATATCCAGGCCTACTGTGCCCAGAACGATAGAACCAATAATGCCAGAAAGCACCATCCACATTACAAACTGAGTAACACCCACAAGGCCAATTCCAATCACTTTTCCCATCATTAATTGAAATGGTTTTACGGAAGAAACGATGACTTCTACAATGCGGTTTGTCTTTTCTTCCATCACTCCGCGCATCACCTGCACGCCATAGAGGAATATGAAAAGATAAATGGTGAGCGCTAGGGCAAAACCGAATCCAGCACGCACATAAACATCCTTTCCATCTTCGCCCTTATCGATATTCACCATAGTGAAACTAACTGATTGCTTGATAGCTTTGTAAGAGCTATAATCAATTCCATATTTCTTTACGCGCCACTTTTCTATGGCCTTCTCTAAGCTTTCCTGAATGTCACCTTGCATCCCTAAACTAGGTGCATTCTTGAAATTCATTAGGCATTTACCATCCTCATACGTATTGCTGTCTAATTGCACAACAATGGTGTATCTCTTAGCATTCAATTCTGCATCGGCATCCACCGCATTTTTTTGAAAGAAGAAATGCACATCCTCGCTGTCTTTGAAAACATCTCTATCCAAGCCAGCATTAGCGGTGGCTATCACCTCGTCTTCAATTATCCAACCCTGCTGGTCCACTATGAGCACATCGTGCTTGGTAGTATCCGAAGCGGCTACATAAATGCCCCCAACTAAAAGCACACCGAAAAGGATCGGGCCAAGAACAGTCATCACAATGAACGACTTTTTCTTCACCCTTGTCAGGTATTCTCTCTTTATGATGAGCCAAATCTTATTCATGTTCTGCGTTGAATTTTTGTACTGCTTCTATAAATATCTGATCCATGTCCGGCACCAATTCGCGCACCGCTTCTATCTGCACATGTGGTAAAAGTGCGCTCAACAAATCATTCAACTTGTTGTCATTCACCAGCCGTATGTGCGCCACCTTTTTCTCATCCACTTGCTTGGTTTCTATCAACTCATAATTGGCCCATAGGCCTATGCCAATGTCCATGGCATTTCCATCATAGATGACTTCATACGTTTGATTGCGAAATTTATTTTTTACCTCTTTTACACTTCCACCCAGTATGACTTGGGAGCGATTGATTAAGACAATATTGTCGCAAAGGGCTTCCACACTCCCCATGTCGTGCGTGGAAAGAATGATGGTACAACCTTCACTTTTCAGCCGCAGCATTTCATTGCGAATCAACTCTGCATTGATGGGATCAAAACCACTGAATGGCTCATCCAATATGAGCAGTTTTGGATTGTGCAGCACAGTGGTGATGAACTGAACTTTTTGCGCCATGCCTTTGCTGAGGTCTTCCACTTTTTTGTCCCACCACGTGTGAATCTCAAAACGCTTAAACCACTCCATCAATCTTGACTTAGCTTCCTTTGAAGTAAGACCTTTGAGCTGTGCGAGATACATGCACTGCTCGCCCACTTTCATCTTTTTGTAAAGACCGCGTTCTTCTGGCAAGTAACCGATGAGCTCCACGTGTTCTGGTTTCAGTCTTTCTCCATTGAAGAAAACCTGGCCTTCATCAGGACCCGTTATCTGGTTGATGATTCGGATAAGTGTTGTCTTACCTGCACCATTTGGACCTAGTAATCCAAACACAGATTGTGGCGGAACACTAATGCTTACATCGTTCAATGCTTTGTGCGCAGAAAAAGATTTGTGAATGTTGCGCGCTTCAAGGGTGTACATATCTGCTATTGATTTTCGATTGGTAAAACAACAGTAATGCTTCCTTTTAAAAACCCAAGACTACATCAGGAAACCAACAGAGATATAAACGGTATATTGAAATGGGGAATGGAAGAACTTAAAGTAATAACTCGGAGCGAACCACAGTGAATTTGGCAAAATCTCCATTGGCCTAGAACTCCATTCGATAAGCTAGCACGGGTATCAGCGGCAGATTGTAATACTCTTTTACCGTCCCTGTTTCTGTATCGAAATACGATCCATACACATTCTTAGTGTTGCTGGCATTCTGCAGGTCCAGCGAAAAAGTGGTCGTCATGCGCTTAAAATTTCTTTTCAAACTGAAACGAATGTCTGGACGGAAGTAGTTGTCCGCGCGCCCTTCATAAGCTTGACTAGTAATGAACTCAGTTTGCCCATTTTCCATTGAAGCTGCCACATCAATGGGCGTATTGCGAAGTCCACCCACAAATGTGGCACGCAGATTTACACCAAGCGTTTTGTTCTTCGCTTCATTTCCAACTTTCCATTCCTTGCCAGCTGTAAGTACAAATGCATAATTGGTATTGAAGCGGGTGTTTCTCCAGACACCGTCCAACGCTTTGTACTCGCTTTGAAACAAGGAAGCTGATAACAGGAAATACATGTTTTTGTAGGTGCGTTGTTCCAATGTCAACTCTACTCCATAGTTGCGTCCAAAACCACTATTGCTCAATGGTGCTGTAACGTAGTCGTACTCGCTGTTGAGGGTAGAGAGTAGGCTGTGAATGCTGTCTTCGACAGCTATATCAAACAAGTGCTGATAGTAGGTCTCTATTTTAACATACATGTTTTTAGAGAGCGAGCGGTCATAAGCAAGCACAAAATGATGCGCCTTGTTGAAGTCAATATTTTCATTGGGACGTGTGTAAGTGCCATCGTTATTTTTAACTTGAGCACTATAAACGCCAAGTGGCTGCATTTGACTGTGCAAGCCATAACCGGCACTTATACTTTGCAATTCATTCAATTCATACTTCAGCGCAGCACGCGGCTCTATGGCTGATGTGTTGTTGCTTAGCAAGTGCAGATAGTGCACACCCAAATTCAATGTAAGTGGCTCCGCAATGCGATAGCGCCATTGAGAAAATGCTTGAAAAGTGTAAACTTCTGCAGCTTGGTCTATGAGCACCTCCAACTCATCCGTTTCTTCATTCAAGTATTTCTTTTTGAATTCGGAATCATACCTATTTAAATAAATGCCTGATCGGATAGAGTGCTTTGCACTGAATTTGTGATTGAGAATAAAATTCAAATTCAACCTATTGGAGCGCGACAGTTCATCATACTCCTTTTGTGCTGTGTAGCTATCGTCAAGTCTGGACGACACATAGCTCAGGTCGCGGGTGGAATAAACAAGCGAGGATTGCAAGTAGGTGCTCTCACTCAATGGAAGCGTATGTTTCAATCCATTCATGTAAGTATTGGCCCTGAAATTCTCTTCATAACGCATCTCCTCATCAGTCCATAAGGCAGAGTCTCGCTTGGCCTCTTGCACTTGCCCGCTCAGTCCTGTAAAACCAAAAACAGAAAAACTTCCTGCCTTTTTTGTTGGTAGAAAAACGTTGTAGGATACATCTTGAAACTTAGTAACCGCATCGCCAATGTTCACTCCCAATAGCTGCAACATAGAAAGTGATGAGAGTCGGTAGTTGACCAAATAAGAACCGCCATACCCTTTTTTGAAAGGACCTTCTGCGGCAATGTCCACCCCAAGCAGCCCGGCTTGAAAAGTGTATTCATGCTTTTCATTGTTGCCCTTACGCAATTTTAGATCAAACACGCCCGACATCGCATTGCCATATTCGGCAGCAAAAGCACCTGTAGTAAAGTCGGAGTTTGCCAACAGTTGCGCACTAATGATACTAATGCCACCGCCACTTTAGGCAGGCGATGAGAAGTGGTTTGGATTTGGAATATCGACACCCTCCATGCGCCACAGCAAACCATAGGGCGAGTTACCGCGAACTGAAATAGCATTGTTTCCGTCATCCGTAGAAATAACTCCCGAGTAGCTAGAGGCCATGCGGCCAGGATCATTTATGGCTGCTGCAAATTTTTGAGTCTCTTCCACACTGAATGTTCGCGTGCTTACTGTGCTCATATTATTCAATGCTTCGCGCTGATTTTTTTGAGCTGTCACTTCTACTATGGCGGTCTGCTGAAGGTCTTCATCCAACGCAATATTGAGAACTACTTCCTTACCAGAATTAACGTTGATACCAGCAAGTGTCTGCTCCTTGTAACCCAAAAATGAAATGGAGACAGTGTGCTTTCCAATGGGCACATTTGTAATTTTGAAATTGCCATCAAAGTCAGAAATGGCGCCCACTACAGGCTGCACATCAATGATGACAACAACAGCGCCTTCTATGGGCGCATTGGACACTTTGTCTAAAATAGTACCCCTAACAGTTTGGGTAAGAAGCTGTGCCTTCGCAAGAATCAGTGCAAAAAGAAAAAGGATAGTCAGAAGAAATCGCTTGGTCATGGTAAAAAGATTGAATTTGCTCTATGACAACACAAGATTCTTTCACCCCTATTCATCGCAAATCATTTTTCCGATACGTTTGCCGTCATGAGTAGCATAGAAGCAAGACTGTCAAAAATTCGCTCACAGATAAAGGTTGGTGTCCAATTGATAGCTGTCTCCAAGACCCAACCAAACGAGCATGTTCTTGAGGCATACCAGGCCGGACAGCGCACCTTCGGGGAGAACTATGTGCAAGAACTTGTCACTAAACAACCCCTGTTACCCTCCGATATTGAGTGGCATTTTATAGGACATCTTCAAAGCAATAAGGTGAAATTTATTGCGCCAATTGTTTCTTGGATTCATAGTGTGGACAGCTCAAAACTTTTGTCAGAGATAAATAAACAAGCGGCTAAAAACAATCGGGTCGTTAATTGTTTATTGCAGGTACATGTGGCAATGGAAGAAACAAAATTTGGCTGGGACAGCAAAGAATTGATTGAATTCGCAAACACCATAGATCTCGCTAGCTATAGGAACGTCAGCATTCGCGGAGTTATGGGCATGGCCTCATTCAGCAATGATGAACAGCTGGTTCGCGGTGAGTTTAAACAAATCAAAACCTGTTTTGACCAACTACAGGCCACGGCTTTCCGCGATAAGGCAGACTTCAATCAAATATCCATGGGCATGAGTGGCGACTGGAATTGGGCGGTAGAGGAAGGAAGCACAATGGTGCGGATTGGCAGCGCTATTTTTGGAGCAAGAAAATGAAACATATATGACCCGCAAAGCATCCATCCTTTACCTCTGTCTCGCTCCAGCCCTTTTCGCTCTCAGTTGGTACATATCTCACAGAGTATTCGAGCGTTTCTTGCTAAGCGGGCAAGACCACGCACATTATGAGGAGCGCTCTGTAATGTATGCCTCCGTTCTGACAGGCATTTACCTCGTTGCCTTTTTCGTTATTAGGGATTTGTACAAACCAAAAGCATAGAAAATCGGATTGACCCTCTTCTCTTGCTCTACCAAAAAAATTAGCCCAATTGTAAATAGGTTACAATCTGCACTTACTACTTTGCGGCTTCAATTGATAAATACAATTACAACAATCAAAATAAAACCTACCGAACATGGCTGAAGTGAATAAAGAAAAAATGAAAGCGCTCCAACTGGCATTGGACAAAATGGAAAAAACCTATGGAAAGGGCGCTGTGATGAAACTAGGTGATGAAGTGACGGAGCCAATGGAAATAATTCCAAGTGGTTCTATTGGGCTTGATATTGCTCTTGGAATTGGCGGTTATCCAAAAGGGCGCATCGTTGAGATATACGGTCCTGAATCATCTGGTAAGACCACTCTTGCCATTCATGCAATAGCCGAATGTCAGAAACAAGGTGGCATATGTGCCATCATAGACGCGGAACACGCGTTTGACAAATTCTATGCTGAATCACTTGGGGTGGATACTGCAAATCTTTTGATATCGCAGCCAGACAATGGTGAACAAGGATTGGAAATAGCTGACAACTTGATACGCTCAGGTGCTATTGACCTTATAGTGATTGACTCTGTTGCCGCGCTTACACCGCGCGCTGAAATAGAAGGTGAAATGGGCGATGCCAATGTGGGTGTGCAGGCAAGGCTGATGAGCAAAGCACTGCGAAAACTAACAGGCACCATTAGCAAGACAGGTTGCTGCTGCATTTTCATCAACCAACTGCGCGAAAAGATTGGAGTGATGTTCGGCAATCCTGAAACTACCACGGGTGGTAACGCCCTAAAGTTTTATGCCTCCATTCGTTTGGACATTCGCAGGTCTTCGCAGATAAAAGATGGCGAACAGGTGGTGGGTAACCGCACAAAAGTGAAGGTGGTGAAGAACAAAGTGGCACCTCCATTCCGCCAAACAGAGTTTGACATCATCTATGGCCATGGCATAAGTATAGTGGGTGAAATGATAGATCTGGGAGTGGACCACGCAGTTATAAAGAAAAGCGGAAGCTGGTTCAGCTATGGTGATACCAAACTGGGACAGGGCCGCGATGCGGTGAAACAACTGCTTGATGACAATCCGGACTTGATGGATGAAATAGAAACCAAAGTGCGTGAAGCATTGGCTGCAAAAACGCCTGCTAAAGCGTGAAAGAAATAGCTCAAATTTGGCCCACGGAATTTCTTTCCGTGGGCTTTTTGTTTTAGACTTCGACCATCCGACTATTTTATGAAAAAAAATTTCCTGTTCCTATTTATTCTGACTTCGCTGACAGCCTTGCTCATCAGTTGCGATGATTCAGAAAAAGGAGACTCATCCACGACCACTGATGCCAAGGACGCACAGGGAGAATTGCTTGATTCAACGCTCCAATCGTTGAACAAATTGATATCCGCAGACCCAAACAATTACATCAACTACCTTGAGCGAGCTAAGTATTTTGGCGCTAAGCAACAGTACCAAAAAGCCTTTGATGACTTGGCCCGCGCCATAGAAGCTGACAGCACAAAAGGGGAAATCTATTTGTACAAAGGCCAACTATTCTGGACCAAACAACAAATAAAAGAGGCGTATGAAGAGTATAAAATTTGTCTTCATTTCGATTCGATAAATACCGACTGCCTGCTCAAAAAGGCGGGTATTGACATTGCTTTAAAAAACTATGACTTAGCGACAAGTCATATCAATGCAGCATTGATAATAAACGAATACATTGCTGAGGCTTACTACCTCAGAGGGCGCTTGTATAAAGATAAAAAAGATACAACACTTGCGGCTTCATCTTACGCAACTGCGGTAGAAGTAGATCCTAACTATTATGATGCATACATCGAACTCGGTCTGCTGTATGCCTCACAGAAAAGTGATCTTGCGAAGGAATATTATTCATCTGCAATAGCACTGCGACCCACAAGTATCGAAGCTTGGTATAACAAAGCCATCTATCTGCAGGAAACGGGTTACTTGAAAAAGGAACGCTACAAGGAAGCTTTTGCCTGTTACGATTCTATTTTGAAAATCGATCCCTCGTTTGTGGCAAGTAACTTCAACAAAGGATTTATCTGGTTAGAATATCAGACCAATTTCGATAGCGCGGCCTATTACTTCACTAAAGCAGTGCAACAGTATCCGGCCTACTCTCAAGCATACTACAATAGAGGATTGTGTTATGAAAGCAAAAATGACTACGCGGCAGCCGAAGCAGATTATCGCACAGCCTTAAGCTACGCTCCACAATACACTGAAGCGGCTGAAGGAGTTAATCGCGTGCTGAAACTCAAGAAATAGTTTTCTAACAATGAAAGAAAAGGAATGCTGCAAAAAGCAATTCAGTCCTTTCAACTTTCAATTAGTGATGACGGAATCTCAATAAGGCAGCACGTTTACTGTGTATACCTGCTCTTGTTTGGCTGGTGCATCCTTCACTCTTTCTATATAGAAAACAAGATAAGATCTCTTGGCGATATATATACCTGGCTTATCCGGATCTTCCACTGTGAGGTACACTTCGATGTAAACATCAAGACCTTCAAAGCGATTGTTGACCCCGAATACAAATCCATCTTCGTTAATTTCTTGCGTAGGCAAATAAGCACCTGAAACCTCGTCTATATCAGCATAGCTCCAGTCGGGCACTAATTTGAAATTGCCTAAATCAAGAGCAACGTGAATTTTACTTTCACTTTTGCTGACCATAATGGTATCCATTACCACCATTTCACCAAATGTATGTGCGGCAGTTTCTCCAATTAGCTCTCTTGAAAGTTGAAGAGAAAAACTTCTTACTGTTCCTTTCTTACTTGAACTAAGTGTCCGCAGCTGATGATTTTCACGATCTGCAATAAAGAGTTCGCCATTGATAACCGCCAATCCTGAGGGGGCATTGAATTTCGCTTCCAACGCAGGGCCATTTTTGTTGCCACTAAAGCCGTCACCCGCTATATAGCGCCAGCCACCCTTTCCCATCAACATAACGCGCTGCTCTTTAACACTTGTGGCGATAAGTTGTCCCTTCCATTCTCCTATAGTATGCACCTGAAATCCTTTGTTGGTAGGGAAATTTATAATTCCACCCTTTTTATCCAACTGCACTAGACTGCCATCGCTCATGGCAACATATAAATAGTCCTTAACTGAAACGATACTTCTTGGCCAAATGCGCATTAAACCATTCCTTCCTTCAGGCAAGTCTGCAAACTTTGTAGCGTTGCCATTCTGGGGGTTCACTTCAAACAATTCATTGGTAGAGGCACTTATGGCATACAGGTTTTTATTCCAAAATGTGAGGCCTACCGGCAAACCTATTGGATTGAGACCTGATTTTATTTCATTCGCCTTTTGAATGGTATTCTGACCATTTCCGCATAATGTGTATACACGCTGACTTGCTATGTCTGCAACTCTAATGCGATGATTGTAGGTGTCTGCCAAGTATAGTTTTCCATCTTGGAAGCAGATTCCTTGAATATGATCAAATAGGCTATTTGCAAGATTATCGTCAGCAAAACCTTTTCTATTGCTGCCAATTACGGCAGTGCAATTGCCTGCTCCATCCAATTCTACAATGCGGTTGTGTGCGGCATCGTTTACATAAATTCTATCCAACTCATCATCTGTAGCGAGTGCTGTTGGATTTTCGACAACAGGGTCGGCCCAGCGATCAAACAATACTGACGGCTGCACTTGATAGTTATAGCATGACTGAAGAAGCGCATTGTCACTTTTTAATGTATCAATTTTCTTTACCAAGTCATCAAATCCAGCTATTCCACCTTGAGCAAATACTGGAGTATTCTTTTTTTCATAAAGCATAAAAAACGGCACTTGGGTAATTGTGCTGCCAGAAAAACCAGAAAAATCGGGCACCACAGCAATGGGATGATTGAAGCCAAATTGCTGAATGTATTGCAGAACAAAATTGCGTTGAATTGGAGCATTCGCATCACCTTTAATGACTTGGATGATTTGAATAGCAGGGGTTTGCTTAAGTGATTCTTGTAAAGTAGTCAAGTAGTAAGCGCAATCGACACAATCGAAATCACTCACGACTATTAAGGTGATTTTATTGTCAAAATTGTTTTGGGCAAATGGCCCATCCGTGTTCAGCCAAACAGTTCCTTTAGGAAAATGATGACCTTCAATAATCGCTTCTGATGTTGGCTTTACTCCCGTCTGCCTGTCGCGCTCCTTCAGAATTCTTTCTATCTCTGCATCGTTGGCGACCTTGTCTTCAATAACCTCTGCAGATTTCTGCTTTTTTGCTTTTTTTGAAGCCTTGTCTTTGCCCAGCTGCCCAAAGGCAAGCGCGCTATTCAATGCAAGAGCAGACACAAGAACAATTCTTAATAATCTCATAGAAAATTTTGTTTCAGAAAATAAAACTAATGCCAAAAAATAGGGAATTCAAATATGATTCCCTTTTCGTTACGGTGCGAATTATTTTCTATTTGGAGCTCACTTCACCTTCTCCACCACTGCTTTGAAAGCATCTGGGTGGTTCATAGCAAGGTCGGCCAAAACTTTTCGGTTCAACTCTACTCCGCTCTTATGCACTTTGTCCATAAACACAGAGTAAGACATACCGTGTGGACGAACACCAGCATTGATACGCGCTATCCAAAGAGAGCGGTAATTGCGTTTTTTGTGCTTACGTCCGATGTATGCATAGCAAAGCGCTTTCTCTACTGAGTTCTTCGCTACTGTCCATACATTTTTTCTTGATCCGAAGTAGCCCTTAGCCAGTTTCAGAATTTTTTTGCGCCTTTGTCTCGAGGCTACGGCATTTTTTGCTCTTGGCATTTTGTTTTTTGTTTTTTGACGGTGGTGCCTCGTTTCGAGAACTTAGTTACCATTTGTCGGGTTAAACTTACCTGCTCTTTTTATAATGTTATTTAGGCATTAAGGGACGAGCAATTGTCGCTTGATTGATTTAACGTCAGAAGCGTGGACGAGAGCATCGTTACCAAGTGCACGCTTGCGAGCGGTGTCTTTCTTAGTAAGGATGTGACGTTTGAACGCCTGCTTGCGCTTAATCTTTCCTGTACCGGTCACCTTGAATCTCTTCTTAGCACCGGATTTGGTTTTTGACTTTGGCATTTTACTTTATGATTGTTTGTTGTTTTTTCTTGTTGTCTTTTACTAACTCTACTTCCTCTGCCTACTTCTTCTTCGGGTTTATCATTACGAACATTCGCTTTCCATCCAACTTCGGCATTTGCTCTGGCAATCCGAAATCAATCAATTCCGAAATAAACCTTGTGAGCAAAATTTCTCCTCTGTCCTTGTAAACTATCGAGCGACCTTTAAAGAAAACATATGCTTTCACCTTCGAGCCTTCTGATAGAAACGTTTTTGCATGTTTCAATTTAAAATCAAAATCGTGGTCATCTGTATTTGGACCAAAACGAATTTCCTTGATGGTAACATTCGTGTGTTTCGATTTTAGTTCTTTCTCCTTCTTCTTTTTATCGTAAAGGAATTTTCTATAATCCACCACGCGACAAACCGGAGGCACCGCATTGGGAGAAATTTCTACCAAATCCAACTCTAGCTCTTCAGCCATTTTCAAAGCTTCAGCTTTGCTATATACTCCTTGTTCAATGTTGTCGCCAACTAACCTGATTTCCAGGGCTGTTATGCGGTCGTTGAGTTTGTGTTCAGGCTCAAATATTCTTCTTCCCCTGTAGGGTGGCCTTGATGGTGCGTTAATGATTCCTCCTTTTGTTTTGGTTCCTATCTAGTCCTAAAGTTCCTCGATTTAATTTTCAGCGAGAATCTCTTTTATTTCGTTGTTCACTTTATCAGCAAAATCTGATATGCTCATACTTCCTAAATCACCTTCTCCTCTTTTGCGCACTGCTACTGAGTTTGCTGCTTGTTCTTCCTCTCCAACTACCAACATATAAGGCAATTTTTCCATCTCCGCATCGCGGATTTTTTTGCCTACTTTCTCGTTCCTTTCGTTAACGAGGGCGCGAATATCGTAAGAATTCAATTCTTTCGAAACTCGTTCTGCATATTCGTTGTATTTCTCTGATACAGGAAGTATCTTAACCTGCTCTGGAGTTAGCCACAGTGGGAATTGTCCGGCACAATGCTCTATAAGGATGGCAACAAAGCGCTCCATTGAACCAAAAGGCGCTCTATGAATCATCACGGGGCGGTGCTTGTGATTATCAGCTCCCGTATATTCTAACTCGAATCGCTCAGGTAAGTTGTAGTCAATTTGCACCGTTCCCAACTGCCATTTTCTTCCAATAGCATCTCGTACCATAAAGTCCAACTTTGGACCATAAAACGCAGCCTCACCTAAAACCACAACCGTTTTCAGACCTTTTTCATCGGCCACTTCTTGTATGGCCTTTTCGGCTTTTTCCCAATTTTCGTTGGAACCTATATATTTCTCAGGTGTATTGGGGTCACGTAAGGAAACCTGAGCCAAAAAGTCAGGAAAATCGAGCGTTTTGAAGATGTAGAGAACAAGATCTATCACTTTACCCACTTCTTCTTTTACTTGATCATTTGTACAAAAAATATGGGCATCGTCTTGAGTGAAGCCACGCACGCGGGTAAGACCATGCAATTCGCCTGTTTGCTCATAGCGGTATACAGTACCAAACTCTGCAAGCCGCAGTGGCAAATCACGGTATGACTTGGGTTCTGCTTTATAAATTTCGCAGTGATGAGGACAGTTCATTGGTTTTAGCATATATACTTCGCCCTCTGCAGGCGTAGTTATCGGCTGAAAACTGTCCTTTCCATATTTGGCCCAATGGCCGCTGGTTTCATACAACTCTTTGCTACCAATGTGTGGGGTGATAACCTGCAAATAGCCCATTTTTTTCTGCGCTGCAGTGAGGAAAGCTGTAAGGCGCATTCTCAAATCAGCACCTTTTGGAAGCCAAAGCGGTAGTCCGCTTCCAACTTTTTGAGAGAAGGCAAAAAGGCCTAATTCTTTACCCAGTTTGCGATGGTCACGCTTCTTTGCTTCTTCAAGCAATTTCATGTAATCTTCCAGCTCAGATTGCTTGGGGAATGTGATCGCATAAACGCGGGTAAGCATCTTGTTTTTCTCATCACCACGCCAATAGGCCCCGGCAACGTTCAGAAGCTTGGCTGCTTTTATAAAGCCTGTATTTGGAATATGCGGTCCACGGCACAAATCCGTAAACTTTCCTTGTGTGTAGAAGGTGATGCTTCCATCTTCAAGGCCTTCTATGAGTTCGAGCTTGTAAGGATCGTTTTTGTCAGTGAAATACTTGATGGCATCGGTCTTTGAAACTTCGCTGCGACTGAACTCATTCTTCTCACGGGCAAGTTCAAGCATCTTCTTTTCTACCTTTTCAAAATCGGTTTGAGAAAATTCCTTGTCTCCAAAGTCCACATCGTAATAAAAACCATTTTCTATAGGTGGACCAATGGCGAACTTAGTTCCAGGATAATAAGACTCTAAGGCCTCTGCCATGAGGTGGGCCGAGGAGTGCCAAAGGGTGCTTTTGCCGTTCTCATCATTCCACGTAAGCAAGCGCAAAGTGGCATCTGAAGTAATGGGCCGTGTGGCATCCCACACTTCACCATTTACCTCAGCACTTAGCACGTTGCGGGCAAGACCTTCGCTGATGCTTTGTGCAACTTGAAGGGCCGTTGTTCCGCTTTCTACTTGACGCTTACTGCCATCGGGCAGGGTAATGGAAATCATTCTTTGGAAAAATTTTGGGAGCGCGAATGTAAGTCGCACATTCAGTTGTAAAAAATGTAGCCTCCCTACCCTCGTTAAAGCACTAGCAGTCTTCTAACCAAGGGTGATGACTCATAGTCTAAAAGGAGTTTTAATCATCCATATGCAACCTCCGCGTGAATGACTTAGTTTTACAGTTGTGATAGACGAATTCAGGGAACTAATAGACGGCTGCATCAAGAGTGAAAAACGCGCTCAGGATGCACTGTATAAGAAATTCTCGTCATTGCTTTTTGGAATTTGTCTGCGTTATGCTAAGAATAGAATGGAAGCGCAGGATGTGTTGCAGGAGGTGTTTGTGAAAATTTATAACAACATACACACTTACCATCACGATGGCAGTTTTGAGGGCTGGCTAAGGAGAATTGCGGTAAATACCTCCATTACCCACTACCGCAAAAACCTGAAACATGCTTATCAGGAAGATATAGACGACTTGGTTCGCCATAAAAACGACCCAATAGCGCACCAAGATTTAGAATACACGGCCGAAGAAATGATGAATTGCATCGAGAAACTTCCGCACGGATATAAAACAGTTTTCAGCCTTTATGTGATAGAAGGCTTTATGCACAAGGAAATAGGCGACATGCTGGGTATCGATGTCAACACATCAAAATCCCAATTGAGCCGAGCAAAGAATTATTTACAAAGAGAATTAGCTACGTTGAGTCAAATTAAAATGCAAGTAAGATGAGTGAAGAAAGATTTTTCGAACAAGTGAAAGGCACCATGTCAGGTTACGCGCCTGAAGTGCCGCAAGGGGTATACGGGAAAATGAGACGTGCCTTGTGGTGGAGCAATTTCACCAAATTGAGTGCTACCCGTTTTAATATGTGGTACCTGTTGCTGCTACTGGGCGCTGGCGGTGGTGCGTATGCTGTATCAAATTCAGCTGATAACAATCACGACCAAATCATTGCGGCCCCTGTCATGAATAATGCAGATGGCAATGGACAAATGGTAAACGCTGTTTCCATAAGTGATAACACAACAGAACAAAAACCTGATTGCTTGCAGACTACGGAAAAATGTTCTGCAAAGTGTAAAACCGGAAGCAAGGCGTCATGTGCACCAATTTCTACTGGTCCTGAACACGCAATAGAAACGGGTACTACAGAAACAACGGTTGCCTCTGAAAAGACAGATGCAACAGAAACAGAGATTCCTACTACCCTAGTCTTAACTGCAGAAAGCGAAGAAGCGGTAATTGCCAAAGCGGCCGAACCCACTCCAAAGAAGAAGGGCAAGAAATTGACTGTTACCCAATACAAAGACAAAGAAAACTAGCCGTAATAACACTGTCACTTGCACACTGCCTAAATTGCACGGCACTTACACCGCAGCGCATTGAACACAGTAGTGAGCAAAAAAATTAAAAGCAACATAGCATTAGCTGTGTTGCTTTTTGTTTTTGCACAAATGGCTACCGCCTCAGTTGTGCTGGAATCGGACACCGTCATCATAGATGGCGAATACATTTACATAGAGAAAGAAGATGTGATAACCAATGTAGATTCCTTGGAAGAAGCCGCTCGCGATGACGTGAAGAAGGAAAAAGTGAAACGAGAACGAGGTAATTTGAATTTGCTCGCAGGCCCAAACACCACATTTGGCAGCTACGCTACTTCCACTCTCGATCAGCGGCCGCTTGATGTTTTTATGGGCAACAATCGCTCAATGGCTACCAACGTAATGCTGGGTTTGGATGTGGGATTTCATCTTTTCTCCTGGAAGGTTCCCAATGGCGAAAAGCGGATAAGTGCGCACGTTGGAATAGGCTACAATCAAATGAAATTTCGTTCAACTCAATTCATTGATGAAACGCAACTAGCCCAAGACAGCATTTTGGATTTTTATCGCAATGGGGATAAATTAATAATGGAATATTTCGTCAATACCGATCCCAATAATCCAATCATAGGAGAAGCTGACACAGTACAAATAGCCCTAGAGGAAAACTTGACGCGCATTACCTCTTGGGACATTCCTCTGCGATTGAGATGGACACAAAACGTGGGCAACACGAACTGGAGCTGGCTAGCGGAGACAGGTCTCGTCTATAGCCTTTTAAAGAAAACCAACGATGTGCAAAACCAATACGTGTTGGGCAAGGATGCACAATTCAGCAAGCTGGATAAAGAAGATTTTAAGGTCTCAAACAAACTAAACGCAACCCTCGGTTTGGGAATGAAATATTATTTCAATGGCCGTTTCAGTTCATCAGCAAAATGGAGAGAACGATTTACTGGAGGGTTTGTGTTTCAATGCACATTGCCTCCTAGCAGAATCAATCAAAGTGAACTGTTTTACTTTGATGCATGGAGCGCAGGACTCAATTTTATGGTTGGTTTATACTTTTAACTACGGCACCAGCTCTAGCTTCTCAAACTTCTGTATCCGCGCCTTTCCCATCCAAGCTGTTCTGAATTTTTTATTGCGATACATATCTGCTTGGTCGCGGTAATGGTCGCTCATAATGTGGCCGCTCTGGCCAACGGGTGTTACGTTTTGTGTGCTATCCACATTTACAAAATCCACAATAATCCGCATCTGCGATCCGTATGAAATTTTGTAATGCCCCGTGCTATCCAATTTGAACCCAGCTTGCATGATGGTTTCATTGCCACCCCAAACACCATTGGGCCCTATGTTGAATAGCGGTTTGAACACTGCTACCTCGCCCAAAGGATGCTTCAACTCGCAAGTGGATGCCTTCTGCCATGTCCACACTTTCGGATTGTCGCCCCACTCATCGCGCAGGTCATCTAGGCTTTTGCAGAATGCTTTGTAAATAATGTCTCTGCGTGTTTCTATTTCATAGGTACCCTTCACATCCCACCAAGGCGAGTCTTCTTGCTTGAATAAATGCGAGTAGGTGCGTTGCCACTGGTGTGTTTGCATGAACAAATTAAAACGGTCTTCGCCTATTTCATCCGCTATGGTCAGGTGCAAATAGTGGTAAAGCATCTTGTTGAAGAAGGTGGGCTGCGCCAAGCGTGGATCGTATTGTCCTGTCCATTGGAACAATTCATCATATTGACGGAAGTGCACACTGTCGCGATATTCATCTACGCTATCCAGTTCCATCCAAAACCAGTTCAACAATGAAGAGTCCATCACATTGGTCACATCGCACATTACTGTTTGCATACTGCTCATGTCCCAGTCATTGCTGCTAGCTAATAATTGTGTGATGCGGTTGGCTCTGTATTGGGGTTTGTAGTATCCGGGTATCCAGATGGCGGAATCCGAAGGATTGTTCGTTGACATGTCTTGTGGCCAATCATTCGCACTATAGATATACCCGCATTCCGGATTCACGTTGCGTGGATTGAGCTCAAAGGGATAAAAACCAATGGCATCATCCTTACCACTCGCACCATCTAGAAGGGTCCACGAGTTGACATGCCGCGGCCGTTCGATAAGCGCTGCACACGCCCACCATGCTATGTTGCCTTCTTTATCGCCATAGTTGATGCTAAGGCCGGGTGCATGTATGCTCGCTAGGTGTGATTGAAAATCAATCATGTTTTGCGAATTGTTCATACCATACAATGCATCCAATGTTCTGTTGGGGAATTTCGTAAATGTCCAATACATACTCAATGGAGCAGCATCGCTCATGCCTTCAAATGCATCATTCACCACAGGGCCGTGTGTTGTGTAACGCACTTGTATGGTAGTGTCCGCTTCGCCTTTTATTTTGATGGTGTAGCTGCGCACTTCAGCTTCTTTCCATTCTCCTTTGTGCTCATACTTATTCGATTCAATGCTCGCGAATTTTTCTGTGTAAAAATCCATTTCATCATTCTCCAACATAGTTACTCCCCAACTCAGTTGACGGTTTCTACCTATCAGTGCAAAGGGAACACCTGCGAAGTGATGACCATACATTTCGTAGTCCGGACAAACAAGATGTGCCTCATACCACGTCTGCGGAATCATGTAGCCGATGTGTGTGTCGTTGCAGAAAATGACTTCGCCACTTTTTGTCTTCTTGCCACTCACCGCCCAAGCATTACTGCCTTGCATGGGTGCAAAAGGCAAAGCATCTTCTATTTGCTGCATGGCCAGCGAAAATTCTAACATGGCTTCTTCCGCCACACCGCCTATCATTATCTCGCCACTTGCTTCGGTTTCATCTTCCATTTCGTTCTCGTGCTCTTCTTGTTGCAACGATTTTTTTTGGGGTGGTGTCGCTTCAAGATGGTTGGTAGTAGGAATGAAACTCTCGGTGCTGTCATGCCACAGTCCGAGGTCTTCCAAGTATTCGTGTCCATATTTTTTATCGATAAAATCGATGACAGGCTCCGTCTTGTGCGCCATGCTGAAACTGAAAGCCATGGCTCCTGTAGCACAATACAAGTCCTCGAACGTGTAGGGTGTTTTTTCAATTCCAATGACAGAAAATTCTGGCGGTGTAGCACCATTGGATATGAAATAATTGATGCCATCTAAGTATGCCTGCACATCACTGTACATAGCAGTGCCTTTTTGACTTTCTAGATAAGCAGCGCTCTCTTTTGCATACTCCACCAAGCCAAGTGAACGAAACATTTTGTCCACTTTCAATACTGGTCTTCCAATGATTTCTGATAACCGTCCGCTGCCTGCCCTGCGCAGCATTTCCATTTGAAACAACCTGTCTTGAGCATGCACATAACCAAAAGCCATGTAGAGGTCGTGCTTGTTTTGCGCATAGATGTGTGGCACACCAAACTCATCAAAATGAACATCTACTTTCTGCTGCAATCCCGACAATTGCAATTCACCTCGGTATTGAGGCGCACTGCTGCCCAACCAGAAATAGGCCCACACCACACCTAGTGCGATGATGAGTAATAGCGATAAGACAATACGCTTGATCCATTTTTTCATAGTGCAATGCTTTAGAGAAATGCAATGCTACAAAAAATGAAGTTTGCCGTAAGTGTAAGAATGACACCAAGCTATCTTCGCATGAACATCTTGGCACGTGTAATCATCTCTTTTGTTCTGGTTTTGTTCGCTATAAGCGCGAACGCTCAGAGCTATGTGGTAAATGGCAATGCGATAGAACAAGGCAACAATTGCTACACCATAACTCCCGATGCAGCTTGGCAAAATGGCACCGTGTGGTCCTCAACTCAACTGGATCTCTCGGTAGCTTTTGAATTAGAGTTCCACATGAATTTCGGTGATGTAGATGCCAATGGCGCTGATGGTATGGTGTTCGTGCTGCAAACGGAGGGCACCACAGCCATTGGTGATGATGGCTCTGGCATGGGCTTCGGTGGTTTTGATCCTTCTTTCGGAATTGAATTTGACACCTTTGACAATACCCAACAGCTCAACAATGGAGATCCTGCATCGGACCATGTTGCATTCTTGAAAAATGGAAATGTCTATCATAACAATGGTGATAACCTAGCTGGCCCAGTGCAGGCATCCAGTATGAATGCCAACATAGAGGATGGCAACGAGCACATCATAAAAATAACCTGGGACCCTGAGACAGAAACGATGCAGCTATACTTCGACTGCATGCTTCGCTTAAGCGATCAAAATGACTTAATCAATGACATTTTTGGAGGCAATGAAATGGTTTACTGGGGCTTCACTGGTGCAACAGGATTTTACTTCAATGGACAAACTGTTTGCTTAGAAGAGTACATTCAAACAAGTGAGGACGATATGGCGATATGCGCTGAAAGTGAAGTTCAGCTTGCCATAAGTGGTAATCCTTTGGGTGCCTTTAGCTGGTTACCTGCAGCAGATTTGGACAATGCGGCTATTCAGTTTCCGACCGCCTCGCCTTCTGTCACTACTGAATATTGTTGCACATATACCGATTTGTGTGGTACTTCTTCGGAAACCTGCATTCTGGTGGAAGTAGAACAAATGCCGATGGTGAATGCAGGCAACGACACCTCCTTTTGTGAAAACGATCAGGTTAATTTGAATGCTGCTATTAGTTTGAATGATGCTCTCATTGAATGGACCACAACGGATGGACAATTCACAGGGCCCGACAATACAAGCACTCTCGCGGTGACGGCTGCAGGCACCTATACTATTACTGCCACAACTCCATTGGCACAATGCAGTGCAAGTGATGCTGTGGAAGTAATAGAGACACCACTACCTATTATCAACATAGTTTCACCCGTTTACCTCTGCCCTGATAGCATCGTAGTGCTTGATGCAGGCGCTGGTTGGCAAAGCATAGTGTGGTACAACAGCGACATTTCTCAAACAGTTGCAGTGAACGTTGAAGGAGACTATTCGTTCATCGTGACCCAGAATGAGTGTTCAAATAGCGCAAGTTTTGAAGTTATCGAAGTGACATTGCCCATCATAAATCTTGGTGCGGATATCCTTGCGTGTGCGGGTGAAACGGTTGTGTTGGATGCCAATGCAGTGGTAACATGGAATACGAATACATCCTCTGAGACCCTTTCGGTAACAGTTGATGGCAGCTACACATGCACTTTCGAAACACAAGGCTGCATAGTCAGCGATGAAATAGAGATCAATTTTGCACCTCCTCCAATTGTCAATTTGCCAGAACAAGTCGTGATGTGTCCATTGGATACGATTCAACTAAGCATTCCGTATGAAGGGGAATGGAGCAATGGAGAAACAGCCTTCGAAATAGTAGTAAGTGAGGAAGGTGAATACAGCGTAACGGTGTCCAGTGGTCCTTGCACAGTGATGGACAATACACAAGTCATCTTAGCACCTTATCCCTTTGTAGATTTTGAAGAAATAGGCACGTATTGCATTGGAACAACTACAGTCCTCAGCGCGCTCCAGCCAGCGAATGAGAGTTACGTGTGGAGCACAGACGAAACCACACCGCAAATTGAAATAAGTGAAAGCGGAGTGTACTCGGTGGTGGTGAACAATACATGCGGAAGCGCTAGTGACTCCATCCTCATCGAGTTCGAAGAATGCAATTACATCATTTACGCGCCCAATGCTTTTACACCCGATCAGGATGGCATTAATGACGTGTGGATGATAGAAGCACAAAACCTTACGAAAACAAAACTCACCATCTACGATGGCTGGGGAGCTGCCATTTTTTCCACAATCGATTTGACAATTCCATGGACAGGTAATTTTAGAAATGGTGAATATTTTGTGCAAGACGGGGTCTATAACTATCTGTTAGAATACTGGACAGAAACAGGCGATGCCGCTTATCAGCGAGGACACATAACGTTGATAAGATAAGATGTTGCTTTCATCACATCCGTTTCGTTTTAGCTTTATTTGAGTCGTGCTAATACCGAATCAAAAAATAAAATTCAAACTGCTAGTCTTGTTGATGCTCTTTGTCCTTGCGCTGCCTGATACTGCGTCAGCAAAGAAGAAAAAGCCAATGAAGAAGGCACAACCTGTTTTCACTACAGACTGGAACAACAGCGATTCGCTTTTCTATAACTTCGAGCAGAAGTATGAGCAACAAAACTGGACGTTGGCGTTGCGGATTTCTGATAGTGTTCTTTTTAGGAAGGTTCAGTTTGATTCGGATAAATTAGTTGACCATCAATTGAAAAGAGTGGGTGCGCTGGCAGCGGCCAAAAGGAAGGCTGAAGCCATGCAACTCCTGCAACAAATGAAATCGCAGGTGCCTGATGGAACGGACTCTACTGGAAGCCTTCGTGTTCAAATAATCGATGCTTACAAAGCAATGGGAGAGAATGACTCGGCCTTGATAGAGGTTGAACGATTGCATCTAAACTCCATGCAGCGGTTGAATGAAAAAGTTGGCAGATTGAATGAAAACCTACTCGCGCAAAAAAGTGAAATAGAAAGTCTAAGCGAAACGAATGCAGCAATGAGAGCGCGCAATTCACAGTTGAATATTGTGCTTTGGTTATCAATAGGATTTGCCTTGTTGTTCGCCAGTTTCGGGTTGGCTGCACTACTCAAAAATCGAAAACTCAAAAAGCGCCAAGCATCGCAACGCGAACAAATGATACACACTCAAACACAAATAGAAAAGGCCTTTGACGAAGAAGAACGCATAACGGCAGAGATAAAAAAGATGAAAGAGCAGGTGGCTAGAAATGAAGCGGAAAAAAACCTTCTGAAGCAAAATGTGAAAGAGAGCACCGGTGAAACGCTGCCCCTGCTGAAATCACAATTGGAAGCCATCATCCGCGAAAACAAAGAGGCCATTCCGGTAGAGAGTTATATGCAACTGCAGAATACGATTACTCGCTTCAATAAGCAGATGCGGGATGTGGCAGGTTTAGAATAGAAATACACCAGTGGCAGTATTTGCACCAAATGGTGAGTCTATGTTTGCCGTCAATCGCAATCCAGATTAATTTTTCAATCAACTTCAATGAAACTATTCATAACCCTCTTCGCACTTTCCTTTTCGCTCTTCGCTCAATCGCAAGCAGGCCTCACCAACCAACTGGTGTGGACCGGAGGCGAATTCAGTTCTGAATTTGTAGCTGGCCTCAACAGTATGAATGACGGACTCCACTACACCAGTCTCGAAGAGAGTGATGCGGTGGGCAGCAAGCTGGTGAAGTACAGTTATGAAACAGGTCAAGAGGTGAGCGTGATTGCTACATCGCAAGATGTATTTGGTGATTTCAACACTGCTATCGAAGATTATCAATTCAGTGCGGATGAAAAGCAAATATTGATTACTACTGAAACCGAACCTATCTACCGCTATAGCTACAAGGCCAACTACTTTGTGTACAACACCGAAACGAAGAAGACCTTCAAGCTAACTGACTTCACCAAAGGCAAACAACTGCTCGCTGATTTTTCACCCAATGGAAAACACATTGCCTTTGTGCGCGACAACAACATCTTTGTGTTGGACACACAGAGCAAAAAAGAAACGCAAGTGACCACCGATGGTGTGGCCAATAAAATCATCAATGGTGCGACAGATTGGGTGTATGAAGAGGAGTTTGCCATTGCCAAAGGCTTTGAGTGGAGCCCTTCAGGCGATCGCATCGCCTACTATCGTTTTGATGAGAGTGCAGTGAAAGAATTTTCGATGGATATGTTCGGTGAGTTGTATCCAACGCAATACGAATTCAAGTATCCGAAAGCAGGCGAGAAAAATAGTTTGGTAAATATTTATGTGTGGGACATGGGCACAGGCACTAACAAAGCCGTGAATACAGGTAATGATTTGGACCAGTACATCCCTCGCATCAAGTGGACACAAGACAACAACAAGCTTTGTGTGATGCGCATGAATCGTCATCAGAACAAGTTGGATTTTTTACTTGCCGATATGACCATCGCTGCGCCATTTGCTATCGAGACCAAGACTATTTTTTCTGAATCTGCGAATACCTATATTGACATCAGTGATGCACTGACCTTCTTGAAAGACGGCAGTTTCATTTGGCTCAGCGAGCGTGATGAGTACAATCACATCTATAATTTTGATGCCACTGGAAATGTGAAGCAACAAATCAGCAAAGGCCCATATGATGTGATTGATTTCTATGGGGTGGATGAAAGCACCATGACATTTTATTACTCCACCAGCGAAATAAGTTCTATTGAAAAACACATTTATTCGTTCAACTCAAAAAAGAAAAAGAACAACTGCTGCAGGCTAGATGAGAAAAAAGGAAACAACGATGCGCAATTCAGTAAAGGCTTCAAGTACTACATTCTTTCTCATAGTGATGCCAACACACCTGTTGAGCAAACACTTTGGAACAACTCTACAAGCAAACAAACACGTGTATTGAAAGACAATGCTATCTTGAAAGAACGATTGAAGAAATACAATTTGGCCAAGAAGGAATTCTTCACTTTCCAAAATGCTACTGGTGAAGATTTGAACTGTTGGATGATGAAGCCGACCAACTTCGATCCATCAAAGAAATATCCGGTACTTGTAGCGATTTATGGTGGCCCCGGTAGCAATACCGTTAGCGACTCGTGGGGCGGACGCAATCAGATGTGGTATGAATTACTTTGTCAGGAAGGCTACATTGTGGTGAGTTGTGACCCGCGTGGTACACAATACCGCGGCCGAAAATTCAAACACAGCACTTATATGAATCTAGGCAAGTTGGAAACGGAAGACTTCATAGACTTTGCAAAATACTTAGGCAATCAAACCTACATAGACAAAGACCGCATAGGCATGCAAGGCTGGAGCTACGGTGGCTACATGACTTCGTTGTGCATGACCAAAGGCGCTGACTATTATGCGGCAGGTATCGCAGTGGCGCCTGTTACCAACTGGAAATATTATGACAGCATCTACACCGAACGTTTCATGCGCACACCACAAGAAAACAGTGGTGGCTATGAAAATAATTCTCCTATCAATTTTGTAGATGCGCTAAAAGGAAAATTCTTGTTAGTGCATGGCAGTGCGGATGACAATGTGCATTACCAAAACTCTATGGACATGATATCTGCCCTGGTAAAGGCCAACAAACAATTTGATTTGTTTGTGTATCCGAATAAAAACCATGGCATCTATGGAGGCAATACCCGTCTGCATCTGTTTACCATGATGACAGATTTTTTGAAGGAGAATTTGTAGTCTGTTAAATCAACTCCACTCTGAAGGCAGTTCACTGAATTTTCTTTTCTTAAACAAAAAGAAATGTTTAATGATGCTGCCTTGATAGACGCCTTTCAAGTTGGGGTTGAGCGATGCGACTTCTTCCAGCCTGCGTTTCTTCAACGTTTTACGAAGGTGCTTATAGAAACTGCAGTGTGCCTTTAGTACTGCGTAGAAATGACTGAATTTGCCCTCGGCTATAAAACGAAATGCTGCAACACCATCCAATAGCATGCGTCTATTCACCTTCATAAAGATGTTGGATGCGCGGTAATTTTTCACAATCATGTATAGATTATTGCGAAAGTTCAAATAGGTTTTGAAAGGACTGTGCCTGTCCAAAGTGCCTCCGCCAAAGTGATAAACCAAAGCCTCTCGACAAGCTCCTATTTGATAACCCCTGTTCTTCAATCTCCAGCACAAATCAATTTCTTCCATGTGGGCAAAAAAGTCTTCGTCTAGGCCGTTCACCTCTTCCCATGCCGCACGCTGAATGAAGAGTGAAGCACCCGAAGCCCAAAACACTTCTTCGTTTTTGACATATTGACTATTGTCTTTTTCGAATTCGAAGAAGATTCTTCCAGCACAAAATGCATAGGCATCCTTATCAATAAAACCACCGGCCGCTCCTGCATATTCGAACCACTCTTTGCGATGATAATCTAAAATTTTAGGCTGACATGCCACCATTTTAGGTTGCGAATCCATGTAAGCCAAAACGGGTTCAATCCAATTGGCCGTTACTTCCACATCAGAGTTGAGGAGCACAAAAATTTCATGTTTCAATGCAATGAGTCCGTGATTGTAGCCACCAGCGAAACCATAGTTCACAGGCAGTTCTACAATAATAACTTCAGGAAAATGCGCTCTTACAAATTCAAGGGAGGCATCGGTACTGGCATTGTCAATAACTACCACATCCGCAATGTGGCGGCTGTGCTGCACCACGATAGGAAGGAATTGTTTCAGGAATTTTTCACCATTCCAGTTAAGTATTGCAACAGCTGCGCGTTTCACAAATATTCGTCAGGTAATCTAAAGTCGCGAAAATAGATAGGACTTAACAGTCTAGTGTTTTGTTATTCGAGTGCTGAGTGACGCATCCATTCTTAGCGCTTCAATGCGGATTAAACCACAGGTCTTCCAATTCATCACGACTATTGGGGTCCCGCATTTGATTTGCATTTCTCTCCGATGCCGAAGATGCATTCAAAGCTGTTGGCCTTGTGCGCACCATGTTCTTCCATTCAAAATTTTTGGTTTCTGCAGGTACATCGCTGTGCAACAACTCCATGTCGCCTCCCAAAGTAGTGTCATAAAACAAGAATCTCCTGTCGTGCAATTGATTGTTCGTTTCGTAGTAATGCCAAATCTCAAATGGCCAATAATCCGGATCGTTGTTGCGCACAACGCGTGTATTCGGAGCCCCGTATTGGAGGTAAACCCTTCCCCTGTCAGTTCTCCAACCCGGTTTCATCTTCGACCCAAAAATTTCATGCACTTTGATCACTTTCGCTTCATAGGCTAACCAAGCGGCTTCTGGGTTTGCCATATCGCGATTGTACCAAAATGTATAAAAAAATCCTTGAAGCACGCTAAGGTCTGAAGTGCTCAATTGATTGTCAATAGAAAGACGTTCTATGTTGTTTGCAATCGGCAGGTGAGATTGAATGATGGCATGGAGCGAGTCGCGATCAGTATATCTACCTGCGAATGAAGCCTCTATCACATCAGTGGTAATGGCAGAAATTTCAGAACCAGTATTGGCAACAAGTGATCTTGAAAAATCCTTCTCCGCTATGGCTACCGTTTTGTTTTCATGGTCACGCACCTCAATGCGCAGCTTGTACTCGCCACTGGGTAGCTTACTGATGTCAAATGCCTGAAACAATGGCACTACCGCAGCAGACTTTTCTCGTTTCATTTTGCGGCACTCTTCGAACATATTCTCCTCCTTATCCACCACACAAACAGAAGAAACAAAGGCTTTACCTTCACCAAAGCGCTTGTCCGTATTGTAGACCTCGGTGTAAAACATCAACGAACTCAATTCAGATGGAAAAAAGTTGGAGTTGTAAGGCAGCATATCCATTCCAGACTTCGTGAAAGCGTTGATTTCTTCTGATTTCCTATAAGCCCCTATAAATTGGACATCAGAAATAAAAAGCTCGTCAGAAGGGTTATTTATAGTAATAATTTGTCGAATCGTTTCCTGTTCGGCAGTAGGATCATTCAGGTCAAGAATGGTCAGTTCGAGATTGTATGTACCATTGGGAAGTGAAAACCGCTCTAACGACATAAACTCGTTTTTCTCACTTTTAGTAATCAAAGCGCCATCCACATTCACCTTTCTAAAGTCGATTACTTTGTCCAATTTGCTGAAGATGATTGTCAGCTCTGCTCTGGACTGAAACCGTCCTGAGTCCATAGCAGCCGTTTGAAACGTAGAGCCATCAAAAGAAACAAGGCATTCAACATAGGGTCCGGTGGTGGGGTCGTGAAATACCTTGAAATCGAAAAAAGCGCGCAAAGCCAAAGAGGTTTGGCAAGTGAAAAGACCCAGAACAATGGCAAAAAATAGACGCATGGCAAAAAAATTTTCTTCTGTAAATGTATTGGTTTCAACGTCTTCCGTGAGTTCGGTCGCCAATTGCTCCTTCCCATGTTTGACTGATAGAAAAATGAAATAGATTTGCAGCGGAGAGTTGGCAGAGTGGTCGATTGCGGCAGTCTTGAAAACTGTTGAGGTGAAAGCCTCCTGGGGTTCGAATCCCTAACTCTCCGCCAAATCAGAATTTGATTGTAGTAAAGACCCAGCATCGCTGGGTTTTTTCATTCATGCCATTCTACACCTACATATTGAAGAGCGAAAAGGACAATGGTTATTATTATGGTTACACTTCAGATATCCAACAAAGACTGGAGCGCCACAACCTTGGATTGGTCAGAAGTACTAAAGCCAGAAGGCCCTTTGCTATTCACTATTTCGAAGTGTTTGAGTCAAAAACCAAAGCCATACAACGCGAGAATTTTTTCAAATCAATTGATGGCTATAATTGGCTCAAAGCCAAGGCTATCATTTGAGGGGAGATTGCGGTCCCATCGGGAAAAACTGTTGAGGTGAAAGCCTCCTGGGGTTCCCCCAATGGGGCTAACTCTCCGCCAAATCAGAATTTGATTGTAGTAAAAACCCAGCATCGCTGGGTTTTTTTGCTTTCAAATTCTTGAAAGGAAGTCCTCCTTGAATATGAAAGTAATTTCAGAAACAGAAAAGAGGTAAGGAAGGCATCAATCACCTTCAACAAATAATCTCCCTAGCCTCAACAAAAAAGTCAAGACTATTTCATAGTCTCTAACTTCTTCTTCACTTGAAACCACTAGTTAATTGTGTGCATTGACTTCTTCGGATTTAGCACAAGGAATATTTTGTCTTGATAATGAAACGCATGACTGAAACCTGCGTAGAACTCTTATCAAAATTTTACGCCAACAAAATGAGAGCCCTTTTTTTAACCCTTGTTCTAACGTTCCAACTCGTTGGAGCATCCGCCCAACTGACTTCACCTGATTTCCGCATCATCCTTTACAGTGGCGAAATTGTAAATGGCAATCATCTCAGGTATGAGTCGCCCCTTCTGAAACCCGCAACCTTCCTGATAGATGACATGGAATACAGCAGTTTCGAAGTTGGCTTCTTCCAAAACTCGCATGGCTACTTTGCCAATCTGGCCAAGCTGCATGGCGAAAACACAGAACGGTATGCCATGCGAATCAAAAAGGGCAAATTGAATTTGTATGAAGAAATTGAAATATCCGTTTATGGCGGTGAAAATCTACTAACCGATGATGAAACAGGCAACCAATTGCAAGACCCTATGCTTGCCACTGGCGAGTCTTTCAACTACTACAGCATGGGCAATGAACCTGTGCGTGAGGCTAATTACTCCAACTTAACTGTGGACCTGAAAGACAATGCTGAAAGCCTATCACATCTGAAGAAATACAGGAATTATCGCCTGCTGCAGTGGACTATGCTTAGCCTTGGTTCGGGAGTTGTCGCCTACGAAGTCATTCGCAGTTCGGGCAGCTCCGTTCGTTTGAGTCCTTTTATGGCTTTTGGAATCGTCATTGGCGGAGGTAGTTACTTTATGGAAGCCCCAAAGCAGGATGAATTGTGGCTGGCAGCTGACGCATACAACGCAGAGTTACCAATTACTGAAAATGCGAACCCGTAACTCAGGTTCTACTTTTTGTAGATGTCGAACTTGAGAGAAAAAACGTTGCTATACAGCACATCGCTCACGTTACCAATATCAGAAAGAGCGTAATCCAATTGTAGATTTTTTATGCGCAATCCCAATCCTAAATTGGGCTGAACGGTCCATCCTTGCGTGCCGTCAAAGTTCTTGACCTGCTGCACATTTCCACAACCTAGTCGCAAGAAAATGACTCTGCTATAAGCTACTTCCACACCCAGGTTGGGGTCCACACTTATAGGATTGGTCGAAACCAGTGTATTGCGTTTTCCGTCTGTAGTAATGGTTGCATTGCACTCAGCAAGTATGGTTACTTTATTTATTTGAAAGTCGCGCCCAGCGCCTAGTATTAGTTGCGGTAGCGCTATTTCAAGTCCATTTTGTGGCAGTTCATTTCCCGTTGTTTCAAAAACCTGTTTTGTCTTTTCATCCAAAGTAAAACTCCATGCATTAAAAGTAGAAGTGATGTCTTTGGCCATCGCCCCAAGGTGCCAATGCCTTAAGTCAAGCTGCAGACCTGCATCCAAACCAAATCCCCAACTACTTGCAAAATTTCCCACTTGACGATGAATGATTTTCGCATTCACTCCCCAGCGAAATCGTTGAGCAAGGCCATTGGGATCCAGCACATCTATGGATGATGTGCCAAGCGCTTTGTTGCGCGGTAAGCCCTTTCTGCCATAAGAAATGATGAATGCATAATCGGCAGCACTAAATGTGGTGATGCGATCATAATTGATGTTGCCTCCAGCGTCTATCAAGTCCGTTGTGTTGGGGATATCATCCACCCCAAAGCGAATGAATGAAATGCTGGCGGCACTGCTACTATCAATGGATTTACCGATGGCAGCGTAATCGTACTTGGCGATGCCCGCAAAATATTCAGAGTGCATGGCCGCTACTTGCAGATCGCTACCAATGCCTGTAAGTCCAGCCGGATTCCAATAACCGCTGGTGACATCGCGCACGGTGGCCACTTGAGCAAGTGACATACCGAGCGCACGCGCTCCCACTCCGATATTCAAAAATTCATTGACATACTTTGGTGTAAGATCATCTTCTACTTCTGCAATGGCGGGCACAGCTTGGGCAGTAGCAGTTAACGAGGAAACTGCTGCAAGCAGAATCAAAAAGACATATTTCATAACTGAGACAGGCAACTTCATTGGGGATAAAAGTAATGTGGCGTGCGTCTAACTAATGGAGGCTTCAGTTATTGCATGCACCACATCTTTTACTTGCAACGATTCTGGAATTATTGCGTGTTCTATTCCATTCTCATTCAGGCAGCGCTGCGAACTTTTGCCAAAGGCTATTACTTTTTGAAAAGCTTTTATCTGATTCACCGTTAGAAATGATTGAATGTTGGATGGGCTTGTAAACACCAAAACATCAGGGAAACCAACTGGCTTCGGATCGCGCACAGTTTCATAACAAATAAGATCTGTTACTTGAGATAATGGTAGCGCGCGCTGAATGGTTCTGAGGCTTCTGTCAGCTTGGGGAAATAGCACTGATTCATGGCCCACAGCGGTCAAAAATTCATTTGCCACTGAGGCAAGATCATTAGAAGATCCGATGAATTCACAATCACCAAATTTTATCAATTCGCGTGATGTGGCATCACCTATTGCAGCTAACCTCTGGTTACCTAAAAGGGGCTTTTGCGAAAAGAAAAACTGCGCAGCATTCTTTGAAGAAAAAAAAATCCAGTCTGTTTTTGGAATGGGTTGCGCGTACATCACTGCTTTCAAAGCAATCATTGAAGCGTCTATTACTTCAAATCCCTGGTGATGAAGTTCAATGCGCAATTGATCTTCTACCTCTAGGTGCCTTGATATAAAAACAGACTTGCTCACTTATTGATTTCTTCCAGAATCATTTCAATCAATGCACTGGAATCATGGTGCTGCAGCGCGAACTTTCTTATAGGTGTATTCCATTCATCAGCGATGGCGACTTGTGCAGTGTAGATGTCTCCTGATTTTTCAGCAAATACTCCCAGAGGCATATGGCAACCTCCATGCAAACGATTGAGCACTGTGCGTTCTATTCGCACCAACTGCTGAACATGCTCATCATTGAGTTTTGAAAGTTGACGAATCAAGTCTTGATCCTCACTGCGGCATTGCATTGCTAATACTCCTTGAGCGGGGGCTGGCACAAAATCATACACAGAGAGAATTTGAGCATCCAAGTCACTTATGTCGAGTTGTAACCTGTCTACTCCGGCCTTGGCCAGTAGTATTGCATCGTATTTCTGCTCGCGCAATTTCTGAATGCGGGTTGGAACATTGCCCCGAATGTCTGCTAGGTCTACATCCGGTCTGTAATGAAGCATCTGGGCCTTTCGTCTTGCTGATGATGTGCCTACAATAGAATTTTTTTTCAGAGAAAACAATTCCTCTTTGTCGACAGATTCTTTTCTGATAAGCAAATATTCGGAAGCATCAGCGCGGCTGCTTACCGCAGCTATTATCAAGCCTTGTGGCTGTTCTGTTTCTAGGTCTTTGTGCGAATGGACGGCTAAATCAATCTGCCTATTCAATAGCGCCTCTTCGATCTCTTTTGTAAAAAATCCTTTGCCCTCCAACTTGTCCAAACTCAAATGCTGGATGTTGTCACCTTGTGTTTTTATGATGTGAAGCCTGCACGAAATACCTATTGCCTGCAGTTGCGACTTCACGAAATTGGCTTGCCATAAAGCAAGATCACTACCCCGAGTGCCCAGTATGATTTCAGATTCTATCAATAGAAGGGAAGATTAAAAATGGGGCCGAAGGTCAACTACAAATTGCCTAATTCTTGACTACTTCATTCATCAAAACTTCGCGGGCCATCTTCATTGGAATGGAAATATATTTTTTCTCCATGTAGGTCATTATTTTTTCAAGTACCTGCCGCGATTGCTCATCCAGCTGTTCCAAATCCTTAGCGAAAACATTGCCCAAGGCGGTATTCCGAATTTCCTTCACGGCTTCGGGTATGGCCTTCATGGCATGTTCTATTTGTCGCTGCTGTAGCTGTTTTTCAAATTCTCTTTTGCCGCTTTCTATGATGGCTTCGCATTCGGCCAATGCGTGCTGTCTGAAAGCAATATTCTCCGAAGCTTTAACTTGAATTTGATTCATACCAACGTAATTGATATCAAAATTCACTAGAACATCAGCGGATACATCGGCAGGTAGCGCAAGATCAATGACTAGTTTTCTTTCCTTCTCACCAGACACCAATGAGGAATACACCTTATCATCCACAATGGCTTCTTCAGCAGCTGTGCAGGTAATAAGCACATCAAAACCATTTTTATAATTTACTAATTCTTCCAATGAAAGTGCATTTGCACCAACTGCATTGGCCAACTCTACGGCCTTCACTTTTGTTCTGTTTGCTATGGTGATGTTGGTGTAATCGTTCTCATGCAGAAACTTACAAAAGTTGCGAATAATTTGACCGGCACCAATCATCACAATGCGGGCATCATGCCTTAAGCCTGCTTTCAAAAACTGCTGCCAAGCCAGCGAAACGGCACTAACCGGTCTTTTTGCCAAGTCAGTTTTGGTAAAAATTTCTTTGGATGTTTTAATGCATTGCGAGATAACCAGGCGAAGAGCATCGCCACTCACTCCATCATATATACTGTCCTCAAAGCTTTTGCGCAATTGAGTAATAATTTCTCTTTCTCCTAAAATAACCGAGTCTAAACTTGAAGCTACATGCAGCAAGTGATGCATAGCCTCCGCTCCGTTATAACGTTCACAAGTTTGTGCAGTCGCTTTCACTTTTTCCTCGCCCCAAGTAGGTTGCAAAAAAGAAACAACTTGCGCAGTAAATCCTGGACAAACGAAATGAGGCAGTGTAAAAATCAACTCCACTCTGTTGCAAGTAGACAGATACATAAGCTCTTGAATCCCCAACGTGGTCTTCAATTCAGTTAGGAGATCCGCTCGTCTTTCAGATTGAATATGAAATTGCCCAATGTCCTCAAGTGGGAAATTCTTGTGGGTTATGGCTATTACTCGTAGTTCGTTCACAGGATGTTTTCTAATTCGTTACAAAAGTTTTTCTTATGCCTCGGACTTTGTCACAAAATGGTCATGTCAGGCGCTCAAATTTTTAAATAAATAACTTTAGTGTTCTATCCATTGACGTAAGGATGCCCGTTGCTATTGAGTGCTTAACCAAATAAAGACTGCCTTGTCATTTTTTTGCACCTAAACTTGCGCAACAGTTACGATGGAAAAGGCTCATACAGATTTCAGTGATAAAAAAATCGTCTTCTTCGATGGTGTTTGCGGTCTGTGCAACAAATCGGTCGATTGGCTGATAAGGCGAGACAAGAATCAGCATCTCCTTTTCTCTCCTTTGCAAGGTGAAACGGCTAAAATTTTACTTTCAGAAGAGGTTCGCAATGAGCTGAGCACATTTGTCTTTTTGCGCAATGGCACGCTGCTGAACCGCTCGGATGCGGCACTCGCAACGCTCAAGGACATAGGTGGTGGCTGGAAAATATTTTATGTCCTCACTTTGATACCGCTAAGTTTTCGCAATTGGATTTACAACTGGGTCTCGCGCAATCGCTATAAATGGTTTGGAAAAAAGGAGACATGCAGAATTCCCTCAAAGGAAGAACGTAAACGTTTTTTACCATGAGTATTTAATAAAAAAGGCTGACCCAAAAAGGGCCAGCCTTGCCACTATGAAAATCATTTAAGCTTTTACCAATTGTATTTCAATTGCTAACTTCACATCGTCACTTAGCAAAACGCCACCTGTTTCAAGAGCCGCATTCCAATTCAAATTCCAATCGCTTCTTTTTATTTTTCCGTTGAGGGTAAAACCTGCTTTGGTGTTGCCCCACGGGTCTTTTCCTACCCCACCAAAATCCACATCTAACTGCACTGGATTTGTAACATCTTTTATGGTGAGGTTGCCATTAAGTTTTTCTCCTTCCAATTTGCCGGAGGTGAAACTGATGGCAGGATACTTTTCTATTTCAAAGAAATCAGCAGCCTTCAAGTGGCCATCACGCTTCTCATCTCCAGTGGAAAGCGAACTCATATCGGCTGAAAAACTAATTCGTGCATTGCTGAATTGCTCATCATCGCTTTCAACCTCTGTGCTAAACTTTTCGATTTTTCCGGTAACGTTCGTAATCATTAGGTGACGCACTTTAAACTGTACTTCGCTGTGCGAAGGATCAAGATTCCATTTCATAATTTTTGCTGATGTTTTTTTATTAAAATTTCTGGAGCAAACTTTCAGCGCATTCAGCCGAAAGTCCATTGACGAAAGTCAATGCAGATGATGTCTTGATTAGCATCAAGACCAAACTGAATCACCGAATTATCGCAGCATTTATTTCAATAGTGTTACAGATGCTATCAATGCTATTAGATTTCACCCATGCACCTGATGCGTTTGCTTGGTTCTATCCTGCTTTTGATGGCAAATTGTTCGCTTGAAGCGCAGCAAATGACCTGCAAGGTGAGCGCTACTTATGTTGACCTTCCGTTGAACTTAGTTTTTAATGATCTCTCAAATCAATGCGAAGTGCAATTCGCCTATGATAGTTATGCCGTTCGAAGTGCAAAAATCACTGCGACTTTTGAGAATGTTGCTTTGAATTTGGCCCTTGAAAAAATCCTATCACAACATCAGCTTTCGTTTAAAGAAATCTCCAAAACCATCGTCATCATACCCGAGCAGGAATTTGAAACAATTGCTAAAGACTCAACTGCAACAGCTGTCCCAGCGGTTGAGCAATTTCTGATTCGAGGTGAAATACGCTCAGCAGAAACCAATGAAATTCTGCCATTTGCCAATGTTCAATTATATACTACTTCGCAAGGCACAACCTCTAATTCTGATGGAAAATTCGCCTTCACTATTGAGAACACAAAAAATGACTCTATTGAAATTTCCTACATCGGATTTGAGCCATTGCTGATAGCAGTTTCAGCCATAAAGGAAAACACCTACAGAAAATATTACCTCGAAGAAAGAAAGAGTTATTTGCCTTCAATAATTATAGATGCAGAGCGAATAAAGTTGATACAAATTGGTCCCAAGCCTTCGCAGCTCATCCTTGACCCGAACAACCTTGCTATCGCTCAAGGCACTGGCGAGCCGGATGTAATGCGCGCTGCTCAATTGCTGCCTGGCATTTCTGCTACTCAAGAATCCAGCAGCGGGCTTTTCATTAGGGGAAGTGCGAGCGACCAAACGTTAATTACCCTTGATGGATTCACCTTGTATCACCTCGATCATTTTTTCGGAACTTTTACAGCGCTAAACACCAATGCTGTTAAAACAATGCGGTTGATGAAGGGCTCATTGGAAGCTGAATATGGAAATCGCATTGCTGGGGTGGCCGAAGTAATTGGCAAAGAAGGTAACTTGAAAAAAAAATCTGCGCAAATTGATATCGGGGCATTGTCCATTGGCGGTGTTTTGGAGGGGCCACTAGACAAAAAAGGCAAGGCATCTTTCATTTTGACCGGCAGAAGGGCGTATACGGATCTTGTTTTCAGTCCGACTTACAAGGGTATTTTTAATACTACCTATAATGCTGCCATCACTACCTCAGCAAGTGGAAATGAGCAAACCTTTGGTGGGGCTCAAGACCCTCAATTCTACTTTGGAGATGCCAATGTCAAATTGACCTACCGACCAAATGACAAAACTATTTTTAACCTGAGCGGATACACTGGCAAAGACCATTTATTCATAAGCTATGCAGACACATCGGATGATGAAGTAATAAATCTTACCGATAAAAAATATCTGGATGAAAGCACTTGGCAAAATGCAGGTGTGGGAGCAAGATGGAATACAGAATGGACGAGTAAACTCAGTACTGAATTGCAGGCAGGTTGTAGCGTTTTCAAAACTAATTTTTTCACCCGTGATAGCACCTTTAGCCCGCTGAGTCAAACCTTTGAAGCATCTGATTTTAATAATGAGCAAACCTCGGTAAATGATTTTAACCTCAAACTTTTGAGCTTTTACAGAACAAAAAATCACCTAACAAAAACGGGTATTCAACTGAACAACATCACAACCGAAAGAGCTTTTGGAGAGAATTCTCCGCTCAATTCAGCACAAAGTCAAAGTGGCACCATCACGTCATTTTTTATTCAGGATGAATGGAAAATCGGGAAACATTGGACGCTGTATCCTGGCATTCGTGTTTCTATTTATAATCTCACCAACGTAAAAGCTTATCCAGAACAAAGAATAAACCTGATGCGGAGTAATATGAAAGGAACATTTACTTGGAAATTCTCTGTGAGTAGAGTGCACCAGTTTATACATCGCATACGTTCTCAAAGCCTTTATCTCAACAATCCTGATTATTGGAAACTCTCTAAGGACAATGAGTTACCTGTTAAAAACTCCGATCAGTTTGTAGCAGGATTCATCTTCAAAAAGAAAAACTTCACGCTTGATGCAGAAGCCTATGCCAAGACGGTGAATAGAAACTCAACATACCTTGGAGTCTACAACGGGTATTCACAAACCTTCGCAACAGACACTTTCAATACTCAAGGACTGATTGTAGGAAATGGAACTGCACTTGGAGCAGATTTTTTACTTCAATACGATGAAGGACGCCACCATGCCTGGGCTGGCTATTCTATCCTAGAGGCGCAAACCAGGTATGAGGAGCTGGACAATGAAATAGTGCCTGAGAGTTTTGCAGACCTTCATGAATTCAAAATCTACTATGAAGTAGAAACAAAGCGTTGGGATTTTAGTCTCCTTTGGGTATACGGAAGTGGCAAGCCTTACACGCCTTACCTCGGCAACTATTATGTGGATTTGCTAAACGGAGAACAACGAAAAATTCCTATGTATGGTGATCTGAATAGTGCCCAGTTACCAGCCTATCATAGGCTTGATGCAGGTCTCTCCTACAGTTTCGTTTTGGGTGATGCAAGAGGCAAAATAGCGTTGTCTTGTTACAATATTTACAACCAAAGAAATGTACGTGACAGGCAATACCTTATCCAGCGCTTCGGCAATGAGCCGAATGATTACAACGTGGTACAACGCGAAGTGTACATGTTGGGTGTCTTACCTTCACTAAGTATTCAATTCAAATTTTGATGAAATACTATTTAGCAATCATACTTCTTTCAGTATTTCCCTCCTGTAGCAAACGCTTTGAAGAATTGCCGGTAGAATCAACCGTGTTTGTTGGCATCCTGCGCGCAGGAGAGCCTATAGCAAATCTCGAGTTCTTCTACTTAGATGAAAATACCGGTGAACAAAAAAGCATCGAAACGAATGCACTCCGCATTGATGGAGGTGGAACGACTCATTTACTGGTTCAGGATAACAATGACTTCTATTTTAATGTTGATTCGATTCTGTTGACTACCAACACAGAATACACCTTGACAGGTAAATTTCAGAATGGTGATATTCAGGCGACTTGCAAAACACCGCCTGCTATTGCACCGGAACCATTCCTATCTGCCGATACTGTTACGATAAATACAGATCTTTCAGATAGCCCTGTCATTCTTCTTTCTTGGACAGCACTTGATCCGGCAGATTATTCCTACATTTTGAGGCTAGACAATCTGGAGGAAAACCCAACTGAGATACCATTGACAGGCGAGTCTGGTAATTTTTATGTGCAATTCAGCGGACCGCAGGAGGCACCCGGTATTGCCTTGTATGAAACTGATTTCAAGTATTATGGCCTGCACAGGCTCACGGTATATGCAATTGAGAAATCATTTGAAGAGGTGTTCTTCTTTGACAGTTCAGACGGAAGGGGCCTTCTGAAAAATGGCCCTGATAACGTTGATGGAGCAAAAGGCTATTTTACGGGAGTCAGTTCTTTTAGCATTGACTTATTGTTGGAGTGAGACATTTCTCCTTTTTCGAAGAAACGGACAAGAGAAAAAAACAAAAAAAAACAAAGTAGTCAGTAGGGTAATTGCAAGTGCATATGTAAGCCCTGATGAAATGAATAATTAAGGAAGTCGGCCATAGGGAAATAAGCCTTTTGGCGATGAAGCGAGGAGAGAAAAATGAATGAGTATCAGAAAATATTAAAGAGCTGGACAGTGCCTGAGGGTAAAAGTACCGAGCAGGCTTGGTCAGAGTTGGAGCAAAAGCTGTCATCCAGTCAAAAGCGTCAGGCAAAGGTGATTCAATTGAACTGGAAGCCACTGGTTTCAGTGGCTGCTGCTGCAGCGGTTCTAATTATCGCTGTCGTTATGGTTTGGCCGAAGAGTCTGCTGATTCGAAGAGAAACGGCCGCGAAACACATGGAAACGTTTGTTCTACCAGATAATTCAAGAATCACCTTAAATGCATCATCAAGCATTGAATACAGTGATGATTGGGATGAAGAAAGAACCCTTACTTTGAATGGGGAAGCCTTTTTCGAGGTGGAAAAAGGTAGCACGTTTACCGTGGTGACCAAAAGCGGTTTAGTAAAAGTGCTTGGAACCAGTTTCGATGTTCTTGCCAGAGAAGACCAGTTTAGAGTTGAATGCTCAACAGGTCGGGTAAGTGTGATTGCCGGTAAGAATGAAGTAGAAATTACACCGGGCAATGCAGTGGAGTTGGTCGGCAATGTGCTTCAAGCAAGCCAGTTTGACACCAAACAATCTGATTGGAGAGCAGGAGAATTCCAATACACTGATGAGCCGCTTAACAACGTATTCGATGAAATAGAAAGGCAATTTGAAGTGATCATTTCACGTCCCAATATTTCGGAAAGAAGGTATTCAGGTCGTTTCAGCAATAAAAATTTAAAAGACGCACTGCAATTGGTTTGTGAACCTATGAGCCTTCGATTTGAAATAACCACTGAGAAACAGGTATTAGTGAGCCAACCATAACCTTAGAAAAGCAATAGTTGCAAAAAGGTGTAAAAAAGATTTGACCTCGTGCAACATTTCAAACACTAAATGGTTCTCACCTTTGCAACGCAAGGAAATTTTGAGGAAAGCACTCAGTCGCTTTCACATAAAAAATAAGTAACACACAGATGAAATGCCCATTCATAGGGAATTTCAAATAGTATAGTTAGTTTTAGTTAAGGTTTAGAATTGTGGCCAGAAACGTCTGGCCACAATTTTTTTTGTACCAACCCCAAAGGACTTTGCCAAAATGATAGACCCCAAAAACATACAAATAGAGCAGTATGATTATGAATTGCCGGAAGCTCGTATAGCCCGCTATCCAGCCGCAAAGCGGGATGACTCAAAGTTGCTTGTATACAGAAATGGAAACATATCTCAGACCATTTTTAATCAAATTGGCGACTATTTGACTGAGCATTGCCTTGTTATCTCCAACAATACCCGGGTCATACCCGCTCGTCTTTTTTTCAAGAAACAAACAGGTGGAATGATAGAAGTTTTTTGCCTTGAGCCAGAAAACACTTCGCATCAGGATGCCATGAATCAAAGAGGAAAGTCAAATTGGTGGTGCATGGTGGGCGGGGCCAAAAAATGGAAGGGAGACGAATCACTCATCATTGAGGAAGATTCTGGGGCAAGGAAATTTTCGTTTCATGCAAAAAAACTCAAGCAAGATCAAGAGAAATTTCTAATTGAATTTTCATGGCCTGTTGCATTCACATTCTCAGAAATGTTAGAGATGGCTGGAGAACTGCCACTTCCGCCCTACTTCAACAGAGGCACAGAAGAAAGTGACTATGAAAGATATCAAACCATTTTTGCGCAGAACAAAGGGTCCGTAGCAGCGCCAACAGCTGGACTTCATTTTACACCAGAACTGATTCGAACTTTAAAGCAAAACAAGGTGTCCTTTGAGGAAATCACTTTGCACGTGGGAGCAGGCACGTTCCGCCCTGTGAGTTCGGAAAAGATGGACGGTCATAACATGCACAGTGAATCCTTCAGTATTGAAGGTGCTTTATTAGAAAGAATCCTCTCTGCACCCGATAAAAAAATTGTTGCGATAGGAACAACTACTATGCGCACTCTTGAAAGCCTGTATTGGCTTGGCGTAAAAATTCTACAAGGAAGTATAACAAACCAAACGTTGAATGTTCAGCAATGGGATGCCTATGAGCTTTCAGAAAAATACACCACCGAAGAGGCATTGAACGCTCTTCTTGGTTACTTAGAACAAGAGGGACGCAGCAGTCTAAACGCTACCACTTCCATATTAATTGCTCCAGGATATTCTTTCAAAATCTGCAAGGGCCTTGTCACCAATTTTCACTTGCCAAAAAGCACTTTGTTATTGCTTATTGCTGCATTTACAGAGCAAAACAACGATAGCGAAAATTCCGAATGGAAGAGAATCTATGATTACGCTTTGAACCATGAATTTCGTTTTCTGAGCTATGGTGACAGTTCATTGCTATTGGCATAAGGCGCCAAACACTAGTCCTTATAAATCAATATCTCACCTGCTAGACTTTCCGTTTTCCATGCCCTGTACATACCTTCTGAGTTAAAGGGCAAACAAACATTTCCTTTAGCATCCACCGCTATCAATCCACCCTCACCCCCCAATTTCACCAATTTATCATTTACAACCGCATCGCAAGCTTCAGAAAGTGAAAGTCCTTTGTATTCCATGAGACAACTGATATCATATGCAACAACAGCGCGAATAAAAAACTCACCATGACCAGTGCATGATACAGCACAGCTATTGTTGTTGGCATAAGTGCCTGCTCCAATAATTGGCGAATCGCCTACGCGACCCCACCTTTTATTGGTCATGCCTCCAGTAGAAGTAGCTGCTGCCAGATTTCCGCTCATATCCAAAGCAACTGCGCCAACCGTCCCGAACTTTTTTCCCTCGCTGTGATCCAGTTTTACTAGACCTTCCTCTTTTGCAGTTTGCCATTGCTGGTGGCGCAAAGCATCGTAAAAATATTCTTCAGGTTGAAATTGTAAACCCAATGTCCGTGCAAACTCCTCCGCACCATCGCGCGCAAGCATAACGTGTTCACTTTTCTCCATAACAGCGCGAGCAAGCTCAACCGGATTTTGGATACCGCAAATTCCCGCAACCGCGCCTGCTTCCAAAGTATCCCCTCGCATGATGGAAGCATCCATTTCATGTCTGCCCTCATGTGTAAATACACTGCCTCGACCCGCATTAAAAAGCGAGTTGTTCTCTAGTGAAACGATAGAGGCCTCTATTGCATCCAACGCTGATCCTCCTCCTGCTAGCATTCCATAGCCCTTGTCCAGAGCAGCCTTTAAGCCTTTGGTGTAGGCCGCTTCCCTCTCAAGTGTCATCAAAGCACGGGTAATAGTACCAGCGCCTCCATGTATGGCTATTGAGAATTTTGTATTCATTGTCATGCAGTTTTTTTAATCCGTTCAAATAATTTTTCTAACGTTCTTTCGAGTCTGGCCTTCTTCGTCTCTTCGCGCTTGGCAGTTATTACCCATTCTACATAGTCCCTTCTGTTAGAGAATGCTAGCGAATCGAAGATCTGTTTTGCTAATTGCCGCTAAATTCTCTGGTAGCTTAATTGATTTAGTCTTGGAATCAGCAAATTGGATAATTAGCATGAGCTTTTTATGAAGCTCCATCATCGTTGCAAAAGAACTGAGAAATCGCAGCAATACAATCTGCTAGCAGAACATTCCCTAAACAAAAGAAGGCCGCTGATAGCGGCCTTCAATTGTTTGGTATAAAACTATAATTCTGGTTAAGATTAATTCTTTGATGAACTGCCTTTGCCTGAGTTGCCATTGGTGCCAGATCCGCCAAGGTCAAAAACAATAGGCAATGCAAAACTTGATTCAATGGGCATACCATCTTTGGCCGCAGGAGTCCAAGTTGGCAGTGATGACACAAAACGAAGAGCTTCTTCATCCAATAAATAGTGCACTCCATCCTTTACTTCTGGTTGTTTTACTTCCCCAGTCTCATCTATTGTAAAAGAAACCCAAACTGTTCCTTCAATTCCTCTTTCCTTCGCTTCAACCGGATATGCTAGACTATCTGTTACCATTTTCTGCAAACCAGAAATACCTCCTGGTGGTTGAGCGCGTTTTACACCTCGTGCACCAGTGCCGGCTTTAAATTTTTCATCCGGGTATACTCGATCCGGTTTCGGAACTCCGTCAAAATTCCAACGTTTCCACAATCCAACTTTATACCCTTCTTTGAATCGGCCTTGAGATTCGGGATTTCCGTTTGCGTAAAAGTATTTGAAATCGCCATGTTCTAAATCCAGAAACTTGTCCAAATAAACTCCTTCCATCATCATTTCACCTGTGATGTATTTTACAACCACGGTGTATGTTGAGTCAGCAACTAAAAGGGTTACGTCCCTGCTGTACTTTGCTAGAGTAGCATCTGAGACCACCTTCATCTGCGCATCCAAATACTCCAAACGGGTTTGGGAAAAAATGCTGAGTGCTGAAAACACTGACATCGCAGTTAAACTGTATCGTAGAAATCTTTTCATAGAATGATAATGTTCGTTTGGTACTTTGGTAAAGACAAAAGTAATCCGAAAGTTTAGACGCCCAACATGGTGATGGTTGTTTCTGTTTTATGAACATTTGCTGAAAATTAGAAAATTTACGATGGATTACGTTTTTGAAAAGACTTGGAATGAAACGGTTAGTAAAATTTCAGAGCAATTTGGAGAGAAGCTGGATTATGCTGCCATTCTTTTTCTGATTGGGGTGCAGGAACTTGGAATGGATTACCAGAACTTTAAAAAGGACCAGAAGGTGGAATTAGTGCATGTGGGAATATGCAGTGTATTGATGCCATACGGCTACTACGAGTTCAAAGGCAGAGATGATGATGGATGGCCACACTTTGAGCGCACTGACCTGCTGCCAGCGCTGCAACCACAAGAGCAAGAAATGCTCATTAGAAAGGCAATAGTCCGCTACTTTGAAGCAGAGGAATAAAAAAGGAAAAACCCGGGTTTGCACCCGGGTTTTAAGTCTTCTACACCATTTGGAAATTACTTACTCACCTGAACTTTGAAGTTCACTGAGCCCTCAACACTGGTGAGGTTTATAAAGTACATTCCTGCGGCAAAGTTCTTTGTGTCAATCTCCAATTGGTTGCCCGATTGATTGGCTTTTGTTTGCGCATCCATCAAAGCTCCGTTGGCATCATAAACCTGCAGAACAAGGTCAGCAGGAATTTGTGCCATTGAAATAATGATATCGTGGCCTGCAATTGCAGGGTTAGGATAAACAGTCACAGTTTGACCTCCCAACTCAGCAACACCCACACCAACCTGTATGTCGAAGAAGTCTTCATACAAGGCGTTGGCTTGCTCATTGCCAGCGGCATCATTCAATCCTGCAACCTGCACATCAATATCGAGTAAGGTGATATCAAGACCTGAGGCAATGTCGTATTTAGCCACATACACGTTATCAGTGCCATTGAGCCAATCTGACTGTCCAACATTGAATGAAATAACCGCAAGTGGGTTTTCATCAGGGAAACTTATAGCTGGTATTGATTCAGTATCCATTGGTTCATCAAATATGATAGTGAGTACAAATTGACCACCCAAGTTTTCATCTGTGATGTCATCATCATTGGCGGTAAGGAGGATAACGGTAGGATTGCGGGTATCGATGTCAAACTGATCGCTGCTGGTGCTCTCGATCACATCATTCATCATTTCATCGGTTGCGCCCATGAAATGAACATCGATGTCTTCCACCTCTATACCTGCACCACCATTGCAAAAGAAAGTGGCCGTGTAAACGCTATTGAGCCAAGTGAATGACCCGAAGCTTACGGTGCTGTTCAGATCACCCTCTGGGAATGTAAGCGTAGGTATTGAAGACTCATTCATCGCTTCATCAAAGGTCAATGCGATAGTAAAAGTACTTATGCCATCATAAATCATGGATTCGCTCACTGCGGTTGAGGTCACCATTGGCTGCTTGGTGTCTATACTGAACACATCCTCGCTAGCTGCCATTATTTGAGTGTTGCCAGCTGCGTCCATTGCGGAAGCGGAGGCTACCTCGATGTCAAACATTTCAGCATCCATGTCTGCCAAGTCGAAAGTGGCGGTGTATTGGGTAGCTTCTGCATTCCAAGTTCCTGAGGTCATCGCCAAACCGCCTGTGGTTGGGTCTTCACCAGGGAAAGTGATTATTGGAGTAGAAGCATTGTCCATCATTTCATCAAAAGTGAAAGTGAGGCTAAGAGCATTGGCCGTGGCATCTGCTTGATTCAACGCATTGTCGTCAGCAGTGGCAGTGGCTGCAGGCTCTTTAGTGTCTATGCTGAATACTTCAGTATTCTCAGACAATACTTGCACGTTGCCTGCTGCATCGGTTGCTGCTGTGATTGTAATGCCTACCGCATCAAACTCATCATTGTTGTCAACAATGTTGAAATTGGCTTCGTAGTTCATGTTGTCTATCCAAACCCCATCAGCAAATATTACTGATGCATCCAATGACTCGCTAAAGGAGAATGCTGGAGTTACATCAGCCATTGCCTCATCAAAAGAGAAGTTGATAACCAATGGTTCAATACCCGCTGATGCAGCATTGAATATATTGTTGCTCGCAGTGAAAGTTTCTACCATTGGGTTGCGGGTGTCAACGCGCACCAAGTCGCTAATGGCAGGGAATACCACTTTGGCATCCAAATCCTGCGCACCGCTGATGTGCCAGCGCACGTTGCTGAGTTCTTCGTTCATATCCATAGCTGTGTAGCTGATGGTGTAAGTGTTAGCAGGGCCCCAAGCGCCTATTGCACCGCCAAGGGTATTGATGGTAGGGTTGTCGAAGTTGAAGGCTACAGCAGGGTCAATAGTTTGGTTCATATCCTCCGTGAAGGTAATAGTAACTGTAACTGTGTTGCCTGCATCGGCATCGGTAATCATATCATCACTCACTACGATAGAAGAGATGTGAGGAATACCTGCGTTCATGAAGGTCTCAGCTTTATCAAAAGCCTGTGGACCTACGATGGCACCGGTCTCGCGACCAGGAATATCGTCCTGAGGTGGGTGAAGACCACCGTAAATGCGCGACAAGCTGCACTGGTCAGAAGCATCGCGGTACTTAGCCCATTGAAGACGAACCTCCACGGAAGGACCTGTGTCAGCACTGAGTGTATTTGGAGCAAAAACGTATTCGGCCATACCACCAGGGAAGTATTCGTCACCGGTTATCATGGTCATGATTTCTGCACCTGTTCTTGAGTAGGTACTGTGACCGGAGTAATAGCCAGCAAAAGGAGGTGTCACGAAAGTGGCGTTTTGATAGGTCCACCATTCGCTGCCGCGTTTCCATCCAACACCGTCTTCGCCTGTTGCAGCAACAGGGCCCAAGAAGGTATACAATTTTATTTCACCTACATATTCGTCATTGTCACCGGCAAGGGGGTCACCGATTTCAATTAATTCCACATAACCGGGAACCAATGGAATACCTGCAGGGTGGTAATTAGGAAGTTGATCGTCTGAGCTTTGACCCAGGTCGCACATTGCACGTATGGCAAAGATTGGGCGTGTGTAATCGTAATAGCCTTTGGCTGACCAGCAAGCAATGGCTGCATCGAGGATACCGCCACCCATGGCCAGATAGCTGCGCACGTCCCATTCCAAATCGCTCAGCAACGGACCCGTGCCGCCCCAATAGTTTTCCTGCAAAGGATGATCATTTACTTGGTTTACAATTTTGAACCAGTGGCCCGGAGGTGTCTCCGAAGCCGGTCCATCCGCCCAATATTGTGAAAGTACCCGGGTATAGTCTCCGCGTGGAACTATCTGCTCGGTATAGGGCAAACCTGTAACGGGGTTGATATCATAGCCTTCACCGCTGTCACCACCGTTGAAGAGGTCGTAGAAAGTGGAATATTCTGTAATATCATCAGGATAGTCCAGCACATTACCAATAGAGGCCGGTGAAATATCGATGGTAACACCATCGCTTGCGGTGTGCATTGAGTGCCAGATGCTGCTCATTACATATCCCCACTTGAAAGGATCTTCCAAACCTGTTTGTGTGTCCATATCCAGGTATGGCGGTGCCCCCGGGTCGAGGTACACTTTCCAGTCGTAACCATCGCGTGGCTTTATTTCCATCTGGTCGGGCGTCATTGCAAATGGTGTTGTATTGCCAAATTCGTGGGTAAGTGCCGGAGCATTGCATGCCACAGGCACACATGGTTCAGGAAAAGGGTCACCTGTGCCCTGCTCACAAGCAAGGGTAAGGCACATGGGCTGCCAGCGGTTCATATCATAACAGGTAGGGTTGCCGGGCAATTGGGGCTGCAATTGACCATTCACCGGGGTGTAAAAAGTATCCGCAAAGTTGCCGGCCTGGTTGCAGCCATCCTGCAAAGCATATAGCTGCATTTGTGCAGCTATGTAGTTACCAAGTTTAGCAGGGTCACCGTCCGAGTAGTCGGTGCTGGTTATGCTAGTACTATAACCCAGCTCAGCCATTTTGGTGTTCAGGTAGCCCTGCACTGTGCTGAGGTTAGCGGGAGGAACGAAGGTGGGCGCTGTGGCGTAGCGCTGCCATAGGAAGCGGTACATGGCATAACTGATGGCCATATTCTGCGCTGCTTGTATATCACTTGGCGGTGTAATACCATTGAAAGGTGATGTGAAGTTGCCCCACGTATTGCCTAACAACACCGGCAGCGATTCATCATCATAAGCGGCAAATGCATCCCACATAACAATGGCTCCGTGGGCAAGGTGGCGGGCCTGAACCGTGGGGCGCGGGCGATCTTTTCGGATGCATGCAAGCTGTACATCGCTCCACTGTCGGGCCACTGATTGTTGTGCCCAGTTAGTTTGTGTAAAAGCAAGGAGAGCGACCACACAAAGCAGGCCTTGAAGTCTCCAGTGAGTATACTGTCTTTTCATTTGATGTTGATTTTGATTTTAGATAGAGTGATATGAGTAATAGTAAATAATTGACTTAAGTTAAGAGTATTGTTGTAACGTTCAATAGAGCAAAGGTTGCTCAAAATTGTTACTTCCAAAACAAAATTGAACGGTTTAACAAAAAAATGCTGAGAAAATTCGATTTATAAGTGAAGAAAAATGCGCCTCTTCGCTAATGCTTTACCCACTTCAAAACGCTGCGCACCCCGTCCTTTTCAACTTCTAGATAATAGATTCCAGCGCTCAGAGTGCTAATGTCTATTACGGTTTCATTGTTCGATGTTAGCATCAATTGGCCTGAAGTATTTGTTATTCGAGCGCTGAATGATTGGTCATTACTCAACCCTGTAATGGTTATAAAATGGATGGCGGGATTGGGATAAAGCATTAACCCTAAATCGTTGAACTCGGCAATATTATCAAACAGAATAACCACCTCTACCACCACCTCGCAGCCGTTGGCATCGGTGATGATGCAGTAGTACGTCTCCGGATTAACTTCTTCGATCAGGCTATCTATTTCGCTGTTACTCCACAGATATTCGTAAGGCGGTGTACCTCCAACAGGCGTTACAGACGCCCAACCACTGCCGAGTCCGATCGATACGTCTTCGTGTTCGCTAGTGGCTGTCAATTCTTCTGGTTGGTCAATATTAAAAGTAGTTTGAGCCTCACAGCCATTTGCATCGGTAATGTCCAAGGTGTAAGAACCAATTACCAAGGCTTCTGGATTTGCACCGCCCCAATCATAATCATATGGCGCAGTGCCGCCTGCAGGTTGTGGGTTTGCTGTTCCAGTGCTTTCATTATTACAAAGCACATTCGTGGTGGTCACTTCTACTAGGAGGAGGTCGGGCTGGGTTATCTCAATTTCCACAGCTGTGCTGCATTCGTTTTCATCAAGAATAGAAACTACATAAACACCTGCTTCCAACGTCAACGGATTCAGACCAAACCATTCTAAAGTCAATTCGCCTGTGCCGCCTGTTGGCTCAACTGTGGCGGTGCCATCCTGCATGCCGTTGCAAGTAACATGCGTAAGTGATACATCCGCACCTATAGGTTCTGGACTTTCTATAAAAAAGTTGAAAGTCAATTCGCATTCATTTTCATCTGTTATGATGGCTTCATAAGTGCCACTGGCAAGCGCATTGGGATTGTAGTCCATGAAGTCGACACTCAATTCGCCTGAACCGCCATCGGCTGTTACTGCAATACTGCCGTCATTATAATCGTAACAGCTTAGTGGTGTTACAATGCTGGTATAAGTGATGGCAGCAGGAGCAAACAATTCTACACTACCCGAAGTAGTACAGTTGGCTGCATTAGTAAGTGTGAAGGTGTATTCGCCTTCTCCAAGATTTTCGCGCGTAAAGGAGGTAGACTCATCGTTCCAGATTATTTCATCTGTCACAATCAAGGGTGTTATGGTGATGCTTCCATCAGCACTGTACCAGCAAGAGATGGATTCAACTTCGGTATTCGCTTGCGGGGCCATTGCTTCATTAACCTCTATCTCTGCTGAAAAAGTGTATCCAAGAAGGTTAGTGACCTGCACAGTGTAGAGTCCAGGTTCTTCTACTGCTATCACTTGAGTTGCTTCATCTGTGCTCCAAAGGATGGATTCCCACAGGCCAGCATTGAGGGTTATGAATCCACCCTCGCAAAGCTGCGCATTGTTATCAGTAATTATTTCTACTGTGGTGTTTTCACCTTCCACCAAGCTGAGCCATTCGTAAGCGGCTATGTTGTAAAGCTTCTCGACCAAACCACGCGGCCAAGTAATAATGAGCGAGTCGATAACCATGGCATCGCCAAGGCCTAAAATTTCATGTTGCGAATTCTGCGCTAAATAATTCTCGCCAACACGGGTATACTTCATCGTGCGCTGACCATCAACAAAATACTCTATAAGTGTTCCTATAGCATCGCGATTGCTGAAGGTTCCTTCCAAAGTCAGCTTGACCCAATTATTGTCACCGCCCGTGTTTTCCATTAGTTGGTACAATGAGTCGCCATGCGCAGTCACTATCAAATCGTAATACCCGTCATGGTTGAAGTCCCCTTTCGCTGAGGAATAGGTGAAACTGAAATCATCATCAAATTCGGTGAACATGGGGTTGGTAAATGTGCCATCACCATTGTTGGTGAAAAGCACATCGTTATTGCTTAACAAGGTTGAGGTGGTGACGTGCAGGTCATCATCGCGGTCGTTGTCGTAGTCTACCCAATTGGCCCCCCAGCAATAACTGTTGACTGCAACGCCAAGCGCAACAGCACTTTCGGTGAATACGTTGTTGCCATCATTCACGAAGAGCACATTGCCATCAAATGCATTGCTGACGTAAATGTCCCAGTCGCCATCGTTTTCAAAATCGCTGACACTATTACTCATCGGTTGCAGGTTGTCACCCATTATTACTGCTGCCGCGGCACCTGCCGTAAAAGTCCCGTCACCGTTATTCAAGTAAAGTTCATTGCCTTGTCCGAAGTCGTTTATGACATACAAGTCAGGCCATCCATCCATATTGAAGTCCTGCCACACACTTTGAAAGGTGAGGCGCAGCCCATCATCTACTCCGGCAGCTAAGGTCACATCTGTGAAGGTGCCATCAGCATTATTGTGCAAAAGGTAATTCCTGATATTGTTATTCGAGTTGTAGGTGCAGAGGTATACGTCAAGCAGGCCATCCTTGTCATAATCACCCCAGCTCTGCCCGTAAATATGCACACCAAGGGTTGCAGGCAAATTGAGGTTAGCGGTGACATTGGTAAAAACCATGTTGCCGTCATTGCGGTAAAGAACAGTACCGCTTCCGCGCTTGGTCCACATGATATCTGCATCGCCATCGTTGTCGTAGTCTACCCACACAGGCTGCTTGCCTTCGGTAGTGAAGGGCAGAGTTTCTATTCTTTCGAAACCTGTTCCATCAAGATTGTGATAGATAACAAGCGAATCGTTGGTAGAAGAAAAAGTGATGTCGTCCCAGCCGTCTTTATCAAAGTCATAAAAACTGAGTCCATGGCCTAATGCAGGTGCTGGTATGTTTTGCATCACAACACCTTGCTGGATTGACACATCTGTGTAGGCTTGTGAAAAAGCTCCAATACTTAGTTGGAAGACAAGGTAGAAAAGAACCAAACGCATCATGAGAAAATGTTATTTGTTGCCGCAAGCTACTACTCAAAGGTTTGCATTTACCCCATTGGTAGACATGCAGCGCTAACGAGAAAACCTTCAACTAAAAATCACCCCGTATGGTTGCGACTCTTCAAAGATTTATGCACGGACGGTTTGGTTGCGTCCGCGCCTTGTAAAAAACTTCCATGCGTAATACATGGCAAGCACCCCAATGCCGAAGAAGAAGAAGACTCTAGCAATAGGACGTGTTCCATCTGCAAAAAAGAACTCGCCAATCATCCAAGTAGAGTTGGCACATATCCAAAAAGTCACTGCTAGATTGTGGGCCAGCTCCGCTATTGCATGACGTGTTCTCCACGAAATATAAAGGGCAATTAGCAAGGTTGGGGCAATCATGAGGACTCCAATTGTTTTGTAATCGCTCACCCAGCAGCAGTCTTTAATCAGCCAAAAGACTACATGAAGGTTCTCGATTTTACGTAATTTCTCATACATGTCTTACTTCAGTTTAAATTGTGATTGGTCGTTGATGTATTGCATCTGTATCAAGTCCCAGCGGATAAAGCGTGCAAGCAGTTTCACCATGATGTTGCGCGGAATTTGTGTGTTGCGCACTAATTGACTAAGCGAAAGGTTTTGGTTGGACTGCAGGGCGTTGAAGATTCTTTTTTCCTTCTCCGTATGAAAATATTTCTGCGGACGTGTGGTTTCTTCACCGCGCCATACTTCCAACTGCACCGCATTGGCAGGCAAATTCTGATCCGCTTGCCTAATAAAAGCTTTGTAGTTGCCTTCCGCATCAATCATAAAGTGAGGCATGTCATTCGAGGCTGGAACAACAACTTCAAGCACGTAGCGGTTGTCCGATTTCCAGAGCTCCGTTTTGAATTCCACCTGCGGCCTGCAATAGACTCTTGCGGCTGCTTCCACCATGTGTATTTCCTCATCCGGTTTTACGCCTATCACCGTGCCATTGTCTTTTACTCCTATGAGAAGCGTTCCACCATCAGTATTTGCAAATGCGCAAAGGGTAATGGCAATTTTCCGCGAATCGTTAATCGCATATTTGAAATCCTGCCGCTGGTGTTCGCCTTCAGCTATTTTGTTTTCGATGTAAGGCATGGGCGCAAGTAAGTAAGAATGAGATCATTTTTTGGGATGACTCACAGACAACTGTGCTGTCGAAATGTTTTGCACCGATGTTGAAAACTTATGTTCATTTCCGGTTCAAAACTATGTAAGGGAAATGGCTCCTGTTTTGTGCAATAAAAGCTACATTTCGCTTGCAAATTGATTCGTTAGACAGTTTGCACTCGTCAACCAACGGTTGATGCAGTTATTGAAAAAATCCTCATCGGTAATAGGTTCGATTGACTAGCACATGAACTAATACAATTGGAAACGAACTTGCCGCAACAAGCGCAAACCCGCAGCAAACCACATTTTGGTTGATATGGAATGCAAAAAGTTTAGCTCTTCTCAAAAAATGCCCGTGAAGGTTTAGGCACCAACACAAGTGGCACGAACATTTTGCAAAGGATTGTGAGCCATTGCAAAAGACCTGTAATTAGGTGAAAAAAAGGGGAGCATTGGGGGCTGCGCGAAGTGCGACAGAATTTCCACCCGTAGTAACTTGAGTCTTTCTGAAATGAACTGATGGGGATTTTTTCTATTAAGGACAAACGCTTCCGTATGCGCTGATGAACTCCATCAAATCTCCAACTCCCACCAATCCATCTCCATCGACATCAAAGCCACAACTCGTATCGAATGAGCACGAGCCATCATCCGCAGTTGCATTAGGGTTGTAGTTGGCGGCATTGACATACGTGCAGCCCGAAATTTCTGAAATTGTACTGGACAAATTCGCACAAATCGGTAGTGCATAAATGTCATCATCAGCGAAGTTGATGCAGAAGCCACACATCACTCTTTTTAGAAAACAAGCAGACAGCTTCATCCAGTTCGCACTGGGGTAGGTGCAGTGGTTGGGCAGTATTTGTGGTGCAGTGTGCAGCTCAGTGCATTCGCCATTTTGCAATTGGTGATTGTGTATTTGATTGGAGCCAGAGACGCTCAAATAGCCGCTGCAAAGGCAGGCAATGAGTGAACCAGAATTGTATGGCACCACACAATCATTGCTGTCGTGAAAGGAGATAATAGGTTGATTCGGATTGTTATCGAGGTGAGCAAGATTCATAACCGCACCACAATGATTGATGTTCGCTTTGACAGAGTACATGTTAGGCAATTCATTTCCAGAATCGTCCAAACCACCTACTTCAGCACTGAAGCCCACTGGCACATTTGCATCGGCCTCTTCCTGATTCCAAAACGCAGCCTGTAATGCACAAATGCTGCCCGCACTTTCGCCACCCATGAACATCCAGTTATCATCTATGCCCCATTCTTCCTTTTGGTCGTGGGCAAAACGCATAGCAGCTCGTGCATCCTGCACAGCGCAGTAAACGGCCTTTTGTAAATTGGTTCCAAAACAATTGAAACAAATTACGTTGTCACAATTCCATCCAAGGCGGTAGTTGATATTACCTACCACAAAACCCCTTCGCGCAAATTCTATACTTTCATAACTGAGCTCACTCTTATCTCCTGCGGCAAATGCTCCGCCATGAATGAGCAAAATGAATGGGCGCATTTCTACCTCATCCACTTCTTGATTGGGGTAATACACATCCATCATCAAATCTACATTCTGACTGCTGAAGTAGTTCTGTGCAGCGCCATACTGCACATTCGTTTGAATGACGATTTCGGAACTATCGAAGAGGGCGATTTCGGAGTAGCGGTTGGGGATGCAATGCTGTGCTTGAGTAGCAAGGCAAGCAATGAGAGTCGAAAGGGTAAAAATGGTTTTCATAGTTATTGATTAGGACATGGATCAGGACGGATTGAAAAGGATTCGATACCACCCAACACTTTGCATTCTGCAATGATGCACCTGTTTTTACTCCAGCCCTCATGGCACCCTTGTCCACTATAAAAGGACCGGGGTTGAGGCCCAAAAAAAAAGCGAACCCACTTGGATTCGCTTGATACTATTTGAAAAAATCAATGGTAGATTCTTATTAGACAGTTGCTTTGGCAGCAGCAGCTCCGAAACGCTTCTTTTCCTGAATGCGGCTTGCCTTACCAGTAAGGGTGCGCAAATAGAATATACGTGCTCTGCGAATTTTGCCACGCTTGGATACAGTAATGCTGTCTATGAAAGGAGAGGCTACCGGGAAAATCCTTTCAACACCAACGCCACCGCTTATTTTACGAACTGTAAAGGTCTCAGTACTGCCAGTACCTCTGCGCTGTATAACAACACCGGTGAATTCCTGGATACGCTCTTTGGTTCCTTCTACAATTTTATAGCTCACAGTTATCGTATCTCCTGCAGCAAAGGCAGGGCGTTCTGTCAGCGGAGTCAGCTTCTTTTCTAATTCTTTAATGCGGTTCATGACACGAAGAGTTTATTGAAATCTCCCAAAAAATTTGGGGGTGCAATTATACACTTGGTTCGGGGTTGAAAAAGCACAGCGGCAAAAATTTTCTTCGGAAAAGTGCCAAAGACTGCTTTTTTACTCGCCTGCAGGGCGTTTGTGCTTCCATCTTTTGTGGCTCCAGAGCCAGTATTCAGGGGCAGTCAGTATGTCCGGCTCCAGTTCATCGTGCAGCATCTGGGTGATGAAGCCAGGGTCAGTTTCCGCAGGTTTTTCGCATACCAGTTTGTAGTGTGCTTCATAATACCCGCGTTTTACCTTCCTAAGGTGGCAAAAAATGATGTGCCGGTTGTATTGCACTGCGTATTTCTCTGTACCGAAAAGTGCAGCCGTCTCGCGGCCCATGAAGGTTATCCAGAGGCACTTCTTCGGATTGCTGGGCGACTGGTCTATGGCGAAGACTATAGCATTCATTTCCAGCTCATTCTGCCTAAAATAGTCACCAGTTTCTTTGGTGGATACCAAACTCAAACCAAACCGGCCGCGGCTACTCTGCATTTTTCCATCAAAGAATTTGTTGCTAAGCCTTTTGTAAATGCCCACTACTTTGTGTGGCACTACATCAGCCACCGTTACTGCCCAAAGTTCCCAATTGCAATAGTGTCCGCCAGCTATTATCACACTCTGGTTTTTGTCAGCGTAGTGTTTGAATATTTCCGTGTTGAAATGCTTCATGCGTTTCGAAGCTTCTTCTTGGGTAATAGAAAAATTTTTCAAACTTTCAATTACCAGGTCACAGAAGTGGTGATAAAACTTCTTTTCAATCCGCTTTATTTCTTTTTCGTCCTTCTCAGGAAAGCACAGCGCAAGGTTTTGATGCACTACTTTTTTGCGATAGCCCACTAAGTAATAAAGCACCAGAAAAAGGAAATCGGAAACGCCATAAAGGATCCAATAGGGAAGAAGGCTCAGTGGTTTTATTACTAACCAGAATAGAATGCGGCTCATCAAAGTTCAAATTTTAGTCCATCGTAGGCCAAGTGCATACCAGCGGGAAGTTCTTTTTCAATTTCAGCATGCAAACCGAGTTGATGACTGATGTGTGTGAAGTAGGTAGTCTCAGCTTTCATCTCATCCGCAAGTGCAATGGCTTGTTCCAAGTTGAAGTGGGAGGGATGTTCTTCCCTTCTGAGCGCATTCAGCACCAGCACTCGGCTGCCTCTTATTTTTTCTTTCTCCTGCTCGCTTATGTAGTTAGCGTCAGTGATGTAGGTGAAATCGCCAATACGGTAGCCGAATACTTTCATGCTCATGTGCATTACCGCTACTGGCAAAAATGAAATACCGCTTACGTCAAAAGCGGTTTCGTCAATGATGTTCAGGTCAATGACCGGAATGCCTGGGTAGTTGGAGTTAGAGAATGCATAGGCAAACTCTCTTCGCAAAGCAGCTTCCACTTCTTTGGTGCAATACACCTGCGCCCTCCATTGATTGAAGTAGTTGAAAGCACGCACCTCATCCAGCCCAGCTATGTGGTCTTTGTGCTCATGAGTAAAAACGATTCCTGCAAGATGTTTCACTTTCTCCCTCAGCATTTGCTGTCGGAAGTCGGGGCCAGAGTCTATCACCACATTCTTTCCATCCACATTTATCATCACACTTGTCCTTGTTCTATTATCCCTAACATCTGCTGAGGTGCAAATGCTACAAGTGCATGCAATAACCGGTATGCCTTGCGAAGTACCGGTGCCGAGGAAGGTGATAGTCATCATTAGAGCGAGCGGCCAAAGTATTCCTACAAATGATACTTAGCCAAATCGAAACAGAAGGTATCGTTTGCATAAGGAATTCTTGACATTTGCCAACCGTATCATCTTAGCAACTGACGGCTGTCCTCATCAACACTTCACATACTTTTGTCAGGCCTATCAATCATCAAAATAAAAATCAATTGGATATAGAAAGAGTTGTTCTTTCAGCTAGTCAGAAGGCATTGCGGGTGAACCTCAATGCGGACATCTATGGCACTTTTGCTGAGATAGGTGCTGGGCAGGAAGTGGTGCGTCATTTTTTTCGCGCTGGTGGCGCCAGTGGCACCATTGCAAAAGCGATGAGTGCCTACGACAAAGACTTCAGCGATGCTATCTATGGCAAAGAGCAAAAGGGTCGTTATGTGTGCAAGCCCCGTTTGCAGAATATGCTCAACCATGAGTATGGACTAATGGAAGAACGACTGAAGCGCAAGGATCATCCTACTAAAAAGTTCTTTTCGTTTGCAGATACAGTAGCCAGCATCAACTACCAGAAAACAATACAAGGCCATGGGTGGATGGGTGTAAAGTTTCAAACCGATCCGAATAAAGAAGCCAATGTTGTTATTCTCCACGTCAGGCTGCACGAGCAAGATGGGTTGCTGCAACAAGCCAGTGTTGGCCTTTTGGGTGTCAATCTTCTTTATGGCTGCTATTTTTTCTACAACAAGCCCAAGGAATTTCTGCTTTCCCTTTATGACAATCTGCAGCGCGACCAGATTGAGATAGATATGATTCAAATGACCGGGCCTGATTTTGCCAATGTGGACAATCGCCTATTGTCATTGCAATTGGTAAAAAATGGAATGACGGACGCAGTTATCTTCTCTCCCGATGGAAGGAATTTACAGGCTGCAGATATTCTTTACAAGAAAAACATCATTGCCCTTCGTGGGAGCTTTCGCCCTGTTACCAAAGTGAACATTGACATGATCATGAAGGGCTTCAAGATTTTTGAAAAAGAATACCGAGTAGAAAGTGAAAACATTCAGGTGCTTTTTGAAATCACGTTGAACAACTTGAGGGCTGAAGGCGATATTGATGAGCAGGACTTTTTAGATCGTGCGGACATATTGTGCTCGTTAGGCCAGACGGTTATGGTTAGCAATTACTCCAAGTATTTCAAGTTAGTGGAGTTCTTCGCAAAGTATTCGACTAAGCGTATGGGCATCATCATGGGTACCAACATGCTGCTCGAATTATTCAACGAGAAATATTACCGCGATTTGAACGGTGGAATTTTGGAAGCCTTCGGAGTGCTCTTCAGCCGCGATTTGAAAATTTATCTCTACCCATTTAAAGACGCGGAGTCTGGGGAATTGCTGACTGCAAAAAATTGCCCAATACATCCGCGCTTGAAACCGCTTTATGACTATCTGCTTTACAACAAACGGTTAGTAGACATAGAAGAATATAACCCCGAAGTACTAGATATATACAGTAAGGATGTGCTGGATATGATAAAGCATGGCTATGAGGGTTGGGAGGAGTTGGTGCCTACTTATGTAGACACTATCATCAAAGACAATCGATTGTTTGGTTACGATCCACAGACACCACTCAATCCGAACTATACCCCGCCCAAACGATTGAAGGAACAGAGGGTAAATCCGAATTAGAAAAAACAATTATGCTAGGATTGTTATTGCTATTCTTTCTTGCTCGTTCGCTGTATAAAATGGCTGAAGAAAAGGAGCGTAACAAATGGTTATGGGGTTTGGCCGCTATAGTGGCCTATTATGCTGGTGGTGCCATTGTTGGCCTTTTGGGGGTTTTGTTTTTTGGAATGACAGAAGGCGATTTCACTTTTGGTATTGAGCTAATACTGGGCTTGGGCGGTGGCCTCGCTCTTTGGGGTGTACTTTATTACATTCTGAATAGATTGCCCGCAGCGGGCACCGCTCTCACTATAGATACGCTTGATTCAAATCTTACACAGATCAAAGATGACCTGTAGTCAACTCAGATTTCAATTAGGCTAAAGGTCTTATCGAGTCTTATTCCCTTCTCGGTATTCTGCACTGTGCAACATTCATTTAAACTGTCGTGCTCAAGCATTAGCACGAATGCGCCATCTGCAGCGCGTTGAAGAAATTTTCCTTTTTCTTCAAGCGTGATCAATGGGCGCGTGTCGTATCCCATTACATATGCCAGAGGGATGTGTCCAGTACTTGGAAGTAAGTCTGCCATGTAACAAATCGTTTTCCCTTTGTAAGGAATGTGCGGAATCATCATGCTGTCAGTATGCCCATCCACAAACAACACATCAAAACCAAGCGGAGTGGAGGAGAAGTCCTCGGTTCGTTCAATGAATTTCAACTGACCACTTTCCTGAATTGGCAATATGTTTTCCGAGAGAAAACTTGCCTTTTCGCGATTGTTGGGTTTGGTGGCCCATTGCCAATGTCTGTTGTTGCTCCAGTAGGTAGCATTTTTAAAAGCAGGTCTGAATTGTTCTTTTGACGCATCAAATTCAATGGCACCCCCACAGTGGTCAAAGTGCAAGTGAGTTAGAAATACATCAGTAATATCATCTCTATGAAAGCCTTTGGCAGCAAGCGATTTGTCCAATGTCGCATCGCCATGTAAGTAGTAATGGCTGAAGAATTTTTCACTTTGTTTGTTGCCAATTCCTGCATCAATAAGCGTAAGTCGCGGGCCATCTTCTACCAACAGCAGTCGCATGGCCCACGTGCAAAGATTTTGCTCATCAGGCACATTGGTCTTTTGCCAAATGCTTTTTGGAACAACACCAAACATGGCACCTCCGTCCAGTTTGAAGTAACCAGTATCTATTGAGTGAATATTCATTGAGTGATTAGAGTCTTATGAATTAGAAATTCCTACCTTTTGTCCGATGTACTTCTTTTCAGTCAACTCAGTAACCATAAAGTCTGCTAGGTCGCCTGTTGTAATGCTCCAGCCTTGTGTAGGATAACTTTCTTGTGTTTTGTAGACACCACTTCGTTCTCCATCTTTTATCATAGGTGGACATACAAAAGTGAACTCAAGCCTTGAAGTAAGCAGCGCATCAAGCACTCGTATGTGTGCTTGCGTCAATTCGAAATATTCTTTAGGAAACGTTACCGTCTCATACACCTTCAAATGCTCGCTGGCTTGCAATGCGCCTATGCCGCCAATCGCAATCACGCGTTTGGCTTTGTGTTCGCGCATGGCGTTGATGATGTGGTTGATGAAAACCTGTCGATGCGAGATTTCATCTGAGCTTAAGCAGGCTATCACCGCCTCATTTCCTTTCATAGCCTTACTCACGCTTTCCTGCGAAAGGGCATCGCCTTTAATCACTTTCAAGTTCGGGTGCAGCAGCGAAATGGATTCAGTGTGTCTGACAAAGGCCGTCACTTTGTGCCCTTTTTCAAGCGCGCGCTTCAATGTTTGAAAACCTGTACGGCCATTGGCTCCAAGGATGAGAACTTTCATTTAAGTGAGTGGTTTAAAAATTTGAGGATGTGAGAAATGGAGCTTTATCCAGGATTACTTCAATTTTAAAATTTGACGAGTCAAACATAAATGATTGATCTAAGCCAATTTTCAAATTCTCACATTTTCAAATTGATTCATTGCCTTTAGCTTCGGCCCACTTATGATTTCCGACAAACGCCCCGTTCAAGCCCTGTTTTCTCTCATGGAAGAGAAAGGCGTGCACCACGCTGTTGTTTGTCCAGGCTCGCGCAATGCGCCTTTCTCTATCAGCCTTCACAAACATGAGGTCATCAAATCGTACAACATCATTGATGAACGAAGTGCTGCATTTTTTGCGCTTGGTATGGCGCAACAACTTCAAAAACCTGTTGCCATTATTTGCACAAGTGGAACCGCAACTTTGAATTTTTCGCCAGCAATTGCAGAAGCATTTTATCAACGTGTTCCGCTTTTGGTAATTACTGCCGATAGGCCTGTGGAATGGATAGACCAAGGCGAGGGGCAGAGCATTCGTCAGCGCGATGTTTATCAAAATTTTGTGAAGGCATCTTATGAAGTAATGGAAGAAACTGCGCACACCGACAGTGCTTGGCACAACGTACGCATCATGGATGAAGCTATTGAAAAGTGCACTGATGGAGTTGCAGGGCCTGTGCATATCAATTTTCCGTTGCGCGAAAGTTTGTATGGCACCGCAGAAAAGGCCGAGAATAAAGTGAAAGTGGTAGAGCGAGTGAAAACGCCAACAGCTCTTCCAGCGCAAATGATTCAGCAATTGAAGAATCAACTTTCATCTTCCAAAAAAGTACTGATACTCGCTGGGCAATCATTGCCAGATGAAGCGTTGTGCAAGGCTTTGCGCCATTGGTCAAACTTTTGCCAGGTGGTTGTAATGACTGAAGCGCACAGCAATATGGCTGATGAAAATTTCATCACCACCATCGACCGCTTGATTTTGAAATTTGATGATGCACAGAAAAATTTCGTTGTCCCGGACGTGCTCATCACCTTTGGTCACAACATCATCAGTAGAAAGATAAAAGAGTATTTGCGCAAAGGAGAATGCGAGCATTGGCACATTGATGTTTCGGGCGAAGGATTGGATACTCTGAAGCACCTGACCAAAATAATTGCGCTTGAACCGTGCCTCTTTTTTGAATCTGTAGTTCCAGATTCAAACCATTCAAGCGATTATTCCAAGACCCTTTTGAAGTGGAATGAAGAAACAAGGAATCGCGCGAAACTCTTTTTGAAGTCAACGGTATGGAGCGATTTGAGTGTGTTTGATAAAATCTATAGCAGCATTCCATCGGGTCAGAACTTGCAAATGGGCAACAGCAGTGTTGTGCGTTATGTATTGTTGTTCGATGCAAGAAAAGACGTACATCACTTCGGCAATCGTGGTGTGGCGGGCATTGATGGATGCACGAGCACAGCTATTGGGGCCGCGTATATCACACAGAAGCCAACGACACTGATAAGTGGGGACCTTGGTTTTTTCTATGACAGCAATGCCTTTTGGAACAATTATGTTTCTAAAAATTTGAAGGTAATTGTGGTCAACAATGGGGGCGGAGGAATTTTCAGAATAATTGAAGGCCCTCGAACAACTGAAGCGCTGGAAGATTTTTTTGAAACCAAACACGAACGCAAAGCAGACAAACTTGCTGTGATGTATGATTTACCTTACTTCTGCGCTACGGATGAAATGAGTTTGCAAGAAGGCTTGTTATGGCTCTTTGCAAACGAACATTGCAGCATTCTAGAAGTGATGACACCAAGAACAGAGAACGATGCTGTATTGAGGGACTATTTTAAAGAAGTGGGAAAGTGGTGAATAAGGGAGTTAAAAGGGAAATATGAATTCGAAAATTGGTCATCAAAATCATCAAATCAATAATTCAACAAATCAACAAGTGGCTAGAAACTGGCAATCGATAAAAGAATACAGCGACATCAAGTTTGAATACTTCGAAGGCATCGCTAAAATTTCAATCAACCGGCCACAGGTCTACAATGCTTTTCGTCCGGAGACGAACCAGCAGATGATAGACGCTATGGACATTGCGCGTGAAAGGCAAGATGTTGCGGTGGTGGTTTTTACAGGTGTTGGCGAAAAAGCTTTTTGCAGCGGTGGCGACCAAAACGTGAAAGGCGTTGGCGGCTACATTGGTGAAGATGGTGTGCCGCGCTTGAATGTTCTCGACTTGCACAAGCGCATTCGAGAACTACCAAAACCTGTTATAGCTATGGTAAATGGATATGCCATTGGTGGTGGCCACGTATTGCATGTGGTGTGCGACTTGACCATAGCTTCTGATAACGCGCGCTTTGGTCAAACAGGCCCGAAGGTGGGCAGCTTTGATGCTGGCTTTGGTTCTAATTTTTTGGCAAGCCATGTTGGTCAGAAGAAGGCGCGCGAGATTTGGTTTTTGTGCGAACAATACACAGCGGAGGAGGCAGAAAAAATGGGCATGGTGAACAAAGTAGTTCCATTGGCTGAATTGGAAGACACCACAGTGCAGTGGTGTAAAACCATCATGAAAAGAAGTCCGCTGGCTATAAGAATGATTAAGCGTGGCCTGAATGCTGAACTGGATGGACAGCGCGGCTTGATGGAGTTTGCGGGCGATGCCACGTTGCTCTATTACCTTACTGAAGAAGCGCAGGAAGGCAAAAGGGCGTTCCTTGAAAAACGCGAACCTGACTTTCAGAAATTCCCGAAATTCCCGTGATGCGAGTAGGCAGTTTTCAGTTGGCAGTAAGCAGTGTTGTGACTATGTCTTTGAGTTTTTGTCTTAAGTCTAACGTCTCATATCTCACGTCTGTTCTATGAAAAAATGGCTCTCTGCAATGCGCCTGCGCACGCTTCCCCTGGCAGCTTCGTGCACATTAATGGGCAGCGCGCTTGGTTGGAATGAGGCGAAAAATCCTTGGTTGATTTTTTCGCTGTCACTCATCACCACTTTTTTATTGCAGATACTTTCCAACCTTGCCAACGATTATGGCGATTACACCAGCGGTGTGGACAATGCCGATAGAGTGGGACCAGAGCGTGCTTTGCAAAGTGGTGCTATTACAAAATCAAAAATGTTTCGAGCGCTTATTTTATGTGCATCGCTTGCATTTTTTAGCGGTTTGTCTCTGCTTTGGGTTGCACTTGCCAGTGCAGGTTTTTTTTATCAAGCTCTTGGTTTTTTGGCTATTGGTGTTCTTGCAATAGCTGCCGCCTTCAAATACACCATGGGGAAAAATCCTTATGGCTATCGAGGCCTTGGTGATGTGTTCGTGTTTCTTTTCTTTGGTCTAGTTGGAGTGTGTGGCACCTATTTTTTGTTCGCACATCAATGGAACAGTTGGGTTGTTCTTCCTGCTGCTGCGGTGGGCTTACTTAGTTGTGCTGTGCTTAACTTAAACAACCTGCGCGACCATGTGAATGATGCGGCATCAAACAAAATAACACTGGTAGTAAAGCTCGGATTTGAACAAGCAAAAGTGTATCATTCAGCTCTAATAGCACTTGCATTTTTGTCACTTCTGTTCTTTGGGTTGTTCAATTGCAATGTTCCATTTTATTTCCGAACCATCTGGCAGTGGCTGTGTTTTTTGCCGTTTATCCTGCTTTTTAAAAATGTTGCAACGGTTATAAAATGCAAGGAGCCGGCATCGTTAGATCCGGAATTGAAAAAGGTGGCGCTATCAACTTTTTTTATTGCATTTATTTTTTTCTTGACTTCACTGCTTCATTAGATCAATAAAAAAAGGCAAGCACATCGCTGCACTTGCCTTTAGTCTCATAAAATTGAATTTAATTTTGTGTTGGAGCTATAACTGCTATAGGTGTTAAATCTACTTGCTCGCGTTCTGCCCAAGTTCGGGCGCCAAGCACTTCCAGCAAGTCATCTTTAAAAATAACTTCTTTGTCAAGCAATTTTTTGGCGAGAGCATCCAACTTTTCTTTGTTGTGAGAAAGCAAGTCTTTTGCTTTTTCATATGCACGTTCTATCAACTTGCTCACTTCCTCATCTATCACTCGAGCGGTTTCTTCGCTGTATGGCTTGGTGAATTGAGACTCACCGCTGCTATCATAATAACTGCGGTTACCTATCTTCTTATTCAGACCATAAACGGAAACCATGGCGTAAGCTTGCTTGGTAACCTTCTCCAGATCGCTTAGAGCACCGGTCGATATTTTTCCGAAGGCGACTTCTTCTGCGGCACGTCCGCCAAGCGCAGCACACATTTCGTCCATCATCTGCTCGGTGGTAGTTATCTGTCTCTCTTCAGGCAAGTACCAGGCAGCGCCCAAGGAACGTCCTCGTGGCACAATGGTCACCTTCACCAGGGGTGAGGCATGTTCCAACAACCAACTGATAATAGCGTGCCCACTTTCATGATAGGCAATGGTTGATTTTTCTTCTTGCGTAATGATTTTATTTTTCTTCTCAAGACCACCAACAATGCGGTCTACAGCATCCAGAAAATCTTGTTTTCCAACGGTCAATCCACCTTTGCGGGCCGCAATAAGTGCTGCTTCATTGCAGATGTTGGCTATGTCGGCACCACTGAAGCCGGGTGTTTGTCTTGCAAGAAAATCTACATCCAGTGTATTGTCTGTTTTCACATTTTTCAAATGCACATAGAAGATTTGCACACGCTCTTTCACATCAGGCATGTCAACATATATCTGACGGTCAAAACGACCTGCACGTAGCAGAGCTTTGTCCAATATATCTGCACGGTTGGTGGCTGCAAGTATGATGATGCCACTGTTGGTAGCAAAACCATCCATCTCGGTCAACAATTGATTCAGTGTATTCTCACGCTCATCGTTACTACCAAAGTTGATGCTTTTGCTGCGAGCGCGTCCAATGGCATCTATTTCGTCAATGAAGATAATAGCAGGTGCTTTTTCCTTTGCCTGGCGGAAAAGGTCGCGCACACGGCTTGCACCAACACCTACAAACATTTCAACGAAGTCAGATCCGCTAAGTGAGAAGAAGGGAACTTGCGCCTCGCCTGCAACAGCTTTCGCTAGCAATGTTTTTCCTGTACCAGGAGGGCCTACAAGCAAAGCTCCTTTTGGAATTTTTGCGCCTAACTCTGTGTATTTTTTTGGTTGTTTTAGGAAGTCTACAATTTCTTGAACTTCTTGTTTTGCGCCCTCTAGACCTGCAACATCATTAAAAGTTGTGACTACATTTTTGCCCTTGTCATAGAGTGTTGCCTTTGATTTTCCAATATTGAAAATCTGTCCACCCGGTCCACCTGAGCCACCTAGTCTGCGCATCAGGATGACCCATACGAGTATGATGAGGCCAAAGCCTACTATCCAGAACAATAGATTTTGTCCAAACTCATTGACAGGTTTGTGTTTTACATCGAAACCATATTGCACACCTAGGTTTTCCAATTCAGCCCCTATGTTGTCATTGATGGGCGGTGTAAACCAGAATTCCGAAGAACTACTTAAACCGCTCATAGGCGATTTGTTGGCGATGTCCTGTTTCAAATTCTCACGACCAAGCGAGTCGAGATAAACACGAGCCTGCGCATGGTTGTATTCTAATTTTTTGATGTATCCTTTTTCTGCATAAGCCTTGAATTTTTGGTAACCAATTTCGGTTCCATCTCCACTGCTATTGAATATCATCATGCCTATAAGGCCCATTGCTATGAGCGCATAGATCCAGTAAAAGTTCATTGACTTTTTATCATCAGGTTTATTTCCTAATGGGTTAGGAGTTTGAGGCTGACTGGGTTTTTTCTGTTCCTTTGGTTTTTGCTGCTGTTCTTCTGCCATAATATATTTTGTTCTCTTTTATCTCTTTTTTATAGGTAGGTAATCAAGTTACCCAAGCTTTTTTTCTTTATCAAATCTCGAAGGCTATGATGCAATCTTCAGTAGTTGCGCATCTGCCCACAAGCCTTCCAAATCATAAAAACCTCTTGATTCATTATCAAATACATGAGCCACTACATTCACATAGTCAAGCAATATCCACTTGGAGTTGCGCATACCCTCTATGTGCCAAGGAGTGTCATTTAGTTTTTCTTTGGTTTCCTTTTCAATCGAGCGGGCTATTGCCTCCACCTGAGTATTGCTGCCACCGTGGCATATTACCAGAAAGTCCGCCATAGCGTTCTCAATTAATCTCATATCCAAAACCACTATATCGTTCGCTTTTAACTCTTGCATACCAGAGGCAATGGTCTCAGCCAAAATTTGATTGTAGTTTTTCTCTTCTTTCTTTTTTGCCATTAATATTTTCAGGTCATTTGGGCAAATGTAACTGCCATAGTTGCCATTGTGCCATCTATGTTTTTGATTGATTAGAGCAACAGAAATTAAAGTTACGATAGCATCTCTGCCACTCTCTTCTTTCTTTTGCGCCATGTTGTTTCGAGACCGTGCTATTATTCGTTTAGAGTCTGTCGACTCAACGAACAACTACGCTGCCAATCTTGTTCGCCTGTCAAGTCCGCCTGAGGGAACTGTCATAACGGCACAGGAGCAATTAAGTGGCAAAGGTCAGCGCGGTTCCGTGTGGGAGAGTGCATTAGGTGAAAACCTTTTGTGTAGCATAGTGCTTTACCCTAGTTATCTCAACTCCTCCAACCATTTTTACCTTATCAAGGTGGTTGCTTTGGCCTTGCGTGAGTTGGTGGAGGAGCATACTGAACAGGATGTTTACATTAAATGGCCGAATGACATTATGGTCAAAAACAAAAAAATTGCGGGTATCCTGATGGAAGCTGTTTGGAGCGACCAAAGAATGCAAAGCGCAGTGATTGGCATTGGATTAAATGTCAATCAAACTTCCTTTGAAACATCAAGAGCAACAAGCCTAAAACTGTTGGCTCGCAAGAGTGGCGATGTGGATGATTGTTTGAAGGGCTTGCTGACTTATTTAGAAAAGTACTTACTGAAGCTACAAAGTGGGCAGTTCACTGATATAGCGCGTCTTTATCGTGAAAATCTATTCCGGCTTGGTCAGGTTAGTCGTTTTATCTTTAATGGAAATGAACTGGATGCCATGATTACTGGAGTGGACGAGGAGGGCAGATTGCGACTTTACACTGACAAAGGCGTAAGTCTTAGTTGCGGTATCAAAGAGATTCAATTCGTATTGTGAAAATGCATTTGTGAGAAAAATTCTTAAACTAAATGATGTGGCGCTTGTTCTAAGTGCTCTTTTGTCGCCATCTACATTTGTTCACTTTGAAAATTATCCTCTCTAGTCTCATTTTTTGTGTTTGCTTTATCTGTGGTCATCCTCAAATGACTCAAGAAGGCAATCGCACACTTCTGTTGAGAGATAAGAACTATGCAGATACAGTTTGGATTGTAACCGGCCAAAAACCACTAGATTCAAAATTTAAGAAATGGAAATTTGATTTCGTTCTTGATGCACGAAAGACCTTGGTGAGTAATACACAAGTTAGTCTTGGAGGTATTCGTCTAGGCATGGAATACCGAAGAGTGCACCGCTTTGGCTTTGGTCTTTACGGTCTGGGAAGCGGGGTTGTAGTGAAATCATTGATGGAAGTGGACTCCGCTATTACTGAGGCCAATCTTAATATGTCCTATGCTTCTTTGTTTTACGAGCGCGTTCTGTTTTTTAATCCTAAATGGGAATGGTCAGCTACTGCGCATATTGGCGCTGGCGCCATAAAGGGATCCTATCGTTTCTCCAGCAGTGAACAATGGATAAATTATGAGGAGAAAAGGGTGAGGCCGATTGAACTTTCCACCACAGGCTATTACCACATAACATGGTGGTGTAGCGTTGGTGCAGGGGTTGGTTATAGGTATATGCGAAGAACGCCCGAGGAAGTAAGATCCGTTTACAGCGCACCGGTCGCTATTGCAAGAGTGCGCATAAAAGTCGGAAAACTCGTGAAGAGTATTTGGGATAAGGATATGCGACATACCTATTGAATGCGGCTATTTCAGAGTTGAGTGAAAATGGCTGCATCATTCATGTGAAGACCTTCGTTCTTTGCGCTTTATCCGTATCGAATCCAAAAAAGAATTTAAACATGCGAATTGCCATCATTGACTGCGGTACCAATACTTTTAATTTGCTTGTAGCAGATGCGGATAGGAATGGCTGGAATGCGATCTTTCAGAACAAATTGGCTGTAAAGCTTGGCGCGGGTGGCTTTCAGCAGCGACATATTATACCTTCTCGGTTTTATCGTGGTATGGATGCCTTTTATTGCCATCAGCAAAACATTCTGAATTTTTCATGCAACAAAGTGTTTGCTTTTGCAACCTCTGCCATACGTGAGGCGGATAATGGAGCTGAATTTGCAAAAAGGGCTAGTGCAAAATTCGATATCCAAATTGACGTGATAGATGGCGACCGAGAAGCAGAACTTATTTATTCGGGCATAACTCAAACCATCCAATTTGGTGAGAGACCCTCGCTGATTATGGATATTGGTGGAGGAAGCACCGAGTTCATTATAGCAGATCAATCAGGCATCTTATGGAAGAAAAGTTTTTTGTTGGGTGTGAGTCGCTTGCATGAATTAGTGAAACCCTCTGACAGGATGAAAAATGAGGAAGTACAAACACTCAATGAAATGTTGGCGGCTCAATTGAAACCACTGAAGGATGCGCTGGAGGTGCACAAGGTGCAATGGTTGGTGGGCAGTAGTGGTTCGTTTGATACCCTATTTGACCTTTATGTGGAGGGTGCAAAGCAGCAAATTCAGGAGCGAGGGTTGAGCAATGAAATACCCTTGCACACTTTTCCCGGAATTCATGCATGGCTTATGGGAAGCACGTTCGAACAGCGATTGAATCATTCCGTCATTCCTACCATTCGAGCTGAATACATGCCACTTGCCAGTTTTCTTGTAAACTACGTGTTGACGCTAGCCCCATTCGAAAAATTATATCACTCTGCGTATAGTCTAAAGGAAGGAGCAATGATGGAAATAGTGAAAGGCATTGATTGGCCGGAGGAATCTATAGAATTACCTAAAACTGAATTGGAGTAAAATAAAAACCACCCAGTGCGGGTGGTTTTATCTTGAAAAAGTAAATTCAGAATCTTAAATCAACGAGCTATTCCAACTGCTCTCTTCTCTCTGATCACCGTTACCCTTACTTGTCCCGGATAAGTCATTTCAGTTTCTATCTTGCTGGCTAAGCTTATGGCAAGTGCATCCGCTTGGTCATCGGTTACTCGGTCGGCTTCGACTATCACCCGCAGCTCCCTTCCGGCTTGTATGGCAAATGCCTTTGAAACTCCTTGATTTTCCAATGCCATGTTCTCCAAATCGCGCAAGCGTTGGGCATATGCTTCCACCACTTCTCGTCTGGCACCTGGTCGTGCGCCACTTATCGAGTCACATATTTGAATGATAGGCGACAGCAAAGTGGTCATCTCTATTTCATCGTGGTGTGCGCCAATGGCATTGCAGATATCTGGTTTTTCACCGTACTTCTCTGCTAGTTTCATGCCTGCCAGAGCGTGAGGTAATTCGCTTTCATCATCGGGCACTTTGCCTATGTCGTGCAGCAATCCTGCACGTTTAGCCGCCTTCGGATTGAGACCTAATTCTGCTGCCATGGTCGAGCACAAGTTGGCCACCTCGCGTGAGTGTTGCAGCAAATTCTGACCATAAGACGAGCGATACTTCATTCGACCTACCATGCGAACGAGTTCGCTGTGCATGCCGTGTATGCCCATTTCTATGCAGGTGCGCTTACCTATTTCGGTTATTTCATCGCTGATGTTTTTGGTCACCTTAGCCACCACTTCTTCGATGCGCGCAGGATGTATGCGGCCATCAGTAACGAGTTGGTGAAGTGACAAGCGGGCAATCTCTCTGCGTACCGGATCGAAACAAGAAAGTACAATGGCTTCTGGCGTGTCATCCACAATTATCTCAACACCTGTGGCTGCTTCCAGCGCGCGAATGTTGCGTCCCTCGCGGCCAATGATGCGTCCCTTTATCTCATCATTCTCAATGTTGAAAACGGACACGCTGTTCTCTACCGCATGCTCTACCGCTGTGCGTTGTATGCTTTGTATAACAATTTTCTTAGCCTCTTGGTTGGCCTTCAGTTTTGCTTCGTCCACTATGCCCTGAATCTGAGAAGCGGCTGTATTGCGCGCTTCTTCTTTTAACTGCTCCATCAACTGGGTTTTTGCAGTTTCAGCGCTCATGCCAGCCATTTCTTGCAATAGCGTTATAGCTTTTTGATTGTTTTTATCTAGCTCTGCCGCCTTGCGCTGATTGGTTTCTAGTTGTTTATTCAGGTTGTCTTTGTGCCCGTCTAAGTCTTTTTCCTTGCGTTTGCTGTTTTCAATTTGTTGCGCGAGTTCTCGTTCACGGCTCTTCAGCTTGTCTTCCGTTTGCTGTATTCGCTTGGTTTTGTCGCGTGTTTCGTTTTCATGTTGAGCCTTCATTTCCAAAAATTTCTCTTTGGCCTGAAGTATTTTTTTCTCCTTCATCGTTTCTCCTTCTTTGGCTGCTTCCGCAAGCATGCTCTCTTTTTTCCCCTTCAGCACATTGTTGAAAATGAAGTAGGTGACAAAGCCACCAACTACCACTCCACCCAGTGCTGCTATGAGAACATAAGTCATTTGTCCCATTGCTGTTTTGTTTTTATGTAATTAAAAAAAATGTTGTTGTCGTTTTGCTTTTCTTCTCGGGTGATTCGTTTTCTTTTTTCACCGCGAAAAAAAATAGCAAGCAAGCGACTGTTTTCTCTTTAGCTGCGTTCAGCGATAAGAGGGTTTTTGACAAAGAAAAATAAATCTCGAAAAAGAAGATTGAGAACTACTTCAAGTAACCATCCAGAGCGGATTCCAGAGCAAGCAATTCGGCAGAAACATCAGTGGGAACTTCTACTTTTTCTATCACACGTTCTACCACTTTTTGAATGACCGGTTCCGGTTTGGGTTGCTGCTTGGTGGCCATTTGTAAAGCGGCCATAGCTAGCAAGTCTTGCTTGTCTTTTACTGCGTAGTTCTTTTGGAATATTTCAATGCTCTCGTCTATCGCCTTTTCAGCAATGCGGATACGCTCCTCTTCCGTAATGCTCACAGTGAGCGGATAGGTACGGCCTGCAATCTGAACCTTGATGGATGTTTCACTCATCTTGTATAAAGCTTATTTGTTGAGCAATGCAATACAATCATCTATTTCATTCACCAGTGCGTTTATTCTTTGTCTTGTGTCCGTTCGGAAGTCATCTTCTCGCACATCCACCTTCAACGCCTGTGTGTTTTCAAGCTCTTTGCTTTTTTCGGTCAACTCGTTCACTTGCGCGAGTAGCTCTTTGTTGATGCGATACAAAGAAGCATTCTCCTCTCGCAGGCGAACGGCCTGTGTCTCCAACTCTCTTTTGGCTTCACCTAGTTGGGCGATTTTCTGTTCTACCCGGGCCAGTATTTCGTTGTGTTGCATGGCTTTTCTGTTGAGTGAAAAAAGCGTTTGAACTTTGGTCAAATGTAGAATGAACTTGCAATCAGTTAAAATCTCTTTTTTCCTACCTAGTTTGTTGATATTTAGAAAGAGTGTCTAAATCTGCCACAGGCACGCTTGTTGACTTTCGCCTACCATGCAATTTCAATTCGCAAGAGTTAATATGAAAGCTAAGGTTTCCGAGCGTTTTGCAGGGTCCTGCTGTCTTTTGTTTTTACTTTTCACTTTTCAACTTTCAATTTCTCAGACCAATTATCCTCAGGACTATTTCCGGTCACCGCTGGATATACCCCTGAACTTGAGTGGCAATTTTGGTGAATTGCGCACCAACCACTTCCATGCGGGGTTAGATATAAAAACACAACAGCAGGAAGGCCTTAAGGTGTATGCTGTGGCCGATGGATATGTGAGTAGAATAAAAGTATCGCCCTTTGGATACGGCTACGCTTTATATATAACACACCCCAATGGCTACACTACGGTTTATGGGCATTGCAAGAAATATGCGGAGAAGATTAACAGGTATGTAAAGGAGCAACAGTACAAGTTGAAGTCGTTCAGTGCCGATTTGTTTCCAGACTCCACTGCGCTGCCAGTGACTAAGGGCGAGGTGGTAGCGCTGAGCGGCAACAGCGGAGGCAGTGGTGGTCCTCATCTTCACTTTGAAGTAAGAGAAACGATAACCGAAAAGGTGGTCAATCCTCTACTCTTTGGTTTTGACATCAAAGACAAAATAAAGCCAAGCGTATCGGGCATTTGGGTGGTACCGATGACGGACAGCGCTTGGGTGAATGGCGCACAAATACCCGCAAATATTCTTACCAAAACAGGCAGCGGGAGCTGCACACTGCAAAGCAACAAGGCTCCTACAGTGTATGGCGACATAGCCTTTGCCATACACACAAGCGATGCGCTGGACGGCAACAGCAACCGCTGCGGGATTTATCGCATAGAATTGTGGGTAGATAGCTTGCAAGTGTATGGGCAGCGCATGGATAGGTTGGACTTCACCACTAATCGCGCTATGAATGCACATACTATATATGAGCGTTTCAAAAAAAGCAGAAGCAGCATACATGGATCGTATCGACTACCAGGCAATCCGCTGGATATCTATGACAATCTAGTGAATGATGGCGTAGTTAGTTTTAAGGATGGCAAACTGCACAAATGCGAATATGTGGTGACTGATTTCGAAGGCAACCGCAGCACACTAAAGTTCAATGTGCAAGCGCAAGTCACAGGTGGAAAGCAAAAACCAGAGGTGCTCCCAATGGCAATATGGAATTGGGAAAAGGACAATTACTATGAAAACAAAGAGTTGAAAATTTCGATGAAGGCCTTCACATTGTATGAAGATCTTGACCTGAATATCAGCACTTCTAAAACAATACAGAACTCCGTGGGGCCCACCTACCTGATTGCTTCTAACTACGAACCTGTGCACAATTCATACACACTTTGTCTTAACGCAAGCGGAGTAAAATCCGGCTATGAAAGCAAAGCGTTGGTGGTACGCTACGACCCTGACAAAACAAAAATAAATCCTGAACTCAGCAAGTTTGAGAATGGATGGCTTTGCGCTAATCCCTCTTACCTGGGCTATTTCAGCATTATGGTAGATACCATTAAGCCAAGTATTGCGATCACAGATTTTGCTGCTAACATGAAGGGTCGTTCGCAATTCAGCATGCGGATTAGCGATGGCCTTTCAGGAGTTGATCAAATAATACCCACCATAGATGGCCAATGGGCGCTCATGGAATACGACTCAAAAAACCAACGACTTACCTATTATTTCGATACGGAACGACTTGTGACTGGCAAGCACGAATTCAGATTGGAGGTAATAGATGCGTTAGGAAATGCTGCGGTGTATAGCGGGAGCTTTGTGTGGTGAGGCAAAATATTGATCTGTGCTGGAGATATGAATCTGGCAGCACATTGCCCACCTTTACATCCAAATGATTTTATTCTGTTGCATCAAACGGCATATTACTTTGTTAGTGTTCATGTCATGCACACAGTTCGTTTCCAACGCGCAATACCCGCAAATTTTCTTTACGCAATACAACACACAGGATGGCCTGTCTGGCAATCTCTGCGGTCAAGTAATTCGTGACCAGAAAGGCTATGCATGGATTGCGACTACCAATGGGCTTAATCGTTTTGATGGGTATCATTTTCAAGTGTTTCGCAACATTCCGGGCGATTCAACCTCCCTTAGCAGCAATGAAATTTATTATGTGCATGAAGATGTAGCAGGCAATATTTGGGTTAGCAATGATGAAATTGTATCCATGTTGGATAAAGCCACAAACTCGTTTCGCCATTTCGAGAACGCACCGGCTGATGACAAAAGTTATTCGGGTGGAGACGCTATTTTATTTAACGACCGCGAGGGAAATCTTTGGTTAAGCAGTTATGGTGGAGGGTTGAATTTATTTCATTTGGAAGACAATTCTTTCAGCCATTTCTATCCCGATAACGCTAACAGGGCAGGCGGCAAAAACTTACTTGGCAAGTTGGATGAGGATGGTAACGGAGACTTATGGATAGCCTCGCGAGAGGGACTTTGTTCGTTCAGCAAAAGTGATTCTCAATTTCAATTTTTTGCGTACAAACCAGAAGACAAGGCCAATTATTCATTCAACAATTTGTCGCTTTCAGTTTATTGTGATGGTAGTGTTGATGAACTCGTCTGGTATGGAACATGGGGAAGCGGATTGCATTGTTACAACAAAAAAAACGGGCGAAATCCGGGCTTACCGATACAACCTCGAAGGCCCTGTAAATCTCACCAACATTGTTTTTGATATTCATGAACGTGATGAAAACACGTTATGGGTGGGTACAGAACGAGGCCTCGGCATTTTTGACAAACGCACACACACATTTTTCTTTTATGCTTACGAAGTGGAGAACCCTCATTCGCTTTCAGGTACCGATGCACGGTGTGTAGTGGTGGACAAGGAAAATACACTTTGGGTTTCTACCAGCACAGGATTGAGTATTGCCAGTGCGGGTATGCAAAATTTTTCTTTAAGCGAACTTCCAGGGGATGCAAGCAGTTCACAAATCATTTTTGATGAACGAGGAAAAAAGATTTATGGAGTGAATTATTACAATAATCGCTCATTGAATGTAAACGACCTAGTGACCGGCACACAAAGATCTTTTCCTATTCCAAAGGCGGATGAAATGCAATCGGAACCGTTCGGTTTATTTCTCGATAGCCGGGGCATGATTTGGATAGGCTGCATGAAAACGGGGGTCTATCTTTTTAATCCAACCACTTCCACCTTCACAAAATTGGAAACCGAAAAAGCATTGCAGATTGACGATAGCGAATTAGGCATTCGCGCTTTTGCCGAAGACCGGGAAGGCAATATCTGGATGGCCTCGTATGGCCACGGTATTATTAAGTACGATGTGGGCGAAAAACTTTTTCGCAGATACGCGCATGACATTATCGGGCGCGACCACATTTCATTCAGCGGGTGCTTCAAAATCATTGAAGATGAAAAGAAAAACGTTTGGGGATTTTTCGAGAACGAGGGAATCTGTGTGATTGATAAGAATGGCGATGTCGCTGGTACTTATGATTTCAAAATGGAAAAGCGGTATCAGGAAATGGAATCCATGGTTGACGTCATAATAGATGAGCAAGGTAGTCTGTGGATGACAACCAAATCAAACGGACTGGCGCTTTTTGACGTTCGGAAACCCATCGAAAGGCAACTGACCTGGTTCAACACCACTACAAATTTTCCGGATAATAATCTCGGTTCAGTCTTCGCGGACAATCAAAATCTGTGGATAGCCGGAAGCGAAGGACTCATTTTTTTCGACACCAAAACATTTACCTCAAAAATCTTTACAGAACAGATTGGGTTGTTCGCCTATCACTCATCTGTTGTATTGATGAATGGTGACAATGGTGAAATCTGGTTCGGTGTGTCGGATGGTTATTGTGCATTTTCACCGAAGAAATTCAAAACCGACAGCACCACATTTCCCGTTGTGTTGACCTCGTTCAACGTATTCGACAAGGAAATTTTTGCAGCACAAAACGTAGATGAAATGCAGCGTGTTGAATTGAATCACCAACAGAATTTTATTTCGGTAGAATTTGCTGCGTTGTGTTTTACAAATCCTGCAGGTGTGAAGTACGCTTACATGCTCGAGGGTTTAGAAATGGCCTGGAACTATTGTGAAAACAGACGTTATGCTAGCTACACAGACCTGAAACCAGGAAATTACACACTGAAAATAAAATCCGCGAATAGCGATGGTGTGTGGAATGAAAATCCAAAAACGTTGCGCATCACCATTCATCCTGCATGGTGGCAAACGACTGTTTTCAAAATTGCGCTATTGACATTGGCTGTTATTTTCACCTTGCTTGTTATCCGCTCGCTTACCCGAAGGAAAGTGCTGAAACTGCAACTCGCCATGGAGCGGCAAAAGGAAGTGCAGGATATGCGCAACCGCATAGCCCGCGATATTCATGATGAAATTGGTTCAGGCCTCACCAAAATTTCGGTGATGAGTTCGAAGCTGAATTCACAAATCGAAAATCAAAATGATACTCAACAGTTGTCAGAAAAAATTCAAAAGACATCGCGCGATGTAATCGAAAGCCTCGGAGAAATTGTGTGGACTGTGAATCCGAAAAACGATTCAATCGGAAATCTTTTGTCCTACATCCGACAATATGCAGGAAAGTATTTTGACTCCACCGCCATCAAACATCAAGTGGAAATCACCTGGACAAATGAGGAGCAAAAACAAATTGAACTAAGTCCCGAGATAAAAAGAAACATGCTGATGATTGTGAAGGAAGCACTGAATAATGTGGTGAAACACAGCGGTGCTTCTGAATGTAAAATTTCTGTAAGGGTGGATGAAAGGTTTGTTCACCTGAAGGTGAAAGACAATGGCATGGGGCTTCACACCTCACCCCAACCCTCTCCAAAGGAGAGGGGGCATGAGGGAAATGGATTGAAGAATATGCAGAAGCGGGCGGAAGAAGTCAAGGGGACTTTTGTAATTGCTTCGGATGAAATAACTGGAACAAACATTTCTGTTTCCATACCATTTTCATAAACCTACTTTCATGCGATTGAACTCCCGATTCAACATAACCAACTTGCACCCTTTCTTTGAAGAAATGTTATGTCCATCCGAATAGCCATAGTAGAAGACGACAACGACCTGCGTTTGCATTTCGAAAACATCGTGAATGCAACGTCCGATTTTTTTCTCGTGAATAGTTTTTCCAATGCAGAAGATTTTGAAAAGGCTTTAAAAACCATGAGGGAAATTGATGTGGTAATGATGGACATCAACCTACCTGGAATGACGGGCATTGAGTGCATTGCAAAACAAAAGGAAAAGCGACCAACCATTCAATATCTTATCTGCACCATTTTCGAAGACAGCGATAATCTCTTTAATGCACTATGTGCAGGTGCAACAGGATACATTTTGAAAAGTGCGAGTGTCAAAGAAATTGAAACGGCTATTCGCGATATACATGCAGGTGGTTCACCTATGACACCGCAGATTGCCCGGCTTGTTATCAGTTCTTTTCCAGCTAAAAAATCGAATGCACATTTGCTTTCACAATTGAACAAACGCGAACGTGAAGTTTTGGATTTGCTTGCCGAGGGTTATCGCTATAAGGAAATCGCGAATCAACTTTTTCTTGGCGTGGATACTGTGCGCACCTATATCAGAAATATTTATTCTACGCTTCAAGTGCATTCAAGAACAGATGCGCTGAATAAGGTTTTTGGCAAGTAGATACATTGTACACGCATCACAAACTTACTTTCATGCGATTGCCTCCTCATAGTATTCTGAAGTCATTTGTAGAAAATACTAAATCATGAAGAATCTTCTACTCACCGCAATCATTCTCCTTGGTTGTTTCCATTATTCAGTCGCACAACAAATCACTTTTCAAAAATCATTTGCAGGTGGCGGTTATACCATTGGCCGTTGTGTGAAGCAAACCAATGATGGCGGCTACGTTTTCACCGGATATGCTGAAGTACTTGGCGCAGGTATTCAGGACGTGTATCTCGTAAAAACCAATGCCGATGGTGATACACTTTGGACAAAAACATATGGCGGCTCGCAGTATGAAGATGGTTTTTGTGTGGAGCAAACTGATGATGGCGGATATATTGTGGTGGGATACACCAGCAGTTTCGGTGCTGGTCAGGAAGATGTTTGCCTTTTAAAGACGGACGCATTGGGCGACACATTGTGGACTAAAACTTATGGAGGCACCAACTTTGAACGTGGTGCTTCGGTAGTACAAACTACCGATGGCGGCTACATCATTTCAGGAGAAACACTGAGTTACGGTGCAGGCAATCACAACGTCTATGTCGTAAAAACAAATGACGTTGGCGATATTGTTTGGACAAAAGTTTTTGGTGGCGGTGGAGATGATTATGGCTATGATGTGATTCAAAATTTGGATGGAGACTTTCTAATTGCTGGAAACCATAGCACTGGTGGTGCATACTTATTGAAGCTGAATAGCGATGGCGATTCGCTTTGGACTAAAGGTTACGTGGGCGAAGGCCCGCCTCACCTCAACACTGCCAACGCTGTAAAGCAAACTGCTGATGATGGATATGTGTTTGCAGGAATTAAATATGGAACGGGCGGAATGGCAGCCTACCTACAAAAGACGAACGGTGATGGAAATGCAGAATGGGCCAAAGCCTACAGTGGGGTCAATCATGTTTACACCACGGATATAGATATTACCACAGATAGCGGATACATTCTTTCCGGTTGGTCGCAGGCATTTCCGAATGGTACTTACAAGAGTATTCTCATAAAAACAGATGCGGCAGGCGATACACTTTGGACAAAGAAATTTATTGGTGGTGGTTCTTATTCGTCTGTTCAGCAAACCAATGATGGTGGTTTCATTTTGCTTTCAGCGGACAATTTCAATATCTACTTAACAAAAACAGATTCACTTGGAAACACAGGTTGTAATGATGCAAATGCCTGGCCTGTGGTTAGCACGCCAGCACCTGTGATTTCAGTTCCTGTCGCTTCTCTTGCATCAGGAGGTGAGGCATACAACACGGAAACTCTTATCGAGTTTGGAGGAACCATATCATCGCTGTGTTATGAATGCGACATTGATGTAAGCCTCAACGACCTGCCTGATACGGTTTGCTTGAATGGTGTGAGTTGGCCGTTGGTCGGAAATCCTTCAAGTGGAATTTTTAGCGGGCCGGGCGTCAATGGCTTCTCTTTTTATCCGGCAGAAGCAGGAGTGGGTTTGCATGAAATATTTTATGCTTATTCATTTTCTGCTGCCTGTGGCGCATTGGACTCAGTTACTGTGTATGTTGATGAATGCGTTGGCGTGAATGAATTGAATGAAGAATTTTCATTTTCCATTTATCCAAATCCAGCGAATGAATTCGCACTGATAAACACCCACGGGCAGACAAGTGGAAATATTCAAGTGAAGATTGTTGATTCTCTGGGAAAGGTAGTTTTTTCCATTGCTTGTTTTGGTGCCAACTGCGGGCTCGAGACTGCTGACTTTCCTGTAGGCATCTACTTCTGTCAATTGATGAAAGGCGATTCCATTGTCACTAAAAAATTTGTGGTGGAGCGTTGAGATAATGAAGCCATTCGGGGCTGCACAAAACTTACTTTCATGCGATTGACTCCTGTTTGAATTTGAAAGTCATTTGACAAAAAATTCAACCCATGAAATTCAGAATTTCAAATCTGCTGTTAGCGCTGTTTTTATTCACGCTGGTTCTTTCTTGCAACAAGGAGAACAACGATGACGAAACCAACAATCCTGCACCTGCTCCGGCCGTATTCACACCCTTGGTTACTGCTGAGGGAACTCCGGTGGGTGGATCGAATGCTGCAACTATCGGTATGGGTGGCGGTTCTATCACCTCTGACGATGGAAGATTGCAAATAATTTTTCCTGCGAATGCACTGAGTGTGGACACAGAAATTTCTATTCAGCCCATTACCAATTTTTGTCCGGGTGGAGTGGGACTCGCATATGAACTTTTGCCGGAGGGTTTGCAATTCAGCCAACCTGTTGCGCTCACATTTCATTACACCGCAGATGACATACTTGGCTCAGCGCCCAATGCGCTTGCCATTGCAACCCAGCATGCTGATGACATTTGGTATTCGTTGAGTGACATTACGCTGGACGAACCAACTTCAACGGTGAGTATTTCTACCACACATTTCAGTGATTGGGCGTTGCTTGAGGGTTATTCTATTTCTCCATGGGAAGCTACTATAGAAGTGAATGAGGCGCTGCCTTTAGTGGTTTACAATACACCAACAGGCCCGGAAAGCAGTGATGAAGGAATAACGTTTGAGCCACTGGGAGCGCCTGTGCCCATGAGCATTTTTCTGGACGCTATCTCCTGGTCGGTCAATTCATTTCCAGGTGGAACATTTAACGATGGCTATGTAAATCCTGAAAGTGGTTCATCAAGTGCCACCTATCAAGCACCTGCACATATTGTTAATATGACAGGCAATCCAGCGGCTATCCGTGCATTCATAGATTTTGGTGGCGGAGCTTCCATTTCGCTTATGTCCATTGTGACGGTGGAGGAATTAGGAGCGCAGTACAGCCTGCATTTCCAGCAGGATTATTCCACCTTGAATTACACCTCTCCGTTCTGCCTGCTCAACAGCGGATACATGGATGGATTTGATGTTGACATTACAGTCACGGCTGGTGAGGTATTGGTGAGTAACGTTAGCAATTTCACCCCTTTCATTGGGTACAGTTCTTGGGGTTGTGATTGTCAGAGCATGACTTTTGGCCAGGGAAGTTTGATAGAATTTTCCAATTTTACAGCTTGGTTTGATGGTGAGCTACTTCATTACGACTACAATTTTTCATGGACAGGTTCTGATGATACCTACCAATGCCCGGATAGTGATATGATAACAACGAATGGCACCGACTTCAGCGATGTAGATTTGGGGAGTTTAGAATTGCCCGTTGGAGAAGTTGTCACCATTGAGCAACCTTGGGGAATAGGCACGGTTACCGTCACAAGGGTTTTGTGATTGGATTTTTCCGTTTCACTTTCATGAGCACTCGGACCTTTTCGGAAAGTGTGCTTCAATGCAGGACCGGAGATTACTTTTTTTGAACTTGAAATGGAATTGTGCTCAAAAGCGCATTCGCACCGCACCATAGCCGATCCCGATGTGCCAATCTATTTTCATGCGCCTTTCCGAGGTGGAACGTATCCCATTGTTAAATTGCTGAATACTCTTTTGTAAATGGTTGGATGCATCCAGCAGCAGGCCAAGGCTGATCGCAGCACCAATGCCCGGATAGAGGTAGTCTTTCTTTTCAGTATCCGTGCCCGTAGCCAAGCTGGTGAGGAAAACCACAGAGCTGGCAAGGCTTACCAAGCCCACAGTGTTTTCTGTTCTGCTGATATAAAAAGCTGTTTTGCTGTCTTTGTTTTTTTTCAGCATCGTAAAAGCCTCATGCCGTGTGATGATTTTTTCATTGTAGAGGTAGAGGCCGTTTTTATTTTCCAGTTTGTCGCTGATGAATTGGGCCATGGTGTGCTGAGCAAGGGCGCTGGCAAACAGCAGTGCTATGATTGCTTTCATCTTCATTATTTAAAACTACGCTTCTCCATACCCAACCACTCAAGCGTTGAGTTACAAAAAACATCATCTATCACCTGTTTTTCCAGTTGCATGTCTTCTATGAATTTTCCCACTTCCAAATCGCCCAGCGGAAAAGGATAATCCGTTCCAAGAGTTACGCGCTTGCTGCCTTGCATATCCAATATGTATTTGAAAAGTGCATCATCGTGTGTGGCACTATCCACCCAAAACTTGCCCACATAGTCGCGCGGATTGATAGGATTATCAATCGCAACCAAGTCGGGTCTGCAGTGAAAACCATGTTCGATACGACCAAGTGTGGGCAAGAATGAACCACCTGCGTGCGAGAAGTTGAAGCGAATTTTCGGATGGTGTTCCATCACTCCGCCAAATATGAGAGAACAAATTGCACGCGCAGTTTCAGCGGGCATGCCTACTAACCAGGGTAGCCAATATTTTTTCATTTCTTCTTGACCCATCATTTCCCATGGGTGAATAAGCACGCACATATCCAGTGCTTCTATTGCAGCCCAAAGAGGATTGAAAATGGGTTCGCTTAGGTTTTTCTGATTCACGTTGCTTCCTATTTGCACTCCTTTCATCCCTATGCTTTTGCAGCGTTCCAATTCTTTTATAGCAAGGTCAGTATCCTGCATGGGTAATGTTCCAAGCCCAACATAATTTTTTGGATAGCGCGCAGCAACATCAGCAATGTGGTCGTTCAGATACTTCGAAATAGTTAGTCCATCTTGAGCTTGTGCAGAATAGCCAAACAAGACTGGAATGGTGCACACCACTTGTACTTGAGTATGGTATCGCTCATACTCTTCTATGCGCAGCACTTCGTCCCAGCAATTGGCTTCAATTTCGCGAAAGAATTTATCACCTTGCATCATGCGGGCATATCCCGGTCTGTGATGGTCGAGATGTATGAAACTGCCATAGCCAAACTTGCCCGACCAGTCAGGTAGGTGTTTTGGAATGATGTGTGTGTGCATGTCAATTTTCAGATTCATCTTTTTCTTACAGATTTCAAATCCAGCATGTTTACTGGATTTGTAGTTAGTCCATCTATGTTCTTTCGTACAAAGTGCGACACTTGGTCATAGTAGAGCGGAATAACAGGTGCTTCACTCATCAATATGCTATCGCACTTTGAATAGTTGATTGCACGGAGGCTGTCATTTTTTTCTTCGCGTGTTTTTTCGTAGAGCTTGTCATATTCATCATTGATGAAGTGTGTATAGTTAGGACCAATTGGACAAAAGTTTTTCGAATAGAATACAGCCAGAAAATTTTCTGCATCAGCATAATCTGCCAACCACGATTTTCTAAAAATGGCTAGTTGACCTTTGGCCGATTGCTCGCGTAATGCAGGACCTTGCAGGATATTGACACGAACTTTCAATCCAATTTTTTCTAATTCATGTTGAATGTACTCAATCAAATCTGCATAATCGCCCACAGACGAAATCACCAATTCCGGCATTCCTTTGCCATCAGGAAATCCGGCCTCTGCCAACAGTGCTTTCGCCTTGGTAGGATTGAATTCATAGAATTTCCGGTCTTCATTGACCCCAATGAGTGAAGGAGGAACAAACCCATTTTCAGCTGCAAATACAGTATTGTTTCTCAAGTACTTTACCATTTCCCTTTTGTTGATGGCGTAGGAAATGGCCTGCCTAATACGCACATCCATCAGTGGAGAGTCTTTGGTGATTTCCATGTCTGGATCCATAAAGATTCCGAGGTAATCGGTTTTGATGAAGGGCGTTTTTTGAAAATTAAGTTCATTGGAATATGCACTTCTCATATTTCCACTGGCATCCAACAACTCATCTTTGAATGAAGCATAAATGCCGCTCATGAAATCATAACGACCTTGAAGCAGACCTTGGAACTCAACAGACATGTCCTTTACAAAATCAATCTTTACTGCATCCAAGTAGGGAAGTGGTTCACCAGCCTGATCGCGCTGCCAGAATTTACTGTGACGATGAAAAACGAGGGCAACGTTTTCATACCAAAAAGCAAACCTGAATGGACCGGTTCCTATAGGATGGGCCCGAAAGTCTGCGCCATAATGTTCAACCACTTCATGCGGAACCACATTGCAATATTGCATAGTGAGCATACCTAAAAATGGCTGGAAGGGTTGTTTGAGATAAATGCAAAGAGTAGTATCGTTTATGGCCTCGAAGCCCGAATTTTTTGCAGTATTGACATTGGCAAAAATCCATTGAGCGGGCGATGCTACTCTTTGATCAATCAATCGCGTGAAGCTGTATACGAAATCCTGAGCGACCACTTTTCTATTACTCGAATCTGTGAAAAGTGGACTGGGATGAAAGTAGACTTCATCTTCAATGATGAATGTATACGTCAAACCATCCTCTGAAATAGTCCAAGATTTTGCAATACAAGGAACTGGTTGAAGTTGATCGTCTAATTCTACCAAGCCATCGAACAACTGGTTGGTTGCCCACATCACTTCCAAGTCGCGGCTGAATGCTGGGTCGAGTGATGTTATACCATTGCTTTCATTATAGCAAAAGACATTATTCAGATGACTACTTTTTTTACCGCAGGAGCAAAAACAGACAAGCGCTGCCAATGACAACGCCTGCAAGAACTTATCTATGTAAGTGATTTTATTTTGCATCAGGCCGCGTCAAAAGTAGCTGAGCTCACTTTCTCACGCAGCAGAACTTACTCTTCTTTTTCCATCATCATGGTTTCGCGAATTTTGTCTGCGCTTTCCGCGGGATAGTACTTGTCCGTTTTTCTCTTGCCATTAGAATCAAATCGTTTCCATGTGCCAACCTTCACTCCTCTGTCAAATTCGCCTTCACTTTCTATCTGCCCATTTTGGTAGTAATAGGTAAAGTACCCATCTTCTAAGTATGATTTGGAAACTTTGATGTAGGTTCCTTGCGACTTAACACTTCCTAAGTAGTCAAACACGATTCCACCAAAAGTGTCACCAGCAATTTTTTTTAGTTCAAGTTTGAATGGAGCATTTGTGTTAGCGGTCATCTTTAACATTTGATCCATGTAAATGGTCTTTTGCGTTTCCTGTGCGTGAGCAGCAGCGCAAAACATGAGAGACAAGATAAGAGTGGAGAATGGTAAAGCTTTTTTCATGTTGGTGGATTTTTTCGATTCCATCATTCAACGGGGTTGAACTGCTTAAGGTTTCATTTTTTTGTTGAAATTCATTTTATGATTTGTTCATCCCATTAAGTGCAAGTTGCTTCATCTTGCGGCCATGTTGAAAATGAAAAGTGCTACACAATTTTTTGGATTACTTGGTATTGCTGGTTTTATGCTTAGTGCATCTTGCGAGCAGGTAACTTCTGGTGGCAACACCAACACTCCTCAGGTGGCTGAAGTGAGTGAGTTTACTGTGGCTTTCTATAATGTAGAAAACCTGTTTGATACAGAAGACGATCGTTGGACAATGGATGAGGATTTTACTCCATCTGGCAAGTACCAATGGACGGAGGAGCGCTATAAGACCAAGCTCATTCATATTGCCGAAGTGATAGATTCTTTGCCGGGTGAGCTGCCTGCTTTTATGGCTTTATGCGAAGTGGAGAACAAGAAGGTGTTGGAGGACTTGGTAAAGCAGGAAAAAATAATCAATGCCAACTATACGATCATTCATAAGGACAGTCCCGATGAACGCGGTATTGATGTCGCTATGCTTTACGATCCTTCTCGTGTAGAAATTGAATTTTCAAACTTCACAACGGTAAATCTGCCTGATACTGCTGACCAGCGCACACGCGATTTACTTTATGTAAGAGCTAAGGTGAACGGTGAAGTGATTCACCTTTATGCGAACCATTGGCCAAGTCGTGGTGGTGGCCAAATGGAAACCGAGCCTTTGCGTATTGCAGTTGCAAATGTTCTGGAAATGCAAATTGGCAACATCCTTAAGGCGGATAAAAATGCGAACATACTTGTGATGGGTGACTTCAATGATTATCCAAGTGACAAGAGCGTAGCACAAACATTGAATGCCGGTATTGAAAAATCAAATGAGCTCTTCAACTACATGTGCGATGATCAGCAACGGGGCGAAGGCTCCCACTATTACAAAGGCGAATGGAGTCCTTTAGATCAATTTATGGCCAGCCATGCGCTTCATACAGGTAAAGGAAAATGGATCGCCAATGACGATGCTGCACATTACTTCAAAAATGATCTTGTCTTGTTCAACTCTAAGGAAGGCAAGCGGCCTAACAGAACCTTTGTGGGTGAGGATTACAAGGGAGGTTATAGTGATCATCTAGCCATTTATATTAAGGTAATGAGCAAATAGTCAAGGACGTTATTCTTTTCGGAGCCAAACCAAAAGCACGATCGTGGTCCAACACAAAATCACCATTGGCTTGTGTGATTTTTACTTTTTCGCGACTTGGGGAAAAAGGACAAGGGTTTTGCTGAATTATTTCTATTTCATAGTCATTTGCGTATGAAACAATTGCTACTTGTCCATAAGGATTGAGGATTGTTTTAGAAAACACTATCAGATCATTTGACTTTGGTAACGATCCTTATCCATTCCGGTATTGTATCAAATTTCTTTTGGTATTCAAGCTTCCATTTTCAACCGAAGGATCGAAAAAATCTTTTGCGTGGCCATAACTTTCAGGCACTTTGTGATTGAGTTTTTGCAAATAGTACCGCTTTACAAATTCAACACATTGGTATTTCAATCCTACATTATATCCGTCCTCGGTTACGTTGCTTTCCTCTACATTTTTTACACCACCATTGTAGAAGACTTTTATGCCAGTCAACTCATTCACAGGATCGCCAACATCTTTCGTGGGGTGTGTGTGCATCATAGCAGAGAACATACAAAAGCGCTCAGACCAACAGAACGACAAAGGAGGCTAACCCAATTATTCTTTTCATAAAAACAAATAAAATCAAAACAAACAAAAAGCCCCTCGAATTTCTTCGAAGGGCTTTTTAGATTCATTACTAAAAAAGAATTACTTCTTCTTTGGAGCAGCTTTCTTAGCAGCAGCCTTCTTTTTAGGAGCAGCTTTCTTAGCAGCAGCCTTCTTTTTAGGAGCAGCTTTCTTAGCAGCAGCTTTTTTAGGAGCAGCTTTCTTAGCAGCAGCTTTTTTCTTTGGGGCAGCTTTCTTTTTAGGAGCAGCCTTCTTCACGCCTTTTGGGGCGGCATTTGATTTTGACTTGGTCTTCATTTTTGTAACGGTTGATTTATTTGCAATATGGAAGGTGAGTTTGACCGTAACGCGATACTCGTCTACTCTGCCTTTTACGACAGTTGCGCTTTGGTCTTGCACATATACAGAAGCTAAACCACTTAGAGTTTTTGATGCTTCGTATACCGCATTGGATGTTGCATCTTCCCAACTTTTTTTGGAAGAGCTCATGATTTCTATCACTTTTAAAACACCCATTTTCTTTCTTTATAAAGTTGTGCTCTTACGAGCGCATTTTATTTTTTGTTTGCATGCACTTTAAAAAAACATCCAGTGCATTTTCACTCTTCCATTATCTCTCGCTTCAAGTGTTGGTGACGGAAGCTTGATGAAACTTAAAATCTTCGCTGTTGTCCTCATCCATTTTCTCTCCCATCGAATGCGAGTCAAATCTGCATCAAATGATAAATAGAATTCACGTTGATGAATTGAATTATCAACATTGTAAATGTTAGTTTTTGCATTCATCATTTCTGTTGCGCCATAACCAATCGCAACATTGAACCACTTCGGGAAAGCCGCGTCAGAAGCCATAAATTGTGATACGTTGATCGATGCCCAATATGTTTGTGCATTGTAGTCTTTCAAAATGCGTTGTTGAAAATTGTGACCAAATTGATCAGGAAATTGATCTGCGTATGATGATGGTGTGTAAGAAAATTTTAAAGTGATGCGTTGTTCTTGCCAAAAATTTTCTTGTGCAATGAATAAAAAACTACCTGATGCATTTGCGATCATATCGCCCCACGAAAAACCCCATTGCGCACTTGTGCCATCGAGTATTTCTATGCCTGTCATGTAAATCAATCCAACACTTCCACCTAACCAAATGCTTTTTTTTTCTTCTAGTCCTGTCCATCTAAAAACATCTGTGCTTAATCTTCCGATGGTATAACACGTCACGGCATGTCCTGCCTTATCCATCTGAAGCCATTCACGGTTGTCGTTGAATGTGTGAAGACTTGTTCTTGGATATTGAGCATACCAAAGTTGATCAAGCAGATAATAAGAACCAATCGTGCCTAATACCCCAAGACTTATAACTGAATTCTTTCTACATGTGGAGCACGCCTGCTCTTTTTGAGCATGGCTGATAATTGAACTGCCAAACAATTCAATAAAAATTAAAATCGTGGTCAGTCGTTTTTTCATCAATTCGTTTTGAAACTATCGGTTGCAAATATTCGTAGCACTTCTTCTTCTCACTGAAGAATTTTTAGTTATGTACGGAATATTTTCCAATCCTAATTCTGGTCGGAGCATCAAATTTCATCGTCTGCTTGCTTTTATGGGCATTGCAGGCTCTGTCATCTTTGGTGTTTTTTTTATTGCTATTGCTCCTGATTCGAATGAATTGATTTGGGACAGGGTTCTGGTTACTCTTTTTACCATAACAGTCTATTTGAATAGTTTTAGAAAGAAAGTAGATCAGCGGAAATATGCGAGACTTGTATACTCCAGTTTTTACATCTATTCAGCTCAAGTAGTTTGGGCAATGGTATCGAATGACTTTCAGCTCTTTTACATCCTATCGTTTTTTGTTACCATCCAAGCCTGTGGTTTTTCATTCAGGCATGAGCATGATACCTTTTGGTATTTTCTCTTTATGATTGTCATTTCTGTCAATGGTGTTTATGGAAGCGCTGATGTACTCATAACTGAAAGGCTGATGTATTGTGGATTGATTTCGGCTGCATGCGTTATGAGTTTTTTGGCTGCCAGACAAAAATGCAGATTTATGCATGATATGAAAATGAGTGAGAACCTGATGAAAGGTATGGTTTCAAAAACGGAAGAGGCCATTCTGCTGACAGATGTTTACGGTAACATTCTCGACATGAACGAACGCACCCTAGAATTATTTGGATATAGCAGAAATGAGCTTGTTGACTGCGACTTCAAATTGTTGCGTAAAACTGAATTGTCGCTAGAGAATGTAAGTCATGGTTTGAATTCTTTGAAGGAAGAACGATTCTGGAATACACAATCCCTGTTGGTGAAGAAGAGCATGGATGAATTTCATGCGCGAATCAGCATTACACTTTTAAGCTGGGGCAGAAAAAACTTCATGGTCTACCGTGTACTTGATATTTCTGACATAAAGAAATTTGAAGCGCAGATATTGGAGCAAAAGGAAAAGGCCGAGGGTGCTGCATTGGCTAAGACTCAATTTTTGGCAGTTATGAGTCACGAGATAAGAACTCCTTTAAATGGTGTGATAGCTACAGCGAGCTTATTGCAAAAGGCTGATTTGACCTTTGAACAAATGGAGTATGCTGATACGATAAAAAGAAGCGGAGATAGTTTGCTCATGCTTATCAATGACATTCTTGAATTTTCAAAAATGGAAAGTGGCAAGATGCAATTGGATGCGCACAACTCATCGGTGAGTGATGTAATGTTTGATGTGATGGATCTTTTGCGCCCGCATGCTGAAAGTAAGGGTCTAAAGATGAGTATGGAAATCGAAAACGATGTTCCAAACAAGTTATGGATGGACGGGCATCGACTGAAACAAATTCTTTTAAACCTGACAGGCAATGCTATCAAATTCACTCATAGCGGAAACGTAAAAGTGGTTTGTCAGAATATTGGTATAATCAAACGTGAAGTGGTGCTGAGGTTTTTGGTTCAGGATACTGGAATTGGAATTCCTGAAGATAAGATGCACAAATTGTTCAAGACCTTTTCTCAGGTGGACTCATCTACAAGTAGAAAATATGGGGGAACTGGTTTAGGTCTGGCAATAAGCAAGCAATTGGTGGAGATGATGCAAGGTGAAATTCATGTGAGAAGCAGAGAAGAATCGGGGACGGAGTTTTCCTTTACCTTGAAGTGTGAACTTTTGAGAGAAGGTGATACCGACTCAGAAGGCATAGATAATATAAGTGTCGACTCCTCTGTTGTAAATATGCAGGTGATGGTTGCTGAGGACAATGACATAAATAAGCAAGTGTTTCATTTTATGCTGGATAGTTTGAAGGTAGCAACTGATTTTGCTGACAATGGACTAGAAGTACTTAAAGCCAATGAAGCCAAGAACTATGATCTTATATTTATGGATATGCAAATGCCAGAAATGGACGGTTTGGAAGCAACGCGCGCTATCAGGCTTAGAGCAGGACATCAGCCGATAATTGTGGCCATAAGTGCCAATGCATATGCTGATGACCGCAGGTTATGTTCAGATGCAGGTATGAATGATTTTCTGCCAAAGCCATTTGATATGGACCAACTAAAAGCCATGCTTACCAAATGGAGTGCACCTAAAATGCATAAGATGGACAATGCGGCTTAAGCTGATGCCGTGCCTTTTTCATTATTCGTTTTTACTGTCAACCAATCGGTTATACCTTTGTCTTATCAATAGAAAGATTGATTAATAAAAGACAAAAGTGCCTGTTCAAAACAAACTGCGAAGAAGACTGAACATTAATTTCATGGCCATGGCCGTGGTAATGCTCTTTGCGTGTGGGCTTCTATACTATTCACTAAGGCTACAGTCGTCTTATACCTCCAAAATATCACTCACTTCAAGACAGAAGGCTATAGCTATTGAGATTACCAGGGACTTCTATTTTTTGTTGGAAAAATCTAAGTCTGGTAAGGACATAGCTGCTGAGCTTAGGGAAATGAACGTGCTGATAGAGCAGTGGACTAATGCGCAAAAGGCTCTGCTGAATGGCAGTGAATACTATGGCACTTCTGTTGAGAACACAGTTTTAGTCCAAAGCATGTTGCAGGATGCTTCCCCGTCCTTTGTTCAGTGTTCCGATTTGCTCAAAGAATTTTTTCAATCACCTCAAACTTTTGATGATGCGAAATACACCAGCTTCACTACGGGTATAGAAACATATGTGGGCAAAATCAATAATATTACAGGCAAGTACTTAATAGAAAGTGAAGAGACTGCAGGCACGATTAAGTATATTTTCTGGGCTTTGGTTAGTACTGCTCTTCTCTTGCTTTTTTTGGCAACTTGGCGGGTGCTCAATCCACTAAAAAAATACATTGAACAGGCGTACGAGGAAGTAGGTGAGTTGGAGGCCAAACTTCTGAAAGCAGATGGAGCGAAAACAGAATTTTTGTCGAACATGAGCCATGAAATTCGCACCCCATTGAATGGCGTGATAGGCATGACTGAATTGTTGGCTGCAACAAGTTTGGATGAAGAGCAACGAGGCTATGTCCGAAATGTACACAGCAGCGCACAAAATTTATTGGATGTCGTGAACGATGTACTTGACTATTCAAAATTGGATTCAGGAAAGTTAGAGTTGCACAAAGAGAGGTTCAATTTATCTGATTGTGTAGATCAAGTTATAGACCTCATGAAACCAGTGAGCAGTGCGAAAAAGCTTGAGTTGATGAGCGATTTGGACGCTACCCTTCCAATGGAGTTTCTCATGGATGAAAGAAGATTGAGACAAGTATTACTTAATCTAGTAAACAATGCAATAAAGTTTACTGAGAATGGTGAAGTTCTGGTAAAGGCCGAGCTCATAAATCGCGAATCGGATTTTGTACAAATTAAATTTTCAGTTCGCGACACAGGCATTGGTATCGATCCGGCTGAGGCAGGCAATCTTTTTCAATCATTTTACCAAGTAGATTCTTCCATAAGCAAGAAGTACGGTGGTTCAGGACTAGGGCTAGCAATATGTAAAAACTTGGTGCAGGAGATGGGCGGACGTATTTGGATGGAAAGTAAACCTGGGCAAGGTTCCACTTTCTCATTCACGGTAGTAGCCGAAACGGCAGGTATAGTGCAGGAAGAAAAAATAGATGCACTCAACGGTATGCGTGCACTTATTGTGGATGACAATAAGACGAACTTGAAAATTTTGGTGAAGCAGTTGAGTGCATGGGGCATTCAGGCAACACCTTTCAACAGTCCAGAACTGGTGACCGAAATTCTGAGCAATCTGCACAAGTTTGATTTTATCATTATGGACATGCAGATGCCTGAGATGGATGGGAAATCGCTAGCTCAAAAAATACGAGCCCAGTACACTGACAAGCAGTTACCACTTATCGTGCTATCCTCAGTGGGTGAACACTTGATGCTCGACAAAGAAAATTTTTACAATGCATACCTCAATAAGCCAGTAAAGCAATCGCGTTTGCTTGACACTATCGTAGAGGTGATGAACCTAAGCACAGTAAATAAAGCAAAGGAAAAAATCAGCTCTGGAAACAAGGAGGTGATGAATCAAAAGAGCACCTTGAAGATTCTTGTAGCGCATGACAATGATTTGTCGCGTGCGGTTACTGCGAAGACATTGCAGCTTTTGGGACATCGCTATGACTCTGTCAATAATGGTAAAGAACTACTCGAGAAATCAAGACGTGATGACTATGACCTCATCATCATGGATGTGAAGATGAATGACATGGATGGCATCGAGACCACAAAGCAACTGAAGAAAATAGTAGGAAAGAATTCAATGCCTGTTATCATTGGAATCACTGAAAACGAAAGTCGCGACAAGCAAGAGTGTATTCAAGCGGGTATGGATGATATGATTGAAAAGCCAATGAAGCCCGAGATATTGCAGCAAAAAATTCACTATTGGCTTGAGACTGAAGAATAAGGGCCCGCTGAAAAAGATCGCCACCTGACCATTTGACTAAAGCTATATAAGCTGGGCATACTTTCTACTACCTGATACCATTCTTGTCTAACCACTCGGTATAGGCGCGTTTAAAATCCAAATGCTGATCATAGGACTTAGCGAAGTTGTGGTAGCCTGTTCTGCCAGGTTGTGCACACATATATATATAGGAGTGATTTTCCGGCATCAGAGCAGCATCAAGATAAATTGACTCCGAAAAATCTATTGGACCAGGCGGCAGCCCTTTGTTGCGATAGGTATTATAGGGCGAATCTATTTCGGTGATTCCTTCATATACCCTGCTTACACCTCGAAGTCCAGAACCAAACACTGCCGTTGGGTCGGCTTGCAGAGGCATATCTATTCGCAACCTATTCAGATATAGGCCGGCAATTTTTGGAGCTTCATCCGTTTTTCTGCACTCGGCTTTTACGATGGAGGCCAGAATGCAAACTTCTGACTGCGTTAAGTTTTTCGATTTTGCAAGCGCCAGTTTCTCATCCGTCCAATAGTCTTTCCAGATGCCTTGCATGCGTTTCAAAAATTCCGCAGGAGTCATTGTCCAAAAGAATTCATAGGTATTGGGTGACACCATACATGCTATGGTAGAGGAGTTGAAACCATAACTCGCACATAACTCTTCGTCAGTAAATGTTTTGATAAAAGCCGCTGAGTCCGCCTTTAACTTGTTACCCATCTTTCCGGCAAGTTCGTAAATGCTGTGTGTGTCATCAATGCGAATACTGATGGCCTCTTGATTGCCACTGCGCAGCATGTTGATAATGGCATTGTTGCTCATGCCTTTCATTATTCTGTAACGACCTGGTTTTACCTCCCTAAAATTTTTCATATTGGCCACTCTGGAAAAGGAAGTGAAGTCTTCCAAAACACCACTTGTTCCGAGACCATACAACCACTCACTCACTCTATCATTTTGATAGATGAAAATCACTTTGCTTTTTTCATCAAAGCTTGTGTTGGGTGAAAACACCAATGAATACAAGTAGGCGCCAATTGCCAAAGCAATCAATATAAAGATTAGCGCAGGCCATTTCCATTTTTTCAAAAAGAACATCATAGATAATAAATGTATCGTAAGGCCTCTTTGCCTCTGTATAGTTTTTTCCCATTTACAACAAAGCCACATGATTCAAAAAGCTTTTGACTAGCGAGGTTATCGGTATGCACCAAGCACCATAGCATGCGTATATTTCTCTTTGTTTCGGGTTGTGAAAGGCAATTTTTAATAGCGCTTTGAGCGTAGCCTTGGCGTCTGTCCTGCTGCTCTGCAATAAGAATTCCTATCCCAGCAGTTTTGTTTTTTTCATCGTACTCAAACAAGTCCAGCGCACCCAACGCTTCTTGCTGGTCAGAAAGAATGATGTAGCGGCATTGAGTATGTTCTATCAAGTTGTTGCACTCATTGATAAAGACGAGCACTTCTTCTTTACTAAAAGGACCTGTAGTGGCGCTGTATTGCCAAAATTCCTGATTGTTTTCCCACGCTAGCACGAGGTTGATATCTTCTTCTTGCACCAAACGCAGGTATGTTCTAACTGGTAACAAAAGAACCTCTTAGTATTGATTGGTTGAAAGTAAAACCAACGTGCAAGCCTCTGTAGTTTGGATGCCATTGGAGGCTGCCAATGTTGCCAGCTCAAAATTTTCAGTTCCAGGATTGAAAATAATTCTGGTGGGCTTTGTTCTTAGGATGTATTCGTACCAATCCTTTTGCGCCAAAGGATTCAAATAAAGTGTTACGGTATCCACATCATTCAACTCTGGCTTATCAATTCTGATACTCACCTCTCCAATCATTCCTTCTTTTATTCCTAGCGCCACCACTTCGTGGCCATAAGCCTTTAAGCGGTTCACTGCCATATGGCTGTAGCGATCTGTCTTTGTTGAAGCGCCTATTACAATGGTCTTTTTCATGTTGAAAATTGCTTCTGCAAAGATGGCCAACCTTACATTTGGCCGTGTTACAACTTTTTTTAAAACAAAATATGCTTAACCGGTTGCTATTTAGCGTGTTGATATGCGCACTTTTTTTCAATTCGTGCACCATCAATAAAGACATAATGTTCAAAACGGACAAGGATTACGTTTTTGACCAACCCATTATTGACAGCAGCAGTATTGACTACCGCCTGGCTGCCACTGATGTTATCGCATTTGATCTTTATACCAACGAAGGTGCGCTAATGCTACAGTTCACCACAAGTGATTTAGAAACCCCAAATTATGGTGGTTCGCGCGATTTCACATTTACCGTTGATGCGGACGGTTTTGTTGAGTTCCCCGTTATCGGAAGAAAATATATTGTGGGTTACTCTATAAAGGAACTTCAAGATTATCTTGAAGAATTGTACTCATTTCAATTCAATAATCCATATGCCATAGTTCGTGTGCTCAACAGGCGCTGTATAATATTCACTGGAAACGGTGCGCGAGGTGTAGTTGTTCCGCTAGAGAATAATGGCATAAGCGTTATTGAAGCTATTGCTTTGGCGGGTGGTGGGCAGGATATGGCTGATATTTCTCAAGTAAAACTAATTAGAAAAATTGGTGAAGAGCAGAACGTATATCTTATAGACCTTTCAACTATTGATGGCATTAAGTACGCAAATATGAGTGTTCAAGCAGGTGACATTATTTACATCGTTCCTACACCTCAAGTTGGACGTGAAATTCTGCAAGATGTAGCACCATTCACTAGCGTAATTTCCAGCTTGGTGATAACGTATGGAATTCTTGCCCGGTTATTCTAAAGCAATTTCCTTTTTAAAAAGTAATGATAGAACAAGGCGAAATACAAAACGTCAGAGAGTATAAAGACCGCCTTACTAATTTTTCGAATGAGTTTGATATTGGACTTTTCTTTTACATCCTCCGAAAGTCCATAGTATGGGTCGTGTTGTGTATTTTCCTAGCCATTCTTGGCTCATTTCTTTACCTGCGTTATACCCCATCGAAGTACCAAGCACGCAGCGTTGTTCAGTTAGCCGAAGACGACAATGCAACCAAAATTCTTAAAGTCGATAACTCTGATGAAGCGAGCAAACCAGAGGCAAAGGTGGAATTGCTTCGCTCGAAATTGCTCATTGGAAGAACACTGAAACAATTGCCTTTGAAGGTGAGCTACTTCGCCAAGGGTCAAATTCTGACAACCGAGCATTACCTATCATCACCTTATCAGATTGAGCTAATTGAACTCAAAAATCCTCAATGGCAAGACAAGCCCATTAGTATTTCTTTCAGCGGACCTGGCAGCGTATCCATTCAATATGAGGGTCAACAATTTATAAATCAGCCTATTGGCCAAGAAATTGAAACTGCCGACTTTAAAATTGTTGTCGCTATCTCCGATTGGGAGCAGCTGAAAAAAAATGATGATGACTATGAACTCTATTTTATCATCAACAATATCACTACGCTCAGCAATCGGTTCTTCGATCAGCTGAACGTGCGTATTCTGAACAACACTGCAAAAACTCTTGAGGTATCGTTCAGTGATAACAACCCCTATATAGCTCGGGATTTCGTTAAGATTCACAGCAACGAGTTTCTCCTTTTCGACTTGGAAAAAAGAAGAAAGAGTGATGATAACGTACTCAACTTTTTAGATGAACAGATCGATACTGTATACAACCGCTTAAAGGAAAGTGAGATACTACTGAACCGCTACAAGCAAGACAACAAAATCAATAACCTTGAAAGTGTGAGTGAGGTTTACCTCAACCGAATCAGTGAGTTTGAGCACGACATTATTCAGATAGAGATAGAAGAACGCCTCCTAACTGAAGTTGAAAAACTTACTCGAAAAAGCAGTGATGAAGTTGAGATATACAATCTGATTCCGCTGGTAGCTGGCAGCAAGTATGAATTATCGTTAAGCAAAATGCTGGACAAATTGCATGAGTTGATGGTGGATAGAGAAGAATCCCTTTATATGGTCACCAAGGATAATGATCGTATCAAGTCGCTTGAGTATCAAATAGGCATTCAAAAGAACCTCATTCTGCAAACCATATCTGCCCTGCGTGATCAACTGAACGGCCGCAAGGATGGATACAATGAGAAGATGCAGGATACTGAAGGTATCTACTACAATATTCCTCAAAAGGAATTGGAGTTTGCCCGACTGCAACGCTTGTTCACCATCAATGAGAAATATTATACACTTCTTCTTGAAAAATCCATTGAGTACAAAATTTCTAAAGAAGGCTTTGTAAGTAATAACCAGATACTAGAAGAAGCTCGCACACCGAGTGCTCCCGTTTCTCCTAGAAGAAATATGGTGTTACTCACCTTTATTCTTTCAGGATTCTTGATCAGTTTTTTAATCATTGCGCTGCGTTATTTCCTTCACAACAACATTACTACACTGAATGAAGTGGTGAAACTGAGCAACGCCAGCATCAGTACTTTGGGAATAGTACCTCGTTACAAAGAGGACATACCTGTGAGCATGCTTATAGTGGATAAAAATCCGCGTTCTCTCATTGCCGAATCATTTCGCAGTGTGCGCACCAATTTGCAATTCCTCAACAACACACAAGGCCCGAAGGTAATAGCTGTGACCAGCACAATAAGCGGTGAAGGAAAGACATTTGTTGCTCTTAATCTGGCAGGCATCATTGCCTTCAGTGGAAAAAAAGTAGTGGTGTGCGACCTTGATATGCGCAAGCCTAAAATTCATAAAGGCATGGCAGTGGAGAATAGCGAAGGCATGAGCACACTACTTATTGGTCGTGGAACTCTCGAAACTTCTATCCGCAAAAGCAGCCTTGAGAATTTGCACTACATCACAGCAGGGCCCATTCCACCCAATCCTTCTGAGCTCATCATCAATGAAAGGATGGATGAGCTAATCAATGAGTTGAAGAAGACTTACGATTACATCGTGCTGGACACCCCACCTGTTGGCCTTGTTACAGATGCTGTTGCGCTTTTGCAAAAGGCCGATTATCCTCTTTATGTATTCCGAGCTGACTACAGTAAGAAACAGTTTGTGCATGTAGCCGACAAACTCATCAATGAAAACGACATACAGGTTTCAGTCATTTTGAATGGCGTGGATCTGGACAGAAACAAATATTCATATAACTACAGCTATGGTTATGGTTACGGTTACGGATATGGCTATGGCGCTGGTGGCTATTATGATGACAGAGCAACGACCAAAAAAGGAAATGGATTCTTGAGCAGATTGTTTAGAAGGAAAAAATGAAAATCGAAACTACTCCATTTAAAGATTTGCTCATTATTCACCCGCGGGTATTCATTGACGAGCGTGGCTGCTTTTTCGAGCCGTTTAACGAGGCACGTTTCAGAATAGAAACAGGTCAGAACCAAACCTTCGTTCAGGACAACGAAAGCATGAGTAATAAGAATGTATTGCGCGGAATGCACTTTCAGGTGCCGCCCAAGTCCATGGCCAAACTCATACGCGTGTCAAGAGGTAGCGTGTTGGATGTAGTAGTTGATCTGCGCAGGTCGCAACCTACATATGGCCAGCACTTCAAAATAAAACTAGATGCAGAAAGCAAAATACAACTTTTCGTGCCCGAAGGTTTTGCCCACGGTTTCCTGGTGTTGGAAGACAACACCATCTTCACCTACAAATGCAGTAACTATTACAGCCCAGAACATGAGCGGGCTTTGTTGTGGAATGATGAGGCAGTAGGAGTGGAGTGGGGTATTGATTCGCCCATTCTTTCTAAGAAAGATTTGGAAGCAACAAAACTAAGTGAATTGGATGCATTCTTTTTTTAATCTGAACGTTACTGGATTGCTCATAGTCATGAGCTTTTTCACATGTGTATTTTGTTATTGGCTGCATCATTGGACGAAACAAAAATCAAGTCCTCTACATAAGATGAAAATTCTGGATGCACCTGAAAGATGGACAGCACCCAAATCAAATTATGGTGGCGTTTTAATTTTTATTGCATTTCTTATTGGGGGCACAATTGAGTTGGCTAATCCAAACTCCGGAGTGAATGTTTGCATTTACATCGCTGCTATTCTTGCTTTTGCACTTGGTAGGTGGGACGATTTGCAAAGCATTTCCCCAACCAAGAAATTAGTTGGTCAATTCATAGTTGCTTCTTTGATGATGCTGGGCGACTTGCGGCTGGGTCTTATTTCACAACCTTTTGATTTGGTTATTTCTATCCTTTTTGTTGTGGCTCTTATGAATTCGTTTAATATGATCGACAACATGGACGCTGTTTCGGCAATCGTGGCAATCGGTGTCTTTCTTTTCATTATTTTCTATTCGCCTTTTGGGCAGCAAGAAGTCGGTGCAGACACAGTAATAGTGGCTGCAGCAGTGTTTGCTTTTCTCATTTTCAATTGGTACCCTTCTAAAATATTTATGGGTGATAGTGGCACTATGTTTCTTGGCATGTTCATGGCTTATCTACTCATGAATAATCATGAAAGCATGTTAGTGAGGCCTTCCGGTTGGCAAGTTGTCATAAAAGGCTTGGATATCACCGCATTTACACTTTTGGCTTTACCAATAGTGGACACAACAGTAGTGGTTATCCAACGCTTGCGTTATGGTGTTTCACCATTTCAAGGTGGTCGAGATCACACCACCCATAATCTTGTTTACCTCGGTTTTAGTGAAAGGCAGGTGGCCATGCTCTTCATATTGCTGACTCTTATTTCTGTTGGGCTGGCCCTGTTATTTCAATTCGGTAATAGAATGTTCGTTGATGAAAACATGCATCAATATGAATCTAGAATGAATGATGGGACCAACTATATATGGACCTTCATTAACATTGTTTACATCCTTCTTCTTTTCCTCACTATGCTCCTCATCTCTTTCAGAAATTTGCGCAAGGGCAAATACAGTTATTCTAAAAAATGAAACCAACAAAAATTGTTATACTCAGTGCAGTGGTCGGCTTTGCTTCAGCGGCATTGGCACTTATACTTTTCAGTTTTATGCAAAAGCAAAAGCCCACTGCTGAAGAGAACAAACATTACTCCGAGCAAATCACTGAGAAGTACCGTATCTACTCCTTGCCATTGCCTGAGAAAATAGACTTTGCTGGCGAAGAAGTGCCGATGGACCAATGGGACGTGCGCGAAAAATTGGATCGTGAGTTATTGGTGAATACTTATTGGCACAGCAATACACTGCTTTGTATAAAGCGTGCCACACGATGGTTTCCTGTAATAGAACCTATTCTAAAAGCTAACGGAATACCTGACGATTTTAAGTACCTCGCTTTAATAGAAAGTGGTTTGACTAACGTAGTTTCACCAGCAGGTGCGTCAGGCTATTGGCAGTTCATGGATGAAACGGGTAGAGGGTACGAGTTAGAAATTACTGACCAGGTAGATGAGCGATACCATATAGAGAAAAGCACACAAGCTGCTTGCCATTACCTAAAGGATGCTTACGACCAATATGGCAGTTGGGCTATGGCTGCTGCTAGCTATAACATGGGTATAGGTGGACCCATCCGACAAATGAAACGTCAGAATGAAACTACCTATTGGGAGTTGTTGCTGAATGAAGAAACGGGTCGTTATGTTTACCGCATTCTTGCTATGAAAGAAATAGTGAACAATGCAGACAAGTACGGCTTTGTCATTCGACCTTCCGATTTGTATGAGCCACTTCCCTCACGCACCATTACTATCGACAGTTCTGTTTCCGACCTCGCTGTTTTCGCTAACTCACTCAACATTTCTTACAAAGAGTTGAAGCTCTTTAACCCGTGGCTGCGCCAAAATTATTTGAAGAACAAGGAGAGGAAAAGCTATGAGATTAAATTGCCCGAAGAGGATTAGGAGATAAAGCAATTTCGCTAGAGGCAGCAAGTCTTTTCATTAGAGCGAATCTACCCTCTTCTTTTCGCGTTGTTGTTGGTTCTTTGTGCTTATCCTACTTACAAGTAGAGTAATGACGAGCGAAATGCTTACCAAAAGAAACAAGGAAACCAGTCCAAAGGCCAATAGTTGAAACCAATGTCCCACCTCGTGAATACTTGGCAAGAGGATATTGAGTAATTTTTCTGAAAGAAAAAAGAAAACGATGGAAAGTGCTATCCAGACCGATAGGTGGATGAGTATGATTTTTTTCTTCGTCTTCATGGTGTAAGGATCCAATAAAGAATCAGTGCAAAGTTGATCATTTCAAACGTGATGCTCAACTCTATGAATTCGTCTGCATTTTCAGTTTCTTTTTATGCATCTCATTGACCCAAAACATTTCCCAAACAAAAACGCCTGCACTTCATAGTGCAGGCGTTTTTTTTATAGTATCTATAATTTTTATTTCTTATGCAGTAACCGCTTTCACGCTTCCTTTTTTCTCTTCCACCACTTCTTCTGATTTGTTGCCAAACAATTTGCGCATATCCACTACGATTGGCGTAGCTATGAAGAGGGTAGAATACACACCCGATATAACACCAATAATCATAGCGAAGCAGAAGCCACGGATGTCATCACTTCCGAAGAAGAACATCACCAGCAATGTCAGCAATACAGTCAATGAAGTATTGATGGAACGGCCAAGTGTGCTATTCAATGCATCGTTGATGGTGCTTTCAAGTGGTGCATTTCTGCGTGTCTTGAAGTATTCGCGGATACGGTCGAAGATTACAACAGTGTCATTGATAGAGAAACCGATAACGGTCAGTATCGCTCCAATGAAGTTCTGGTTTATCTCTAACGAGAAAGGCATAACGTCTTTCAGCAATGTGAATGCAGCCAATACCACCAACGCATCGTGCAACAAAGCGATTGATGCGCCTAATGCAAAGTCCCACTTACGGAAACGGATGAGGATGTAAGTACCCACCAGTAGCAATGAAAGCACCGCTGCCCAGAAGGCTTCTTTGCGGAAGTCATCACTCATAGTTGGATCAACCTTTACAGTAGAGTCTATTGCGAAAGCGCTACCCAGTGATGAGAATGCCTCACTCACTTTTGTGTTCACCTTGTTTTCCACATCCTCCGCATTGCTGTTCATGAGGTAGTTAGTGGTCACTTTATATTCTTTGCCACTGTTGCCAAGGTTTTGAACCAGCACAGAGGCGGGTTTTCCATCTGCTTCTACCAGCGATTTGCCCAGGGCATCGCGCACTGCATCAACATCTATCTGCTGCTCAAATCTGACTTTAGCCGAAGTTCCACCGGCAAAGTCAACACCCATATTGAATGGATTATCACGGAAAATCATGGACGCAATACCGGCACCTATAATAACGATGGAAATGCCATAGAACAACTTGCGTCTCTTTACAAAGTCAAAGTTCATTTTAGTAAACCAGTTCTTAGTAATGCTGCTGTAGAACGTGATTGGTTTTTTCTGCTCGAGTCTGCGGTAAAGTATCAAACGTGAGATAAGCAATGCGCTAAACAGCGTAGTGAAAATACCAATGAGCAAAGTAGTAGCGAAACCTTTGATAGGTCCTGTACCAACTATAGCAAGCACAACACCTGTAATAAAAATGGAAACGTTACCATCTATAATCGCACTGATGGCCTTCAGGAATCCGTCTTTCAATGCAGCTGAAGTTCCTTTGCCCAAGCGCAATTCTTCCTTTACACGCTCGTAGATAAGTACGTTAGCATCCACAGCAGTGCCCATAGTAAGAACGATACCTGCGATACCTGGCAGTGTAAGCGAACCATGCAACGATACCAGCGCACCTATGAGGAAGAAAAGGTTGGCAATCAATGCCACGTTAGCTGCCCATCCTGCCCAAGCATAGTAGAATATCATGTAAATCAAGATAACTATAAAGGCAATGAAGAAGGAGAGCAATCCAGCCTTAATGTTCTTTTCACCCAAAGACGGGCCGACTGTGTTTTCATCAATAAAGCGAGCAGGTGCAGGCAATGAACCGGCTTTCAAAAGGCCTGCGAGGTCATCTGCATCAGTTTGTAATTGTGTTCCTCCATTGGCCGAACCAAAAGTGATAACTGAACTTCCACCGGAAATTTCTTCACGTGGACCGGGAGCAGAATACACTTTGTTGTCCATCACAATGGCTATTGGACGTTGGTTGTCGGCTGCATTTTTGGCAGTCATCTTGCGCCAAATCTGTCCACCTTCTATATCCATATTCAGGGCTACCTGAACATCACCATTTATTGGGTCGAATGTTTTGTAAGCATCAGTAATGTGTTTGCCATCCAGTTCTGCTTTGCCATCACCTTCGGGATCTTTCAGGCCATACAATACAACAGTGTTCTGCTCAGGCTTAGCGCTCCAGGCCAATCGCATTCCTTGGGGCAACGCTGCTTTGGCTTCAGGCATATTCAGGTATCTGTTTATTTCCGCAGTATCGCTCGATAGCGCATAGCCCAGTGGAGTCTGACCCCTCTGGAAGTTGGGTGAAAGTTTACGAAGTGGATATTTTCTTGCTAAGTCTTTTTCAGTAAGTAGACTGTCAGGAGTAATAGTAGTGTCTCGGTAAACCAAACGGATGGAGTCGCGCTGGGCGTCTGTAATCTCAGGCACCTGCATCGCCACATTCATCAGAGAATCTTTACGCGGACGGTCAGGGTCTTGCGAGTAAAGATCTGGAGCTAGTTTCTTGCCGAGTGTGGTGTAGATGTCAATGATTGCTTGAGCAGCCTCGTCAGTGCGGTAAGTATCCCAAAACTCAAGATTCGCAGTAGCTTTCAGTTGCCTGCGCACACGTTCCGGATCATCTACGCCTGGCAGTTCTACCACAATTCTACCGGTGAGCAATTGCTTTTGCACTGTTGGCTGTGTTACACCAAACTGGTCAATACGTTTTTTAATGATGTTCTCAGTATTGCTGATAGCATCTTCTGCTTCTTTCTCAAGGATTTTCAATACATCATCATCACTGGCTTTTGCAGGAAATTTTCCTTTGTTCTCGATGGTATCGAAAATGCGCCATAGTTCTACAGTTCCCTGATTATTTGCCTTCCATGCCTGTGCAAACAGTTGTACATAACCCGCAGTGCTGCTGCGCTGAGCTGCCTTTGCGTCTTCAATGCTTTTGCGGAATACTGGATTGGAATTGTTATCGCTAAGGGCAACCAACAATTCTGGAATAGACACTTCGAGCGTTACGCTCATTCCACCTTTCAGGTCCAGTCCAAGGTTCAATTGCTTATCAAGAAGTTCCTTGTAGGTAGTACCAAATACAGGATAGGCGCTGGCATCGGTGCTGTCGCGTAACAACTTTTTGTAAAGCGCCTGCGCTGTCGAATCTGTTACAGCCGTCTCAACAGTCATTTCAAGTGAGTCAGCTGCAAGTTTCCAGATTTTTCCTTCGTATCGCCTCGCCATGAAGCCATAAGAAAGCGTGTACACTACGATGAGAGTCAAAAGGATTACGAAAATCCACAAGATTGATTTATTCCGCATGAATAGTAACTATTGGTAAGGTCAAATACTTTTTTTTTCGGGGGCGGCAAATATAAACGGACGCCTACTTCTGCCACCTTCTAGTTTGGATTCGCACTATCAAAAAAGAAGCACCGCGGGTGCAGTGCTTCTTTTATAATGTCTAATCTCTTTAGGTAATGCTTATTTAATGAAGCCGCTTTCTTTAGCACGCTTCAACGCTTTTGGAAGACCAAGTTTGTTGATGGTACGCATAGCATTTGCTGTTATGCGCAGTTGCATAAACTCCTTGGTTTCCTCATTCCATATGCGTTTGTACTGAAGGTTTGGGTAAAACTTACGTCTGGTTTTGATGTTGGAGTGAGACACTCGGTTACCACTTATGGTTCTCTTTCCTGTTATTTCACAAATGCGTGCCATGTCTAATATTTTTTTAAGTTCCCAAAATTTTCGGGGGCGCAAAGAAAACGAATCTTCACCATAAATCAATCACCGGAGGCCAAAATTTCTTTGCGAAGCATATTCAGGGCATACATGGAGGCCACAGATATAGTCCTGTCACGGCTTTTGCCTAGGTTGAATCTGGCAGAAATAATACGACTTGGCCCCGCTACAGCTATCCAAACCGTTCCTACGGGAGTGGTTTCAGTACCTCCCTTGGGTCCGGCCACACCAGTGGAGGCAATAGCCCAGTGGGTTTTTAGCTTTCGTTTTGCACCCATTGCCATTGCTTCGGCTACCTCTTGGCCCACTGCACCGTGTGTTTCAATCAAGTTCTTTTCAACCGAAAGTTCTTCCGTTTTCACGTCATTGTGATAGCTGACAATACCTCCAGTGAAATAGGCACTGCTGCCAGCAACACTCGTAATCAGATGGGCTAAGTAGCCGCCTGTGCAGCTTTCTGCAGTGGCAAGTGTCTGTTTCTTTCCAACCAATATCTTCCCAATTATGCCTTGTATTGTTTCCTTCTCATAGCCATAGATGTGTTCTCCAATCAACAGGTGCAGTTCTTTTTCTTTTTGCTCAAAAAGGTTTAGGGTGATTTCAGCAGAACTAGCTCCATAGCTGCTCATTCTCAACTTCACAGCGCCAGGCGAGGGCAGGTACGCAAGGTTTATTTTTTCAGTGCCAAGCGAATTTTCCCACTCCTCTATTTTTTTTGCCAAGAATGATTCACCTACACCCATTGTAAGTATGGTTCGATGAAGGATTTGTGGACGGTCGAAACGTGCCAGGATCTTGGGAATGATTTCATCTTCCATCAAGCCTTTCATTTCATAGGGTACACCCGGCATAGAAACGAAAACAGTGTTGTTTTTCTCAAACCACATACCACATGCGGTACCGCGCGTGTTTTGAATGACAGTGCAAGAACGCGGCAGTGCAGCCTGCTGTTTGTTTTGCTCCAGCATGGGCAATCCTCTGCTTTTGAAAAATTCCGAAATGCGTTGAAGGGCTTCCTCATTCAAAACAAGATCTGTTTCAAAGTAGTGGCACAAGGTTGTTTTTGTGATGTCATCTTTGGTTGGACCTAGGCCACCGGTAATCAGAACTAATTGTGAACGAGAAGACGCTTCATTCAGTGATGCTGTTATTTCTTCTTTGTTATCAGAGATATTTGTGGCCCTGTGTATGCGAATGCCAATTGCATTCATCTGCTCACCGAGCCAGGCGCTGTTTGTATTTATGGTTTGCCCAATCAGCAATTCGTCACCAATGGATATTATTTCTGCTTGCATTATCTGTTTTAGGGTGAAAATTTTGTCAATAGTAAAAGCATAGGGTTCAATGAACTGTTCGATCAATGAAATTGTTTGAATCCAAAGCTCTTTAATATTGCGTCATTCTTAATCAACCTTAATTATTTAATCAAATGAAAAGAATCTACTCATTTATCATTTTGGGCTTCCTTACCTCGGTGAGTTTTGCACAGCTTATCCCAAGGCCACAATCTCCGAGCACTCCATTTTCCGCAAAAGCGAAAAAGGATGAAGCTCCGCAGAGCCAGGCATCAGCAACAAGCAACTCCAGTGCTGCAAAGTTGTCAGCGCCTATTCCTTTGGCGCGAATTGAAAAGAGTATGCCCATGTGGCAGCAGCTGATAGGCTTCACCAATTACGACAACCAGTCTAACAATAGCACCCAAGACAGGATAATAGTAGGGGCAGATGGCGTAGCGCATGCCGCTTGGATGCTGAGTAATGAAGGCTCTGGGTGGACCGACCGAGGCACTGGTTACAACAGTGGTGAGGGATACGAATGGGATGTGGAGCCCGTTGATCGTATAGAAAGTGTTCGAACAGGATGGCCAGATTTACATCAGACTGAAAGCGGTCAGGAGTTTTATGTATGTCATGACGGTACAGGACCAATTCACATAAATAGAAGACCGACCGTTGGGTCAGGAACCTGGACCCTGACTGAGATACCGACCGCTTTGACAGTGAATATTCTGTGGCCAAGAGCAGCGGTGGATGGAAACACCATACATGTTATTGCACTTAGTGAACCTTCTACAACGGCTAATCCAGATCCGGCACCTGTGAATGGTTTAAATGGCAATTTAATCTATTGGAGAAGCGAGGATGGCGGAGCAACATGGGCCGTGCAGGATCACATTTTTATGGAACTTGACGTAGCGGAGTATGAAGGAATATCGGCTGACACTTACGCCATTGATGCCAGACAGGGTGATGTTTCAATCGCCATATTTAGCCGATTTCATGATGCTGCATTGCTATCCAGCTCTGATGATGGCGACAATTGGACGTACACCATTATTAGTGATTTTGAAATTTCTGGATATCTTTATGATACACTCTCCGATAGCGATGGTGATCTGGTGGCCGACACCTTGTTTACTACCGATGGTACTGGTGCGCTTGTCATTGATGGGGCGGGGGTTACGCACGTATTCTTTGGCTCAAATTTCATTGTTGATGACACTCCTGATGATACATTTTACACCTACTTCTTCACTTTTGATTTACTTTATTGGAATGATACCTATGAGACTAATGAAATTTATATCTGCGCCACTGCGGAGGAAGATGAAACAGATGATGATGAAACCTTCACCATTGGTTCTGCTGATGAGGTTTCAAATTTCACAAGGTCATTAGCAGGAATGCCCTCAGTGACAGAAGATGAGGATGGCATTATTTACGTGGTCTATTCAGGTGCTGATGAATATTACTTAGGCGACCATTACTACCGCCATTTGTATGTTGTTACAACTGAAGACAGCGGGGTTTCATTTCTACCCCCTGTTGAACTAACCCCCGATGAAGATGAGGAATTTTATGAATTTGTTTATCCATCAGTAGTGGAGAATGATGGCATTCTGCACATCGTTGCTCAGCGTGATTTCGAAGCCGGAGTGCTCGTTGCCGAGGTTATAGCTGGTGACGCGTCAAGTACTGACGTGAATGATATCATTTACCTCGCCATTACCACTGACTTAGACACAGACGTTAGTGTTGAAGAAAACGAGCAGGTTGCTCAGTTGAATGTTTACCCAAGTCCAACTGCCGGTATTGTCAATCTTGAAGGTGAAAATTTGGATAAGCAATCATTGAAAGTTTATGACATGAGCGGCAAACAAATGGTCAACACCACCATCAGTGGTCGCGACAAAGTGAGCTTCGACTTTTCATTTCTTCCTGACGGCATTTACAGCTTGACCATCGGAAGTGGCAAGAACAAAATGAGCACAGAAATACTGATTCAGAAATAAATTTTTTGAATTTGTTTGTTTTGAAACGGCCTTTAGAAATAGGGGCCGTTTTTTTTATTGCAAGCGACTAGGGGTTCATTCATTTTCAATTGTCTCAATGGGGTTGAAATTCATCCCGCATAAATTGCGCTCCACTCTGAACAGAGAAAAGTGCAAACAGAAGAGCAAAATATATTAGCTGCTTTGCGGGCAAATGACCAACAAGCCTTTGAAATGATTTTCAGGAATTGGTATAACCCGCTCTGCAACTTCGCAGCTTCTTTTCTCTCCGACAGAGATGAGGCTGAAGAACTCGTACAAAATTCATTTGTGAATTTCTGGGAGAAACGTTCCGAAATCATCATTGAAACTTCCCTCAAAAGTTATCTCTATCGCAGCATTCGCAACGCATGCTTTAACGCTTTAAAGCACGAAAAAGTGAAACGTGAACATGCTAGATATGCCGCAGCAACCACACCGGTTGGTTTTGATTCGGTGAAGAGCAATATTATTTCAGCAGAGTTGACCGATAGAATTGACGCAGCAATGCAAAAGCTTCCTCAGCAATGTCAACTGGTTTTCCGATTGAGCCGGCACGAGGAATTGAAGTATTCTGAAATAGCCACCGAGCTTGGAATTTCTATAAAAACAGTAGAGAACCACATGGGCAAAGCATTGCGCATAATGCGCGAAGAGCTGAAAGATTATTTGATAATTCTTATTTTGATTTTGACCAGTATTGATTGAACAGTTGAATACCACCAATGAACATATAGATGACTTAATCGGTAAAGTGCTGAGTAGCGAAGCAAGTGCAGCTGAGCTGGCACTGCTGAATGAATGGATGGCTGAGAGTGCCGAGAACGCCCTGTATTTCAAGCAGGTCAAGTCGTTGTTTGACACTTCGAATGCATCTGCCAACGCCATACCATTTGATGTGGATGCCGCTTGGAATAAAGTGCACACACGAATAAATACGAAAGCCAAACGAGGAAGAGTGATTCCGCTGCACAGCAAACAAACCATATGGGTGTGGAGAATTGCGGCCGCTTTAGTTGTGCTGATTGGTCTTGGAGTAGTTCTTTATCAAAGCATGAATCAGGAAATTCCGCACTATGCCCTTCAGAGCTTGGACAGTGTTGTGAAGGACACACTAAGTGACGGGAGCACTGCGGTGTTGAACAAACAAACCGAGTTGACTTTTATCCATGATGTGAAAGGAAAAGTGCGCACCGCCACCTTGAAGGGGGAAGCCTTTTTTGAAGTGAAACACAATGATCAGGAGAAGTTTATCATTCAATCTGACGAGTTGCACATAGAAGATATAGGGACATCGTTCAACGTGAAGGCGCTGCCTGGTGCAGATTCTGCTGAGGTGTATGTAAAGGAAGGAGTTGTGAGAATCTATACCAATGCGCAGGATGGAATAACCCTGCAGGCAGGCGAAACAGGCATCTATGTGCGTAGCAAAAAAGAATTCATTAAAAAGGAAACCACTTCTGAAACAGACGCAGGTGCCTATGCCACACATGATTTTAAATTCAGGAATGCGCGACTGGAAAAAGTAATTCGCAAGCTGAATGAAGTCTACGAAACAAAAATTGAGTTGTCCTCAGCTGTCTTGAATGATTGCAGAATTTCTGTCAACTTCAATGATGATGATATTGAAACTATAGCTCAGGTAATTGCAGAGTCGCTTGGCTTATCGGTGGAGATGAAGAATGGAAAACTGCTGTTGAGTGGCGAAGGCTGTTGATCCGATACCTGACCGCTAAAAAAAGAATAGAGTCTAACTAGGGGTATTGTTTTTCTGAGTTGTCTTTTCATCACAACAACAAAATTCTTTTACGATGAAAACAACTCAATCATTCAAACTGGCAGTAATTCCAGCTTTAGCCATCCTTCTTTTTGCCTCTTGCGATAAACGCTTGCACAAGGAAGGAAGTGGTGTGATACAAACCGTTTCGCGCTCACTCACTGATTTTCATGGGGTACAAGCGGATGGTGATTATGACATCTACACCTTCAACAGCAACAATCCGCATGTTGAGATAACTACAGATGACAATATCATCAATGAAGTGCAAACATTTGTTCAGGATGGCAAGCTCATCATCGAGATGAATGAAGACTATCTGAACTATGATATTACCAAAATGGAAATCAAAATTTATTCTAATCAATACACTTCTATTGATATGGATGGCAGGATAGATCTGATAGTCGTGGATACCATTTCAAGTTCTTCTTTGAATGTGGAGTTGAATGGAAAGGGGTTTGCTGAAGTAGTGTTCTTTGGAAATACGCTTGCTATGAACATGAATGGCACAGGAGATATGAGCGCCAAAGGACAGGCGACACAGGCTACTTACAACATCAGTGGCGATGGTAAAATATCAGCGTTGCAATTGATGTGTACAAACGCTGATGCTGACATCAACGGCAGTGGTAAGATCTATGTCAATTGCTCCAGTCACCTAGATGCGTCTATTGATGGCAGTGGTCACATTTATTACATGGGTTCGCCTTCTGTTGCAACTGAAATTAATGGCAGTGGGTCAGTTGAACAATATTGAGTTACCATTTCGAATCTAAACATTTCTTTGCATTCATTTCTTATGAGAGTCTTTTTGTTTGGCCTGCTTTCTTTTTTCTTGCTACCTGTGTTTGGGCAGCATACCCCGGTGCTCGAACGAACCGTTACTCTTCAGTTGGAAAACAAGAAGATGATAGACGTATTAGATGAAATGGAAAGGCAGGCATCGTTTTCTTTTTCCTACAATGCAAATCTGGTAGATGAAAACAGATTGGTAAGTGTGAGAGCGAACAAGCGCCCCATCCGCGAAGTGCTGAAGAAACTATTTGACGAATCAGTGCAAGTGAGAGAGAGAAAGAACTACCTCATTCTTTCCAAAGCACAGCCCAGCGAAAAGAAAGTGGTAGTAGGCGGATATGTGCAAACACCTGATGGCCGGCCAGTAAAGGGAGCTACGGTGTATGATGAAAACACACTGGCTTCAGCAAACACCAATCAGTACGGGTACTATGAAATGAAGATTGAACGCAGCAATTCGCAGTTGCTACGTGTGAGCAAGGATGAGTTTCATGACACCATCGCTCCCCTGAAACCTCATGGTGGCGCATTGCAAAACATAATTCTGCAACCAGAAAAACAAGATACCACTTGGAGAGGTCGCTTAAATGCATGGTCAGATTCTACCGCAGTTTTTTTTGGTAAACTCACCAATGAAATACATCTCGATAGCCTTTTTCCAGAGCGCAGAGATTCTGTTGAACGTGCAATGCGTGACTCAATACGCAGTGTGCGACAAAGAAATTTTCTCGATTCTGCCAAAGCAGGCTGGAGTGATTTTAAGCAATGGATTCTCGCTGACAGCATTCGAAATGAAAATGTGAGAGACACCATTTACCGCAGGGCGCAATTGTCGTTGTTGCCCTACATCGGTACCAATCGTAAGATGAGTCCCTATTGTGTCAATGATTTTTCATTCAACCTGCTTGGCGGTTATAACCGAGGTTCACGAATGTTGGAATTAGGGGCATTTGCGAACATTGATCGTGAAAGTGTTGGCGGTGTTCAGTTAGCTGGTTTCGCCAATATTGTGGGCGGCAATGTGAGTGGCTTTCAGGCTGCAGGATTTGCCAACGTCAACAAAGGAAACACTACAGGTGCTCAGCTCGCAGGTTTTACAAACGTGAATCTGGGTAAGACTGAAGGTCTAGTGCTTTCAGGATTCAGTAATGTTTTTCTTGGCGATGCGCATGGAGTGTTTGCATCCGGCTTCGCCAATGTTGTCAGAGGCAATGCAAACGGTTTGCAGATGGCTGGTTTTGCAAATATTGCTGCACAGAATCTAGAAGGACTTCAGGTTTCTGGCTTTCTGAACTGTGCGAAGAATATGCATGGCTCTCAAATTGGTATCATCAATATTTCTGATTCACTGAGCGGTGTAGCTATCGGAATTTTCAATTTTGTAAGAAAGGGCTACCACACGTTGGAACTTTCAGCGAATGACATTTTTTATGCGAATGCATCACTCCGTAGCGGAGTGCGCTCCTTCTATACTATGATAAATGCAGGCGTTAAGCCCAACCGGACGTTGAGCAATGGAAACCCGATGTGGACAGTTGGCTATGGTGCAGGCACATCCCCGAGGATTACAAAGTGGCTCTACTTGAACCTAGACCTAATGGCCAATTATGTCGTGATGGATGTGCACAAGCCCAGCCCGATCGATGTCACCTTTATAGAAAGGGTAAAACCTTTCGAATACCTCAGCCTCGACAATCAGTTCTATCTGGGAGCAGAAGTAAGAGTCAGTAAGCGCTTCGGCATTACTGGTGGTGCAGTTTTACACGGCTGGCTTACTGAGAAAAAATATGTCTATCAGAATTTCTTCAACGACACGCAGCCAACCTTTGTGGAGAACACAAACATGGACAACCTCAATCTCAAAATGTGGTGGGGTTGGAAAGTAGGACTAAGGATTTTCTAAAGTTCTCTTTCCGAGCAAGAATGCTGTCATAATCTTGCACCACCTATTTCTATTATGATAAAAGCATTTTCACGCGAGGACGTAGTCACTGCCTTCAAACAAATTCAGCAATCCATCTGCGATGGATTGGAACTAGTGGACGGCTCAGCAAAATTTCATTCAGATGAATGGAAGCATGCCAGCGGTGGCGGAGGAATCAGTAAAGTGATACAACATGGTGGCGTATTCGAAAAAGGCGGAGTCAATTTTTCTGCGGTAGAAGGCGAGTTGGTGCCCTTCATGAAAGAACGGATCGGCAACACCGCAAAAATGTTTTTCGCCACCGGTGTCAGCATCGTTTTGCATCCAGGCAATCCACACGTTCCTATCATTCATATGAATATTCGCTACTTCGAGACTGATGCAGGTCATGCTTGGTTTGGCGGAGGCATCGACCTCACACCCATTTATGTGAACGAAGAACAAGGCAAATATTTTCATCAGACATTGAAAAAAACATGCGATGATTTTGATGCAACATTTTATGCCAAATACAAGCAGGAAGCGGACGACTATTTCTACATCCCCCATCGCAACGAGATGCGTGGTATCGGAGGAATCTTCTTGGATTACCTCAAAGGAGAAGGAGCACACACCCTTAATGAAGTTTTTGAATTCATAAAAAAAATAGGTAACACGTTTCTCAAAAGCTACTTGCCCATTGTGGAAGCAAACAAGTCGTTGCCCTTCTCCGAGAAACAAAAACAATGGCAGCTGCTGCGCAGAGGCCGATATGTGGAATTCAATTTAGTTTATGACAGAGGCACACGATTCGGTTTGGAAACAGGCGGTCGCATCGAAAGCATCCTGATGAGTTTGCCGGAACATGCCTCATGGATTTACAACAACACACCTGATGCGGGCAGCGAAGAAGAGCAAACGCTTTCTTTTCTGAAGAAGGGCATCAATTGGATATAGTTCATATCACAATAGGATAACGTGTAGCATTTATTGTCACGGTTGCTTGGCATTTCTCAACGATCTTCTACGTCATCCCTCTGCGATATCAATCAGGTTCTTACACTAAAAAATCGGTGTCAATAATTTCCACTACCGCTTTCATATCACCATGCGGCAAGGGTCTTCTTTAGCCATGAATAAAAATAAATCCCGATCACATGGCATCATTCGAAATAATTGGCGGCAAACCACTCAAGGGTGAAGTAATTCCGCAAGGCGCGAAGAACGAAGCATTGCAAATAATCAGTGCTGTACTGCTCACTAGCGAGCAAGTCACCATCAGCAACATTCCCAATATTCGCGATGTCATGAAGCTCATAGAACTGCTGGGTGAAATGGGTGTAGTGGTCAACAAAGTGAGCGAAGGCACTTTCACTTTCTGTGCAAAAACAGTCAATCTAGAATATCTCCTCACCGATGATTTCAAAAAGAAGGGTGGTGCACTGCGCGGAAGCATCATGATCATAGGGCCGTTGCTCGCACGTTTTGGTGAAGCATACATACCAGAACCTGGTGGCGACAAAATCGGTCGCAGACCGGTGGACACGCACCTGCGCGGTTTCGAAAATCTTGGGGCCACGTTTGAACATTTGAAAGATGAGCGCTTCTATAAAATCAACGCGAAGAATCTGAAAGGCGCCTACATGGTGCTGGATGAAGCTAGCGTAACAGGTACCGCCAACATACTTATGGCAGCGTCACTTGCCAAAGGGGAGACGACCATTTACAACGCAGCATGCGAACCTTACTTGCAGCAATTGTGCAAAATGATTGTGAGTATGGGTGGAAATATTTCGGGCATCGGTTCCAACAAACTCATCATACAAGGTGTGCCTAGCTTAGGCGGATGCACCCACCGCATGTTGCCCGACATGATAGAGATAGGAAGCTTCATTGGCCTTGCTGCTACCACCAATTCCGAAATCACCATCAAAGATTGTTCAATTCCCGAGCTGGGCGTCATTCCATCCGTCTTCCGCAAAATGGGTATCGAGATGGAATTCCGCGGTGATGATATCTACATTCCAAAGCAAGACAGCTACAAAATCAATAGCCTCATTGATGGTTCTATGCTCACCATTCGTGACGGTATATGGCCGGCCTTTACGCCTGACCTTATCAGTGTTGCCTTGGTCACTGCCACGCAAGCCAAAGGCAGTGTACTCATCCATCAGTGGATGTTCGAAAGCCGGTTGTTTTTTGTGGATAACCTGATAGACATGGGTGCAAAAATCATTCTTTGCGACCCGCACCGTGCTGTAGTTATAGGCAGTAATAGAGAAACAAAACTGCGTGGCATCAACATGAATTCGCCCGACATACGCGCTGGTATGAGTATGCTAATAGCTGCACTCGCGGCCAATGGCAAAAGCACCATCAACAACATCGAGCAAATAGACCGCGGCTATCAGGACATTGATGGCCGACTCAAGAGGTTGGGGGCTGATATCAAGCGAGTGGAATAATCCTAATCACAACGAATCCACCACCAGCACCACAGGTGTTTCTATGATGTTACTCCAGTTGCCGGCACGGTCCTGAAGTTGCAAGGAAAAAGTGGTGCTTTCTTGGGCGCTTAGTCCCAGAATAAAAACTGGATCTATGGTAAGGCTGTACGTTCCCTTTATATGCAACTCTTGCTCATCGGGTGTCATGGGTGGTATATGGTACCAGTCATAATCGCCAAGCCTAGCATCCAATACACGAAGCGAATAGTCGTCAGGATCTTGTCTGCCCAAGTCGCCTTGGTAGTCTTCATAAGTAAAGTTTATTTGAATGCTGTTGTTGAATTGCTCCACCGTAGTTGATGATATGTTAGTGAAAGCGATAACAGGAGGAGCCGGCTTCTCCTCATCATTCTTTTTACATGAAGCAATGGTGACAATAGCCGCGATCATCATCAACCATTCGGCCCATGAAATTATCCTGAAGTTTTTTTTCATATTGCAATAACTAGATTGTATTCGACAGAAAACATTCAACCACTCCTTTCCTTTACGACTTAGCGCTTTGAGAGAAAACCCTCTTTCTCACATCACCTTCAATGAGAAAAACAAATACCAGAACGACTGCGATGAGTCGTTGGGAATTTCAGTAGGTTGCGGCTGCGCACCATCATCCACATAACAGCGTAAATAGTAAAAATCTCCAGCAGAAGCCGCGCTCAGGTCTAGCGTGGCCTTGTAGTAAAACTGATTAGGAGTGTCGCCAAAATCAAGCGCAGTTATAGGCGACTGAAGCGAAAATGTGCTAGTAAGCGGGCTGGTAAAATCCGTTAAGCTCAATGAGGCTTTTAAATCAATGCCAGCAAACTGGTCGACTCCTGCATTGTCATCAAAAGGCAAAATCCACACATCCACCAAACCCGAAGGAACCTCTATGGCGCCTATGCCATAAGGCGAATCCACCTCACGCGGATAAGGTGTAGTGGTGTTACCTTGTGGAAATACAGCAAGACCATAAACAAGAGGAGGCGTGTTGGCAGTGGCCGAAGGAGCTGCATTTCCATAAATGTCTTTTGCACCAGCATTTATCCATTCTGTAATTTTAGAAACGTAGAAGTCCTCATTACCTACCCAATCGCTGTCAAACACTTCGAGTGGCATTTGGCCACTTGTATTAGGCACAAATGTGGTGAGGCGCTCATGGACGAATGATGCATTTGAATTGAAGGGTACCACTCTGTACTGAAATGAATTGTCTGGGTCATTGGCTATCACCGGATGATTCACCAAGGAATTGTACGAACCAGCAATAGAGCGAAACTCCGGCTCGAAAGTGCCATCGTGACAGCCGCTATTCGCACATGTGGGCTTGAATATTTTCCCATGCAGCCATGCAAAACTTCCTTGAGGCAAATCATCTACATCCGGATTGTCGTTTTGCACAGCAGGCGGAATGCTCGCATAGGGATTGCTGATCTCCGCATTCTTCTTGCACGAGGCAAATGCCGCAACCGTAATAGCAACAATTGCAAGTACGCAATTGGCGCCCCAGATCATTGGTTTATTCATGAAGGATGTTATCATATCAAATCAAAGAATGATTGAGTACCTGATTGTAAATAGTCTGCAGCCACTACCTCGTTCTTCACTCCTAAAATGTCAGCCACAGTAAGCATCGCGTTGGTGACTTGACCCACCGGATTTCCCTCGCTGCCTAGCACCAGACCTGCTGGCACATTGGGTCCCGCCATCAGTGACCATATGCGCAGAGCATTCGCATCGCTGTGGTCATAAGCAGCCCAGTCATTTTGGTCCAGTATGGAGTTGGGCTCCAAGTTTCTGCCGCACTCGGGTATGGCTATCAAAGTAGTGGTTCCGCCTAACACAGGATGATTTTGTATCATATTCCATAGGTGGCCAATGGCATGGTCAGCCCTGTGCAAAGCAGCTACGTAGCCTGAGAAATTGCTGTGGCATACATCTACAGCGCTCATGTTCAGGCACAAGAAAGCTGGCTCGAAGTAGTCCAGTATTTCACACGCAAAACCAACGTTGTAGGCATCTCCATTGTCGCTTACCGGTGGCAAATTCACAGTTTGGTTCCCTACTTTTTCATACATGAGGTCCATGAATTCTTTTATCTGCTGCTTCTCTTCTTCCGTGTTGCCAAGGGCACCAGCTGCGCCACCGTATTGAGCAAATGTGTTGTCTAGAAAGGCTTTCAACTTGTACATGGGGGACAGCTCGTTTTCCGGATGATATATTTTTCCGTTTCCGAGGTGCGAGTAGCTGTTGCCATTAAAAGTAACCGTAGGGGCAAAGAAGTTTGCACCGTATTGAATACCATAGTTTTCATTGCCACTGTAGTTAAGTAATGGAACAGAACCATCTATACCATTGCCTACAAACCAAGTGTCAGTGGCAGATAATCCACCATGCCTGCGCAAATACTCGAACAGTGTAGGTTTCAAAGGACGTTGTTTCAAACCCTGCCCATCGGCAGTGGAGCCTTGCAATATGCTATTGAGTCCGCCATAGTGGCCAGCATAAAGGGCACCAACCTCATTGAATAGTGTTCCTTGCTGCTGCATGCTAGTGCTTAGTATGGATGGTATGGGGCTAATGCCGCCCTCGCCTGTTCCATACACTATCTTCATTGTAGGTGCCGCGCCAGTCATCATGTTATACATAATGTTGCCTTCATAAGGCTCTCCCACCTGGCTTTGTGCTAGGTATCCTTTGCCTGCACTCTCTTGGTAACGCACGCCACCTGCGAACATTACCAGTACCACGTGCTCTGCACTGCGCGAACCTGATGGTGCAAACAATCTTCCACTAGGCAATATGTATGGAGCAGCTAAAGCACCTGCTGTAGTCAGCGCTCCTTTTTTTATGAAGTCTCTTCTTATCATTTCAAATTCCGGTTTTGAGTTTCTTATGCTTTGGAATGTCCGATCTCTTTAATAAAACTGATACTCGTTGGCTATGGCAAAAGCGAAATACACGTGCTCAGGAGTCAGTTGAGAGTTGGTGGTGAGGAAGTTTTTTACCCATGTTTTCTCTGCCTTATTGGGTGTGCGAACAAAGAATCGTTTGTAGGTTTCCTCCACAAAGGCATCGAGGTCGGCATTCATCGCAGTGGCCGTTGGCAACTGCACACCCGCCTCATTGAAGAAGTTGCTGATGAGCACCTCTCGCGCTATGTCTTGGTCACCAATGCTGCGGAAAGCCTCATCCAATTCAAACACATCGCTGCTGTTGATGGCCTCTTGAAATAAATTCGTGTGTAGAATGCTGATGTATTGCGCATTGCTTTTCTGCTTGTCTTTTTCAGCAGCGCTGCTATACAATGGCACGTTATTTAGTTCGAATAAGCCTTCTTGGTCTTTTTTGCACGAAGCTGCGGCAAAAGCGGCAACAGTCAAGGCTGCCATAGCACCTTTGATGCTAGAAGGCATTTCGGGCTTCATTTCAGTTATGGATTTCATTTCGATATTCATTGTTCAAATTTCAAGATTAGTGCGGCTTCGACAGAGGCTTATCTTATCGGGTTTACACATCAATCAAACCCAGCATATTCATCACTTATTGCTATTGCCCTTTGAACGGCTTTAATGTTGTTGCCGTTGTTAAAATCATCCAATAGGTTATAAACTTCTATAGTCGTTGGCTCGCGGCTCAGCAAGCTGCTATAAGCCCAACGTATCATTCCTTCAGCAAATTCAGTATTGCTCAATAGTAGGTTCAGGTAAGCTTCTTTGTCGCTGATTACTTGCCCAAACAACACACCGCTCCCATTATACTCTATTGGCGGAAAAGCCTGCTCTAGCTCAGCTTCGGTTGGGTAACGGAAATACAAGTCATCAAACGTTGCATTGATGTAGTTAAAAGTGTTCATGTTGATTTCATCATACAGCACATTAAAGCACATGCGCTTGCACATCTCGTCCACCGTGATTAAACCGTTTCGCAAGTCTTGATTGCTGAAGATTGCAGCACGCATCTTATTGGCCGCTGCGCGTGTTAGCTCATATGCCAGCACATTTCCAGCTAGGCTGTCTTGCACACTTATATAATAGTAGAGGTAATAGATTTCGTACATCTCTCCTTCAGAAGAGCCATCTAGGAAGCGGGCTTTGTGATCCTCATAAAATTTGAGGTGGTAGGCATGTTTGAATGAACTGTCACCCTCTATGTAGGTCGTATTGTTCATCAGTTTGTCTACAAGTGCTATTCGGGCAGTGGCAGATAAGTCGCCACTTTCGAGAGCTGTTACATCAGCACTCATCTCCACATCAGTGGGTTCGCGACCAATGAGATCTATGTAGATGCGATTCACATAGTTTTCCACCAACAGTGTGCTTACCTCATCATATGGTGCGATATTATTGCCAGTGAAGGTGACTACCTCCGTTTCCTTTTTGCAGCCGACAATAGCAGCAGATAGAATAATTAATCCGAGAATTTTATTCATTCCTTGCGATTTTGTTTTGGAAAAGTATTCCTTTTTTTGGTGAACGCGACTTTAGATAGAAATATTTTACACAGGTTTAATGTGGGAATAGGACGCAACAAATTCTCCAAAGGATGCATTGCGAGAAAGGGCTGGGTCATTAACCGATTTTTTTTGCTGATTGAGGTAAACATGTCTAAAAAAAGTACCTGCCAATAGGTTCAACGCTCAGTTTTTTGCGCTACCTCTGCACAGTAGTTCAAAACTTTAACATACGCACTAATAAACTCCAAGCAACGGTAATACGGAAATTGAAGTCTCAGATGTGTATATAACGGAATTAAACCATGCTTAAGTACATTCTACCTATCCTTTTCTGCCTGTTCCTTTTTTCTGAAACACAGGCGCAACTAGTTGTTGACAACAACCTCACAGTGGAACAATACGTTCAGGACGTCCTACTTGGTCAGAATGTTTCTGTTTCCAATATCACCTTCAACGGTGGTAGTGCCAACGTGGTAATTGCAGCAGTCGGAGGCTTTGAAAGTATTGATAGCAATATTGGTATAGAGTCAGGTTTCATCATGACCTGCGGTGATGCCGCTGGAACTGTAGGCCCAAACAACTCCTCAGGATACACTGGAACAGGTCCCGGTGGCTTCAGTGGCACAGACCCGGACCTTCTAACATTGGTGCAAGCCAATGGTGGGTTTAGCATTCACGATTGGTGCATTATTGAATTCGACTTTATTCCGCTAGGTGATACTATCCGTTTTAATTACATATGGGGCAGCGAGGAATATGATACATATGTGGGCTCTGGCTTTAATGATGTGTTTGGCTTCTTCATTAGCGGCCCCGGCATCAATGGCCCTTTTAGCGACAATGCCGAAAATATTGCTTTAGTGCCCGGCACTAGCACAGGCGTTGCAATCAACACAATAAATAACGGAAATGGCAATGCTGGCCCTTGCAGTAACTGCGAATACTACAATCAAATAGGAAATGACTCCGATATGTGGATGAATCCTGATGATGAGGCTTACACTGATCCTTACTATATGCAGTATGATGGATTTACTGATATGTTGGAAGCAATGGCCATAGTGCAATGCGGACAGTCTTACCACATTAAACTTGCTGTATCCGATGCTAATGATGGAATACTTGACAGCGGTGTATTTCTAGAAAGAGATTCTTTCAGTAGCAACCTAGTGGTGCAGGTGGAACTGGACCTTGAAGTAAGTGGCCCTGATGGCCAGACCCTTTTCGAAAACTGCGGTGACGGATTTATCACTTTCGAGCGCCCAGAAACTGGCAATCCTCAGGTAGAACTTGTAGCTTATCTTGCTTATAGCGGAACAGCCATCAATGGTGTGGATTACACCTTACTGCCCGATTCTGTTGTTTTCCCTCCAGGTGTCATGAGTATTTCATTGCCTTTAGATGCATTTGACGATGGCATTTTAGAAGGAACAGAAACGGTACACATGGAAATTGACAACATTGCAGATTGTGGTGAGACCATGGTGAATTCGGAATTTGATTTCTTTATCAGTGATGTTGCTGAACCACTGGTGGTGGAAGGTTACACGGTTCAGATATGCTCAGGCGAAACAGTAACACTTGAGCCAATTATTTCGGGTGGTTATGCAGTGTACGGATACGACTGGAGTACGAATGAAACCACGGCTACCATTGATGTAACACCGCCAGCCACGACTAACTACTTCCTTACAGTTTCTGATACGTGTGGCATGCCAAGTGATGATGCTACCTTCCTTGTCGAAGTATTGTTAACTCCTCAATTGGTGGTTGATATTACCGATGCCAGCCCTATGCAAATGACCTGCAATGGCTGGGACAATGTGGATGCTATTGCGGCTGGTGGTATAGAACCCTACTCTTGGTCATTCACCGATGATCAGGGCTTCAACATGTGGGGTTGGGGTAATGGCAATACTGGCAGCGTAGGTGTTAGTTCTTGGAATGCTGGTTGGGTTTACGCAGAAGTAGAGGATGGTTGTGGATTTACCGCTATGGACAGTATAGAAATAGTAGTGGATGCACCGCCTCTTTTCATAGAAGTACCGGCTAGTGTGAATGCCCCTTGTGGACAACAATACACTGTAACCTCGGTAGCTATCGGAGGTGAAACCAATGGATGGGGTTACGGTTATCAATGGCTTTGGAATGGCGTGCCTGACTGGAACTTCTGGACAGACACCTATACCAGTTTTGCGAATGAAGCTGGAACACTCACTGCAATTGTTACCGACCAATGTGGTCAAAGCGCCACGGCAGACATTGCAATTACCATTGATAGCCCTCCTATCGACTTGACACTAATAGATGCAGTAGAAGGTAACTGTCAAACTGTTTTTGACCTTGAACCAATTGTGGCAGCCGGCAGTGGAGGTTTTGAATACCAATGGCTAGAGGATGGATCTACCATAGGAACACTGCCTACATTGAGTTTCGATAGTTTTGAAAGCACCACCGTCCAACTTTTTGTAACCGATGCATGTGGCGCAGAAGCAAGCGATGAAGTAGTGGTAACAATTGTGAATCCCGCCATAATTCTGGAGTTAGGAGAAGACATAAATGCTTCTTGTATTGACAATACACTAATAGTCCCCGATGTGCAAGGAGGCAGTGGAGGCATAGGTTACCAATGGTTTGTAAATGGACAGCTGCAACCACAGATAACACCAACGTTTACTCTACAAACATTCAATACTGCAGAGGTAAGTGTGCTGCTAGATGACAACTGCGGTGAAACAGCCTCCGATGAATTGACCATATTTATTCCTGAAATTCCACTTACTATGGAAGCTTGGCCCGATACAAGTATTTGCCCATTGCAAGTGGTGAATATGAGTGCGTTTGCAACTGGTGGTGAAGAAGGTTTCACCTATGAATGGATTGAACTCTCTCAATTGGGGGCTACAGCAACCGCTCAGCCAGCCACCACCAATACATATACTGTCACTGCTACTGACATTTGCGGAGATGTCATTTCCACCGAGGTTACTATAGTAGTGCGTCCTGCCAGTGCAGAATTTCTGGTGAACAATTTAGGGGAAAATCAATATGTGTTTACTGCTACTCCGGGCACGTCATGCGGTGATGAGCCTTGTATTTTCAGCTGGGACATGGGTAATGGAGACTATAGCAACGAACAAGTTGTTGAATATGAATTTGATGGTTTAGGTTCATATACCATTACCCTTCATACAACAAATGATCTAGGATGTAGTAACTACTCCACCTATACCATCGTTAGCCCACCGCTTGTATACATACCCAACTCATTCACACCGAATGGCGATGGAATAAATGATGTATTTGCTGTGGTTGCAAGTTCATTGCTTGAGTTTGAAATAAACATATTCAACAGATGGGGCGAAGTAGTCTTTAGCAGCAATGATCCTAGCAAGGTTTGGACAGGCGACTCAGGTAATAATACTGAGTACTTCTCTAAAGATGGTGTTTATAGTTATGTAGCTCGAATAAAAGGATTCAATAGTGATAGCTTCACGCAGAAGGGAATTATTACAATGTTGCGCTAGTTTGTTCTTAAAAAAAAAATGAACCCCATGTTTTTGAAAAAAGCATGGGGTTTTTAATAAAAGTATGTTTAGGTCTTCACTATTTCTCAAACAATAAAGTCTACAAATGCATTACAGGCTTTTCTTTGCCATACCGATTACTCAAAAGGCAGATTAATCTATCGGTCACCCATGAAAAAGATTCTTTTAGCAACCTCGCTATTGTCAGTGCTCATAATAGATGTGAAAGCTCAGCTTGTTACCAGCAATACCCAGACCATAGAACAATATGTGCAGGATGTTCTTTTAGGACAGAACGTTAGTGTTTCAAACATCACTTTCAATGGTGGAAGTGCAGCCGTTTCTAATATTCAGGTAGGCGAATTCGAAAGCAACAACTGCAATCTCAGCATAGAGTCCGGCTATATGATGAGCACAGGTAGCGTAACTACTGCGCAAGGTCCGGTAGATTTTTTCTCAAGCGGTGGCTCAGGAAACTACGGAAGTACTGACCCCGACTTAACAGCACTTGCATCAAGCAGTGGAGTGACAACAACTGTAAATGACTGGTGTATCATTGAATTTGATTTTGTTCCCTTGGGTGACACTCTTCGTTTCAACTACATATGGGCTTCTGAAGAATATCCGGAGTATGTGTTCGAGGGAGGAACAACATTTAACGACTTCTTCGGATTCTTTCTCAGTGGTCCTGGCATAAATGGTCCATACTCCAATAACTCTGAAAACATTGCGCTGATACCGGGAACGAATGTACCTGTATCGATAGGCAACTTAAACAATGGAAATGCCAACGCTGGACCATGTGACTATTGCGAATATTATATGCAAGACTTTGAAGGTAGCCAATGCCAAACTTCCGATCCTGTTTTCGGTGATCCATACTATATGTCTTATGATGGCTATACAACTACCTTGACCGCGCTGGGAATTGTACAATGTGGACTAACTTATCACATCAAATTGGCCATCGCAGATGGCGGTGACGGTGGCTTTGACTCTGCTGTATTCCTTCAACGTGATTCTTTCAGCAGCAATCTCATTGTTCAGGTGGACTTGAACTTTGAGGTAGGTGGTCCCGATGGCAATTCGCTTTATGAAAACTGTGGAACAGGTGAGCTCGTTTTCAGTCGTCCGGAGAATAATGATATCAATACTTCCTTTGTAGCCTATCTCGATTATTCAGGAACAGCTCTCATGGGAACTGACTATTCGTTGCTACCAGATTCTGTTGTCTTTCCCCCTGGCGTGTTTAGTGTTCAGATTCCCGTAGATGCCTTTACAGATGGGCTCGCTGAAGGAACAGAAACAGTGCACATGCTTATAACAAACCTTGCACAATGCTCTGAAACGCTTTTGGAATCTGAATTTGATTTTTACATCAATGATGAAGCCGATCCCTTGGTGGTGGATGACTACGAACAGCACATCTGTGCTAATGGATCTGTGGTACTTGTTCCTGCAATTAGCGGTGGTTATGCAGTCTATAGTTATGACTGGAGCACTGGCGAAACCAGCGAGACGATAACTGTAAGTCCGATAGATGACACTATATACAACATCATTGTATCTGACACCTGCGGAATGCCAAGCGCTGACGCTAACATCAGCATAATAGTCGGCTTCCCTGACATAACCGTTAGCATCGATCCTGATCCAATAGTATTTACTTGCAATGGATTCAACCTCAATGCAACCGCTTTAGGTGGCGATGAAGAATTTACCTATCTATGGGAAAATGAAAATGGTGAGAACATGTGGGGATGGTTGAATACATTGTGGTTAAGCTCCTGGAATTACACAAACCAGATAACCCTGACTGCAACTGATGGATGCGGTGAAACTGGTCAGGTCACGGTTTACCCAACCACTTCAATCACACCAATGGTGGTCACACAAGACTCTAATATTGTTTTGCCTTGTGCCGGCCCTTATACAATTGAGCCCTTAGTAGAAGGAGGTACTGCTCCCTTTTACTATAGCTGGTACGATCAGAATTGGAATTGGGTGGGCAGTGCAGAAACTTATACTTTAAACATTGCGGGAAACACCTATATGAATTTCAGTGTTAGCGATAACTGCGGATTCTACTACAACACGCAAATCAACTTCACAATTGTTCCTGTTCCAATTGTGGTCACTTTACCACAGAATATTTCAGGCACATGCACAGATGTGTTTACACTAACGCCTGAGTTTAATGGAGGTTGGGGCACATTTACTTACCTCTGGCAAGACAATGGAGTTACCATTGGTGATCAGGAGGTTCTTTCTTACACCACCAATGAAACAACTGATATCTTTCTCACTGTTTCTGATGCTTGCGGATCTTCTGAAACAGTTTTTACAACCATTACCATCGTCAACACGCCTCCAATTATTATGTTGAGCGAAGATCAAACTGCGACCTGCGTGGAAGAAAAAACATACAGTGCTTCCGCAACTGAAGGTGAGCCAGCTTATACCTTCATATGGACAGCGAATGGCCTGCCGATAGCAGCAGGGAATGTGGCTGATTATCTGGCTGATGAAACAACAGTGTTAAACTGCGAGGTCACAGACGCTTGCGGACTAAGCGACCAAGGTACCGTGAATCATATTGTCTACAATCCACCAATTAATATTGATATAACACAGGACTCAACCATTTGCCTAGGCGATGATATAACACTTGAAACAATGGTGACAGGTGGTGCAGGTGTCATCAGTTATTTATGGCCAGGTGTGCTTGACGAGGAAGAAAACACTTTAGATGCAGTTACCGTTCGACCGGGAATGTCACAGGAATATGAAGTGATTGTGAGTGATGAGTGCGGTCAGGAGGAAACTGCCAACGTTGATATTGAAGTGCTCTATGTGCTGGCTAGTTTTAGCGTAGACTATCTCAATGACAATGAGGTTGTGCTTGTTGCACTAAGCGCTGATAGCTGCACTGATTGCAGTTATAATTGGGATTTTGGTGATGGTTCTTCATTTATTGGAGATAGTGTAGTTCACACCTTTGATGGTTTGGATCAGTATCAGGTTGCACTCATGGTTACCAATTCACATGGCTGTACGCGGACAGACTACCAAGTTATTTACCCTGAAGTGCAGCTTTATATTCCTAACACCTTCACACCTGATGGTGACGGTATCAACGATGTGTGGATTTTTCATGCCAATGGTGTCCTGACATTCAACCTCAGAATATTCAACCGATGGGGTGACGTTATTTTCTCCAGTGCCGACCCTACAACTGCATGGACAGGCGATGTGCGGAACGGGGAACATTATGCTGCTGATGGAGTTTATCCCTGGATAATAGAGTACAGCGGAGTGGATGGTGATGCAAAAAGCAAAACAGGCAACGTGATTGTGATTAGATAATACCACTCCTGTTTTTTTGCGCCTCCTCAATGACAAGAAGAGGCTTTTTTTTGCACCGGATAGGGGTAGTTCTTCCTCTGACTGTCTTTTTATTGCTATATGCAATTGCTATGATGGTATAGCAATACTTAACCACTCAACTTTTTTCGGGTTAATAAAACAATGCTTGACCGACCGCTGAACACAATTCACCTACGATAGTTGTGTGTCGCAATCAGCTTCGCGGAAAATTTGCACCATAAAATATTGTTCAAGATCATTATGAAACTCAACTTCCCCTTTACGATTAAAACAGTTCTCTTTGCACCATTGTTATTGCTCGCTACCAGTGTTTTCTCCCAAACATATACGGTAAGCGGAAGTGTGAAAGATCAGAAAAACGGTGAAGACCTTATCGGTGCCATCATCGCAGTAAAGGAAATTCCCGGAAAAGGAACAGCGACCAATGCGTATGGATTCTTTTCTATAACCCTGCCTCAGGGCAGTTACACACTGATGTTCGAATACCTTGGCTATACCACAAAGGAAGTTGCAGTGGTGCTTGACAAAAATCAGTCGTTGAATGTGCAAGTGGATGAAGCTTCGGAAACCATAGCAGAGGTAATAATAGAAGAGGACCGTCCAGATAAAAATATACGCAGCAACGAGATGGGCGTTACGCGTCTGGACCCAAAAAGTATAGCTACAGTGCCTGTGTTGTTTGGCGAAAAGGATATCATAAAAATATTTCAGATGACACCCGGTGTGAAATCAGCGGGAGAAGGAAGTGCTGGATTTTACGTGCGCGGTGGGGGTTCTGATCAGAATCTTATTCTTCTGGATGAAGCACCCGTTTACAATGCTTCTCACTTGCTTGGTTTCTTCTCCGTGTTCAATAGTGATGCCTTGAAAGATGTAACCCTTTATAAAGGAGGTATGCCTGCAGAATACGGTGGTCGTGCTTCATCAGTGATGGACATCAAGATGAAGGATGGCAACTCTAAGAGGCTTGGTGTTACGGGCGGCATAGGACTTATATCATCAAGACTAACCATAGAGGCTCCGATAGTGAAAGACAGAGGTTCATTCATCATAAGCGCAAGGAGAACCTATGCGGATGTTTTTTTGAAATTGTCTAAAAAGGACGACATCAAAAATTCGTCACTCTACTTCTATGATTTGAATATGAAAGCCAACTACCGCATCAATGACAAAAACCGTGTGTTTCTCTCGGGCTACTTCGGCAGGGACAACTTCGGATTGGCTGACGTGTTTGGTTTTGACTGGGGCAATGCAACGGGAACTTTCCGATGGAACCACATTGTGAACGACAAATTATTTTCCAACACATCACTCATATTTTCTAACTACAACTATCGCTTCAATTTTAATGCAAGTGGCAGCGATGTCAAGTTTTCATCATCTATACAAGACTGGAATTTGAAGCAGGATTTCTCCTACTTCCCCAATCCGAATAACAAAATAAAATTTGGTGCAAATGCCATTTACCACACCTTTATTCCAGGTGAAGTAGAAAGCGACTATGAATCATTTACAGATACGAAACTTACCAACCGTTATGCCTTGGAAGGTGGCGCCTATGTGCAGAACGATCAAAGTATAACGGAGTCTTTCGGCATTCAATACGGCATGCGCTACAGCTACTTCAACTATCTGGGCGCTGGCAAATCATACACCTTTGATGATAAAGGAGCCAAGACTTCCGAAAATTCATATGGCAATTGGGAAAGCATAAAAACCTATGGTGGTTTTGAACCAAGGGTTTCAGCTAAATACCAATTGAATAAGGAGAGTTCAGTGAAGGCACAAGTCAATCGCGCGTATCAATACTTACATCTGCTCTCCAATTCTACTACTTCGCAACCAACAGATATTTGGGTGCCTAGCAGCAATAACGTCAAGCCACAAATAGCCGATCAAGTTGCTGCAGGCTATTTCAGAAATTTTAAAAACAACACCTATGAGTTTTCTGTAGAAGGCTATTACAAATTGATGAAGAATCAAATTGACTACCGCAACGGTGCCGATTTGTTTTTCAATGATGAAGCTGAGGGCGAATTGGTATATGGAGAAGGCCGCGCCTACGGTGGTGAGTTCTATATAAGAAAACAAACAGGAAAGCTTACAGGTTGGGTGAGTTACACCTTGTCGCGCTCATTGCGCACGTTCGAAGACATCAACGAGGGTATTGAATTTTCTGCCAAGCAAGATCGCATTCACGACTTTGCTATCGTTGCCATGTATGAGTTGTCCAAGCGTGTTAAACTCTCCGCCAATTGGGTATATAACACGGGTTCTGCCACCACCTTCCCCAGCGGCAAGTACGAGATAGATGGTAAAGTAGTGCCACTTTATACCGAGCGCAATGGATATAGAATGCCAGCCAACCATCGTTTGGATGTGGGAGTAACGATAGACACTAAGAAGACTTCTCAGTGGGCTTTGGCACATCCGGACTTCGAGTCTTCGTGGAATATATCAGTGTACAATGCGTATGCAAGAGAGAATGCCTACAGCATCACATTCCGCCAAAACGAACTGGAGCCAAACAGAACGGAAGCAGTCCGCACTGCACTTTTTAAAATAGTTCCATCGGTTACGTACAACTTCACTTTCTAAGCGCACCCTCTCTAAAAAAAAGAATCAAGATGAAAAAGAATTACATGCAAACATTTTTGGTAGCAGCGCTTGTGGCTGTTTCTAGCATCGCACTAAACAGTTGCACTAAGGTGATAGAAATAGAACTGAACGAAGCCGATCGGCAATATGTAATAGAAGGCTTAGTGTATGAAGGTGCCGAAAGCATAGAAGTGCGTGTTACAAAAACCACCAGCTTCTTTGATACCAGTGGCCCAGAAGCAGTGAACGATGCAGTGGTAAAAGTTACCATGCCCGGTTCCAGTGTAGTAACACTGAATGCAATGGGTAATGGCTATTACAAAGCAGACGGCCTTGTAATAACCAATGAGGCTACCTATCAACTGCAGGTGGATGTGGCTGAAAAAACATTTACCGCAAGTTCATACATGCCGGCTTCAGTAGCTCTTGATTCACTTGAGTATGAATTCTCTGAAGGAATATTTGGAGGTGATGATTTTTATGATGTTTTTTTACTCTTTGAAGATGCTATAGGTCTGAATTACTACCGCGCCCGCGCATGGGTAAATGGTGAATACCTAAACGAGCCAGGCGAAATACAAGTGTTCGATGACAACTTGAACGATGGCAACTACATACGCATTCCTATTTGGGTGTATCAGTTCGAGGCAGGCGATTCAGTAGAGGTCGAATTGCAATCATTAAGTCCAGAGACCTATGAGTTTTACCAAACATTTGCGCTAGTAGCCAGCGAAGATGCAGGAAGTCCTTTCACAGCAGCACCTGCTAATCCTGACACCAATATTAAAGGAGGCGCACTCGGTGTATTTGCAGCTATTGCCACAAGCAGAGGAGTTATAGAAGTGCCAGAGTAGGGGAGGACGTTTGTGTGTTTGGCTGCCTTACTTTCGATTTCAGATTTCAAAAATGTACGGGTAAACTCTCGTCAAACTTCCGCATCGCATTAAAAACGGTTTCACCTAAAAACTCCTTCTGAAGTTCAAGTGATTTTTGGCTGCGCTGCTCGTAGGTGTATTGCTTCGAGTTAAAATCGAAGTGGCGTCTATGGAGCTGAACAACGCAAAGTGTAATAGAAACCGTGAGCACTATGGAGCAGATCCACTGTTTCTTTCTTACTAGCAGAATGACCACTGTATTGATGATGACACAAAGCAGCAGAATGAGAAAGATGTCATAATTATTCCACCAATGCGTAAGGCCAAGGCCACCCAAGTAATGTGATGAAGGGAAGAAATAGGCAATGCCATCCCATGAGCCACCGGGAGTAGGTAAGTCGCCTGCCAAATGCCCATTGAATGATATCGTGAAAACCAGCCCTTTCATCCATTGCAGCCGTGTTGGCTTTTGCTTTTTGATGGCTGCTTTTGCACCAATAAACACAACAGGAAAAAAAACAGATGCCAATAGCGAATGCATAAACACGTGATGAGAATACCAATGGCTTCCGCTGTAAATGTCTCCACCTGTTTCTTGCAGCGAAAACCATTTGCCAAACGTGGCATCAAAACCTGACCACATGGAAAGGGCATCCACATCGGGCAGCGCTCCTGCAAACGCACCCAGCGCTAGCAACTTGAAACGGTCCTTTGTTTTTTCGAACACCACACACGCTGCAGCGCTGGCCACCGCAGCTCCCGAAAGGGTATGAATGAGAATATCCATGAGTGCAAAAGAAAGAAGGCTGCCCGATCTCAGGCAGCCTTCTGTATAGAATTCTTTTTCTATTAGCGTATTTCAATCATGAAAGGCAATCGTGCCTGCACACCTTTCATTTCCATAAAGCCACGCGCACTCTCGAATGTTTTGTATTGGTCTCCCAACACTTCCTTCATCACCTGCACTTGCTTTTGTCCTGTAAGGTCTTCTACCAATTTTTGAAAAGGATCAATCAATGCTGGCAATTCTTTCACCGCATAGTCAGTCATTCCAGCCTGCGCTGCCGCGGCTTTTATACAGTCCTGAAGGTTGCCTATCTCATCCACAAGACCAAGGTTTTTAGCATCTTCGCCACTCCAAACCCTGCCTTGTCCTATGCTGTCTACAGCGGGTTGTGCCATGTGTCTTCCTGTGGCTACTTTCAAGGTGAAGTCGTTGTAAATGTCAGCCACCATGTCGGTCATGTATTGCATTTCTTTTTCATCCAGTGGCTTGTTGGCGCTTACTAAATCCGCATGTGGGTTGGTCTCGTAGCGGTCGAAGGTGATGCCTAGTTTATTGTTCCAGAATTTTTCCATGTTGGGTAAAATTCCAAAAACCCCTATGGAACCAGTAATGGTGTTGGCATTTGCAAAAATCTTGTCGGCACTGCAACTGATGTAGTAACCACCGCTTGCGGCATAGTCGCCCATGCTTACAAAGAATGGTTTGCCACTCTGCTTGATAAGTTCGGTTTCGCGCCAAATGACGTCACTTGCGAGGGCACTGCCACCGGGCGAGTTAACACGCAACACTATTGCTTTTACTTTTTCATCCTCACGCGCCTTTTTCAAGGCTGCAGCTATGCGATCACTGCCAATTGTTTCATCATCACCTTCACCACTTTCTATAGCACCCACAGCATAAACCACCGCAACTTTGTCCTTCTTAAAATCGGGCTTGTCTTCCTCATCATCTCCTGATTTTGAGCTTTTGTGATAATCACTTAAAGAAACAAAATGGATGTCTTTGTCTTCTGTATCTGCTGCTAGGCCAAGTTTCGATTTTATCAATCCCATTACCTCATCGCGGTATTTCAAACCGTCTACAAGTCTTGTCTCAAGCGCCTTTTCAGGAACAACTAAAGCTAGTGAGTCAGCAAGCAAATTCAGTTGATCTACTCCAACACCACGTTTTTCACTAATGCCTTCTAGCATAATGCGCCAGATATCGCCTACGAAGGTGGCTATCTGCTCTTTATTTTCAGGCGTCATGTGGTCGTACATATAGGGTTCCACTGCGCTTTTGAATTTGTTGTTTGGGCCACGTATCACTTGCGCTTCTATTTCCAGTTTGTCCAGCATGTTTTTGTAAAACATGATCTCTGCATTTATTCCGCGCCAGTCCATGCTGCCTTGTGGGTATATGTAAACTTCGTTGGCAGCGCTTGCTAAGTAATAGCCGCCCTGCGTGTAATCTTCAGCATAAGCCATTACCCATTTGCCACCAGAAGCGAAGTCGGCAATAGCCCTACGCACATCTAGCACAGTACTAGGCGCTGCACCAAAACCCTTCACTTCCAGGAAAATTCCTTTAATGTTTTCATCGCCTTTAGCACGCTCGAGGTCTTTTACAAAAGAGTTCAATCCCATACTCTGCTCTGAGTTGAAAGAAAGGGGATTGATTTTCATATCGTTTTCATTGTTGCGTTCAGAGATTGCTTGATCCAAAGTCAAGTGCAAAACTGAATTCTCTTTGACTGTAAATTGTTTGTCTCCACCTCCGCTGTTAATAGCAGATGCAATAAGTAAAAAGAACAAAACCATGATAAGACCTAGCGCAAGCACAGTTCCCAGAATGGAGGCCAAAAGTGTTTTCCAAAAATTCATGATAGGAGAATTTTAAAAGTGATGAATGAATATTTCTTGAATTGAAGTGTAAGCTTCACGAAGTAAAGCGCAAACTTATCCTTCAAGGTTACTATAGAATTTGTTTGATTACACCAACGGTTGAGGCGCGCACCCAAAGGCGTTATCTGCTGATTGATTGAAACAATACATTTGCGACCAAATGACAAAACATACTGTTTACCTCTGCATTGGAGGCAATCTTGGCGAGCGCGAAGCCAATCTGGAAGAGACACTTGAATTCATTGAGTTCAATTTTGGTGGGGTGATTCAAACTTCGTCCGTCTATGAAAGTGAGGGTTGGGAAATGGAAGAGGTCCCTGCATTTCTAAATCAGGTGGTGAAAATAGAAAGTGAACTGACGCCAAAGGAGCTGCTGCAAGAGGTAGCAGAACTGGAAGAATTTTATGGCCGCGAGCGCAAAGCAGGAACATACCTCTCACGCGAGATGGATGTAGATGTTTTGTTTTATGATGACATAGTCATTGAAGAAGAAAAGCTGATAGTTCCGCATCCACGATTGCATTTACGCAGATTTGTGTTGGAGCCTTTGAATGAAATTGCTTCAGATTTCATTCACCCCATTTTGAAAAAAGACATCGCACAATTACTGAAGGACTGTGAGGATAATGGAAAAGTAAAGAAAAGAGAATAAAAAAAAGGCAGTGCACATGCCCTGCCTTTTTTTGAAGTTATTTTTTTATGCCAACACTTTCTTCACCATATCAGCAGCCTCTTGCAGGGTAATAACTGAATGAACTGCCAGCCCTGAATCTTCAATGAGTTGTTTCGCTTCTACTGCATTGGTGCCTTGCAAACGAACTATGATTGGGACAGGAACATTGCCTATGTTTTTATAAGCATCTACTATTCCCTGGGCCACCCGGTCGCAGCGTACAATGCCACCGAATATGTTCACAAGAATGGCCTTCACCGTTGGGTCCTTCAATATGATTCTGAATGCAGTTTCAACGCGCTTTGCATCTGCTGTGCCGCCCACGTCAAGGAAATTAGCTGGGTCACCACCGCTTAGTTTAATGATGTCCATGGTAGCCATTGCAAGACCGGCACCATTTACCATGCAACCCACGTTGCCGTCCAGTTTTACATAGTTCAATGAGGCTTCACTGGCTTCCACTTCTATGGGTTCTTCTTCTGTCTTGTCGCGCATCTCAGCATAGTCAGGATGGCGCGCAAGGCCATTGCCGTCAAGAGTCACTTTTGCATCCACTGCTATTATTCTCTCATCACTCGTTTTCAAGACAGGGTTTATTTCAAACATGGCCGCATCGCAGCCAACATATGCAGCATAAAGTTTTTTCACGAATACACACATCTCTTTAAAGGCCTTGCCTTCAAGGCCAAGGTTGAAAGCAATTTTTCTTCCTTGAAAATCATTGACTCCAGTGAGCGGATCAATTACTTCTTTGAATATTCTTTCAGGAGTATTGTGCGCAACATCTTCAATGTTCATTCCGCCATCAGGCGAATACACTATAGTATTTCTTCCTTTTGCCCTGTCCAGAAGAATGGACATGTAAAATTCTTTTGGTTCGCTGGCACCAGGACCGTATACATCCTCACCGATATATACTTTGTTTACCTTTTTTCCTTCTTTCTTGGTTTGAAGAGTAACCAAGTGCCCACCTAGAATAGCTTCTGTTTTTTCGAATACTTCATCTAGACTTTTTGCGAGCACCACTCCGCGAGAACCTGTTTCTGTGATGGTTCCCTTGCCTCTGCCACCAGCATGAATTTGCGCTTTTACAACAAACCAGCCCGTGCCTGTCTCCGTTTTTAGTTTGCTGGCCGCATCGCGTGCTTCAGCCGGAGTGTTCGCTACATATCCACGCTGAATGGCTACACCATATTGCGATAAAATACTTTTGCCTTGATACTCGTGAATATTCATGTTCTAAAATTTGAGCGCGAATCTAATGGGGAGATACGGATGTGAGATATGAGAATTGAGAAATGATCTAGATATCAAGATTTATCGCGACTTGCTGTCCAAGGCGAAGTTTGCTGCTAGCTTCCGTTTTTATTCTATTTCCGTTATTCGCAGAAAATAAATTGATTATGATAGAAGCTGTTGGCATCACCAAGACGTATGGAAACCTGCAAGTGCTGAAAGGTGTGGATGTGCGCATTGAAAAGGGTGAGGTAGTGAGTATTGTAGGAGCGAGTGGCGCTGGCAAAAGCACGCTGTTGCACATCATCGGGACACTTGACAAAGCTGATAAAGGCCAACTCAATTTTATGGGACAAGAGTTGACCTCTTTAGACTCCAACCAACTAGCGCAGTTTAGAAATAAGCACATCGGCTTCATTTTTCAGTTTCATAATTTACTGCCTGAATTCACCGCTTTGGAGAATGTTTGCATACCAGCATACATAGCCAACTCAAACAAAATGCAAGCGGAAAACAGAGCGAAGGAATTGCTCGTGTTTCTTGGTCTTGAGGGAAGAACGGGCCACAAGCCAGGCCAATTGAGTGGTGGAGAGCAGCAGCGTGTTGCAGTAGCGCGCGCACTCATGAACAATCCTGATGTGGTATTGGCTGATGAGCCAAGCGGAAACTTGGACTCAGCGAATGCACGTGAATTGCACAAACTGTTCTTCGATTTGCGCGAAAAATTCAATCAAACTTTTATCATAGTAACACATAATGAAGAGCTAGCAAAGATGGCCGACAGAACACTAGTGATGAAGGATGGAAAGCTCTAAAAGTTAGCGAAGTGCCTTAGAGCTTGTTTAGACTTTTTTGAATATCGGAAGAACGGCAGAGATGAAACCAACCGCAAGCATCACCATAAATGGATAAGCAACGGTTAGATACCTCTGCTCAATATATCCGAGGTAGCCTAAAACAACGACAAACGCAAAAGGCAACAAACCCCAGACAAACCACTTCCATTTCTTTTTAAAGAGGAAGTAAAGCATTGCTATACCTGCCAATGCATGAAGACCAAGAAGCAAAAAATAACTAGCGGCTTTTGCTCCTTTCTGTAAAATGTTCATGCTCTGCACCGCAGGTAACGGCAAATCATCTAGTCTGTTTGGAAACAAAAACATGCGTATAAATCGAATGCGATTAATGACCCAATAATTGACTGCATGTTCCGACTTGTACGCAGCTGCATAGGCATTTGCTGAGGTCAAAATGCGCTCGCCTAATCTAGTTCGCATCGAATCGTCAGGCACCAATGACTTGAATTGCATGTAGTTTTCCTTCAACAGTATCAACGAATCAATAGTGTAAGTCGAAGCAAAATCATTGGCAGAAAATGGATGTTGCTCTTTGTAGTTTTTATCTTTTTGCAGAAACCATTCAGCACCGCTGCCGGCACTCCAAGGCTGAAAATCTTCGCCCATTGTAATGATGAGATGGCGAACCGCCTCCTGTTGCGGTGTGAACTTGTTCATGCATTCATTAGCGCCTGCTATGAGAACGATGGGTCTGTCGTAGCTCGATATATTTCGAATAGTCCAAAGTGAAAGAGCTAGAACAGTTGGCGCTACAAAAAACAAACTGCTCTTTAAAGATGGCAATAGCTTTTTCTGATGGTAAAAGAAAAAGAGAAGCACTGCACACGGATAGGCCAGCACCACCACGGGCCTAAAGAACAACGACCAAGCTATAAAAATACCCGCCAGCAATACATCTTTTTTCTGGTGATACAGAATGTGTTTTCCTAAAAAGTAAAATGAGATGATGAGCATGGAGGTATTGAAACTATCGCTCAACAAATAGTGACTGCGAATGCTTACAAAGGTGGACAGACCATAAACAACAGCCACCCATCTGAAGACACGATCACTTCCAAACACTCGCGCAGCGGTGATAGCAAGCAGCAATGAAGCAAATACATCAAACAACAATTGAATAAATACGATAGATATTTTTGTGTTTTCCTCGCTCATCACTAATCGTAAAGGAGCATAAAACGGAAGCAGCCCAGGCATTCTGCAAAGACTTTGATAGCCCTCGCCTTGCATGAGAGACTCTAGTGGTTTGTAGTACTGAGGGGAGTCGCCACTCATGAGCGCAATTCCTTTTACCGTTTCGTCAGCCGGCCAATCTGCACTTCTGTACAATGTGAAGAAGATGAAAAAAATCACCTTCATTGAAATAACAATTACGAACCACCTCAATAGGGTGCTTCTGGAAAGATTTATTTCGGTCAATGAAAAGTGCATTTATACCCCCAAGCATTTCCTGAATTTCTGAATCACTTCTACCACTTCTTCGTCCTTCATAGGAACGTATAGTGGAATAAGAATACTGCGGTCGGCAGCATCTTCTGAAATGGGCAACGACAAACCAGCGCACTCGGCTGCATAGGCAGTCTCGCGGTGCGATGTCATAATGCCTCTGCGTGTAGACACGCCCTCGTCTAGCATCATTTGCATCAAGTCATTTCTGCTGACAGGACATTCTGGTTTCAGATATATGCTGAACGATTGCCAGTTCGTGAAATATCCTTCTTCTTCTTTGGGTAAACGAATGCATGCGATATCTGACAGTGCGTTCAAATACTGATGGGCTACTTTTCTTCTCTCACTGATTATCCAGTCCAGTTTGGCTAATTGTTGAATGCCAACTGCCGCCTGTATATCTGTAAGGCGATAGTTGTAGCCTACTTCCACGTGGTCTTCAAAAATGATTTTTGAACTGCTATGACGGACCCTATCATTTACACTCATGGCGTGTTGTCGCAACAATTTTATACGGTTGTAATAGGTTTCATTTCCAGTAGCAATCATTCCTCCATCACCTGTCGTTATCACCTTGCGCGGATGAAATGAAAAGCAAACCAAGTCGCTGTGTGACCCAATCTTCTTTCCCTTGTAAGCGCTGCCAGCAGCGCAAGCAGCATCTTCTATCAATACTAATTTATGCTTATCGCAAAGAGTCCTGAAGGCATCTATGTCAGCAGGCATTCCAATTTGATGAACAATAAGAATCGCTTTTGTTTTTGAAGTAATTCTCTTTTCTGCATCAGCAACATCTATGTTGTAAGTGCTAGAATTTACTTCGGTAAAAACGGGTGTTGCACCAACGTACTTGATACAGTTAGCGGTGGCTACATAACTCATGCTTGGGCAAAGCACCTCATCACCTTCTTTCACTCCAGCTACAATCATGGCTAAGTGAAGAGCGGTGGTGCAATTGCTCAGAGCAACAGCATACTGGCTTCCTATATAAGCTGCAAACTTTTCTTCGAACTCCTGCACACGTGGACCTTGTGTTATCCAACCTGTAAGTATGGTATCGTGCGCTGCTTGAGCGTCTTCTTTAGTGAGATATGGTTTGGCTATGGCGATCATTTCTTCTTTAAATAAAATCAGGCTTTCTTTCTTGCATACATCACCATTCTAAATCCGTTTAGACCAATGATGGTTCCACAGGTTTCTATTGCATTGATTGCAAACTTGGCAAGTGCTGAAACTGGCTGACCAGGTCGCGAGGTGTCGTATTGAAAGTGACGCGTACTTATTATTTCGTAACCTGTATCTTCTAATATTTTCTTCAATGATTTTGTGGTAAAAAAGCAAGTATGCGTGCACGCAAAAATGTTGTCCATTGCGCCTCGCATTCCCAGCGTGTATAGCACATGTGCCATTTTTACTATCAGGGAAGCATGATTGGGAGTGTACACCACCAGCTCGCCTGATGGCTTTAGCAGTTTTTTCAGATTGTTCAGAATATCAACAGGTGCTTCCAAGTGTTCTATGATGTCCATCATAGAGACCACATCGTACTGGTCGCTCTCTGTTATATCGCTTACATTTTTGTTTATCACCTTGTGACCTTTGCTCTGGATTACTTCAGCCAGTTTTGAGCTCAACTCTACACCTGTAGTGCTGAAGCCAACGCTGCGCGCGGTGTCTAGAAGCGTGCCCATACCCGAACCTATGTCAAGCAACTGTGCCTGTCCATTATTAGCCATGCGGTTTTTGCTTTCGGATAGAATGTCTGTGAACAATTTTTTTGCAGCATCACCACTGTATTCTTCAAGTCCCTGAAAACCCTCAGCGTATTCATCATTGTACACATCGCTCAAGTCTTTATCGAACGATTTGAAAATCATCCCGCACGAAGTGCATTTGCGCACAAGTCCAGGAAGCCCTACCTGCGCGTGAGCGGTAGGATGCGTTACATCGTACAATTCTTTGAAAGATGCTGAACCGCAGCACGGGCAACGCTCATTCTTCATGCGTTCACTTTGTTTTTTTCAAAGTACCAGTTGCTCAATTCTTTCATGCCTTGCTCCAGAGTTATGGTGGCTTGGTACCCAAGCAGTTTCTCTGCTTTTGTTACATCAGCCAGCCTCCGGCTCACGGGGTTTATCGAACTTTCATCGCGATACTCAGGAGTGAGTTTGCTATCATTCACCATAAGCAATGTCTCTAACAATTCACTTAAATTGGTCTCTCTGCACATGCCTACATTGAAGGCCTCATCAGTAACATCTGCCAGCAATGCTGCAATGTTGGCTTTAGCCACATCACGCACATGCACAAAGTCCATGGAGGTTTTTCCATCACCATAGATGAGTGGATTTTTACCATCGCGAATGCAATCCAACCAGCGAATCATAACCTCCGTGTATTTGCCATCAGTATCCATGCGTGGCCCATACACATTGAAGTAGCGCAGTGCACAATAGTCTAGTCCGTACATGAATTTGTAGGAGCGGAATAGTCCTTCGCCCCACATTTTGGCGGCACCATAAAATGTTTGGTTGTCATACGGGTTGTCGCTTTCGGGTGTAGGAAAGTGTTGCGCAAGTCCGTAAACGGAAGCACTGCTGCTGTATATAATTTTTTTGATTTTGTGCTTCGCGCAGAGCTGCGCAATTTCGAAAGTGCTCTTTAACATTACCTCAAAGCCATCAGCAGGATTTGCATAGCAGGCATTGATGCGCAGCGCAGCCATGTGAAAAACATAGTCACTTTGAGCAATGCATTTATCCATCAGCTCTATGTCGCGCACATCGCCTACCATAAAATCTATGATTGGATTGTCAATGAAGTTCTTCATGTTCTCATACGATCCACGAATGAGATTGTCAACTATGATGATGCGCTTTGGCTGATGAACAAGCAATTCTTCCACCACGTAGGAACCTATAAAACCAGCACCGCCAGTGATGAAAATGGTGCTTCCTGAAATTTTATTTTGCATTTTTTTCTTCTGTGAAATGAGCACCAAGCAAGGCATGGCACCATTGAGTTAAGGCGGGCAAATTTAGTTGTTCGCGAGCGAATGGACTATTAGCTATCGAACCATCAACTGTCTCTTATAAACTTCACCACTATCCGCAGCAAGCTGAATAGAATAAATACCACGGCTCCATTTGGTAGTATCTATCGTATTCGATTCGAAAAAGGACTCACTCACTATGAGTTTTCCAGCCGCATCGTGCACCTGCACGGTTCCTTTCAAATGAAATGTCTGAATAACAATTTCATCGTTGGCAGCAAAGATTTGAATCGAAGCGTTTTCATTTTCTTGCACTGAAACAACTCCGGTACGAACCGCCCAAGCGTATTGGCCGCCAAGCAAATTATTGATGGTGAAGCGGCCAGTCCAATTGGTATTGCTGCCCATTGTACTCAATTCATAATTGCTGAACGGCTGCCAAAGACTTGCACCGCTTGGCCTGTAAAGCAACACAAGGCTGTCCTCATTTAAGTCGTTTAATTCCACAAATGAAAAGAACAATGAGTCGAAATAGTTCGACTGTCCTTCATTGCCATAGAATTTTATTTCGGCACTTAGCAGGGCATCTTCTGTTGCATTGGTTATCACATTCCACCATCTATCAGGCGATATGAAATACTCCACCTGCGATTGATTTTCATCCACCGCAGCGAAGTGATTTTCAATTCTAACAAAAATGGAATCGGCACCACCGAGGTTGTCTAAATCCAAATCCATTTCAGCAAAATCAAAATCATTGTTTCCAGTTTCGAGCAACCAACGTTGCTCAGCCAACACCGCCATATTTATACCGTCATCAGCGTTCAAGAATATCGCTATCGGAGCGAAACCGGCAGGCAAGGTTAGTGGCAGCGTCATTTCTTCATCAGCACTCAACGTATTGTTCCACCAAGTGTGCAACTCACCGCTGGCATTCAGCGCAGTAATGTTCATAAGCACATTGCCATAAAGTGAAGGAGCGTAGTGCGAGTGCTGTTCAGTCGTCACAAGGCATTCGTTTCCTTCTACAGAAAAATCACTTACCCTAAACTCTGCGAAACCGGGTTCATGAATAGCATGTGCGAAGTAGGATGAAAGGTCGTTGGAGGTATATAGTTGAAAGTGATCTTGCAAGTCTTCGGTGCTTACATCGCTATATGCATTCTGCTCCATAAAGTCGCGTATGGCATTCCAAAATGCTTCATCGCTGCCCATCATTTTTCTTAATGTATGTACCACATCTGCACCTTTGTTGTACACATGGCTGCCATAAGTAAGCTCATGCGGCACGGGGCTCACAGGATAGCGCGCTCCATCATCTTGATGCGCATTTAGCAACACGTCTTTGTGATTCTCTCTTACGTTTTGGATGTATGCTTCTTGGCCATAAATGACTTCTTGAAAAAGGGCTTCACTGTAGCTGGCCCAACCTTCGTTTAGCCACATATCATAGGCGTTGCGACAAGTGACTAAGTCGCCCCACCAGTGGTGCGACAATTCATGGGCATACAACTCTTCGTAAGCCAAGCTGCCATCTATAGCGAACAAAGGATAAGCAATATTGGTGGCATGTTCCATAGCGCCACCATTGAAGGGCACAGCAGTGAATCCAACTCGAGGCCAGCGGTATGGACCGTAGTACGATTCCGCAGCTTCGAGCCACGGCACCAGATTTATGAAGCTTTGTTTAAACTCAGTGGTGTCCGCTGCTTTGGCAGCAAGGTATATGGGAATCTGATCCCCGCTAATGCTTTCAAAACTATTTTCTGCGTGCGTGTAATTGGTAACAGCAACTGATGCGAGGTAAGATGGAATTTCTTCATTTAACTGCCAATACGTGAGAAGGGAATCTTGACCAACTGAAGTAACACTTGTTCTCATTCCACCACAATACGCTGTGCGATTGTCATTGGTTAAGACGCTCACTTCAAAAGCGCTGCGCTCCACAAAATTGTCAAAACAAGGAAACCACACCCTTCCAAAATTGTGAGGATTGGCCACAAAACCAACTCCCAAATTGTAAGCATAACCGGAACTAAAATAGAAGCCGCCCCATAGCGCATCGCTTTCAGGCGAACCATGATAATGCACTGTGATGCTGTATTCATCATCTATGTTGAGCACCTCGGGCAACTGCACATGCAGCAACTCGCCAATGTGACTGAATAAGAGCTGCCCTCCAACATGTGTAACGCTGTCTACAGTCAGCGCGAGCAAATCAAGATTTATCTCATCAACAAAATCCATTTTGCTTTTGAAATTTACATCGCATGAGGCACTGATTTGTTGCGAGTCCATCATGGTCATGTCCAGAGTGATGTTGTAGTTGATGATATCGAGGGTATCGCTGCGCAAATTGCCAGGGTCTGTGAGAGCGCTACCACCGCGAAGCATTTGCTTCATATGCTGGCAAGTCAGATGCCCGCAAGGAGCTGTTGATTGCGAGTATGCGCTATGAATTGTGGATAGAACAATGAATATTGAAAGCAATTTTTTCATGTTCCAAAGATGAAGAGATTGGCGAAAAAAGAACTCACATTTACTTCATCCCTCTTTCCTTCTTTATAGATTCATACGCTTCTTGCACCTTTAAAAATTTTTCCTCAGCAGCCTTGCGATGCGTTTCTCCTAGTTCACGCACTTTATCGGGATGATACTTAATGGCCATTTTGCGATAGGCTTTTTTCACTTCCTCATCCAGTGCTGACTTTTCAATCTCCAGAATTTTGTATGAGCTGACAGTGTCTTTGAAATACATAGCTCTTATGCTTTCATAATCAACCTGCGATATATTCATGTAGCCAGCTATCTGCGAGATGACTTGTACCTCCCTTTTATCCACATCACCATCTGATTTTGCAATTCCGAATAGATAATACATCAGCTGCAAACGCATTGGATGCTGCATGTTGCTTCGAATTTGCTCACACACTTGTCGCAGTGGAATTTCCTTCTGCAGCAATTGTTTAAGTACTCCCATTTGCTGGGTCGCAACTGCTTCACCAAACTGTCGGGTGAAAAAATCGCGGATGAAATCGAGCTCACTGCGCAGTAGTTTATTATCAGCTTTCATTACCGCAGCGCTCAAAACGAGGAGCGCACTTCCGAAATCACCGGGCATCGTTTGTTGTCTGCTGCCATCCATTCTGCGCTGACCATTCTCTAAAACATTGCCTGCTCCAAATGATTTGTCATCAGCCATAGAGCCCAATGCAAAACCTAGCAACGCCCCGATAGGCCCACCGATGGCCCAACCTAAAGCTCCTCCAATAAATTTTACGTAACCCATATTCCGAAAAAGATAGGGGGCGAACATAGCTATACCAGCAGATAACAGCGGCTATTCAAACCTTCCTAGGGTATAGCTTTGAAATGTCCACTCCATAGTCTCTAAGGCTTCACCCTCCCTCAGTTTGAACCAAGGCGTTAAGGCTGCGTCATTCGGATTCTTGATGATGTGAATGTCCTGAGCTGGCATGTAACCTTGAGCGAGAAGAAATATTTTTTCACCTTGGTCATTTGTGGCAATATCTGCAACCATTGAAGCATGTCCAGGTGATCCTCCAATGACGAACACATCGCCCGGTTGAAGATTGCTTAGTGTTACTGGTTTCAATTCTTTCTCTACCGACAGTGTTCCGGCATACATAAAAACCTTATCTAGGTAATTGCGAAAAGTTGGGTAAGCGGATGATGCATCAGCACTCTTCGTCCACGCAGTGTTATTGCCATTAACGAGCAGTCTATTTCCATCGCGCCATTTGGTGTAGTCCATTCTGAAACCATTGGTAAGATTGAAATGAATCTTGTCAAACTGTTTTGTTTTCCAGAGATATTCTGCGCGCAGTCGTATGCAGGCATCTGCGCATTGTTGGAGATCCTTTTTGCCACAGTCAATATCAAATACTGCCGCGTGAACGTCATAGATTTTTGGTACACCATTGTATAGCATCACCTTCACGCTGTCAGGTTTCATACTTTGATTGCGAAGGAAAAAAGTGAAAGAAGAAGAATCGCCTGTCACCCGCTCATAACCGAATGGAACTGCTATGCGCGACTCGAGTGTTTTCCCATCAGCATTTACTAGCGTCTCGTTTATCTCAGCTGGCTTGGATAAGAAAGATGGCCCGCAGCAGAGGATGAGAAGCAAGCTGGGTATGAGAATAAAAAATCGAAGCATGTCAGTAGACTTTTTAGACCACTTGAACGAATCAACAATTATTTATTGTGCTTTAAGAGAAGATTTTGATAGAGGTTTCTGACATCACGCACCAGTCTGTGATATGAGTACTGGTCATTCACGAATGCCTTACCCAGCGCGCCCATTTCGTCTCTTCTCGATTCATTATTCACCAGTTCAAGAAGTGCTTCAGCCATTGATGCTGGTTCAAAATCTGCTACCAGCAATCCTGACTTGTTAGGAAGAATACAATCGCGGACACCGCCAACATCAGTTGAAACAACGGGTCGCGAGGCGGCTTGCGCTTCTATCAAACTCACCGGTGTTCCTTCATTAACTGAAGTGAGAACAACAATGTCTAACCCTGCGAGTGCTTCATCAATGTTCTTTATCCATGAAGTGAAAATGACTTTAGAATTCTCGAAATCGCTTTCTGAACTTCTAAGATGGCTGGAATACTGCAGCAACTCTTGCTTTGCTTCTCCATCACCAATTACAAATGCCTTGAATGCATTGGTCCTTGTTTCTAGAATGGTCAAAGAGTCAAAAAAGAGTTTATGATTTTTTACTGGGGCGAAACGACCTATGATTCCAATGGCCACTTCATTTTCCTTAACGAAGTACTTATTTCTGAATGCTAGCCTTTTTTCCGGTTGCCCAATTTGAAATCTGCTTAAGTCAAAACCGAGAGGAATAACATGGCCTCTTTGAGTATCGCAAATACCATGTTCCTCAACAATCTGACTGAACTGCATTTTGCTGATGGTGATGATGGCTGAAGATTTTTTGGCAAGCCATCGTTCAATCATTTTTACTAAAAGGGTTTTCCAATGGGAGAAATAACCCGAAAACACGTGGCCGTGATATGTGTGAACAATAACGGGAACGCCACATAGCGCAGCCGCAAGCCTACCAAGAGCGCCAGCCTTAGCAGCATGGGTGTGTACAATATCCGGCCGAAATTCTTTGATGATTTTTCGAATTTTGAAAAATGCCATAAGGTCATTCAGGGGGTTGATGGAACGGCTCATTTCCGCTATTTCAGTGTATTGGACGCCCAGCTCGTCTAGAATGAATCCGCTGTGCGCCTCATCGGGCAGCGGACTGCCTCCTATAAGCATAGTTTCAAACTCTGGTGCGAGATAGCGTGTGAGGTAGGCAGCATTATAGGTGGGACCACCCAAGTTGAATCGGTTAATGATGCGTAGCACTCGCTTTTTGGGCAGTTGTTTCAATTGCTTGGGTTATGAAGAAGCAAGAATAGTTGTCTCAAAGCTGAGAATTTTCACTTTTCAGTTTTGAATATTGAATGCAGAGGCTATATTTGCCCTCCGTTTAAAAATTCTTACGACAATGAAACAAGGCATTCATCCAGAAAATTATCGTCCAGTTGTGTTCAAGGACATGAGTAACGAATACGTTTTTCTAAGCAAAAGCACAACACACGCCACCGAAACCATTAAGTGGGAAGATGGCAATGAATATCCATTGATAAAATTGGAGATATCTCATACATCGCATCCTTTCTATACTGGTAAGATGCAGCTAGTGGATACTGCAGGTCGTATTGATAAATTCAAAACGCGCTACGCGAAGTTTGACAAGAACAAATAACCTGAGTTTAGATAAATATGAAAGCCGCTCTGATTCTTCAGGGCGGTTTTTTTATATCTGAACTTTTAGGCAGCAATTGTTGAGCAAAAAAAAACTGTTCACTTGCATGAACAGTATAGGATTTGCGCCTCGAAAAAGGAATTACTTAGCCAGAAAGTAGATAATGAGCACTGCTGCAGCAGCGCATATCAATGCAAAAAGCACAGGCGCACCTATTTCGTTTTGTTCAGCCTCCTGGTGGCCGTGGCTGTGGTCGTCATGATGTTCGTGTGACATGTGTAATATTTTTTTGTGGGCCGAAAATAGGAAAGTTTAGAAATAGAAAGGAGACAGCTTTAATGGAATAGAACAGAAAAATTCACAGCATTCGAAACAAATTCCATTGATTTCAAATATCTATTAAATTCGAAAGCCAGCGTAGTTTTTAGGCTGCGCTGGCTCTCTACTTCGACCAATTAACTTGGTCTCCACCCTATATCCTCTATCTCACAATAAGTTTTATTTCGGCCTGTTGGTCGTTCAGTTTGTAATGCATCACATACATGCCTGCGGCAAGTGCATGAGCAAATCGGTATTCAATAATTTTCTGGGATTCAGGGTTGAGGGTGATATCAAGACTTTCTACTAAGTTTCCGTTACTTCCGTAAATGGTGAGGTCTTGAACGGTGCTTCCATCAGGCAGGTTACTGAAATCAAAGAAAATATTTTGACCATTGTTGGGGTTCGGATAAATCATGAGATACTCAGGCGAGCTTGGCTCGGTAATTCCTGTTTCTATGCTCACAGTAAACGTGCAGATGTCGCCCCACTCGGTGAAGATTCCGCCACCCAATGCACAGCGTATTTGTATGCTGTAAGTTTCACCTTGCAGCAATTGCATATTCTCTGTGATGGCAAGACTATTCGACTCAGTGTATGTAGTCCAGTCATAGTCAAATCCAGTGAGGTGCCATTGATAGGTCATAGCACCAAGTACCGGTGTTGCTTCGAGTGTCTCGCCCCAAGCTGTGATGGTTCCGTTGCAATCCTCATCACTTAGAGATGAAGTGCCATCAGGCGCTTCACCTGCAAGCGTGATTTCGCAGATGGTTCCAAACTGACCATAGGCATTGTTCACTAGTGCTTTCACACCCACTTGATAAGTAATACCTTCTACCACTCCTGGCACTTGGCTTATCATGAACGTATTGCTTAAGGAGTATTCATCACTTATGATAACTCCCAATCCGTTCATAAATCTCCACATATACATCGCAGCGCCTGTCACTTCTTCGCAGGTGATGATTCCATTGAGGGCAACCTCAGTGGCACCACAATCCTCGTCTATGAGTTGTGTTTGCTCTACTAAAACTTCACATTCGTAAGGAATCGTAACATCCGCTTCAAGAGAGCAGCCATTGACGTCAGTAATGTTTATAAAGTAGTCGCCTGAAGCAGCATTGGAAATTGTTTGCGATACAGTTCCTTCATTCCAAATAATGAAGTATCCTGGAGAACCGCCCATGACATTGACAACAGCACTTCCATCATTTCCTAAGCACGATTCGCCATTGAGAACAATAACGTTGGCAGTCACCATAGAAGGTTCTACCACTTCCACTATTTCATCCTCCACACAACCATTGTTATCTACTACACTAATGGTATAGCTGCCTTCGCTTAAGTCTGAAATGGTGGCAGCCGTTTCTCCATTGCTCCATTCATAACTGTATGGCCCAACACCACCGCTTGCGGTTGCGTTCGCTGTTCCGTCATTTAAGCCAAAGCATGAAATATCTTGTTTGAAAACAGCAAGGGCAATAGCTGTTGGTTCCGATATAGCAACCTCGTCAGTACCCTGGCAGTCATTGCCATCAGTGACTATTACGCTGTATGGTCCTGCAGGTAGCGAGCTGACGGTAGAAGAAGTTGCACCATTGCTCCACAAGTATGTGAATGCATTATTTCCACCGCTTACAAGTGCTGTTGCGATGCCATCATTATCTCCATTGCAGCTTATGTCTGTTGAGCTTACGTTGACACTCAAACTTGCGGTTTGCGAAATGGCGAAATTGCTTGAAGCAACGCAGCCATTCGCATCCGTTATGGTTACTGAATAATTTCCTACTGAAAGATTGTTCAATGAATTGCCGGATGCACCAGTGCTCCAGGAAGCAGTGTATGGAGCAGTTCCTCCAGACGGATTGACCTGAGCAGAACCAAATTGTGCGCTACAAGCGATGTCGAAATCGGCAAGGTTTGCTTGGACAACACTTGGTGCTGATAATGTATAAGATTGTGTTTTTGTACAGCCATTGGCATCTGTTGCGATAACTGTGTATGCACCAGCGGCAAGGCCATTCACTGATGCTCCCGTTGCTCCATTGCTCCACGAGAATGTTTTTGTTCCTGTTCCACCTGTTGCACTTGCAGTGATAGAACCCGTGTTGCTTGCGCTGCAAAGTGGATTGGTTGCTGTTCCAGTTACTGTTATTGCAGCAGGTGTAGTTAGCGTAAACGATTGTGTTTTTGTGCAACCATTGGCATCAGTTGCGGTAACTGTGTATGCACCAGCAGCAAGGTTATTCACAGTTGCGCCCGTTGCTCCATTGCTCCACGAGAATGTTTTTGATCCTGTTCCACCGGTTGCACTTACGGTAATAGAACCCGTGTTGCCTGTGTTACAAAGCAGATTGGTTGCAGTGCCTGTTATTGTTATTGCAGAAGGCGCAGTTAGTGTTGTACTTTGTTGTTTCGTACATCCTTGTGCGCTTGTAACCGTTACAGTATATGCACCTGCGGCAACGTTGCTGAGGTTCTGTGTTGTTGCGCCATTGCTCCACGAATAAGTGAAGGGAGAGGATCCGGTGACCACATTTGCAATGCTACCCGTTGCGCCTGTATTGCATGCAGGGTTGGTTCCTGTAAGTGCAACAGTTGGCTCAGCATATACTGTCATGCAGTTGGCGCATGTGTATGTATTGCTGCCGTCAGCATTTGTTACTGTAAGTGTTACATCATAGTTGCCTGCTGTTGCCCACGTAATGTTTTGTGGATTCTGTTGCAAAGACGTTGCAGGAGTTCCTCCTTCAAAGGTCCATGCGTATGTGGTAGGAGAGTTGGTACTGGTGCTAGTGAAGTCAACCTGAACATTCTTGCAAACGGTATTGTCCTGAATGGTGAATGATGCAACGGGGGGATTACCCGAAGGGACTGTTGCCTCAAGGCAAAAATCATTGGCTGATACATCTCCCCAGTTGCCTGTTTCTTGTGCAAGAATGTTGTCATCTGCATCATACAATGCAAAATTCCCGCTGGTGAATCCTTGTCCATCGCCATATGCATCGAAGAAGGTAAGTGTGTAACAACCTTCCCCTAGGCAAATGTCTTCAGTGATTTGTGTACCCTGTGCATTGTTTTGATAAGGACCACCGCTGATGAGGACTATATCATTTGAATCAGTAATGTTCCAAGTGGTTTCGCTTCCGAAGTAGTCAAGGGTAACAATGAGTTGTGCCGCTGCTCCGCTGCTTACCGTGAACGCCCCAGTCGCTTGATCGTTCGAGGTGTTCTGATCACTTTGTGCATTGGGGTTAGAGGTCCATACATATAACGTATGAGCTCCAGAAGCGGGATTGATTGCATTTATGGTAATGGTAGTCTGTGCTCCTGATGCGAGCGATCCGGTCCATGACTGGGTGCTGCTTCCTACACCATCTATGTTGTAGTTAATTGTAACGCTAGTGAGTGTAGTACTTCCGAAGTTGGCGAGTGTTACTTGGGGCTGAATGCTTCCTGCGCATATAGTTCCTGAAGGATTTAGCACATATGTAATACCTGCATCTCGAGCATAAACTGGCATACAACCCATGGACGTTATCATGCTTGTTCGCTGCGTTTCGAGTGTTGTTCTCATGCGCAGTTTTTGCCCTTCGGAAAACATGTCCTGACATGTTTGCGGAGTGTAGTCCATATAGTTTTCTACTTGCTGCGTGCCACTGCATGCTGGAGTGGTACACGAAGAACTTTGAATGGTAACAGGGGTGTCACACACTCTGTCGCCCGCGGTGCTGCAGTTGGCCTCTGCGCTGCATGCACTAGTATCATGAAAAGTGTGGTACAGGCCAAGGTAGTGGCCCACCTCATGCGTCAATACACGCCCCATGTTGGTGTTCGTTTTTAGCGTCCCAACAGTGCCGAAGGCATTGAAAAGAACAACTATTCCGTCTATTGGATTATTGATAGGGAAATAAGCATAGCCCTGTATGCCATTGCCTGCATCGTTATCTTCTATTTCATTTACTACCCAAATGTTCAGGTAAGATGCACGTGGCCATGTGCTGAGTGCTTTCACGTCCTCTTCATTAGCGCCCGTTCCGCCACTGGCTTCAATACCCATAGTAGCGTAGTTGGCAACACTGCTTCCATTTACACGCACGATGCCTGTGGTAGGTTGGCCATTAGGATCACGTTGTGCAAGACAAAATTCAATGCCTATATCGGGACCATCGCCATCGCCATTGGTGCCAGCTAGGTGCCGAAAGTCTTCATTCAATGCATCTATCGCGGAGATGATTTGCTCATCGGTAATGTTAGATGAGACACCGTAGGCTTCGCCCTCGTGGATGATGTGAACAACTACAGGCAACGAATAAACTTCGTCAGTGCGTTCTTCTTCTGACATGGCTTGCACCAGCGCAAGTTTTTGCTCCATGTAGAAAAAACTACGGCTGAATTGCAAGTCATTCGCAAGCAGCGAATCATTCTTTTGGTCGGATGGGCAATCGGTTGCATTTTGTGCGATCGATTGGGAAGCAGAGAGCAGAATGAGGCTACAAAGTCCAAATAGAATTTTCCTTGTGTTCATTTGAATTTAGAAAAAGGATTAGGTTTCAAAAACCGTGTTTACCCTATACTCCCTCTTCTTGTTGCGTTGTTTTAACACTATTCGACCATTGAAGTCATTGACAGGATGAATGAAGATTCTGACGTAATGAAAATATTGAAAACGAGGACGTATTGCATAATTCGGCAGATAAGAATTCGCCCAGCTAACATCACAGAATCGGAAGAGTAAGTTGGGGGTGCCTTCGCGAAGAAGTTTGACAGCCGAATGGCGGAAATAGGTTCAATATCTGCAACCTCTTTCATGCCATTAAGTCTTTCTTACCAACTACACTGTGCAGAAAAACTCCAGGTGCTGTTTTCTAACCGCTAAGGGTTTTCTTAGCTTGCACACGAGTTTGTCATTTTAACGAGTGAATGCTGTAACCTTATGAAGCGGATTGAATACTTTCAAAAATTCATTTTAATCGTTCTTTTTTGCATTGCGGCTTTTGCCGTTTCAGCGCAAGACCTGCCTGAATTCAATATGAATGATACAACCATTGTGGAATGTCAAGGCATTCTATTCGATAGTGGTGGCGAGGATGGTATTTACACCAACAATGAGAACCTAACGTTTGTCATCAATCCGGGTCAAGGTGTTATCACACTCACCTTTCAGGATGAATTTTGCCTTGAGAATAGCCTTGATTTTCTATCCATCTACAATGGACCAAGTGCTGCCTCACCGTTGCTGGGTACCTACACAGGCACGACACTTCCGCCTTCGCTGAATGCCACCAATGGTGCAGTTACGCTGGTGATGACCAGCGATAATACAGTGGCTTATTGCGGCTTTATGCTGGAGTGGAATACGGACGCCCCAGACCCTATTCCTCCCGCCATTTCAGTGAATGTATTGCCAAATTGCAATGCGAGTAACCTCACGGTGAATTTTTCACCAACCATTCCTTGCAGTTATTTGCTGAACAGCGAGTGGACAGTGATGGTGGACGGCAGTGCTGTTGCTGTGAACAATGCAGTGCCTGCGTGCAATGGTGGCAATACTAACGCAGTGGTGCTGACCCTTGCACAGCCTTTCAGTTTCAATTGCGATTACACGGTGCAACTTTATATTGAAATTCCAGACGCTTGTTTGGTCATCCATCCCTTTGAGTTGGAAACTACATTTACTTATGACAACTGTGGGGTGGCAGCCGAAATTATTGCCGCACAAAATCCTATTTGTCCCGGTGGCTGCACCACGCTGAATGCGGAGGTCAGTGGTTGCTTCACGTACACCTATGCATGGAACAATGGGCTGCCAGCTACCGCTGGGCCTCATACTATTTGCCCTGCTATTACCACCGTTTATTCCTGTACCATTACTGAGGTGGAGACTGGCAATACTTCTACGGAGGTAATTACCATTAACATAGAGTCAAACAACATTACCACCTTGGCGCAAACTGTTTGTCAGAGTGCAGATGATATTGTGATGACGGCACAGGGCAGTGGTGTTTGGTCGGGTGAGGGAATTGTAGAGGACACCAATGTTTTTGATCCAGATCTTGTTGTCGGAGGTGGCATTACCTACGTCTATTTTCAAACTGCTTCATGCATAGACAGCGTTGCGCTAACTGTTACTCCCATTCAGACTGATGGCCTAACTGCTGCATGTCCTGGAAGTGCTCCTTTTCAATTGAATGGAACTCCGGGCGGAGGCACATGGCAAGGGCCTTTCACCAATGCTTCAGGCGTTTTCGACCCAACGACAGTTGGCACTTGGACAGTTGGCTATACGGTAAATGGTTGTGTGGACAGCATGGATGTAAATGTGGATGATATCGGTGGAAGTTTTACACTTGATTCCATTTGTCAATCTGTAGAATTCGATCAGATTGTCTTTTCGCCTTTGGGTGGTTTTTGGAGCGGAGTGGGAATAGTCGACTCTTTCAATGGGGTGTATGCACCTTCCGAAATGCCTGCAGGTGACCAGCAACTTACCTACACCGTGAATGGATGCGATCAGATATTCAATGTCTTTATAAAAATAATTCAGATAGGTGGCACACAGCATACATCCTGTCCTGACGAGGAGCCGCTGGTATGGTATGACCCAACTCCGCTGCCAACGGGAGGTGTATGGGAAGGGGAAGGAATTATAAATACAACAACGGGCCTATTCGATCCGGGGCTTATTCCAAATAACTCGAATACTTTTATTGCTTACAACGCTCCTAATGGCTGCAGTGATACCACCTACATTTTCAACTTAAAAACTTCCGTTGAAGTGGATGAGCTTTCATTCTGCCTGAATGATGGTCCATTTGATTTGAATACAAATAACCTTGGTGTGATCGAACTTTCTGGAGGTGATTGGAGTGGCCCAGGAGTAAGTGAACCAACAACAGACAATTTCATTTTTAATCCCGGCACTGCGAGTGTTGGTATACACCAGATTTACTACGAGCGAAACAATTGTCAGGATTCAATAGCTGTAACTGTTTTTCCAAATGGGCTGAATGTTTCTTCTCTTTCCTTTTGTGCACTTGACGATCCTATTATTCTGCAAGAAAATCTAGTGGCCGGAGGCACATGGAGTGGACAAGGCATAGTGAATGCTGCGACTGGTTTGTTCGATCCTGAGCTTGCTACACCTGGCAATTTTTATGTTTATTGGACAACATCAGCGGGCTGCAGTGATAGTATCAATATTTCTATTGAACCCTTTGAGCAGGCGACAATAAGCGGACTGAATGAAGAGTATTGCATCATTGACCAGCAGTTTACCTTCACTGTGTCGCCTGATGGTGGCAACCTCACTGGCTCATTGCCTGATTTCACATTCAATCCTTCTCTTATAGGAGAAGGCAGTTTTCAAGCTATCTATACTGTCAATGGAAACTTGTGCCCCAACTCAGCAGACACTGTAGATTTTGTTGTTTATCCGCCTCTTACTACTGTTGTTGCTATATCGGATGATCTTATTTGTGAGGACCAATCCACTACCATTACTGTTACTGCCACTGGAGGTAATCCCACTGGCAGCTTCACCTTCGCTTGGAGCAATGGAGGCTTGAGCACCAACGTAAACACATCACAACCTGGAGTTTCTACTGTCATATACGTTACCACCAGTGACGGTTGCAGCTCTCCTGCGCTTGATTCCGCGGTGATAACCGTGTTGCCGCCACTTACAGTGGTTGCGACAACTAGCCCAATGTTTTGTTTTGGCGAGCCAGGCTTTGCCGCTGTGGATGTGCAGACTCCCGGAAGCTATAGCTACGTTTGGAATATTACGGCAGGTGATGAATTGGCCGAAGCACCCGCGGGCAGTTCGCTCAATATCGAAATAACTGATTTAGTAAATGGCTGCATTTGGGATAGCATTATTACCATTCCCAGTCATCCAAATGTGACGGCCAATTTCAATATCAATCCCGCAACTACGTGCATTGATTTGGAGGATGCGGTGAGCGGTGTCACCTATGTCGACCTCAGCCAAAATGCAACACAAGGTACTTGGAGTTTTGGAAATGGTTCCAGCGCTCCTTATGCAACAGGTCAATCGGTTAGTCAGGTGTACACCGCACCTGGAAATTATACGGTGACACTGAGTGTAGAAAATAACTTTGGTTGCGCTGATAGTACTTCAGAGACACTTTGCGTTTTGCCGGATGTGCCTGTCTTTATCCCTGACATTTTTTCGCCTAATGATGATGGCAACAACGATGTGTTGTACGTGCGAGGCGTTGGTTTTACTAAAATGGAATTTTACATCTACAACAGATGGGGCGAGGAGGTGTTTTATAGCAATAATGTAGAAAGAGGATGGGACGGTATGCTGCGCGGACGTGCTGCGCTCTCTGGCACTTATTACTATTCTTTCAAGGCTGGACTTGGCAATGGTGTTAAGCAAGAGTTGCATGGTGAAATAGCACTAATCAGGTAATCTATTCATGAATCAAGAATGAATACAATGAAACTTTTTACAAGAACCAAAAAGAATATTTATCCTTTAGTGACGGCATTTGTTGGGTCAGTATTGGCGCTGCTATCTACACAATCCGCTTGCGCGCAAGATCCGCACTTCACACAGTGGACAAATCTCACTCAGGCTTTGAATCCAGCACTCACTGGTGAATTTCAGCAGAACGTGCGCGGCACCGTTGCACACAGGAGACAGTGGAACTCGCTGGGCGAAGGCTATACCACCAATGTGTTCGATGCACAATACAAATTGCTCAGTTACTTCAATGATAATTATTCGGGCTTCGGGTTAATGGTATTGCAGGACAAAGCTGGCTTGGCGCAGATGCGCACCTTTAGCGTTATGGGCAGCATGGCTACTCATATGGTGGCCAATAGAAAAAATCTTTTGAGCGCAGGCTTACAATTGGGTTACGTGCAACGTAGTCTGGACATATCAGGCCTACGCTGGGATGCGCAATACAATGGAATAGCCTATGATCCTGCACTGGATGATAAAGAAAAACTACTCACCAACAAAGACGGGAACCTTGACATTGGGGCGGGTATACACTGGAGGCACAAAGGAAACAAGCGTTTTTCGCTTGGCTACGCGGTAGTGCATACGGGTCAACAAATTACTTATTACGCAAGAAGCAGCGACAGACTCAGTCTTCGTCAGACATGGCACGGAAGCCTGTGGAGTAGATATGAATTTTTCACAGTGCGATATGATGCCATGGTGCAGCGACAAGGGGGTGCTATGGAAATAGTAACAGGCCTAACCTTTGATAGCCAGGTGGGCCTCGATTCTAAGTACACCACCAATAGCACAAGTAGCAGTGTAAAAGGGGGGGTGTTCTGGCGAGCTAAGGATGCGCTTCATCCTTTCATTGGTTTTGAATACAGGCATTTCATGGCAGCCACCATAGGCTTCGATATTCGTACTCGTAAGATACCTTCTGCAACTGGATTCGTTGGCGGTCCTGAAATTTCTCTTTCTTATTTGGGCACCTTCGAGAGGAGAAGAATGAAGCTGATGAAATAAGCAGTTAAGATGGAAAGTGGTGATCAACCCAAGCCCGATTCTTCCATGCTGCTCCTATTGGTAGAAATGAAAATGCCCTATGGTAAATACAAGGGCTTTGTTCTGGAGCGACTTCCCGTGTCTTATCTTGAATGGTTTGCACGCAAGGGATTTCCTCATGGAAAATTAGGCATGTTGCTTTCAACCCTATATGAAATCAAGCAAAATGGGTTAGAGTATTTGTTAGAAGAACTGAAGAAAATGAAATGAAGGCTGCGAGTATCAATGAACTAAAAACTGAACTAAAGTTATTGCCTGCAAAAGAACTTGCGGATGTGTGTGCGCGTCTTGCACGGTACAAAAAAGAAAACAAGGAACTGCTTACTTATCTACTGTTCGAAGCTGAAGATGAGCCCTCATACATCAATAGCGTCAAACAGGACATAGATGAAAAATTTGCAGAGTTGAGTTCATTCAATTTGTACCTCACTGCCAAAGGTCTGCGCAAAATCTTACGCAATACCAATAAGTTCATTCGCTTCTCAGGGTCTAAAAATGTGGAGGTACTATTGCTTATTCACTTCTGCACAAAAATGAAGGACTCACAAATTCCAGTGCACCGCAGCGCAGCACTTAGCAATTTGTATGATAGGCAAATTCAGAAAATCACCAAAGCCATTGAGTCGTTGCATGAAGATGCTCAATATGATGCAAAGCAAGAGTTAGAGTCTCTCAGTGCGTGAGCTAAACCTTCAGCAACCAGACAACTTCGCTTCTCCATTTCTTCCACCAACTCATTTGAATTATATGCTCTTTTGACATGTTCAACTTGTCAGAAAAAAATTGAAGTGTTGCATTCAAATCCATTACAACAGAAGAAGTCACTTCGAAATCAGAAGAATGGTGTTGAATGTATTGGGCTACTGCTGAAGGCATCACCATCTTGACTACGTTCTTGGGCGAAATGAAAAATACTTCCGTTGTGGAACCCATCGAAACCAATTTCACATTTACCCTATGCCAAGCTAGTCTTAGCCCAATTGCATTGGTCAGGTCGGAGGATGATCTATTTAAGTATTTTGAAATGCTCTTCTTCGGCACCTCGGTATGTGGTACGAGGAAGTCAAAAAAGTCCTTCAATGGCAATTCAAATCCTTTGCGGTGCATGTAGTTGTATAGCGCTTTTTTCAAACCATCTGAATATTTTTCGTGGTCAGCACCCGTTGGATCTTCGTGGTACAAATCATTGCTTGCAAAGCCAGCAAATTCAGGTCCAGTTCTCACAACGGAATACTTCTCGGGATTGATGCCAACGGGACTGTGCACCGTCATGGCAAACTGATGCCAGAAGGCAGACTGCAATAAATTGTTTTCAAACAACTGACGCACTACTTCCAATGAATCAATGGTTTCTTGCTCAGTCTCTGTGGGGAAACCAAACATGAGATATGCGTGAACCAATATGCCTGCATCGCGAAAACCCTTGCACACTCGAGACACTTGTTCGACTGTAATTCCTTTTTCCATCAATTGTAGCAGCCGATCACTGGCCACTTCCAGGCCACCTGTTACCGCTATGCAACCTGATGCCGCAAGCAGTTTGCACAAGTCTTCTGTAAACGTTTTTTCAAATCGGATATTGGTCCACCATGTTACCTGAAGGCCTCGCTTAAGAATTTCAAGTGCCAAATCGCGCATGGCTAAGGGCGGAGCGGCCTCGTCTACAAAATGAAAACCAGTGTCGCCTGTCTTTGCAATCAGCTCTTCCATTTTGTCCACTAGCAACTTTGCCGGTGCCTGATCAAAACGACTGATGTAATCAAGTGATACATCACAAAATGAACATTTTTTCCAATAACATCCGTGTGCAATGGTGAGCTTATTCCACCTACCATCGTTCCACAAACGGTGCATTGGGTTTGGCATGTCAAACATGCTTAGGTATTCCTTCAGTCGCAAGCCTTCGTAGCTCGGTGTTGGAAGTGCAGCATGCTTTATTTCACCATTCAACAAGGTATTTATCAACTTCACTTTTCCATCGCGCAGCAGATAAGTGCGTTTTAGATAGGGATGTTCTTCAGGATTTTTGAGATGGTTGTAGAGCGCGAGTATTGGCGTTTCACCATCATCGAGTGTTATGTAATCCACATAGTCAAAAACGGCCGGCTCATACAACTGACGCAATTCTGTATTGGCATATCCACCACCAAGTACGACTTTGGTTTTTGGATGATGTTTTTTTATCCATTGGCCCACCTTGAGCGCACCGTAGAGATTGCCAGCAAATGGAACCGTGAAGCCAACCATGGTTGGTGATGAAGTTTCAAAGTACTTAGCAGCCATCTTAACCAATATCTTGTCCAGATAACTATCCGGCAATTCCAATTCGTGTTGAATGGGTTTGAAGGAAACTGCAGTGCGCGCGATGCGCTCGGCATATTTAGAAAAACCAAAGTGCGGTCCTACCGTGGCTTGCAAGAGGTCGGACAGATCTTCCAAATACATCGTGCACAGGTAGCGTGCTTTGTCCTGAACTCCGTTGCTGCCAAAAAACAACTCAAGATCTTTAAGTTGATTGAAACGATTGGCCTCTGGCAAAAAATCGCGTGCTGCCATGCGATAAGCCAAGGTATAGTTTTTGTTTTGAAGAAAAGCAATTACCGGATCGATGGTTTCCTCGTAAGCATGTCTGTTCAGCAGAATATTCTGCAATGAATGCGAAAGCTTAAAATCTCCTAGTTCGATTTCATTGAACAAAGCTATCAGACCGTGATTTGAAAAAACTTCGAGCACAAGGTCAAGGCCAAGGTCGCCCTGCGTGTTACTAATGTTTTGTTGATTCAGAAAACCACTTAGATAAGCAGTAGCCGGATAGGGCGTGTTAAGCTGGGTGAGAGGTGGTATTAGAAGGAGGACTTCAGACAAGCGCTTAATTTAAGAATGCAAATAACGCGTGGATCAGACTTTGCGAATGATGCGTGCAGGATTGCCCGCTACAATGGTATTGTCAGGTACGTTTTTCAGCACTACCGAGCCAGCACCTACTATGGCGTTTTCACCTATTGTTATTCCGCACAAGACGGTAACGCTGCTGCCTAGTGATGCTCCTTTCTTGATGAGCGTTTCTTCCACATGCCAGTCAGCATCGGTTTGCTGAGTGCCGTCTGCATTGGTAGCTCTAGGAAAACGGTCATTGATAAACGTGACATTGTGACCCACAAACACGTTGTCTTCTATGTGAACGCCTTCGCAGATGAACGTGTGACTGCTGATTTTACAATTCTTGCCAATGCTTGCACCTTTTTGTATTTCTACAAACGCGCCCACTTTGCTGCCATCGTCTATGCTGCATCCATAAGCATTTACGAAGTTGAAAATTTTCACATCCTTTCCAATTCTTACGTTGTTCAGGCTTTGCTTGTCGTTGTTAATGGTAATGGTTTCCATTTTAATTAATAAAAAGGTTTGTTGATTTTGAGATAGAGATATTTAACAACTCCACATTTCATATCTCTACTTCTCTGCCTTTTTCTTTGATTGAAATCTGCGCAGCTTCCAAAATTTTGATAGTACTCAAACCACTTTCGTAGGAAGCAAGAGGAGTAGTTCCAGTGTTAATTGCACTAATGAAGTCTTTTGCCATTCCACTCAGCGCTTCTGCGTTTCCAAGCTTGGGAATGAACACATCACCTATGCGATAATCTACTAGCACTCTGCGTTTTTCTTCATCGCTCGTCACACTGTGTGCCGTGTCGTAGATCCTAATCTTTTCTGTGGGTTCCATATCGTTGAACACAATCATCTTTTTATCGCCACCCAACAGTAGCATTCTTATTTTGACCGGAGAAGACCACGAACAATTGAAGTGCGCTATAAAGTCGTGATCATAGTTTACAGTGAGGTAAGCAATGTTTTCCATGCCATTATGTATGTGGCTTACACCAGTGGCTTGCACACTGCGCGGCTTTGCAGGTATCAGGTAGTCCAGTATGGAAATATCATGCGGAGCCAAATCCCACAGCACATTTACGTCTTGCTGTATGAGGCCCAGATTGATTCGCGTACTGTCGAAGTATTTTACCTTTCCTATTTCACCTGTGTCAATGAGGTTTTTTATTTTCTGAACCGCGCTCGTGTACAAAAAAGTATGGTCTACCATGAGCACCTTGTGGTGCTTTTTAGAAAGTTCAATCAACTCGTTTGCATGGGCAACGGTATCTGTCATAGGTTTTTCCAAAAGCACATGCTTACCTATTTCCAAGGCTGCTTTGGCCAGCGGAAAATGAGTGAATACAGGCGTAGCAATAATGACAGCATCTATTGCAGGGTTGGTGAAGACACTGTCTATGTCAGTAGTCACATGAATATTGGGATAGGCCTTTGAAACCAAGGTAAGCCTCTCTTGTCGCAAATCAGCCACAGTATGCACTGTGACGTCTGCAATGGACGAAAAATTTCTAACAAGATTCGGCCCCCAATAGCCATAGCCAATTATTGCGCAGTTCACCATATTGTCCTTTTTAAGTAATTGATTTTGATAAAAAAAATAAGCGGGCGCTAATATGAGCAAGCCCTGAGGTCAGTTCCTTTCATTTATTTGCTCAATGAACAAAACCAACTTAGCTTGGGTTCTTATCGTATCAGTTTCAAACAACAATGAAGTTTCAAGAATTTTCAATAAAGGATTTGGAGAGCTTTTCGGGCATCAAAGCGCACACGATCCGAATGTGGGAGCAGCGCTATGGTCTGCTCACTCCAGATCGCTCTGATACCAATATCAGAAAATATTCTGATAAAGACCTGAAACACCTGCTAAACGTAAGTTTGCTCAACAATCTGGGATTCAAAATATCCAAAATTGCAGGCCTCAAGGAGCAAGAGATAAATAACATTATTGCTGAGAACACAAAGCCGGGCCATGACGAGCAACATCTATTGCATGTATTGAAAATTTCAATGCTCAATTACGATGAGGCCATGTTTAATAATGTTTGTGAGCCTTATATAATTCAGCATGGTTTGGAAAAGACCTTTAGAGATTTGTTCATTCCATTTATGAGACAAATTGGATTATTGTGGCTCTCAGGAACAATTTGTCCGGCTCAGGAGCATTTCATTAGCAGCTTGGTGCGGCAGAAACTTTTTGTTGAACTTCAAAAGTTGCCGCTGCCAGTTCAAACGGCCGGTTCAAAGACCTTTGTCCTGTTTTTACCAGAACTCGAAATTCATGAATTGTCATTGATCATGGCAGCCTATATGTTGAAAAAGGCTGGTTTTAAAGCCATTTTCTTAGGTCAGTCGGTTCCGTTTGAAGATCTCAATGAAATTTATCAGAGGTTAGGTGAAGTTGAGTTTGTTTCGATGCTTACTACTCACCCCCCATCCTTATTGGTAAATGACTACTTGAAAAAGATAGTTCGCACCTTTACTGATACAGGATGTCGCTTCCATCTGACAGGCAATAACCTCACAAAGGCGTCTTCGCCTGACACAGATGTTGTAATGATCTACGACACCGCAGAGCAATTGATGGCGGCTTTGTTGTCCTAATCTTTCCGGTTCTTTGTTCCCCCCATCACGCTCAGTTTTTTACTTTTGTTTAAGTATTGATGTACATCATTCAACAAAAATTAGGAATGCTTGGTTATTTGTTTAATCTTTGTCCAATCAAATTAAACAAAATCAAAATGAGTACCTACGAATTCAACACCATGGTAGCAATCAATGCGAAATTCCTCAAAAGCTTCGCTATCAATTTCACACGTAACCTAGAAGATGCTGAGGATTTGATGCAGGACACTCTTCTAAAAGCGCTGAGGTATAAAAACAATTTTGAAGATGGCACCAACTTCAAAGGCTGGTTGTACACCATCATGCGCAACATATTCATCAATAACTACAAGCGCAAAAAGCTACAAAACACCTTTGTGGACAGCACGGCCAACCAATTTTTCCTAAACAGCGGAAAAGTGAGCGATGACACCGTGAACCGCAAGGTAAATGAAAAGGACATCAACAAAGCCATTACAGGTTTGCCTCAGGAATACAGAACTCCTTTTCAGATGTTTGTAGACGGTTATCACTATGACGAGATAGCAGGTGCTATGGCCATTCCGATGGGTACTGTAAAAAGCAGAATTTTCCACGCTCGTAAGCGTTTAATGGGCGAATTGAAAGAGTTTGCCTAACTCAGTTGTACCAAGAATTCGGTCGCTTTCGTTTCAAACAGTACTTTGAACTTTAGTCCAGCATTTTTAGCACACTCTTCAAGCTTTTGCTTGTCGGGATATGTCCAATAGAAATCTGATAGCAATTCTTTGTACTCAAGCCTAAAGGTTACATCGCCAAAGTATTTTGCACCGGTTCTGATGTTTTCATGGAGTCCATTCTGCGAGAGGTAGTAACGAATGTCGGTTGAATCGCCTAAGATTTGTCCACCAGGTTGGAGTAGCCCTTTCAAATGCTTCAGAAATTCAGTTAGATCTTCAGCCTTACGACTAAGCCCAAATCCATTCATCAACAATAAAATGGTATCGAATTTCTGATTTTTCAGGTTCCATAAGTCTCCCAACACAATTTTTTCAATGCCTCTCGATTTCATTACTTCATAGGACAAAGCAGAATTGTCCATGGCGGTGACTATGAATTTTCTATGCTGCAAAATGAGACTGTGACAACCTGCTGCAGCGCCAATATCAAGCACTTCTCCATGACATTCAGAGAGCGCAATCTTTTCCAATTTCTTCATTTGATGCCACTTTCTAAAAAACAAGTTGGGATGCAGCAACGGTTCTTCCTTCCCATTGAGCAAAACGTGAACTGGGCTATTGTCATTATTAAAATGAAAGTGATGTATAGCCATACCCATAGCATCATCTTTCAAAGGGATTTTTCTGAGCATAGACATTGTTGTGAAGTTGCAAAAAAAGGTAATCCATGTGGAGCAACCAGAGTAATATATTCGCTGTCTGCCAAGAGCAATCCTCAACCAAGATGAAAAAACTACTTATCAGCTTTTCTTTACTTATTCTATCCTCATACACCATCCATGCTCAATTGGTGGTTGACTCCCTTGCCATAGAACAATATGTGCAAGATGTACTTTTAGGAAATGGCGTTCAAGCCAGCAATATCAGCTTCACTGGTTGCTTTGCTCAAATTGGCTACATGCACGAAGGTGGAAGTGTTGGTCTTAATATAGAAGGCGGCATTGTGCTTAGTTCAGATCACGTGCAAAACATAACAGGGGCTGCGACTGGTCTATGGAATACAGGGTGCACCGGCACCTCAGGCGATGCTGACTTACTTACCGTTGCCAACTCTGTCCCAGCCCTCATTGGTGAATCATTCTCGGTTGGTAGTGTGAATGATGTGAGTATTCTGGAGTTTGATTTTGTACCTACGGGGGATACACTTAAGTTTAATTACATTTTTGGTAGTGATGAATACTTGGAGTGGGTCAATTCTAGCTTCAATGACATTTTCGCATTTTTCTTAAGTGGTCCGGGCATTACTGGCCCATACGATTCGCCTCCGGGCTTTCCGGGTGGTTCTGTGAACATTGCTCAAATCCCAGACACTGACCCAGGCATACCTATTACCATCAGTTCTGTTAATGACCAATCTTATTCAGAGTTTTATGTAGATAATTTCAGTAATGAAGGAATTTTCATAGATGGATACACAGTGGTGCTCGAAGCATTCAGCTTGGTGCAGTGTGGTGAAACCTATCACATAAAGCTGGCTATAGCAGATGGTAGTGACACTGCGCTTGAGTCGATAGTTATTCTTGAAGAAGGAAGTTTTAGCAGCAACGCGGTAGTAGATGTTGACCTGAACATCAACGTGGGCGGACCTGATGCGAATGTCATTTATGAAGATTGCGGAGAGGCAACCTTGACCTTCACTCGCCCACCAGTAAGCAATTTGGAAGTACAGGATATGGTGGTAGTAACTTGGAACGGAACTGCTCAGATGGGCGTTGACTACACAGCAATGCCCGACACTATTTTCTTTCCTATTGGCGTGTCTGAAGTGGTTTTAGATATCGATGCATTTGAAGATGGATTTATAGAAGGTCTAGAAAATGTACTTCTTGATATTCTAAACATTGCAGCCTGCAATGGAAGCGGACTGGTTACCAATTTTGAATTTTTTATAGGTGACGAGCCTGAACCATTAGAGGTGGAAGGCTATGTAACGGAAATATGTCAAGGCGATACCATCACTCTTGAGCCAATCATTACAGGCGGTTACGGTAATTTTTACTATGACTGGAGCACAGGAGGAACTGCGCCAACGGAAGATGTTTCACCGCTCAATACAACTGATTATTTCCTCACTGTTTCAGATACGTGCGGCATGCCCAGTGATGATGCAGAATTCACTGTGAACATTCTCGTTTTCCCGCCTCTATCCGTAAGTATTGACAATGGTGATGTTCTCCTGCCGTGCAATGGTTCAGTAAACGTTACCGCCACTGCTACTGGAGGTGACGGGGTTTACATCTATTCTTGGTCTGATGAAAATGGAGCAAACCTGTGGGGTTGGATGAATAGCCTCTGGTACGGATCATGGAATGGTGAAGGCGAGATAAATGTGGAGGTTACTGACGGTTGTGGTTTCACCACTACCGATATGGTAACAGTTGCTATCGATTCTCCTGAGCTTATAGTCTCTGTGCAAGATTCAGTGAATGCGCCTTGCAACCAGCTATTTAGCGTAACAGCGGATGTCAGCGGAGGCACTCCCGCCTATTGGTATCAATGGGCGTTCGATGGTGTATTTGATTGGAATCAATGGACCAATACATACTCTGGAACTGTTGATGAGCCTGGCATTCTAGAAGTAATAGTGAACGATGGCTGCGGCCAATCAGTAACGTTACCAATAGTGGTTACCATAGACAGCCCTGCCATTGACCTCACACTTGTGGATGAAGTAGAAGGCAATTGCCAAACAGTATTTAATTTCACTCCAACTGTTTCAGCAGGTAGTGGAGGATTCGTGTATGCATGGACAGAAAGTGATTCATCACTTGGAACACTTTCCACTCTGAATTTCAGCAGCTCCTCTAGCACAGTGGTTACGCTTAATGTAGTGGACGTGTGCGGAGCCGAGGCGAGTGACGAAGTAATAGTGAATATTGTCAACCCACCGATAACTGTTTCGCTAGGTGAAGACGTGAATGCCTCGTGCATTGACAACACCTTGCTTTCAACGGAGCTATTGGGTGGCAGTGGCAGTGTCAATTATCAATGGTTTGTGAACGGACAAGTGCAAAGTGCAACCACCCCAATCTTTACTTTCCAAACATTCAACACAGCTGATGTTTCGGTTTTAGTGGAAGATCAATGCGGTGAGTCTGCCACGGATGAGGTGACCATTTTTATACCAAATATTCCTATCACTATAACGGCTTGGCCTGACACCAGCGTGTGCCCAGCTCAGCAAGTGAATCTGCAAGCCATAGCAATGGGTGGCGAAGAAGGATTTACCTATGTATGGGAGGAAGCAGGGCAAACTGGCAGCAGCGTTATGGTGAATCCAGCAACCACCGCTACTTTTTTGGTGACTGCCACTGACCTCTGTGGGGAAGAAATAACGGAAGAAGTTACGGTAGTGGTTCGCCCAGCAAGTGCTGAATTTTTGGTAAACAATCTTGGAGAAAACAACTATGTTTTTACAGCTACTCCAGGCAGTTCTTGCGGTGATGTGCCATGCATATTCGATTGGGAAATGGGCAACGGTGATGTAATCAATGACCAAGTAGTGGAATATGAATTTGATGGACTTGGTTCGTACACCGTAACGCTAACTACCACTAATGATCTTGGCTGCACAGCCTATGCGAGCTACACAGTTGTAAGCCCACCGCTCATTTACATTCCAAACTCCTTCACGCCCAACGGTGATGGAGTGAATGATGTATTTGGCGTAGTTGCCAGTTCATTGCTCGAGTATGAAATAAATATCTTCAACCGCTGGGGTGAAGTAGTGTTTAGCAGCAACGATCCTGAAAAGGTTTGGACTGGAGATACCGGAAACAACAAAGACTATTTCACTCCTGATGGAGCTTATTCTTATGTGGTGCGAGTGAAAGGATTCAACAGTGACAGCTTCACCGAGAAAGGTGTTATCACTTTGATGAGATAATCATCTTGTCTTTTTGAACACTTTTAGATGCAGTATTTATTCCCATTTGAGGAATGCGTATTGCATAGCATCTAAAGTTTACTGACTTAGTATTGCTTTATTTCCAAGACTCTGTTTATTTGTTTCATGTGCCGCTTTTGATGTTCATTAAAAAACATCAATGTGTCTCCCAGTTTAAGTTGAATAAATGAATACAATGATGTTGGAATGAGCACACTGTTCAAATTGACCGACCTGCAGATTTCGAGCAAATTCAAAAAGTGATGTTGATGCGAAATGAAGTTATTCATTTCACTATTGACATCAATAATTTCTGATGGCATTGCATTTTTAGGAGACTTCATTTTTTTCTTCACGACACCATCCGGTTTTAGTTTCATCAAGTTCGTGAAGTAATTCCCCAACCATCCTGCTTTGAATTCTTCAACACTAGGCTTCTGATTTCCATTGATGGCCTTTTCAATTTCATTTAAATAATGGGTGCAATAAAAATTGAGATGTTGTAAAACTTGAGCCGCGCTCCATGTGTCAGGTGCCGCTTTGATTCTCAATTCAGTTTCACTTTTTGATTTTAATTTTTCTACTTGCAATAGAATTGCTCGTGTGTCAGAGGCGACATTATCCAAAAGCTGCTGGCTGTTGTATTTCATATTGATTGTTGATTTGACAGCGCAAAGGTTTGGGTTATGTCCTAGTTGATTTGTTGGTATTCACCAAGATTTTCCTAAACAGAAAATCAGATGGATGTATTTGCAAGCAACTTGCTAAAGTTGGTCGCATCAATTCCAAGATAAGAAGCAATGTATTTGTGTGGCACAAGATTTAGGAGGTGTGGACTGCGCTTCAACAATGCCTTGAATTTTTCCTCTGATGAAAACACTTGAATTTCTGCTTGCCTCTTTAGAACTCCATGAAGGGTATGCGCTAGGGCTTTTGTGATAAATACTCGAATATTCTCATGCTGTTCCATCAGACGGAAAAGATGATCGCTGTGCAGCCGAATGAACCGACTTGCTGTTAATGTTTCAAAATAGAATGTGGAAGATAGACCGGTAAGAAGTGAATCAGGCACTCCGCTAAAGGATGGTGGATAGGTGAATACTATTGTTGCTTCGCGTTCATTTTCACCCAGATAAAAAGCACGCTGAACGCCTTCAAGAACGAAGTAAACATATCGCTCAGTTTCTCCTGCTGCAGTTAGTATCGTCTTGCGTTTAGCTATGTGAGGCTGCCAATGCTCGGTGAAGGCCGTCCATTCAGCATCATTTAGAGGGTGAATGCCAGCAATAAACTTACGAAGTGATTCCAAATCAGACTGCATGACTCTGAACTCGTAAGGATAAAAGTATTTTCTTAGAGCGCGTGATGCTTTGGCTTGAAATCGTGTGAGCAGCAAAGCACAGGTACACCTCCCTCGTTAGCGACTAATTTTTCTTTATCTGCTTTCATCATCAACATATCATCAACTTGCACATTAGACATCATGGTCATCAAATCCATTTTGTGCTCCGTTGCAAACTTTATAGTCTGAAGCGCAAAGCCCAATGATCGCAAATTGATTTCTTCCTTCACTTTGGTATATCTGATCTGCTGGCTATCGAAGTATTCAGCGACCGCTTTATTGTTTTCTTGTATTGCTTCTTCAGTGCCTCCCAAGTATTTTTCAATTTCATAAATCACCACTTCGGCATCAAAAAGTTTGGCCAGAATGGCTGTTTGAAAACTCTTGAGATGAACATCGGCAAAGGGACTTGAAGCGAAGAGAATTTTGGAGAATCCTTGTTCATTCACTTTGGTGTTTTCTTGCACCACAAGACAGGGATAGGGCAGGGCTTGAGCGAGTTTAAGCGCATGTCCGCCAAAGAGATTTTGAGCAAGGCCCCTCATACCATGCGTGCAGAAAACAACCAAGTCAGGATTGAGATCTGAAATTACTTCTGATATGGTTTGAAAAATGGTGCCCTCATGCACAAGCGCGGTAACACTCTCCTGAAAGCCAATTGATGACATAGTGAACGTTTTTAACTTGTCAAAAGCATCGGCATTAGCGTGCCCTTCTTTCTGAATGTTAAGAGCAACCAGTTTTGCCCCCGTTCTTTTGCCAATGACTAGAGCTTGCTGAAGAGCAAGCTTGCAACCTTCGGTGTAGTCTATTAGAACAACAATGTTTTTCATGGGGTGAATGTATTGGTCAATTCTAAAAATTGAAGCAACGTCCGCCATTGCTTGATAAAAAAATTACATTTCATTCTTCAAGTATTTTCCTGTCCAACTTCCCTTCACTTTCACAATTTCCTCAGGAGTTCCCTCGGCTATTATTTGTCCTCCGCCTTGTCCGCCTTCGGGGCCAATGTCTATGATGTGGTCGGCTACTTTTATAACGTCCATGTTGTGCTCTATCACTACTACTGTGTTGCCTCTGTCGGCCAATCTGTTCAGTACATTAATAAGCATTTGTACGTCTTGAAAATGTAGCCCCGTAGTTGGTTCATCCAATATGTAAATAGTGTTACCTGTATCACGCTTGCCCAGTTCTGTAGAGAGTTTTACACGCTGCGCTTCACCGCCACTCAGAGTTGTGCTGTGCTGCCCCAGAGTGATGTAGCCTAGGCCAACATCTTGCAGCGTCTTCACTACATTTTTTATTTTTGGGAAATTGTCGAAGAACTCCACTGCTTGATCCACTGTCATGTCCAGCACATCGGCTATGCTTTTTCCCTTGTAACGAATTTCTAAAGTCTCTCTGTTGTAGCGTTTGCCATTGCACGTTTCGCATTGCACCATTACGTCTGGCAGAAAATTCATCTCGATGGTTTTTACTCCACCACCCTTGCAGGTTTCGCAACGGCCACCACTTACGTTGAAAGAAAATCGGCCAGGTAAATAGCCTCTGATTTTTGCTTCGGGCGAATTGGAATAGAGATTTCGGATGTCTGCAAAAATGCCGGTGTAGGTGCTCGGATTGCTGCGTGGTGTGCGGCCTATAGGACTTTGGTCTATCTCTATCACCTTGTCCAAATATTCCAAGCCCTTTATTTTTTTGTACGGCAAAGGCTTCTTCACTCCATTGAAGATGTGCGCATTGAGAATGGGGTAAAGCGTGTGATTGATGAGCGATGATTTTCCGCTGCCGCTCACTCCTGTGATGCATACAAACTTTCCGAGTGGAATTTTGAGTGTAACGTTTTTCAGGTTGTGGCCTTCTGCTCCTTCTACAATTAAAAATGTTTTGTTCCCTTTCCTGCGCTCTTTGGGAGTCTCTATTTTCAAATCACCTCGCAGGTATTGTGCAGTGATGCTCTCTCCCTTCATTAGGTGTTTGGGATCGCCTTGGGTCATTATTTTACCTCCATGCACACCCGCACCCGGGCCAATGTCTATTAGGTGATCGCTCTCCAGCATCATGTCGCGATCGTGCTCTACCACTATCACGCTGTTGCCACCATCGCGCAGGTTCTTCAACGATTGTATCAACTTGTGGTTGTCGCGTTGGTGCAGTCCTATACTGGGCTCGTCCAATATGTAAAGCACACCTACTAGCTGCGAACCTATTTGCGTAGCCAAGCGGATGCGCTGGGCTTCGCCTCCACTAAGTGTCTTGGAACTGCGGTTCAATGTCAAATATTCAAGGCCCACGTCCACCAAAAAACGAATTCTGTTTCTTATTTCCTTCAACGACTCGGTGGCTATGGTCACTTGGCGCTGTGTCATTTTGTATTCTATTCCATCAAACCATTTGGTGCAATCATTCAAGCCCATCGAGGCTAGCTCATGAATGTTCTTGCCCGCTATGCGGAAGTAAAGCGCTTCCTTTTTTAACCTTGAACCTCCGCACTCGGGACATGGCGTTTTGTTCATAAAACTTTCTGCCCAGCGGCTAAGTCCGGCTGATGTTTCGTCCTCCGTTTGTTTTTCGATGCTTGCAATTACGCCATCAAATTTTGCTGCATAGCTGTAGTTGCCCGATGTGATTTCTAGTCGTTCCTCGCTGCCATATAGAATGGCGTTGATTACTTCTTCATCCATCTCTTCGATGGGCGTATTCAAGTCGTAGCCATACTTCTTCAGCAGTGCTTCCACGAGCGATGTCGTCCATGAATTTTTTGATTCTCCCAGCGGTGCTATGCCACCCTTCTTTACACTTAGTTTCGGGTTGGGAATTATTTTCTTCAGATCCACTTCGGTTATTTCGCCCAATCCGTTGCAGTGCGCACATGCACCATAAGGCGAGTTGAAAGAAAACAAATTGGGCTCTGGTTCAGGGTAACTGATGCCACTGGTAGGACACATGAGGTGGCGAGAGAAATGGCGCGGAGTGCTAGATGGTTGGTTGGATGGTGATTTTATGGATTTCTTGGTTGCGATGCTTACCAACTTCGTTTCATGCTGCAATACGATTAGGGTGCCTTTGCCCAAGCGCAGGGCGGTATTGACTGTTTGCCGGAGTCTGTTGAGTTCTGTATCGCCTTTTTCGTTTTTTGCTTTTTGCACATCACTCTTTGCTTTGGGCTTGTTGTTTTCTACTTCCAGCCGGTCCACCACCAGTTCTATGTCGTGCACTTTGTAGCGATCCAGCTTCATTCCTTTGGTCATCTCCTGCACTTCGCCATCTATGCGCGCGCGCAGGTAGCCCTGTTTCAAAAGCCCCTCGAAGAGTTCGCGGTAGTGGCCCTTGCGGCCTTTTACCAAAGGTGCCAGCATGGTCAGTTTTTGGCCTGCATATTCTTCGGTGATGAGTTGTACTATTTGGTCATCGGTGTAGCGAACCATCTTCTCGCCTGTCTCATAACTGTAAGCATCAGCAGCGCGGGCATAGAGCAAGCGCAGGAAATCATATATCTCTGTGATGGTGCCAACGGTGGAGCGCGGATTCTTGTTGACTGTTTTTTGCTCTATGGAAATAACAGGTGAGAGGCCATTGATTTTGTCCACATCGGGCCGCTCCATTTCGCCAATGAATTGTCGGGCATACGCTCCAAATGTTTCAATGTATCTGCGCTGACCCTCGGCATAGATGGTGTCAAAAGCAAGCGAGGATTTTCCGCTACCGCTCAGTCCAGTAATTACTACCAACTTGTTGCGCGGTATGGTAACGTCTATATTTTTCAGGTTGTGCTCGCGCGCCCCTATTACTTCTATGTGTTCTTCTACTTCTTGCATAATCGGTTTCAAAGATGTGCAGAAGAGAAAGGATCTATCGCTTGATTTTGTTCACAAAGTGGAAAGGCTTTTTGCTGGTATGATGCCGCTAGGGGATGCCTATCTAATTGAACTCGCTCTTAAGCTCATCCGTTTGTTGCCAATAGGTAGAAAGGAGGGAGATGAGTTCCATCACCTCGGTATGCAACTCCATGAGGACCTGCACCTGCGGGTCTTCGGCTAGGTGCAGCATGTCTTCTGTTATGAAAGGGTGATGGTTGGGGGTGATGTCAGCCATTTGCTTATCTACCCACTGCTTGTAATCGGTCTCCATCGCCAACAATCGGGGGAATATGCCAAGGTCAGCCATGTGGTCTTCTAGGCAGTCGATTAGCTCGCTCACATAGTTGTTGTATTTGGCTTTGTGTTGGATGTGTTTCATGGCAGGTGGTAGCGCAGGGTTTATTTTGACAGGTGACAGGTGACGGGTGTTTACTTCTGTCTTTGGTCTTTCGTCATTTTCAAATTACTTATATCTCCTCGCCATTGGCCCAGTTAGGGGTGGTTTTCCAATAGTTGTCCATGTGGGTCTGCACGGTGCATGCTTTGTTGTGCACTTTCATTATGGCCGTTACCAGTGGGTCGGGATTGTGGGTTAGCTGCTCATCATGGAAGACGATGCTGGAGTTGGTCTCCTCCATCTTCTTCAGCGTTGCTGTATCTGTATTCATCAGGTGCAGGCGACTGGCTGCGTAGATGGTGTCTGCCTGAAGTGCTTTCAGCATTTGGGCGAGGTCTTGTATGACTAGGTTGTAAGATGCATTGTTGGCCATGTGCGCAAGGTGTTGTTGATTTCAGCTTTATGCGTATCCAATTTTTAGATTGTTTTGCAAGTAGGAGGAGAACAAGTGGGTAAGAAAAACCCCCAGCCGAGGCTGAGGGCTTTAACCATATCGGGTGAATATTTTTTATTAAGCTACCATTAGTTTGGCAACATCACTCCAAGCGCCTTGACCAGCGCGGTTAACAGCACATACACGGAAGTATGCCCATTGACCCGTAGTAAGACCTTCTATAGTGCATTTGCGATTGGTAGGCTGTGCTACAGTGTTCCACATATTCTCTTTTGTAGAGTCATTGGAGACTTGAACCATGTAGTACGTTTTGTCCTTTTCGCCCGACCAGAACAAGTCACTTGTTCCTGAAACAGCCGCATTCTTTACTGTAATTTTCTTTACAGTGCCTGGTGCTGAGACGGGTGTTCTTTGCTTTTCGAACTCGAAGCCCGAAGTCTCAAGCATAGCCACGTTGCCGGCCGCTACTGCGTTTACATAACCGGCCAAAAATGTCATCTTCTGCTTAAGAGCAATGAAGATTGAGTCGCGCAGCTTTGTCTTGGTGCGGTCACCAGCAGTTACTGATTGGTCCAATAGGTCCAATTCATTCACTTCGTCTGAGAGTGCTTGAATGGTAGGATTGGGACTGGGGAAGTTTGCGTTTCCGTTCATCATTTTGAGGATGTAACGAACACGAACAATTACGAGGGCTACTGAAAGGCGAGCCAAGCCGTTTTTAACTTTTTCCATAGTGGGTTTTGAGTTTTGGGTGATATGGTTTTTCTATGAATGCTTTGGCGCATTCATGGGGGTTTTAACCACACAAATGGAAAGAAGGTTACAAAAAAGAAAAAAGTTTAAAAATTATAGCGTAGAATTTTGGTGTTCATAAAGATTGAACACGTTGTGAACCGCGTTTTGTGCAGTAATGTATCAAGCCATAAAAATGTAGTTTGGACTGAAAGGAAATTTCAGGAGTGAGCATGATTAATGGTTAAGCGAATGCAATATAGCCGGAATGCGAAATAGACCTTAACAAATGTTGTGTATGACACTAACATGGGTTTGGTATTCGTTTTGAAATGTGGCTTTGAAACAAGTTTGAATTTGAAATGAGGTTTACACTTTTCGAAAAGCGCAGATGCCAAAGGGCGTTACACGGAGGTTACTTAATTTCTAAATCAACATGCCAAACCCACGAGGGGATGTCAACAATGACAACAACAACGCGAAGAAAGCTGACTTGCAAAATCGCATCAGTCAGTTGAAAGACAAGATTCGCGAAATGCAGCAGCAGCAAGCAGCATTGGAGAAACAACTGAATGCGCTGTAAGGTGCATTGCTAACTTAAAAACCGCCTTGAATATTCAGGGCGGTTTTCTTTTATCATTGTCCCTACTCTTAAACCTCCTATGCCCCACCAAGCCCTACACAATTACCTCCAATCTATAACGAAACGTTTTGCGGAAGGCAATGCTACAGAGCATACCTACCGTGGCGACTTGCAAGTGTTGGTAGAGGCATTGGTGAAAGACGTTGCTTGTACCAACGAACCCAAGCGAAGCAATGTGGGTGCGCCTGACTATATCATCAGCCGGAAGAAGATTCCAATAGGATATATAGAGGCAAAGGACATAGGTGAGAACTTAGAAGATCTGCAAGACAAGGAACAACTGAAACGCTACCGAGATGGTTTTGCCAATCTCATTTTTACTGACTACTTAGAGTTTCGCTTTTACAAATACGGCAAGCCAGAACATATTATCCGTATTGCCGAAGTGCAGGGCAAAAAAATAGTGTCGCTGCAAAGCGAATGGGAAAAACTGGAAGCACTCATCGTTAGTTTCTGTGCGCACACCAGCATCACTATAAAGAGTGCAGAGACATTGGCAGTGATGATGGCTGCCAAAGCCAAACTCATTCGCACTGTATTTCACAATTCGCTGGAAGAGGATTTGATAACACCCTTCGGGCAGAAGAGCGAATTACTCGGGCAGTACGAAGCATTCAAACAAGTGCTTATACACGACATCACCCCTGATGCCTTTGCCGACCTCTATGCGCAAACCATTGCCTATGGCATGTTTGCAGCAAGGCTCAATGACCCTACGCTGCACGACTTCACACGCGAGGAAGCAGCCAAGCTGATTCCGCAGAGCAATCCCTTTTTACGCAAGCTATTTCAATTGATAGCACAGGGCGACCTTGACAAACGCCTTGCATGGATACTGGACGACCTTGCTGAGATATTCGTGCATACCGATGTGGATGCCATACTGAAAAACTTTGGCCGTGCCACCCGCCAAAGTGACCCCATCATCCACTTCTATGAAACGTTTCTAAAGCAATACGACCGTGGCTTGCGCAAAGACCGTGGTGTGTGGTACACACCACAACCGGTGGTCAACTTTATAGTGCGCGCGGTGGACGACATTCTAAAAACAGAATTCGGGATAGCCGATGGATTGGCAAGCAGCGAGATGGTAGAGCACACCATAACGGGTGCTGATGGCAAACCGCACAAAACAAAAGTGCACCGTGTGCAAGTGCTGGACCCTGCCACAGGCACTGGCACCTTCTTGGCCGAAACCATAAAACACATACACGAAAGCATGGGCGCACAAGGCGGCCTGTGGACACAATATGTGGACGAGCACCTGATACCCCGCCTGCATGGCTTTGAGCTGCTGATGGCCAGCTACGCCATGTGCCACCTGAAGCTGGAAATGCTGCTGCGCGAAACAGGCTACAAGGAAAGCACCAACCCAAGGCGCCTAAGTGTGTACCTCACCAATAGCCTTGACGAGCAAGACTACCAAACCCAACAACTGCCCTTTGCCCAATTCCTTACCAACGAAAGCGAACAAGCCAAGAAGGTAAAGCGCGATACGCCTGTGATGGTGGTGATGGGGAATCCGCCATATAACATAAGTAGCAGCAATAAGAGCGATTGGATACTTGAACTGATACAAGATTACAAAAAGGGATTGAAGGAAAAAACAATCAATGCACTTTCAGATGATTATGTGAAATTTATCAGATACGCCCAACATTTCATTGAAAGAAGTGGTCAAGGCATGGTCGCGATGATTACAAATAATCAATTTCTGGATGGCGTAATATTTAATCAGATGAGAAAAAGCATTGCTGAAGCTTTTGACAAAATATATATCTACAATCTGCATGGAAATGCCAAAATCAAAGAGAAGGCAGAAGACGGTTCAAAGGATGAAAATGTTTTTGATATACAGCCCGGTGTTTCGATAAGTTTATTCATTAGAACTAAGCGCTGGAAAAAAGAAAACTTAGCAAGCGTATTGTATTTAGACAGTTATGGAAAAAGAGAAGAGAAGTTCAAGAATCTTCTAAATGATACAGTGCAATCTGATAGATGGGTTAAATTTTATCCTCGAGTAAAGGACCATCTTTTCAAGGATTCTAAAGAGCACGAAGGTTTGACATATGACGAATACTATTCAATTACAGAATTATTTCAGCTGAGTAATTCTGGAATTGAGATGCGAAGAGATCTGGTAACGGTGAGGCCAGTAAGAGCAGAAATAGAGTCTGTTCTAAATGATTTTCTTAGCTTGACTAGTCAAGATTTAACCGAGAAATACAATCTGCCAAAAGACACGGATGATTGGCAGATTTCAAAAGCAAAACAGGATATAATTCAAAACAATCCGACCCCGACATCTATTACATACAGGCCATTTGATAATCAATATACCCTGTACACAGGAGCTGTAAAAGGATTCATGGGTAGACCGTCAAGTCGGGTAATGAATCATTTATTTAACAAATTGAATGTTGCCTTTGTAGTTGGTAGACAAGGGCAAGTCGTTGGTCCAATGCCTTGGAATTTGTGCTTCATTTCGAATGATCTTGTAGATAGAAATATCTTTTATAGAGGCGGGTGCATGGTCTTCCCCCTGTATCTCTATCCAACCAACAGCGGCCAAATCAAACTCGCCCTTGACACCGAGCGCACCCCCAACCTCAACGAAAAACTAGTCACTGAAATAGCCAAAGGCATTGGTCTGAAATACACTCACGAAAAGACCAGCAAGAAAGACACACTTGCACCCATTGATTTATTAGATTACATCTATGCGGTATTGCACAGTCCAGCATACAGAGAGAAGTACAAAGAGTTTTTGAAGATAGACTTTCCGCGCATACCACGTCCCAAGGACAAAGAACAGTTTTGGCAATTGGTGGCATTGGGTGGCCGCCTGCGCAAGTTGCATTTGCTGGAAGACATCAACAAGAAAGATTTGTTTGCGGATTATCCTGTTGCAGGTAGCAATACTGTGGCGCCAAAACATCCGAAGTTTGAGAATGAAAGGGTCTTCATCAATTCAACTCAATACTTCGGCCATGTGCCAAAAGATGTTTGGGAACATTACATAGGAGGTTACCAACCAGCACAGAAGTGGCTAAAGGACAGGCAAGGCCGAACGCTGAATTTTGAAGATGTTGTGCATTATCAAAAGATGGTGTATGCGATGAGAGAGACACGAGTGATGATGATTGAAATAGATTATTACATAGCATTATGAGGAGAGAAAAAGAAGAGGACGATGACAGTGATGATGTCTGGGGCTGGCTCATTGTGTTGCTATTCATTCTGCTGCTTATTTTTATCATTCCTATACTTTTCTTTCAGCAGCAAGAAGAGGCTGCTGAAGACAAGCATAAGAGCTTACAATCACTGCAAGATGAACTCTTAAAACTTGAGCTACTTTCTCAAAAGTCACAGGAGGTAATAAGAAAACTAGATAAACGATTTAGTTGGCAATACACAACGGCTCGTTTGTCTCTGGTGTTTCTTTGGGTGATAGCTCAGGTAGTAATATTTATAAGGTGCGGATGGTCTGAGGGCCTAAGTGTTTCACTTTCTATCAACGCGTATGTCTTGTCAATTCTTATTGTTATCAATTTTGCATTATTCGGCAAAGTGACGGATGTGGAGCAAATGGTAGAACGCCTTGAAATGTGGATGCGCAATCGAGTGTACCGCAAGAACAAAAACATTCATCAAAACCTTCTCGCCTATGATGACGAAAAGAAAGAGATCATTTCAAAGATTGAAATGACTAAAAGGGAGATTGCCGAAATGAAAAAGTAATAGAGTGATTCTAATAATTAAAAAATATAATTGTCAAGGCTCATACTAATGAAGAAAAAATCACACCAACTAAAACAACAAGCACAGTATGAATTTGTAGGGGCAAAGAAGGAAGTGGAGAAGTTGATATTGGGGTGAGCATCTAAACAATCATGAAATGGAAAACACAGAAGAAAAACTATATTATCATGTGATTGCCGAACATGGCCAATCTGAACATTATTGGTACAACATGTCAAAAGATGTGCTTATACGAAGGGTTATTATACCATTCGCAGGAGGGCAAGTAGTGCTTGCCACTAACGGCCAAATGAAGTCTATTGTGAACTTCAAAGCGGTAGAAGAATTGTTGATTTATGAAACGCCTTTCAAATTGGATACGGATTTTGAAGGTTCACCTAAATGGGATATGATATTTGATCATCCCAATCATTTGGAATTCGATTGTGCTGAGCGCATTTTTAAAGATGCCTCCGAATTCGTAAAGAAGAGCGGAACATCACTTTTTCAGAAGAAGTATGTTCCTCATAAAGAGCAGGTATTTGTAATTATGCAGTTTGGTGATAAGCTGCTAGACTCTGCTTATGAAGGGGTTGTAAAGGATGTATTTGCAGAGAAGGATATGGCAGTAGTTCGTGCCGATGAAATACAAGACTCAGGTAAAATCTCGGACCAAATACTTGAAAACATAGCTGCTAGTAAAATTGTGCTGGCGGACCTTTCCGGTTCGCGCCCCAATTGTTATTACGAGACCGGCTTTGCACACGCGATTGGAAAAGAAATCATACTCACAATAAAAAAAGGTGAAGACATTCACTTTGACTTAGCTGATCATCGATTCATCTTTTGGGAAACCGAAAGTGATTTGCGCAAACAACTAAAGAAGCGACTTAATGCTGTATTACAAGTAGGTGAAGAGTCCAATAAGGAAAAGAGTAAAAGGGAGAAAGAAGATTAGTGTCATGTAACAAAATCAACAAAATGAGATTCGCCCCCATCGCGCGGGTTTGTCTGGCGCGGGATTAGCGCAGCGCAACCCGTGCCAATTACTTTACTTGGCTTTCAGCTAAGAGCGCTTCCCACATCCCAAAGCCTGACCCCAGCGGAGACTTGTTTGAGCCATACCCTGATTGCCTGGCTTATTGAACCTTGCGTTTGAATAACCAAGCAGTCTCTTGATGGATGCCTTATTGAAGGGCTATCTACATGGTGTCGTAATTTTTCATTGCTCTTGTTGATTTACAACGAATGAATGGTGTGCTCTTTTTACCTATTTACAAACTTGGTAAGTAAGCCGTTGAACCATTCTATTATTTTCGCAATGACTACTTGACCAAATGATACACCTTTAACCACTCAATCACCACCCCATTACATGGAAACTACGGTAAGCGGAATCGAAAAGCTCTTATGGTTCATTCACAGAACCTTATTCGAACACATACCCGCAATTCTTCTGTTGGTGTTTTCAGTCTTTTGTCTGTCGGAACTCAAAGTACCATTGGTGGAGAAGTGGACAAATTATTTTAGTTCCATTGACAATGCAGGTGTAACTGCCATTGTGTTGATTGCAGTGGTCATTCTGTTGCATAGTTTTATTTCAGCTCTAAGCAATCTTTTGATTGATTGGAGGGGAGATGACATGTTGAATCTAGATGCTTACCCCTACTACAAAAAGTTTCAAGAAAAAATTGAAAAGGATTTGACCCTTGCTGAAATCAAAGTTCTTACACCCACTGATGTCTACAAAATTATCAGATATGAAATCATGCAAAACAAAAAAGCCTTTGATACATTTTTATGGTACGATTCCACAAAGTGGGATATGGTTCGAAATTTTGCTGTCGTGATATTTATGTCCAATACTTTTTTTCTTCCTTTTGTGGTCTCGCCAGGATCAAACAACAGTGATACATTGAACTATCTGCTTTTTTGTGCTCTTAGTTCCGTGATTTATCTTTTTCTATACTATGCCTACGTTTCCAAATTAAGACAAATAAATAAAAATGAAGAGAGAAAAAATGAGAATCCTATAGATAAAACGAAACTTTCAATCTGGGGCACGTTTTTTCTCAGGTCAAATAACCTCTTTAAATTCAAGTGGCAAGAAGTGATCTTGATTCTGGGTTTTGTCGGTGGGGGCATTCTTTCATGGCACGTTCACTGCCACCAAGATAGTAATTGCGCTGTCTTGCTTGACTTTCTATCGGTTACTCTTCTGATTCTGCCAATACCTTATTTTCTTTTGGTTTATGAATTCATCGAAAGCAAAATGTTTAACAAAGTATTGGTGGATTCATGGATTTCCATGAGGTATGGGGATGAGTTGTTTAATAAAAAAAAATCGGATAAGAACACAAAATGCTATGAAGTTAGTGAAACGCTTTCGTGAAAGCCTTTTGATATTTGGTCTTTGGCTTGGGTATATTGTTGGTGTAGCAGGATTGATTATCGGTGTTTGGGATAGTGTGTGTGAATTTAGTAGAGCAAGTGAGAGTTTTACTGAGTATCCAGTATTTGTGGCATTATTAGGTGGATTGCTGACCTTTCTTACTTCTGAAAGAATAGGCCTACAGGAAAAAACAGCAGATGATTTTCATAAGATTTTGACACACGTTTCGGAACTTCGAAGTATCGAATTGGTTGATGGAAGTTTGGAGATTACTCGAACCACAATTGAGGCCATTCGCAAAGCAACTAGCAAAATAAGAGTCACAAGTTTCAAGCGTCAATTTGAAATTGACAAACCTTCTGATGATTCAACGCCCGCATATTATCAGGCTCTTTACGAAACAATACTAGCTAAGAATATTTTATATGAATGTGCAATAAATGCAAATGCGAACAACAAAACTCGGTTCAGTGAATTCGAAAGCGTGAAGGAACAAGATAAGTACAGCTTACTTTTGAATAGCATGACATTCTATGAATACCAGTTCATGCAACGTCCGCTAAACTTAATCATTGTTGATGAAACAGATGTTTTTATGGGGTTTTATACAAACAAATATGATTTGCACATGGAAACTGTGATTAAGATTTCGAATGGCACCCCTCACGGAAAAAAGATTATTGATCGGTTGGTGAAATGGTATGACGCCTTCGTGAAGCCAGAATGTGGTGAAAACAAATTGGTTATTGAATATTCTGGCAAAGAATATTTCGACAAACTGAAATCGAGCCAATCTACAAGTGAGAATTAAAACACACAATAACAAACAATATGAGCAAAGTATTATCCTGTATCCAACCCACCAGCGAAATGCACTTCGGAAATTATTTCGGGGCTGTAAAAAACTGGGTGGAACTTCAAGAAAAGTACAAGTGCATTTATGGTGTAGTGGACTACCATGCCATGTCAATGCCATACGACCCTATGGAATTGCAACGCAATACCATGAACATGACTATTGACTTGTTGGCTTGTGGCATCGACCCCAACAAGGCCATCCTGTTTATTCAGTCGCTTGTTCCTGAACATGCTGAACTTGCCTGGATTTTGAGTTGCTTCTGTTCTTATGGTGAGTTGCAACGCATGACGCAGTTCAAAGACAAATCGGAAAGTGAAAAAGTGCAAGAGAAGGGAAACATTGTTTCAGTCGGACTTTTCACTTACCCCGTATTACAAGCAGCGGACATACTCATCTATAGAGCGGAATATGTACCGGTGGGCAAAGACCAGGAACAACACCTGGAGTTATCACGCAACATTGCCAACCGGTTCAATAACAAACATGGCGATTACTTCAAAGAACCAAAAGCTTTGTTTACTGAAATACCGAAACTGCTTTCGCTGGCCGACCCGTCCAAAAAGATGAGTAAGTCCTTGGGTGACCAACATGTGGTGCGCTTGTTTGAAGATGAAGCGAGCATCCGCAAAAAAGTGAAAACTGCCGTAACCGATGTGGGTCCAAAAACAGATGTGATGAGCCCCGGTGTTGCTAACTTGTTTGAATTGCTAAAAGCCTGCGACAAAATGGATGCGCACACTTCGCTGATGAGCGACTACAACGCAGGTACGCTCAAATACTCTGAGCTAAAAGAAGGCGTGGCCAATGCACTGGTTGAGTTATCTGCTCAATTCATAGCCCGCAAGGCAGAACTAACCAAGAGCGAAAAGCAGATAACAGAGCAAGTGCATGCCATGAGCGAACAGGCTCGCGTGCTGGCGAAGGAAACGCTAAGAGAAGTCAGAGAGATGGTGGGGTTGCCAAAAAGAAATGATTGAGATGAGAAGCGCTATTGGCTACCTTACAGTCTCCGATCTCATCTCGCAAAGAGCGATGATTGAGGACGATCATAAAAAAATGGAACGGATAAAGCGCAATCTCAAAATTGCATTGCTGTTCCATGATAAAGTCATTTTCCGCGCTACAGCACCAATTCTTTCTAATCTCACTTCTAAGCTCTTTATCCCAGATGGTATTTTGAATGAAGACAATGCGAGTTGCTTGCTTGATGCTGGATTTCTAGTCCCCGAAATAAGGGAAGGTGAAGAAGAGAATTTGCTGGATGAAACATTCCTAAAAGGGATACTTAAGACAGATGATTCTTCAAGCATAGATGCCATACTCCCAATAGCTAATGTCATCAACAATGCAAGGGAAAAGGAACAGAGGGATGCAAAGGATTTGTCCGATAAAAGGACCAAATACTATGTCAATCAAATTTTTCGACTTTACTTTTATCAAAAGGAAAATGAGAATTATGCGTGGATAAAACCAACTATTTCAATTGCGCAGCTGGAGGAAGTTTTTATTGAGTATTTACCCTATGGAGGCATTCCACCTAGAGATGGATTTGGGCGGGTAATTGGTGAATGGTTTATTGACCCTAGGGTAAATACTCATATTACTCAGAATACTTACTTCCTAAAAGGTGCTGAAGAATCAAAAGCTAACCCTATCTGGACAAAGGAAATTGACCCGAAAGAAAAGAAGAGCATTTGGAGAACCCCCTATCCTAAACTGAGCGAATTCAATAATAGATTCGGTGTGAGCTCCACTGATAGAGAAATTTTGGAACGACATGGTTTTATTCAGTCTTCTGAAATTTACCAATCCTACAATTTCCCATTTTCAAATGCGACAATAGAAGAAGACTGGCAGAGCATCCAACTGGACCCTTCTCATGCAGTCAAGATTAGCTTTAGTGATATTGTGAAAATAAAGCACGATAAAGATTGGATTTCATTTCTTCATGAGGTAATAGACACAGATGATATTCGCAGAGGGCATTATGAAGAAGAAAAAAGGCTAGATAGAATAAAAAAGAGGATTGATGGGTTGGCGACTCGGTCAACGGCATTCAATATTGCTACTCAATTGGTGACGGATGGTTTATTCGACCCAATTACTTCAAACATTAAAGGAATAGCATTGTTCTTCAATGGGGGCTCAGTAGCATTGAAAATTGCCAATGAGAAGCTTTCAAAAGGGGCTCTCCATTCCTTCAGCGAATTCGTAAAAGAAGAAAAATATAAAGCGTCATGACCGAAAAAATCAACACCTTGCTTGAAGAAATCAAGCAGCAATACCAATTCCAAAACGAAAGGGAACTTGAAACTCTTCTCGAAGGTCTTGCGCACCCCGACAGCAAAGGCGTAACCTATTGGGACTACATCGAGGTGGACACTTTGCTGTCGCTTCAAAAAACGAAGACAGATTTTCCTGATGAAGTCATCTTCATAGCCTATCATCAGATACACGAGTTGTATTTCAAACTCATCATACAAGAGTTAGAAAAAATTGTGCGTCCAGAAAAGTTCAAGAAACACTTTGTAGAAGGCGATGAGGTATTGCGATGGCAAAAAGGGTTGCGCAGGGCAACGCGCTACATGAACAAATTGATAGGAAGTTTTGATGTGTTGAAACACGGGCTTGACGGAAAGGAGTTTGGCATTTTCCGCAAATCCCTTCTGCCAGCAAGCGGTTTCCAAACACACCAGTTTCGTTTGATTGAAATCATGCTCACATCATTTGAACATTTAATAAAAGATGATGCACGAAAATATCTACCAGAAAAACTGTTACTTGGCGAACACTTTGAGCATATCTATTGGCGAAGCGGAGCGATTGAAAAACCAACAGGGAAGCCAGCAAAGATTCTGGTAAATTTCAACAATAAATACGATGAGTTATTCAAGGAAGAACTCAACGTTTTTACCACCAATAACCTTTATTCAAGGTACGTGGCTGGCAGCAAGGATTTCCAAGAGGCGCTGCAACCAGACATGATGTTGCTTGAAGAAAGTATGCTTATGTGGAAGATTGCTCATTTGCGTTCAGTTCAGAAGCATATACGAATAGACAATGTTGGCACAGGTGGCACGGCATGGGACGAATATTTACCTGTTTTGAATCAGAAAATTTATTACTTCCCTGAGTTTTGGAATGGTAAAGACATCAACACTGAAATAGAACGAATGAGCAATGAGTACCCTATAAGAATGTTGGAGGAGTTGCAGACGATTCTGAAAAATCCAACTTCTTAGACAATGGCTGCTAAACCAACTAACCAAGACAAAAAACAAGGGCGGATAGTTATAGAAGCCAGGCATCTTGCAGAGAAGTATTTTGAGCAAGCGGTGTATAATGATTTTTAAGCTGACTATAGAAATTGGAGACTTGGCACAAAAACTACCGCTAAAAGATTATTCTAATACCTGATAGTTTTCAGGGGCTTTTTCATACCCCCATCCCTCAAGTCTGCCTTTGTCGCGCCAGTTTGAGCGCAGCGTAAACGGGTGTGTACTTTGCATCCAAGTCTGCGACTTGATAAACCGAACAACCTATTCGTTATGAATAAAGTACTCCACACCCGCTCACTTGAACATAAAAAAAGTCAATACCTGATTGACTTGGTAAAACATGATAGTGGTAAGCACTTTATCCGAATAGTTCAAAGTGTGAATGAAGAGGGAAAATTCAGCAAAAGTGAAATTGGTATTCGTCCTTCGCTTGTTCGGCAAATGATTCTTACACTGCAGGAGTTGCATGAACAAGTGCCCAAGTCTGAATATGAAAAGGGTGAAACACTATCACCAGCCAGAACAAAAAAGATAGTGGAGAGCTATTTGAAAAATGTGAGTATAAAGGATCTGATGCTTGGCAACGATTGTAGTGAGGAAGACATCCTCCAAATACTGCGCAATGCAAGTGTAGCAATCACGGAAGAGAAACTGCCAAAATCAAAACGGAGAATGAGGAGGCGATAGCTAACTAGTAGCCCCAGCGGAGTGGGCTTGTCTGGTGCTTGCTTAACGCAGTGCAGCCCGTGCCACTTTCTGTGTCGGGCTTGCCTCGGCTGAGCCGAGACCACAATGCGACAGCCGAATTTCTTTTAAACTACTCCTTCACAAACTTCAGCACCGATCTGCTCTCATCTGTGCTCACTTCAATGAAATAAATCCCACCGGGCAGATGTGCAACATCAATTTGTTGCTTGTTGTATTCAGTCATCACAAGGCGGCCTGTGGTGTCGGTTATTTTGATTTTGGATATTGAAGAATTCCCAATGTTCTTTATTTGAATCAAATCAATTGCTGGATTGGGGAAAACCTCAAAAATGCCGTCCAATAATTCGGAAACACCATCAAAATCACATTCTGCTTCAATTAAATTAAGAAGATTGGGTGTATTGAACTCGAATGTTTGTGTATATGATTGATCAGTGTATGTAAAGCAGTTCATAATCGCACCTTCCCAATCAGGGACTCTGGCAAACAATCCACACGTACAGCCGATACCTTCATAAATGAAGTTATTGTCAAAGTAATTATCATCTACTTCATAAATCGTTCTCCATTCATTGGCAATCTGAACACTATCAATAGAGAGTATCAAAACACCATTATATGTAGGTTCATTGATGGTCGCGATCAAGGGATGTGTGTATAAAGTATCTCCCACTTCTCCCTCAAACTGAAAGAGCAATTGTTCTTCACTGCTGTATGTATCGTAATAGTAAATCGTATTACCAATTGATCTGACAAGGTATAAGAGGTCGTTCGAATTGGGTATTGATTGACCAAGTATCTGGTTCACTGGACTGGTCTGAATAAATTGCTTATAGGTAATTCCATTGATGAGAGTGTCATTTGTGCTGTAAGTATGCTGTAAAATGTCAAAACCCAAGCCAGGCACAGTAACATACCACTCCGGACTCCCCTCAAAATATTCGTTTTGTGCGAAGGCAATATTTGAGGAAATCACCAGCCCTAAAGCCGCAGAAACCATCAATTTGTAATTCATTGCTTTCATTTCATTGGAGTTTTTACTTCATCACCACAAGTTCCTTTTGCACAAACAGCCCTGATTCGTTCAGCACTCGCAGCAGATATGATCCATTGGGCAATTCAGAAATATTCATTTGATATGTTGCTGATGAAAAACTTGTTTGCCAGGTTTTTATCAATTGGCCACTCAAATTATAAATTTCAAATTCGGTGCGTTCATATTGTTGTGCATTCTCAAAATGAATATTCAACACATCAACCGCAGGATTGGGATATATACCAATGGCAAGTTTTTCAATACTATTCTCTGCTACATTCACCAATGTATCGCAACCAGGAACAAGACAACCCATACTATCCAGTTTTACTATGTAGGTATTCTGTATCCATCCGTTTTGCGGGCCATCGCCTGTATAGGTGGCAAGTTCACCTATGGCTGTTATTCCATTATCATCGTTAATCACAAAATCGCTAAGGGAAGCTTTTGCCCCTGGAAAACCGTCAGATTCGAACCATATAGGAATAATTATACGCATCCATATCGAATCACCTGTTTCGGCAAATTTCAAAACAAAAGGTGCTAGGTCGCTCTGGGCAATAGTTTCGTGAACGGCCAACTGCCCTGTACTCAAGTAGTTTCCATTTGGCATCAATTTAACCTGTTCAACATGATCATTTGAAACAAAGTCTCCAAACCCCTTCTTCCAAAGCACATCGCCATTTCCTTTGTCAATTTCCATTACCATTGGTTTTTGAGATGGGTTTTGCCAATTGCCTTCAGTGAATGCAGCCCCAACCAGTAGGTTGCCGTTATTTTGCACAGCACAAGCTTCTGCTCTCCAGTCTCTGCTTGTTTCTTCAGCAGGTTCTATGGCATGTGCCCAATAAAGTGTTCCATCGGTTCCGCATTTTACCACATATTGTTTTTGTGCTGATTGGTTGCCCCCATCAACTTCCAATTGATGGCCGCCTACTGCATAAATAGTATCATTAAACACCATTATGTCGCGCAGTTCTGTGAAATATCCTGTCCCATAATCATTGTGCCAGAGGTAGTTCCCATCTGTGTCCGTTTTTATTATGAGGCCTCTTGAAATTTGAAATTCACTTACGTTGATATGGTTACCGCATAGGTAAATCGAACCGTCTGTGCCTTGCGCAATTCCCCGTGCTCCATAATCACCGATTGTTTGAGGTGAGTATCGCTTAGTCCATAATGTATCTCCGTTGGAATCGAACTTCAAGAGGGTTGCATACTGTTCACTTTCATTGTCGTTCGTCTCTTGCATTATCAAGGAAGCAATAAAATTTCCATCATTAGATTCAATCATATTATGAAAATTCACACAAGCGAAATCAAGACTATCGAGCGTATAAGATTTTTGAAAAAGTTGATTTCCGTCTTCATCAATACCCATTATCATCAAATCATATTCGTATATATCAATGAGATCGTTGGTATTATTCAAAGTAATATAGCCGTAATCCGTTTTGGCAATTGAGTAACCAATATTGTAATACCCCTGAAAATCATAGTGGTATTCAAAATTTTGACAAGCAGTTCGTTTGCCAATCAAAAGAGCTGCTGTCAATATCATATTCTTCGCAATTGCCTTAGCGTGCATAATCATTAATGTTGAACTATCATCACTTCTGTTCCAACCATCCAGACCAAGTCAGCATTGTTGTCCATGGCTCTGCCTTCGTTCTGATCACCACATCCGAATTGTGTGCTCCACATCTGGTTGTGGTCTTCATCCCATGCTGCTATCATTCCTTCACCCACCGCAGAGTGTGGTGCCAATCCGCTGTGCGGACTGAAACAAGATATGTTCCGGCAGAAAGGTTGTTGGTTTCAACTTCAATCCTATTTATGCCTCTGTGAGATTGATATTTGGAAGTGGATAGCAAACGTCCTGACAAATCATAGATGACAATTTCGGTGTCGTTACTCTGCTTGCTCGTCAGGTTTATTTGAAGTTGTGATGAAGGATTTGGACACAGCGCAACTTCCGTAATTGTTTCTTCTGATTCACCCACTGCAACAAGCGAGGAAAGACTCAAATTCAACTTAGCAACACCACCATACGGTGTATCGCTATCACCAATGTATTGCCAGCCACCTGCGATGTAAAGTGTGTCATCATAAATCTCCAAGTCTCGCACTTGACCCCCGCCATAATTCACTACATCGCCTATTGAATTGTAAAAAGTGTCAGTGCTAAGCGTGATTACTTCTGTGCCGTCTAAAGCAAACACAGAAGTATTTGTTTCTCCATCCACTTCATTAAACCAACCGCCAACAAACAGTAGATCGTTGTATGACTTTAATCCGGTCACTCTGATATTAGGTTGGACTGGATATGGTTTCAGTTCTCCGTTAGCATAGGTGAGCAAAAAAATGTATTCTTCATTTGTGAAATCAGGAAAGTTGCTGCTATTGAAATTGCCACCAATAAACAACGTATCACGGTGCACACACATGGCTTCAACTATAGCGAAACTATTTAGTCCGACTCCCACTTGATGTATTTCACTCTCATAAACTTGTGCAAGTTTTTTCAGTCTGTTTGTTGCAGTGCATTCATTGCATTGAAAAGATCCACCTACGTACAAGGTATCGTAGTACTCAACTATACTTGTTATCACAGTTACATCTATGTCTTCCAGATTTTCAGTTACCAAAGGAGTAAATTCATTGCCATCATAGTCAAAAAGAATTTCCGCAGCCAGATCACCAATTGAATCAAAACCTCCTCCACCGTATAGTTTGTCGTCTATTACTTCCAACTCATACCAGCTCTGATTGGGGCCATTATCAATAGCAACCCAATTACCGTCAGCGAGCTTGTATAAGTACTCGTTGTAATTGCCGCACTCCATATACTCTAAGGCGTACACTTCGTTGTTATAAATCTCAACGCTTCTAACATCATACGCGCAGCCTTCAGGGAACGTAGTCCAATATGCGCCATTCCAATTGGCAAAGGCGTGCATCTCATTGCACATAAGATCATGATGAAAATTGCCGGCTGCAAGAAGTAAATTATTTACTTCATCATATTCAATTTCATAAACAAGCGGTGAGGCATCTTCATCACAATACAGACCACCATTCAACGAAAGCCAGGTTTGCCCAACAGTCCAATGAACTGAAAGTAATAAAACGAAACTTAGAAGAATTTTCATTTCAAATAGTAGAAAGGGAATGGCAATGAATGCCATTCCCTTTCAAAGGTATTTATTGTTTCAAAAACAATCTGGTCATTTTTACTCCATTTGTATACACAGCTATGGTATAAGTGCCACTGCTCCATTCGGCAGCCTCTAAAGTAATCTGTTTACTATTTACGCTTACCTGCTGGATAACCCTTCCGGCAATGTCTGTGATTACAATTTTTCGTTGTTGTGATTCGGCAAACTGCAAATTGAATTGGCCCACGGATGGATTGGGATAAACAATAAAGTCCCCTTCATTAGTTGTTGGTGCATCAGGTTGCACTGCAAGTATTTCCTCCTTCTTGAATCTTGCAATTGTCCCATCAATAAATCCATTACTATTGGTTCCTTTGAAATAGGCCACATTGGCATCACCATCAAAGTCGCGCAGTGTCCAATCGGGATAAGCCCTTCCAACCATCCATACCAGATCTGCGTTGTTATCCAATGCGCGGCCTTCGTTCTGATCACCACAGCCGAATTGTGTACTCCACATCTGGTTGTGGTTCTCATCCCATGCGGCCATCAGTGCGCGGCCTTGCGTGGCATCTATATCATCTTCCATATGGTTCAGTCCACTATTGTCGCACATGGGCAATTCGCTGTTGGTGGGTGCATCACAAAACTCTAATGGCTCCTGCACATCCGTACTTTTTTGTTGCCCGGTGAAGAAGAGGCTATTGTTGCTGTCCACTGTCATACCCGCTGCGGCTTCGTCCTGTCCGCTGCCATAGAGTGTGCTCCAGCTAAGGCTATGTTCACCATTGGTGTCGCGGTTCAGTTGCATGATGAAGGTCTGCGTTTTGTCATTGTGCTCTACTGTCTGTTGCCAACCTGTGCCTTCAAAAGGAAACGGATCGTTGCCAACGTAATAGGTGGGTGTAACACCACTTACATAAATGGAAGCATTGCCTTCACCCGAAGTGCCAAAGCTGACAAACGGTCTTGCGCCAATTACATCGGATGTATAGGATGGATAGAGCAATGCCGCATAGTGCACAGTGTGAATTGGAAAATTGTCCGGGTCGTTTACCTTAAAGTTGATGACAAAATACTGTTGTGAATTGATTAAGGAAATATCGTTGAAGTAATCATCTTCTGAATGATAATTCGGAAAATGACCGTCTGTTGGTATTACATCTTCATCATCACTGTACGCTATGGTGTTGGTGGCGCCCACCATGTATAGCTGGTCACCACGTGAAACGATGTCGTACAGATAGTCTTCCTTATCAGTGCCTATAAAGGAACTCCATATAATAGGTTGAGCATCCTGATCATCGTTGATGCAGATAACAAAACCCTCGTTCCAATTGTCGAAGCCGAAACCTTCATGATAGGGCAGGTAGTCATTGTCACCAATAGTTTCTATCATTTCCCAGCCATCTTCTTTGTCCGTAAACCCCCCAATATAAACCCTGTCAGGACCATTGGGCATACCTGCAAAGGCAATGGTTTTGCAGCGGTCGTAACCATCACCACCGATGTAGCTGTCAGCGATTACATTTCCATCGGACAGATTGAGCTTGAGATACAATCCATCTATGAGTCCATTCTTGGTTAAATCATTCAGGCCATCAGGCCCACTGGTAGCAAGTCCTGAACTGAGAGTTATTCCTACGGCATGAACAGCATCTAATGACAGGACAATGTCTTCACCGTAGTCGTCACTGCTACCACCATATACAGTCATCCATTCAGCAGAGCAGTCTGCATTGAAGCTAACAATGCGCATATCTCTGCCATTGACGGCTCCATTGGTAACATTGATGTTGGCAACTGAAGGCGAATTCCCATCCCCAATCGCATAGGCATTGTCCTGATTGTCCACATCCACGCTTTTGAACTCATCATCACCGCTGCCGCCAAAGAAGGTGCTCCATTCCACTGTTGCCTCAGCATTGCAACTTGTGGCGGCTGCGGTGGCGGTGGCTCTGTCCATTTCAATGACAAGTGTTCCTGTCCAGCTGCCAATGTTGCCAAAGGTTACTTTGTCACCCGTCACCACGTAAGTTGGCTGCCAGCCAAGGGCCGTAAGCGCACCCGTGGTGTGGTTTAGCGTATAGGCTTTTGGTCGTTCTTGTGTTTCAGTACCCCAGTCTAAATAGAAAACCAATGTACCAGAACCATTTACGCTGAGGCTATCCTGTCCATCAAATTCCATTTCCAAATCACCTGTTGGAGCGCCACTTCGGGCTATAATCCATTGGCGGTATCCATTTGCATTTTGAGTAAAGACAATGTCTGTATTCGTATATACATCTGTCCACGCAACACCCTGAAACATTTCTGTGCGTTCGCTTGGGTGTGTCATGTGCCCTAAATAATAGTTCACATACGAATCCATTTGCCTTAATGGATATTGTTTCACTCCACTGCCATTGCCTTTGTTGAATTTCAAATCCACTCGGTGAAAACTTACCGTGTCGCCATTCTCTCTCTCCGAAAAGTGCAACGCGAAATGATTGTTCTCCAAACTGTAAGTTGCCGGGTAGGTGGTGTAGTTATAGAAGGTGCAAGTGGTATCACTTGTACCACTTGTATTTCTTACCTGCCCTTTGTTCCATTCGTAGCCCGAACTAAAATCTGAACTGGTAACAACGGGTAGATACACCGTCTTCTCACTCCACTTCGTCAGCGCATATTTGTAAGTAGGCCCCGTGTTGCTTGTCACACCCTCTTGCCCTGCTACATAAATATCGCCTGTGGATGTAACTACCATGTTGCTTACCACATCGTTCAGATTGTATGCACCATTCCATCTGTTGCTGGCAAGTAACGCACCCGTAGTGTTTTTCAACTTCGCTACATAATAGTCGCTGTTGCCCACTTTGTTGCTGTTGCCACATAGATAAAGTTGGCCCGTGCCATCTGTGGCAAGGTCTATCACTTCATCATTTTCACCAAATCCACCATCGAAAATATTTTCCCAACTCACGTTGCCATTGCCATAGTTGAGCTTGCAGGTGTAGAAGTCTTTGCTGCCATCAGCAAGGGTGGTAGAGCCGCCTACATAGAGGCTACCGTTTAGTTCTATGCTGTTGGCAATGTCATTTCCATTGCTTACATTGTTGTAGGTGTAGTTCCAAATACTTGTGAGCGACTGATTAAATTTTGTCACCTTCAAGTTGCGGCCTTGGCCTGTTACATTTTGATAACCACATGCGGTAACGAAGTAGTTACTCTCTACAATTACGTCTGTCACTTCATCAAAATCTTCGTTGTCACCATTGCTTGTACTTGTGCCATTTAGCGCCCCAGTACTTTGTAGGTATTGCGCATGGCATAATTTCCAGACCTCAGGGTTGGCCTGCGTTTGCGAAGCACCGTAGCAATTGACATACGAGCCGCTGAGCAATATTCTGAAACTACTTTCTTGCAAATTGTAGGTGCTGTTGTTGTAGGTTTTCAGATAAAGTTGCGTAAGGCTGGTGTCGTATTTTATAAGCAACATATTGGTGAGTTGCGATGTGCCGTAATACGTTCCACCGCTCACATATACATTGTCGTTTGCATCAACAACAACGCAAGTAAGTCCGTCCAAACCACCCGCGCTGCCTGCATAGGTTGTGCTATACACAAGGTCGCCATCGGTGTCGTATTTCAACGTGACACAATCGTAATTGTATGTGCTTATACCAATAGCTCCTACAACTATTATGTTTCCATCACTGTCAAATGCAAGGTCGGTTGCATAGTCCGAATAATTGCCACTGCCTGAATAGGTCTCAGTCCAAACAAGGGCATTGGCCAATGTGTACTTTGATAGCAAGATGTCATACGTGCCTGAGTTATTGTAGGTAGCCCCGCATGTATAAATGTGATCATCAACCAGATTCCTCTCACTCACTTGTTTGTAGAAGGATTCTTGCACACCTGTGGGCGTGCTACTTTCAAGGAAGAGGGCGGTTTGTTGTTGGGCATTAGAAGTTGTAGCGACCAATAGAAGGGCTGCTAAACACATGTAGAATTTGTTTCGCATTTGTTTTTTGTATTTAGTTATTTGGAAAAAACGAAATGCAGATGAGGCGACCTGCGAGGCTGCGCCACCTGTGGCGCAGGGTCTCAGTTACATAGTGTGTCTGCTAAAGCACACTACGCGAGTGGTTGAGTGTTGGTCATACAGTTTTAGTCAGTTTGTCTTTTAGTTATTCGTTCAGTTCAAAAAAACGAATGGGGTGGATATAACTCGGGCGTGAACCTTAGCTAGATACCAGTTCGAGGTATCACCAGACACCTGTAATAAAATATTCAGCACTATGAACACGCCCGTAGGGCGCGTTTTCTAATGCGTGCTTTCATTACTTTAAGGCTAAACTGGTGATTTGCGAACTGAGTACGATTAGTAACGCGAGTATGTAAATTGTCTTTATTTCTACTATGTCATAATGTTCTTTCTTTAAAAATCAGTTTCTGATTTTGATGTCAAACGTAAAGTAATCTGTCAGAACTCAAGGGGGGTGTTTTCACGGTATTTTCAAGTTTGTTGATAAATAGGTTGGATAAAGCAACACCTCCAACCTCCAATCATCTCATTACAAAATACTACCTGTGCCAACCTTTGTCGCAGATCATACAATGTCTGTTCGTGAACAAAAGGCCTATGTCAATTAACAAACCATCTAAGTATCCACACAGGGCTTCTATGTTCATGAACAACCTTCACATGTATCCATACTTGGCTTCTATGTTCATGAACAAACATGGCATGTATCCATACATGGCTTCTATGTTCATGAACAAGCATGTTATGTATCCATACACAGCCTTTAGGTTCATGAACAAACTTTGTATGTATCCCTATATGGCATCTTTGGCAACGAACAAGGCATGTATGTTCATGAACAAACGTGGTATGTCATCATACATAACAGTTATGTCAATGAACAAGGCATCTATGTTCATGAACAAAAGCTATGGTAACGATTGAAAAAGACTGAATAACAGGCATTTACGAACTTAGAGGGTTGGGAGTTCTGGCATATTAACCCAATGTTATCCCCATCACCAAAACACCACACTGAGCACAGCAGCCAACCCAAACACCATGATGACAGTGGCTGATACTTTATTCAGCCTATTCAGTTTGCTCAGTTGTATGCGGTTGTTCCAAAAGCCTACGATGTAGCTAAGCGATAGCCACCACGCGGAGGCACCCACCGCTACACCTGCCACCAGCATGCTCGATTGGCCCATGTGCCCTCTGCCTGTTTGCAAGCCTAAGCCGGCAAATGCCGCAATGAAGAAAAATATAGTGGCTGGATTGGTGGCGGTAAGGAGGGCAGTGCTGAAGAAGTGGTGCCATAGGTTTCCTCGTTCCATCTCCACATCGGTCTTCACTTTGGATACATATAGCCTAATGCCCATCAGTATGAGGAGCGCACCGCCTATGATGCGTATGTAGAATTGTTGGGCAATGAGGAAGTCGGTAATGAAGGCAATTCCAAAGGCAGCTATGGCGCCATAGAGCGTGTCGGCTGCGGTGGCTCCAAGGCCAGTAACCAAGCCTGACAAGCGGCTTTCTGTAAGCGAACGCTTGATGCACAACACACCAATGGGCCCCACTGGAGCAGCTACTGATATGCCTAGCACAAGTCCTTTTAAGAAGTATTCGATGGTCATAGACGAGGGTGCAACAATAGCCCATCGCTCGCTCTTCCCAAAGGGAGAGAAGCGCAGGTTTGATGGATCGAAGCCTGCGATGCAAGCATTGCAAAACCTCAATCGCAAAACCCAAACAAACTTCCCCTTAAGGGGCAGGGTTGGTGGGTCTATGCCTACCCCTTCCTCTTCCCAATAATATCCTCACCAATTTTCCACGTCAGGCTTAGTCCACCATAATAATTGATCGGTGGCGCAGGGTTGAAATATCTGCCAGTTGTTTTTGGATTGGGTGTTATGGCTGCATTCAAATTAAAGAATGAGGTGTAGGCAGTGCCTGTTATGTTATTCATGCCCGCATACACATTCATCACGATGGCTTTGCCCAAAGGAGTGTCGAAGGAGGCACGCGCATTGAGCAGATGGTAGGCGTTGCTCCAAGCAGTGTTGTCATTGTTCAGCGGTGTTTTGTCCATCCAAAAGTGAATGAGCTGAATATTCACTTTATTTCTAAAGGTAAACGCTGCTCCTGATGAGGTATTGAACAGAGGAACACCGGCCAATTTTTTTCCACTTAGCTGCGCATCGTCTATTACATAGTCGTCAAATGTGTAGTTGAATGCACTACCGCTGTGCCATAAGCGCAAGGAATGTTTGGCCGATTTTATTCGAAATGTTTTGGTAATGTTCCATTCCACACCACGCTGTGTGGTGTTGCCAGAATTAGTATATCGAAAGCGTTCGTCACCCGGCATGAATCCGCTTGGCACAGTGGTGTCCTGATAGCTCACTATGGCATCGGTAAGGGTGAAGTAGTAGTAATTGACCTCCGCAAAGAAGTCGGTTGATACGGACATGTATTTCAAACCAACCTCTCTATTGAGGCCATGCTCGGGCTTTAGCGACAAGTTGTAGAAATTGTTTTCGTAGTCCACCATCTCGAACACGGTGGGGTTGGAGTTGCCAAAGGACAATGAAGCGTAAGCATACAATTTGCGATAGAGCCTTGCGGAAAGTGCGATGCGCGGCAGCAGCTCCGACTTCCATGTGGCTGTGGTATCGTATAGAAATGAGCCACCTGTATAGCCATTTACTTTCTGGGTGGTGTTGTTCAGGCTGGCACCTGCGTTTATAAAAAGAATGTCTTTCCATGCAGCATCTGTGCTTGCGAAAGCCATACCTGTGGTGTAGTTCACGTCATACAAATACTTAAATGCATCGGGCTGGCCATTCAACAGCGATGATTCTGTGATGTTGTATTGCTCCATCTGAAACTCGCCACCCCAATTGAGTTTGGTTTGCCAGTTGTTTAGCTTCTTGCTATAGGTCCAATCCATGCGACCACCGGCACCATCAGCACCTTCGTCTTTGTAGCCATTGTTACCGGCTGATGTTCCGTATGGATTCAGCTTATCGGTGCTGTAGTAATAAGCCGCAGTGGTAACTCTTAGTGCATTGGAAGTGCCAAAACGATGTGTGTGCGAAGCACCTAACATCAGTCGTTCGCGCCACACGTTTGCATTGTTTAGCCACGAGTAGTTGTTGGCTTGTGTGGGCAGCGTATCAGCCGCACTTGCGTTGATGCCACCGGGCAATCCCCAGTTGCCATTGAAGTAAGTAGTGTAGAATAGAAAGCTATTACGCTCGTTAAAATGATAGTCGCCCAGCAAGCTAAATTGATTTTTGTGATTGGACTCTTGCACACGGTATCCTTTGTTGTCTTGATACACATGCGATACGCGGAGGCCTCCTTTTTCCAGCCCAAGCGAAAGTGAGTTGGTGGTTCTGTATAAATCATAACTGCCCACTTGTACTCCTGTAGTATAGGTAGATTCATTTGGACGCGCCCTCCTGCTGGTGAGCAATAGTGCACCTCCATTGCCGCTTCCCCACACGCTGCCTGCGGGGCCTTTTATCACTTCCAATCTTTCTAGGTCAAAGGCATCTATCATCTCTAGTGGGGTTTGCCCATCGGGCGAGGTAAGTGGGATGCCGTCTAAATACATTTTCACATTGCGCACGGCAAAAGGCGCGCGCTGAGCACTGCCGCGAATACTAATGCGGTGCGAACCACCGTAGCCACGTTGGTCCATGAGCACCCCCGGAATGGTATTCACCGCATTGAGCAGCGAAGTTTGATCGGTGCTTTCGAGTAAGTTTCTTTTGATAAGACCAATGGAAGCAGGTGTAGATTCTATTGGGCGTTTGTTTCGAAAACCCTCTACGATAACAGGAGGAATAAAAGGCGGCCATGGCATAGGGTCAATGTCATATGGATCCAAACACAAATCCAATTGAATATTACATGGCTGCTTTTTATCTATAAAAATTCGCTGCTCCTTGTAGCCTATGTATTTCACAACTATCGCCTTTGCATCTACTGGAATTTTCAATTCAAATTTTCCATCAACGTCAGTAAGCACTCCGCTGGGAAAAGCAGATTCAGCCATGATGACCACACCTATCAGTGGTTCTTTGTCTGTACAATCAGTTACCACTCCACGCACATTGCAATCCATTTGAGCATGCATGAAAACAGAGAACAAGGAAGCAATGAGAAGAAGTAGGATGTGTTTCATATTCAATTTTCTTGTATCAATTCTCGCACTTTCGTTCGGGTATGTTCTGCTAATTGCTCCACACTCATGTCAGCATAGTGGGTGTGAGAAATAACATCACCCACGTTCACAGTTATCGCGCCAGGGCGAATGTTGAACTTGCCACTCGCCAGCACTTTGCGCGAGCCTGAAATGCCCACGGGAATAATGTCAACGTTGCCCGCTTTGGCTATCATAAAAGCACCGCGTTTGAACTGTAGCAGTTGGCCCGTTTTTGTGCGCGTGCCTTCAGCAAACACGATTACATTCTTGCCTGCCTTTATTTTTTCTGCGGCTGTATTCATGCTCTGCAACGCTAGTTCTTTGTTCTTCCTATCCACTGATATGTGGCCTATCAGGCGCATGTATTGACCAAAGAGCGGAATGCGAAACAATTCTTTTTTGACGATAAAGAATAGACCCACCGGCATCGTGCTCGCAATGGCTAGAATATCGAAGTGCGATGCATGATTGGCGATGTAGATGAATGATTTTTTCTTGCTGACCTTTTCTCTTCCAATGATTTTTACCCGCACCCCTGCCACCAAGCGAACCAAAGGCGACCACAGGTAAAGGCCATTAATCTTGTGCACCCAAGCGCCATTCCAGGTGATAAGCATCAGCAGCATGCCCAATGTGGAGCACACTAGCGACCAAGCGCAGATGATGACTATCTGAATGAAATTGATGATGGGCCAAATGATTTTCATTGCTGTTTGGTGCTACTCACCATTTTTGCTGCGCAAGTTGTGTTGCGGTGTCTATGAATTCAAAACTTCTTTTTAGTCTGCTCTTGTTTTGTTGTGGTGCAAAAGAAATTGGCGCTCAAGACACGCTTGCCAAAAAAAACACACTGCTGGCATATCCCGTTGCTTTTTATCTTCCAGAAACCCGCTGGGGTTTGGGCGCTTCTGGTTTTTACAATTTCTATTTAAACAAGAAGGACAGTATATCACCGCCTAGTCAAATTCAATTGAATGCTGCTTATACACAAAACAAACAGTACGGAATTGCGGTACCCTTTCAATTGTTTTGGAAAGAAAGAAAGCACACCTTGACCGGGGAAGTTGGGTTGTACAATTTGAACTATCTCTATTATGGTTTTGGGGCAGGAAACTGGAATGGGATAAATGAAAAATATAATGCTGAACACCTTCAATTCAGATTGAATTATCTGCGGAAAGTGAAGCCGAATTTTTATGCAGGCTTGCGTTGGTGGTATGATAAATATGAGGTGAATGAATGGACGGATATTCAGCCGGAGCCATTGCTGAGCAAAGCTCCCGGAGCTTTCGGGAGCACTACCAGTGGCCCAGGATTGCTGGGGTTGTGGGACACACGCGACAATATCTACTTCTCTTTTTCCGGACACTATTTAGAACTTGTAGCACAACATCAGGATAAAATATGGGGCAGCGACTTCGCCTACAATCGTTACCGGATAGACTACAGAAAATTTATTCAAACAACAAAGAACCAATCAGTGGCGCTGCAAGCTTTTGGTGATTTTATTTCAGGCGATGTTCCTTTTAATCAGATGGCCGCTATTGGAAGTTCCAAGCGGATGCGTGGGTTTTATGAAGCTCGCTTCCGCGACAAGAACTTGTTGCTGCTTCAATCAGAATACCGTTGCTATTTCTACCAACGATTCGGGGCGGTTGCTTTTTTTAATTATGCGGTTCTTTCCAATAAGATAGAACAGTTCAGCCTAGCCAACGACCATGCAAGCGCAGGTGCGGGCTTGCGCTTTGCATTTGACAAAAACAAGCGAGTGAATTTGAGATTGGATGCTGCATGGCCTGTGGGCGTTGGCCAATACACCGATAAGAACTTTGCGCAGCAGGGAGTTTTTTATTTTACGGTGGGGGAGGCGTTTTGAAAGTGAATAATTATGACGAACTCACAATTCACCTCGCATTGTGGTGTTGTTTTTTAATAAGTCGGTGACAATGCCCTTGATTGCTCCACTTTGTTTTCTAATCCTTGTAGTTTTTTTTGGACTTCGTTTTTGCGGCATCAGATGCTCTTAGTGTTATTAGCTTTTTGCATCTGCATCGAACTGGGAACGAAACCAATAATTTTGGGTTCAACAATCAATGACCAAATACAGCCTTAGAAATACAATTCTTTGCAATGTGACCTTTATGATAGGGTTACTAGGTGCAACTGTAATGAATGCTCAGGGTGGTGCAAAGCCGCGCATAAAAACAAACTTGAGCATGATGTTAGGGAACTCCATCTTTTCTGATGTGGATGATGAGCTGGGTTTCGGTCATCACTACTCGTTTAGAAATGCGAACCCACTTTATAGAGCTTGCTTTTCTTTCGATGTATCGCTCCGCTCATCTATTCTGATCGGCATTCATCGTCAAACCATAGAGTATGATGTAGATTATGATTGGGTCTTTATTGATGCCCTCGATCCACTTATGCCTGTATCCAAGCGTGTTAAGTTGGATACGTATGAAATTCCACTCTACTATCAATTCAAATTTATTAATCGCGATCGAAATGATTTTTTTGCTCTGGCAGGAATCCAGCCATCATTGTTTGTGGGATCAAAGGGTACCATAGAGTATGCAGATGGCAATGAGCAAACCAAAATTCTGAAGCATCCGTCTTACAATAGTTACTACTTCGGTTTAGGGTGGCTTTATGAATGGGTGCCAAATTTTAGGCTGAGAGTAGAGTCTGGATACAGATTCTACAACAACGGTTTTGAAGCAAACATGGCAAAGATGAATAAGTCATTGAGCATTATGATCGGCATTGACGTGCGAATTGATTGGAAATGCTTCTTTAAAAAAGAAGCTTGGAATCCATTCCCGATTTGCGACTAAATCAATCTCTGCCTTCTTCTAGATGTATCAAGAAATATGATACCTCACCCCCCTCTCTTCCAAATACACCATCACAAACTCATAACATCCCTTTTCATCCCCAACTATTTCAGGTGGATTGATTCCGATGCGGTTGAATTTTCCATCCATCAGCAAATGCGCAACTGCGGTGCAGGTGTAACCTGTTGTGCGCGCCATACTGATAGTGGAAGTCGGACGATCGTATTTGTCTAGCAAATGATACATGTATGTTTTTGCAACACCATTCTCTTCTCCTTCTATCACTATGCGCATGATGGTAATGTCTTCTTCACCGGGTTTTAGTTTCCATTTTGGGAAAAGCAGTTTTGCGGTGACATCAACAGGGCGAACTTTTTGTCCATTCACTTCTATTTCATCATACGAGAAAAAACCAGCGGCACGCAGCACGCGCAAATACTCAATGCAACCGGGATAGCGCAATGTCTTTTCTATCATGTCAGGAATATGAGGCATTGTTTTGATGAGCGAACGAAGGCCATCGCTGTTCCAACTTTCCAATGTACCAATGCCTGGGAAGGGGATCAATTCCGCATCGCTCAGCGCTTCGCGCACAACTAGTGCACGGTTCTGCACATAGCGCGCAGGACGTATGTATTCTTCTATTACATCGATGGGCGAAAAAACTGCTTTGTATTCAAAAGGCCATTCGCGCACTACGGGCAAGCCACCCACAAGGCATTCGTAGCGCGTCACTTTCATGTTGCGGTTGTGGTAACCAAGAATGATGTTGCCCATGCCGGGCGCCACTCCACAATCGGTAACGATGCACACCTTCTTCTCTTTGGCTAGCGCATCCAGCTCAAAAGGATCTTCAGGGAAGAAAGAAATGTCCACCATGTTCTTGCCCGCAAGTATCACCTGCTTCACGGTGTTGAAACCCATAAAACCGGGCACTGCGCCTACCACGAGGTCACAGTCTTTTACTATTTCTTGAATGACTTTATCGTCTTTCAAATTTGCCTTCAATGTCTTTACGCCTTGCGCTTCTAGCACCTGCAACGCCTCGTCATTAATGTCAACTGAAGTAACATCGAAAGCTTTTTTTAGGTCGACCGCAATGGCACTGCCTACAAGGCCTGCGCCCAGTACAGTTATTCTTTTCATAGTATTTCTATCTTTTCAATTTTGTCGCCAATCATCAATTTCAGGACTGTTTCCATGCCGCTATTCACGTAAGCGAAAATGGTATAACGCCCTTCCAAGTGTGGTGTTGGACAATGCGTAATGAACCACTGGCAACTCTCTGTATCAGGCCCTGCGCTTGCCATTCCCATAGCACCCATTTTGTAGTTGTGCAGTGCAAATTCGGATCGGATGGTGTAGTCAGTTCCGCCCATTCCATCGCCCCGAGGACAGCCGCCTTGTGCTACGAAGTTTGGAATAACGCGGTGAAAATATTTGCCGTTGTAAAAACCTGACTCAGCAAGTTTGATAAAATTCGAAACCGTTCCGGGCGCATCTTCCACTTTCAGGTCTATAATTATTTCACCTTTTGCAGTCGTAATCTTAGCTTGTTGTGAGGACGAAATGGTGGCCACGTGCGCCCAATCAATAGCATGGTTGTGGTCCAACTTTTTTGTTTCCATCTTCTCTATCCCCAAAGCGTTAATGGTTGCAATGATCTCGTTATATGTTTCAATATCTATAGGAAGCGTAAGTTTCGATAGGGCTATTTTGAGAGTTGTATTGGCGGTATCTTTTTGAACAGCAGTCAATTTTTCGTCACGTAGTGCGGTTGCAAATAGTGCAGTTACTCCCATATCACCCAGTGCAATGGCCTCGTTTGCTTTGGATGGAAAATCAACTTCTGATGTGCGTGTTTTTTGCCTGTGCATTTCTAGGTAAGCCTCGGCAAGTGCATACTTCACTGCATATTCTTTTTCATTTTTCATCAGCCCGAACGCGGCCTCGTGCAGTGACGGTGTCACACCCATTGCGTGGGCATAGTGCACTTTGTCATAACTGTTTGAAGCATTGTTGAAGGCACTCATTATTTCCTGCGCATGGTCGCCTGTCTTTTGCAACAGGCGCAATTTCATTGCCTGCACCTGAGTGGATGTTGAGGTGATAGCATCTAAATATCCGCTCTCTGATAGCGGAGTTTCGCTGCCATCTATCAGCGACAAACATTCTAAAACAAGTGCATCGTCCTTATCTGAAAGAAGCGGAATCAAACGATTGAGATCGCCATTTTTTATTTTACCAAAGGCTCTTGCTGCAGCTATACGAACACGAATATCGAGCGAGGAACTTGATGCATAACTCACCAACATATCCTCAGCTTCTTTTTTATCCAGCTTAGGCACCATGCTCATTTGCGGAATTTTCACTTCGTAGTCACGCTCGGTTTTTAGCCATTGGCGCAAGTAGTCTTTTAGCTTTTCATTCCATTCGCCTTTGAAGCGAAGCATAGCGTGCGCGCAGGCTACGCGCGATTCAGGCTGTGTTAGCTGCAGTACATAAGGCATTCTGTCCATAAGCACTGTGGACTCCAAGCCAGCAGCGTGTATGCGCAAGGCGGCCTTTCCCCAGCCAAGTCTTTCTTCTTCGGTGTTGAAGCGAACGCTGTCCAAGAATGCAATGTCATTCTCTACCAAGATGAGTTGCTCTTTTTCAATTTGCCCGGCAACAATTTTTCCCAAAGCTTCTAGCAAGGCACCACGCACAGGAGCGGAAGGCTCTTTAGAATATTGATTTCGCAAAATGTCTTTTGATACAGGTGAACCCATCTGACCGAGTGCATAAGCCACATTGATTTTAACTTGCTCTGGCTCGGCATCCAACATGGCGTGCAATTCTTTTGTAAATGAAGTATCCATGATGCTGGCAAATGCCAAAGCCGCTTCAGCGCGGTAATCATCCACAGGACTTTTCAGATAATCGAGCAAAGCTTTGCCGTTGCGCTTGTCGCACAGATCATAGATGCGCACTATTTCGGGATCAGAAAATTTGTTGCTTCCCTGGGTGCTTTTTTTACCGGGTGCCGCGCAACAAACTATGGTGATAGCAGCGAACACCATCAAGAATCGGAAAATCGTTTTTTTCATTTTAAAAGTTGAAATAGTGATGCGATGATAATGTGCAATGATGAGATAATGCAGAACGATTTGTTGAGCAAGTAATGTCCTATTCAACCGCTGCTTTTTTCTCCAACCACTTTATACCCACCACCACCATCAATGCCAACACGGCAAGAATTATCCAAAGCACTTGGTAGTTGAAATGCAAGATGGTTTGTGTGGCCAAAAGTGGAATCAGTATTTGTCCTGTGGACCACGACATGCCATACAATGAAGCATACTGACCTTTGTTGCTCGCAGAAGAGCGGGCATTCATCAATGCATTCATAAATGGCATCGCAAACATTTCGGAAAATGACATTACTACGGTGAGCACCACCATCCACCACCAACCACTTACACCAAGCAGAAGCAAGTAGGTAACAACTATAAGTGCAGAACCCAGCGCAATGAAGTTGTACATGCTTGTTCTCTTTTCAATCTTGTATATCATGATCATTTCGATGGCCGCTACTATCAGTCCATTCATGCCCAGCAAACAGCCTATCTGCCACTCGGTAAGGTGCTCAATATCCTTAAAGTAGAGTTGCATGGTGGAGAAAAACTGGAAGAATGTCATTGAATACAACACCGCCAATGGAAGGAAGAGCAGATAGATTTTATCGCGCCAAGGCGAGCTTGCTAATGACGATGCACTGAGACCATCCTCTTCCGTTTGTTTGAGCATTTTCTCTTTCAGAAAAAAGATGATGAGTAGCGCAGCACCGATGCACGTAACGCCATCTGCTATAAATATCAACTTGTAATTGACAGCTGCCAAAAACCCACCCAATGCTGGCCCGAAGGAAAAACCAAGATTGATGGCAAGCCTATTCAAGGACACAGAGCGAGTGTATGTAGCAGGCGTGCTGTAGTGAAACACCGAGGCCATGTTGGCCGGGCGAAAGGCATCGCCAATAGCAGACAGCAAAAACAAACCAATGCTCAGCAGGTAGAAGTTCTCTAATTGAGAAACGACAATAAACATGACACCACCCGAAAGCAGACTCCATCGCATCACTTTGTGGGGGCCAATCTTATCCGTGAGCTTGCCTCCAATAAAAACACCTACCACCGAACCTACACCAAACATGGCCATAGCAATGCCCACCCGTGTGAGGTTGTAGTGCAATTCATCCTTCAGATATACTGAAAGAAAGAACACGACCATAGTTCCACTTCGGTTGATGAATTGGGTGAAGGCCAATAGCCACACTTCTCGGGTGAGGCCACCGTAGGCATTTCGGAATAATGTTCTTACTGATTTCACGATTGTTCTCGCTCTTTATTGGTCACATCATTTTCTCCAGCATCTCTCTCCACAATGCAGGCACGGCTTGTGTCCGTTGCTCCGGGTGATTGAAGCACACTAGAACGGAGGATCCCGTGGCACAAATCTCTTCGCCACATTTTACTTCATACGCAATGGTGAAACTCTTGTCTCCCACACGTGTGCACAGCGTTCGTATTTCTATCTTGTCACTCAGTAGTATAGGACGTTTGTAATCGATCTCATTGTGTGCAACAAGAATCCCATCGGTATTCCAGTCCCATTTGTTGCCAATCAAATGCCTGAACATGTGGATGCGGGCTTGCTCGAAGTAACTGAAGTAAACCGCATTGTTTACATGGCCCATAGCATCTATGTCTGCAAAGCGTATTTCGGGTTGATAGTGTGTCATCGTCTTTTTTTTTAAGAGTATAAAAAAAGCCCTTCTGTTTTTATCAGAAGGGCTTTTGAAATTTCATTTCCTGTTTCAGATTAGAAAGTCATCTGGTCTTGGAATTTACGGAATTCTAAATCCTTCTTTGCTTTTGCTCCTAGCGAACTGTCTTTTTGGACTGCGCTCTTCAGGTTGGTGCCTACTGCACTTCCTTCATCACTGCGCGATGCAATAATTGCTCGGAGATAATCTGCAATAGCGGAGGTGTCGCCACTTCCATCTATATCAGCCTTAGCGCCTGCGTTGTCTTTGTTCAGCAATTTGCCTAAGGCACTGTTGAATGTTTTGTAGCTACCCATGTTGCTAACTGCGCTGCCATAGTCACCATTTTGAATGTCTATCAGACCTTTGTTGTACTTGGTTTCGCTTGCGCTGCCTGCTTCGTTGTAGTAAGTCATAGCGCCTTTTCTATCCGCTTTCACGAAAGTGGCTACACCCATGTTGTTGCTAGTTTCAGCGCTTTTCTTCATGCCATAAGCTTTCTTCCACTGGGTTTCAGCATCGCCTGTTTTGTTCAGCATGTAATAGGCTACACCTAGGTTGTTAGCAGCGCGGTAGTCAGCGTCTGGCTTAGCGGCCGCTGCTGCATAGATGCTCACTTTCTGATTCAAGTCTTCGGTTAACAAAGCAGCTTTCATCAACTCTTCGTACTTCAACGTAGATGGGCTGCTGGTAGAAAGCGCTTTCAATTCTGCATCGCTATAGCCTTCTTCAGCGTAGTTCACCACTATGCGGCATCTGCGCAAACTTGGGAAAATGTCTTTCTGAATCTGAGTATAGGTCTTGCTGATGTTTTTGATTTCCTGCTCACGCGCCTGAAGGTCTTTGGTCATCTGCAAAACATTGATGATGATGTTGCGGTCGTCAATGTTCGATTTCTCCATAGCATCGCGGAAGCCATCCCAGTCTTCACCTTTTGGTGATAGGGTGTACATGGTCTCATTCACTGTGGTCAATTTCATTTTCTTCACTAAGTCGTTCATCACTTTCTTACCTGCCTCTGCACGTTCGTTGGCCAACTCATCGTTCAGCAACAACTCGCCCTCAGGTGAGGCGTAAGAAACAAACTCGATACTCTTAACTACCAACTTAGGATTGCGTGCACATGAATCAAGGAATTTACCCAATTCAGCAATGTCTGCTTGCTTCAATTCAGCAGGCTTCAATGCCGAAGAGTTGTAGTCGAAGTTCACTTGTGCTTCCATTGTTTTATTAACGGTGCGCACGAATTTATCTTCGGTGTTAGAGATGGCTTTTGCATCTGTCTTCAACAAGTAAGGTGTAGTGATGATACCATCAGCCAACGGCACAGGATCGAAGTCAGCTTCTTTTTTGCCTTGTTTGCCATGTATGCGAAGTTCCAATTTGCTCTCTGCCATTTCTGGTGTGTAAGCAATACGGTCGTTGTAACTGAAACTGCCACCGGCTTTGCTATTGATAACGGTACCGTTACCTACAGCTTGCTCGCCTTGGTAGGCTTTCATTTTGTATTTGGTTTCACCACCACCGCTGTTTACCAGCACAGGTGTTCCTTCCACATAGGCTTTCTTAGGGAAATATTTAGGTGGAAACTTGCCATTTATGGTGATTTCAACACTGTCGCCATGTACCTCTAGAGGATTAGGACTTGCAGTAGCTCCAAGCTCCGCAATGTGTTCGTTCATTTTTTTGAGGCCATTGCAGCTCGCCATCAGGGCTACCGCCAATACCGCTACCACAAGGTAGAAGCTGTACTTTTTCATTATGAGAATAAGATTATTGATTGTAATTTCTTTACGTTAAAGCGCGGCAAATCTAATCGGGCAATTGGTTCTCACAACTTTGAGTTTTCAAGAAGGTGAATTGTAAAAAGATAGATGACGGATGACTGGAGTCCGATGACGGAGGACGGAAGGCGGTAGTTGATATGATTTTATCCTTCTTCTTGTCTTCTGTCATCCGTCATCCGACCTCTTACGATAGAAGTTTCTCCTCAAAACCAACGAGGTAGAGCTGTTGCTGAGCACGTGTAAAGGCGGTGTAAAACCATCGGTTCAGTTCTACGCCTACCATGTCGTCTGTAATGTACCCTTGATCTACAAACACACAGGGCCACTGTCCGCCTTGGGCTTTGTGGCAGGTGATGGCATAAGCAAACTTGACTTGCAGCGCATTGTAGTATTCATCTTGATAAACTGCCCTGCGCAACTGACCGCGGTTGGTGATGTCAGGATAATCCAACGCTATCAGGTTACCAAGTTCGTTCATCTTTTCCTGACTGAGCGAGGCGCTTTCATCCCAAATGGAGTTGCAGTTCAGCAATACTTCAAACTCAGGCAGTTCAGGATAGTCCACCATGCTGACTACCGCTCGGCAAAAGCGAAATGCCGCTCGGTCTTCGAATCTGCGAACGCGCACAATGCGAATGGTGTCGCCATTGGCAATGAATGAGGCACTTGCCGCTAGGCGCATTTTACCTTGTTCATCGTTGAATGATTTGTCCAGCCAGTAGTAATTATTCTTGAGCACCATCATGCGGTCAGCACTGTTTATTTCTTCTTCGTGGCTAAGGATGCGCGCGCGCACTTGCTGGTTGAAGAGGTTCGCGCGCTTGTTGCTGCGGGTGATGATGATGGTTTCTTCTTTTCCGAATTTGACATAACTGTCTTCTACCACTTCTTGCACATCGCCATGCACGACTGATATGTCATTAAAGTCGGAAGTTGTTACCAAAGGCAGTTCTGACTTTTCTGCCATAATGAGCGAACGGATGGCGGTGGCATTGGCAAGGATGCCGCTGCCTTCTGCCTGGCGGATGACTTCGCTCAGTTCCATCTCGGCTATGTTCAGGTAGAAGTTGGTGCGGAGTTGCTGCAGCTTAAGGGCTGGACTTTGGTCGCTGCCCACGGGTGGCAACTGTGCGGCATCGCCTATGAGGACGAGGCGGCAACCCTCGCCACTATATATATGTGTTATGAGGTCTTCCAGTAAATCGCCCGTGCCCACGGTGCCACTGAGGGCGCTAAATTTTTCGCTGCCTATCATGGAGGCTTCATCCACGAAGAAGGTGGTATTGGTCATTTCATTGTCCTTCAATTGGAAATGAAGCTGACCGCTGGCATCCATTTTACGAACGTATATCTGCTTGTGTATAGTCCATGCATGGTGATGGCTGTAGTTGCCCAGCACCTTAGCTGCGCGGCCAGTTGGGGCAAGTAGCATCACACTTTTTGCGGATTCTTTCAAGGTATTTACCATGGCACTTACACAACTGGTTTTGCCTGTGCCAGCATAACCTTTTATAAGAAGTGCGCAGCGTTCTTTGTCGCTGTGAATGAAGCGGGTGAAGGCGTAGAACAGTTTGTCTTGTCCGAGAGTAGGTTGGTGCACAAAGTGATGCAGCAGGCGCTGCTGAAAGAGAAGTTGGGCGGAGGTGAGGGGCGGAAGTGACAAGGCGGGAACAAATAAAGCATCAGGAGCGGAGGAATAAATTGAGTGTTTACAACTTGATTGGCAGCTGACTTGACAGCACAAGAAAATGGCAGAGAAAGGCAAACGCTAGCACGATTGCGGTTAACACTCACATTGCGAGCTACTACACTTTTTACTGAGATTGTCTGTTCAAAAAAATCATATCATAATGCCCAAGCCTAATTTTACATCGAACATTCTATACGAAGCAAAGTTGAGGTTGAGCAATGCCTCGTCATAGTTTTCGGGGCCAAACTCCGATTGGTAATAGTTTTCCCAATCAACCTTTTTTATGTAGTCCAGTTTGGTAAGAGATAAATGCAAGTTAGATTCGAAACAGAAGTAGATCAAATTGCTGAGTGGTCGCTTTATGCCGAGTCCGTAACTTAGTCTGAAAGAGGATACTTCTAAACCGTCTTTCAACTTGATGGATAAATCTAATTCAGTGCCATAGTTGCTGGTAATATCTCCTTTTACAGTGCTCTCAGCATCATCAAATCTGCCAGTGGACTGTCCAAATGCAAACTGCTGATAGACCCCTACAGGAGCTACATAGCCTTTGAAATACCGTCTAAAACCAAAGTCCCATGAGGTTTCTTTGCCCCTTATCTCATATTTTTTTGGCACGAACACCCAACTTTCATCCGACTCGCCCTCGTAGGTAAATGTCTGAGCGTAATAAGTCATATTACGGAAACCATAATTGAAGAAAAGTTCTAACTTTCGGTTTGTTGTATATCCTAGGTTAAAATTATGTCCTTTCATAAATACCATGAACTTCTCACTGTAAGAAGGCTCATAGCTGCTTTTTGTGAGTGTCGAATACTCATTGACCCTAGTAGTAAGACTAAGCCATGGGGTAAACTCATAGTTGTAACCCACATTGAATTTTTTGCCTAAATAACCTACTTGCGAGTAAGCTGAGAGGCTGGCAAATGCCGCTATGGTTATTGCGAAAATTTGTTTCATTTCTTTTCCTCCTTTTTTACCTGATGCATGGTATCATACATCAACGAGTTGACATAACCATTGTCGCCAGAGCGGTTCATAGTCGTTTCAAGTGTCCATTTCGTTTGACCGTTTTTCACATTGTACAGCAAGAAGTAATAATAGGTCTGCCGAAGTGGAGTAAATGCCCTGACGAGAGCCAGGGGGAGCAGCGGATAAAGGATGATACAACCTATGACGGTGCCCCAAGCACCGGGTCTGCGCATCTTGGCGGTAAATACTCCTGTGTAGCAGAAGTAGTCTGTGCCGTAGGTGTCGCTTAGGGCTGCGGTGTATTCTGTCTCTAGCGGTATGATGTCTAGGTCGTTTGATTCGTGCGAGAGTTTTTCGCCCACCCAGTCGTTCATCATGGCCATGGTGTTGTATTTCTCCATGTCATCAGCGGACATGGCCTTTGGGAAGATTACCTCATGCTCCAGATTGCAAGCATCAGCGCAATCTTCTATCTGGCCCTTGAACTCCATCAGCTCTTTTTCGGAGTCTTCCAACTTCAAGCCGCTGCGCTCGTCTGCTTTGAAAAAAAAGGGATCCACAAAGACTACCTTGTCAATGCCCAATGAATAGCCTTGGCGTTGATAAAACTTCTTTCGCTTTCTTACCTCATTTACCCATTCCTCGTCTGCTTTGTTTTGATTTTCCACCACCTGCTTCAAACTATCAATGCGGATGGACATTGCTTGTTTACCCTCTCCGGCAAATGCCTGAAAATGGAAAATATTATCCCATGGTGTCGATTCGGATGAGCCTTTGGTATTGTCATCCACAGCAACTGCTAGGGCTTTTTTCTTTTCCTTCCGCAGTTTGTCGTACTTGGACGTTTCCTCTTCCAATGGCTTAACTACAGTGTCTTGTGTTTCGGCTGGCTTTTTTTCACCGTTCTTTTCTTCGGCTGCTTTTAGCTTTTCCTCTTCTTCTTTTAGTTTCAGATCTTTGCTCAACTGCACGGCTTCTTCACACTTCTTCAAGCCAGCCTCAAAACTTTCTTGAGTCAGGTCGTTTCGCTTTATTCCTTCTTTTATCAGGTCATTCGCCAGCATGGTGATGAAGGGTGAGTGGTATTTGTTTTCCACTTCTATCAGATAGCGTATGGCTAACAGATTTACCTGCTCTTTCTCGAGGTTTTCAAATATGACATAACAATTTTGAAGGTGACTGAAGGCATCATCACTGCCCACACCTATGTCGCGAAAATCGTTTCCATTCTTGTATTTGCTAATGCCATACAGTGCCTTCGCGATGGACTCTTCCAAGAACTGATCTTCTTTGTCCTTTGTGATAAGTACAAAAGAATTGTATAACGCATCCACATATTGTTGCTCTACCAAGTCCAAATGGATCATCTCTCTTCGTGCTGAGTGCTGCAAACCCTCGAAGCGCGTTTTGCCAAGTATGAAATACTTGTTCGTTGATCCACCGTTCTTTTCTATTCTCATATCTAGCACATCTCTCCTGCGGCTAATGTTGGGGTGAGTGCTTTCGCTATCATCAAAATCATCCGAATTCAAAGGAATAGGAGCTAGGGAATCTAAAAACAGATGGTTAGGAAAACGCAAGGAATCCAATTCCATAAACGAGCCGGTAAACTCAACATCATCAAATGGCAGAAATGCAAATTGCAACACATCCATCGTGGTGCTGGCAGCCATAGGATTGTAGCCGCTTTTTATCAATCTTTCATATCCAATGCTGTCTGCATCTAACTCCAATTCCTTTGAAAAAGAACTAAGAAGACGGATGCGATCTTCATAGCCGTTGTATTTGTCATTTCTGTCACGATTGTAAATTTTTTCAGACTCCAGAATGGAGGCAATGCTGTGCTCTTTCTCATAGTGCGCTATCTCGTGTGCCAATACAAATGCGAGTTGTGCCTCGTTTTCCACCTGGGCTATCATGCCTACGGTTATAAAAATGATTCCTTGATTGGTGGCAAATGCATTCACCTCATTGCTCTTGACCACATAAAAACGCAGCGCATCTCTAAGGCTTTCATCATCCTTCAATAGCACAGAGGCAATATCATTTACATACGAAGTGAGGCTATCGCCAAACAATATTTTGCCGCTGTTGAGCAGTTCATCTATCACGTAGTTATTGCGAAGCAAGAACTCATTTATCCGCTTCTTTTCGGTATACGTGCGGTCGCTTTTACGCTCCTTTGCTTGGGCCTTTTGGACTTTGGCTGCAGTGAGTGTTCGGAATTCTTCGGGTATTTCGCCCTGACATTTTAATGGTGTGTAGCAGGGCGTTTGTGCGCTTACGTTTAGCGCAACCAGTAGAAAAAAGACTACTGAATAGAATGCAAATTTCATAAAATGGAAACAGAGTAAAGCTTGATATGGGCCGAAAATAAGTGCAGTGACCAAATGAAACTGCATTCAGGATGTTGCTAAAACGCTAGCAACTACCTTCCATCTCCATACTCAGCAATTTTCTCTGTTCTCTTAGCTTGCGCTCCTCATGTAGCTTGCGCCCCTTATGCCCGACTTTGTTCCCGAAACCATAGCACGCGCCCTGATGCCTAAAGAGCTTTTGGCCCAGGCCTCATCGCTGCACCTGTGCCTGCACGTCCATCCCACGTGGGTGTTTGCAACAGTAGCCGAGGCAGCCAGTGTGCAGGTGTTGTGGACAGAAAGTTTCCACCTAGAGCATACAGCCACCGAAAAGTGGGCAGATGTCATTCAATTTCTTATTGAAAGAAACTGGGCCGACAAAGTCTTTCGAAAATGCACGCTCACTTTTGACACGCCAGAATTTACGCTGGTTCCATCGGCCTTTTTCGAACGGGAAAAAGAACAAGCGTTGTTGGAATTTCATACCGGAAGAACACACCAACATGTGTCTAGCCTCAGCATCAGCGAGCTAAATGCAGATCTGATTTTTGATACAGACGCTGCCATCCGACAACTCATCCCAAAGTTTCCGAATGTGCGCATTTTTCCCACGGCATATTTGTTCGCACGTTATGCGCTCTTATTCAGCCCAAGGGATGAGAGCAGCATCCACGCCTTTCATGCACCCGGCCAGCTGCTGCTGTGCATCTATAAAAACCGCCAGTTACAGCTGCTAAACCATTACACCGTGCAGGGCGAGGAGGATGTGTTGTACTTCGTTTCCAATGCTGCTATGCAATTGAACATAGACATGGAACACGTGGCGCTAAAACTATACGCCCATGAATCGGACAAAAAAACGCTGGCACTTCTAAAGAACTATAACCGCACGGCTGAACAGTCAGCGCACCAATCGCTTACACCACAGCCCATCATCACACAGATGCACCTAACATGCGCATAATATCTGGCACGCTAAAGGGCCGCAGCCTTTTGATTCCAAAAAATTTCAAGGGTCGCCCCACCACCGACTTCGCCCGCGAAGGCCTTTTTAATGTGCTTCAAAATCTGATGGACATAGAAGATGCACACGTGCTCGATTTGTTTGCAGGTACTGGAGCGTTTTCAGTAGAATGTTTTTCGCGCGGTGCCGCCTCTATACTTTGTATAGAAATGAATGCGCAACATGCGCGATACATCCGCGACAACTTTAGCCATTTTCAGATAGACAATGCCAACGTAATACTAACCGATGCCATCAAGTTCATCTCTGCTAATAGCGAAACATTTGACCTTGTATTTGCCGATCCGCCATACGATCTTCCCAGCCTAGAGGTATTGCCAGATATGGTTATGAAAAAAAATCTGCTGAAGCCTGACGGGCTTTTTGTACTCGAACATGGCAAGCGTAACAATTTTGAACAACATCCATTGTTCTTACAAGAGAGAAAATACAGTAACGTGCACTTTAGTTTTTTCGGAACTTCGCAACCATGAAACGATTAGCAGTTTTCCCAGGCTCGTTTGACCCCATCACCAGAGGCCACGAAAACGTGGTGCGCAGGGCCGCCCATTTGTTTGACGAGATAATAGTTGCCATTGGTCAAAACACGACCAAACAAAGCATGTTTCCGCTGGAGAAACGTTTGCAGTGGGTGCAGCAAACATTTGCTGACATCAGCAATATTCGTGTGGAAGTGTATGAAGGCCTCACGGTGGACTTCTGCAAAAAATATGAGGCAACGTTTTTGCTTCGCGGCTTGCGCAACGGTGGCGACTTCGAATACGAGCGCACCATAGCCCACATGAACAAAGCCATTAGCAACGAGCTTGAAACCATTCTTGTCTTCACCGATCCCGAATATGCTTCCGTTCACAGCACAGTTATTCGTGAGGTGCTCCGCAACAATGGTGACGTTTCTCAATTTGTACCAAAGGCCATCAACATCCATGCATAAATCAGTTTTCGTTTTTGCCCTTCTTCTTTTTTCTATCTCTGCCTTCACGCAGAAAACAATCATTGCCGGTGTCGACACATCGCATGTGGGCAGGACTATTGCTGCCTTCACTCCATCAGACTACATATCTGGCAAGCGCGTGTTGCTTGCACAAACTGTGATTAGCGACAATGGCACTTTCCAGTTAGATCTTGAAGTGACGGAACCCCGAGAAGTGCAACTGGTGATATTGCATGTACAAGCAGATATGTTTGTTGAGCCAAGTCACACGTACAACATTGCATTTCCAGCTGAAGGAACGGCAGACTTTAAGAAGTTTGATCGGACTGAAGTGCAATTGGATTTTGGCGCGCTGCCCGCTGATGATTTGAATAATCTCATACGCAATTTCAATACGGACTATTACACTTTTGTAAACGAACATTACTACGACTATGCAGTGGAAGAATTCAAAGGCACCCCCGAATTTATCAACCGCCAAAGCGAAAAATCGAAAGTGGATTTGTATTCAAAAACCGCATCGAGTGATTCACTAAAAAAGGTTGGATTGTCCATTTTCAGCGATTTGGTTACCGCCTTCCTGAAAGAAACCAATGAGAAATACAGCAAGTATTATGGTAACACCTACTTCAAAGAATATGTTCGCTATTCGCTGGCTGAAATAGAAATGGTAGCTGGCTTACCAAAGAAACTCTTCTACAAAGAATACTTCATGTCGCAGAAGATGCAGTTGCTAAATCCTGCTTACATGCGTGTATTCAAGGTATTTTACCACGACCTACTTACCGACCAGACCAAAGAGAAGAATGCATCAGTAGTGAAGATGGTAAATGCACAGCGTGATCCTGAAAAGCTGATAGCACTGTTCGCTGATGACTCCACTATGCTAAGCAAAGACATACGCACCCTAGCTGTTATAAAAGGATTGAAGGACATCTATTTCAACAAAGAATTCTCACGACTTTCTATTGAAAAAACACTTGGGCACCTGAAGGACATTACCGACAATGCCGAACTGAAAGCCATTGCAGCCAACACCTATGAACAACTGAAAAAAAACAAAGAAGGGTGGGCGCAGGCTGATTTCATCTTGCTGGATGAAAAGGAAGAGAAGTGGCAACTGGCAGATAATTCAGGAATTCCAGTTTACATCATCTTCTTTGCTTCGTGGTCCAATGCCAGTGTGAAGGAAATGCTATTACTTGAAAAACTAGCAGAGACTTACGAAAAAGACATCCGCTTAGTGGCCATCAACATGGATGAGAAATACATGGACTTCAAAAAGTATATCTATGACCATCCCAAACAGAAGTTTACATTCCTATATGGTTATGGTGACATCCTACTGAAAGAAAACTTCAACCTGAAAACGGTTCCTCATGCCGTAATGCTCGATCCTGATTTGAATGTGATGAACGCCTTCACGCCATTGCCCAGTCAGGGTATACAAGCCAACTTTGCTAAACTGAAGCAGCAAGCGGCTGCGAGCGGGCAGGGCCTGAAGACATGGGATAAGAAGTAAGAAAACCAGGTACAGCTGAGTGCAATTTCTAATTAGGTTCATTTGCCCACCCTCGTCAAACACATCCGCCAACTTCACACTGTCGAGTTTGACCAAGGCAAATTCGATGAGTGGTGCGTTTACCTCAAACGTCAAGGCCAGCGCAGGTATGCTCCGCGTGATGAAGAGTACTTCGACAGACTGCAACAATTAGGAGAGCGCTATGGTCATCGCGCTATCTATGATGATTTTGTTCGGATTTATGAACCTACGGATACTTCAATAAATCCTGAAATTCTGCAATTGATCCATGCGCTTTCCAACGCGTATGCCGCAGATGCGGAAGAGGTGGAAATCTGGTTCACTGTGCTGTATGCGGGAATGATAGCGGAAGAAAACAAAACCAACATGGTATTGCGCAAGCGCATCAAGCGACTTGGCATGCACCAAGTATTGATTGAAAAAATGAATCCGTTAGATGCTGCAAAATTTTCACTCGGTAAGAAATACGCTGAGTTGGATCCGATGATGAAAGAACGGGGATTTTGAAATTGGGTGCGATTTTCAAACACAGAGTAAAAGAGCAAACAGAGCATTGAAATAACGGTGGCAAACCTCTTTTCCTTAGTGCCTAGGTGTTTCAGCGCAAACCAGATCGCTTTCCTACATTCGCGGCATGAAGAAAAAAGCCCTCATCACAGGCATCACAGGTCAGGACGGTGCGTACCTCGCTGAACTGCTTTTGAGCAAAGGATATGAAGTGCATGGTGTAAAGCGCAGAAGCTCGCTGTTCAACACCGATCGTATCGACCATCTGTACCAAGACCAACACGAGCGCGATGTAAAGATGTACCTCCATTATGGCGACCTTACAGACAGTACTAATTTGATTCGCTTGGTGCAGGAAACCATGCCTGACGAGATATACAACCTTGCCGCGCAAAGCCACGTGCACGTTTCGTTCGAAACACCCGAGTACACAGCAAATGCAGATGCAACAGGTGCGCTTCGATTGCTAGAGGCCATTCGCATTCTAGGCTTAGAGAAGAAGACCAAATTCTACCAAGCATCTACCAGCGAACTTTATGGCAAAGTGCAAGAAGTGCCTCAAAGCGAGGAGACTCCTTTTTATCCGCGCAGTCCTTATGCAGTAGCAAAACTTTACGCATTCTGGATCACTAAGAATTACCGCGAGGCATATGGCATGTTTGCCTGCAATGGAATATTATTCAACCACGAATCGCCATTGCGTGGCGAAACATTTGTAACAAGAAAAATAACACGTGCTGCTGCCAAAATCCAATTGGGTATGCAGGATAAATTGTTTCTAGGCAACGTGGATGCACAGCGCGACTGGGGCCATGCAAAAGATTATGTAGAAGGCATGTGGCTGATGATGCAGCAAGAAGTGGCTGATGATTTTGTGCTGGCTACTGGTGAAACCTATAGCGTTCGTCACTTCTGCAATCTTGCATTTCAGCATGTTGGAATAGAGCTGGAGTGGAAGGGCATTGGCATTGATGAAAAAGCATACGATACCAAAACAGGTAAGGTTCTAATTGAAATAGATCCAAAGTACTTCCGCCCCACAGAAGTGGAGTTGCTGGTGGGCGACCCGACTAAGGCACGGACACAGCTCGGTTGGACACACAAGCACAACCTTGCACAATTAGTGGAGGACATGGTGAAGGCCGATGTGGAACTCTTCAAACGCGACCGCTATCTCAAAGAAGGTGGACACAAGGTGATGAACTACAACGAATAAAAAAATAGACAATGCAGATTGGTCCATAGACCATTGAATCATTTCATTGTGCATTGTCCATTTTTCATTTTTAATTGTCCATTCTATATTGTCCATTCTCACCAACTTTCTAAAGCTTTTACCATTTACAGTAAATGTGAGTGGAAGAAAACACGACCTCATAGTAAAGCTGGGCAATGCATTCAGCAACGGTGGTGATGGTGTTGTTCTTTATCACAACGAAAAGATCTACACCAAAGAACATCTAGCAGCTGCAATCATTCGCTACGCTCCTTATAATTTCTTTCGTGATTTCTCACACTCAGCACTGGGTGTTTTTATGAAAGATCATCTAGCAGCTAACGGACTTTTTATAGATGCTGGTGCCAACCTTGGCGGGTATTCGCGTTGTGCAAAAGAGTTGGGATGCACAGTGTATTTGGTGGAACCCGAGCCAACACTTGCCGCCTTTCTCCATGAGAATGAATCGTTCTTCGGCAAACACTATGGCGTTGCTTTGTCCGATGAAAAAGGCGCAGCCGATTTTTTTGTTTCAGATAAAAACATAGGTGGAAGTTCGCTAGTGACAAGCACCAAAGGCTGGGAAGGTTCAGGCTACTCTAAATCGGTGAAGGTGGAGGTCGCCAAATTCGATGCTTTGTTCCAAGAAATCATTGCGAAGCACGAAGGGAAAACGTTAGTTAAAATAGATGTGGAAGGCAATGAAGAGAAAACGGTTGCGGGAATGTCCAACACACTCAGCAATGGAAAAATAAATTACGTTTGGTGCGAGGTGCGTGGTCCGCAGAGCGACCGCAATGCGAACAGCTACATAGGGGTGATAAGTCAGTTGGCCTATTTTGGCTACTCGCCTTTTGTATATTCTGTTGAGGGCGAAATGATACCTTTTCAAGAACAAATTCATGTAAGACAATATTTCGATTTGTTGTTTCTGCAGAAGTGATGACATTCGCAGCTTTTTATTCCTAACCTCATTTGCCACAAACACACAGCATACTATACAGCGTATTAAGACCTTTAGTCATTGCAGGTTCGCGCCTTTTTTTTAGAAGGATAGTAGTGGTGGATGGAGAAAACCTACCGCTGCAAAGGCCTGTGATACTGGTGGCCAATCACCAAAATGCAATGATGGATCCGGTGATGCTTTGTTGGGTATTTCCAAAACAACTGCATTGGCTTACTCGGGCGGATGTTTTTAAAAAGCCTACCATAAACAAGTTGCTGCGAGGCGTAAACATGTTGCCTGTATACCGCGAGCGCGACAAGGTGGACGACTTACACGGCATTAACCACAAGACGTTTCAAGTATGCAACGAAAGGCTTGCACACAACGCGGTCATGTGCATGTTTCCTGAAGGAACACATCGCGGTAAAAAGCAATTGATACCTCTAAAAAAAGGAGTAGCACGCATGGCTATCAACGCCCTTAATGATGGACTTGATGACATCTGCATAGTACCTGTAGGACTTGACTATGAAAGCTATTACAATTACCGCACAACGCTGCTTGTGAAGGTGGGTAAGCCTATTGAAGTAGGCAAAGTAGTAACTGAAAATACGGATCAAGCGCGTGCTCAAAACACCCTACTTAGCATTATCCGCTCAGCACTCAAGGAGGTGATGATAGATATAGAACACAACGAGGCTTATGATCAAGCAATGGGAATAGAGTCGTTGTGTGCTAAAGTTTCAGGTAGTAACAAACTGTCGGAACAATTTGATTTTTACCATAAAACAATTAAGCAAATCAATGATGATGACAAAGTGCAAGATGAGTTGAAAGAACTTGCACCGCCCTACTTAAGTCTGAAGCACGAATTGCGGATTGACGAAAAACTATTCAATGAAAAAGGATATCCATTCCTGAATTTGATATTGCTTGCATTAGGCCTATTTCCATCTCTGGTAGCTTTCATCTTCTTTTATCCCGTCTATCAACTGGCAGAGTACATAGTGAAAAAAGTAGTAAAGGATCCTCTTTTTGTAAACAGCATCCGGCTCTGCTGTTGGACCTTTGTAACTCCTCTATATCTGCTGCTATTGGGATTTGCTTTTGCACTCTTTACCGGCACCATTTGGATGTTCCTTCCTTCCTTGCTTGTCTTGGTTAGCTGCGGTATTATTGCACTTTACTGGTGGCCTTTGTGGAAGCAGTTTTTGCACCACCGTCTTTGCAACAGCTATGCATCAGAAAAGAACAAAGCCTATTCTAATTGGCTGGCAGTGCGAGATGATTTGAAGAAATGGATTGTTAAACTCAACAGTAAGTAAGAAATGTACAAACGCATCAACGGGCTTCAGCATATAGGAGTGGCAGTAACGGATATGGATGCCTCGCTGAAATTCTACCGCAAATTCTTTGGCCTCGACATTCCTTTTTTTGACAGTGTGCAGCCTGCACCACTGATGGATTATTATACCAGAAACAAAACCATTACCAAACGGGCAAGCATGGTGGTGAACTTGCAAGGTGGTTGCGCCATTGAAGTTATCCGCCCTACATCTTTTGAACCTGTGCCTGCCCAAAAGCTTGTGCAACTGGGCGACCTCGGCATTTTTATCACCACAGTGAAATGCAGGGACATCAAAAAAATACATGCCTGCTGCGTGAAGGAGAAAGCCCCCTTCGTTTCTGAAATAAGCCTTGACCCTGCAGGTGGCGAAACATTTTACATAAAAGACCTTGACGGCAACATCTGGCAATATGTAAAAGGCAATCAGTGGTACACCAAAAATGAGCACCTGAGTGGGGGAGTAGTGGGCTGCACAACGGGCGTAAAGGACATAGAAAAAGCGAAAAAGCTCTATTGCGACCTGCTTGGTTTTGACAAGGTGGTGTATGACAAAAGCGGGGTTCACCCTGACTGGAAACACCTGCCTTCAGGTAACAATCAATTTCGCAGGGTGCTGCTTACACAAAGCGAACAGCCGGGAGGTGGCTTCGCTAAAGTGACGGGCAAGACTTATATAGAATTGGTGCAGGCCCTCGACCGAGAACCGAACTACATTTTCGAAGACCGTATTTGGGCTGACACAGGTTACGCGCATATTGGCTTTGACGTAAAAGGCATGAAAGCTCTGGGTGAAGACCTGGCAAAAGGCGGCTACCCTTTTACCTGCGATAGCCACAATGCCCTCAGCATGGGCCAAACCAAAGTGCATTGCACCTACATACACGATGACGACCATACACTGATAGAAATGATAGAAGTGTACAAAGTGCCCATTATGGAAAAATGGGGCATCTTCCTGAATGTGGAAAAACGCGACCCGCTGAAACCGCTACCCGATTTTATGCTGAAGGCGCTCAGGTTTTCGAGGGTGAAGGATTAGAATCTTTATGATCCAATTGGTTTCGTTTCAAGTTATTCATTGCAGCAGCGCATGAATTTACGTCTCAAAAAATTCGTTAGTCGATTTTAGCAATAGTATTCTTTATGCCAATTGAAATTCTTTTCATAGCCTGGTTTTCTTTCAGTGATTAAAACGAACCAAAGCATTTACTTCGGCCTACTGCTACAAACAAAAAATCCCCGTCACTTAAGTGTGACGGGGATTTTATTTTTACTCAATAGTTTACTTTTCTACCATCATCCGCTCGGTAATGATATTTTCATTTGCAATGAACTCTACCAAATAAAGTCCGCTGGCAAGCTTTTGCTCAAACACTACAATGGTGTTCAGCGAACCATCTACCATGTATTTGTTTTGGTAAATTAGTTTGCCCATGCTGTCCATCACGCGCACATACACCTCATTGCTTTCTATTCCGGTAAGGTTGATGTTCAACATTTCGCCCTTGTTAGGGTTAGGGTAAATGGATGCATACGGAGTTACTTCTATTTCTCTCGCAGCATTCATAGAGCTGCTCGAAATTTCATCAAGATCCATTGCAGAACCGCCTACAAATATGACACGTGGATTGCCATACGCACCTGGGCCATAGCCAAAGTTTGGCCTCCAACGCAGCTGGTACCAATGGCCACCGCTGAGCACTCCTGGCACTGTCGCCAAGTTTATAGTGGACGATGCCCCAAGTGTATTAGCCGTGAACGGCAGTCCGATGGGTGTACCTGCACATGCATTCAGTTCAGTGAACTCAACTGTGAAGTTCAATGCACCACACACAAATGGTTTTGCTTGCACAACAGTGGACTTAAGCAAAGTAGCTGGGCAGCGCTGAACAAGTTTCACCTCCACACTTGCATGTGGGTTGATGGTGATGTTGCAAACCGTGGTGCCTGTCACTGTCATTAACTCTCCATCAGGAAGTGAGTATGTTGCATCAATTGTAACAGAATAAGTTCCAGCGTGTCGCAGTGCAAGTGCCGCGTTTGACAAAGGAATTTGTCCGCCACCTGTTGTTGATGTGGGCACTCCAGGTGTTATGCCTGTTGGCGTAAAATGGTAGGTGTAACTATTGGCTCCTGTCCATTTTGCTTTGAAGTTTGTACACAAGTCGTAGCTACCTGAACCATCGTTGCAAAAGCTCTGAGTCAACGATTGTATGCAGACATTGTAGGTACCCAGAACTCCATCGTACGAGCGCACTGCCACATAGTAGGTGGCACCCACTGTAAGCCCGTTGGTATTCATACTCTCCATTCCTGTGCCGCTCACATCGTTTTCCATATCCACTTGATTGCCCAGCGCATCGTGCAGTTCTAACACTATGTCTACTGTGGCTGAAGTAGCCACTGCGCGCAGTGCACTCGATGGTGCTACTATAGCATACCATACATCCTGGCCACCACCGGGTAACACATTGGCCGCTGTTCCTTCGGGAGACACGTTAGCAAATGCCAGGGTACCATTGAAACAATTGCCCACCGGATATGCCACACCTGAAGTGTTAACGCTAGCGGCTGACGAGAATCCATCATTGCCTGGCACGGTGCAAGGGTTTACAACAATGTCAATAAATCCTTCGGCACCACAGCCAGAGTTTGCTCTAACGAAGCTGCAATTGTGATCAGGCTCGCCACCTGTGTACACCGCTGTGTACACCAGCACGTTAGTGGATGAGGTATAAGGTTCCCATTCATAATATTCACCATCAGGAGGCGAGGCTGTAAGGGTGACTGAAGCGCCATTGCACACTTCGGTTGCCGATGCGGTTACGGTCACTGCAAAATGCTGATCATCTATGGCAAGCTCTTCTGAAATAGTGTAAGCGCCCGTAAGATCACTCATGCTTCGGCACACGAAATATTTAGGGCCATCTATTCCGCTTACCCAAACTTGTTGCCCAATGGCGTTCGGTATTTCAGTGTATGGGCCACCGGATGTTGACGATTCCATCCATTGATGTATGGTGCCAGCCTCACCTTCCCAATCCAACATTTTCAAACAAGTGCTGTGATTGGTTGCTGTGCATTGCAAAGGCGATGCAGCGAACACAAGTGGATCGATTGGTGGACAAGTGCAAGGTGGTGCCAGATGTACAGTTATCGTTTGAGAATTTGAATCGCTGAAAGGCCCATCTGCATTGGTTCCGGTAATGGTGTGCGTAACTACGTAGCTACCACTTATCGGATAATAGTGTTCTGCTGTGGTCCCCGTGCTCGCTGTGCCATCGCCCCAGCTCCATTCCATGGATGTGATGGTAAGCCCTAGAGGAATGTCGCTGGCATCGGTCATGCTCAACATATTGCCCGATGCGCTGTATCCAAATTTACTGGTGCCTATACAACAGGGTGGAGGCAAAATAATGCACTTCACTTTTATTGATTTACATATCGTGATACTGTTAAACTTACCGCAATAAGCGGTCATGCAAACAGTGTAGATACCATTCTTATTGTAGCAATGCGATGGGTTTGCACTGGTGCTTGTGTTACCGTCTCCAAAATCCCACCAGAATCCATAAGGTATGCAGCCGCTTGGATTAGGATTAAAAACAAAGCAACATGGACCACCGACTCCTGATGAAATAAGAAAATCGGTTGGCAGACAACACGGTGGAGTGCAATTGACCGTAACCGTTTTACATACCTGATGATAGATGAATGTACCACTGAAAGTATCATAGCAACAATCATTGTGACATACGTTGTAGGTGCCTGAACCAGGGAAGCAAAAGGTGATGTTGTCACCTTGAAGTATGGAGGTGATGGTTCCAAAAGTCCATGACTCGCAGCCATTGGGATCACCATCGGGAGTATTGTCACTAAAGGTCACGCAACATCCGTTTATGGTATAGCTAAAATCAGCATTCATGATGCCGCAGGGCGGAACACAATTGACTACTATAGTTTCACATTTTTCATTTCTGCAAATCAACCCGTTGATGTCAGGAGCACAATCAGCAAAACAAATGGTGTAAGTGCCATTTACTAAAAAAACATACGTAAGATTTATTCCCGGGGAGGTGAAAATGATATTGTTTGAAACATCTTTAATAGTCCAGAACGCACATAGATTACTTGGGCTTGTTGCAGTAAAAGTGTAGGTGCAACCTATGTTGGTGTGCGTAAAGTTCACGTTGGCCGGACAGAGCTGACAAGGGATCGGATTTGGCATCAGGGGATTTTGCACTGGAGATGAGGGGGAGAATACGTATGTAGCGTTCACCGTATCAACAGGAAACAAATAAGTCTGGTGAGATAGGGGAACAAACAATGGATCGAAATAACCACACGAGTCTTTGCCTACAAAGTCGGTACGTATGATTTTGTTTTCTGAAAATGTCCCATTGTCTTCAAATGCTCCAAGCACTATCTCGTTGGTGTTGCGTTGGGCATATAGTTTTGGATAATACACACGTGGATGATCGCCTGCTTGATAAATGTCGAAGATGGTAGTGTTTGGATTGTAGTTCACTGAAGGCACCGTCAACTCATAATGCGCGCCCCAAATATTCACCGCTGGGGTGTTCTTATCATAGCGAAGTATGAACGGAAAAGTACCAGTTATGCTGTTGTTGGTTTGATTGTGCCCATAGCCAGAAATGAGCACTTCATTGCCCGCACATGTTGCGCCAAACTCATACGTATAATGGTCACTGGAATAGCCCGTCTGAAGGTAACGAGTTCGGCTGTTATTGATGGCGCCCGTAGTCTGATCGAATGCTGTAATTCCTCCACATTGTGGACCTGAGAAATTGGTCAGGTGATATAGTTCCGCCTCTGCATCATCATAAGCACAGTCAGCCGATACACATGAGGTTCCCGCCACGTTGTTATCGGAGTACAATTCTTTCCACACTACGCTGCCACTAGTGGATAGCAAGGCAGCCATGCCACACTGCTCTAACGCTGGAGTAGTGCCACTACCACCTATGAAGTAGCCGTATGCACCCGACCAAAACCATGATGCACTGCTGCACATGTCCCAATCTGGCTGACCAGCAGTGATGGGTGAATCAAATTTCTTCGCCCACTGTATAGTGAGGTTGTTGTCAACCTTTATTGCATAACCTGATTTGCTATCCGTGGCATTATAGCCAACCGCCTCAAAACCAGTGATCAAGTAACCACCACCTGGATTTCCAGGAAAGTATAAATTATTATTAGGCTGCAGATAGAATGCGGAGTTCATCACATTCAAAGCAGGGGTGTGCTTATTATTCAACGTTACGTTGATAATTGTTTTATTGATCAAGTTAAAGTTGGTGTCAACGCTCATCACAAAACCACGATCGTACACCCCAATTTTCTCATAACCACAAATGATATAGGAGTTGTTATTGCCTTGTACAATATGCAGAGCATGCTCATTGTTGGGTGTGCTTAATGTGACATCAACACCAGGGTTTCCGGCTGCATCTATTTTCATAAGGTGAACATCCCAGTTGCCAGCTACCTGCTGACTGCCAGCTTGTACATAACCTGAGCGCGAAATGCTGCTGACCAAAGAAGTGTGGTCCTCATTTGCATTGTGCTGATACTGAAAGTTGAATTGAGCCAGCACGGTGTGCTGAATAAAAACTAGAAATGCTGAAAGCAACATTTTAAAGGTTTGTGTCTGTTTCATAGTTTAGTAAATTTTGGTCGAGGTTATTTCGATAACACAAAAGTGTTGGGTAAAGAACGCTCTTAAAAAGACTTTGAGCAAATGGTAGGAATGATTGATTAAGTGGCAACGGTTTGCACAGTCTCTTTTCACTTACTTGCGTTGTTCATTTTGAGATCCTACTGTGCGCACCTCACTTACACATATTTTTTGTTTAGTCTCACTGCTATTCTGCTACTTCAGTGCCTGGTGTCAGCAGCCCGTGTGGCTCAATTACACCAGTGCGGATGGCTTGCCAAGCAACGAGGTGTATGAAGTGCATCAAGACAAAAGGGGCTTTATTTGGTTTTGCACCGATGGTGGTGTCAGTTGCTTCAATGGTAAATCATACCGCAATTTCAATTCTGAAAATGGATTTCCTGACAACACGGTACTTGGGATGTACGAAGACAACAAGGGCAGACTATGGTTTCGCACACTTACTGGATACATTGTCAATATAGACACTTACACCTATGAGATAAAAACAATAGAAGCTCGGGTAAGTGAATACTACATGAACTCCATGTTCATGGATGAACAGGAGGTCATTTGGGCGGGCACTTCCTCCTCTAATAAATACTATAAAATAAACCCACCTTACACCACTAATGACATTGAAGCTATAACTGACAGCAGCAGCATGCTGCACATTTTCACAAGACCTGACAACGGGTTTATGTACTACCGCTCTCGCATCTATGGCGAAAATACTGTGACCATACATCGCGACCAAAGCGATTTTACTCTCCATTTACCGGGCATTAACTCTGTTATGAAAGTGATGGATTTAGAGCCAAATATTATCATAACCACAGGCGATCAGCATTGGATCATTAACGAAGAAAACGTAGCAACACAATTCACAACCGAACAAAAAATTTCATACGCTACCATGGATGTTAGCGGGAATTTGTGGATATGCCTATTGGGCAATGCGGGTGTACTCTTTTATCCCTCTGCTGATTTAAGTAAGCCTCCAGTCAGGTATTTCAGCGGTATAGGCATTTCATGCGTCTTACAAGATCATGAAGGTAGTTATTGGTTCACTAGCACAACCAATGGTGTATTCTATGCACCATCATTTGTGGTGCTTACTTACAATTTTGGACTGGCTAGCTTAAAGAAAAAAACCACAGGGGTCTATTGTCAGGGCGATGGTTCTGTTGTGGGTAAAAATTATGACGGTACCTATTTCAATCCAAAGGACGAAACTGCAATTCACCCAATTGTGGATGGTGTAATGGCTATACACAATCTTCGTCCCATCAATGCACACCACAACGGAAAAATTGTTGTGCAATCCATTGTAAGCGATGAGTACCATCCTGCTTCAGAAGTGTTCAGGCTCAAGAACAAACCAGGCTATTGGACCGCCCAAGGCAGGTCTATAACCCATGCAGATGAAAACTATGTAAACACAGACCGATACGTTCCCAACACACGCATCAATTCATACTGTTTGCAAGACAGCACCACATTTTGGCTCGCTTGTCTTGACGGTTTATGGAGTTTTTCTGATGAACAATTTCACTCGTATGCGGAAGAAAATGCTCTTCTTGCCATGCGTTTTGACGATGTGCAGATAGCCAAAGAAGGAACGTTGTGGTTGTGCAGTCGCAGGTGTGGTGTGGTAGTGCGAGAGGGAGAACGCGTACTCAATATAACAGTGAAAAATGGGCTTGCATCGGACATGTGCCGCGCAATTCTGTTAGATGGTAATATTGTTTGGGTGGGAACCAACCGAGGTATCAGTAAGATAACATGGAACGGATGGGATAACTATTCCATAGAAAATATTACACTTCAGCATGGACTGCCTTCTGCAGAGATCAGCATGATAGACAAATGCGGTGACGTTATCTGGGTAGCTTCTGATGCTGGTTTGTTTTCATTCAATGAGCACTACGAATTCACAAATGATATAGCACCACCTATCTGCGTTCAGCAAATGCTGGTGAATGAATTATCCGTTGACGGAACTTCTCATCTCCACTTAAAAACGAATGAGAATTTCATTCGCATTTCGCTTGTTTGCTTGTCCTTCAAGTACCCCAAAGCAAATACGTTCCGCTATCAACTAAGCGGTCTAGACAGTGTATGGACCACGACTTCAAACAACGAAATAGTCTTTACAACGCTGCCTCCTGGCACATACACCTTTACTGCATATGCTTTAAACAATAGCGGAGTACCTAGTGAAATGCCTGTTGTTATTCACTTTGATATTGCACCTCCGTTCTGGCTTCAGTGGTGGTTTATCCTATTGGTGATTGCAACTTTTGCTGCAGTGGTTTGCTTGGTAGTTCAAAAAAGAATAGCTTCTATACACCGCAAAGCAGAGGAAAAAACAGCACTAGCCAAAAACTTTGCTGAACTTGAAATGCGCGCATTGCGCACGCAAATGAATCCACATTTTATTTTTAATTGCATCAATAGTATACAGCATTACATATTGAGTAATGACAAAATGGAAGCACAAAAGCAGCTGACGCGTTTTTCTAAACTGATCAGGAATGTATTAGAAAATTCAAAACAAGATCTCATTCCGTTGCAAACCGAAATGGAAACACTTGAGCTTTACATACAAATGGAAGCATTGCGCTTCGATTCTAAATTCAGTTACCAACTAAACATTAGTTCGGGTATTGATAAAGTAAGCACGTTGGTGCCCCCAATGATTATTCAACCGTTTGTGGAGAACGCAATAGGACACGGATTGCTTCCACTAAAAGGGCGCGATGGAGAACTTACTATTGAACTGAATAAACTCAATGGCTTCATTCAAGTAGTAATAGACGACAACGGAATAGGAAGAGCAAAAGCAACTTTACTTAAAGAAAGAAAAGCCAGTCAACGCAAATCGCTCGGCATTTCTATTACTCAAGAGCGTTTGGATATACTCAGTAAATCAAGCAACAGTGACAGTTCATTTTCTATATCTATTCAAGATAAAAAGGATAGCAACGATGTGGCACTTGGCACAACGGTGGAAATACTTATTCCCATTCAAAAAGGTTAAAACATGAAAGCACTCATAGTAGATGACGAAGTAAAAGGAGCAAAAACATTGCATGCTTTACTCAACGAATATTGTAAGGAAATTAAAGTGGTGGGTATGGCTCACTCTGTAGAAGAAGCAGAAAGGGCGATTGGAGTTATAAATCCTGCTGTTGTTTTTCTTGATATCGAAATGCCCGATGGCAATGGCTTTGAACTATTGGAAAAATTTCCTAAGCACAGTTTTCAAGTCATATTCACTACCGCCTATGACCACTTCGCTATACAAGCATTTAAGACCAACGCAGTTAGTTATCTGCTGAAACCAATAGATGTTGATGAATTAGTTTCCGCAGTTGCGAAACTGAAAAAAGAAGACACTACACAACAAGCTGTGCGCTTTGCGAACATAGAAACAGCGCTCAATGAATTGCGCAATCAAGGCAAAACAAACACGCGACTTGCCATTCAAAGCGTAGAGGGTATTTCCTTTATCGAGGTAGATAAAATTGTAAGGCTTGAAGCAGATAGCAACTACACACATATTTTTCTGGTAGGTGGTAAAAAAATAACCTCGGCCAAAACATTGAAGGACTATGAAGCTACCCTTACTCAAAACAATTTCTTCCGTGTGCATAATACCCATGTTGTAAATCTTAATCACATTGAACGCTATATAAAAGGCGAAGGTGGCTACGTGGTGACAATAGACAACGTTACCATAGAAGTGTCGCGAAGAAGAAAGGCTGAATTGTTAGAAGTGCTCGGAAAAATGGCTTGAATTAAAGTCACCGTTGCTATAAGCAGACAGGTTTTGTCATGTGAAGGTTTCTTCTCATTAGTGTCTACTATTCTGAATGGACTATTATCAATGATAACGGCAAATCATTCGACACGCTCGGAATGAAATGGACACATGAACATTTCGAGTGCTCTTCTCAAATTGAAATACTGGCATCATTGGCAATAGCCAATAAACAAAAATCCCCTATCGGTGCAGCCGATAGGGGATTTTCAATTTCAATTACTCTAACTAACAGCGCCTATTTCTGCACCATCAGTCGTTGTGTTATGCGCTCACCATTTAGCATTACCTCCACTGTGTATAGTCCGTTAGCCAGTGGTGCAGCGAAATGGACAACCGTGCTCAGGTTTCCTTCCACCACATAGCTGGTAGAATAAATGACCCGACCCATTCCATCCATTACACTTACTGTCGCTGCGCCATCAAGCTCGCTGCGCACATTCAAGTGAACCATTTCGCCTGTGGTTGGATTTGGATAAAGTGCCACTTCTAGATTCAATCCAGAGCGCTCTTCCTGCAACGAAGGCGTCATTTCATTTGGATCAAGCGTGTAGGAAACACTCGATATCTCAATGCACTGCGGAGTGCCAAAGGTTCCTGGGCCGTAGCTGAAAATCGGTTTCACACGAACACTGTATCTAGCACCCAGCATCAAAGCCTGCGGTGTGGTAAAAGACATGGCAAGGGTAGAAGAAGCACCTGTAGTAAGTTTACTAAAAGGAAGACCGATAGGTACATTAGCAATGTCCACCTGAGTAAATTCAAACTCGTGCTGAATGGCGCCACACACAAAAGGCTTGGCCTGAAGTATCCCTGACTTAAACAAAATAGCTGGGCAGCGCTGTTGCACTTTTACCTGTTCGTTGGCATGAGGACCAATTTGTACGTTGCATGTTTCATTTCCCACCACCACAATGGTTTCTAAACTACCTGTGCCATTGCTCAGGTAATAAACTGCATCCACTGTATTGATGTAAGCTACTCCATTTTGCAAAGCAAGTGCCGGAGTTGACAGCGGAATCTGACCTGCATAAGAAGCACTGGTGGTAGCTCCACCTAGTGAAGGTGTAAAGTTGAAAACATAATTGCTTGCACCTGTCCAATCTGGTTTGAAGTTGGAACAGAGCGCATAAGTGCCAGATCCTTCATCGCATCGACTATCCATGAGCGCTTGGATACAAACGGTGAAGGCTCCATTGCCCAGTGCCGAATTGTAGTTTCTAATGGCTACAAAATATTGAGCCCCTTCAGTTAGTCCAGCATAGTTCAATATCTCTGTGCCTGCCATTCCCGTCAAGTTCTCTGCGTTTAATTCTGCACCCAGATTGTTATGCAATTCGATAACGGCATCAAAAGCTGTAGTGTTTACAATGACACGCACACCGGGAGATACAGCTGTGAACTTATACCACACGTCTTCGCCTGTTATCACGTTCAGCGGATTGCCTTCAGCCGAAATGGTAGCTCCTGCGCATGTACCATTCAGCACAGTGCAACTAGGATAGATATTGTTATTGGATGAAACACTAACAGCACCAGACATATTGTCGAAGCCAACTCCTCCTCCGCAACCTTCATCTATAAAACCATTGCAGTTGTCATCTATTCCGTTAGCACATATTTCAATAGCTCCCGGATTTATGGCTGCATTGTTATCGTTACAATCGCCATTGAACTGAGGAGCGGTGGTTGTCCAACCTGCACCAGGCGATGTACAAGTTGATTGTGTAGCCGCAGCATAATTGTCACCATCTGCATTCAACCACCAAGTCAATGTACCATCTTCATCAGTGCTGCCGTCACAGTCATCGTCTATACTGTTGCACACATCTGTAACACCAGGGTGTATAGCCGCGTTGTTATCATTACAATCATTGTTAGTGAGAGATGAGTTAGCAGGTGGTGAGCATAAGTTTCCGATAAGACCAGCACCAAATCCATCACCATCCACATCGTTATAATAGTTCTGTGTAACAACATTGTCGTCTATCGAACCATTACAATCATCATCGATTCCGTTGCATACTTCAGTAGCTCCCGGGCGAACAGCTGCGTTGTTATCATTACAGTCATCGTTAGTGAGTGATGAGTTAGAAGGTGGTGAGCAGAAGTTTCCGATAAGACCAGCACCAAATCCATCACCATCCATATCGTTGTAATAGTTCTGCGTGATAACGTTATCATCAATCACAGAATCACAATCATCATCTATTCCATTACACACCTCTGTAGCATTCGGATTGATAGCTGAATTGTTGTCATCACAGTCCGTGTTATTCAATGAGGAGTTGACAGGAGGTGAGCAGAAGTTTCCAATCAGATTGGATCCAAAGCCATCGCCATCCACATCGGTGTAATAGTTCTGAGTTGTGACGTTGTCATCTATCACCGAATCGCAGTCATCATCTATTCCGTTGCACGCCTCAGGCGCACCGGGGAATATGTTGTTGTTATTGTCGTTGCAGTCGCCTTCGCAGATAGTGAAGCCATCATTGTCTATATCGAAGCCTTCATCAATACTTGCGTCACAATCATCATCAACTCCGTTACATACTTCTGTTGCTCCAGGATTGATAGCAGCGTTTGCATCATTGCAATCGCCTGCACCGCCTGAAGGCAATGTGCTGGTGTAACCAGCGCCCGGACTTGTGCATGCACTTTGAGTGCTAGCATAGTAGTTGTCACCATCGGCATTCAAGTACCAAGTAATAGCAAATGTGCAAGAGCCATTGTCGCAAGTAGCTGCAGCATTGTAGTTGCATGCACTCACGTTGGTGCATCCATTAATGCGGCCTTCATCTATCACCGAGTTACAGTTGTTGTCTATACCATCACAAAGCAATTCTGTTGCTCCTGGGTTGATAGCAGCGTTTGCATCGTTACAATCGCCTGCGCCACCAGACGGTGCAACGTTTACATAGCCCGCACCTGGAGAAGTACAAGATGTTTGAGTACTTACATAATAATTATCGCCATCGGCATTCAAGTACCAAGTGGATGGCAGCACGCAACCGCTGTTCACATTTGCACAAGGATTGTAGTTGCAAGCCGATACGTTCGTACAGCCAACAACATTTGTAACCGTAACTGTCAGATTGAATGTACCGGTAAGGCCATTATAACCCCCTGCTTGTATATAGTAGGTCTGGCCTTGAACAAGGAGGGTAGCCTCGTTAGCTCCGGCTGCGCCATTGCCAGTGGTGCATCCAAAATTGATAAGGGAATAGTTACCAGCTCCATCATCATCATCGCATGCTATCTGCGCTCCTCCGCAGGAGGAGTATACGGCCAAGCGAGTATCGGTCAATGTGCCACCTGCAGTGGTGATGGCAACTGTGCCACCTGCATAGGTGAATTTGTACCAAACATCTTTTATCTGAGTACCACCGCAATTTGGATTAGGTCCATCCTGACAAGTACCCACTGTGCTGACAGCTACAGGAACTCCAAATGATGGAATAGTAATGGCACCTGCGCACAAGTCATTAGCTACAAAAACACACGAGCCGTCATCGATAGTAGCAGCAGCGTTATAGTTACACGCAGCGCTATTGGTGCAGCCAGGCACCGAGCTAAGTGGGAAGCAGAAGTTATGCGAAGCAGAAAAACCAAAGGCGCCCCCCGGTGCTGCCATGTCCACAAGCACAGTGGATGTGGCATTGTCCGTAATGGTGTAGTCACCGTTGAAAGGGCATCCAAATGGAAGACCATTCAATCCATCACCATAAGAGTCGAAAATGGTAAAAGTGAAACAGTCATTAGGCAAGCAAAGAGGAATGGTGTTGGTCGTGTTGCTCGGATAACCTGAGCCGCTGTGTATTACGTTGGCTGAACCATCTGTTATCTGCCAAGATGTTTCAGACGGATAACAATCTGTGATGAGTGTAAGTGTAGCTGTATTGGTGCCACTTATGGTGATGTAGTTGTTAGTGCCAGCATTGTTCGCAGTGTTGTCATCAGCACCACCATTTACTGAAGTGATGTTAAAATTGATGGTGAATGCACCCGCACCATAATTCAAAGTAGGCATAGTGATGGTGGTGCTGGTAGTAGAAGCCAAGGTGCCAGCCCACGGAAAGTTCTGCACAGCCTGACCCACTACCTGATACTGAATGTTCATTGCAGTAATAGTCGTTGTGCCCGCATTCAATACTTCTATTTGGGGTGTTATGGTGGTGTTGCAAGACGAACCTGTTGGCGAAATGACTTGAGTAAGCACGGCATCCAAAGCGGCCAACGTGTACAATGGCGCACGCCACAAACCACGACCATAGGTTGCCGCGCTGATGGTGCTGGTTGCATAATGTATTTCGAGCTCCGAAATAACCACATTGGGCAGCAGGTTCATGTGAGGAACCCACGCTCCTAAAACATCATCACGGTAATAAATACCGGCATCCATACCTACATAAATTCCATTGTTAGTACCATTTTGAAAAACGATGGCGTTGGCTGGCAGGTTAGGAAGTGTGCCTGATATGTTGGTCCAAGAAGAACCTCCGTTGGAGCTGTAATATACCTTTTCGCCCGGAGCATAGTTTGAAACCACGACCCAAATCTTATTCGGGTCGGTGTTGTGCACTGCTATGTCCTCGATGAAGTAACCGGGCAGTCCAGCGCCTACTGCCGCAAAAGTGGCCGCGTTGTCAGTGCTCTTGAATAAGCTGCCTCCTTTGGAGGCAAACACGATGTTGTTGTCAGATGGGGCAAGAGCCATGTCGTTACAGTCGCCTGTGCCGCCAAAAGCAGCGCTGGCTGTAAAGGTGCCTCCGCTATTAGTACTTTTGTAAACTACCGATTTACCCACAAAGATATGTGCCTGATTGGCACCAAGTACATAGGGAGTTACCCAAGCACCATTTTCGTCCTCGTTGGCACCTCCACTGCCCACTATGTTGCTCCAGCCTGCGCCACCATTGGTAGAGCGCTGAATGCTGCCGTAATAAAGCGTAGCGTACATGATGTTACTATTGGTAGCATCTATAGCGCATTCCATTCCATCGCCACCATAGACTTCGCTGTGCACAGCTCCGTTTTTTAAGTTTGTTCCGTTGTCCTGCCAGCCTGTTAATACCAAGTTGGCATTCAGCGTTGCTAAGCCCAATTTGTATTGCTGGGCGATAGCAAGATTGCTTGAGTTGTCGGTCCAGTTAGGGCCTCCGTTGGTGGTGCTGAATACGCCACCGTCATTGCCTACAGTAAGTCTTGTGCCTATGAATCCTAAATAGTGATTGTCTGCATGCACATAAGGAACACCACCGCCACCAAACCAATGGCCATTGAGCGCGAAGGTGGTACCTCCATTTGTACTCTTCCAAATATTCACTCCGCCTGTGTAGACGATGTTAGCATCTGTTGGATCCACGGTTATGCAGAGGTCATACCAGCCTTGACCACCCGTGTCGCCACCATTCGCGTTCCATCCTAACAAGTTAGGGGTGGTAGTTTGGGTAGTAAAGGTGGTACCGCTATCGGTGGAGCGATATACGCCAAGTAAGCCGCTGTTGTTGGCTGAGGCAAGCACATATACATAGTCAGAATTGGCTGATGTAACAGCCATGGCCATGCGCTGCGAATCGCCCGAAGTAGGCAGACCAGTGGTAACTACTGACCAGTTGTCGCCAGTGTCGGTTGATTTGTAGAATTGATCTGAAACACCGTAAACGACTGATGGGTCACCTGGCTTAAAGGTGACTTCGTAGCAGCCAACGCTCAGTTCTTGTGTCCAGTTTACACCGCCATCTGTGGTGCGCCATATTCCGTTGCTGGTAGCGCATATCAATAGCTGAGAATTACTTGGATGCATGATGATGCGGCTGCATCTGCGCGTCTGTGTCACGCTCCAGCTAAGGCCGGTGGTGTTCCAAGTGGCACCTCCGTCAGTGCTCTTCAGCACGCCCAGAGAATAGGTATCTCCCGCATCGCCATCACCAGTAGCTATGTACATAATGTTGGTGTTGCCGGGATCTATAGCAACGTCACTTACACCTATAGAAGACAGGAAATCGGTACCAACAATGGACCATGAGGTGCCGCTGTTGGTGGTTTTCCATAGACCACCACCGGGTGCGCAAGCGAACCACGTAGTAGTGCTGCCCGGCAGTGGTCTTACGCTATTCACACGACCAGCTCCACCACCATTGGGGACACTGGTGTTACCTATGTAGGTCCAGTCGCCCGGCATATTTTCATTGGTGGTGAACATTTCAGGTTGCTCCTGCATGGCTTGCCACACCGCATCTGGCTCGGGCCATTCGCCTGTTATTGGAGTTACACGTGGTGCCATGTAGTGCTCCCAACGTTTGAAGGCTTTGAATCCTTTGCCCTTCTCTACGGTGCGACCTTCCCAAAATGCATTGAATTTGGCTTGGGTCTCATAGAAGCTGGTAGTGGGGTCAGCCATCATTTCTTCCCATGTGCGGTCACCCGTTGGGGTCTCTATCTGCTGGGCAGCGGCCGTAAATGAAAAAAGCATTGCGAATAGTGCAATGCAGGTTGCTAAGCGGACAAATTTTGTCATTAATTGTTGGATTTTGTTTTATGAAGAGGAAGGTTGAAAACGATTGGGGCAATGCAGGTCACCTGATTATGAGATCATTTACGGAACAAATATGAGTCAGGGTTTCATTCAACAAAAATCTAAATTGCCTCACAATGAAGACTTTTTTTCAGATTGTCCAATGGAAATGCTGACAGAATGATTTGTAGGCACTACAGGTAAGACTTTGTGCGCGATGAAGGATGAAAAGAATGTGCAAAAAAAAGAAGGCTTGGGACACTTATCGGATGGGGCATTCAATTTTTTCTTTAGAAATACCCCCTCGCGCGAAATTGCATCGATAGGTCCCCAAGGCGCATTCTGTAGTTCAAGCAAATCGGTAATGTTCCAATATGTCACTTCTCATTTTCAAAGCACATAAAGCATTAAAAATCAAAAGCACTATTCAAGTATGACTGAAATTTTGAAACCACTTTCGGGTCGTTTCCTTGTTTTTGGGTGGTTCTAAAGGTATCCATTCCCTTAAAGGCAGTATGGCTGATCTGCGGTTGCCTTATTTTTATACTTTGGAAATGAACTTTCACCTTCGCCCTTTCGCCCCTTCATCCCGAACGACCTTGAAAGCTTGGTAATGCACGCCAACAATCACAAGATTGCGGCCTTCATGACCGACCAGTTTCTACACTGAAGACAGCTGAAAAGCATTCATTACATTCGCTTCTAAAGACAAACCCATACACCTTTTTGCTATAAATATATAGGGCAAAGCCGTGGGCGGTATTGGCATACTTCCTCAGCAATACATCTATCAAAAAAATACAGAGTTGGGTTATTGGTTAGCCGAAAGCTACTGGGGAAAATGCATCATAACCGCAGCCGTAAAACAAATCGTTTACTTTGCGTTTCGGACCTATGACATCAGCAGGGTGTATGCGCGGCCTTTTGGCATCAACATAGCCTCACAAAAAGTATTGGAGAAAGCAGGATTCAAACTGGAGGCGCGCCTTGATAAAACCATTTACAAAAACGGTGAATACTTGGACAATTGATCTATGCAATAAGGAGAAAATAGCAACTTGCTAATGCAGTTAGAGAGTGCGAGCTTCTAAATACTTTTGCGCTTTGTTACATATCGAAATTCCCTAAAGACATGAAAAACAATATCGGCACAAAAGAAAAACCACTGGCACTGAAGACTCCGCCCCTTACCTCAGATTACACTATGCATGCGGACGAAAAGGACGGAAAAGAAATACTTGTTTGCACAGTGGGCAAAACGGTTTTGCATTACGACATGCGCATACTGACTGACTTACATGCCATGCTGAAACAACATGGTGATTGGATGGAACTGGCCAGCGCAGATGAGCAAAAGCCCACCAAGGAGGGAACAGTGGAAGCATGGGGCAGGTCAGAAAAAAATCCTGTTGGCGGTTGGTATGGTCTCAAGAAAGGATTGCGCGGAAGAGTGGGCATGTACATACCGCCACTCATGGAAGCTTTAGGACTAGCGGAAGTAACGCACGATGCCAAAGGCAACAAAATGCGGGCGAAGTAGAGCTGGATTAACAACTGTTCAAAATTCCACTGCGCGACTTCCAAAAGTGCGGTTTACTTTCGCGGCCCTGAAATGATACGTGAACCCCAACCAGCAGTCCTCCTCCTAGCCGATGGCACTGTATTTCATGGAAAATCGTGCGGTGCTACTGGCACTACCACAGGCGAAATAGCCTTCAACACCGCCATGACGGGCTATCAAGAAGTATTTACCGACCCCAGTTATTATGGCCAAGTGCTTTGCATGGCAGCTGCACATATAGGCAACTACGGTGTGCATGCCCTTGAAGTGGAGTCAGAAGGTTGCAAAGTGGCCGGCATCATCATCAAAAAATTCTCCGACATAGCCAGTCGCATTGGGCCCATAAGCACGCTGCAAGACTTCTTAGTAAGAGACGGCATTGTTGGTATCTGCGATATAGACACCCGCGCGTTGGTGCGCCATATCCGCCAGGCAGGTGCTATGAATTGCATTATCTCCTCGTCCGAATCGGACAAAGAAATACTAAAAGCACAACTGACAAAGGTCCCCAGTATGGACGGCCTTGAGCTAAGCAGCAAGGTGGCCTGCACCAAAGCATATTACATAGGTGAAGAAAGCGCAACCTACAAAGTAGCAGTGCTGGATTTAGGAGTGAAAAAGAACATTCTTCGCTGCCTCGCTGAGCGCGGTGCGTACCTAAAAGTGTTCCCCATGACGGCCACTAAACAAGAGATAATGGAATGGCAACCAGACGGCATCATGTTCAGCAATGGCCCAGGTGATCCTTCGGCTATGCTAACCACCATTCAACTGATTGCATCACTCATTGACTCAGGCACTCCTTGTTTTGGTATATGCTTAGGTCACCAGCTCATCGGTTTGTCGCAAGGGCTCAAGACAGAAAAAATGTTCAACGGACACCGCGGCATCAACCATCCAATCAAAAATCTTATTACAGGAAAGTGCGAAATCACCAGCCAAAACCATGGCTTTGTTATCTCGCATGAAAGTGTAAAAGACAATACAGATATTGAAGTAACACACCTGCATCTGAATGATGGAACCGTTGCCGGCATAAGACTAAAAAGTAAAAAGGTTTTCAGTGTGCAATACCATCCTGAAGCCAGCGCAGGTCCGCATGATTCGCGCTACCTTTTTGACAACTTCATGGTGAACATCAAAGCATCAAAACTTCAACACGCTTAATCAATTTTTATGTCAACAATAGCAAAAATCATAGGCCGTCAAATACTTGACTCGCGCGGCAATCCTACACTTGAAGTAGAAGTGTTGACTACCAGCGGACATATGGGCCGCGCTGCAGTTCCAAGCGGAGCTAGCACTGGCATACACGAAGCAGTGGAACTTCGCGATCTAGACAAAAGCGTTTACCTAGGAAGAGGTGTGAACAAAGCAGTTCAAAATGTCAACACCATTTTAAATGATGAGTTGAACGGTGCCTCTGTCTTTGACCAACAAGGTATCGACAATGTTATGATAGCGCTTGATGGAACAGACAACAAAGCCATCATTGGGGCCAATGCCATACTTGGTGTTTCGCTTGCTGTAGCCCGCGCTGCAGCTGAGGCTATAGGTATGCCACTGTATCGCTACGTTGGCGGTATCGGTGCCAACACCTTGCCTATTCCACTTATGAATATCATAAACGGTGGTGCGCATGCGGACAACAAAGTGGACGTGCAGGAATTCATGATAATGCCTGTGGGTGCAAATACATTCAGCGATGCGTTGCGAATGGGTGTGGAAACTTTTCATCACTTAAAAGAAGTGCTGAAGAAGAAAGGGCATAGCACCAATGTAGGTGACGAAGGCGGCTTCGCTCCCAACTTGAAAAGCAACGAAGAGGCACTGCAATTTGTAATGCAAGCGATAGAAGCAGCGGGCTATAAACCGGGCATTGATATCTGTATTGCACTGGATTGTGCCAGCACCGAATTCTACGATGCAGAGAAAAAGAAATATGTGTTGGAAAGCACGGGCGAAGAACTGAGCAGCACCGAAATGGTGGCTTATTGGAAATCATGGTGCGATAAATACCCTATCGTATCCATTGAGGATGGCTGCGCTGAAGATGACTGGGACGGTTGGAAACTGATGACGGAGGCCTTGGGAGGACACATACAACTGGTAGGTGATGATTTGTTCGTAACCAATGTTAGCCGTCTCGCAAGAGGCATCAGCGAAGGCATTGCTAACTCTATACTTGTAAAAGTGAATCAGATAGGCACACTTTCAGAAACAATGGATGCAGTGAAGTTGGCCACCAAATTCTCCTACACCAGTGTGATGAGCCACCGCAGTGGCGAAACAGAAGACACCACCATAGCCGACCTAGCAGTGGCGCTGAACTGTGGTCAAATAAAAACAGGAAGTGCATCGCGCAGCGACCGCATTGCTAAGTACAATCAATTGCTCCGAATAGAAGAACAACTCGGCAAAACGGCCATCTATCCGGGAAGAAATTTCCCTTACCTATCATAGTTTTCACACTTACGTACTTTAAAACTTTGCAGCGCGTTCCACTGAGCGCGCTGTTTTGCTTTTTTACTTTCGGCTCAATAGTTGAAAAGCGGAATGCGCTTACAACAAAACCTGCTAAGCATTTTTCATGAAGTATTTCCTTTCATTCATTTTGATAGTGTTCGCGCTGCTGGCCAATGCTCAGCCCAGTAAAGACTACACCATCAAAGACAAAAAAGCAATCAAGAAATATGAAGAGGCGGGTGCACTCTATAAAAACAGAGAAGACAAGCTGGCAATGGAAATGCTGGAAGAGCTCAGCAAAGAGCATCCTGACTTCATGGAAGCGCATTACTTCCTTGCCCAACTTTATGATGAGTCAGGGCAAACCTCAAAAGCCATCACCCCACTTAAAAGAGCCCTTGAAAAAGACGAAGCCTATTACCCAGCAGGCTGGATGATGCTAGCAGAATGCTACTTCGCAGAGGGCGACTATGAGGAAACGGAAAAGGCCATCACCAAATTCATGAAGTACCCGAAGGAAAACGCGCAACAAGAGAAACGCGCACAACTCCTCATTTCAAGCTGTGTGTTCGCAAAGGATGCTTTAAAACATCCAGTTCCTTTTGAACCCGTGAACATGGGCCCGGGTGTGAACACCGCAGCCAGCGAGTATTATCCGTGCATCACAGCAGACGAAAACACGCTGCTGTACACTAGGCTTGTGAGCGATGCTAGTGTCTATATGGGCAAGCAAGAAGACTTCTTCTTGAGCAAAAAGGAAAATGAAAAATGGATAGAAGGCCAACCCGTGAAGGAAATAAATACGAAGCTAAACGAGGGCGCTCCTTCGCTAAGTGCAGATGGACTTACACTCATCTTCACTGCCTGCGAAACAGCTGGGGGTGACTGGGGTGGAGAACGTCAAGGAGTTGGTAGCTGCGATTTATTTTACTGCACTCGTGCAGCTGCAGGTTGGTCGGCACCTAAAAACATGGGCAATGGCATCAATACAACTACTTGGGAAAGTCAACCCAGTTTTTGTGCAGATGGAAGAACACTCTATTTCGTAAGAGGAAAAAGGTCAGCCGGAGGAATTAAAGAACAAGACATTTATTACGCATACGTCCGTGAAGATGGTCAATGGAGTGTGCCCATGAAAGCACCGGGCAAAGTGAACACTGTTTTTGAAGAAGAAAGTGTGATGATTCATCCAGATGGACGCACCATGTACTTCAGCAGTAACGGCCACAGTGGAATGGGGGGCTTGGATATTTTCATGAGCCGCTTGTTGCCAAGCGGTGACTGGGACAAGCCAGTGAACATGGGATATCCTATAAATACCTATCACGATGAGAACTCCATGCAAGTAACAACCAATGGAAAACTTGCTCTGTTTGCTAGCGAGCGCGAAGGCGGTTATGGTGGACTAGACCTCTATCAATTCGAATTGTATGACAGAGTGCAACCCACTCCGGTTACTTATGTGAAAGGGGTGGTATCAGACAAACTCAGTTTCAAAAAACTGGAAGCACATCTTGAGCTGATTGATTTGGAAACAGGAAAGTTGATGATAGAGTCCTACAGCTCTCAATACACAGGCGAATTCCTTTTGTGCATACCCAGCGGAAAAGACTACGCTCTCAATGTGAACAAGGATGGCTATCTCTTCCATTCCGAGAATTTTTCTTTAAAGAATTACACCAGCATTGAACCTTTTCAACTAGACATCAAATTGCAAAAACTGCGTCCGGGTGCCACCATTGTACTGAACAATGTTTTCTTCGAAACCAGCAAGTGGGATTTAAAACCTGAATCTAAAATTGAACTGAATAAACTGGCAGACTTGCTGAAGGCAAACCCTGAGAAGAAGGTGGAAATAGGCGGGCATACTGACAATGTAGGCAGTGATGTAGCCAACCAAACACTTAGCGACAACCGTGCGCAAAGCGTAGTGACTTACCTCATTGCACAGGGAGTAAACACGGAAAAATTGGTTGCTAAAGGGTACGGAGAAACTGTTCCTGTGGAAACCAATGAGACCGATGAAGGCCGTGCAAAAAACCGCAGAACAGAATTCAAAATACTTGAGTAGATAGTTTGAGGCCCTCCATCTTCAATAGGAGAATCTGAAATTGATAAGACCACATATTACACTGATGGTGCTGGCAAGCGTAGGCGCTTTGTGTGCATTGCTGATGTTGGTGTTTCCTTCCAATGGTATTCAAATTGGGGGCTATAAAATCAAATTCAAAACATGGAATGGTCTTGCCGATAGCACTGCGGTTAGAACCATTGTTGATGTAGAAAAATACCTTGCTCAATTTGATAGCACCTCTCTTGCAACAGATTCGCTTGCAGCCGATTCTTTAAAACTCAATGTGAAGCGAACTATTTCTATTGCTTCACTTCAGTTTAAAGACAATGACTCAAGTCCATTCTTCCATTTGTTTGCCGCTCTCGATAGCGCTAAGTCAGGCAAGCGTGTTCACATCTATCACTATGGCGATTCGCAAATAGAATGTGATAGAATGACCGGAATGTTGCGTGAGAAACTGCAAGAGAAATTCGGGGGCTATGGCCCAGGTTTAGTAGCTCCTTTGCCCATTGCAGCCACTTCTCATTGCTCACAATCGCAAAGTGATAACTGGAAACGCCACACATCGTATGGTTTTGACGATGGCAAAGTGAAGCACAATAAGTTTGGCGTGATGTGCTCATTTGCACGATTCACATCGCCAAAGAAAAAGACAGAAATAGACTCTACAAAAACAACAGAAGCATGGTTTGAAATGCGACCATCGGGTATGGCACAGCCGCATAGTAAAACATTCAACACGGCTACCATGTATTTGGGCAATCACCAGTTTGCCTTCACGTTGCTAGTAATGGCCGATGACAAAGTGATAGCTCAAGATACCATACAAGTGAGCGCAGCAATGCAAACATTGAAGTGGAGTCTTTCAAGCACACCCAGAAAACTTCGTTTTGTTTTTAACGGAGCAGATAGTCCTGATGTATATGCTGTTTCGCTTCAAAACAATACAGGAGTGAACGTGACGAACATCGCCTTGCGAGGCAACGATGGCGCTGCCATAAGAAGAGTCAACAGCACTGAGATGCGCACCACCTTTGCTGATCTTGGTGCCGACTTGGTGATACTTCAGTTTGGAGGCAACGCAGTTCCTTATTTGAAAAATGAGTCCAGCGCTCGTGCATATGGCAATGGATTTCGAAGCACGATACAACACGTAAAGAACTGTGCACCTAACGCAGCAATATTGGTGATAGGCCCAAGTGATATGAGCACCAGTGTAGACGGTGCCTTTCAGACCTGGCCCTATTTGGCAGAGCTGAATGAAGGAATGAAAGAAGCCGCTTTTGCCGAATCATGCGCATTCTGGGACATGTTCAACGTAATGGGTGGCGAAAACTCGATGGTCAGTTGGGTCACTAACAATCCACCCTATGCGGGTCCAGACTACACACACTTCACCCCTGCGGGTGCACGCAAGATGGCAGAACTGATGTACAAGGCCATCAATGATGAGTACGAAGCATGGAAAACTGCACATTCTTCGATGTGAGTGGCGGTATAATTTTCTTAGCGGTGTAACAGAAGGCTTTATTGTTCGTCTCTTTGACATCAAATCTTTATACCCTTTTACCATGAAAAAAATCATACTCGCTTTTCTTACCGCTATTTCCATGCATGCATCCGCTCAAGAGATGCCTTACACACTAACAATTCTGAACGAAGAATATGCAGCGCTGTCTGAAGCCATATCAGCGGTTGATGACCAGACCTGGGACGATCCTAATACGACTGTTCCAATAGGTTTCACCTTTCAATTCATTGATGAAGTAATAACGGACCTCGCGCTTATTGCGCCCGGTTCTCAAATTTTAAGCATGGTAATACAGGATTCTGTTCACTTTCTTGAACCCTATCTTGCTGACATCATCGATGTAGGATATGATACCGCTTCATTATCACCTATCCGTTTTGCAACGGAGGGCAGCCCTGGCAGTAGAATATTTAAAATGGAATGGGCCAACGTTGGTTTCTATAATGAATGGGAAGCTTTGAACACCACCACCAACAGAACCAATTTTCAAATGTGGCTTTATGAAGGCAGCAACATTATTGAATTCAGGTTCGGTGATAATACGATCACAAATCCCAGCGAAGTCCATTTTGCTGGCGGGCCTATAATAGGTCTTGGCACCAATGCACCCAATACGGGTGGATGGGAAAATTTTTGGATGCTCACAGGTGACCCGCTGAGTCCAACAATTTTTAATTATCAAGATCAGAAATCTTTTCCTCCAGTGATGGATTCTGAACCACCTACAGGAACCATTTATCGCTTTGCGCCCACCTTTGTGAGTGTGGAAGAAAATAAACAAGAGGCGGGCCTGAGTGTATACCCGACCCTTGCCATCGACCAATTGAATGTTATTTGGAAAAATGATATTACCACAGCATCCGTCTTCAACACCATAGGTGAGTTGGTCATGACACTTAACTTACAGCGCGGGCTGCAGCAGATTGATATCAGTGCTTTGAGTGCTGGTCAATACTTCTTGAGCATTGCAAAAGATGATCAGGTAATTCATCAACCCTTTATGAAACAATAAAGAACAATAACTCATTTTTAAAACGGTTGTGCCTTTGCGCAACCGTTTTTCATTTGCCGCAATTGCAATTTTATTTTGCTCTCGTGTTGTACTTCTTTAATTCTTCACTTATGCGTTCATCATTCATTGCTTGCATCTGCATTCTCTTCTTTGCTCTCCTTTCTTCGTGTACTAGAGTTGAAGAAGAACCAACGGAGCAACCCTTTGTCCCAACACCTGGTGAGTTTGACTACCGGCAAGAAATGCGCGAATTCGTTATTCGACTTTCGCAATATGCAGAAACAATTCATCCCAACTTTATAGTCATTCCGCAAAATGGGCAAGAGCTGTGTTCATTAAATGGCGCACCTGATGGACCGTTGGCTTCTGAATATTTGCAAGCCATAGATGGGCAAGGGAGAGAAGACTTCTTCTACGGCTATAACAATGATGATGAGGCAACACCCGTGGAAGAGCGCGATCTATGGCAACCATTTCTGGAAGTAATGCGTGACAATGACGTGAAAATTCTAGTGACTGACTATTGCTCCACACCATCTTATATGGACGACAGCTATGCACAAAATGCAGCGCTCGATTTTATTTCTTACGCTGCTGATGCTCGTGATCTAAATACCATAGCAACTTACCCTATGCAGCCATACAATGAAAATGATGGCGTGATTACTTCACTATCTGATGCACAAAATTTTTTGTACTTAATCAACACTGATAACTATGGTACAAAGCAAGAATTCATTGATGCAGTAACCGCAACGAACTATGACGCCATCCTCATGGACTACTTCTTTGATGAAGAAGAATTTACGTCAGCTGAAATACTTGAATTGAAACAAAAAGCAAATGGTGGTGAGCGCCTTGTCATATCTTACATGAGCGTAGGCGAGGCAGAAGATTACCGCTACTACTGGCTGCCTTACTGGAGTTTTAATCCACCTGATTGGATGGGAGGAGTGAACCCAGACTGGCCGGGCAATTACAAAATTGATTATTGGAATAGCGAATGGCAGAACATCATTTACGGCAATGACGAGTCATACCTGAAAAAAATTCTGAACAAAGGATTTGACGGTGTATACCTAGACCTGATAGACGCCTTTGAATATTGGGAAGAGTAATAATTAAAACAGTCGTTCTGGATTAAAGGGAACTTGCCTGTATTGAAATTCTAAGCCAAGGAGCTCAGCAATGGCTTCACCGCCATCACGCATGAATTCATCGTCCTCTTCCACACACCAGATAAACTGATAGAGTTTTCCGTGTTTGATGTGTACGGCCAAGGCTTCTATAACCCTATAAATGCATTTGTTGCTGCTGGAATTGAAATACGGCAGATGAAACTCAAACACTGTTTCTTTATTCAATTCGTCATCCGATTGTATGATCCACTCGATGAGTGGCTCATAAAATGACTTCGCATCTGCCATAGTGGAAACACCCTTCATCAAAAATTTACAAGAAACTTCGTCAAACGAAATCTCAGGAGAATTTTTGGTAGCTGCTATCTGAAGTGGCTTCATGCTGCGGGTTTGAAGAGTGGTGTTTCAACTTTACTGGTGCAGAGATAAGCTCCATCCAACATTTTTAAAACTGCAACATCAAAGTTTTTCGCACCTTTTTTCGCTATTTGAAGAATGCCTAGACCTGCGCCACCTTTTGCGTTGAACTCAGGGTTCATTAGCTGCTTTTTAAAGCCTTCGGCTATTTCTTCTGAGGTCATTTCGCGCAAGGCATCTACTTGTTCTTTCAGCCTTTTTGCATCAGCTTCTGATGCTTGGTTTTCCACCACTACCACAAGCGAATCGCCCTCTATACGCCACTCAAAACTTATGTTCTTGTCCGTGCAATGTCGCTGGGCGTTATCCAGTAGCTCTATAGCAATACTGCAAAGCTTGCGCAAATCTTTGCGCTTGCCAAGATTTGCAAGAGCAATGGTGCTCAGAAAATCGGTGAGTTGGACACGAACTTCGCTGGTAAGGGCACCTGAGTAATCAAGCGTGTATGAATTCATCATTTAGGGTGTTGGTTTAGTTTAGTTTCAGTTCAAAGCAAGCTCAATTGAGCAATGATTTGATTGACATTTTTACGGCACTAAAAGAGTATTGGTTTCACTCAATATGAAAAATGAAAAAGGATGGTCCATGACCATCCTTTCAACTAATTCTTGATTTTATGAAATCAATTTTTTCGAAAATCAAATTGCGCAGACAGCAGAGATTGAAACTCCTCTCCCGACTCTAACATGAAGTCATCATCATCCGAATAATACCAAACTATTTTCATATCAGCGCCACTTGCAACTTGTTCTTGAATGCGCTGTAAGAGCGCAAACAAAGCCTTACTACTCGAGGTGTTAAAGTAATTTATATCAAAATGAAACTCTGTTTGAGGTATGAACTTGTCTTTGCCTTGATCAAGAAATTCATAGATGTCTTTGTAAAAACTGAAAGCATCTACAGGAATAGAAACGCCTTTAATCTGTTGCACTTGTTTGCGCACATCAAAGTCTATTAGCGGGCTGCTTTGAGTGGGTTCTTTTTTGAGAGTCATTTGGGGTTATTTTTTAATGTGAGGTGAGCAGCTTGAATTAGAGTGCAATTTGTTTCATAGTAGGTATTTGAGCTACGATGGTGCTGGAGCAAACACACATACCATTAGCTGCCTCTTCTATTTTTATGAGTATCTCTTTAGCACCATTCTTGGCCATTTGTAAAAACCCGAGGCCTGCACCGCCTGCATTGTTAAATTCGTTGTTCAGCATTACTTCTTTGTATTCAGCAGCCAGCGCATCTGCATCAAGACTCACTACATGGTTTACTGTGTCTTGAAGTCGTTCAGCGTTGTATTGATTCGAAATATTTTTCACTGTCACAATGAGATTATTGCCATTCGTTAGCCATTCAAATTCAATTTTGGCTCCGTTGCCGTAGCGCTGTGCATTGTCCAAAAGCTCCAGTGCAAATCCTATTAGCTTAGTTACACGCGTAGCTTCTGGCATATTGTCTGCCATACCTTGCTTCAACGTGGAGCACATGAATGATCTCAAATCATCTGAGATATTGCCTTCGTAAGTAAGGGTGTGTTTTTGATTCATACTTTCAGTTTCCTTTTCTTCAGATTTCAAATCCAATTATCAAAATATCATCGGTTTGCTGGTTGTTTCCTTTCCAGTCCAAATGGGCTTGGGTAAGTTTGGTTTCAATTTCTTGAAATGTTAAACGATAGGTTTCTTTAAATAGTTCCATAAGTCTTTTGCGAGAAAACAATTTTTGGCGCTCATCACCGCGCATCTGATGGATAAAGCCATCACTCATGAGGTAATACTTGGAACCCTCCTCCATAGCTATCAATCGCGACTCATAGTTAGGGTCAAAACCTGAGTTGATGTCTGCCACACTATATCGCGCACCTTTTATGTACTCGCACTTCTGATCATCTACTACTATAAGCGGAGACTGAGCCCCAGCGTAATGTATTGCCTTAGCATGATGGTCTATGCGAACTAGCGATATGTCCATACCTGCATTAAAATTAACTTGCTCGCCTTTCGATTTTAACGATTCTTTGATGAGTACATCCAATTCTTTCAGCATATCACCCAAGTCTTTCGAAGAAGAAGATTCGATTATTTTGTTCAGGTTGTAGTATGCAGTGAAGGAAAGCATAGCTGCAGGCACACCATGACCAATACAGTCGACTGCCGCGATAAATGTGTATCCGTCTATATTATTTACAAAGGGTAGATCGCCACTTACCACATCGAGCGGCTTGTAGAGAATAAAGCCGTCTTTGACCGATTGACGCAATTTGGTGGCATCTGGTGTTATTGAACTTTGAAAGTAACTTGCCGAGATGATGCTCTTTTCGATGTCGTCATTCTTTATGTTCAATTCTTTATTCTGAGATGCGATCTGTTGGTTACTTTTTCTTACACGCAGCATTATGAAGACAGCTCCTAACGCGCAGAGGAAGCACAAAATTCCGATGGCTATTCCCATCTGTTTCGCTATTTGTTCGCGTTTACTTCGTTCATCATAAACCTGTGCCTGGCTCGCCAAAACTTCATTTTGCTGTTGCGATAATTTCAGTTTATTGGTTTCTTCTTCTTTGTCTAGTTCAAGTTTAGTGAGTTCTAACAATTGCGCAGACCGTGCTCCTTCCAATTCGATTATCGCATTATGACTTTGTTGATTTTCGAGGGAGGCTTGTACCAAAAGCAATTCCCGCTGAGCTTTTTCTTTTGCTACTCTTGTACGCTCAAATTCTGATTTTGCCAGCTCTTGTTCAGTGCGCATTATGGTCATGGACTTTTCTCTATTGTCTCTATCAAGTCCCTGTTTTTCCATTTCTAGCTTGAGCTCTCTATTCTTTGCAATAACGGCTTGTACCGATGTTTTAGTTTGCTCAACAGCCAATGCGAAATTGGTGTGTTGTTGTTCCAAAGATTTATTCTTCAAAGCAATTCGCTCTGACAAGTCTTTCTTTTCTTGTTCGAATTGTGATTCCTTTTCGCGATCGTTTGCTTCTGCATAAAATTGAATCAGAAAACTGAGTGCTTCTAAATGAATGTCTTCCAATGAATTCCATTTGCAAAATTCAATAGATTTTTGAATTTCGGTAAGCGCATCGGTGCTGTTGCCTTCATCCTTTAGAATGGCTGCATTCACTACCAACGCTTTTGCCTCACCTCGCGCATCCTTTACTTTTTTTGAATGTTTAAGTGCCATATCAACATACCGTTTCATGGACTCTTTGTTACCCACTCTTTTTTCAAGGTAGGCCCTATTCAGACACATCTCTGTATATTGAACAGAACCTTTAGGACAATTATCCAAGGCCTCATCATAAAAATAAAAAGCAGATTCTAACTCACCCGATTCTTCTTTACAAATAGCAATATTGTTGGCACTAGAAGCCTTTTGCAAATGGAACTGATACCATCCTGCAACTACATTTTGTTCTTGAAAATATTCAATTGCTTTCGGATATTCTTTTCTCTTTTGATAAATAAGTGCGAGGCGCTGAAGCGCTTCTAGTTGTTCATTGTAATTATTATTGTCTCTAGCAAAATTCTTTAGTTCAATCCATGTTGTAATGGCCAGATCCCACTTGTCATTTTTCTCGAGTGCAATGGCCTTTGATTTTAGCAGAAATAATTTGGTGTTCTTGTCAATGGAGGCAATGCCAAGCCCAGCCTCAGCATAGTCCAATCCGAGGTACATAATGTCCCATTGTTCAAAGAGGGAAAGCAAGGAAAGGATAGATGCCAATCGATAATCTGACAATGCTGTTTCAGATTCACTGAAGGCTGCCAGACCAGACTCCAAGGACTTGTAAAAATCGTTTTGCTGATTTGAAATTCTAAAAAGTAAAAGATGACTTTGCGTAATAAGATTGGCATCAGCACATTTCTGTGCTTCATCCAATGCTTCCTTACCGATCACTCTGGCGAGTGGCAATAGACCTTTGTCCAAGGCTTTTTCAGCTTCAGCTTGCATTTTTCCGCAAGCCAACTCATGGCCTACAAAGCCAGCAGTCTGGCCATAGTTTAACAATGAAGTCAGCAATAGGAAGAGGGTGAATGCGACTTTCATTTTCTTACTTCGTTATTTGATACGTAAGTTGAATTTTGTACTCGCGACCATTCATCCTCAGAGGTGCTAGGCCCGAATTATATGGACTGACGATGTAATTTTTGCTGTCGAGAATATTCTCCATACCGCATCTAAAGCTGAATTGCTGAATCTTAGGAATACGGAAATCAATATCTGCTCCTGCAAGAAAAGTCATTGGATAGCTGACCTCGACCAACTCAGCGCCTGAAGATCCGCTAGGTTCGAAACTCATATTGGCTGATTGGACGGAGCCATGGGAGTTAATTGCCAAATAATTAGAAATTCGATAACGCAACATATAAGTGAGACGATTGGTTGGAAAAGCCAGAAATTTTCCTGAACTGCACATCACCTCTTGGAAATCATCTGTGGAACAACGGCTTTTATACACACTATATCCGATGCTCATGTTCATCTTCTTGGAATGAACACTCAATCTAAACTCAAAACCTCTTGTGCCTACCCTTTTTCTATTGATATAAGTATCAAGAACGATTGAATCCGAGACATACACGATTGGGTCATTTATTTCTGTATCGAATAGATTGGCTTGAAGTAAAACCTCTTTACTAAGGTCCAACCCCAACTGAATATCCGTATTTCTCACACTTTCTACTTTGAGTAATGCATCCGTTGGCCCAAGTTGAATATTCAGAATGGTAGGCAATCGGTATGCATAGGAATGAGATGCCTTGAAGTGAAACATGCCTACTATTTTATTGTAAGCAAAGCGCGGAGCTATCTGAGATGGAAGCATATTGTTGAATTCGCCTCTGACCGCTGCATTGAATGTGCCGAGCTTTGTCTCATAGGTTACATCCGCAAATCCCGCAGCGCTTAACATTTTGGTTGAGGCATCCTTAGCTCCAATCCCTTGAGCGAACTCATTGCGACTCTTGATGCTGTATGCCTGAAAACCAATATTAGTGGCAATTTTTCTGGTCCAGTTGCTTGCAAGTTGGCTGGTTGCCATTATTTTTTTTGCACTGGTATTGGCTTCATTTCTCTCTACCTCAATTGTATTTTGATAAACCCAAGGGAGTTGAAATTGATAAAGCGCCTTTGCAATGAAGGTGTGTTTTGAATTAATTTTTTTCGACTGTGTAATGTCAGCAACGGTGTTGCGCATATTGACCCGATAGCTGCCGTCAATAACATTGAAATTATAGTCATTGGAGAAAAGTTGAAACGTCAGATTTTTTCTTTGTATACGCCCAAAAACTTCAGATGATCTTAAATCAGTGCTGTCAGAATAATTGATAGACCTTCCACTTTCATCTATAAATGAGCTGTTGGTTTTATTTCCCTCTGTCATTCCCATGTAATATGAAACAAAGGTCTCATTACCTAAGTAATGATTGCCCGCGAAACCAACCCGCAGTGAAGCAATGCCCTCCTCCGTATAAGAATTGACAACTTCCAAATTGGATCCATCATTCTCACCTGGTTTGAAGGTAACAAGGTTGATAACGCCAAGTGCCGCGGTACCGCCATAAATAACAGAACCTGCACCAAGTATTATTTCAATGCTTCCGATATTCGAAAGACTGATCCGTTGAGAAAATGCAAACGTTCCAAAATCCAATTCATTCAGTGGAAGACCATTGTACATTATCAGGAATTTACCTTCATGTGCCCATTGTCCTCTAATTCCTAAGCCAATCACGTCATCCACATCCCTTCCAAAGTTGAAGCCCGGAACCATGGCAAGTACTTCCATGATGTCTCTGGCTCCTGAAGCCAATATTTCCTGCCTATCAATGACCAAAATATTACCAGGGGCTTCCCTAATATCTTGAGCTTTCAAGCCGGCTATCGTTACATTTTTGGTTTGCTGCTTTTGATTAACTGTGGTGGTAAAAAATTTTGAAACCTCCACATTCAGCAGAGAATAGGAGGTGTCAGACTGAGCAATAGCAGCCTGCGAAACTGAGACAATGAAGAATGCCAGAATGGCAAGTGTTTTCATGAACTTTTAAATAGGGTAGTGGCTTAAACCGCACATGTAGACAAAAGGTTACTTGCCTAACAATGTGAACATTGAAATTTGAAGCCGTTATTTGCAGCCGTAATGAAGACCAAAACATTAAAGAAGAACAAGGTCAATGTGGTGACACTGGGCTGCGCAAAAAACATTTTTGACAGTGAAGTGATGATGGCTCAACTCAAGGCCAACCAATTTGATGTAAATCACGAATCAGAAGAAAAAGACGCTGAAATTGTGATCATCAATACCTGCGGATTTATTGACAACGCAAAGGAGCAAAGCATCAATACCATTCTTGCTTGGGCTAAAGAGAAGGGCAAAGGCAATGTGGAGAAGTTGTATGTGACAGGTTGCCTGAGTGAGCGCTATAAGCCTGAACTGGAAAAGGATATACCGGAGGTAGATGCCTTCTTCGGAACGAGAGATTTGCCTCGCCTATTAAAGACCCTCAAAGCAGATTACAAACACGAACTGATTGGCGAGCGCTTGCTGACAACACCCGCGCATTATGCCTACTTCAAAATTTCTGAAGGATGCGACAGGCCTTGTTCCTTCTGTGCTATTCCACTGATGCGTGGAAAACATGTCAGCACTGAAATGGAGCAGCTAGTGAGCAACACGAAAAAGCTGGCTGCTCAAGGAACCAAGGAACTCATTCTAATAGCTCAAGACCTCACCTACTATGGTCTGGATATTTATAAAGACAGAAAATTAGCTGACCTTTTGCGAAGGCTTTCAGATGTGGATGGAATAGAATGGATTCGACTTCAATACGCCTTTCCATCTGGCTTTCCACTAGAGGTTTTGGATGTGATGAACGAAAGAAGCAACATCTGCAAATACCTGGATATGCCCTTGCAACATGGCACAACAAAAATGTTGCAAGCCATGCGCAGAGGTATCACCAGAGAAAAAACAGATGCACTCGTGAATACTATTCGCGAGCGTGTTCCAGGTATTGCCTTGCGAACAACATTGATTGCTGGCTATCCAGGCGAAACCCGAGAGGATTATGAAGAAATGCTCAGTTGGGTTCAGTCTTCACGCTTTGATAGGCTGGGAGTTTTTACCTATTCGCATGAAGAGAATACCCATGCATACAATGCGACAGATGATGTGCCAGCAAAAACGAAAAAGAAACGCGCTGACGAGATAATGGAGGCTCAATCGCACATAAGCTATGATTTGAATCAACAGAAAATTGGGCAGACAATGCGTGTGTTGATAGATAAGGTAGAAGGTGATTATTACATCGCGCGCACCGAATTTGATTCGCCTGAGGTAGACAATGAAGTCCTCATTGAGAAATCAAAAGGCTACTTGAGAATAGGCGATTTCGCTGAGGTAAAAATTGATAGTGCTGAGCATTATGATCTAGTTGCCACACCAGTTTGAGCTTCGATACCCTTTTCCTTTGAAAACTAAAGTTGTTATTCCTTTACACCGCCTCACCCGTTTCTATTTTTTTTCTTCTATAGCCATTTTGACGAACCATGTTTAAGAACAACGATAAAAGCAGAATACAAGATCCCGGCTTTGGCGAAAAAGTAGGGGGGCGAACCAAACGCATCATCAACAGAGATGGCTCGTTCAACGTGATGAGAAAAAGCAATGGCAATGGTATTCGCAACGTATACCAGCTTTTGCTTTCCATCAGCAACACCTATTTTTTTCTATTAATTCTTTGCGCTTACGTTTTCTTCAGTGTGCTATTCGCTATTCTTTTTTTCTGCATCGGAACTGAGCATCTCATAGGAGTAAGAGGTGAAACGGTGATAGAAACATTTATGGATTGTTTCTATTTTTCAACTCAAACTTTCACAACGGTTGGCTATGGGTCCATTGCACCAAAAGGTATTTTAGCTAGCACCGTTGCTTCATTCGAAGCGTTCTGCGGACTGCTCTTTTTTGCGATTGCTACGGGCCTGATGTATGCGCGATTCAGTAAACCAAGAGCTATGCTGCGTTACAGCCACAATGCGCTCATTTCACCATTTCAGGAGGGTACAGCACTCATGTTTCGTCTTACCAATATGCGTAGCAATGTGCTTATGGAAATGAATGCACAGGTGATAATGATGATGCGTGCAACCAAGGAAGACACTATGAATCGCAATTACTACACGCTGCCCTTGGAGATTAGTCACGTTAATTTTCTTCCTCTCAGTTGGACACTCGTTCACAAGATTGATGACAAAAGTCCTCTTTTTGAACTGACTCAGCAGGACATGCTTGATTTAGATGCTGAAGTAATGATTCTCATTTCCGGGTTTGATGATACGTTCAACCAAACTGTTCACTCGCGCATCAGCTACACGGCCGATGAATTTGTTTGGAATGCAAAATTCAAACGTGCCTTCACCGTAAACGAGGAAGGCGATGCAGTAATGGATGTTGAGGATATACACATCTATGAAAAGGTGTAGCCTTTAGTTTCGCCAAAACATTTTTATCTAAAAAAAATAATATGAATTTCGGAATTGGTGCGCGAATAACTCATCCTTCTTTTGGTGAAGGTGTCGTTTTTGGAATGGATGAACATCGCTATCGCATCTTCTTCCAAGAACATGGGGAGAAAGAATTAGGTAGGGGCTTCGATGGATATCAGCTTCTGGAAGCTGCCCCTTCAGCCAGTTCAGTTGTTGAACTGGAGGATGTGGTAAATGCAGTAAAGAATGTGTTTGACCTTTACTATGAAGTAACTGACATTGTAGAAATTGGAGACCGATGGGAAGGTGGTCAATTACTCATACAACCCAAAGACACTTCGCTGAAGCCCAAGGAAATTCCAATTGAAAATTTCTTTCATAAGATCGTTTTGCTGCGCGATAGGCTGCGTGTGATGGAACAAAAAATCAACGCACACCCAAAACTTACTGATGCTGATAAGGTGGAAATGCAGCAATACATCACACGCATTTATGGCTCACTCACCACATTCAATGTGCTTTTCAAAAGCAAGAAAGATTATTTCGTTGGCGAGACGGGCAAAGGAGAAGAGTAAATTCTCTTTAGAAAACTAAAAAACTACAAGGCTATCCATGGAGGTTTTCTATTTATTGGAGTCTTTGCTACTCCACTACAAAACTCTTCATCGTCAGTTCTCCATTCATCTGCAATCCGAAACGATAGACTCCAGAGGATAAATTCGAAGTATCTATTTGAGTGAAACGGTCATTCATATTTTCTGACATGACCACTTTGCCCATTGCATCTATAACTTGATAAGTCATCAATGAGTTTGTATTGACACGCTGAATCTGAATGTTCAACACATCGCTTGTAGGAATAGGATATAGGATAAGCTCATCATTTGCAGTCAGATTATTCACGTTATCTATCACACCACAATCAGGATCATGCGGTGCGTCAGGGCTGCCTCCGATACAGCCTGCAAACCAATTGCTCGCCAGGTTTTGATTGTTTGCCAATAAATCATATTCGTTGGTACGACCAGTGCCATCGCTGTTAGCTGGCCAGGGTGACTCATCTTGATACATGATGGTAACAATGCTTTCATCATGAAAACTGAAAAGTTGAATCTGATCTGCACCATTATTCAATGAAAAATTGAATGGACCTTGAGCTGCAATATCAGCAGGATATTGCTGAGCAAATAGGGCAGTGTCATTGGCAATTACCATATAGCCATAGGGCAGTATGGTAGCATTCAACGGGAAGTCGAAGCGATTGAAATAATTATCATCTTTCATATACATACCTGAGAGGTCAACAGGTACATCCAGGGTGTTGTGTAACTCGACCCAATCGCCACTTTCGTTGCTACTGTCATCATTGTACATAAACTCCGAAACAATCACAGCATTTTCTGCTGCACTTCCAGTGAAGTAGGCTGTGAAGTTCTCATTTGTTTCAAAGAGGGTGGTCAATTGATCGAGGTATACATTGACTGGGAATAGACCGTTGGCTCCCCAATGATTAAACACATAACCTGGATTTGGCACAACGGTTATTTGCACAGGAACTCCTTTGTAGTAGGTGCCAGTCCAAGGATAAAATTCTTCAGATGGCTCAATGGTGTTGATATGAATACGTCCGGCTCCAGCAGGTATTATTTCAAATGTCAGATCGATTTGTTGTTGAAGGCCAAAATGATTTTGGACCACTTCAAATGCACATTCGTTGCGCTGATCATTCCACTGCAATCGGCTGTCCAATCCCCACTCAAGCGATCCAAAGTCAGTACCCCAAGTCTGACAATGTCTTTCAAAAATGGGTACTATTTCATCGCGCATTTCATTTCCCATAGCATTGATCCTTTCCGGTCTGAAGGTGGTGTTCATCAAATCAGCATAGCGTGTAATGAAATAGTTTCTGAACGATTCATTTTGTATGATTTGCGAAAACATTTGGTCGGTATAGTATCCCTCATCTTGTGCAGTGTTGATGTAATCATCGCATGGCTGATTGCCAGCTAGGCCCATCCCGAAGTCTAAGTCCATCAGCATAAAGCGCCATTTGCCACCGGGGGTATCATCATGCCAGAATTTGGTGTTGTTTATCCAGCCGTTGCTCCAGTCACCGTTGCACCAATAAGTTTCTGCAATAATGTAGTCCGCATAATTTTCAAGGTCAATTTGGCTCTCGATGTATGTGTAGTATCCTTCGCTGTTCGGATCATTGTTCATGATGTAGTCGAACATAGGGTAAAAGGGTTCATCAGTACCATTGATAACGTTCAATCCCAGATAGTTGTAGCTGATTACAGTTGCATCATCGTTATCTATTCCGTGATTATTCTCCACCCAATTCTGGTCAAGTACTTCCCGCATTTCCATAAAGCCCCAATATTCTCCATTGAGAAAAACAACCACAGGAGTGTATCCCATGTAATCGGCTTCTGTGCCTTTCAAAGCACGTTGCATAAGTGCATCATGAAAACGATAGCCCCAATAATCATTTCCACCATTGCGCAGGTTGAATCCTTTGAATGAATTGATCCATGGTTTATCGGCCATGAACGGATAGTCCATGCTTTCCATCCCATATTCATCCTTGCATTGCACACGAAAACTTTTTTGTGTATTGCCCCTTGACCAGCCGCCATGAATTTTCAAACCTACGGGGCCTTCCACCTGCAACTCATGGTTAGCATCAAAATACTCCATGTACGATTCGCGCTCCCAATCCTCCCAAAAGTTGGCACCGAAGTGCGGATATCCGCCATAGTCAGGTGGACCAAAAACGTGTATTCCGTAGAGCGAATCCCACAAGTTATAAGGATCGGTTGAGATAGAAATAACAGGAATATCAATGGCCCATTCTTCAATCAGATAGGTGTTCTTAGCTACCGCTGAAGGCATGGCGGTGCTGCTAAAGCAGCGCGCTGAAAGCACAGCGGTTGCAGTCAGCTGCAAAGGTGCTGTGTAGAGTTCAGATGTTATTTGTGGTATGCTGCCATCGGTAGTGTACCGAATTTCTGCCAAGGGATTGATAGAGTTCAATGCAATGATTTGTTCTTCATCAAACGCACCGCTGCTCAAGCTGAAAATGGGGGGCTGCTCATAGCCTGAAAGGCAATTAGCATCATTTGCACCGTTCGGTGTAGGATTAGTGGATATGCACCACGCAGCATTGCCATCGCCACTTCGTTGATACACGTGGCCTAGTTGCATAGCTGGTAACTCGTTTGCCTCTGCAAGCGTTGCGTCTGGCAATGAGAGCATAAGTACTTCGCCTGAGCTGAGTTTGAAATTAGTATGCAAGCGAGGCTGCGCTGGCACCTCCAATCCAAGCCACTCAGGCGCTGTTTCTGTTTGAACTAATGAAGAGGTGGAAACAAGTATGAGGTAGAAATTTCCAGTGAGATCACTGGAACCAATGGCATTGTTGTGCACTTGAATGCTTAGTACATTTTCTCCAACTACCAAAGCAGATTGAAGGGCTGCTTCATTCATTTCCCACACTTGGTTGTCAAGACCCTGCACCGAAAGTGGCTCCACTACTGCTGTTGCAGCAAAGTCAAAAGGAACTTGAGTGCCTATTTCTCCCACATTTGCGCGTGCTATCTCCACCCCATTCATGTATGCAACAAAGCCATCATCATAATCAGCGGATAGATATAGGTGATTGAACAGTTCGGGGGCTGAAAGATTAAATGTGATTCTGCTAAAGACTGACAAAGCCGGATCTATTAAGACAGTTCCATCATCATCATCGCCATATCCAATGCCGCCTACATTCACGTTCCAACTTGACACATCAAATCCGGGCAAGTGCCAGGCTGCATTTGGCTCAGCGGTAGGGACTATGTAAGACCACAAGCTCCATGGGAAAACAGGTGTTTCAAAGTGGTCAATTCCACCAATTACCATACGGTCTTTGCCTGAGGCATACACCACTTCTCTGTCACCTGGCTGCAACACCAATGCAGGCATTATCCACTTCATAGGTTCGTCTAAATCGTCCGAAAGACCATAGCCACCGAGATCAAGAGCAGCAGACCCCGAATTGAACAATTCGAACCAGTCTTCATAGTCGCCATCCTCATCTGCATAAGTAACATCGTTGGTTATCTGAACCTCGTTGATAACAACTTGTGCATGGCTCGCATAAATGCCGCACACCGCAAAAAAAGTGGTAACTGAAATATTAAGTAAAAAACGCATATATGTTATGAATATGTTTCTTTTGAGTTAGACAAACTTAAACTTAAAAAGGTTCAACGAGTAGTCCAGCCTAATAGTTTTTAGAATTTACAGGTTGATGTTTGTATGGATGAAAGCAGAAGAAATATGTACGCTTATTTCATTTCGAGGATGCAGCCTATTATTTGTACTGATGCTTTGTTGCAATGAATAGACAAGGCTGCAATGAAGCCGAATCATAGTGCAAGCAAGGAGCTTTTGACCTTGCATATGACTGTCTGCCATAAGCAAAGTCGAAAGAATAGGGTCAAAACCTCACCATCAATTCAAGGCTTCTTGTGTGTCTCAATGACACTTACTTTCGCGTTCGCTTTTTTTTGAAAAAAAATCAAATCCCTTAGTTAATCTCAAATGAAAAAAATTCTATTCATTGCTCTGGCGATGTGCACCCTTATCGCTAATGCACAAATCAGATTTACCCAAGTAACTCCTGCTACTGACCAAATCAAAATCAAAAACTTTGGTGCAATGGCAGTGGACATTTCTACCTATCGCCTGTGTGCATTGTTCGATTATACCGCCCTGAATGCGGCACCGGTAACTATCGTAAGTGGCGATTTTAACCTGTCACAAAATGAGGTGGTCACTATCTCGTGGCCCAATGGTGGCGATGGCTTCGGCACAGTAGCTAGCGACCTTGGCCTCTACCTTCCTACAGGTAGTTTTGCAATCTCCACCAACATGGTGGACTTCATGCAGTATGGTGCTGCTGGGCAAGGACGCGAGAATGTCGCCAATACGGCAGGCATCTGGACCGCAGGCACCTTTCTTACAGGCGCTGGCCCTTGGTTTTATATAGGCGATGGCAATTCAACAGGTGTTACTGAGTGGATGAGCTTGCCTACCAATGTCACCTTCCGTGTGGACATGCAAGACCAGATAGTTAGCCCTAATGGTGTGCACCTCGCAGGTAGCTTTCAAGCGTGGACTCCTGGCTCCACTGCCATGACCGATGCGAATATGGACAACGTTTACGAAGTAACTCTCGCCATGAATTCGGGCACATATGAGTATAAATTCATCAATGGCAACGACTGGCCAGGGCAAGAAACGGTGCCCATGGCTTGCGGAGTAGATGATGGCTTTTTCGGATTCAACAGAGAGCTAGTAGTTGGCTCATCTGCCATTGTCACCAGCCTGGTTTGTTTTAGTTCGTGTGCTGCCTGTCCTCCTGATCCGGTTTTGGTTTCTGTAACCCTAAGTGTGGATATGAATAATGAAACAGTGAGTGCAAATGGTGTGCACCTTGCAGGTGACTTCCAAGGCTGGGATCCTGCAACCACTGCAATGACCGATGCAGACATAGACGGTGTTTATATGGCCACTATCGCAGTTGAAGAAAACACAACCATTCAATACCGCTTTGTAAATGGCAACACATGGGATGACGATGAAGTAGTGCCAATGGCCTGCGGTGTGGACGATGGCTTTGGCGCATACAACCGCGAGTTTGTAGTAGCTGATGTAGATGTAGCGATAGACACAGTGTGCTTTGGCGAATGCGCTACATGCGAACCAATAGTGCTGCCCACTTATGTGGATGTAACATTCAGCGTGGACTTGAACAATCAAATAGTAAGTGCAAATGGAATTCATGTAGCTGGCGACTTCCAAGGCTGGGATCCTGCAACCACTGCAATGACAGATGCAGATATGGACGGTGTTTATATGGCCACTATCGCAGTTGAAGAAAACACAACCATTCAATACCGCTTTGTAAATGGCAACACATGGGATGACGATGAAGTAGTGCCAATGGCCTGCGGTGTGGACGATGGTTTTGGTGCATACAACCGCGAATTTGTAGTAGTTGATATAGATGCAGCGATAGACACAGTGTGCTTTGGCGAATGCGCTGCATGCGAACCAATAGTGCTGCCCACTTATGTGGATGTAACATTCAGCGTGGACTTGAACAATCAAACAGTAAGCGCAAATGGTGTGCACGTTGCTGGCGACTTCCAAGGTTGGGATCCTGCAACCACTGCAATGACAGATGCAGATATGGACGGTGTTTACATAGCCACTATCGCTGTTGAAGAAAACACAAGCATTCAATACCGCTTTGTAAATGGCAACACATGGGATGACGATGAAGTAGTGCCTATGGCCTGCGGTGTAGACGATGGCTTTGGTGCATACAATCGCGAGTTTGTAGTAGCTGATATAGATGCAGCGATAGACACCGTGTGCTTTGGCGAATGCGCTGCATGCGAGCCAATAGTGCTACCTACTTATGTAGATATAACTTTCCAAGTGAACATGCAAGACGAGACAGTAAGCATAGATGGCGTTCACGTTGCTGGCACATTCAATGACTGGAGCGCAACAGCTGCTGCAATGACTGACGGTGATGCCGATGGTGTTTACACCACAACAGTTCAAGTAGAAGAAAACACATTGATAGAATTCAAATACCTAAATGGTGCTGACTTCGGTGGACAAGAAACCGTGCCACCCTTCTGTGGTGTGGACGATGGCTTTAGCGGCCTGAACCGCATAGCCACTATAGGAGCAATGCCCATGATGATAGACACTGTTTGTTTCAGTGGATGCAACAACTGCGATGAGATAATAGTGGAACCAAGCAACATGATAACACTGCAAGTGAATATGCAAAACGAAACCGTAAGTGCTAACGGTGTTCATGTTGCAGGTAACTTTCAAGGATGGAATCCTGCTACCTCTGTAATGACCGATGGCGATGCAGACGGCATCTATACCATCACATTCGAGGCTGATGAGTGGGCCAATCTTTCGTACAAATTCATAAATGGAAATGACTGGCCGCAAGCAGAAGCTGTGCCAGCCGAGTGTGGACTGCCTGATGGCAACGGAGGCAACAACCGAATACTGGAAACAGGCGGCAATGATGTAACAGCCTTTGTGGTATGCTTTGGCGAATGTGCAAATTGTGAAATCATTGTTGAACCAACATTTGTCGATGTCACCTTCCAAGTGAATATGGCGAATGAAACGGTGAGTGCAAATGGTGTTCATCTGGTAGGCAACATTCAAGGTTGGGATCCCGCTACCAGTGAAATGACCGATGCTGATATGGATGACATCTACACCATCACATTGCCAGTAGAAGAAAACACAGAAGCATTGTACCGCTTTGTAAATGGCACTACTTACAATGAAGATGAAAATGTACCAATGACCTGTGGCGAAGACGATGGCTTTGGTGGCTACAATCGCTCGTATGAAGCAGGCACAGTTGACGCCATTGTTCCAGTGGTGTGCTTTGGTGAGTGTGCAGATTGTGATGTAATTGTTGACCCCACCTTTGTAAACATCACCTTCGAAATGAACATGGCCAACGAAACCGTGAGCGCCAACGGAGTGCACCTAGCAGGCAGCATGCAAGGCTGGAACCCAGCAACAAGCGAGATGTTGGATGGCGATATGGATAACATTTACTCCATCACTTTAGAAGTAGAAGAAAATACCGCGGTGCAATACCGCTTCATCAATGGCAACGATTGGCCACAAAGCGAAACAGTGCCCGGTGCCTGCGGAGTAGATGATGGCTTTGGTGGAATGAACCGCGAATACACAGCGGGCACAACCGATGCAACAGCAGACACGGTGTGCTTTGGCGAGTGCGCTGATTGTGATGAGATAGTGGAGCCAACCACCGTTATGGTTCTTTTCCAAGTGGACATGAGTAATGAAGCGGTGAGCCCAAATGGAGTGCACGTAGCTGGCAACTTCCAAGGTTGGAATCCGAACGGAACGGTAATGACAGATATAGGTGGTGGTAATTATGAAATAGCTTATGAAGTAGATGTAAATACATCCATTCAGTTCCGTTTCATTAACGGAAGCGATTGGCCACAGTCTGAAACTGTGCCTGCTGAATGTGGCGTGGATGATGGCTTTGGTGGCATGAATCGCACACTGGCTGTAGGCGAAGAAAACATCGCATACGGTCCTGTATGCTTTGGCACATGCACTGATTGTGAAGAGGTAATAGAACCCGCCACAGTGGAGGTCACCTTCTTGGTGGACATGAATAACGAAACAGTAGATGCGAGTGGTGTACACATTGCCGGCAATTTTCAAGGATGGAGTCCTGGCACCACTGAAATGTTGGATACCAATAGCGATGGCGTGTATGAATACACCACCGACATTGATACTAACTACACAGTGCTCTTCAAATTCATCAATGGCAACGACTGGCCGATGCAAGAAACGGTGCCACTTGACTGCGGACTAAGCGATGGCTTTGGTGGTGCAAACCGCAATTTTGATATCGCAGAAGAAGATGCAACCTATGGTCCAGTTTGCTTCGCAAGCTGCATAGCTTGTCTTGGCGAAGTTCCGGTGCTGGTTACCTTCCGAGTGGACATGAGCAATGAAACAGTTAGTGGCGATGGCATCTTCATAGCAGGCGACTTCAACGGTTGGGATGGCACAGCCACACAGATGAGCGAGTATGCCACCAATATGTATGAAGCGGTAGTGGTGCTGAATGCAGGAGAAACAGTTCAATACAAATTCTTGAATGGCATTACCTACGAAACAGTTCCTGGTGAATGTGGAGTGGGTGGTTTCAGCAATCGCTCATACACTGCCGGAACGAACAACGAAACACTAGCGGCCGTTTGTTTCTCTAACTGCATTGCGTGCACTGTTGTGCAGATGGTGGACGTTACCTTCCTGTTAGATCTAGGCTCAATCACGGCCGATATTAACGGTGTACACATTGCAGGTTCGTTCAATGCCTTCTCAGCCACTGCCAATGAAATGACACTTGCATTTGACAACGTTTACACAGCTTCAGTAACAGTCGCTGAAAACACACAAGTACTCTTCAAATACATCAATGGAGACACCTTCACGAATGTGGAAACTGTTCCTTTCGAATGTGGTGTAGACGATGGCTTTGGCGGATACAACCGCAGCATCACCGTGGACAATGTGGATGTGAACCTGCCAGAAGTCTGTTTCAGTTCATGTATGGATTGTCCTATCGGTGTAGTAGAAATAGGAAGCAGCCTCATAGAAGTTTATCCGAATCCTGCCTCTTCTACCCTACTTATTAATGCAAAGGGTAACTACATCGCCACACTGAATGTGATGGATGTAACCGGTCGCATTGTTCAAACCATTGCTTTGAATAACGCACACAAAACGCAAGTAGATATCTCTGCACTTAGCGCTGGTCTTTACCACATCACTAATGCTGAAGGAAAGTCGATGGCACGTTTGGTAGTAGAATAAAATTATTCTAAGAAAAAAGCATATGCACCCTCGCCCACAAAGGCGGGGGTGTTTTGTTGAGAATTGTTTCTGTATGAGGGTATTCTTCGGAAGATTCATTGTACGTTTGATTCAACTAAAATCACATTACCAATGAAAAAACTGTACACCATCATTACCCTCGTGCTTCCTGCATTGCTCCAAGCACAATCTACCCCCTCGCTTACGCAGGGAGGACAACACCCTAGCGAAGTTATTGTTAGTGAACGCGACTTTGGTGACACCATTACCTTCAACGAGCAGCTGACAGGCGCCATTATAACCGATCAGTATGCCTTTTCGCATGGCGCCATCTTCTCCGGATGGCCGGCACCTAACTATTGCGACATTTATGACTATACAGGAGCTTATGGCCCCATTCTAAAAAGCAGTTCGTGGTATGATGGCATACGCATAGACTTCGTGAATCCCCTTGACACCACCGTGTCAATGCCCATCTGTCGCTTCGGATTGAACAACCCAATAGACACCGAAATAGATGTTATACTCATCAAAATGTACGATGCCAATGACAACCTATTGCTCACCCACTCCTGCACATCGCCTGAGTTGGCGGTGATGGAAATAACCAGTGCAACATGCACCTACGTTACGTTGGAGGACGAAGTGGGGTCAGCCTATGTGGTGGACGATGTATGGTTCTCTGCCGGCAGCTGCCCCGTGAATATTGCTGAGTCGGCCCCTGCGGAATCGGGCCTGCTGGTGTACCCTAACCCTGCTGCTTCATTCATTACGCTAGATGCTAACGGCACCTTTATGACTACCTTGAATGTAGTGGATGTAACCGGTCGCGTTGTTCAAATTATAGTGATGAACAGTGATGAAAAAATGCAAGTGAACATTGCCACGCTGAGCGCGGGACTTTACCACATAACAGATAGCAGCGGCAAGGAGTTAGCAAAGCTGGTAGTGGAATAGAATTATTCTTCAAAAAAATATGCACCCTCGCCCTTTAAGGCGGGGGTGTTTTTGTTTGAAGGGAAAACGTTAATGGAATAGTTCACTTGCACAAAATGTGCTGAATGCAATGAAATAGATTTTTGAATGAGACAGTGTCCTTAGGTTTTCAAGGCACTCGCTATCCCAGTGCCCGTGCCAGCGGATAGAGCTGGTTCACTTTGGCTCGCGAAAGCCGCGGGGTAGTGGCAGAGCCTAACGTTTTGCAGCTACAAGAAGTTGGCGATTTCGGAGACGAAAACTGTCTGCCAGCAATGAACTTGATACGAAGCATCTCGGCTGAGCCGAGTCTTCATTTAACCACTGCACCGCCAATTTCTTAAACCCGCTGTTACCAGCAGTGCTTCTTCGTCCGATGTCGCTGTGTCTGTCTATTTTACTGCTGTCTTGGTGCGGTAGCTTGATGGCTCTTTTGCTTTTTTTGTTTGGATTTGTGCGGTTGCAAAAAAACAAATGTGCCACCAAATGTATTGGCATTAGATATACATATTTGCTGTGTTTACCGAACTGTCCATTGGATAATAATTGTCAATAGGTGCTCTTTGTGCAAAGTAATCTAACTGTGCTCTTTTTGCTTGTTCAACTAACTTGTTCCAGTCCCAAGGAGATACTGAAATCATAGAGTTACTGTCAACTATCCAGTCAGTAGTTTCTTGAATGTCAATTGTGTGGTGTGGTCCATCTCTAAACCGCTTACTTGTTCATCATCGCTGTTGTCATCTATCGGGTATATATTAAAGGTGTTGTGCTGTATAACAGGCCCCAGCATGGAGCCTTCGCTGCGTATGCCGCAGAAGTTGTTAGTAAAAATGGCATTCTTGCATGAGAAGGGTTTGATGTAGTCGCCACACAAGGCTTTGATGCCGTGTTCAAGGTTTTCAAACTCGCAGGGTATGGGCGTGTTCAGCCCATCGGTAGTGGCGCTGTTGTAAGCCAGAAATACAGCACTGTTGGCCTGTATGCCATCACCACGTTTGTATTGGCTGTTGTAGTAATCTTCATACTCAGGGTTGCCGATAGCCTCATTTCTGAACTGGCAGCCGCGCACACGAATGCGATAGGTTTCGTTCATTATGATGCCCGCTTTTGGCTCAGGCTGTTCCACTATGGGCGAGTCGTAAAGCACACGGTCGGTAATGAACTGGCATCGGGTAAACACACTCTTGTTGCTGCGCGGATTGCCGCTGCTGTTGAAGGTGACATAAGGGAAAAACTCAGCACCCACATAGCAGTTTGTAAAAGTGGCATCAGTGGCTATCAATAAAAGAGATAGTAGTATGGCCGATTTCATATTGAGCATACAGCGAACTCGAAAAGAGCAAGAAAAGGTGTAGAAGGTATTTCATGTTTTCTTCTGCTTCTTAAAATTCAAGATTCAACTTACTCTCATTGCACCCGTCAATATCCATTATCCATATCTCTGTTTTCATGGAAACAGCAGCCATTGCACCCGGCCAGCCCACCTGGCAATACACTTTTTCAAAAACAATCTTGCTTCCATCTTGCGATATAGAAAAGGTATCGTACCAACAACTGTTGTTGCCCTCTTTTACAAGTGTTACTTCCTTAGTATCTATGTTCACCTTGTACATGCCATCTCTGAAGTAGTGTGTGAAATAGACATCTTTGTTGTTCGGGTGGATTTTTATATCCTTTATAGAACCTCTTTCCAAGGGAATTTCACATAGAGTGTCAACGATACCTGTTTCGTAGTTCTTAGTAAGAAGTTTAAAATATCCTACACCGCTGGTGCCGATATTATCTCGCCAATCACCACGCGGTATTCCATTGAGAGTATCCAATAGTTCGCCTTGGGGCCCCAGCTTAATTCCGTACATTTCTGAATTGGTGACGAACCGAGTGAACAAACATTGAGAAGTAAGCACATTGGGAGTAACGTTTCTGTCTTGATTCAGGCTCGTTAGCATTTCTCTGTTGCCTGAACTCATATTGATTCGCACGATATTATTGCCGAATCCAGCGAAATATGTCCAGTTGTTTTTACACCAAATGGGCTGTCCTCCGTAGGTCACGTTCTCATATAGAACTGTTTTTTCATCCGTAAGGATATTGTATTTGAGAAAGCGTGAACTTGAAAATGGTTTTCTCTCTATGTAGCAAATCTCGTTTGCATTATTCGGATTGAAACTTGGGTACTTCCATAGTGTATCATTCATGCAAGAAACTTCTGATGGGAATATGTTACCGCCACCGCCTAACTTGGGGGATTGAAAAGCGTAAACGCTATCAACACTTTCCGGGCAATGTACCGAAGTATTAACGACCACCGCTCCTACAGCGGTGGTCTTTTCTTTTTTGCATGTACTGCTAATGAGCGCAAGCGCAATTAGAATGGAATATTTCATTGCTTGAATATTTTCTTAGTTCCTATCGAGGTTGGGGTTTCAACAGTTATCAAATATAGACCCTGTGCATAGTCGGGTATTGAAATCACCTCGTGATACACGCCTGCATTTTGCGCTTGTAATCTCTTTTGCCAAACCAACACACCTCGCGTGTCAAACACTTTAAGGTGACAGTCTCCTTGCTGCAAAACGGTATAGTCCACATTAAAAATACCAGCATTAGGATTGGGGTAAACTGAGAATACATTTTCAATGTCTTCTTCTCTAATTGCGGTATATCCGCCTTGTGTGTAAAGGGTATATGAAATAGGGATGTTGTTAGAATCTGGAGCAAACGGATACCACGCACCTGTAGATGTAAACTTGAAAAGATAGCCGGATACGGTGGCCATATCATCATCTACAAATTCTATTTGTACATCAGGATAGGGATATATAAAAGGTGTGTTGGTACCCATGCTGTCAATACATACCACTTTAGAAACACTGTTGCGCCCCCAAGAATCTAACACGGTAGCTCCCATTATGTCATGATAATTGGTCATCTGTGCCTTATAAACTTCCACTTCGTAGGTCGGTTGGTTGTAATTGAGAAAATTTGCCCAGTCGATATCTCGTCTCCAATTCAAGACAAGTGTATCCACAGGTATTAGATCTTCCTCGTGAACGTGCATATCAAAATGCCAGATGCGGTAATTGGGCAGAGAAATACCGTTAAACAAGTTTCCAGCATTCAGTTTCCCCCAACCGGAATAATCATCATAACCGACAGTTTGAGGTGTGATACCAGTTGAATCAAAGGCATCGTCCGCATATTTCTCCATCAGGCGTTCGATGTCCTCAGGACTTATTTGATTTGGAGCATCCGGATGGTTGTTGATGTAAGACTGCACCAAAGCACCTACACCACTTACCAATGGTGTTGCCGCTGACGTTCCATCAAAGTACCAATAGGCAGAATCTAGGTTGTGGTTTGTAGTATGAATCAAGCTTGTAATACCAGGTGCTAAGACATCTATATCGCCTTCCCATTGGCTAAAGTCTGCCTTACGGCCTGTGGTATCGCTGGCACCAATGCACATTTGTTGATCTTCAGGGCCCAGCGTCATGCAAGGCCATTTTTTTGCCGTCAGGTCATGGTTTCCTCGGCAGCACACATTCAGGCATTGTTGGTTATACAGTGTTCTGTTCCATTGAGCAAACTCATCTTGAACACCCCATTCTTCTTCAAGTCCATCCCAATTGCCCGCATGAGACTGATTGATGACCGTAACCGGATTGCTACTAAAAAGACTAGAAGCTGAAAGTATTTGAGCACCAGCAATTTCAGTAAAATATGCGTGCATTAGTGAATCATATGTATCCTCATCACCGAGATATGGATATAGATCATAAAAATCGTTTGGCCCACCGAAGATTCTATGAACCACTAATTGAACAGGCAATGATTCAAACGGTGGTGCTTGTGCATCACCTCCAGCGACTCCAGAAACTCCTTTTCCATTGTTGGTAGAAGCAGAAATTTCGCCACACACAGAAGTGCCATGTCCATATGCACTTGCATCATTTGTGTCGAATACTGTTGTTCCACCGCCTTCTACATGGTCCAATCCACCCACTACAGTCATCCCATTTAATGATTGTAAATCTTCATGAGTTGTTCTACAACCTGAATCATATACCCCAACTTTTGGTTTCCAACTATCTGCAAGGCTGTAGCCTGACTTAACATCCCATGCCGATTCAATATTTAAGTCATAGAAATAACCGGTATTGATTGCTTCAACAAAATGCAAACCTGCCTGGAAGGTTTCATACTTTGGATCATTTGGAATAAACTGCATCTGTGAACATTGATTCAAAGACATATTGACGATGTAATTGTCAAGTTCGCTGAGTTCCTCACATACCCATACGGGATCCATTGCCTCTGGTATCTCAAGCGACAACCACGCATAGAAAGGAGGTATTTCACGCTCTACACCATCACGAGCGATGGAGGTATTCATGTCACTGGTAAGACCCTTCAATAGTTTTATTATTGTGTAGTCTTTTGCGTCTTCTCCAAGTTTGGTATTGATAGCTGTAAGCACAGTTGATGTCACAAACGAACTCAGTTTGCCATAGTGCAAATTGGTATTGTCAATGGCTGCATAGTTCAATGCATCAGGATTGAATCGGATGAACACTTCATGCGCAGCGTAGATGGGTTTGTCATTTTCATCGTAGTGCGGTACGCGGTTTCGTTTCTTAAAATCAGCACGAGTGGTTAAGTACCTGAACCCACCTGCACCATCTGTCATTGCAGAGGTAAACACTGCATTTGCATTAATCATTCTAAGGCTCACAAAAGCGGTGTCGTTCAGTGCAAACTCGTCCATTTCTTCAATCCAATCCGGAAAACCTGAATCTTTGAAGTAGGAATAAACCAGTTGATATGTAGTGTCATCTTTCTTGTATGTGCCAGATGCAATCAATTTTCCGAAGCGGTATTCTATGTCAGTACCACAGGTTTCATCGTAGAGCGGCTTTACCAATTTGCGTTTCGACCAAAGCAAGTCACCAGCAGCATCAAAAGCATTGGTTACCATTTCTTTTTTGTTGTCTTCATTGATGCTGTAACCAGTTACGTACACATTGCCGTCTTCGTCCACGGCCAGGGCATTGGGTACATCTTCATCATTGCTTCCATCCCATTCTGCTTCCCATATCATGTCTAGATCATCATCCAACTTTATTACCTTCATATCGCATGATGTGCCCGTGCCGTATTTACCGCAGATGTATACATTGCCAGCTATATCAGTTGTGATGTCTGTAGGCATGTCAATGTAATCCGATGGATTCGGAATGTTGCTAACACCAGTGAGCGAACCTGAGAATTTGTTGAAGGCAAGGGTGGTGATTTCAGTATCCGTCCAACTGCTGCCGCTCACGCCTGTTACATATACTGATTGACTGTTCACTCTCATCCGCACACCCAAATCATAATCTTGGCTGTAGTCATAGGTCTGCGTCCAAGCTTCTGAGCCATCATAATCATATAGGCGACCAGCCATGAAGTCAGATGAGGTATTGACACTTGTGGTACTTCCACAAAAATAAATTCCATCATTTGCCACCCACTCAATGCTCGATGGAATATTCATAAGGCCAGTGTCGTAGGTATATGTCCACAAGAGCTCGCCATCATCCAAATCCAATTTGAGTATCACACAAACTACATCCAGACTACTCACCACGCTTGCTCCACACACATATACTGCATCGCTACCCACCACCACATCGGATGCGTAGTCATTGTAACTTCCTTGACTAGTCCACTCTGTTTCCCACAGTACACTGCCGTCAGCATCGTCTAGTTTCACAATGTGCATGTTCAGGTCCTGACTTCCTGCACCTAATGTGTTCCCTGCATTTATGACATTGTTACCCGCATCAGTGTCTGATGCACTCCAATTGAAAGTTGGATTTGGAGTTCCTGTTACTCTGCTCCATGTGGTGTTGATTACGGTTTGCGCATTCGCCAGCAACACTCCCATTGCCAGCGCGGTCAGTAAGACTTTTTTCATTTTGTATAGGGTTTTGGTTTTAGTTATTCGTCAGGGTTCAAAACGAATGGGTTGGTTATAGTTTGGGCGTGAACCTTAGCTAATTACAAGCTTCCGGTATCGCCAGACACCGTACCCAAATAATCAACACTATGAACACGCCCTTGCAGGTGCATTCACTATTGAACTTATTGGGTAGTGGCTTTATTGAAACTGGCGATTTCGAAGCTTTATTCCACTAGCAACGCGAGTATGTAAATTATCTTTATTTTCTTATGTCATATTCTTTTTTTGTTGTAAGCCTTTGGCCACTGCCTGCGCTTTACTTCAGACAGTGGCTCCCGGGCGAATGGAACAAATACCACCCCTGTTGCCAAATGCGATTATAGAAACAGGAGCCACTAAACACTAAACTAGTGTCAAACGTATGAAATCCGATCTGAAAATTGTAAGCTGCTTTCAAGTTATTTTCAAATTGGTTGATAAATAGTTTCCATAAAGCAACAGGTCTATGTTCCGATTTTGTAAGCTCCAAATCACACCTATATATAATAGGTGTATGTATTTGTATGAAATACCCTACCCATTGCTTCCCATTATCACCAACTCGTAAGGGTATAAAACTTTCTCAGAGAACTCTATGAGTAACTCATAAAGGTATAAAACTTACTCAGAGAACTCTACGAGCAACTCGTAAAGGTCTATCAGTTACTCAGAGAACTATATGAGCAACTCATAAAGGTTCATGAGTTGCTCGTAAACCCTTTTCACCAACTCGTAAAGGTTTATGAGTTGCTCGTAAACCCTTTTCACCAACACATAAAGGTTGATGAGTTGCTCGTAAACCCTTTTCACCAACTCATAAAGGTTGATGAGTTGCTCGTAAACCCTTTTCACCAACTCATAAAGGTTGATGAGTTGCTCGTAAACCCTTTTCACCAACTCGTAAAGGTTGATGAGTTGCTCGTAAACCCTTACGAGTAACTCATAAAGGTTTACGAGTAACTCGTAAGGGTCTATTGAAAAGTACTCATCCTTTAGAATAAATAATTCGTATTCGCTTTTCAATAATTAATCGAAAACCACAAAAAAATTGAAACAAGAAAATAAGTGCTTTCGAATAAATGTCCAGATTGTCGGCAACGAAGCGGGCAATTAAAACAAACCCAAAAAAAAAATACTGTTATGAAAAATGCTTATGCAAAAGTAAAAGCCCTAGTCTATGGCATCAGTGTAGTTGCAATCATTTCAAACTGCAAACGCTACATTGGTAATTTGACTAACAACACCAACTTTACCCTTGACCCCACACCAGCCGAAGCCGCTACTAAGCTGGGCGAACTGGAGTCGGCTGAGGGTCGTATGCGCAGTGGCGACCGCACCGCAAAACCAGACCGCGACCAAGCTTTGGAGTGGATGCAGCGCACCATGTCCACTTGGGTGGACCTGATAAACGGACAGGCCCAAGGCGACACTACTAAATTGGAAACAACCGGCATGGAGTTCGTGAAGCCACGCACGCCAAGGGTTGCACCAAAGAAGGTAGCGCGTTGTGCAGCTAAAAATGGTGCACAAAGTGGTCTTGCTTCACTCTCTTGGACGGGCGACAAAGAGGCTGATTTCTTTGAAGTACAGTCTTCCAACGACAACTTAGTTTGGAACACTATTGAAGTTACTCGTTCCAATCGTTACCAGATAGAAGGTCTTGTGAAAAAACAAGAATACTTCTTCAGAGTGTGTGGCAAGAACAAAGCTGGCGTGGGCCCATACAGCCCAGTGGCTAACCTTGTAGTTGCTTAATCACTATAGGCAGACTTACAGCGACAGAAAACATATTAGTATCTAAACATTGAAAAGCCCTTTGCAAATACCCTTGCAAAGGGCTTTTCGCTTTCATACACTTGTCCTCTGTGCAAAACATGAATGCATCTTACAACGAAGTAGTAAAAGACTTGGCCATGCGGCTAACCGACCTGATGACAGAAACCCTGCACGCAGCAGGCCACTTGCACTTGATGAATACCAGCCCCGAACTTGCTAAAAAAATAATAGAATCTGGCAGCCTGTATGTACACGATGAAGACGCCTTGCTAAGCAGCACCGACCCTGTAGTGCAGCACATCATGCAAACACACAAAGATGCAGAAGCAGCCCTCGCACAGCTGGATGCCTATTGGCTAACCACCCCCAACTGGGCTAATGGGGAAACAATTTAAAGATTTGTTGACTTGTTGATATAGAGATTTAGAGATTTGGAGATTTGTTGATATAGAGATTTAGAGATTTGGAGACTTGTTGATATAGAGATATAAAGATTTAGAGACTTGTTGCCTTGTAGATTTAGAGATTGGGTTGGGCGCACCAGTAGATTTGATTCACCTCTAATCACCCAATCAACAAGTCAACAAGTCAACTAGTCAATAAATCAACAAGTCATCAAATCAACAAGTCATCAAATCACCCAATCAACAAATCAACAAGTCATCAAATCAACAAATTAAAGAAGTGATAAAGCGCATTCAACATAACGCCCGCTACAACGACTTTGTAAAAGAGCTATTGGATCAACTGCCCGACTTCCATGCTGAGCTGGGTGTTTACAGCAGACTATTGGCTATGGAGAGCACATACAAAGAATGGACAGAGCAACAACCGGAAGATTCAAAAGCATACATCACCGAGGATATGCTCAACCTAAGTGACGACCACTGCACGAGGGTAGCGCACCAGATGCACAGCAGCGCATTGCTACTGATGCAAAGGTTAGATAAGTACTATAGCTCTACTGCAGAAGTGCGTGTGGAGGAGAATTAGGAAAGCACGTTTGGTTGCTTGGTTGGATTAACGTTTTGCGGCTTGGCGTAGTGGCGGATTTTAGCACAAAAGTTTAATCGAAGAACTGCACTTGAACCTACCACAAAACTCTCATACGAAGCACTGAACCCGCCATTACGCCAAACCGCTGTTAGCGGTAGTGATAATTTCATTTAAGTCGTCAAGTTTGTACTCGTTAATAAATTTTTGATACTGTTCTTTTATCTCCTCCGAGGTTGTTTTTTCATCATAGCGGTTTTTGAAAACCCAATCATATAATTTGTCATTGAGTGCAAGTTGCAACTCTGTCTTATCGTTACCATCTTCAACAGAAATGTATGGCGACAACATTTTTGGATATTGTAAGCTCAAATAATAATCAAATCTGTAATGATATACATATGCTTCATGTGCATCATCTTTCAAACGAAGTTTGAAGTATTTCTCCACACAAGGGATTATACATCTTGAGGAATAATAGATATTTTTCGTATTAATTAAAATACGTTTGATTTCAGATTCTTCAACAGGATTTCCTTGAGCATTTTTTGAAAAGATAATTTGTTTTACGTTTGTTTCAACATCTTCAACTTTTTGAATCGAAGTCATTATCTCACTAAATTTACTCAGAAGGAAAGTGGTGTAATCGTAAGACGGTGAGCCACCTCCCAAACTAATTGACAGTTCGTTTTTATTGATTGCGTATGAGTCTCCGAAATGAGAATTTATTCTTCTGTCGTAGATTATTTTTAAGGTGTCAATTGAAGTAAGTAAGTCTTTTATTTTATGATTTTCTTCGCCTATCTGGATTTCCAAATTTTTCCATTGATTAAATTTCTTAACGTCAAAGGAATTTAAGAAATCAAATTGTTCGTGGTAATAGTTTAGAAACATACTTCCCAAGCTTTTTAATTCATCCCTTTCAAATAAAGTATTAAAGTGTTCTGTAATTACTTTAAATGAGCTTGTGAAAAATTGTCGAGTTAGTTCGCCATGATATTCTGGTCTAATTTTATTTCTATTCAACTCCAAAACTGTTGAAGCTTTGTCTTTATGTATATTTAGTTCAAAACCTAAAAACATTGGCTTCAAATTGTTTTCTGCTTTTTGGTTTTTGTAATATGTGATAACACGCCAACTACTTTCTTTTGTCCCCGAATGAATGTTTAGTTCTAATGAATTTTCCTTTTCAAAATACTTGAATTTGTTATTGTTGTTGTGGGTCTCTATTTCCTTTCCATTTAAGAATAATTTTATGGGTATGTGACTTTTTGATGTAAAGTCAAATATTTCATCAAAAACCTTTCCTAATTCAATGTCAAGAGATTCATGAGAAAAGGGGTCATAATTGTGAGCAATTCTACTTGCATTTTTTTGCTCTCCTTTTATTGACCATCTTTCTGGAATTGCTTTTGTTTTGTGTTCAAACGAAAGTTTTGTGCCAGGCTTGGTTTTGTGATTCGTTTTTACTTTTTGAACTAAAATTCCTCCGTCTTTAGACGAATTTGGACTATTAAGTTCTATTTTTTGGAATTCTTCTGTGAAAAAACTTTTGGTTTCTAATTTTACTTGTTCGGTTAGCATAAATATACTCTGAAAACCAATTCCAAAAATTCCTGAAGGACGAAGCCACAAAGGCATTTCATCAATTAGGTTAATTCTCTTTCTGTTTTTAGAAGAACTTCCCGTGTGCATTAAAAAGCCTAAATCATAAGTTGACAAACCTGTTCCTTTATCTGTAATGTTGAAATCCCAAACTTTATCTTGACCAATAACACTCTTTTCGTTTATGTTGATGAAAATAGGAAATTGCTCTTTAACACGAATAAAATCATCAGAACTTGGGTTAGATAAATCAAAATCCTTTTCGTCTTTATACTCTAACCATATTCTTAACAATGTTGCATCAACAGCATTTTGCAATACTTCTCTTATGCATTGATATGCTCCTTCATATATTCCTGCACCACGCAACAATTCCATTGCTTTATCGGTATCAACAGAAAACTTTGGTTTCTTTTTTCCGTCAATATAGTCGTAGTCTGATAGCTCAACTTTTAAATTACCAATGGTTGGTAAATAGCCTAATTCTTTGAAAGGAACAATTTTGTTCCATTTAATCATTTGTTGACTTATTTCAGAATTTAAATAATTAAACCAATGTTGAGTTACATTGGCTGTGTCATAGTCGGTACATTTTGCACTAACTTCTATGATTTTATCGTCAACTCTGAATGATTCAATTGACAAGTGTTTTGCTTTGTGATTTAAAGTGTCAATTGGGATTTTACTTAAAGTTCTTAGCATAACTTCTGAAAACCGATTGTTGTCTAAGTCTAACAAATCGCCAATTCTTAAAAGGCACGAAACAAATCGTGGGTGTGAATTTTCAATGTCAATTCCTACTTCGCTAAATGGCAGTTTCATTACATCTTCGAAGTTCTTTGTATGACTTGAACAGATGTCGGCAAGAATTTTAAAAATTCTTTGAGGAATTACACCTCTTGGTGAAGATAGCTTTAGTTCACCATTGGGATTATTGATAATTTCCTTAGACCTATCAGAGTGAGTTCTTCTAAAAAACTCCGCAAGAATGAATTTAATGCCGTCATGATATTCTAAATTTAGTTCACTTGAGTTGTATTTTATTTTTCCGTCCTCAATACTAAATTGTAAAGCAAATTCATGTAATCCATTTTTCTTGTCTTGTTGAACTTCTTTGAAGAAATCAAGAAAGTCTTTTGAGTTTAGTGCTTCTATGAGTTTGTCGCTTGATACAACCATGCCGATGTCATGACAATAGCTTGCTTCAAGAATTAACCATATGTCAATAGCGGAAAGTTTGTCTAACTTTTCCTTGCCTAGAACCCTTACAATATTGTTGATTATAGTTATTGAATGTGATTCGTCATGAAGGCTGTAATGGGGAAATAATGTAGAAACAGCATTTAAGGCAACGGGAACTACTTTTTTGTCATAATTCCATTGTGCGTATAAAATTTCGCTTTGTGTCCCTTCAGTCTTTTCGTGAAGTAATTTTTCGAGATATTTAATCATTGTCGTCCTATTGTATTGTCGTTAATTGTGCTCTGTAATCATTACCGCTAACTTGTATATATGTGCCATAAAATGGCACATATCCACCCAAATCAGGTTGGCTTTGTGTCATTTTGTATGCACTTTTTCAAAACAAACATACCCACCTCAACCCCCGTCTCCCAAAAAAAGAAATGAGCCTGTTTGGATGGACCGCTGCCCGAATTGCTCTTACCCCGTTTCTCAAAACTATTCTTAATTTTTCGTGCGCTCTTTTAGTAGCTCCTACCTTGCGCACATCTATATATCCGATATGAAAGCATTGCGATTAGTTAGCCTCGTTGTCCTCACACTTGGCGCCTCTGTTTTTCTGCCCTCTTGCGAATTTCAGAAAGACCACACGCGCTACATACAACTACTGGACTCGCTAACAGCGCGGGTAGATTCAGCCGCAAAGAATTTTGCCGCCATGGATGCCGATACGCTAAAGGCTATGCAAGGCACCATTGAAGGCCACTTAGACTATATACAGAAAAACTTCGTTGGGGCCATGCGCCAAGACATAGCAGCTGCCACCAGCCAGTACAAAACCACACGCAAAATGCTGGAGCAAACGGCCACCCAAATAGAACTGGGTAGGGAGGAGGCTGTAGTGACCTTGCAGCAATTGGCCCAACTGAAACAGGCGCTGGTAGAAAAGGCCACGCACGATGCGGCTGGTAACAAGATGAACAACGAATATGTACAAAAGGCCATTGGCAGAGAAACCGAAGAGGCAGGGAAATTGATAAAGGGAAGACCACAGTTGGAAGCCAACGCGAAGAAAGCAAAGGAGAAATTTTTACTGCAAAGTCCACAGATACACTATTGGGTGGATAGCATACCGGCCTTAGCTACACAAACATTTTTTAAATAGATGAACAAACTTAAATTCATAGTGGCGATGATGGTGGGCATGTGTGGCAACGCTGCATTTGCACAAACGGATATAGACCTTGCAGAGTATTACTACTCACAGGGCCAATATGAGCAGGCCAAACTCTACTACGACAAACTATACAAGACCAATAAAACTACGCGGGTTTATGCCAATTACCTCAGCACCCTTATAGCCCTCAAAGATTTTGAGACGGCTGAAGGCATAGTGAAGAAAAAGATAAAGGAGAACAGCAAGGATGGAATAGGCTATGTAAACCTGGGAGACCTGTACAAAAAATTTGACAAGCCAGAGCAAGCCATCGAACAGTTTGACGAAGCCATTAAAAAAGTAGAGCCTACCCGCAGCAACATAACCCGCCTAGCCAGTGAGTTTGAAAACGTGCAGGAGTATGACTACACACTAAAGGCCTACCAGAAGGGAAAGGAAGAGGCCAAAGACGGCTATACCTACACCTTCGAAATTGCCAAGACACAAGGCAATCTTGGCGACTTCGTATCCATGACAGAAACGTATTTGGACCTGGTGGTGGAAGAACCCGCTTACCTGCAAACGGTGCAGAACTCGTTCAACCGAACCCTCAACTTGCAGGAGAACGAAGAGAACCAAAACATGCTAAAGGGCAAATTGCTGAAGCGCTCGCAACAAAATCCGGAGGAAGCTATGTACAGCGAAATGCTGGTGTGGCTGTTTATGCAAAAGAAAGATTTTGCCTCCGCTTTTCTGCAAGCATCCGGTTTGGACAAGCGCCTGGCAGAAAATGGCTACCGCATTATCAACCTGGCATCGCTAGCACGCAATAGCATGGACTATGAGACCTCTTTGAAGGCTTATCAATACATCATAGACAAAGGTCCGCAGACAGAATACTACATAACTGCGAAGATTGAAAAACTGCAGGTGATGAAGGACCAACTGGCCCTGAAGCCCGGTATAGACAAAGCGGCCTATGTGTCGTTGGAATCAGAATACATCACCGCGCTGCAGCAGGTGGGTCGCAATGCGGAGACGGCTATTATGATGAAGGAACTGGCCCACGTGCAAGCCTTTTATCTGGACAAAACGGACGAGGCGGTGGCGTTGCTGCGCGAAGCCATAGCACTGCCCGGCCTGTATGTAAAGTCGCAAGCCACTTGCAAACTGGAGTTGGGTGATATACTTGTTTTTCGTAATGAAGTGTGGGATGCATCGCTCCTTTTCTCGCAAGTGGAGCTGGACTTTAAAGAAGACATCCTAGGCAGCGAGGCCAAGTTTCGCAATGCGCGCATCAGCTACTTCACAGGCGACTTCGAGTGGGCACAAGGCCAGTTAGATGTGCTCAAAGCATCTACTTCTAAGTTGATTTCGAATGATGCTATTGACCTGTCGTTGCTCATCACAGACAACTTCAATATGGACACTACTAAGGTGCCCATGCAGCAGTATGCGCGAGCAGACTTGTATAACTACCAGAACAAATTTGAATTGGCCAATATCACTTTGGACTCCATCACCGAAGCGTTTCCTGCGCACACCTTGGCAGATGAAATAAAAATGATGAAAGCCAACATGAGCATGAAGCAAGGAAAATTTGAAGAGGCAAAAGGAATCTATCAAAACATAGTTGACTTCCACTTCACTGACATCACCGCGGACGATGCCCTTTTTAAACTGGCAGAAATGAATCAGTATATTTTTGCTGACTTGCCAAAAGCAAAGGAGCTTTACGAAAAACTCATCATTGATTTTCCGGGCAGCCTATATGTGGTGGAAGCCCGCAGGCGTTTCCGCGAACTTCGGGGCGATGCGTTGAACTAATTGCAAGACACAAGACTTAAGACACTAGACTCAAGACCAGAAAAGCGACAGCTTTGATAATCATACTCAATTTCCCAATACAAAAAATAAAAATGGATCAAATCAACCACAGCAGACAAACCGACATTCTTGACTTTACGCAAGATGTTGCTATTGAAAGAAAATTTTTCTCCTCGGTGTTTACCTACATGGGAGCAGGCCTGGTTATATCAGGCGCACTTGCTTATCTCCTCGGCAACGTTTATTTGGCCGAGTGGATTCCGCTTCTCATAAGCGAGACAGGTGGCATGACCATCTTCGGATACGCTATCATGTTCTCTCCACTCATCTTCACCCTCTTTATGGGTAGGTTGTTGGAGCGTGCTTCGCTCACTGTTCTGTTTGCAGCCTTTAGTGCATTCGCCATTGTTATGGGCATGAGTTTGTCCACTGTCTTTATGATTTATACTGATGCCAGCATCTTGACAATATTCTTTGTTACTGCCGGTACCTTCGGTCTGTTCGCCTTTCTTGGTTACACCACCAAGCTGGATCTTACTAAGCTGGGAATGATATGCGGAATTGGTTTCATGGCCCTTATAGCAGTTTCGTTGCTCAACTTCTTTTTCTTCAAAAGTGAACGAATGGATTATGTTATGAGTGGCATTGGAGTGCTCATAGTAGTTGGTTTGATAGCCTATCAAATGCAACACCTTAAAAGCATAGCCGCAGGCCTTGAGTATGGCGATGCTACTTACACCAAGCGCGCACTCATTGGTGCATTCAGTTTGTATATCTCATTTATCAACTTGTTTATGTTCCTGCTTCGTTTGTTCGGAAGGAGGGAATAAAAGGATTAAAAGAAGACTTAAAGAAATTTAAAACCGATTGAGCGTCTCAATCGGTTTTTTTGTGATCTATGAACTTGTTTCTCAAAATATTCACAAGTGCCGCCAGCCAGAATATGATGCGTTCAACCCAACCTTATGCACTTCACTTGCATGACACCTATGACAACCCACATGCAAAATTCAAAAAGTATGTGCTGCCTAAGTTCTTTTGGATGTGTAGTAAAATGTTCTTTTTTTATATCTCACTGCGGGCAACAATTGTTTCATTTGTATAGTCAATGTAGAAAACCACTCAATACCTTACCCATGAGAAACCTCTCCATTCTGTTATGTGCATCCATATGCGCATTTTCCTTTTCACAAAAACTGAATGCCCAATGTGGCGACCCAGATGTGTTTTGTCAGGACACAGCGCTGCATTATACCTGCTTTGGTTCCTTTTTGGACAATGGAGGCGATGGCATTTATTCCGAAGTAAGTTCATCACTCACATTCTGTCCTGATGTAGAGGGCTTCCGCGCCAACATCACATTCGCCACATTCGATTTGGATGAAGATATGAACCCTGACTTTGCTGACCAGTTGGTTATTTATGATGGCACAAGCGAATCGGATCCGCTTATTGGTACCTATTCGGGAAGCGCCCTTGCAGGTCAAACCATTTCTGCATCCAATGGCAATCCTTCCGGTTGTCTTTTGGTTCAGTTCGTTTCTGCTGGTTCTGTCAATACTACTCATTCTGGTTGGTCGGCTTCTATAAGTTGTACTCAACCATGTGTGCCGCCAACAGCCAGTGCTAGCATTCAAGATGCCCTGTTTGAAAATGATATTTATTTGAAATGCCTTTACGATGCGATTACACTTTCAGCAACAGGTAGTGTGGCTGCAGCAGGCCATACCATTGTTAGTTACACATGGGATTTTAAAGATGGCAGCACTGTTAGTTCATCTGACATAAATGTGCAGCACACCTACGAAGGCGATGCGATTTATGATGTTCGACTTGTAGTAACGGATGATGTGGGTTGTGCGGATGATGTTGTTCTTCACCTAGGTGTCGTAGGAGCGCCAGAGATTGATTTGCCAAATACAGTAAGTGCGTGCGTTGGAGCAGAAGTTGTTCTGGATGCTGCCTATGAGCCTAACTCCATCAACAATGGTTCAACTCTCACCAACAATACTGTCCTGTTTTTGCCAGATGGCGCTGGTTTCAGTTATCAAACAGAAATATTCGTTACAGGTTATCAGGCGGGAGCTAGCATCACTTCATGCGATGACTTTGCAGGGGTATTCGTAAACATGGAACACAGTTACATGGGCGATTTAGGAATTACACTCATTTGCCCAAATGGAACATCTATTCCGCTCATTGAATGGCCAAATGGTGGCAATGGAACTTTCCTCGGAGAACCAATTGATGATAATGGCACTTCTCATGGGGTTGGCTACGATTATTCGTGGACAGCGGATGCATCCAACCTCACTTGGGGTCAAGCTGCAAACGGTGGTTCGTTGCCAAGTGGTGATTACTACGCAGCTAACCTGTGCAATGTGGTTGGTTGTCCTATCAACGGAAACTGGTCGCTAATAGTGACTGATAATCTTGGTATTGACAATGGCTATATTTTCAACTGGGGTGTTGGACTTGCTCCTTCTACCAATGTGGATGCACTCGAGTACACAACCACAATAAACGAAGACGCCACCTCTTCTTTCTGGAGTGGCGCAGGCATCTCTTCTCTTTCAGAAAATGCGGATGAGGCAACTGTGAATACCACTGAACTAGGAACTATCAATTTGCAATACACGACCATTGATAATGTTGGTTGCTCTTATACTCAAGACTACACGGTGCAAGTGATAGAAAATCCAATAATGATCACACTTGAGGATTATTTCACTTATGATGAATTCAACACCTACCTCTATCCACAATCAAGCGGAATGGAATGGCCCAATGCTTTGCAATGGACTTGGTCGCCTGCAGATGGATTGGGAGCGCCCAATTCACAATACACCGAAGTACTAATTCCAAATGACAATGATGCATATACTGTTACTGCCACTTCGCCCACGTTGCTTGGTTGCATCGCAAGTGAGACCATTGGTATGGGTTTGCCTGAGTTGGTAGTGAGTGGCTACATCTTTCATGATGCGAATCAGAACGGAATATTTGATAATGGAGAAACACCGCTAGCTTATTTCCCTTACACCACTAATAATGGAACTATTGCCTTCAGCGATGCGGATGGATTTTATTCTGCGTATTGCACCTATGGCAGCAACACAGTAACACTTGAAGCAGATGCCAGTTTGTGGACCCTTACCACACCCGGTTCCTTCACTACTATTTTGGATGACAATCAGAATGAAAGCATCAACAACAACTTCGGAATAGTTCCAAATGGAAATGCGCAAACCATTTTGAATGGTGAGATTTCTAATTCCAATACGTGGTGCTTGTTTGAGAATACACAAACGATAAGCGTTTCAAACGATGGAAACACACAGCCTTCTGGCTATGTTATTTACACTTTCGATGCGCTTTGCACATTCATCTCAGCCGAACCTGCTCCTTATTTGATTGAAGGTAACAATTTGTATTTCTCTTTTGATGCCTTGAATTTTGCGGAAGTGGCTGCATTCTCTGTAGTGCTTGATATGCCAGACAATGCAGAGAATGGCGATATGCTTTCATTCTCATTGCAGACATTCTACTACGATGGTCTCGATGCGCAATTAGTAGAAACGGATCCTATCGTTTCACCATTGCTTTGCTCATACGATCCGAATGACAAACGTGAGATGAATGGCGAAGGCGAGCAAGGAATCATTGCACCAAACACGGAGTTGGATTATATCATTCGCTTTCAAAACACAGGTACAGCGCCTGCCATAGATGTGGTTATCACCGACCAATTGCCTGTGCAATTGCAATTTGCTACTCTTGATCCAGTGCTTGCATCACATGCTTACACAGCAAGTGTCACTGCACAAGGCCTTGTCACTTTTGTGTTTGATAACATCATGCTTCCAGACAGCGGTTCTGCCTTTGAAGAGAGCATTGGTTTTATTCATTTCAGAATTCAACAACAGCCCAATTTGGCGAACGGTACTGTGATAAACAATGGCGCAAAAATTTACTTTGATGCCAACTCGCCCATCATAACCAACGCGACAACTACCACCATTTTCCAGTGCACTACCAATGAGTTGAACATTGCTGTTGACGGCTTAAACATTGAGATATTGGATGCTGTAAGTGATGTGCAGTGGTACTTCAATGGCTCACCCATGCTGAACATTGGTTACGCTATTACTGCAACTCAAACAGGTGTTTATTCTGCGGTAGCCACCTTGCCAAATGGTTGTATAGCCACGTCAGAGGAAGTTTCCATTGTGGGCGTAAATGAAATTCTTGCTGAGGCATACGACTTGTATCCCAATCCAACTAAGGGCATTGCAAATCTTCAATTGGGTACTACAAGTTGCGATGTAGTGATAACCAATGCACTTGGTCAGAATGTTATAAGTATGACCAAGGTGAAGGGACTGCAGCAGATTGATTGCGAACATCTTCCTCATGGAACGTACATTATTCAAATCACCAACAGCCAATTCAATTCAAGATTGAAGTTGGTGGTGGAGTAGGAGCAAAGCAAATTTTTACAAAATCAAAAACCCTGATGCCATTTGCATCAGGGTTTTTTGTTGGTGTTTTTCTTGGTAAAAGAGTCCACCTATATGCATCAGCTACTTGCTTGCTTGCTATTTCTGATGCAGTGCTTTAATAATTACATGTCAAAGGACATCAATCTCTACATCGCCAAAGTCACATTCAATCTTGAGTTTGTTGCTTCCACCACTGCCTATGGTGCCCTTAACGTGCTTGGTGGTGTAATCGCTTGTGTTAGTGGTCTTCTTTGCGCTGTCAGGCAGTTCTACGTCACCATAGCTGCTAATGGCATCGAAGGTGAATGAGGCATCAGGTGCCAAGTCTATTTCTGCATCGCCATACTCAATCTGTATTTCCAACGATTTTACTTCTTTCGTCACCAAGTCTATTTCCAAATCGCCAAAGGCGCTTTTCACTTCAGCACTTCCCGTCAGTTTTTTTATTTTCAACTCGCCATACTCATTGCTGAAGTCGCCACCGGCTGTGGTTTGTATACTGGCATCGCCAAATGCAATCTCTAAATCGTTGCTAGCTGAAAGCAGTGAAGAAGCTCTAAAGCTGCCATACTCAACACGTAGTTCGCACGCTCCTTTCATTTCACCCAAGTTGGCATCTCCAAAAGATACTTGGCCATCCACAGTGCCGTTAGCAGGCATTTTCACATCTACTGTGATGGTGTAATTCTCTTGATTATATCCGCTGCAGCTGTAGCCGCCCATGCCAACTTCCAATCCGACAAGTGCTTCACTTTCTGAAATATTCACGCTGATGCTTTCAAATATTTCGTTAGCGCGCTCTTCTGTTTTTGCATTCACATTCAGCTTCACCACTATTTCCATTTGCGCTTGTGCCCATGTTTGTATGTTGATGTCGGCATAGTTGATGTCTAGATCAAGCTCCACAGTGCTGCTCACTTGGATGGTCTTGCGGGTTTCTTTGTAAAATTCCTCGGTTGCCAGCAACGCTTGAGTTGTTAGTAGCGCAGCAACTAGTGCTAGGTATTTATGATATGGGTTGATCATTGTTTGTGTTGTTAAGTTCATTTTCTAGTTCGATGTATTTCTGCATGTGTTCCATGATGCGCAGTCTGTATTGGTAATTGTCGATCATGGCGTTGATGAGGCGTTCGTTGTTGTAGTTCTTGGTTAGTTGATTTTCCAGCGAAGCATATTCTTCTTCTAGTTTTTTTATGTCTGTCAGAAAGCGTTGAATGCGCGCATCTGCTGTATTCATTTTTGAATAATCAATATTCAAGCGCTGATGATAGAACTGCTCTACTTCGGCCATGTCCTTAGACACATCGCTCAATTTGGTAATACGTGCTATCTCGTTTGTTTCCTTCACTTCTCTAACAGCTACGAATACTATGGCGCCCGCTATGCAGGCAGCAGCCAGTGCAAGCCACGGCCAACGGGGTAGTTGGCGAATCTTCTTGTCTTCTTTCCCTTTCAAAAGGCGCATTTCGAAACGCTCCTCGTGTCCAGGGAATGGTTCCGCTTTCAGGGCGTCATGTTGAGCTTGTTTCAGCATCTCATTGAGGCCCTGCTCGAGTTGTTCTTCAAATTTGCTTTTCATTCTTCTCCAATTTCTTTAGTTAAGCTCTTTCCATTCTATTTCTGAATTGGCATTGTGAGCTGAGTTTACTTTGAGCAAGTGGAAGTGGTCGCACCGTCACATTTGCTTTTCATGTTCGGCCAATAGTTCTTTCTTCAAGTGTGCAATACCTCTGCTGTATTGCGAGCGCGATGTGCTAGCTGCTATACCCAATGCATCGCCTATTTCATCGTGGCTTAGTCCTTCTATCAGGTGCAGTTGTATGCTCATTTTATAACCCTCTGGCATCTTGCTCAGCTTCTGATGCACTACTTGAATGTCCATTTGCAAGAGCGCATTGCCACTGTCTTCTTCTATTTCATCTGGCACATTTTCAAATAGTTTCACCACTTCTTTTCTCTTCCTCAGCAATCCGAGGGCGTGCCTTACACTTATCTGCTTTTGCCAACCCGGGTACTTATCAGCTTCTTTCAATTCATCCAGGCGAGCAAACCCTTTGATGATGCTCTCTTGCATCACATCTTCTGCTTCCTCTTTGTTGCGCAGTATGGCATTTACGGCAGGAAAAACTATGCGCCAAACCCTGCGGTATGCCTCGCATTGCGCGGTATGTTCACCGCGTAAACATCCTTCTACAATTTCATTCCAAGGTTTCAGAATGGATGGTGGTTTTTGGTTGTTTGTAACCGCTAGCTAGCAGTCGGGTACAAAGTTGGTTTGTAAACTGTACAATGCTATGATGGTTGCACTTGTAAAACGCTGCATCGAAATCATAAAAAATCTCATTTTCTTATTTGACATTTATCAGACAATGCTGGCGTTGTTAAAAATCATTTTGCACCCATGAATTCATTTTTGCGATTTGCCGCCTTCTGTGCGGCCTTTGTTTTTGCAGCTTTTGTCTTGGTGCAGTGCACTGCAAAGAAGGAAGCGGTTACCAGCAGCATTACCTCCATTGGCGAATCTGACGAGCCCATTCACTTTGCTGAGGAAAAGCACTTCAAAAATGTAAGACAAATGACCTTTGGAGGTAACAATGCAGAGGCATATTGGAGTTTCGCAGGTGATAAACTCATTTTTCAAAGTGACAATAAAAATTGGACGGCAGGTTGTGATCAAATATTTGTCTTGGATACCAAGAAAGAGGCTGACAGCACGAAGCAAAAACTAATTAGCACAGGACGAGGTCGCACTACGTGTAGTTTTTTTATGCCAGGTGATAAGTCTATTCTGTATGCCAGCACACACTTGAAGATGGACAGTTGCCCACCTGTGCCAGTGAAGGAAGGTGGACGATATGTTTGGCCCATCTATCCGGAGTACGACATTTTCGAGGCTGATCTGAATGGAAGTATTTTGAAACGATACACCACCGAAGAGGGCTATGATGCGGAAGCTACCGTTTCTCCAAAAGGAGATAAAATTATTTTTACTAGCACGCGCAGTGGCGATTTGGATTTGTGGACCATGAATTTGGATGGTTCGGGTTTGAAACAAATTACCAATTCACTAGGCTATGATGGTGGCGCAGCATTCTCACCCGATGGAAAAAAAATTGTATGGCGCGCATCACGCCCCAAGACCAATGACGAAGTGAAAAAGTACCGCGATTTACTTGCGCAGAATTTGGTTGAACCAACCAATCTTGAAATATTTGTAGCTGATGTGGATGGCAGCAATGTGCAGCAAGTGACCAACCTAGGCAAGGCTAATTGGGCTCCATACTTCCATCCAAGCGGCAATAAAATTCTGTTTTGCAGCAATCACAAAAGCGCCATCGGTTTTCCATTCAATATTTTTATGATAAATGTGGATGGCACAGACCTCGAACAAGTGACGTTCGATACGCAGTTCGATTCATTTTTGATGTTTTCGCCCAATGGTAAAAAGGTTTCTTTTTGCAGTAATCGTCACAATGGGCGGACGCGTGACACCAATGTGTTTGTGGCAGATTGGCAAGATTGAATATTTGAGTGATTCTTAGGAAGGTCAGCGATAAAAAATAGAGAAGGAGGCTTGCACTTCGATTTACAAACAACTCAGGAATTTGAGTGTTTCCATTTTCAAGTGCAGAGCTTCACAAATTACTGCATTGTTGGTTTACTTCGCCCCGTGCTGCTTCCCACCAAAAACACACCCCGTTGGATCATCTTTTTGATAGATGTTACGATTTGTATTATAGCCTATATAATGGCCTATTTGGTGCGCTTCGAGTTTAAGCCGCCTCAAATAGAAGTTGATTTTGCACTTGCATTTGCCCCCATATTTCTAGGCGTTCGTTTGGCCTCTTTCTTCATTGGAAAAACGTATGCCGGCATCATTCGATTTACCAGCACTCAGGATACGCAGCGCATTTTTATTGTGCTCACGTGCGGCACCCTTTTGTTCGCCTTGTTCAACCAATTGCGCTTCCATTTTTTTGACAGTGTTTTTTATATCCCTTATAGCATTATCATTCTGGAGTACTTGCTTACTCTGTTTGCCATGGTGGTAAGCCGTATAGCTGTGAAGGTGATGTACATGGAATTAAAAAACCCTGAAACTGCACGCAAACGAGTCGTGATCTATGGCGCAGGTGAAAGTGGTTTGATAACCAAACGAACGCTGGACAGAGACTCGCGATCTGCAATAGAAGTGATTGCATTTATAGATGATGATGCAACAAAGAGTGGAAAGAAATTGGAGGGAGCTAGCATCTATCAGACGCAAAAAATTGATGAACTTTTTAGCACCGGAAGAGTGGATGAAGTGATAATTGCTATTCCAACGATTGATAATAAGAAAAAGGCTTCTTTCATTACAAAAGCGCTTGGCTACAATGTTCGTGTCAGCAATATTCCTCCGGTGAAGCAGTGGATAGGAGGCCAACTTAGCTTACGCCAGATTCGCGATATTCGTATTGAAGATTTGCTTGGCCGTGAGTCCATACGACTTGACAGCGCTTCGGTACGCACTCAAGTTAAAGGCAAAGTTATCCTTGTTACGGGCGCTGCCGGTAGCATCGGAAGCGAGCTAGTAAGGCAACTCTTGGCCTATGAACCGAAGAGTATTGTGTTGCTAGATCAAGCGGAAACTCCTTTGTTTGAATTGGAGAATGAAATACACAATGCAGGTCAAACAGCGCGGTGCGAAATAGTGATGGGCGATGTGCGCCAGGCAGATCGCATGAGGCGCATGATGGATTATTTCAAACCACAAATTATCTATCACGCTGCCGCATATAAGCACGTACCGCTGATGGAAAGTAACCCCAGTGAAGCGGTACTTGCCAATGTTCAAGGCACGCAGATCATGGCTGAGCTTGCTGAAGAATTTGGAGCGGAAAAATTTGTTTTGATAAGCACGGACAAAGCTGTTAATCCAACCAGCGTTATGGGATGCACCAAACGCATTGCCGAAATCTATGTGCAATCGAAGAACAAGAGTTCAAGTACGGCCTATATCACTACTCGCTTTGGAAACGTGCTTGGTTCAAATGGCTCGGTCATCCCCATATTTAAAAAACAGATAGAGGAAGGAGGGCCGCTTACAGTGACCCATGCTGAGGTGACTCGATTTTTTATGACCATTCCAGAAGCAGTGCAATTGGTGCTGGAGGCTGGTGCTATGGGCAGTGGTGGAGAGATTTTTGCCTTCGACATGGGTGAAAGTGTGAAGGTGGTGGACCTTGCTAAGAACATGATTAAGCTAAGCGGAATGGAAGTAGGACGCGATATTGAAATTGTATACACAGGATTGCGACCAGGCGAAAAGTTGTATGAAGAGGTTTTGAGCGATGCTGAAAACAGCATGACAACACATCATCAGAAAATTCTGGTAGCAAAAGTGCGCGAGTATAATTTTGAAGAGGTGAAGAAGGAGGTGAAGGAACTGATAGCCATGTTTGATGAACAGAACAACGAAAGAATGGTCACAAAGATGAAAGCAATAGTTCCCGAGTTTGTTAGTAACAACAGTGAATTTGAACGGCTGGATAAGTAATTCAGGTCAAGTCAAGCAGCTGTTTCATTCATCATATTTGCAACCGAAATGACATTGGATAAGAACATAGAAATAGCAAATCTTCAAACAGAGATTGGCAAGTACATAGGCATGGGGCAGAACAGCCTCATCTTCAACTTTGAAGAACACACGCGCTTTGTGGTGCTAAGAATGATAACAGTAAATCAGAATCACAACCAGTCATTTTTGTTTCATACGTGCGAGGGTGTTACAAAAGTAGATGCGTTAAAAACGATGCTGGAGTATGTGAAGAGCTATAAGGAAGAGGACAGCAGTTTCACCATTCAATGGACGTTAAAAGGAGAAAGCAATTTGCACACTTCCTACTTCCGTGCTAAAAATATAATGAGTTCTTTAGACAAGCTCTATTATGATCGTGACCCCAACAGCATTACTGTTTTTAGCGTGATGATGAATCCTATTTCATAATGAATGCTGTGAGTGAAATCACTTACAAGACCGTTGCCCTTCCATCCCAAGCTCAATACCGTGTGTTAGGTAGCAGGCACTTGGCCTATGCTTATCCTGTAAAATCTGAGGACGAAATCAAGACAATAATTGAATCGCTTTGGAAGGAGCACCATAGTGCAACGCATGTCTGTTATGCCTGGCGATTGGGTTGGGAGAAAAAGCACTATCGCATAAATGACGATGGAGAACCAAGCGGCACTGCTGGTAAGCCGATTTTTGGGCAAATACTGTCATTTGATCTTACCAATGTGCTCATTGCTGTGGTGCGCTATTATGGAGGAACCAATCTGGGAACAGGCGGCTTGATAGATGCTTACAAAACCGCTACGAAAGCGGCTATTGAAAATGCCACCATCAAAGAATGCGAGGTAATGGATCATTACAAACTTACGTTCAATCATGAAGACATGCCATATGCGATGAAGACGTTGAAGGAGATGCAAATGGAAAAATTAAATGTACTCATAGACTTGAGTTGCGAGTTGGAGTTCAAGCTGCGCAAATCGCAAGAGAAGCAGCTAGAAAAACTGGTGGAAGAATTACCTCAAAGCCAATTGCAACATTTGGGTACTAGGTGAAACGGTCGCTTAACAGCATTAACCGATGCACGGTGGCCGCGCCAGATTTCAATAATTGTCCTTGGTTGTGGCAGCTACGCCTGCCTCTCCCCTTGGTAGATTCCAGTCAACCATTGAAAGATTTTTTTGAGACCGACTGCAGCCACGCATGTGCATCAGGTATATCTGAAAAACTGTAAACTATTTTTAATATTGTGTTGACTCAAAAAAAAACCACTTGCATTTCTGCAAGTGGCTTCTTCAATAACCAAAATCTAATTTCAGATGAACCACCAAAGTGTTTCTTCTGATACTAGAGATTTTCAAAGGCCTTTTACCATCTTTTTGCTGTAGCTTTTTTCGCCTTGCATTATCTGCAAGAAGTATGTGCCATTCGGTTGAGAACTTATGTCAATTATGTTTTTGTACTCACCTGCAAAATCTTTCTTTTCTTCTGTGTACACTTTGTTGCCACTAGCATCAAACACTACAATGCTTACATCGCTTTTGTCTGAAGTGCTGAATGACAGATTGATCACACCATCACCAGGATTAGGAAAGAAGGATATTTCCTCTATGGCCAAGTCGTTTTCAATAGAAAGTTTAGGAGACGCAGTTTGATTAACTGCTTCTAGTTCTTCCTGAGTTATTTCCTCAATGCGAATTTTGATGAGGATGGTCTCACGCTCGCTATCTATACGCGCCATTTCTTCTAACAAGCGTGCACGCTCGTCATCCAACATCAGTTGCTGTTCATCAAGGGTGCGCAGTAACTCTTCCATATGCTGTTCAACATCCCCTGCATCCATATCGAATTCATAATCATAAAAATAATTTCCACCTTCATCCATCCCCTTAAAGTCGTGGAATATGCGGAAGTCTTCATAACCGCTCATGCTGCGCTTTCCAATTTCACCAGTGATGTTCTTTTGCTTTCCATCACGAAGGATGGTCATATTTACGTTGCTCGCAGGCGTTGTTTTACTTATCTCATCTGCGAGTAAATCAAAACTAGTCACCTTAACACCATTAAATTCGGTGATGATGTCACCATCCATCAATCCCATTTCCTCTGCAGAGGTTTGTTCTTCCACATTCACCTTTACACCTTCGGTTGCTGGGTCATTATCCATTGGAGTCACACCAAGAAATGCAGTTTCTTGAATAGCCATTCCTTCTCCATTCCAAGTGAAAGGTTGGCATATTTTCATACTGTCATTGGGACAAACACAATTTGGAGAAGATGGACAGAAAATGGTGATGGAGTCAGCATCAAATCGGAAATTGAAATTCCTGAAAAGTTCCATCTCATTTAATCGCTGAAGGTCTTCCATACCGTCAAAGCCTTGTGGACCGCGCAAGTAGGTAGCTTCCATTTCCTTTTCACCTAACTCAACTTTTACTTTTTTCTTCTTACCATCCCTAAGCACCCTTACTTCTATTTCTTCATTGGGATTTTTGGATTGCACGTATTCTATTACGTCATTCGTGCCAGCCATCTCTAGTTTGTCTATTTCAACAATTACATCTCCGGCCAAAATACCTGCTGCCTCAGCGGCAGTTCCTTCAATAACTTCTGTGACGTAAGCTCCTGTTGTTATTTCCTCTTCTGTATTCATGTCCATGGTTTCACGCAGCATCACTCCCAGAAATGGCCGAGTCTCCATCGCAGGTGGCAATGGAGGGAGCGGAGGCATCGGAGGCATCGGAGCGTCAGGGGTAAAGAAAAAGTGAAGATTCTCTATGTTGCTGTCAACATCAAATTTGTCAATTTTGATTTCGAATTCCTGACCCGGTTTCAGTTGACCGAATTCATCCAACACACCTAACTCTTGCAGCACTTTTTGTATGTCTTCACCCTCAGCAATATTCACCTCATGTGTTTCTTCACTCGTGACGCCACTCACATTTTTCTTGATGTAAACTTTGGCTTTGCCTTGTGCAAATGCAGTTGTGATCATCATGCAAGTGCAAACAATCATCACTGAGTGGGTTATTATTTTTTTCATTGGATGTAAAAATGATTTGATTGGTAAAACGTGAGCACGAAAGTATTCGACCCATTGGAAGGGTTAGTGTTAAAGGGAGCAAAAAGGTGTTAAAGGGATGATTTCCAAAAAACACCTAAACGCGAAATACAAAAGAACAAAGAAGAGCTCGCTGAACTAGTGCTTCACAAACCAAGCGTTTTCCAACTTCAACTTGCTAGTGATGATGACAGAATAGAAGCCGCTTGCAAAATTCGAAACATTTATTTGATGAGGGTGACATTCATCTATGAGCTGCTCAAAGCAAATAACACCTCTTGCATCGCAAATTGTAATGTGAGCCGGTGCGCTGCGCGAAACGTATTCTATAAAAAGCACATCTTCCGCAGGATTTGGAAACAAGTTGAGTAATGGAATGGCAGAATTTTCTTTGATTGTTGTAGTGCAGTTTAGAACGGCTTGTGTATAGATGGCAGAGAAGACCTCTTCTTCCACTGTGTAGAATGAACTGAAGTCGCCAAAGTCATAACCATTAAAACAGCCGTTGGTTACGAATATGAATCCTGATCCGTTTTGACTACCAAAGTACATGTCGGAAATAAGACCATATGCTTCGCCCGGGTGTCCGAACATCACGTCATCTTCAAACAAAATGTCGCCACCACTCGCATTGGTAGTGATGTGCACACCAAGGCCCCAAGAGCGAAAAAGTCCATAATAATTATCTCCATTGCTGCCAGTGTAAGTCCATTGCGGTTCGTGCATGAGTGCTATGGTTGCTGCATCCAAAACGCCCGGATTAAAATTGCTGTGCACCAAAAGAATTTTGGCCAAATCGAGTGCCGAAATTCTGAGACCACCCTGAGGTCCAAAAAGGATCCCGTTGGTGCCCGGTGCATAGTTTTCTAAATCGAATCCTGATGGCATCTGACCTTGATAGTTATCTGCTTGCGGAGTCCAACTGCCACCTTGGTTGCGATAAATGGCTGCTACGTTGTCTATGTTTTCTATGTCAGTAATATTGAAACTCCCTGCAATTCCAAGGGGCTCTAAAACATTTTCCTTCATGTATTGGTCAAACCTTTCTCCACTCAGCTTTTCAATCAGTGTGCCTACCAAACCATAGTTGGCATTGCTATATGTGAAATAGGTTCCAGGCTCTTCAGTTCTCCAATTGTTGGTTTCGTAATAGTCTCCTGATGTCAACAAATATTCAGAAAAATTGGGAACATCATTTTGAAAATTGTAGGTACCGGACAAAAAATCATCGTAACCATCGCCATCTTGAAGACTGCTGGTATGAGAAAGAACCATTCGAAAAGTGATGGGTACATCAGGATAATTTGGATTTCGAACTGCGAAACCCATTGCATCATTGATATCATCATCTAATTGAAATAAACCGTCTTCAAATAGATTCATAATGCCAGTAGCTGTAACCATTTTTGAAATGGAAGCTATTCGATACATAGTGCTATCGTCCACGAGCAAATTGCGAGTGTTATCTTTTTTACCAGCATGAAACACATGCTGAACTTGTCCTCCACAAACAGTGACTACTGACATCCCCATCAAATTGTTGTCTTCAAATACGCTGTTCAAGGCAGTGTTCAATTGCGCATTCAGCGCAGAGTTGGAGCAAAGAAGGATGAGAATAAAAGTTCTCTTCATACGAAAGGGAGTGAATGAAATAACCAATTTTGGAGAGGTTGGGCTTAAGAATCCGCAAGAAATCAATTCAAGCTATGTGGCACTTCCATTCTAAAGAGAGGCACGTTCACACGGAAAGTGCTTTTGTCCGCAAGATTCATCATACTATAAAAACCGCGCATGGTGCCGCGCAAACTTCTCAGGTCGCATGCACTGTGATACGAATAAGTCTCGCCTGGCAATATCACGGGGTGCTCGCCCACCACACCAGGGCCTTCCACTTCACGATTCACAGCAAATGAATCGAAAATGTACCAGTGCCTGCGCAAAAGTTGAATTGGAAAATCGTTACCGTTGTTTACGGTAATGTGGTACGAGAAGAGGTATTGATCCATCAGCGGACAACTTAGATTAGGCTCGTAGCGCGGGTCTACTGCTATCTGAACTCCTGATGTTACTTCGGTCAACATGAATTTGGGTGGTAATCCTGACGACAAGTATAACAACAAAGTGACTTTTACAAGTATTCAGCACAAAATAGTGCGCAAGGCCGCTTTGGGTTTGACATAAATGTGTTCACAATAGCTGTTGGGGCACAGTTTCTGACTAGCGGCAGGCTAATAGTTTCCGACCTTGCACTTATTCTGTGTTGAAGCGAATTCTCAAAATATTGCGCAATGCATTTATTGTTCTGTTTCTGCTGCTGGCGGTGGCCTACTTTGCTGTGCAAACACCTGTAGTGCAGACATGGCTTACCCAGCGCATCGCTTCTTATCTCAGCGGTGAATTGGGCACTACTGTCACCGTAGGCAAAGTGGAGATAGATCTCTGGGCAAGGCTCGTGCTGGAAGATTTGTACATAGAGGATCAGAAAAAGGACACACTTGCATTCATTCCCGCACTGCATGTTGGCTCTTATAGCTATGACAGTAAAACAGGCCGCATCGAAGTGCAAAGTGCCCAATTAGACAATCCATATATCAATATCGTAAGACATGAGGGCGACACAGTCCTGAATCACAAATTCCTCATTGATTATGTCAATAGCCTCAGCCAGCCAAATGATTCGGCCAAAACGGAAATGTATTTGCACAGTGTGATATTGCATGGAGGACGTGTCAACTACATCAATGAAAACAAAGCAGTCAGAAATGATTTTGGTATTGACTTGAATCACATCATGGCGCATAATCTTGAAGTGAATTTGCGCGATTTTGCCGTCATTGGCGATAGTGTTCATGCAGCCATCAATCAACTTTCATTTATTGAAAAGAGTGGTTTCCTTATGCAAGATTTGCAGGCCGATTTGATAATGCTGCCTGGGTATTTGCAGCTGAATGACGCTTACATAAAAACCAATCGGTCGGAGATAAAGGGTTACCTCGGTTTCAAGTTTGATAATTTCATTGATGACTTTGAAAGCTTCGATAAGAAGGTAATGATGAATCATGCGCTGAGTGACACCAAGCTGTACATGGGTGACCTTGCGTACTTCAGCAGCGACCTATTGGGTTGGGACAAGCTAGTGGAGCTTTCCGGAAAGTTCAAGGGAAAAGTTTCTTCATTGAAGGGGCGTGATTTAGAAATCAAAATAGACGACAACACCCGTTTTGTTGGCGAGTTTGAAATGGATGGATTGCCCGAGATAGACCAGACTTTCATTACCATGAAGATTGAAGAACTAACCACCAACAAAATCGAATTGGATCGATTACAGATTCCTCCTTTCGACTCGTTGCACTTTTTGAAAACACCCGATAATTTTTCTCAACTTGGACAGATAACCTATAGTGGAAATTTTACTGGCTTTATCAACGACTTTGTATCCATTGGTAAAATTGAAACAGCAATTGGTGATGTAAAAACTGACATTGCCTTGCGGATGGATGAGAAACTAAATGACTATGTGTATCGCGGAAATCTGGCAACCACCAATTTTGATTTGGGGAAATTTTACAATTCAACTGACCTTGGTGCTTTCAGCTGCAACCTCTATGTGGATGGAAAAAGTTTGACTTTGAGAAGCATGAACGCGGGTTTCAAGGGAGACATCTACAACCTTCATTTCAATGGATACAACTACACCAACATTAGAGTAAATGAGGGCACATTTGCATTGAGGCAATTCAAAGGAGATTTTTCTATAGACGACCCAAATGCCAGTGTCGATTTTAATGGTTCTGTTGACTTTAAGCCGGAGCATCCTTTGCTCGATTTTACAGCCGATGTTCAGCACATGAATTTGAAGGCCTTAAACATTTTACAGCAATACGATTACAGTTCCATAAGCGGCAACATTAGAGCACGCAGCGAGGGTTTCGAATTTGAAAAATTCGTTGGCGAGATAGAACTTGACGACATCACTTATTGTGCAGCCGATAATGATTATTACTTAGAGCATTTGAAACTTGAATCAACTCGAAGGGGTGAGCCAAAAATTATTCTCGATTCCGACTTTGCTGATGCAAAAATTGTAGGTGATTTTGATGTGAAAGAAATTGGTTCAAGTATTTTAGAAATTGTAAGTGAAATAGTTCCAAGCCTGGACCCTCCAGTTCGAGCCCACCGCGCTCAGAAGTTCGTCATGGAGTTGAACGTTTATGATGCCAGCCAGATAACAAGTGTTTTTATTCCCGAACTTTCTGTTGCCCGAAATACTAAGTTGAAATTAGATGTAGATGAGTTGACCAATACGTTCGAAATTTTCTTGACTTCTGACAGTGTACGCTATCAAAACAACCAATTGGAAGTATTGGTAATAGATGCACAGAAGCGACCTAATGATCCAGCTTTGTATGCCACTATTTTGAGTGATAGGCTGATGGTGGACGAAAACAGTTTCGAAAATTTCTCGCTTGAAACGCGCACCGAAGTAGACAGCATATACACAGCCATGGCTTGGGGCAATGGCACGGGCTGGCACAGTGGAGACATCAATGGTAAAATGACTATCCGCAATTTTGAAGACCTCGATTTCAGCTTCAATGAAAGTAGTATCACGGCACGTAATCAAGTCTGGAACATCAAACCTGGTGGAGCAGTTAGCATGCTGAAAAAGGAAATCACGGTTCAAAATTTTGAGATAGCTAGTGGCGAACAATGGATAAAAGCCAAAGGTGGAATTTCTGAAAATCCTCGCACTCCTTTGAATTTTGAAATGCATGAATTTGACATTGGCAACATCAACTCTTTTACGGATAGCCAAACAAAGTACTATGGCATTTTAGGTGGAACTGCATCCATTCGCGATGCCTACAATAACCTCATTTTTATCAACGATATCACCCTTCGCGATTTTAAATTGAATGAATATTTGGTTGGGTACCTCTGTGTGCAAAGTTCATGGGACAACATTGCGAGACAGTTGCGAATTGACGGCACGCTCGAAAAAGACTTGGCCAATGCAAATATCATCAACAAACAAACACCACTTGTCTTTAGCGGCTTCTACAGGCCTGATGATGAAAAGAGCCCGCTTGATCTGGTGGCTACCGTTCAAGATTTGGACCTCGCTATTATCAACGAGTTCCTTACTCCGGGTATCATAGACATACAGGGTTTTACCAGCGGGACAATTGCTGTGACTGGCCAACCGGAAGCACCTCAGATGGAAGGGGAGGCGATCGTGCGTGACGCCTCCATATTTATCAATTACTTGAATGTGCGATATTCACTCGAGCAGCAGATTGGTATTTATTCAGACATGTTCACCTTCGACCACATACGCATACGCGATCAGGAAGGCAATCCCGGTTTCCTGACAGGGCAGATAATGCACGACAATTTCGCTGAGTGGAACTTTGACCTTTTCATAGAGATGGAAAAGCCGATGCTGGCTATGAATACCACTGAAGACCTGAATCCGCAATACTATGGAAAGGCTTATACTACAGGAACTGTAAACATCTATGGCTATCAGGATCAACTGGAATTTGACTGCACATTGAAGAGCGAAAGAGGCACTGTGATGGCAATGCCAATGGGCGCTACGTCTGAGCAAACTTTCGAAAACTTTGTTCGCTTTGTAGACCTTGATAGTAACCTTGTTAAGCAGCCACGCGATTACTCAGGTATTAAATTGAATTTCAGTTTGGAGGTAACTCCTGATGCAGAATTCAAAATTATTTTTGATGAGAGTGTTGGAGATGTAATGAAAGGCCGAGGCAAAGGACACTTGCTACTTGATATCAGCAGTCTTTCTTCATTCAATATGTATGGCCTTATAGAAGTAACTGAAGGCGATTATTTGTTCACACTTAAAAACCTTGTAAACAAAGAGTTTACGCTAAAACCTGGTGGAACCATAGCATGGTATGGCGATCCATTTGCAGCGGATTTGAATCTAGAAGCTGTATATAAAGTAACCGCTTCTCTTTATGATCTAGTGCCTGATCCGCGCTATGCCGGAGGCCAGCGTGTACCTGTAGATCTCGTCATGAACCTTACCGGAAAAATGCTGAATCCGGGTGTTGAGTTTGATATTGAAATGCCCTCAGTGGATCAAGTAACCCGCAGCAGGGTCAATTCTGTCATTAGCACCGAGCAGGAAAAAAACAGGCAGGCGTTTGCATTGCTTGTGCTTCGCAGGTTTGTGAGTCCACCTAACGTTAGTTCAGATCACCAAAGTACCAATGCACTAAGTGCCACCAGCAGTGAGCTGCTCTCAAGTCAAGTCAGCAATTGGCTCAGTCAACTCAGCGATGATTTTAACCTTGGTTTCAACTACAGCCCAGGTGATGACATCAGCAATGAAGAAATTGCACTTGCACTTAGCACTCAGTTATTCAACGAGCGGCTATCACTAACCAGCAACCTGGGTGTGTCACGCAATACAAGTAACGTTAGTCAAAATGCATCAAACCTTATTGGCGACATACGAATTGAATACAACATAACGCCTGAAGGAAGAGTAAAACTGCTGGTGTATAACGAGAGCAGTGATTTCCGCATGGCCACCACGCAGCAAAGTCCATACACCCAAGGTGTTGGCATTCTTTACCAAGAGGAGTTTGACACCTTGGAAGAATTTTGGGACGGTTTCCGTGCCTTACTGCGAAATGAAGAACGAAGAAAGAAAAAGGCGGAGATGTTGAATTGAGGGAAGAGGAAAAAGGAAAGCGCGAAGAAAGAAGGTACTTTCTACTGTTAAGTATAAAGTGTATTTCTTGGGTATAAGTACCACCAATTCTCGCATGGCTGTGCTGCCTTAAAAAAGGCTGTGGACAATAAAAAGTTGAACCAATGAATGAATATGCAGTAAGCCATTGGGAATAAAATAACTTTGCAGGCTCTAGAATAGAAACGACTTTGAATGAGTAACGTAAAATCTGTACCCCCAAGTCTTCCGTCTTTGGTGTCCTCCGTTTTTAACCTTCGCATCATCATAGACACCGAGCAAGATGTTTTTCGAGATATAGAGATAGAAGCTGATAGCACTTTCGAAACATTGCACACTGCAGTACTTAATGCTTTCGGCTTTGAGGGTGGAGAAATGGCCAGCTTCTACATGAGTAACGAGACCTGGGAAAAGGGTCTCGAAATACCACTAATGGGCACTAGCACCGGCAGCGAACTGAACATGAAAACCACGCGACTAAGTGAAATGCTGAACAAGCCATCAGACAAAGTCCTTTATGTTTATGACTTGGCACGCATGTGGGTTTTTTACTTAGAATTGATGGAGGTAAGGAAGGATAAATCTGATGCCATTTTTCCAAGGGTTGTTGCAACCTCTGGCAAAGCTCCTTCGCAAGATGCGCGAGAGATGGATTTGTTTGGTGATGAATTTTCGGAAGATGAATTCAACGAAGTGCATGGCAATATCAGCGAAGATGACGATGACAATTTCAGCGAAGAAAGCGAGCACTTTAATGAAAGCGATATGGATAGCAGCTATAGGGACGGGGGCTATTAGAAATAGTTCCAATAGCAAACAGGAGAATAGATACCGCACGCGCGCTTTGCCAACTTATCTAACATGACTGGAAATAAATTCGAATAATTGTTTAGCCGATACTTCTCAATTCACCTTTTAGAGCCGCATTCTTGCAAAATGAAATTTTTCATTCTTTGCCTATCATTCGCTATGGCATCCGTAATGTTGTTCAGTTGCAAAACGGACAACAGGCAGGTCACTTCAGACATGCTCAATTTTCCTCCTTTGGAAGGGAACGAATCATCTGAGGATGTTCCAGTAATTGTTTTTGACTCCGCTGTATGTCGCTTTGGAACCATTGCCATTGGCGAAAAATTTTCTCATTCCTATCGGTTTGTCAATAAGGGCAAATCGCCACTAGTTATCTCACAAGTTACGCCCAGTTGCGGCTGCACCACACCCAAGGACTGGCCGCATGAACCCATCATGCCAGGTGAGGAAGGACACATAACTGTGGAGTTCAATAGCAAAGGTTTTCCTGGAAAAATAGATAAGAGTATCTCGGTACTTACCAACTGTATACCCAAGGAATGGACGTTGAAACTAGATGGCAATGTGAGCGGACTGGAAGCAGAACAACCTGAGCAACCAAAGGGATTTGAGATGGAGCGAACAAAGTAGAGAAGGAGGAGAGGTAAGACGAGTGGCGCGAGACAGATGACGGGAGACTGCTGACTGGAGAGTGAAGACTGGTGACTGGAAATACAAGAAGTTTACAAACAATCAATACATATAACAACCAAAGAATGAAACAAGTATTATTACAAGCGGCCGCAACAGGCCAAGAAGGTGGCGGTAGCATGACCATCATTTTTATGATCGGCTTTTTCGCCATTTTCTATTTCTTCATGATTCGCCCGCAGATGAAGAAAGCCAAAGAGCAAAAGAAATTTCAAGAGAGCGTAGCCGTAGGCGACAAAATTGTTACCCTTGGCGGTATACACGGTAAAGTGGTAGAAGTTGGTGAGAAGGATTTAGTTATCTCACTGGACCAAGGACGCATGCGCATAGAGAAAGCTGCTGTTAGTGCGGACCGGACTGTGAAGGAAGGACAGCAGTAAGCAACGACTGATTGACTCTTTTTAGAATAACAAAAAACCGCCTTGGACCTACCAAGGCGGTTTTTTCATTTCTTGAAAAGAAAACTGCGCTGTTTGGAATTACTTCCCTTCCAGCACTCCTTTCACTACACTTCTCACGTGCTCACGGTGTGCTTTGGTCAGCGCATCAGGGCTAGCACCACTGGCCATCATGGTGTCTATGCGTTTCAGTTCACTCAGCGCCATGCTTTTGCTCACGTTGTCGTAGGTGCTTTTTTCATCTAGCATACTAGCTAAGCGCTTCACATATTCTATCTGTATGTTTTGTCTGATAGTGGTCACAGCAGTTTTTGCATCGGTACTAAATATGCTGTTAGTTAGGTCTGCCATGTATTCATCCAAAGAATAAGTGTTGCCATAAAGTTGGCTATCAGTAACACGTTGCAGCACATTCTGATGCAGCAGGTGGTTTAGACATTCACGCTGCATATTCAGCACACGCTGGTGTATGCGAGGGTCTTCATTTACTGAAAAATGGTTGAATCCTCTGCGCTGTTCTAGCAAATAATTGTATGCATTGCTTGCTTTGTCCCAAGCATTCGGAGCAAATGCATATTTACTCAATGCAGTCATTGCCGCTTTTTGTTTCTCTTCACTAACAGGTTCAAGCGGACGCACAGCAGCATTCTGTCCAAAGTAGCTACGGTCGAAGTGCACACCTGCTATCTGGCGAGTCATTACACGCAGCTGGTTAGCATACTCACCAGTTGTGATGTAGTAGGCCTGCAGCATTTCCTCGTAGCTCTGGTTGCTCTTTTGGAATTTGTCTTTGAGCTTTGGAAGAATAGCGTTCACCAACTCGCAACGCTCAGCGGCATAGGCCACCGGGTCGTTGGTGAGGTCGTAGATGTTTACATCGGGATCTATTCCTTTGCCGCTTGCACGCATGTCATCAGCATCATTGCCATACATCAGTTTAGGATCGGTGCTGCGCTCAGCTATTTTTTTCAAGCGCAATTCTTCTGTCATATCATCACTCATGGCTGGGCTGTATCCAAATTCAATCACCCACAAATCATAAGGACCTGGCTTCGTATCACAATAAAGTGTTTGCTCGTTTGGATTCAATTGGTAGTTGAATGCAGGATATTCCATTACACTATTTGCAAGGCCATCCTTGGTCACCTTCTCCGGATTTTTTGTATCGGCTAGGCTGCTCATAGTGCTAGCACGCATGTTATGTGTTAGGCCAAGTGTGTGACCTACTTCGTGCAGCACAAGGCGATAGAGCAACTGCTTTACTATCTCTTTCTCTGCTGCTGTTTCCATGCCCAATGCCGCAGCAGCTGTGCTGCCAAACACCAAGTTGTGATTGGTTTGTGCAGCAGCCATGCATAGATGAGGATTGCGGATTTGCCTTCCCAATTGAGCTTCTAATGCATCATCGTTGAGGTAGCCCGCAGTCTTGAAAACCTTTTCGGCATTCACTCTATTTACAATGGCTACAAACTCCAGCATGATGTCTGCACCAAGTATTTGTCCAGTGCGAGGATCTACGAAACTTGGGCCATAGCCACCGAATGGCGGATCCGGTGAAGAGGTCCAGCGCAACACATTGTAGCGAATATCTCCTGCATCCCAAGTAGCATCGTCTGGCTGCTCTTTGCATACTACTGCATTGCTAAAGCCAGCTGCTTTGAAGGCATCATTCCAGCGTTCACACGCTTCTTTTATTATGGGACGAAGGTCTTTTGGTGTTGTATTCTCAATCCAATAAATGATGGATTCTATTGGATCGCTCAGTTTTGCAGTGGGTTCTTTCTTCTCCAGATTCCAACGGTGAATTACATCACGCCAAGGAGTTACACTGAAGCTCGTCATGTCGTTCACTTGCGTGGTGAAGTAGCCTAGTCGAGGATCATCATAGCGTGGTGCGAAATTGTTCTTAGGTACTTCAAGCAATGTGTGCTGATACTTAATGGTGATGTTGCGTGCATCAGCCAATGCCTCGGTATTCATTGTTGGTGAAGAATTTTCATACACATAAGCAACTGTCAACTCAGTGTTTTGCGGGTAGTTGTTGATGGCCTCTACACGCGTTTTACCTGCGCTCATTCCACCAAGTAGTCCTGGAGGCGCTCCCGGAGGAGAAGGAAATTTTATCATCTGAAATTTCTCAGACATAAAAACGGCATCGCCATCTATTAGAAAAGTCTTTTTGTCTTTGCTCACCGCTTCTATTTTTTCGCTGGCCAGAATGGGGTCGTTGATGTTGGCCTGGCTGGCTTTGCTCAACTCGCTGTTCGGGTCATAATAGAAACTGGTATTGTCCTGAATGACATCCAGCTTCTCAAAGTTCTTTGCAAAGCGAATGATTTTGCTATCGCCATAACTACCGCGGAAGTAGCCGGCTTCCACAGGCGCATCAGCTATATGGTTGAAGTAGATGTAGTCTTTGTTCAACTGATCTTCGCGCACTTCAAGGTATAGTTTGCCGCTCGTAGTGTCGCGCCACATCGTGAACAAGCCTTCGCTCTTTGTGCATTTCTTGGTGATGTCACCGTACTTGTCTTCGTCCTTCTTCTCCTCTTTCGGGGTTTCCTTTTTCTTTTTGTCCTTCAGAATATGGTCTGAAATGGCCATGATGGGGCAAGTGCATGCAAAAGCAATAAATGCAAATAGAATTTTCTTCATTGGATTTCTGTTTGGATAAAGTTTGAAAATATCGAGAGCAAGCTAAGTGCAGAGTGATGCAGTGATTTTTCCGTTCATGGAAATTGATAAAAATTATCAAAACTGTATGTGGTTTTTTTCAGCTACCACTCAATTATAGAGTTAAGGAAAGATGAACTGCCTAAAAACCAAAAAGCCCCGCACGCTAGCGAGGCTCAATGGCTTAAACTGAAAAACTAAAAACTATCGTAATTGTCTTGAGCCATGAAGGCTCAACTCAACTAACTCTAAATGTGTATTCGGTACACTACCTAAATACAGGGCGAAAGGTAAAAGAAACGTTAAGTCTTACGCAAGCATTATTTTAATGTAAAGATTTTATTCGGCCAACTGGATTGGAATGCTGCCGAAAGTGGTCTATGCCCGACCAATCGTGAGCGCTGAAAGTAGCTCTGGAAGGTACTTTCAGCTAATGTGTTGATTCACAGTGTGGATTTATTTTTTGTCAGGAAAAACTTTACCTGGGTTAAGAATTCCCATGGGGTCGAATATCGATTTGATACCTCTCATCAATTCAATTTCTACTGAGCTGAAGGCGAGTGACATGTAATTTTTTTGCACCAATCCTATTCCATGTTCGCCACTTAGCGTGCCGCCCAACAAAACGCACAACTTGAATATTTCAGTGATGGCAAGAGGTAATTGTTCATTCCAAGTAGCGTCATCCAATTCTCCTTTTAGAATGTTCACATGCAAATTGCCATCGCCTGCATGTCCATAGCACACCGATTTAAATCCATATCTGTTGCCTATTTCCTTCACTCCTTTCAGCAGTTTTGGAAGTTCGTAACGCGGCACTACAGTGTCTTCTTCTTTGTAAACGCTGTGGCTTTTTACTGCCTCGGCTACTTTTCTGCGCAGTTTCCACAGTTGTGCTTTCTGTGCATCATCATCGGCAAAAAGTATTTCACCACATTCAAATTGCTGAACGACCTCCGATATTTTTTCACAATCCGTCATGATTGAATCCATATGGTTGCCATCAACTTCTATCAGCAAGTGTGCTTGTATTTCTTTTTCGATAGGCACTTTCACATCATCCACAAAACGTAGCACCCAGTCGATTGCATCACGTTCCATAAATTCCAGAGCGCTGGGAGTAATGCCTGCTCTGAAGATGGCACTGACTGCTTCGCACGCTTTTTCTGCAGAATAAAAAGGAACCAACATCAGCAAGTTGTGTTGAGGCAATGGCAGCAATTTCAAAACTGCCTTTGTGATAATGCCGAGAGTGCCTTCACTGCCCACCATCAGTTGGGTCAGATTGTAACCGGTTGAATTTTTTAGTGTGTTGGCCCCAGTCCAAATCACTTCGCCATTGGCCAGAACCACTTCAAGATTCAATACAAAGTCTTTGGTGACTCCATACTTCACCGCATGCGGACCACCCGCATTTTCTGCCAGATTGCCTCCAATGAAACAGGAGCCCTTGCTGCTGGGATCAGGAGCGTAGTACAAGTTTTTACTAGCTACTTCTTCTTGTAAAACTTGGGTTATTACACCTGGCTCAGTGGTCACTTGCTGATTTAATTCATCAATGGAAATGATGCGATTGAATTTTTCCATGCTGAGGCCAACACCTCCGTGTACGCTCAACGCACCGCCACTTAGTCCGGTGCGAGCGCCAATGGCTGTAACAGCTATTTTGTTTTCGTTGCAGTACTTCAGAATGGACGAAACATGTTCAACGGTTTTTGGCTTCATAACCAAATCAGGCGGGAACGATAAGTCTTCTGTCTCATCTCTGCCATAGGCTATCAAAGTTTCGTTGTCAATGAAAGACGAATCTTCGCCCACCAATGAGCGCAGAAAGTGAACGTGATCTTGATTGAGTTTTGTGAAGGTTGGCATCAATGTGTGCGGAGATAGGCAATCATATCTGTTGGTTCGGGTGTATCTACCAAATCGCGAATGAGTGTAATCACTTGCCCGCGATGGTACTGCGAATGCAGACAAAGATGAATAATCAATTCAGAAACGGAGTTGTTGAACTCATCACCTTTTGTATTAACATAGGATATGGTTCGCTTTAGTTGATCTTCCGCTTGTGTGAGTTCAATCAGGGCGTTGAAATTGTCTTTGGCCAACGAAGCTAAATGCTCAACCAAAATGTTTGGCCAAACCGATAGTACGGGACTTTCGCCCTTGATGCGTGAAATCCAAATATGCTGTGCACCTATGATGTGGTCGAAAATCTTCTTCGCTTTCTCCGGTATTTCATTCAACTTGAGAAGTGGTTCTATCACAAGTTGGTTGGCCCAATGCTCGTGCTGAATCATGAGGTGATATTCTTTGGTAGTCATTTCACAAAGGCATTGAGTTCAGTCTGAAGTATGCTCTTTTTCTCACCACTTTTTATATCCTTCACGGTCAGAGTTCCGTTCTTCAGGTCATCAGCAGTTAAGGTTACAACAAATGGAATGTTCTTGTCATCTGCATACTTGAATTGCTTGTCAATTTTTTTCGTTGCATCCGGATAAATCTCTGCGTTAATTTCTGCATCCCTCAGTGCACGGAGCAAATTCATACTCACTTTTTCTTCCTCCTTTCCAAGGTTTAGGAACAACACTTTTGTGATGCTTTCGTTTTCTTCGGGGAAAAGTTTCAGTTCGCTCATCACATCATAAATACGATCAGCGCCAAATGAAATGCCGACACCTGATACACCTGGCAGTCCAAAAATTCCTGTCAGATCATCATAACGACCACCGCCACAAATGCTGCCCATGCTGAAGTCGCGCACTTTCACTTCGAAGATGGCACCGGTGTAATAGTTGAGTCCACGCGCAAGTGTCGTGTCAAATTCGAGCACTGCGGTTTTCAGTCCAAGTGTTTTGATATAATCGAAAATGAAATTCAATTCTTCGATGCCCTTCAACCCTATGACAGATGATTGCAGCATTTGCTTCAATGAATTCAGTTTTTCATCGTTGGTTCCCGCAGAAGCAAAAAGGATGGATATTTTTTGAATAGCTTCTTCACTAAAGTTTCGCTCACGCAATTCTTTGGTCACACCATCTACTCCAATCTTGTCCAGTTTGTCAATGGCTATAGTCATCTCCATCATGCGGTCGGCTATACCGGCTACTTCTGCTACGCCACTCAGTATTTTTCTGTTGTTGAGTTTTACTACGGACGGAATTTTCAAATCAGTGAGCACATCATCAAAAATCTGAACGAGTTCTACTTCGTTCAGCAAAGAGTCGCTGCCTACCACATCCACATCGCATTGATAAAACTCGCGGTAACGGCCACGCTGTGGTCTGTCGGCACGCCACACAGGTTGTATCTGATAACGCTTGAATGGAAATGCGATTTCGTTTCTATTCATTACCACAAAGCGCGCGAAGGGTACGGTGAGATCGTAGCGGAGAGCCTTTTCAGAGATGCTCTTTGAAATAGTGCCAAGGCTTCGCGTTTTCAAATCTTCATCGTTCAACTCCTTTAGAAAATCACCACTATCCAGAATTCTAAAAATCAATTTGTCCCCTTCATCACCATACTTTCCGGTCAACGTTTCAATATTCTCCATGCTAGGAGTTTCCAGCGGCATGTATCCATATCGCTCAAAAGTTCTTCTGACGGTAGAAAAAATATAGTTGCGCTTCACCATCACTGGTGGAGCAAAGTCTCTTGTTCCTTTTGGTATTGAGGCCATTCTTAAGTTCTTGTTGGTGGTTTTGATGGTTTGCTAAGTCGCAGACTTAGCGCATAATCACACGAGACACCGCCTCGCGCGAGTGGTGCAGATAATCAATATTGATTGTTGTTCCTGTTGTTCTGTTGCTTGCGCAGTAGGTAGATAATGTATATCAGTCCTGCAAAAATGGCTATAAGAAGAATGCGTGTCATTTCAAAAATGGGTTTTAAGTGGTCAAAGATAGAATGCCCTTGCGACTACCTTCGTCCGCAGGCTATGAAGTATACAAAACACGATTCGTTTACGGAGCATGCAGGGGCAGTTTATGCCCTTGCGCAAGGCCGTCAGCCACACACTTTCTTTTCAGCATCGGCTGACAAGCATGTGGTGGAGTGGAATTCGAATAGCCAAAAGCAAGAGCCATTTGTGGTGAAGTTGGAGCAAGCGGCTTATTCTATTTTGTATGATCAAGAATCAGGGAAACTTTTCATAGGAAATGCTTTAGGAGGTCTTCATGTGATTGATGCCGAAAGCAAACAAGAGCTTCGGTATTTTACAACGCACACCAATGGTATTTATGATTTTGCATTGGACCAAAAGCGCGGCCAACTCATAGTTGCAGGTGGCGATGGTTTTCTTTCTGTGTGGAATATTTCTACTTTGGAGTTGGTGCGCAATATTCCACTTTGCAATATGAAGTTGCGACAATTGGCAGTGAATGTTGAGGAAAACAGTATTGCTGTTGCCTGTGGCGATGGATGCGTTCGCATTCTTGATTTAGACTTCTTCAACGAACAGCAAACAATTGCAGCGCATGAGGAAGGAGCGACATCTGTTGCATGGCATCCCACAAAATCCGTCTTGCTGAGTGGCGGCAAAGACGCACACTTAAAAGTGTGGAATATGAAAGACGCATACAAGTGTGTGCTTTCAATACCTGCGCATAATTACGCTATCTATTCCATTGCATTTGGCCATAGCATTTGCGCAACAGCAAGCCGCGATAAAACGATCAAGATTTGGGATGCGCAATCGTTTGATTCATTGCAACGATTGGATGCGAAGTCTGGAGGACATTCGCATTCGGTTAACAAGATATTGTTTCAAAATGAGAAGTTGATTTCATGTGGTGATGATCGGCAGATAATTATTTGGAACAAGGAGTAGAGGGATTTCGGCAATCAAAAAAAATGGTTTGTGGTAATTTGAGTAGTTGCACAACACAAGAAATAGAGATGGCCGCGCGAAGCGCGGCCATCTCTATTTATCATCCCGAGCTAATCGAGCAGACTTCAGGTAAATGTGATTTTCTAATTATTCATCAATTTTTATCTCCACCACACTTTCCTTCTTGCCCCATTTGGCCAGCACCACTTGCTTATCATCTTCCGCTACATACTTGGTCACTTTCGGGCGCAGCATTTTTTTCTCAGTGCGCAGCTTGGCATCTGCTTCTTTTTTCACTTTGCCATCTATATCCATGCGAGCTATGGTAGTCACCGCTTTCTTTGAAGAGGTCATAGAATACACGCGTGTTGGTTTCTTCTTCGGGTCGTAGTTCTTCACATTATCATTAAAGACGTAGTACATATTTTCACCCTCCACCATCAGTGCATACGATGAGTAGAATCCTCCATCATTTACGGTGTGCTGATACTTGGGTATGTGCGACACCCAGAGGATTTCTCCCTTTGGAGATACGTTCACCACTATGATGAAACCATATACATAGTGCTCATTGCATCGAGTTACTCCTTTGCTGTCAGTGGTACAAACGGTGTATTGACGGTATGTTTCACCTGATATGATTAAGCCACCATCGGTCTTATTAATGAACTCGTTCACCACAAAAGAGCTAATGCCTTCGCCCTTGTCTGCTTGCTTTTGTCCTTTCTTTTCGCCCAAAGCCGCTTTCAGGTATTCCTCCACCATGTTCTGCTCAAATTCCTTGATGTTAGAGGTGGTTATTTTTCCGCTTGTGTGATCAATCTTTACCAAGTAAACACCATTGGCGCCACCTGCTTTGTCATTGCCATTGGCATACAGGCCCGCTACATTGATGTTGCCATTCACATCTAAGTTGTAGTCGAAGCTGACTATGCTTTGACCTTTCTCCAATTCGATGTCATACTCTTTCAGTTTGTCAGCTTTGTTGTTGTAGCTGAGCAGCTTGTAGGTAAACCAATTGCCACCGCGCTCTTTGGCTTCCTCCTTCGCTTGCTTGCGGCCCATTTCTGCTTTTGTCTCGGCAAATTCATTGAAGGTGCAGGTCATGTAAAGCACGTCATTGGCATCAATCATGAAATCGCTGGTGGTAAAATATTTGTCAGGATAGGGCAGCTCAAGGTCTGTTGCCCACACTTCTTCCAAATCTTTGTCCAGCACTTTGAAGCTGAATTTTTCTTTCGAATACTTCTCATATGGAGGATTGGTGAAGATGAGCACGCGCCCGGTTTCCTCATTGATGTCGTAAGTAAAACTTCCAGAGTTTCTTTTGGAGGTAGCGCTTATCTCATCCAGCTTTATGAGTTTGCCTTCTTTGCTTCCTTTGTCGCTAAGCTTTTGAGCGAACAGGGTTTTTAAGTCTGCTTTCTTGTCGTAAGCAGTGCAAAACATCACCAATTCGCCACCTAAAAAGTAAGTGCCTATCCAATTCACTTCTTTTCCGTTGTGTTCTGGCAATTCAATTTCAGTCTCGAAGCTGGATGCGAGAGTAGATGCTTTGATGCCGCCCACCCAAGGGCCTTTTTTCCATGAGGTGTAGTAGATGATATCGTCTTTTTGTCCAATGAATTCGCTGATGCTGCCTTTTGGGTCGAATGTTGGACCATTCTTCATGTCTACTTCTTTGAATTGGCTGCTACTAGTTAGCGCGGTGATCAGCAATGCCACAGCGAGAAAGAATTTTTGCGTCATACGTAAAGGAGTTGTTATAAGGTTTTTTGATTAGTGAGCAATAATAGAAAAGGTGACCGCTGCGCGCAATCACCTTTCTTTTTTTGTAATGAAAATAGTCTACTTCACAATCAATCTCTTTCTTGAAATATTTCCATTTGCATTCAACTCTACAAAATAGATACCCGAAGTAAGGGTGTTGATGTCAATTCTTTTGGTTAGATCAGCAATATTTTTGAAGGACAAAATCATTTTTCCGGTGAGGTCATAGATATGTATATCTGTTTGGCATATACAAGTCTTTTCAAGTATTACGAAGTCATTGGCAGGATTTGGAAATAGTGTAAACTCCACTGACAATCTTGGTTGTATTTCTTGAACATTATTCGTTCCCACGATGATGGTGCCGAATTGGGTTGAAGCATGATTGAAGAGCGAGCACTCGTAGTCGTAAGTACCTGGCACTGTAAAGATTTTGGACCATGTAAATGGTGCTGTATGACTGCCACTATCAAAAGGGTCTGGAGCACTAGTCGTTTCCAGATTGTGCTGCCCACTCACCCATGTCCATATTATCTCATCGCCTTCTAATATGTTCAGGTTTTGTGGCAAGAAGTAAGGAGTGATCTGCTGATTGCCGCCAACTTCCACGTTATGAATTGTGGCACCTGCGCTGAGGGTTATAACACTGAGGAGAACGAGTAAAATTTTTTTCATGGTTGTTTGATTGAAGTTGAATTTTGAAGTGGCCGAAAGAACAACCGGTATGGTTGAACACAAAACCTCTTTGCACATTATTTTAATATGTAATTGTAATCCATTCTGAAGGCAATAGCGTTCAAGTAACAAAGAGTAAAGGCCTTGCCTATTGGTAAAGTTCTGTTTGAAGAGCACAAAACGCACTATCAATGGGCTTTTCAGGTTCTGAAAACGCTAGTTTGTTAACAATGACTGCGTTTTTTCAACAAAAACATACGATTCTCCGCCCATAGCCTTGTTTTCAGCAAAGTGATCACTCTACATTTGGCCTCAGGTAAGTAATTCAGCTTGCCACAATGTTTAACCCTAAATAAATCAAATCTCAAAATGAACAAAGCAGAATTGATTGATGCGATCGCATCAAACGCAAAACTTTCTAAAGCTGATGCTAAGAAAGCTTTGGATGGTTTTATCGACACTACTACAAAGGCACTTAAGAAAGGTGACCGTGTAGCTCTTGTTGGTTTTGGTTCTTTCAGCGTTACTAAGCGTGCTGCACGCAAAGGTCGCAACCCACAAACTGGCAAAGAGATCAGCATCAAAGCTAAAAACGTAGTACGTTTCAAAGCAGGTGCTGAGTTGGCTGGTAAAGTGAAGTAATCACTTGCTCCACAAAAATTATTGAAGAGGCTGCCTTTATCTAACGGGCAGCCTCTTCTGTTTTTACACCTTTGTCCTATCCGAATAAGTGTATGAGCCAGCGGCTATATGAAATACTAAGTGAACACCTCTCAGAGCGCAAGCGCAAGTTATTTGACGAAGTGTTGAACAATCGCACACGCTATTTCACCTTGGTAATGGAAGACATCTACCAAGCACAAAACTCAAGTGCCATACTTAGAAGTGCAGAGGCATGGGGAGTGCAGGACTTACACATTATAGAGAACGCGCATTCATTTCAGCATCACAGAAGGATAGCAAAGGGCGCCAATGACTGGCTAACCATTCAACGTTACAACAAAGGATCGAACAATTCAGAGGTTTGTTTTCAGTCATTAAAAAATAAAGGTTATCAAATTGTTGTGACCTCATTGCAGCAAACATCCGTCACTTTGCAGGACTTGGATTTATCAAAAAGGACCGCCATCGTTTTAGGAACAGAACTAACAGGAGCTAGCGAAGTGGCCATGAAGTATGCAGATGTTACCATGGCTATTCCAATGCATGGTTTTACGAAAAGTTTAAATGTATCTGTGGCCGCTGCGGTAATTATTCAGTACATCACACAACACATTCGCAAGTTGGGTGTTGCTTGGCAGTTGAGTGATGAAGACAAGCTTGCCCTGAGAATAGAATGGGCGAAGGAGACCATCAAGTGGAGCGATTACCTTGTCGAAATGTTCGAGAGTGGAGAGCTCAAATAATTTGAACACATGTACAAACGCGTCATAAAACCGATTTTCTTTTTGTTCTCTCCCGAGCGGGCTCACTACTTGGCTATGGATATGCTGCGCATGGTGTGTTTCATACCTGGTTTTTCGTGGTTGATAAAAAAGAGTTTTCAGGTGAACGATGTTTCTCTGCAACGCAATGTATTTGGCTTGCAGTTCTCGAATCCTGTGGGTTTGGCAGCAGGTTTTGATAAGGATGCCAGATGGGTAGACGAGTTGGATTGCCTCGGTTTTGGTTTTATAGAAATAGGAACCGTAACTCCAGTAGCCCAGTCAGGAAATGATAAACCACGACTGTTTAGATTACCCGAAGATGAGGCATTGATAAACAGAATGGGTTTTAACAATGGTGGTGCGAAGGCAGCGGCAGCAAGGCTTCGCAGCAGAAAGAGCAACATCATCATTGGTGGCAACATCGGGAAGAATAAAATGACAGCGAATGAAGATGCCGTAATGGACTACATCCTTTGCTTCAATGATTTGTATGACACGGTGGACTATTTTGTAGTGAATGTTTCATCACCCAACACACCGGGGCTGCGTGCTTTGCAAGAGAAGGGCCCACTGACAGAAATACTTTCTACTTTGATGAAGTTGAATGCAAACAAGCCCCAACAAAAACCCATTCTGCTGAAAATAGCCCCAGACCTTACCGATGAGCAACTGGACGATATAATTAGTATAGTGATAGAAACAAAAATTTCAGGAGTGATAGCCACCAATACCACCATTACCAGAGAGGGTTTGCAAACATCCGTATTAGAATTGCAAAAAATAGGCGCAGGCGGATTAAGCGGAAAACCTGTCACGGATAGAAGCACTTATGTCATTCGCTATTTGGTTTCAAAAAGCAACAATGCATTTCCCGTTATGGGTGTGGGAGGAATACACAATGCAAAAGACGCTCGCGAAAAATTAGACGCGGGTGCTGCGCTTGTGCAAGTCTATACAGGCTTTGTCTACGAAGGGCCGGGTATAGCCAAACTTATTTGTAAAGGCTTGGTGTGAGAATTGATTCAAGAAGCCGAATACAGCGTACTTTTCAGTGTTGAAAACAATTACCATTAAAAAGAGTTATGCTTTAGCACTCTGATAAATTTGGACAATGTGTCATGATTAATGTGCATCATAAAAAGGGGTGTGCATTTTGAGAGAACACTTTTGACCAACTACTTTGGCCCAACAAACTGACAATAAAAAATAGGAGGACGATACAATGAGTATGGAAGCAAAATTTTCCCCACAAGTAAAGGATGTAATAACCTACAGCCGCGAAGAAGCCCTGAGACTTGGACACAACTATATAGGAGTGGAACACTTACTGCTTGGCCTCATCCGCGAGGGTGAAAGCGTAGCAGTGAAAGTGCTTGGAACACTGGATGTGGATTTGGCCCAATTGCGCAAAAAAGTGGAGAGCTCGATAAAAGCCACCACAACAAATCATGCAGCTATTAACAATACTGGTCAGATACCTTTAGTAAAACAAGCTGAACGCATTCTAAAAATAACGTACCTCGAAGCGAAGTCATTCAAATCTGCATTGGTAGGCACTGAGCACTTGTTGCTTTCTATTCTGAAAGATCAGGACAATGTGGCTACACGCAATTTGAATGGATTCGGTGTAGACTATGCCGGTGTGCGCGAGGAGTTGGAGAACATGAAAGGCCTTATGACCAAAGAGGATTTGCCACGTGCCGAGATGCCAGGCAATGCAGAGGATGATGACGATGATCGCAACTTCACAGGCGGTGGCGGTGGTACTCCGAAGAAGCAAGGAGACAGTAAAAGCAAAACTCCAGTGCTAGATAATTTCGGACGCGATCTTACTAAGCTGGGCGAAGAAGGAAAGTTAGATCCTATCGTTGGACGTGAAAAGGAAATAGAGCGTGTCTCTCAAATTCTATCCCGCAGAAAAAAGAACAACCCAATACTTATAGGCGAACCCGGTGTGGGTAAAAGCGCCATTGCAGAAGGCCTTGCACTGCGCATTATACAGAAAAAAGTGAGCCGTGTGTTATTCGGAAAACGAATAGTAACTCTTGACATAGCATCGTTGGTTGCAGGTACTAAATACCGCGGCCAATTTGAAGAGCGTATGAAAGCGGTGATGAATGAGTTGGAGAAATCACCGGATGTCATTCTCTTCATAGATGAGATACACACCATAGTTGGAGCAGGCGGTGCCAGCGGTTCGCTGGATGCGAGCAACATGTTTAAACCCGCATTAGCTCGTGGCGAAATCCAATGCATCGGTGCAACCACTTTGGATGAATACCGCCAATACATTGAAAAGGATGGCGCGTTGGAGCGCAGATTTCAGAAAGTGATAGTGGATCCAACCACTAAGGAAGAAACCATTCAGATTCTGAACAACATAAAAGATAAATATGAGGAGCACCACAGTGTTACTTACACTGATGAGGCTATAGAGGCTTGCGTGAAATTGACCTCGCGCTACATCACCGACCGTCACTTGCCCGACAAGGCGATAGATGCTTTGGACGAAGTAGGCTCGCGAGTTCACTTGAACAATATCAATGTTCCGAAAGAGATCATTGATATAGAGAAGAGCATAGAGGATGTGAAAGAGGATAAGAATCGCGTGGTGCGCAGTCAGAAATACGAAGAGGCTGCAAAACTGCGCGACAAAGAGCGCCAGCTGCAGGAGAAACTGGAGGCTGCCAAGAAGAAGTGGGAAGAAGAAACTCGCAACCACCGAGTTACGGTAACTGAAGCCAATGTGGAAGAAGTGGTAGCAATGATGACCGGCATTCCTATAACCCGCATAGCAGAAAAAGAAAGCGGCCGCTTAGCTAAGATGGACGTTGAGTTGCAAGGAAAGGTAATAGGCCAGGACGAAGCGGTGCAGAAGGTGGTGAAGAGCATCAAGCGGAATCGCGCGGGTCTTAAGGATCCTAATCGCCCCATTGGATCATTCATTTTTCTAGGTCCTACTGGCGTTGGTAAAACCCAACTTGCTAAGGAACTTGCGAAGTATCTTTTTGATAGCGAAGAAGCATTGATAAGAATAGACATGAGCGAGTACATGGAGAAATTCGCAGTGTCACGCTTGATTGGCGCGCCTCCGGGCTATGTCGGCTATGAGGAAGGTGGACAACTCACTGAGAAGGTGCGCAGACGTCCTTATTGCATTGTGCTTTTGGACGAGGTAGAGAAAGCTCACCCTGATGTCTTCAATCTGCTGCTGCAAGCTTTGGATGATGGCCAAATGACCGATTCATTAGGAAGAAAAATTGACTTCAAGAATGCCATTATCATCATGACAAGCAACATTGGTGCGCGCCAGCTGCAAGACTTCGGAACAGGAGTGGGCTTTGGCACCGCCAACAAAGAGTCGCAGATGGCTGATGATAGAAAGGGCGTAATTGAAAATGCATTGCGTAAAGCATTCGCGCCAGAGTTTCTGAATCGCGTGGACGATCTTATTGTATTCAACCCGCTTAAGAAAGAGCACATATTCGAAATTATAGACATCGAATTAGCAAAACTTTTCAGCCGTGTTACAGACCTTGGCTACACCATCAAGCTGACTGACGAAGCCAAAGAGCACATTGCGGAGAAAGGATATGACGAAAAATTTGGTGCCCGTCCACTGAAACGTGCAATACAGAAATACCTGGAAGACCCAATAGCCGAAGAAATAATAAATGCAACGCTGAAACCTGGCGACACGCTTGTTGTAAGCTTCAACAAGGAAGAAGGCAAAGTAGTGTTGAAGGTAGAAAAAGGTAAATCTCCCAAAGAGAGTAAAGCCAAGGAACCAAAAGGTGACACACCTCCACCAGCGCCAGAGCCTTCGGCTGAGTAAGCTGATACTGTCATAAAAAATAAAAACCGCCTATTCAAAGCATAGGCGGTTTTTTTGTCCTTGACTTAGAATCTAGGTTGAACAAATACCGATGATGATTTAAAAAAAAGTGCTTGAAGTTGGAGGGACTATTTTTTTGCGAATTTGAATGCTCGTGATGAGCTACTGTGTCTTTTCTAACTTATCAATCGTCTTCAGCACTTGCACTTTCCATGGTGTCGTGTGAGCATCAAGCACAGTGTAAAGCGCTTCTATAAGTTCCGTCTTCAGCTCAGGGTACTTCTTTACGTAGTTGAAAAGCGCGCTTTTGGAATGATGCTTCACTGCAAGGTCGGTTTCAGGAGAACGAAGCATGCTGAAACAAACATCTATGAAACTACCTTCATGTTTTTCGGGGAGTACGGTAGCTGCGAGTGTCTTGAAAATTTCCCTCACGACACCCTGCGTTTTTTCTGAATCAATGAGCATCATCAGCAGATCAATGTGTTGATCAGCATATTCGGGCTGTTCCTCTGTGGCCTTTGCCAGCGCCCATGAACTTTTCATTCGGGTGCTTTCGTTAGTGTCCTGCACCAGCTCCACCAGTGTGTCGTAGGTTTTTTTATCAGTTGCTGCCTGAGCAGCTACGGCTCGAATTTCTTTCACAACCGCGCCCTTTACTAAGACAGTTTTTAGTGATTCTTTCAGCGGATTACTCATGACTGCAAATGAAAAAAGGACTTGATTGCTCAGTCCTTTTTTAGTTATGATTTTTTTTGTTGTTACTTCTGTGGCGCACCAGGTGGTGGAATGGCTTGTGAGCCGGGCTTTTGCATGTTTCGGGGTTTTGGAGTATTGCCCTTTGTTTTTGAAGGATCCACCTCTTCGTCCTCTTCATATTCTACTTCCTTTATAGGGGCTATGTCCGTTTCACCACTTTCCAGTCGTTGCAGTAACTCATCCAACTGCTCAGCTCCCAGCGATTTTGCAATCACCTTGTGGTCTTTGTCCATCAGGAATACTTTGGGTGTACTGTTCACATCCCAGTATTGATGGTAGTTAAGGCTTTGCAGCGTTGTCTTACCACCGTATATGAGTTTTGTAGCACTGTCTTGGTTCATGATGAATTGGTTGCGAGCCACATTGGTGAAGTCAATATTATTTTCAATCAAAAATTTCTTCCATTTGTCGGTTTCCATATTGTTGTGCACACCATATACCTTCAGTCCTTTGTCTTTCCATTTGTGATAGAGGTCTGCCAGTTTTGGAATTTCTTTTTTGCAGTGTCCACAGCTTGCCTCCCATATAACGAGCAAAGTGTATTTGCTGTTTAGGTCATACATACTTTGCCATTGGTCATTCACATCAGGCAGAATGATGTTGGGGCCTACCTCACCGCATAAACAGTTACGCTTTTCATCAGCACTTTCCTTCATTGCTTTCAGTTTATCTTCCTTCATCCATGTGCACAATCCTTTGCTGTAATAGTTATCTACCATAAACACAAAGCCTTCGTCCATGCACATTATTTTGCTGGTCTCGAAGTGGTACGTGAAATGATGCACTATGTACTTGAAACCGTCTTCGCTGCCTTTGGTCTTGTCTATAAGCTGCTTCGCGAAAAAGGTCATGGTATCCGGTATTTGAGGCAAAGTCTGAGAAACGTATTTCTCTATCAATTTGTGAAATGCTTGGTCGCGCACCATGCGTGGGTCGCTCAGGTCGCAGTTGTCCCAATAGTGGCTGCGGTAGTAGTAGTATGCCCATTTCTTTTTCTCATCCTCTGTCATTGCAGCAGGCGGCTCAGGCATCTCTATATCCAAAGTCATTTTTATGAGCTTTGTCACCAGCATGTTTGGATGTTTCGCTATCAAGTCTTTTTGATAAGCAATCACTTCATCGTTGAGTTTTTTTAGCTGTTCGCGAGCGGGTTCTTTGTCAATCTCTGTCAGCAGCGTGTCTGTTAGCACTTTGTCTATAGGGCCGCGCATTTTTATTTTTTGGTTGATGAAGTGGATGTAGTCAAAGAAAATTTTATTGTTTTCAGACTCCACCACGCGGATGATGTCAAGGTTGCAACTGGTGTCAGCTTCTAGCACAATGTTTTCATCCGCAACAATGAAATCGAAACGCTTCATACTTGGTAAAAGCAGCATGTACTTGCCACATTCATTGAAGGGCTTGCCTTCAAATTTGAAATTGCCTTTGCTGTCCACCCGCACAGTATCGTTATAAAAAACTTGCTTGCCGTAGTAGTTAGCCAAGTAGATAGTGGTGTCCTTCAGCCCTTTTATCTTACCACTTATGGAATAGGAAACTGCGGGCTTTGCAGCAGTTGTTGCTTTGTTGCCTTGTGCAATGACATTGGAGAAAATGGCCATCGAACAGAGCAATGGCAGGAATTTCTTGAGGTGTTGATTCATACTACAATTATTGGTTGCGTTTGGAGACCGCTAAATTTTCGTGTTGGTTGTGTTGCTAAAGTAGGTTTAACTTTTCGTTGAGTCTTGAGCATACTTTTCGGTTATTCACAGCTATTCAATGATTGTTCCAACTGTGACGCATTTAGTTTTACTGCAATGAAAAAAGTGTCCATCATCGGATTAGGTTGGCTGGGAAAACCATTGGCGGTGGGGCTTATGGCCGAAGGAAACAAAGTAATGGGTTCTGTGACATCAACCGACAAAGCTGCAGAGCTGATGGCACTGGGTATCGAAACTCATGTTATCAATTTCTTTTCTGAAGTGCATTCAACTGCGCAGCATCCGCTTCAAGCAGCCGATGTGGTCATTGTGACAGTGCCACCACTAAAAGGGTTGGGAGAAGAAAAGAGTTTGGGTCTGCACCAGCGCATCGCTGCCTTTGTGCATTCGTCTTCTGCAACGCAAGTGTGCTATTGCAGCTCCACTTCGGTGTATCCGGACGTGGAAAAAGTGATGACTGAAGAAGATGCTGATACTTCCTCGCACATTTTCCACTTAGAGGAAATCTATCGCGCTACGATTCCGCACCTCACCATTCTCAGATTTGGCGGTCTGATAGGGCAGGAGAGGCATCCCATTCTTTTTCTTGCGGGCAAGAAGAATGTTGAGAAACCCTATGCACCGGTAAATCTTACTTATCAAGATGATGCTCTACTGAGCATCATGTCATTGATGATTAGTGAAACCATTGGCACTTACAATGCGGTAAGTCCTCAACATCCTGCAAGGTTAGAATTCTATACAAATGCGGCAAATAGCTTTGGTGTTGAGCCGCCATTGTTTGATATGACCGATAGCAGGAAAGGAAAGCAAGTGTCCAGCGACAAGCTATTGCAATTGGGAATACTTCGTTCTTAAATCAATTTAATTTCATAAATATTCGTCTTGAGTAAAACAATTCGGCCTCCTTGTAGTTGATTTGCGAACGCCTTGCAAGGCGGTATTTTATGACAAGAAAAACCAGCTTACTTATTCTCTCAGCTATTGCTGTGCTGACAGTTGGTTGTATTTATCTCATTTCTACTTTAAAATTTAGTTACGACTTCGAAGCTTTTTTTCCGCGTGGAGACGAGGAAACAGAATTCTATTACCAATACCGCGAAAAATTTGAGACTGATAATGACTTCTTCATTGTAGCGATCGAAAATGAAAAGGGGATTTTTCAAGAAGACTTTTTGACACAGATAGATAGCTTGAGCAACCTACTCAAAACTATACCTGACATTGTGGAAGTTCTTGGTCCGACTCAGCTGATGGAGTATCAGCGAGACCCTGTAATGGGGCAGGTGTTCACCATGCCCATGTTGCGGTGGAATGAGCCAGAGAACTACGCCATCGATTCGCTTAGGTTAAAGTCAAATCCGGGTATTGTTGGCCTTTTCATCAGTGATGATTGCAAGTCGGTAGCCATCAATATGAAGCACACCGCAAAACTCTCCAAAGAGAAATGCGATGACCTGTCGCGTGCGGTGCAGAAAGCAGTGGATGGATTTCATTTTGAAAAGCCACACGTAATAGGTAGGGCTCTTGGCCAGAGGCTTTATGTTGAATTGATGATAGAGGAGCTACTGATGTTTATTGGCCTCAGTTTGCTGCTCACTACCATCTTTCTCTACCTAGCTTTTCGCAGCGGTTGGGGAGTCATTATACCCACACTTGTAGTATTGATGGGCATCTTGTGGACCCTTGCCTTTATACGGATCATTGGTAAGGATTTGGATCTAATGCTTACCGTGTTGCCAACCATATTGTTCGTGGTAGGCATGAGTGACAGTGTGCACGTGCTCACCAAGTATATGCAAGAATTGCGCGCTGGCAGAGAAAAAATAGATGCTATTCGATATGCTTTTAGGAGCATCCGACTTGCCACCTTCTTAACTGCCTTCACAACAGCTATCGGTTTCCTCACGCTTATTTTTTCCAATATTCAGCCCATCAGCGACTTTGGTGTGTATACCTCAGTGGGTGTAATGCTCGCATATGGTCTCACCTATACAATGCTTCCGGCCATACTGGTTTTGGCAAAACCAAAACGCCTCTATGTATTTGCAATGGGCGAAGATTTCTGGACCAAACGCCTGCACAATTCTTTCCGCTGGATTCTGAAAAGAAAAAAGTATGTGATGATGGGAGGAGCTGCAGTGTTGCTGCTAAGTGCCCTAGGCATTTCCACCATAAACGTTGACAATAAGATGCTGGAAGACTTGCGCGACACCCATTTGCTCAAGCAGGAGTTCAATTTCATGGAGCGCGAGTTCAGTGGATGCCGTCCTTTTGAAATGGCTATCAAGCTTGAAAGTGATACACAGGCATTTTCCAATTCCTTTCTTACCGATTTGGATTCTATAGATGCCTTTTTAAGAAAAGAGTATGGCGTAGGCAGTTTGATTTCGCTTTCGGAAATAGTGAAGACATCAAACAAGGCATTGAATGCTGGGCAGCAAGAATTCTATGTAGTGCCCGCAGATGCATATGAGTTAGGCAAGATTGAAAAATTTCTACGCAGAAAAGATCTCAATAAGATTACTTCGCTCTATTACAATTCTGAAGAAAAATTGATTCGTGTGAGCGGCAAAGTGGCCGATGCAGGAAGAAAACACTACGACTCACTGAATGTGCGCTTGAATGAATTCGTAGCGAACAACACGCAAACAAATTTCACGCATCACGTTACTGGTACCGCGCATCTCATCGACCTTAACAACAAGTCGTTGGTGGAGAACATGGTGTGGGATCTCCTTCTCTCTGTAAGTGTAATTGGGCTTGTTATGGGCCTTGTTTACAAATCATGGAAGATGATTATACTCACCATCATTCCAAATCTTATACCTCTGGTTATTGTGGGCGGTGTCATGGGTTTCTGCGGCATTCCCATCAAGGTTTCTACTTCTATTATTTTCAATATTGCATTCGGAATTGCCGTTGATGACACTATTCACTTTCTTGCCCGTGTGCGCTCGCTGCTGGGTGAAGGCATGAATGTGCTTTACGCTGTTAAGCGCACCTTCCTCACCACTGGCAAGGCAATGATTGTAACCACCCTCATACTTAGCGGTGGTTTTCTTACACTTATACTTTCTGATTTTCTCGGAACATTCTATATCGGGTTCCTCATCAGCCTCACCCTCTTTATTGCCATCATCTGCGAGATGATGCTGACTCCTTTGCTGGTGATGTTTTTTTACAAGAAGTAATTCTATTCAAGGGCCTACTTTTCTGCACATGTGCTAACTATCTGAAAGAAGCCCTACTTTTGGTTAACGATTGTTGCCTTTACTAAAATGAACTTAGCCAAAAAGTTTGCTTTACTAGTTATAGCTATTCTACCAACTGTTGCTTATGCGCAGCATGTTCCATTGCATTGGTACACCCTAAAAAGTGTTATCGACATTGACGCCACCCAAGGCAAAGAGGCGCTGGTTATTATCCGTGAGTTCACTGCGGATTCGCTTTCATCTTTTACTGATAAGTCCAATCAATTCAAACTAGCGACTAAAACTGAAGTTGACTTGAATCTGCTGGCTGATGCGCTGAATGATGCTGGATTTTACATAGCGGATATTACAAATATTGATACAAATCCTGTTGTTTACGAGCGCTCCGGAATGGCCTTTCAAAGTGCTCTGCTGTACGTCAAAGATTTCGCCTTGTTTGTTGCTTCAGGCATTGCGGAAGTAAAGATCACAAAACAGGAATTCTCAGCGCTCAGCGAAGAGTACCAATCAGTTGTTCTCAACTCAGGGGTTGTCACCGTTCAAGAAAAATGAAAGTGAGCATTCACATATCATTCTTGTTGATGCTGGCATTCGGCATTTTTTGTTCTGAGAAATCCTTTGGGCAATGCGGCAATGACAACACTTTTCTTACAGCGTTAAATCCTACCGGTGCAGGCAGCAGTTTGTCCACAGCCATTCAAGGCGGGCAATATGTTACGGTGAATGTTTGTGTGGGTGCTATTTACACTTTTTCTACCTGCGGAGACTTTGATTTTGATACTCAGATCACATTGTATAACAATGCGGATGGCAGCTACCTTGGCTATAACGATGATGGATGTGGTTGGCAATCCACTATTACCTGGTTAGCCTCTTTCACTGGAACAGTGCGTGTATTGGTGGACAGGTACTTTTGCTCGAATTCTGGTGCGAGTTCCACACTAAATGTCACTCAAACCAACGCTTGCGGCACTTCCATGCCCCCTGCCAACGATCCATGTTCGGGTGCTGAGCCAATATCCTGCGGAACAATTGTAATTGGCAGCACAATCGGTGCAGCCCCTGATGCCATACCTGCGGGCTGCGGCTCTGCGGCTTCTCCGGGTTTGTGGTATACCATTGTAGGCGATGGAGCAACGTATATTCTCGACTTGTGTGCATCAGGTTACGACACACAGATATCCGTTTATACGGGCGATTGCAATGGCCTGATTTGCTACGCTTACAATGATGATGCTTTCCCCTGTGGATTGGCTTCTTACGTCACTTTCCCCACTGTCAATGGTGTCCTTTATTACGTGCAGGTGCATGGCTGGGCTAACTACAGTGGTCCTTTCGAAATGATAGTGGACTGTTATACAGAAACTGCAAACGACCCATGCTCTGGCGCGGTGCCTGTTAGCTGTGGTGAAACCGTTACAGGCAGCACCGTTGGTTACAATACAGATCTAATTCCTGCAGGATGCGGATTTAGTGTGTCAGGTGGTGTTTGGTATTCCATAGTGGGCAATGGTGACCTTATTACCGCCAGCCTTTGCTCATCTGCTTTTGATACTCAAATAAGCGTATTCAGTGGCGACTGCACTGCGCTTAACTGTATGGATACGAATGATGATTTTTGTGGCACACAATCCGAAGTCACTTTTCCTTCCTTTGCTGGAACCACGTACTACATACTTGTTCACGGCTACTTCGAAGAAGGCGGATTTGAACTAAGCATTGCATGCAATCCATACGTCCCGGGCCCACAGGATTGTTCTGGTTCTATTACCATTTGCACTGACACACAGTTTGGCGGAAACTCTTCCGGCACTGGTTTACTAGAAGACTTAGATCCTGCAAATCAGGGCTGCCTTGCCGGAGCAGAAAATCAATCGTCCTGGTATGTGTTTCAACCTACCACCGCAGGCACAATAAGTTTTACGATAAATCCTACACCTATTGTGGATTATGACTTTGCCATCTGGGGACCCATGACATCGCCCACATGTCCTCCACCGGGTCCACCGTTGCGCTGCTCATTTAGTGGGTTATATGCGCCAACTGGCCTCGGCAACGGAGCAGTTGACGTAAGCGAAGGTGCCGGAGGGGATGCTTGGGTAGCTCCTATTACTGTAGCAGCAGGCGATGTGAATGGGTATTACTTCATGTGTCTCGACAATTTTTCGGTGAGTACCACACCCTTCGTTTTCGACTGGAGTTTGAGCGGGGTTATTCTCAATTGCAACATCATGTTACCTGTCGAGTTCAACCAGTTCACGGGTGAAGCCCAGGGGCTGCAAAATGTATTGCAGTGGGACACCAAAAGTGAATTGAACAATTCGCATTTCGAAGTTTTGCGAAGTGTAGACGCGATTCATTTTGAAAAAATAGGCGAGGTGCAGGGCAACGGTACCAACTTCACTACCAACGAATATGCATTTAATGATCGCAGCCCAAATGCACTTACGAGTTACTATCAGCTAAAGCAGGTTGACTACAATGGTGCTTCGGAACGCTCTGAAATAATTGCCATAACGCGTGAAGCAATAGTTAGCATTTCACCCAACCCCGTGGAAGATATTCTTAACCTTGGCATCATGAGTTCTTCCGAACAACTCATTGATGTAAAACTCACAGACATCACAGGCCGCATGGTAATGCAGCAGCGGTTTGCTGCCTCTGCCAGCAACGGAATGGTTCAGTGGAATACTTCTTTTTTGCCGGCAGGACTTTATTCACTCAGTGCATTCACTGCGACTGGCGAGTTGGTGGTGAGCGAGAAAGTCGTGAGGCGCTAATCCAACATTCTTGCAAAAAAAAAAGCGTCACCCACCGGATGACGCTTTCAGCAATTCTATTTCGATTTGCTTATTCCACAATTTTTGTAAGCGATTGCAGCAAGTTGAGCAATTGGAAAACCTTTCCTAGTTCGTTGGTGCGCAAATCAGCATCGCTGACCGTTCCGCCTCCAGTTCCCTGAAGACCTTTGTACTGAACTATTTCTACTGATTTCACCTTGTAACTGCCATCGCTTATGCCTCCAACACACATTATCATTTCCTGTTCTGAAATCTGTCCTGGAATGAATTCTACAGAAACCGTGTTTGCCGTTCTGTTGTCTGCGTAATCAAGGTCGGTGGAAGTCACACCTTTCAGCGCGCGAAGCTCTTGTTGAATTTTACCACCACATCCGCTGCTGCACGTCATACCTTCTATGCTTAGGTTAGCGACAGTCTTTACTACTTCCGAATTCATTTCTTTCCTAACAACTGGAACAGAAGCCGCATCCGTGTTGGCGCTTTGATTGCTGCAGGAGAATGCGAATAAGGAGACAGCTGCAAGAGGCAAAAGAATTTTTTTCATTCCGATTAGGGTTTTAATGTCTGCTGAAAGACGGTTCAAATGTAAAAGTGTTACAGATGAACTCTAAAGTTAAGTTTGGCCAAAATTTCTCCACCCTTCATTTGAATAGGCCAAAACTCTTCCATTATCTGCTTTTGCTTATTCTAGCGCTTACTTGGGGCAGCTCCTTCATACTCATGCACCATGGCTTGGTGGATGAAAATAAAAATCCGGTATACACACCTGAACAAGTAGCTGCACTGCGCTTGAGTATTGCAGGCCTTTGCCTTCTTCCTGTTGCTATCACTGCCCTCCGAAAGATAAAAGTGGGGGATTGGAAATGGTTGGCAGTTGTTGGAATGATAGGAAGCGGAATACCCGCATTTCTTTTCACTTATGCCCAAGGTCATTTATTGAGTGGTATTGCTGGTATACTGAATGCTCTCACACCTCTGTTCACGTTACTGGTTGGCTTATTCATTTTCAAAAAAACCTTTTCAGCTGCGCAAATGATGGGCGTAGTTGTAGGTTTCATTGGCGCTGCCATGCTTATTGCCCTTAAGCAAATGGAGGGTAACAACGACTGGCCTTATGCAATGCTGATAGTATTGGCCACCCTCTGCTATGGCTTGAGCGTCAATGTAATTCCTGCTCGATTGGCTCACATGAATTCACTTCACATTTCTGCACTTGCACTGCTCATGACTGCCATTCCATGTTCAATGTATGTATTCTATTCAGGCGCTCACTTGGTGCCAGCTCAGAATCCAGCGGGTTGGGCTTCGCTGGGCTATATCATCATACTGGCATGTTTGGGAACTGCTGTTGCGAGCTTTCTATACTTCCGACTGGCGCAGGACACGGGGGCGCTGTTTGCCTCTTCGGTTGCTTACCTTATGCCGTTGGTCGCTGTTGGTTGGGGTGTGGGCAATGATGAGGCTATTACTCTCAAGCACATTGCGTGCGCAGCGGTTATTATTGCGGGAGTTTATCTTGTAAACACCCGCAAAAAGGCATAGTCTGCATAATTTTTTCTATCGGGCTTGGTAGCAATGGAAAGGCTTCTATATTTGCGGCCCTCAAAATTATTTGAGAAAAACAAATTAAAACCAAACAACATGTACGCTATTGTAGAAATAGCAGGGCATCAGTACAAAGTACAAAAAGATCAGCAGATCTATGTGAACCGTCTGCAAAACGATGAAGGAGCAAAGGTTGATTTCGACCGAGTTCTATTGATCGAAGACGGTGGCAAAGTAACTGTTGGTGCCCCGGCTATAGAAGGAAGTAAGGTGACCGCCAGTGTGGTGAAGCACCTGAAAGGCGATAAAGTAATCGTCTATAAAAAGAAACGCAGAAAGGGATATCAGAAGAAGAACGGTTTCCGTGCTTATCTGACAGAACTGAAAATCGAAAAAATAGGATAACCCCTTAAAACCTCAGTAACAAAATGGCACACAAGAAAGGTGAAGGTAAAGTAAAGAACGGCCGCGAGTCACACAGTAAACGCCTAGGCATTAAGTTGTATGGCGGACAAGTTTGTATCGCTGGTAACATCATTGTTCGTCAGCGTGGCACGCGCCACAATCCGGGGTTGAATGTGGGTCTTGGTAAAGACCACACATTGTTTGCCCTTGCTGATGGCAAAGTAGAATACAGAAAGAAGAAGGACAACAAGTCTTACGTTTCAGTTATTCCTGCTTAAGGAACTTTCTGAAAAGAATAGTGAAAAACCCTGATGCGGATGCATCAGGGTTTTTTGTTGACTGAAGTTTTTATGTAAGTAATTGTTTCGTGGTGTTGTGCGTGTTTCTTGCAGGGGCTTGTTATTTAGTTGTCTCGCTTCCGATTTCGTTTCCCAATTTTTCATATTCAATGTCATTCGGTTCCCACAATTCTATTTTATTTCCTTCAATATCCATGATGTGGACAAACTTTCCGTAGTCGTATGATTCAATGGTATCGGTAATGGTTACTCCCTCTTTTTTTAGTTCTTCCACCAGTGCTTCCAGGTTTTCAACACGGTAGTTTATCATGAAATCCTTTGTGGAAGGTTCAAAGTATTTGGTGGTTTCTTTGAACGGACTCCATTGTGAAAAACCCTTTTTGGTAGAGTCGGTGGCTTGCCTCCATTCGAACACTGTCCCGTATTCGTTGGTGTTCAAACCAAGGTGTGTTTTGTACCACTCTCTCATTTTGCCAGGGTCTTGGCATTTAAAAAAGATTCCGCCAATGCTTGTTACTCTTTTCATTTTGGTGTTGTCGTAAAAATTGTTTGTGGTGATTGATTTGAAAGCGAAGCCAAAACAGAATGACATGGCTAATGCAATAATTATTAGAGCTGCTTTTTTCATTGTATTGTGTTTTTGTTTCTGTGAGGCAAATGAGTGCAATTCGTTGCACTGTTTCATTCGCCCGAAAGGATGATTTGCACAAATAAAGGGCAAATCACCTGTAAGTTGGAGGTTGTGGTGCTAAGGGATGAGGCCCAGCTCTTTGCCGCGGAAGACGGCCTGTGTTATGCGATTTGCATCCAGTTTTACAAAGAGGTTAGCGCTGTGGGTCTTTATCGGGTTCAGAGAAACGAAGAGGTGGTCAGCTATTTCTTGGTTACTAAGACCATTGGCCATCAGGTGGATCACTTCATGTTCGCGCTTGCTGATGTCGAGGCGATCCAGTTCGTTTTGGTTGAAGGTAAATGCATCGGCTGGGGGGATGAATTCTGTATGATGACTTTTTAGCGCGTAAGGCGTGCGCCCCCCAAAATGCCAAGGGCGGTGAAGAGAAGCGCTACTGCACAGATGTAAAACTCGACCAGACGGAGGATGAGTGCCGCAAGGGCGATGCCGTAGAAGAGGATGGTCTTTTTCATTGTGCGGGGCAAAGGAAAAGGAAATCTTGCTTCAGGCCCCCTATGACAACTATTGATTCCGTATCCCACCCGCAGCCGTTCAAGCCGAACTCGTTCCGGTATTCTACAGGGCCATCCTCATGTTCGATAGCTATGGCTTTAATTACTGCAACAAATTCTACTTGAACACCTATATCATTTTGCTCAATTTCTGCCTGTGCTTTGCACACGCTCGAGTATTGTGTGCAGTAGCATTTTGACAAAACCACTTGAAGTCATCCAACTATTCTCATATTTGCTGCTTCACTGTTGCTGATTTGCCGGTTGTGCCAGTTTAAACCTTAATTATAAATCTTACGATGCTCAAAATTTTACTTTCCTCTGCTTTGCTATTTGCGGTAAGTTTGGCTATAAGCCAACGCACTGCCACTATTGCTGCTGACAGTGACCTTAAAACGGTGACGGATGGCCATGTCATTACCCACTTTACACTGAGTGAGAAACTGACAGAAGCAGAACTGAATTCGCTGACTACTTGGGCAGTTGCTAATGCCAGTCTTATGCAGCTAGTGGTGAACGATACCCAAGTAACATTGAGCTTAACTCCTGCCTACAACGAGCGCAATGTATGGTCGAAGCTTTGCTACCAAATGGGCATTGACACATTTGCAGTACAACTAGAAACGGGTGCTTCTGCACCGATGAGTTTGGAGCAATTCTTTGCTTACTTCCATCTCTGAGAAAAAATATCTTAAGGAACCTTAACGCCTTCGGGCAATGCATTCGTTATGAAAAAAATTCTAATCGTCATCTGTGTTTGCTGCTTCACATGCGGTGTAAAGGCGCAAATTTCTTGCACAAATTCGGCATATGCAGACACTACTTCTTACACCAATGGTTTGCCCAATGACAGTTTGTTTTTTATCTGTTCGGGTCAATTGGCTAATTTGCTTGCGGTGCCTCCTGGTGGCACTTCACCATGGGATTTCACATGGCAAAATTTCAACTCGATTGGCAATAGTTGGAATGCGTTGAGCACTGAACTGAATGTGTTGTCAAGTGCACTAAATGGTACGCAGGCAGGTGGTTACAGATGCTCTATAACTGATGCTGATGGTGTGGTGGTTGGCATCTACATTGTTTGGGTAGTGCGCTTCGTTACCAACCCAAGTGTAAATGTGAATGCAATACCTTCTGGATGTACGACTGTGAATTTAGTGGGCCAAGTAACCAACGGTAGCATTACTCCCTACTACAATCCACCCTCACTTGCAGTGGACCCCGATGCGGCCTTGATAGTAGATGCCACTACGACTATCACAGTTTGTTTTACGGGTACCCATACGTTTGTTTCCGATCTTGCATTTCATCTGCGCGGGCCTTCTTCGTGCGGCAGTCCGGATGTTACTCTAGCTCCAAGCCCTGGCGTTTGCAATGGCGGAAACAATATCAGCAATCTATGTTTTACAACTGCAGCATCGCCCAATTTCGATGTATGCACTGCTGCTGTGCCGCTCACTGGAACTTATGACAGTTATGGCGCTCTGAGCACTGCCATCAATTGGGCACCTATATATGGCTGCGATGCCTCACAAGCCGGCTGGGCGGTACAAATTTGGGATTGTGTAGGATTGGATTTTGGCGTACTCACTGATGCCACCCTTACTTTCTCAGGGACTTCGGAAGGCGGTTTTCCTGTCACTTATTCCTATACAACGCCAGCAGGTTTCAGTTCTAACATCAACGACAACTCTTGCAGCTCTGCAACTGCATCTACTTTTACTGTGCCAGCGCCACCCGCCATTCCTATCAACTTTACCTACGGATATATATGGACGGCTGAGCCTGACTTTATCATTCCTAACAACACGACCTCGCTTAACATAATGCTGAACCCTGGCCCAACAGTGGATACCGAGTTCACCTTAACCCTCACCGGAACTGGCCCGGGTGCAGTTTGTGGCGGCACTGATACGGATACCGAATTTTATGACTTTCAACCAGGCGAGATAGCAGAAATAAATCCTATTGCAACGGAGTATTGCACGCTGAATGATCCGTTTGTTTTAACAGCAAACATTGCAGGCGGCACATGGAGCGGCACTGGCATTGTCAACTCAGCAGATGGCACTTTTGATCCAGAAGTAGCAGGCGTAGGTAATCACACTATAACCTATACACCCAATTCTGCATGTTCGGTTTCAGCTAGCATAACATTGAGTGTTGGTGAGCCTGGAACAACCAGCATAACTCCAGTGGGCGTGTTGTGTCTTGGAAGCGGATTGGTTCAGTTAACAGCAGAGTCTGCTGGTGGCAATTGGAGTGGTGATGGAATAGTGGATGAGAATGCGGGAATGTTTGACCCTAATGTCGCAGGCGCTGGTGTACATACAATTACGTATTTGTTGGAAGGCATTTGCCCTGTGACAGGAAGCCTAGATTTAGAAGTGCAAGGGGTGCCTGCTGTCACCATCTTTTTTGGACAAACTTCCTTTTGTATTGATGCGGCACCATACCAACTTGCAGTAGACGTAGGTGGTGGCGAATGGAGCGGCACTGGCATGGATGCCGATGGTGTGTTCAGTCCGGCTGAGGCGGGTATAGGCACATTTGTAATTACCTACACCGTACCTGGTATTTGTGAGTCAAGCGATTCGGAAACGATGACTGTAAGTGCGTTACCAACTGTAAATGCTGGCGCAGATGAAGAAATATGCGAAGATGCCACAGTGCAACTTGGTGCAAGTGGTGCTCAGAATTATTCTTGGTCTCCTTCTACAGGGCTTTCGTCTGCATCGGTGGCCAATCCAAATGCATCGCCCAACAGCACTGTTACTTACACAGTAACAGGCACGGATGCCAATGGCTGCGTGGACACTGATCAAGTGCAAGTAGTTGTAAATCCCAGCCCAGTGGTAACAGCAAATGTGGTTGGCGATAATCCCATCTGCCAAGGTGAGAGTCTGCAATTGAACGCAGACGGATTGACGACCATGACGTGGACACCATCAGGAAGTCTGACTGGGGCGAATACTGAAAATCCAACAGCAACTCCAAGCACTACCACCACATATACAGTTACAGGTGTAGATGCCAATGGCTGCGCTGGTTCGGCAACTGCCACGGTGAATGTTATCATCGTGAACTCCATTTTCAACACCAACCCCGATGAAGGTTTGTCGCCTTTAGGGGTAGTGTTTAACAATCAAAGTACTGGCAGCACATTCGACTGGGACTTTGGCAATGGCACCACACTGAATGATGTGGATATAGATGAAACACCCACGCAGATTTATGAAACGGGTACCTACATCATCACCCTTACCGCATGGACAGGCGACTGTTTTGATGTGAGCACACAAAGTGTATTTGTATATCTACCTGCTGAATTGTTTACCATACCAAACGTGATAACACCTAACGGAAAGGATGGCAATGAAGCATTCTTCATAGAGTCGACCTACTTTGAAACACTGAGTGTAAAAATCTTTAACCGCTGGGGCAAAGAGGTAGGCAGCATAGACACGCCTGGCGGAAAATGGAATCCGAGCAGCGATCTTTCAGCAGGTACTTACTACTATGTGATGCGAGGTGAGGGTTATGATGGGCAAGTGTTTCAGCGAGAAGGAAACCTGACTATACTTCGTGATGAATAAGTAATTCTGCGATAAAAAAAAACTGACATAAAAAAAGTCGCTCCAGTTAGGGAGCGACTTTTTTGTGAATCGAATTCAATCAATTTTGAAGTGAGAACTTCACTGGTAAAGTGAATTTCACACGCACCGGTTTGCCATTTTGCATACCAGGAGTAAAATTTTTCAAAGTTTTTACTACTCGCAGGGCTTCTTGCCCTAGTTCGGGAGCCCCTGCAATTTCACGAAGTACTTTGTGACCAGCAGCCCTGCCATCTTTCTCCACCACAAACTCAATCAAGACCATTCCTTCCTTGCCTGCGTCCTTAGCCGTTTTAGGATAGGTAATGCCATTGGCAATATCCTTGTTCAAGTTATCATTTCCACCTGGATATGCCGGCATCTGCTCACACATTGACACAATCTCATCAGATGATTGTCCCGGTTCAGGAGAAGGTGGAACCGCTACGTCATCCTTCATAGATTCCATGCTCTCTTTTATTTTTATTTCTTGCTGCGAAGCAGGTGCTTTTGGTTTTGGTGCTTCCACTTTCTCCACAGTTATCAATTCCACATCAAAGATGAGAGTGCTATTAGCGCCTATTTTACCTTGTCCCCTTGCACCATATGCCAATGCTGACGGAATGTAGAAAGTGGTTTTGCCACCTTCTTTCATGGTTTGTAATCCTTCTGTCCAACCGGGTATTACTTGATTTAAACCAAAGGTTGCAGGCTGTCCGCGATCAATTGAACTGTCGAACACAGTGCCATCAATCAATAAACCATGATAATGAACAGTTACTTTGTCAGTAGCTAAAGGCGAGTTGCCAGTACCTTCCTGCGTCACTTTGTATTGCAAGCCTGAAGCAGTGGTGATAATTCCTGCTTTGGTTTTATTCTTTTCTAAATAATCTTCTCCCAACTTCTTATTCGCTGCATTTTTTTCTTCAGTGATGCGTTTTTGTTCATCCTTATAAAGTTTATCTGCATTCTGAGTTGTCATGGTAGCTGTTCCAGCAAGCTGTGCTTTTATTGCATTCACAAATACTTCCTGATTGAAGTCAGTCACGCCACTTTTCTTTAGCGTTTCCGCCATTGAAATACCAAGTGCATAAGACACACTGTCTTTGTGATTGGTAAGACCTTGCGTTGCAGATGCAACGGCACCCGCCTGATCTTTCTTTTTCTTATCCTTCTTGGTTTTCTCTTGTGCAGTGCATACACTTACTGATAGCACTAGAGCACTCAAAATCAAAATCGTTCTTTTCATTTTTTTAATCGTGTTTTTTTTAGGAGGTGCAAAAGAAACCTACGGTTGCATTACAAAAGTGTTAAATGAAAAATGAAACACTGCATATTTGATGGCAACATTCTGGCCCAACTTCACACATTTGAACCCATGTCGTTGTCGAAAAAAATATTTGCCACTCTCTCACTTGTTGCATCCTTCATGGCTGCCAATGCTCAGCTTTCCTTGCAGGACAGCTTATGGCAATTGATAGAATCAAGGCCCAACGATACCCTCAAGGTGCTCCATTATTTGGATTTGGGAATGGAGTATGAAATGACCCAACCTGATTCTGCCATCATTATTTACGAGAAGGCACGCGACCTGAGTGAGGCGCTTGGCTACCCGATTGGGTATTGCAGATATGCGAATGCAGTTGCCTATCCGCTTGAGATACTCGATCGTTTGGATGAAAAAGACAGCATTCTTTTTCGTGCTGTTGACCTTTGTGAAAAGCATGGATTGAGGAGAGAGCTTGCTCGTAAGTATCACTCATTGGGTGTTTCGGAGCAGTTCAGACGCAACTACGAGCAGTCTATAGAATGGTACTTGAAAGGGCTGAAGATTGTAGATGAGTTAAAAGACAGCGTTATGTACACCGCATTCTACAACAATCTAGGTAGTGTGTTTAAGGGGCTTGGTCAAAATGAAAAGGCATATGAGTATGGCGAGAAGGCCTTATTTATTCATCGTGCACGCGGTCGCAAAAGCGGTATTGCCTCAGCGCAACTCAACCTTGGAATTTTGGATGTGCGCTTTCTACAATATGAAAAAGCATTGACACGTTATGAAGAAGCCTTGAAAATTTCAGAAGAGTTGGAAGATTATGAGGGCATTGTCATATCTCGTATCAACATGACTGATGTTTTGATTGGACAAAAGAAATATGATGAGGCGCTGCGAAATTTGGAGGCTTGCGATAGTATAGTGATGGTGCTAAACTCCGCACGTTATAAGATGCTGATGCTGCAGGCAAAAGGTAGTGCGCTCCAATACCTTAAACGATATGATGAAAGCCTAACAAGCCTGAATGAAGCGGAAAACCTAGCAAAACAGATAGGCGAAAAAGAACGTCTTAGTGCTATCTATAAAGAGAAATCCAGTATCTATGAAGTGAAAGGAGATTTTGAGAATGCACTGGCCAATCTGAAACTGCACTATGAGTATGCTGACTCCGTTGCGAATGAGGGCATCGAGAACAACATAAATGAACTGGAAGTAAAATACAAAGCTGAAAAAAGCGAGCGGGAATTGTTAGGCAAAAGTCTTGAACTAGAAAAACAAAAATCGCGAACAAGACAGCGGGGTTCACTGCTCATTGGTGCGGCCATTTTTTTTGTTGTGCTTATTGTTCTCTTCTTTCAGCGGCAGAGGCTGAACTCGCAAGAACTAGTTGCAGCGCAAAAGCAAAAGGAGTTAGAACTAGTGCAGATGCGTGAGCATGAACGCTCGCGCATAGCAAGTGACATGCACGATGACCTTGGCAGCGGCCTCACCAGCATCAAGCTTCTAAGTGAGGTAGCATTGCGCAAGGCCCACACTATTGAAGAACAAAAAGACCTTGAGAAAATTTCTGGCAAATCCAATGAACTAGTATCTAAAATGAGTGAGATCATCTGGGCGATGAATCCTGCAAATGACACAATTCATAACCTTGTTGCATATACACGGGCCTACGCAGCTCAATTTCTAGATGAAGCCAATATCAGAATACAATTTGAAAGCAAAATTGAAAATGCAGCGTCTATAGTTACAGGTGAAATGAGAAGAGATGTTTTTCTGGTGATAAAAGAAATTCTAAACAACACAGTCAAATATGCCAATGCTTCTGAGGTGACTATTTCATTCACTGCAGAGAACAGCAAGTTAATGGCTGTAATATGTGATAATGGAATTGGAATAGACGTAAGCAAAGCAAGAATCGGATCGCAGGGGATTCAGGGAATGAAGAAGCGAATAAATAACTTAAAAGGCATCTTTAATATAGAGAACAACAACGGAACACATATCACATTTAGCGTTCCGCTTGCATAGACCAAAAACTATAGAAATCAATTCAGCAATAGGTATTTCTTTGGACAACAAATGGAAAGCATTCAAGTAGCGATTATTGAAGATATAGATGACATACGCGATTCATGGCAGTTGCTAATAAACGATGCCAATGGATACGCATGCAATTATGCATACCGCTGCGCAGAGGATGCGCTGAATGATTCGTCAAATGAGGCGGTGACTGTCTTTATGGTCGATGTCAATTTACCAGGCATTTCGGGTATTGAATACATCAGTAAGGTAAAACCGCAACGGCCAAAAACACAATTTATAGTATGCACGGTATATGAAGATGAGCAGAAAATATTTGATGCATTAAGTGCTGGTGCAACAGGCTATCTGCTCAAGAGTACCTCGCCTGCCAAACTGCTGGAAAGCATTGCAGACGTATGTAACGGAGGCTCGCCCATGAGTCTGAGCGTTGCAAGACAAGTGGTAGCTTATTTCTCTCAGCCCAAGTTTTCAAAGGAAGCAGATGTGCTTACAAAACGTGAGCGCGAAGTGCTTGAACTACTTTCTCAAGGTTTGCTTTATAAAGAGATTGCTGAGAAACTCTCGTTGTCCAAAGGCACCGTGCACATTCATATCCACAACATCTACGAAAAACTACAAGTGGACAATCGGACAGAGGCCATCAATAAGGCGTTCAGACAAAGGTGAGCTAGTCAATCAAAACACTTCACACGCCTTTGTGAAGAATGGATGTATTTCTTTAGAATTTATTCCTTAGAGCTCATTCATTTTTGAAGTGATGAAAAAGAGCGTTCCAAAATTCCTTCGCAATAAATACATTTTAGCTGTAGGATTCTTCCTGCTTTGGATTTGCTTGTTCAACGATATTGATTTGTTTTACATCATTCGTTCGCAGCGCGAAGTAAATGCGCTGAAAGCAGAAGCAAAAGAATTGGAAGAGAGCAATGAGAAAGCACTGACTTCGCTAGCTGAACTTTCAAGTAGTAAAAAGATGCTCGAAAAATTTGCTCGTGAGACTTACTACATGAAACGTGATAATGAAGATGTGTATGTGTTTAAAGAACGTGCTGATTAAAGCTATCTCACATGGGTAATGTGCCCCACTCGGTCACCCACATTTCTCTTCACACTTTCATATTCTATTCGATAGAAGTACACTCCATCTCTTACGTAGTATTCGCCATTATCCGCTTCGCCCGTCCATGCCTCTTCAGGATCAGTGGTGGCAAATAGCACATCTCCCCAGCGGTTGTATATCTTTAGATCAAACCGCTTAAGGTTGTAGGTGCTGCACTTCCATACGTCATTAATGCCGTCATTGTCTGGAGTAAAAGCATTGGGAATAAAAATGCTAAATGTGCAGTCTTCGTATTCTACGAAAACAGAATCGCTTGCTTCACCGCACTCATTGGAGGTAACTACATAGTACATATCGCTTTCAAGTGCAATAATGTTCGGACCATTTTCACCTGTGTTCCATTCGTATTCGTCATTGGCAGGATGCAATGCTGATAGGGTAACTGGAACATCGAGACAGCTCAACACATCGCCACCCAACTCCGCAACTGGCAAGGGCAAAACCTGCACATATACTGAATCAGAAACAGAACACGGACCTTCCGTAACCACTACTTCATACATGTTTTCAGTAGTTACCAAAAGCACATCACTTAATGCACCTGTGCTCCATAAGCCATTCTCAGGTATTATTAATTCAATGGATTCGCCATCGCATATTTCAATGGTTGGGCCTAAGTCAAAATAGGTAAATTCAATTTGCTGAACTTCGGTGCTACTGGAATCAGTGCATCCATTTTCAGTGACAGCAACACTGTATGTACCTTCTGTATTCACTGATATAGTTGGCAACGATTGACCTGTGCTCCAAAGCACCGCATCCCAATTGTCGCCTGCGGCAAGCGTTACGGAGGACAACGGGCACAATTGTAAAGGCCCAAATAGGCTTATGTTGGGGAGTGCTATTTCATTTACGCTGACATCATCGCTGTAAATACATCCTAGTTCAGTGGTTGCTATGATGGTGTATTGCCCTGCATCATTCACCAATAATTGCAAGTCGTTTTGCTGAAGAACACTCACTGTTCCATTGGCTGAATTCCAAAGCGAAGAAACATAAATTCCAACCAGCTCAGCTGTCAAAAGCACATCATGCGTTTCACAGAACTCTGTGTCACTTCCGGCATTTACTGCGACAGGTAATTCAACAGGAACAACCACTTGTGCTTGGGCTTGCAGCCCGCAATCATCTGTTACTGTAACTGTGTATGTAGTGGTAATGGAAGGCGTTGCAGTCGCGTTGCTTGTGTTCGCGTTTAGCAAACCTGCTGCGGGTGTCCATTGATAATTGACAGAGCCATCTGTTGCAGAAAGTTGCACAGGAGCACCCGGGCAAGAAATGGAAACATCCTCAGCGGTTACAGTTGGTTCAGGCAATACAGTGATGTTGATCTCATCTGAATTAGAACAACCGTTGATGTCAGTGCCGAAAACGGTATAAGTGATGTCGATAATAGGCGTGCAGACTGGGCTTGCACTATTTACCATATCAAGATAGGTTGCTGGCGACCATTGATAGAACTGCGCTCCCGTTGCAGTTATTAGCAAAGGCAAATCATAGCAAGCATCTACATCGGCTCCAGCATTTACAATTGGTAACGCATTTACTTGAATAAAAATGGACGCACCTCCGCCACAAAGCCCCAAATCTTCTAACGTTATCAAGTGCAAACCGGCACCTGCCGTGCTAGGATCAAACAAACCGCTAGACGCATTTACAATACCAGGCCCTGACCATTGCGAAATGTCCGCATTGCTCGAGAGCAGAATTGATCCCTCATCAATGCACAAAGCATCTACAGGTTGTATAAAAATGAAAGCTTCAGGAACAACCTCTACTATGATAGAGGAAGGATAAACGCACGGGTCGGTGGGATCGAACGAGATGGTATGTTGGCCAATGCCCGCTAGTACTGGATTAAAGATACCAGCTACGGCATCAGTAATTCCATTGCCACTCCAAGTGCCTAATGTGCCAGACGCATTCATGGCGAAAGGAGGTTGAAAGAGGCAAATAGGACCAATCGGTAGTATGGCCGAAGTACTGAACGGAATGAAAGAGAAAGGCTCAGAATCGCTAGCAGTAAAAACACCACCTAAGCAACCTTCGCCACCTTCATCGCTGTAGCCAAGGCTATCGCAAGAGCTGGTAAGGCTGCAAGTAAAAATGACAGGACCCATAGGCTCGAAAGTCAAACCTTGAGCATTGATGAACGGCAGAGAAATATAAAAGTCAAGCGAGGTGGTGCTGTCAGCTATGTAAACATAAGGTTCTGAATTCCACTCAAAACCATATTCACAATCAATGGGCGGACTTGCGCTGTTAGAAGGGACCACAAAACTGGAAGCAGTGCCAGGCGAGCAAGAATTGTCATTGATTGCCGAACTAAAACCGGGTGGTGTTGAGTAGGTAATTGTCTGCGGATTACCACAGGCGTCACTTCCTGTGAAAGTCATAGTGGCATCGGTAAGAAAACCTACATCAAGTCCTACACAATCGTATATCTGAACGGTCCAACCCGAGGCTGTTGCCTCGCAACCATAAAGTGCGCTCCAATTAATAGGTGTCGAACCTGGGCCATAGTTGCCATAAGTGCCAGTGAGTGGTGTGGCAGCTGTGCAGATATTGAAGTTGGCAGAAGACTCTGATGAGAAGCATAGATTAGAAATATTGTTACCCAAATTGCACGTAGCAGGTTGGCCTATAGCACCCGGATTGGGCGAAAGCAACAATGTAGGACTGCCACAAGAGGCAGGTCCAACGGCATAGAATGCCAGGTCACTCACCCACGTATGTGTGCCCGAAAAGCATATCTGTATCTCGGTATTGGCATCAATGAACATGGGGTCTGGAGGCAGGTTAAAAAATGCACCGCCACCATCGTTCACTTCGGGATAGTCTATGATGGCTTGAAGGTGGGCACTGATGCAACTGGGTGGAATGGGCAATACATCTATTCCATACTCACCATCACCAGAGTATTGCGCAATAAATGCATACGCGCACAATACCACATCACCCTGACTATCGATGATAGTGACACCATAAGCACCAGGTTGCAAGTTGGTAATGGTGCTGATAAGCACCCCATTTTCTGTTAGAAACTGTGACCAAGCATTTAGCACACTGTTGTAACTATTCCAGACCACATTGTATGGGGGAATGCCTGCACCCGAAGTGGCCGAGAGCTCGCCTAAGGTACCTTCAGGATAATAATAAACAGTGTCATTGCTTTCTAAGTTGGTATATGTAGTAAGACCAGGACAGCCAGAGCCCGTTAGTTGCGCAAATCCTTTCTGCAAAAAGACAGTGAAGCAAACTGCTATAGTGATTCTCAGAAAATAATTCATTAAAGAGTACAAGTAGTGCTAAGGTAAAACGAAAGACACACTGCCAATAATACAAAATTAGCTTAGTTGCAGAAGAAGACTTCGTTCATTGAGCAATCGTTGCATTGCTTGAAACAGGGAGTTCAGTTGTTTAAGTTCGAAACGCAAGCCATCCCGCTACTAGTCAGATGCACTGCAGGGGGAAACGTTTTTGGAAGAAGCAGGGAGTTGAGATGATAGTACTGAATGAAATGAATTCTATTTTCGGCACGTTTCTAAGTTGATCTAAACTTTTATGGAAGAAAATATTCTCACAGGCGTTGGTCGCATCCGCAGGAAAACGTATTGGACGCGTTGGCTGATCATATTCCTTATTCAGATTGGGATAGCAGTGGTGATGCCAGAGATGGTAGGTTCGGGTATTATTATGCTTTTCATCAGCCTTTTGCTTTCCATCTTCATCATCCTACAAGGAGTGAAGCGCATTCACGATACTGACAACAGCGGCTGGTTCATCCTTGTTCCTATTTACAACCTGATATTGATGCTGACCGATGGCACAGAAGGGCCCAACAGATTTGGCGAAGACCCTAAAGAAAGACCAGGCCCCGGAACAGTGAAACATGAGGACGGCAGCATTGCATTAGAAAGCGGTTTGTATCCTGAGTCATCATCACAGCAGGGCAAATTGGTGAATGCCATTTTTGCTATTGTCATTACAGACGTTGCCATCATTTGCTTTTGGTCGTTGATCAATCTTTACGCAACTGCATCAGGAAGCTACGAAATTTACACAGCGTTTTCTATGCTCATTACACCGCTTTCTATATTAACTACTGTGCTGATACCGATACTTGGAGCGGTTTACACTCCTAACAAAAAACACAAGACCATTTTTATTATTTGTGCTGTTGTTATCGGCTTATACAAGATTGTGCAAGAAACGGGGTTGTTGACTTTTAATTCTGATTTTCAGTTTTAGTAGGTCAACCCGCCACCACCTTAAACTCACTGGTAAAGTGAAACTCTAGCTCCGGGTAATTCCTCTGTTCCATCTCCAGCATGAATTTGGAAGGAGCTAAGAACACATCGTTGCCTTCTTTGTCCTTCACCATGTTCTGCCCTTTTATGCGTTTGAACTCTTCCATCTTGGCTTCGTTGTCTGTAGTAATCCAACAGGCTTTGTAATAGGTCTTCGTATCAAACTCGCACTTCGCTCCGTACTCATGTTCCAGTCGGTACTTGATTACTTCAAACTGAAGTTCACCTACGGTACCTACTATTCTTCGGGTGCCGGGTTCTTGCACAAACAATTGCGCAACACCTTCCTCAGTCAACTGCCGGATTCCTTTCTCAAGCTGTTTGGTTTTCATAGGGTCGCGGTTCAGCAACTCTTTGAATATCTCGGGCGAAAAACTTGGGATGCCTTTGTACATCATCACTTCACCTTCTGTGAGCGTATCGCCTATTTTGAAATTACCTGTGTCATAAAGGCCAATCACATCACCAGCAAAGGCTTCATCAATGGTGCTCTTTGCACTGGCCATAAAGGTGACAGGATTGGGATATTTATAGTCTTTGTCCAAGCGAACATGGTGGTAGAATTTATTCCTTTCAAACGTTCCGCTGCACACACGCAAGAAGGCAATACGATCGCGGTGACGTGGATCAATATTCGCGTGAATCTTAAATACAAAACCACTGAATTTCGCTTCTTCAGGCTCTACCATGCGCACACTTGATTCGCGGTGTTGGGGAGTAGGAGCGAGTTCAAGAAACTTGTCCAGCAATTCCTTCACGCCAAAGTTGTTCATGGCACTTCCGAAAAAAACCGGAGCGAGTTTTCCGGCTAAGTATTTCTCTCGGTCAAAAGGATCATAAACACTCTCGATTAGTTCCACATCCTCGCGCAGTTGCTGAGCGTATTCACCCACCAACTCATCTAACAGCGGATCTTTCAAATCGCTTATGGATATTATTTCATCGTTCACTTTGGTCTTCAACGACTCAAAGAGATTCAGTGTTTTATCGTACAATTTGTACACTCCTTTGAAAGAATATCCTTTGGAAATGGGCCATGAGAGTGGCTGTGTTTTTATACCAAGTTTTTCTTCCAATTCGTCCAGCAACACATCAGGATCTTGCCCTTCAAGGTCCATCTTATTTATGAATACAATGACAGGCGTATCTCTCATGCGGCATACTTCCATGAGTCGCTCGGTTTGTGTTTCCACACCCTTCACGCTGTCTATCACAAGTATCACACTGTCTACAGCGGTCAATGTTCGGTAAGTGTCCTCAGCAAAATCCTTGTGACCGGGTGTGTCCAGCAGATTTACTTGCATACCGTTGTATTCAAACACCATCACAGATGTGGCTACGCTGATGCCTCGCTGGCGTTCAATCTCCATAAAATCGGAGGCGGCAGTCTTTGTGATCTTATTGCTCTTCACTGCACCTGCTGTTTGTATGGCACCACCAAATAGCAACAGTTTTTCTGTAAGTGTTGTCTTTCCTGCATCGGGGTGACTGATGATGGCGAATGTTTTTCTGCGGGCTATTTCTTCCTTGAGACTCATTGTTTTCCTTGCTAAAAAAGGGCCGCGAAGATAACAGCCACTTTATAGTGCGTTGAGGAATGCAATCACGGCAGCTCTTTCCGCGGCAGTCAGCGCAATAAAAGCATTCTTCGCCCAGTAGGCCTCGCCACCATGCCAGAGTATAGCTTCTTCCAGTGTGGAAGCGCGGCCGTCATGCAAAAACTTCGCATCAGGATTTACAATCTTTGTTAGACCAATTCCCCAAAGCGGAGCAGTGCGCCATTCGTTGGCGCTGGCTTCAAAGTCGGGTCTGCCATCACCAAGTAATTCACCCAGATCATGAAGTAAGAGATCAGTATATGGATAGATGATTTGATGGCTCAACTCCGCCCATTCACTTTCACCAGTGATGAGTTGAGGAGTGTGACAACCTGTGCAGCCAATGTTATAAAATAGTTGACGTCCTTGTTGCACCTCTTCAGCTTCCAAATGGCGTGGTGCTGGCACAGCAATGCCACGGATGAACGACTCTAATTGTTCCAACTCGGCCATTGTGATGTCATACTCAGTGGTGGTTCCGCCAATACAATTTGCTTGGCCTGCGCAGTTTTCATTTGGAAATATCTCTGACGTTACGCCCATGTCTTGGTTGAAGGCTTCTGCATTCTGCTGCATAATGGTTGGTGAAGAAGCTTTCCACCCGAAGCGCCCAATCTTCATGCTTTGTGATGCAATGTCCCACACATTATTCACCTTTCCACTGATGTAATCTCCATTGGCATCCTGCTCATCTGCTCGCGAAATAATTTCTTGCTCACTCACTGCTTCCAGCAAGCCTAGGCCAAACACTGGTGTGGCATTGCGCGCTGATTTCAGCACTCCAGCCGGCATTGTTTCATAGAGATTATAAAAGTTGATGTATGGTTGATAGATGGTCACACTATTGCCATCATTATACATCACTTGTTCTGGAGCGTAGTCAATGTAATATTTTCCTTCGACAGTATTTTCATCAGTCGCTTGTGTTTGCAACTGACTTCCGAATGCAGGCACTCCCAGAGGTCCTCCGTGTTCGTCCTCGCCTGCAATACTTACACGAATCAATAGTCCTGTGTTCAAGTCGTCCTCGCTCATGGGTGGTTGTGAGCGACCGTTGCCTCTGTGGCATTGCCTGCAAGAGGTCATGTTGAATTGTGGGCCAAGGCCACCATGCAATGCGCTTTGTGATGGATTAAAAATGGAGAAAAACTGGCTTATCCCACTCAAATATTCACTCTTGTGCTGCAACGAAATATTGGCCAATGCTTGATTGTAAGCTTGATTGTCCGAAACAAACACAGTGCCCTCACCACCTGCCCAGTATTCAGGGTTGGTTGCTGCAGCTCCGCTGTCTTCAACAGGCGCAAAAGTTTCACTGTCCTTTCTGCAAGAGACATGTATTGCGCATACGGCAGCAATAATGGCCATCGCTAGAAAGGAACGATATGAATGCGCTTTAATCAGAAAACAAAGATGAGCCGTTGATTGAAACTTTGGGTCAGAAAAAAGGCGCATCCACGTGCGCCTAAATTTTTCAGCCAATTACGACTTTGTATTTTTCATTGAATGCATCCCAATCCCAAACAAAATTTTTCATCAAGTCGTCCAGACTTTTTATGAAAATGGGGTTAGGAGTTTTCATCTGTTTGAAATAATCATCCTGATGATTGCACAGATTGTATTTGAAGAATACAGCCTTCGACATGGCATAAATTGTATTCTTAGAAGGGGCATTCACTTTGCTCATAAAACTTTTGTACTCGGAAACTTTATCCGCAAAGGCAGTTGGTGTCATGCCAAAAACAGGTGCAAGTTTCTCATTGCATTGTTCTATTATTTCAACGTCCTGACCATTGTGAAATTGCTGTGAGATGTAACTGTAGTTACCTGCGACAACGATCATGAGAAATTTTCCATGGTCTTCATCGAGAATGCATGGCGATGTAACAAACTCAGGAGAGTCGTTGATAAAGCCTGCCAAATCAGGGAAACCTTGTTCCACTGTTTCTATAATAGTGTGGGAAAATATATGCGCAGTGCGTTCCGCATTGAGCTTCTTTTTTCCAAAAATCGTGAGCATGTTTGTGGGTTTTTTATTATACGATTTCTGCCATTCAAAAGTAGAGTGGTCAATTCAATGTCAACTTTATGTGAACTTCTTATATGAACAGAGTTTTCAACGTGTGTCTAAAAGTTTTCTCACCCTAATTGGGGATGCGATAAATCAGCTCTATTCATCACCTTTGACGCACCATGCCAATTCAGATAATTCTTTTTGACGACAACAAGCACATTCGCGAATCGCTTGCAATGTTGTTCCTTTCAGATAACGACTTTCACTTATGCGGAGCGTATGAAAATGCCGAGAGTGCTGAGGATTTGATTGCTATAACCAAGCCTGATGTTGTGCTTATGGATATTGATATGCCCGGTAAGAATGGTATTGATGCTGTGGCAGATATTCACAAACGATTTCCTGATTTGCCGATCATTATGCTCACTGTTTTTGATGATGCCGATCGTGTTTTCACCTCGCTTCGCAACGGAGCCCTCGGGTATATGCTGAAGAGTTCCTCACCAGAAAAATTACTTGAGGCCATTAAAGATGTCTACTCAGGTGGCGCTCCAATGTCACCAAGTATTGCACGCAAGGTGATGTTCCGTTTACAAACGGAGTCGCCCGGCAAGCCGGAGGACTATCAATTGACTGCACGGGAGAAGGATGTATTGGCTCTATTGGTGGATGGACTTTCGTATAAAATGATTGCTGACAAACTCGATATAGGTTTTGAAACAGTGCGTTCGCACATTAAAAAGATATATGAGAAGTTGCATGTGCAAACGATGACAGAGGCTGTTTCAAAAACATTGCGCGAAAGACTTCTCTGAGATAAGTGGTGTTCTGGTAGCATCTTGGAGGCATTTTGATGCCCTGCCTAACTTCGTCCTCTTATTCAAACTTTTTCTGCATTGAACATTCCGAAAACAGATTCAAAACGTGTCGTCATCATTGGTGGTGGTTTCGGTGGGTTGCAATTGGCAAAAAAATTACGCAATCAAAAATTTCAAGTAGTGTTGCTTGATAAGCATAACTACCATGCCTTTCAACCACTACTTTATCAGGTAGCCACTGCAGGGTTAGAGCCAGGAAGCATTGCCTATCCATTCCGCGAAATTTTTAATTCTTACTTGAATTATTACTTCCGAATGGCCGAGGTGCAACAAATAGTAACAGAAGAAAAAAAGTTGATCACCAACATAGGAGAGATTACTTATGACTACTTGGTAATAGCGACTGGTGCAGGCACGAATTTTTTCGGTATCAAGAATATTGAAGACCTTGCCATGCCGATGAAAACAGTTTCAGAAGCTTTGGACATTCGTAGTTTGATGTTACAGAATTTGGAGAAGGCGCTTTTAACCAATGATGTGGGGGATAAAGACTCGCTGATGGGAATAGTGATTGTTGGTGGAGGTCCCACAGGAGTCGAGCTTGCAGGCGCATTGTCTGAGTTGAAGAAAGACATTTTGCCCAAGGATTATCCTGACCTTGACATGCGTGTGATGGATGTTCATCTTATTGATAGCAATGCACGCATTTTGAAAGAATTTTCTGAGGAGAGCAGTTCTAAAGCACTGCTAGCGCTACAAGAAATGGGAGTGGATGTGCGACTCAATACACGTGTGGTGGATTACGATGGAAAGAAAATAATCTGTAAAGACGGAGAAGAATTGCGTGCAGCAATGGTGATATGGGCAGCTGGTGTAAAAGCAAACCTTATCGAGGGATTGCCTGCTGAAACGACTTCATCAGGCCGCATTGAGGTGGATGCTTTTAATCGAGTTAAGAATGTGAAAGATGTTTTTGCCCTCGGTGATGTTGCCGCAATGATGGACGAACAAAATCCTCGCGGCCACGCCATGGTAGCGCAGCCAGCCATGCAGCAAGGTGCATTGTTGGCTAAAAATTTAGTGCGTCATCGGGCAGCGCAATCACTTATTCCATTCACATACAAAAATTTGGGAAGTATGGCCACCATAGGCAGAAACAAAGCAGTGACGGAGTTGCCGCGTTTCAAAATGTTTGGATGGCTCGCTTGGATAGTATGGTTGCTGGTGCATGTATTCCAACTGATCGGATTCAGAAATAAAATTGTGGTGATGATGAGTTGGGCGCAAAATTACCTACGTCATTCGCGCGATTTGAGATTGATTATCCGACCATTCAAGCGCTTTTGATTCAGCTCTTTACTTCAATCCTCCAATCACAAACTCCAGCACTTCGTCACGCTCTTCATTCACCCCTTTTGGAGTTGGATAAACACTAAAGTCTGGTTCAATGGCGTTGGCTGAGTACAAGAAAGAGTTGTCATAATTGTAACGAATAGTCGCAATACTTACCCGCAGTTTGCTGTTAGGCAAAGTATAAATGGCCGGATTGCCCCATGTGCCTGAAACAGGCCCCAGGCAAGCTTCTCCGACAACAATTCCTCGTTTGTTTTTTTTGAACGTATTCGTAAAGTCGACACCTGCAGAGGCGGTGAGCCCGTTTATAAGCAGGAAGCATTCACCCTGAAAAACCAGTTCTTTTTTCTGTATTGTTCTGTCTAAAAAATAGGTGGTGTCCAACTGTCCGAAGGGTAAATCAATTACCCGCAAAAAACTTGCGACATCCTCGTTCTTCTTAAAAAAATTGCGCAGAATAAATTTAGAAAAACCGCGTGTTAGAATCCTACCACGTTTTATTGCCAGCTTACTATTTTTTGCTATCACATTGCTTGGAGTATTGTGGCCTTTTTCATCAAGGAATGAATAGAGGTATTCTACCCAACTGCTGCTTCCACCGCCATTGTCGCGCAGGTCGAGTATCACGGTATCACAATTTAGTTCTGTTATGTCTTCAAACGCATGTTTGATGTATCTCTTGTAATAGCGGGAATTTGGAGGAGCAAATGTCCCAACTTTCAAAATTGCACGTGTGTTGTCTTCATTGAATTCTATATCGAGGATTTTATTCTCCTTCATTTCACTTCTCAGCTTTTTCGCTTTTGCATACTCCTTTTTTGTATACCCCTTTATTGTGAATGTTTCCTTTTCATTCGTCTCAAAATTGATAACATCGATGGTATTGGAGGAGTCGGCATCAGCGTAAAGAGAAGTAACTAGGGCGATGATAGCATCAGCTATTCGCTTGTGTGATGATGCTGCCTCGCCTTCGGTGCATGCATATTTCAAAGACAGCTCATATAGTTTGCTCGCACTTTCTCCATTCACAGCAATGAGCTCACTGCCACGAGGTATTTTCTCTTCCCAATCGTGATGGATGTAAATTTTATCGTCTTGGGTAAAACAGCTGAATGGTAGGAAATATCCACTTCCATCGAAACTCATTTGTTGCATTTGACCATAGTCCATGCCGCTATGTGAGTCATGCATGGTAAACATTAATTCCGCTATGGTATATGAAAAATCCAATACTGATTTTTCTGACGTCACGTTACTCCATGCATCCTTAAATGCACTATCCAAAGACGAAGAAGAAATGAATCCACCAGGTTGAGGATGACTTTCCAGAACTGTCTTTAGCAATGAATCAAGATCATCTCTCATCTCCTCCTTCGTAAGCAAACTGTCAGGATGCTGCGCAAAGGCAGCAGGCGAACACGATAGCATTAAGAGAATAACAAGTAGACGATAGCTGGCAATCATAAAGGCGGCAATAAGAAGAGAGGTTTCAAAAAATCAAACACTGATTTGAAAATTACCTGACATCAGTATCTTTATTTTTTCATGGACTAATTTGATTGATCCAATTTTTTGACCATGGTAAGAATTGTAGCGAGGGCAACAGTCTCCCCCGTTTCATCATATACATCCACAAGGAACTTTACAATGCCTTTTGCAATATCGTCAGGTGTCTTTTTTTCCTGATCCGTTTTTTCTTTTACGGTGAAGCGAACTCCTATAGTCATTCCTGGATAAACAGGTTTTATGAATCGGGCTTCGTCTAATCCATAGTTCAAAAGCACCGGTCCTTTTTTAGGATCTACAAAAAGACCTGCGGCCTTTGACAAAACAAAATATCCATGTGCAACGCGTTTTTCGAAGATGGTTCCTTCAAGTGAAGTTGCATCCATATGCGCATAAAAATTATCGCCACTCACATTAGCGAAGTTTACAATATCTGCCTCACTTACGGTGTGCTTATGTGTAAAAACGGTTTCACCAATTTGCATTTCCTCAAAGTGTTTTCTGAATAGATGTGGATCAGCTTCTGGCTGTGCTGCGCCATATTGATAAACATTAGTGATAGCAGTAAGCATGCTCGGAGAACCCTGAATAGCGGTACGTTGCAGGTAATGCATCACTCCGCGCTTACCTCCCATTTCCTCTCCGCCACCGGCCCTTCCAGGACCACCGTGCACAAGCAAAGGCATGGGAGAACCGTGGCCAGTGCTCTCTTTCGCACTTTCACGATTCAGAACGAGAACACGACCGTGATACGAGGCACTGCCTATGGTAAAGGTGCGCGCAGCGCGCGTGTCATTCGTAGTGAAACTGCAGACCAATGAACCTTTACCCAATTTGGTCAAAGCAATAGCTTCATCCAAATTGTTGTAAGGCATTATTGTAGTGATGGGCCCAAATGCTTCTATTTCATGCGAGCCCATGCTGGTAAATGGCTTTTTATTCAGCAATAAAACAGGAGAAATGAACGCACCTTTTTCTGAATTGCCATCAATCACATCTACCTTTTTTGGGTCACCAAATACAATTTCGCTTGAGAGTTTTAACTCTTCTAGTCGCTCCATTACTTCTTTGCGCTGGCTCATTCCTGCCAGTGCTCCCATGCGCACATTTTCATTGCGCGGATTTCCAATGGCGGTTTTTGAAAATGCTTGTCCAATGGCTATTTGAACATCCTCCAAATAGTTCTCTGGTACAATCACTCTGCGAATGGCTGTGCATTTCTGGCCACATTTTACTGTAACCTCTTTGCGAACTTCCTTCACAAAAAGGTCGAACTCATCAGTGCCAGGCGCAGCATCCTCGCCCAAAACGGCTGCGTTCAGTGAGTCGGCCTCCATGTTGAATGGCACAGCTTCATCCACTATTCTTGGGTGGCGCTTCAGCATTTTTCCTGTTGAAGCACTTCCTGTAAACGTCACCACATCTTGCGAGGTAACGTGGTCAAGCAATCCTTCAGCGTTGCCACAAATCAATTGCAGCGCGCCTTTTGGCAATATGCCTGAAGCAATAATGTCGCGAGTAACTAACTCAGTAAGGTAAGAAGTAATTGTGGCAGGTTTTACCACAGCGGGCATTCCTGCTAGCAGATTTACGGCTATTTTTTCGAGCATTCCCCAAACCGGAAAATTGAATGCGTTGATATGAATAGCAACTCCCTCCTTGGGAACCATGATGTGATGGCCATGAAAAGTGCCATTTTTAGACAGCTTGGCCATGTCGCCATCTACATAATACGTCTCGTTAGGAAATTGTCTGCGCAGCGAGGAATAAGCAAATAAGTTTCCGATGCCTCCGTCAATATCTATCCAGCTATCTATCTTGGTAGCTCCCGTGCGATAGCTAAGTTCATAGTATGTGTCTTTCTTTTCGGTGAGGTAAAAAGCAAGGGCCTTCAGCATGCGGCCTCTTTCATGAAAAGTCATTTTGCGCAATGCAGGATTGCCAATAGTTCTAGCATAGTTCAGCATTTCGCCAAAATCAATCCCAGTGGTGCTTGCGCTCGTTACCACTTCTCCCGTTACCGCATCATAAAGTGCTTTGCCCTCATCGCTTCCTGATACCCATTGGCCAATAGCGTAGTTCTGTAATTTCATTGTTGAATGATAAAAAATTTGGTGGGCGAAGGTGGTGCAACAGGTTGTTATTTATAGCGCGGTATTGGGCTTTTCAATTCAAAGTGCGTTGGAGTATTCACTTCATTGGACTTCCACCGCTTTAATCATAGTTGTCATTTAGGGCTTCATGCCTTATTTTTGATTTTCAACGGATTGCTATTACTAAAATGAAAAACTCGATTGCCACAGTGTTTGCACTGCTTTTGTTTGCCAACTCATATTCCCAAACCGACTCATTGGAAGTGAACATCGCCTTTGCTCGAATAGAAGGCTATTGGGAAGGTTACTTTGAGTTTCCTGCGGATGGCACTGCTCGCACTAGCAGTCTTCCTGCTAAGTGCACATCAAAATGGGATGGAAAAAAATGGTCCTACAGCGTTATGTACGATGAAGGAGAAGGCGAAGTAAGCGGAGGAAAAGGTGAAGCATTAGCCAGCACTGACGGTAAAACCATTCAATACAATGAAGCCCTGTGGAATATAATTGAAGTTGAAAAACAAGGCGATTCTACTACAGTCATTCTAGAAATTACTGGAAAAGAAAAACGTAAAACTGTTTCAACCAAGCACGTTATATTGATAACCTCAATTGGTTTTTTCATCACAGAATACCGCAAAGAAGAGGGTCAAACAGCCTATGCTTTTAGCAATAAACACCTCTTTCGGAGGAAGAAATAGGATTATCCATCAACGCACTACTGTAGTGTAGACTTGGTGAAAATCTTGTGCGATGCTCTTTTTATCAAAGTGTTTGATGGCATATTTACGCAAGGCGATTGGGTCAAATTTCTTTTGTTCGAAGGCGAACTTCAATATCATTTCTACTAAAGCCATTTCATCTTTTGGCTTGATTAAATAGCCAAGGTCTTCATTGATGTGCTCACTTATTCCACCTACGTCTGTTGAGATAACTGCTACTCCGCTGGCCAGAGCTTCCACAATTACCACAGGAAGATTTTCGAAATTGCTGAACAAAATCAAGCAATGCGACTGCTGCATAAGCATTGCAATTTCGCTTGGTGATTTTTCAGTGAAAAATTCAATGGAGTCTGGATGGATGCACAGCTTCTTGGAAAGCAATTCCCACGGTTTTATGTCCCCATCACCACCTATAGTGAGATGAATATTTGAGTTGCGATCATGGGCTTTTTTCCATGCTTTGAGGATGCCTGAAATATTTTTCTGCTCATCCCAAAGGCTACTTAAATGCAGAAATCGAATAGGCTTATCACTTTTTTCTTTCAAATTGAAAAGGTCGGTGTCTACCACATTTGGAACAGTGACATAGTAACCCGCCATTCCATAATGTTTCATCGTATTTCCAAGGTCATCACTAACAGGACAAATAGCTGAAGAGTGTTTAGCGACAAACTTCGAAAGCACTTTTAAGAAAATGGGTTGATCGCTTCGCGATTTAGTGTTGTAGATAGTAAAGTGCTCAGTGAGGATGTACGGCAGATTGAATTTTCGGTGCAACCAGAGCGGCTGCCAGCCGCTGCTCCAAGTCACGTTATGATGAACGAGGTCGAAGTTAAATTCACCCTTTTCCCTTAGGTGAGCAATTCCTTTTTTAAACCCATTCCACTTTCTCCACCACTTGAGGGCACCCGGCTTACAGTAAACTATTGTTTGTTTTACACCAGCAATGGTTTCTTCTTCGATTCTGAAATCATTTGAACCCTCATCCAAGAAAGTGACATACAGTACGTGAACATGGTGCAATAGAGCAACCGCTTCAGCATGGCGCTGCACAAAATTTCCAAGTGTTGCATGTGCCTTACTGGGATACCATGAAGAAAGGAAGAGAATATTGAGTTTTTTATTTGTCAAGCAATGGTGTAATCGCTGGCAATGTTACAGAAAGCGGCATGAATCCTCTGTTTTTGACTGCAAAGAATAAAAACATGTTGTACCAAGATTGAAAGTGCATTTAATTTGCGCCCGCTTTAAATGGTGGCCGTAGTTCAGCTGGTTAGAGCATCGGTTTGTGGTACCGAGGGTCGTGGGTTCGAATCCCATCGGCCACCCAAGAGTGAAGAGCCCTGATTTTTTCAGGGCTTTTTTATTTCAACGATGCGTCAATGCCATTCACATACACCTCAAACGCCTGAGCATCTTTTGCAGCTTTACAGCCTGAGAATCCTGTGAGTTCTTCGTATGTGATAATTGTGTTGTAATTCATTAAATACTCTTTAGCCAGTGGCATGTAGCTCCAATGCCATTTCTCTTCTTCATAGCCAGTGCGGCCAGCAGCTTTGTTTGTGTAAGTTTGATAGAAGCCATAGGTGTTAGCGTTTTTCACCAACCAGTCATACAATTTTTTTCCATCACCGCTTGCGAAATACGCTAGCTCTACACTGTTGAAGTCCACATCCGTTCCCCAATGGTGTCGGCTGGTGCCGGGCATCGAACTGTATTTCATTATGTCCTTCACTTTGTCCAGCTCACTCCATCCTTTGTATTTCTCGCGCTTCCACTTCTTCTCCCATATTCCTTTTTGATATTCGAAATTGCGCGTAGCAGAAATGATGACCAGATGGACGTTCTCTTTCTTCGCAACTTCATACATTTTCTTGAAGGAATCGTAAGCTGCTTTGCGCATGTAAATGTTGTCTTTGCTGGTATGTGTCTTTTCAATCTTAGCGAAGTCCACATGTTTGGCAGGATCAAATTTTCCAAGCAAATCTTCTTTAGAAGTTGTTTCCACCGTGCTGAATGATATAAAAATGGAGGAAGTGAGAAGAAGAAATAGCAGTGAAAGTGACAATTTATTCATGTAGTTCAATTATTTTTTCTTGCGTTTGCAATGATGGTGCCTGCAAATGAGCGCAATGATTTTCATTTTTAACCAGATGTATCCATTTTTTAATGAACAGTGTAAAAAGGACACTTACTAAGCGGGCAGCAGGCGTTGTTGCATAAACCAACGTCTATATTTGACCCGCGTTTAAATAAAAAACACATGTCAATAGAAACAGTTAAGAAGACTGCGCCCGGAACTAAAAGTAACGGTCAGGCCACTGGCCAATCGCGGTTTAGCAAGGATACGTACGTTAAGTGGTATCGTGAAATGCTGCTGATGCGCAGGTTTGAGGAGAAATGCGGACACTTGTATATCCAACAAAAGTTTGGTGGATTTTGTCACTTATACATTGGTCAGGAAGCTGTCCTAAGTGGCATGATGGAGGCCATTCGACCTACTGACCGCGTGATAACGGCTTATCGCGACCATGCTCATCCGCTGGTGATGGGCAGCGATCCAAAACGTGTGATGGCTGAACTTTATGGCAAGTCAACCGGCCTTTCTAAAGGCAAAGGTGGAAGCATGCACATGTTTGACAAGGAAAGAAACCTCTTTGGCGGACACGGAATAGTAGGCGCTCAAATACCCATGGGCGCTGGAATCGCTTTCGCTGACTGGTACCGTGGCGAAGACCATGTCACCGTTTGTTTCTTTGGTGATGGGGCATCGCGTCAAGGAGCATTGCACGAGACGTTTAATATGGCCATGCTCTGGAAACTGCCTGTTATTTTCATTATCGAAAACAATAATTACGCGATGGGAACAAGCATTGCGCGAACTTCAAATGTCACTGACCTTAGCTTGCTGGGCGCCTCTTATTTAATGCCTTCGGCCAACGTGGATGGAATGCGACCTGAAGCGGTTTGCGAAGCCATTGAACGTGCATGTGAACGTGCTCGTGCCGGAGAAGGCCCCACTTTGCTCGATGTTCAAACCTATCGCTACAAAGGCCATAGCATGAGCGATCCGCAGAAATATCGCACTAAGGAAGAAGTGGCCGAATATCAAGGTCAGGATCCATTGGAACATGTGCTGAAGACAATTCGCACTAACAAATGGATGAATGAAGAGGAGATTGAAAAAGTGGAAGAAGAAATAAAAGTAGTGGTAGACGAAAGCGTGAAGTTTGCTGAGGAATCGCCACTGCCTGAAGCATCAGAAATTTACAAGGACGTCTACATGCAAGAGAATTATCCTTATGTGAAGGATTGAACATTCCAATTGAATTTTTTTTTTCACCCGAAGACAAAACCCTAAAAGAAATAAATGGCTGAAATAGACAGAATGCCCAAGCTGAGCGATACTATGACCGAAGGTACCGTGGCCAAATGGCACAAAAAAGTGGGAGACACTGTGAAGGTGGGCGAATTGCTCGCGGAAATTGAAACGGACAAGGCAACCATGGATTACGAGTCGCCATACAATGGCGTACTGCTGCATATTGGTATTGAAGCTGGAAAGACGGTTCCAATAAATGCATTGCTAGCCATAGTTGGAAAAGCTGGCGAAGACATCACTGCTCTAATCGCTGAAGCAGCCTCCGCTCCAATAGCTGAAGCTGCTGCGCCAGTTGCGGCAGCGCAAATAAGCGCACCAGTTACTGCGCCAGTTCAAATGGCTGCAGCCGCAGTTGCCACTATCGCGGAACCCACGCATGCGGGCAACGGCAGGTTGAAAGCATCGCCACTTGCAAAAAGAATTGCAGAGGATAAAGGCATCGATATTTCGCACGTATCAGGAAGCGGAGATGGTGGCAGAATCGTTAAACGTGATATTGAATCGTTCACACCTGCTGCTGCACAAAGTATAGCTGCAGCCCCCGTATTTGTGGCGTCAGGCACAGAAAAATTCACTGATGAGAATGTTTCTCAAATGCGCAAGACGATTGCTCGCAGACTGTCCGACAGCTTGTTTACCGCCCCGCATTTTTACCTCACCATGGACATCGACATGGACAATGCAATGGCCGCGCGCAAAAGCATCAATGAAAAAGGGGACAATAAAATATCGTTTAACGACATGGTGGTGAAAGCCTCAGCGATGGCGTTGCGCAAAAACCCAAGGGTAAATTCATCATGGCGAGGAGATAGCATTCGATACAATGAACATGTGCATATAGGTGTAGCGGTTGCTGTCGAAGATGGTCTTCTTGTGCCAGTGATTCGTTTTGCAAATGAAAAAGGACTTGCACAAATAGGTGCTGAAGTGAAGGTATTTGCAGATAAGGCAAAGAACAAAAAACTTCAGCCTGCGGAGTGGGAGGGAAGCACCTTCACTATTTCAAATCTTGGCATGTTCGGAATTGAAGAATTCACTGCCATCATCAATACTCCTGATGCTTGCATACTAGCTGTTGGAGCAATCAAACAAGTGCCTGTAGTAAAAAACAATGCTGTTGTGCCAGGTAATGTGATGAAGGTGACACTTAGCTGCGACCACCGCGTGGTGGATGGCGCAACAGGCGCAGCATTTCTACAAACATTGAAGGACTATTTGGAAAACCCTGTTATGATGCTAGTCTAATAGGAAGATCTAAAAAATGAATTGAAAAGCTGCTCTAGAGCAGCTTTTTTTATGGGATGACTTCTTTAATCTAGATTGATCAATCAGGCCTTCTATTTTCGTCACCTTTTTCAAAACAAAATTCAATGAAACAAATAGCAGTTATAGGCGCAGGCCAGATGGGTAATGGAATTGCACACGTATTTGCACAATACGGTTACAACGTAGTGATTGTAGATATCAAGCAGGAGAGCCTTGATAAAGCCATTCTCACCATTGATAAAAATCTGGAGCGACAAGTGGCGAAAGCCGCCATAACGGCTGAGTTGAAGACCCAAACACTCTCGCGCCTTTCTACTAGCACTGATTTAGCTATTGCTGTCAGCAATTGCGACTTGGTGGTGGAAGCAGCTACAGAAAATAGCGATCTTAAGCTGAAGATTTTTTCGCAGATAGATGCTGCTGCCCCTTCGCATTGCCTGCTTGCTACCAACACGAGCAGCATCAGCATCACCAAAATTGCCGCGGCTACCAATAGGCCAAGCCAGGTGATTGGAATGCACTTTATGAATCCCGTTCCAGTAATGAAGTTGGTGGAAATAATAAGAGGTTACAACACCAGTGATGAGGTGAACAATAGGATAGTTGAAGTCTCTAAAACCCTAGAAAAAATTCCTGTCGAGGTAAATGACTATCCGGGATTTGTGGCCAACAAAATTTTGATGCCTATGATCAACGAAGCCATTTACACTTACTACGAAGGCACTGCTGGCGTTGAAGAAATTGATAATGTAATGAAGTTGGGCATGGCACATCCAATGGGTCCACTAAGGCTTGCCGACTTCATTGGTCTTGATACTTGCCTTGCAATTCTTCGTGTGCTGCAAGATGGATTTGGCAATCCGAAATATGCCCCTTGTCCATTATTGGTGAATATGGTAACAGCGGGTAAACTGGGTAATAAGGCTGGCGAAGGATTTTACAATTATGCAGATCCAAAAAATCCCGTGGTCGCCTCAGCGTTTAGCTGATAGCATATAAAGAATCAGCTAGTCTACTTATTTTACTATTTGCACACGCACTGCCATAGGTCCTTTCTGTCCCATTTCCACTTCAAAAGTTACTTTGTCGTTTTCTTTAATGGGCTGGGCAATGCCGTTGGCATGCACAAATACACTTTGTTGTGTCTTCAGGTCTCTAATGAAGCCATAACCTTTAGAGTCGTTGAAGAATGATACAACTCCTTTACGTTCCAATTCCTGCGGCTCAATATCACGTCTGGCGGCTCCCAGTTGAATGTCTTCTAAGTTGACTTCTATTTTTTTAGCGGTTGGATCAGGTGGCGCTGAAGCTAGCATTCCATACTCATCCACATAGCCTATCATGTTGTCGAAGCCTTTGCCTTTGTTATTGCTGAATTTGCGCTCCTCCTTTTTCTCCTCTTTGTCCTGTCTTTTTTTCAGGCGCTTCTTTTCTTTTTCTTTCTTACTGTAAGTTTCTTGTGATTTACCCATCTTATTTTAATTGTGTCCTATTTTATTCTGTTTGACCGATTGAAATTGAACCATCGTTATCTCCTGTTTTCCGCTAGGCTTTCTTTGATTGACGCGAACTATCTCAGAAAAAATAACTTGCGCAATTTGGCTTGTTACTGAAACATTTCCTTCACACGTTGAAAGAAATTCTTGTCCTTGCCAGTAGGACTCGGTTGGAAATTAGCCGATGCACGCATTTTTTCAAGCATCTTCTTCTCTTCATCATTCAGTTTTTGTGGCGTCCAAACATTGATGTTTACTAGCAAATCGCCTTGCCCGTATCCATTCATTTCGGGCAATCCTTTTCCTTTCAAGCGCAGCATTTTTCCGCTTTGTGTACCTGGCTCAATTTTGATTTGTGCTTTGCCCTGTACCAGCGGAATTTCGGCTGTGTTTCCCATGGCAGCATCTACAAAATTGATGTACAAATCGTAGTATAAATTATTGCCCTCGCGCTTCAACGTTGGGTGTTCTTCTTCTTCTATCTGAACTAACAGATCCCCGGGCACACCGCCAAAAGGTCCCGCATTGCCTTTTCCAGCAACATTCAATGTCATACCATCACCAACACCTGGTGGTATGTTTATTTCAATTATTTCCTCCCTCCTGCGCTGGCCGTGTTCGTCTGTGTCTTTTGGTTTGCTCTTGATGGATTTTCCAATGCCCCCGCAAGACGGGCACGTGCTGGTGGTAGCCATAGCACCTAGCATAGTTTGAGTTACCCTTCTTATCTGGCCGCTTCCTTTGCACGTGTTGCAAGTGTCGTAGCTGACTTCTTCGGCATTTACAAGCTTGAATACTTTGATTTTTTTAGTAGCACCAGTTGATATTTCCTCGAGGTTTAGTTTTACTCTTATTCGAAGATTAGAGCCCTTTACCCTGCGTGTATTTCCACCACCACCGCCATATCCACCGCCAAAGGCACTTCCGAAAATGTCACCGAAATTGCTGAATATGTCATCCATATTCATTCCACCATCACCACCTCCGAAACCACCATTGCCGCCTACTCCTGCATGTCCAAATTGATCATAACGTTGTTTCTTTTCAGGTGAACCAAGCACATCGTATGCTTCGGCCGCTTCTTTGAATTTTTCCTCCGCAGCCTTATCCCCCGGATTTTTATCGGGGTGAAATTTTATGGCCAACTGCCTGTAAGCCTTCTTTACCTCAGCTTCAGTCGCGCCTTTCTTTATTCCTAGTATGTCGTAATAATCTCTTTTTGCCATGTAAGTTTCTTCAGGATCGTTTTAATGAGAACCCCTCATTCCTATTCTTTCTCTATTGACCAATCACCACTTTCGAAAAACGAATCACTTTGTCGTTAAGTACATAGCCACGCTCTACTTCGTCTACTACTTTTCCTTTTAAGTCAGCGGTAGGCGCAGGTATCTGAGTTATTGCTTCGTGGAAATCTGTATTGAATACTTCGCCTGTTGCATTGATTGGTTTTAGTCCTTTGGCTTCCATTTGGCGATATAGTTTCTGATGAATCAAAACAAAACCTTCTTTGACAATTGCAATGTCTTCTACAGTTTCATTTGCCTTTACTGCTCGGTCGAAATCGTCCAATACGGTCAACAGTTCTTTTATCACATCAGACGAGGCGGTTTGCAAAAGTTCGACACGTTCTTTCTGGCTGCGTTTGCGGAAATTGTCAAACTCTGCGTACAACCGCATGTACTTGTCTCTCCAATCTGCCGCAGATTCTTTCCATTTTTCTTCTTCTGATTGCAGGGGCGTGTTGTCTGCGATTACTTCTGGTTCGCCCACTTCAGGGTTATGCTCATCAGACAGCGCCTCATGATTTTCAGTAGGTACCTGATTATCTTTTGGTTCTATCGTTTCGTTTATTTCTTCTGATTTCATCGGTCTGAAAATTTTTCGTACGCGCGATGTCAAGTTTTTTGCCATTGGTGGTAATTGGTCATTCTGTCAGATGAATTAAGATATATCGGACAAAAAAAGCCCCCTGATTTTTCAGGGGGCGCAAATGTATCAGGTTGTGCTGTCAGTCTTTTAAAGACTTTTTACATACTGGTCGAGGGAGGTGTGCAACTGCAAACCGCGAAGGTTTTTGGCTACAATGATTCCATTTTCATCTATTAGAAAACTCATTGGGATGCTGCTAACACCATACACAGCAGCTGCTCCATTGCTCCAACCTTTCAGGTCACTTACATGGTTTTTCCATTTAAGACCATCTGCATCTATCGCTTTTTTCCATGCATCTGCATTCATGTCCAAAGACACGGAGTAGATTTCAAAACCTTTGGCAGTCTTAAATTTAGCTTTGGCATATTTGTCATAGGCACCCACAACGTTTGGGTTCTCTTTTCTGCATGGGCCACACCACGATGCCCAGAAGTCAATCAAAACCATTTTGCCACGAAGACTAGAAAGTTTGATGGTTTTACCATCCAATCCAGCCATTTCAATTTCTGGTGCTTCGTCACCTACATTGGTGCCTGAGGCAACTTCCATTTCTTCCATTTTCATGGCTTTCACTGGCTTTTCTATGGTGGTAAAGCTGTAAGCAGCAATAAGAACTGTAGCTACTACAAGGGTTGAAACTATTTTTTTCATGTTAAGTGATTTGCTTTTTTTATTCGGGTTAAAAGTAATTTTTTAAATGCGTTGCGCACTTTTCAAAGATGCTGCCAAAGTGGACTTCTAACGGCAGATTGTAAAATGAAGTTTCTAACCCTGCATTCTGAATACTGGGTTAAAAATGAAAATGGCGAACCAAACACGGGCACTTGCAGTTATACCTTCGCCCCCATGAGTATTTCACGACAAGCCATACTGGAAGCGCTAAGTAACGTGACTGAGCCCGACCTCAAAAAGGACATAGTCGCCCTTGGCCTTGTCAAAATCGTTGATGTAAAGGACTCCGTTATTTCTTTAGAAGTAAAAGTGAGCAATCCGGCAATGCACAGTAAAATGAGGATGCGCGAAGCTTGCGAGTTTGCCATTCACCGTGTTTTGGGTAAGGAGTGGAAGGTAGAATGTGATGTTGTGCCCATCAGTGGAGATGAGCGCGAAGGTGAATTACGCAAAGTGCTTCCCGGTGTAAAGCACATCATAGCTGTAGCTAGTGGAAAGGGAGGAGTAGGCAAAAGCACAGTAAGCGTGAATCTGGCTGCGGGTCTGGCCCGCAGAGGCTACAAAGTTGGGCTGTTGGATGCGGATATCTACGGCCCATCCATGCCAACTATGTTGGATGTAGTGCACGAGCGCCCCAGAGTCATTGACGTGGAGGGCAAAAATCTTCTTGAACCAGTTGAGCAGTATGGAGTGAAAATGTTGTCCATTGGTTTTTTTGCTGATGTCAATCAAGCAGTGGTGTGGCGAGGTGCAATGGCTAATAAAGCGCTGAATCAGTTGGTGAACGATGCCCACTGGGGACCTTTGGATTTTATGATTGTTGATCTACCTCCTGGTACAGGCGATATCCATCTTTCAATAGTTCAACTGTTGCCGCTGTCAGGTGCAGTTATAGTGAGTACACCGCAAGAGGTAGCGCTAGCAGATGCAAGAAAAGGAGTGGCCATGTTCCAGCTACCAGCTATCAATATTCCAATTATTGGCATGGTAGAAAACATGGCGTGGTTTACCCCTGAAGAACTTCCCGAAAACAAATACTATTTGTTTGGAAAGGACGGGGTGAAAAACCTTGCAGAAGATTTGAGTGTCCCATTTTTGGGTCAGTTGCCATTAATACAAAGTGTGCGTGAAGCCGGAGATGCGGGCCGCCCTGCAGTTTTGCAGGAAGGCACAAAAGCGGTTGAGTATTTTGAAGCACTCATTTCCAGTTTTGAAAAGGAATTACGGTTGTTGCCTTTTAGGAAGAAGAAAGTTGAATCCACAAATGCGTCATAAAATCCAAAGTTTATTTCTTTGAGCACAACTACTTTAGCCACCGCATGAGCACAGAAATATTCGATAAAGTCAATTCATCCTTGCAAACCATCAGGCCCTACTTAGAGGCGGATGGTGGTAACATCACGCTGATTGAAGTGACCAAGGACATGACTGCCCGTGTTGAATTGCATGGAGCATGTTGTACTTGCGCCATGAGCGCCATGACAATGAAAGCGGGTGTGGAAGGTGCTATCAGAGCTGCTGTGCCACAAATCAAGGCAGTAGAGGCCATCAATCTCCAATAGTCAAAGTCGGACAAGAAGTCTTGGTGATTTTCAACATTTTCAAATTAGATAATTGTCGTTATGTCTGTCAATAAAGAAGTAAAAAGAGTGACCACCAATACGCTTCAGGACATGAAGCAGCGTGGCGAAAAAATTTCGATGCTTACATCTTACGACTTCAGCATGGCCCAGATTGTGGATGCCGCTGGTGTGGATGTCATACTGGTGGGGGACAGCGCCAGCAACGTCATTGCTGGGCATGAGACAACACTACCGATTACATTGGATCAGATGATCTACCATGCTCAAGCTGTCGTGCGAGCAGCAACACGCGCTTTAGTGGTTGTTGACTTGCCTTTTGGATCCTACCAAGGCAATAGCAAAGAAGCGTTGAACTCTTCCATCCGCATAATGAAGGAAAGTGGGGCTCACGCAGTGAAGATGGAAGGCGGTGAAGAAATTCGTGAAAGTATTCAGCGCATTCTTTCAGCAGGCATTCCTGTGATGGGGCACCTTGGTCTTACTCCTCAAAGTATTTACAAATTTGGAACGTACCAGGTGCGCGCCAAAGAAGAAGAAGAGGCTGCACGTTTGCGCAACGATGCAAAGCTTTTGAATGACTGTGGATGTTTTGCCATTGTTTTAGAAAAAATTCCGGCCAAGCTTGCGGGTGAAGTCACTTCAAGTATTGATGTTCCCACTATTGGCATAGGTGCCGGTGGCGATTGCGATGGTCAAGTATTGGTAGTTCACGATATGCTTGGCATCACTCAAGATTTCAGTCCACGATTTCTGCGCAGATATATGAATGCAGGTGAGCAAATGCACAAAGCAGTAGAGCAGTACGTAGCGGACGTGAAGAGTCGCGATTTTCCCAATGAGTCAGAACAATATTGATGAATTGGGAATTTGAAGGTTTAACAAGAAGTTCTTAGTGAACGAAAACTGCTATCTGCTCATTCTCAAATTATTCAGCCTTCATCATCAAAAGACTCTGAGCAATTCTGTGCTTCACATCTTTTCTTTCCACTATGTAGTCAAGAAATCCGTGCTCTAGAACGAACTCTGCGCTTTGAAAACCGGCAGGTAAATCTTTACCAATTGTTTCCTTCACAACACGCGGTCCTGCAAATGCTATCAAAGCTTTTGGCTCGCCAATATTCATGTCGCCCAGCATGGCGAATGAAGCGGTAACACCACCTGTAGTCGGGTCTGTCAGATAGGAGATGTAAGGCAATTTTGCTTCGCTCAATTGTGTGAGCTTGGCACTTGTCTTTGCCATTTGCATGAGTGAAAATCCTGCTTCCATCATACGGGCACCGCCTGATTTTGAAATGCAGATGAAAGGACATTTGTTCTTGATCGCATAATCAACTCCAATTGCGAATTTTTCTCCCACTACACTGCCCATACTACCACCTATAAATCCGAAATCCATGCAGGCCACAACTGCTGGTACGTCCTCTATTTTTCCATGAGCTACGCGGATAGCATCTTTCAATCCTGTCTTTTTGATGGTCGTTTTTATGCGGTCTTTGTAGGATTTGGTATCCACAAATTCCAGTGGGTCACCACTGGTAAGGTTCGCAGCAATCTCTTCATATTCATTTTCATCAAATAGAATGCTGAAGTATTCGCGTGAACCAATTTTATCGTGAAATTGGCACTTGTCGCAAACCCAATTGTTGTCTGCATGTTGCTCAGAAGTCATCACATTTTTGCACTCTGAGCACTTGTGCCAAAGGCCTTCAGGGATTTCCTTCTTCTCTTTACTCTTGGTGGTTACACCTTGTATTTTTCGTTTGAACCAACTCATAATTTCTTCTTTTCTGAAGGGCAAATATGAAGAACTACTATTTAATGATCGCTTGAATTCGAAAAACGTAGATTACTTCAATTGGAATTCGCCTTCTTTTTAATCATTCAATATTACTTGCAACTGTCCTAAATGATGATCTCCGTGCCAAGCATACAGTGCTAGAACCTCATCAATACTGCTTTTTGTTTGGTATTGCGGATGAATGTAGGTGCGTTTAAAATGATCTTCACTCAACGATTTTAGAGTAGCAACAATTCTGTGGTGCAATGCCTCAATCATTGAAAGTGAAATTTGAATGTCACCACTTTTTCCATCAGGAAACTCGGACCATTTGTTTTCATCATAAGGATTGATAGTCGGAGTTTCTGAAGTAAGCGCGAGCTTAACTCGGATGTACATGTTGCAATGACTATCCGCAATGTGATGAACAATTTGACGTGCCGTCCAGCCATTTTCGCGATAAGAGGACGCAAGCTGTTTTTCATTTAGTGCCTCCGCTGTTTGTTTCAATCTTGCAGGAAGTGTTTCCAATCTCGCAATGAAACTTTTTCTCATTTCTGCTGAAATGAAATCAGGTTTCAAGTGCTTGCCAATAGGATAGATTCTCGGGCTGAGTGTTTCCATGCGGATAAAATTATTCTCCAGTAAAAGTCGGCTTACGTTTTTCTAAAAATGCCGACACACCTTCTTTGTAGTCATGCGAATGACCACATTCTATTTGATACTTTTCTTCCAAGTCAAGTTGTGTTTCCAGCGTGTTGTTCATCGATTGGTTCAATGCTTTTTTAGTCAGTGCAAAGCCTTTGGTTGGCATTTCAGAAAGGTATTTTGCAATCTTCATGGCTTCGTTCATAAAGACTTCATCCGTAAAAACTTTGTAAAGCATATTCATTCGTTCGGCATCAACTGCACTCACTTTTTCACCCATCATCATCAGGGCAGATGCTTTTTGAAAACCAATAAGTCGTGGAAGAAAAAAGGTACCTCCACTATCTGGAATCAAACCGATTTTTGAAAAGGCTTGAATAAATGAAGCAGATTCTGACGCCACAACAATGTCGCAACACAAAGCAATGTTAGCGCCTGCACCTGCAGCTACGCCATTCACGGCAGCTACAACAGGCTTGCTCAGATGGCGTATGCTTGTGATTATGGGATTGTAATGTTCGCTAAGAATTCGTTGCAGCCCAGGGCCATTTGGATCACTGGCTTCTGCTAAATCTTGCCCTGCACAAAAGGCCTTTCCATTTCCGGTAAGCAGCACTGCACGAATGTTCTTATCCGTTTCGCAGGTGTCCAATTCCTGCTGCAGTGCAAACGCCATTTCGCGATTGAAACTGTTGAATACGGTTGGTCTGTTCAATGAAAGAATAGCAACTCCTCCATCAACGCGCTTTTGAATTGTTTCACTCATGGTCTTCTTTGAATGGGTGAAAATAGCAAGCTAAAAGGGACTCAATCCTCGAATGCTTTTTTATTGATGGGACGACCTTTCAGTATACGAGTGAGAAGTAGAATGATCAGAGCACCCACAGCGCTTTTTATGAGTGCTCCTGGAAGAATCTTATTGAGTGTTTCCATCCAGTTTTCTTGCATTTGAATCAACCAGAGAATGCCAAATAGAACGATGATGATGTGCCCTAAGAACCAAAGCATAAGCGAAGTGATAGGCTTCTGAAACAAATCGAGCTCGGTGAGGTAGCCGACCACAATAGCCGCAAAGAGAAAACCAAATAGGAATCCACCGAACTGTCCAAATAGAATATCCATTCCGCTTGAATAATTCGAAAATACGGGCAGCCCCGCGCATCCGGCAATGATGTAAATAAGCGTTGCAAGTCCACCTACTTTCCATCCAAATGCGATGGCGCAAAAGAGAATAATCAAGGTTTGCAATGTGATGGGTACTTCGCCTTTCATTGCAATGGTGATTGGAGCAAGCAGACATAACAACACAACCGAAATTATCAATTTGATAATGAAGTCGGTAGTGGCGTTTCTATTAAAAACGAGAAGACGGGTGAGCATTGTTTGACAGTTGAAAAATTTACTTTCTCCACAAAAATTCAACGGCCTGATCTATCACCAGACTATTGTTAGCGCGCTCGGTATCTGCCAAGAGTTTACTTGGGTCAATCTCAATGCTCTCAATCTGTTTCACTGATTTTGGAATTTCAATTGTGTAAGTTGGATTCACCCAATTCCAGTCCTTTTGCACATTCCATTTCCCATTGTAACCGTCAGAAGGCTTTTCTCCACGCATGATGTCTAGGGCAATGTAAAACGTTTCGTAAGTGCCGTCTTTGTATTTCACTTCTACATCCAGCGGCATAGGAACTTCGCCAATGCGTTGAACGGTGACCATTGTTTTGTTGTCTTTTCCTTCCACCATAGAGATGGCATAGTCAATCGTTTTTGTGGTGTTCACAAAGTATTCGTTGTACCAGTCCAGTTCCATTCCGCTCTGTTTTTCCATCACTCGGATGAAGTCGTAACAATTGGGATGTTTGAATTTCCAGCTATTGAAATACTGAAGTAAACCCACTCTGAAGTTGTAGGTGCCCACTACATATTCTAATTGCGTAAGATAGACTTCGCCTTTGCTATAAGCTGCAGTTCCATAAGCGTAGTTGGTTATGAAATGATCCGCATGGGTGTCGAGCGCTTCTTCTTTTCCTTCTTGCACTATGCTTAGGTAACCTGCATACGCACTTTTGTGATTGCCGGGCATTCCTTGTTTGAAAAGGTAGTCCATAGTTTCCTGCGTTGCAAAGCTTGTAAAACCCTCATCCATCCACGCGTAGAGACTTTCGTTGGTAGCCAGCACACCTTGATACCAGGAGTGTGCCGCTTCGTGCACTGTCACACCAACAAGGCTTGGGAGTTTTCTATTGCCTGTAATAAGAGTTGCCATGGGGTATTCCATGCCTCCATCTCCACCTTGAATAATGCTGTATTGCGGATAAGGATATACGCCAAAATTTTTACTCATAAAGTCAAACGCTTTGGCAGCAAGTGATTGCATTTCTTGCCAAGCCTTGCCATACTCCTGATCTTTTTGATAGAAAAAATGAAGCAAAGGCCCACCGCTCACCTGTAGTTTATCATGAACAAAATCGGGGTCAGCAGCCCACACAAAATCATGAACGTTTTGCGCTTTGAATTTCCAAGTGAGCTTACCGCCTTTGATGCGTTTTGTTTTTGGTTCTATCTCAGCATAACCATAACCAATGTCAACGGCATTTTGAAGAACACCCGTTGCGCCTATGATGTAAGAATTATCAATAGTGATATTCACTTCAAAGTCGCCCCAAACACCGTAAAACTCTCGTCCTACGTATGGATTAGCATGCCAGCCATGTTCATCGTATTCACACATTTTCGGGTACCATTGGCTCATGCTGTAGTCAATGCCTTCAGCATTGTCTCTTCCGCTTCTTCTTACTTGCAAAGGAACTTGACCCTCAAATTCCATTTCAAAAACGGCCTTTGCACCTGCTGCTAATGGCTTATCCAATTTCACTTCCAGAATGGTTTCATTTTCAAAGAAGGTGACCGCTTTGCCATTTAGCTTCAAACTTTTTACATGAAGCCATCCTTGTTCTTCCTTCTTAAGATTGAAAATGCGCTCACCCACGCGCGAGTCGGGGTCTTCGATGGTGCGCGAACGAACATCCATAACACTACCCGGCTGAAAGGCATTGAAATAAAGGTGGTAAAAAACCTTCGTGATTTCGTCTGGCGAATTGTTGAAATAAGTCAGGGTTTGAGTGCCTGAGTATTGATGCGTTTCGTGGTTGAGTTCCACATCTATTTTGTACTCCGCACGCTGCTGCCAGCGCTGAGAAAAACTAGATAACGACAAAAAAGAAATTGCTGCAATGAGTAATGTTTTTTGCATTTTTGATACTGAAAAAAATTGAACGGGCGAATGTATTGGCAAAGCACATACCACTTTAGAAGCATTTGGAAGAACGGTCTGTGGCTTATGTCAGGTCTGTTGATTGGGTGGATTTGCAGTTCATGCATCAGTGGCGATGGCTCTTCTTCAGACTCGACATCCTCTGCTGAAGTTAGACCGATGAGTGCAGCTGATTCGCTGGTACTTCTCTTTCAAGAAAATCCAGACTATTACAGTACAGGTTTTGATTTTCCCGTTGGTAAGCCTGATGCAAAAGGATACTACAACGCTCAGGGATTTGGAAAGAACAACCATTTGGGTGACGACTGGAATGGAACAGGAGGAGGAAATACAGACTTGGGCGATCCTATTTACAGTATATCAGAAGGCTATGTAACCGAGAGCGTCAACTTTTATGGCGGCTGGGGAAATGTGACGCGTGTTGCTCACGCAATAAAAGGACAATGGTCAATTGAGAATGGACAATTGGTGAAAGACACTACCCGACAAGCTGAGCCTTATATTTTAGAATCACTTTATGCTCACAGCCAGAGAGTTTTGGTGAAGCAAGGTGATTTTGTAGAACGAGGACAGCAGATAGCTACAATTGGAAATGCAGAGGGAGTTTACTTAGCTCATTTGCATTTGGAAATTCGGGAGCGTGCCAGAATGGAATTGGGTGATGGTTACGGCAGCAATAGAAATGGGTATCTTGATCCAAGTTGGTTTATCAAAAAGTATAGGAAGCTCAAGAAATAGAAATGAAACATCAAACAACCGTCATTTTGTACTTACTGGTTTTTGCATTTTGCCTGAGTACGATTTCTGTTGACGATAAAATTCAACAAAGCCATTACTCTGTATATGATGCTGGTGAAATTGATAGCCTCAATTGGTTTTTAAAATTGACTCCTCATGAGCTTGAAAGGGATAGTTCGATGATGGCACTGGTATTTGAACACGAAAGCGATGAAGAAATAAACCAGAGCTTGTGGTTGTCAGAAGAACTGGGGTTTATACCTGTGGCGCTAAATAGAGCACGTTTTTTTTCGTTTTCCGAAGTCAATGATAAATTGGAAAAGACAAATGAAGAGGTTCGCTTTAGTGAAAGCGGTTTCCCCTCTGGTTGCAACTGTAGGCTTAAGGATGATACTATTTATGTTGAAATGTTTCGTGGATTTTTCGGGGGCGATTCTCATGATATAAGAATAACACGTGAAAAATTCTCTTTCAATTATTCACTTTACCTTGATGATGTTCAACACCTGAAATCAAGTCCAAATGATCCAGTTTTTGGTAGTATGGTAACAGTAGGAGCGATTTCACAACAGCTGACTTTACTAGAGAAACCATCATTTAAAGAATGTGAACAGCTAACAGGATATCTCCATTTTCAAACTGAGCGATACTATGAAGGCTCAGAATACAGTGATGATTTAGACACGATTTCAAAAAAGGGTAGGTTATTCTTTACCTGCACCTTGAGGCAGGGTCAGAAGAATTAGATAGTTAGTCCTCCAACTCCCTTTTCAACCCAATCATCTTAATAGCAGTAATGGCTGCCTCAGTACCCTTATTGCCAAGCGCACCACCGCTTCGCGCTCGCGACTGTTCCAAGGTGTTGTCAGTAAGCACTCCAAATATTACGGGCTTCTTATAGCGAAGAGCTACTTCTTGTATGCCTTGCGCAGTGGCGTTGCAGACAAAGTCAAAGTGTTTGGTTTCGCCTTGTATAACACAGCCAAGGCAAATTATAGCTTCCAGTGATTTATTCTCGAGCAGTAATTGTGCACCTGTGGGTAATTCGAAACTGCCCGGCACATGAACAACATGAATGTAGTCTAGTGTCGCACCGCAGTCATTAAGTGCTTCCATGCAGCCACGCAGCAGGTTGTCTGTCACTTCTGAGTTCCACTCAGAAACAACAATCCCGATGCGCATGTTGCGGGCATCGGGAAGGTGTGTTTTATCGTATTGCGATAAGTTCGTTGTGGCCATTGGCTTTTGTGAAGTCTTATTAGGACTCCATTGCACTCACATATGCCAGTAGTTTTTCTGCCTCTGAGTAGTCTTGTGAACCCTTTAGGTAATTGTCTACAATGTACTGAAGCAATGATTTCGCTTTGTCATTTTTTCCAAGTTCCAGGTAAGCTTTTGAAGCTTTCAAGCCATAAAGAGGACCTGTGAAATCGCGACTTGCACTGCTATTAGCGCGCTTTGCAGCCTTCTCTAACCATGAAGCGCCATCTTCAATATTACCCTGCATCACGTACATGTCACCCACATTGCCCATGGCCAAAACACCTACAGCATTGTCGTCAAAATCGGCTTGCTTGAAATGGTCAAGAGCAGTGGCATAGTCTGCTTTGTTGTCACGGAAGTAAACACCACAATAGTAATGAGCGCGTTTTGCGGCAGGTGTGCCACTAAAGTTTTCGGTGATGGCCAGGTATCCATCCGCACCGTCTTTGCCCATTACGGCAAATTCAAGTGAATCCTTTTCAGCCCAGTAGTCAGAAATGAAAGCGATGTTGTTTGCCTCAGTCTGCTTTGGCTTAACATATAAGTACTGGTAGGCGAAGAACCCACCAAATAACAATGCTACAGCACCAAGACCTATGCTCACTGCTTTGCGGTTTTTATCAAAGAAGTTTTCAGAATTGGCAATTACTTTCTGAACGTCCATAATGGTTTCTTCTTTCTTAGTTTGCTTGGCCATCTCTTTTAATTGAAATTAAATTTAAGGGCGGCAAAAGTAAGAGAAGCAAGGCAAAATCAAACAGGCTTCACATTCTCTCTTTTTTGCCCATCAGCAAAAGTGTCTAGGGCCGCTTATTTTTGGCAAGCGCAGAAACAATAAACCTCGCTGATTTTGCGCTATACAAGAAATTTTTTTCAATGAATCTTAGGTCCCTTGCACTAGCATTTGCTTTAACCAGCATTTCCATTTATTCCCTGTCGCAGAAGAAGTACCAAAGCCTAATGTGGGAAATAACCGCACCTGGCGCAGACAAACCGTCCTATCTCTACGGCACTATGCACGTCAGTGGTAAAATGGTTTTTCACTTAGGCGATCAGTTTTATGATGCCATGGAGAAGGTAGATGTGGTGGCGCTGGAGCTGGAACCTGAGGCATGGCTTCAAGCCATTTTTGACGATAAAGACGGGCGCTTTTATAGCCGTGGCAGCGGTGGCTGGGAGGATGAAACAGGTTGGGACAATGACTATGAACGCTCCATTCCTATGCTGCGGGATAATTTTAAAATCCACACAGACATTAGCGAATTTCTGCAAGGAGCAATGATGTATGATCCGTCATTGTTGAACTACATGCTCTTCCGATATGACAATTATGGATACAGTGCCGACTTTGAAGAGGATACCTGGCTGGACATGTATATCTATCAAACAGGAAAGAAGATGGGCAAGGAAACACTGGGGCTGGAGAGCTATGAGCAGAGTGACAACTTTTTGAAACTGGCTCGAAAGGCAGAAAGAAGCAATACTGACAAAAAGAAAAAGAGCCTAGATGAAGGTGACCGTAAGGAACTCAATGAACTAAGCGATCAGTTGGAACCCGCCTACCGCAGGCAAGATCTGGACTTAATAGACTCGCTCAATAAGAGGACCACAAGCGAGGCTTTTGACAATTACATATTGGTGGAGCGCAACAAAGTGTTCGTTCAGAAAATGGACAGCGTCATGAAAAGCGGAAGAACCCTATTTGCAGGCATGGGCTGTGCCCACTTGCCGGGCGACAGCGGAGTTATTGAAATGCTGCGCGACATCGGTTATGTTATAAAGCCCTACAGCAAAGGCGAACGCAATGCTAAAAGAAGAGAGAAGCTAGAAAATACCATTTATAAACGCACCTATAAAAGCTATAGTACAGAGGACAACCAGCTCACTTTCGAAACACCTTCTGCGGTGTATGACTTAGGCGCAGGTGACAATGGCACATCATGGATAAGCCTTGATATACCTAATGGCGGCAGTTTCATTGTGTACCGAATGAAAACGCACGCAGGTTTGCGCAAACTATCCGATGAGGATCTGCTGGCTTCAATTGATAGCATTTTGTATGAAGCGGTGGCAGGCGACATTGTTTCTCAAAAGAAAATAAATGTGCAGGGATATACTGGACTTGACATTGTCAACAAGACCCGAAGAGGCGACTATCAGCGCAAACAGCTAATTATTCTTCCAGAAGAAATCTTGTTGCTGAAGTTGAGTGCTACAGGCCAAAAAGTAAAAGCGGGATATGGCAATGAATTTTTCAATTCATTGAAAATAAATTTTGAGAAGGAAAACGATAAGGCCATCTGGACTTCGCAGGACGGAAGTATTAGCCTGAATATGCCCGGCCACATTGCTTTTTATAACAAGAACCTGGAACAACCGACTACCAGCGATTTCCAAGTAAATGCACATGTAAAAGAAAAAGAAGAATACTTCATAGCTCAGCGCCTGACAGTTTATGACCCCGCATTTTTGGATGAAGATAAGTATGAAGCCAATCGACTGGCCGATGCGTTTCAGGAAGACAACAAACTAAAAGAAGTTTGGAGAAAGTACTTTTTGTATCAAGGATTTCCAGCGGTGAAAGCACGGAGTGCTGGAATTGCGGGCAGAGATGTCTATAACCTTTTCGTTATTCAGAACCTGAATTACTGCGCGTTTACTGCAATGACAAATGACTCACTTAGGGCTGAGGATTACCTCAATTCTGTGAAGTTTCAGCATCCTGTGTATACCAACTGGCAGGAATATGCTGACACCACCAACTACTTCAAAGTGCAACTGCCATATGAGCAAATGCAGGAGACGAAAGAAGATTACTACAGTTGGGATTGGTCAGAGAACAGCGAAGACAAAAATGAATTTGCAGGCGATAATGGAGGCATCGTTCTTTCCCCGCATGGAAGTTATGATGCTGTTAGTATTGACTGGTGGCGTTATGATAAGTATGCATGGTCTGATGATTCAACAAAGTTCATAGACCAGACAGAGGAGGGTTTCATCGATGGTGCTAAACTGACTTTACTCAGCAAGGACCTTAAATGGACTGACAAGGGATTTGAATTGATAATGACTGCCTCTGACACTGCATGCAGCAGAAGGATGATACAAAAGGTCATCATGCACAACCACACGTTTTTCAGGCTCAATGCCAGTTACGACAGTTTGTTAGGAACAGGAGATTTTATTGACAAGGTGTTTGCTACGTTCATTCCAACCGATACGCTGTTTTCATACAACCAATTCAGTAACAGAAATTCAGAATACCTGACAGTTTTATTCAGCGAAGACAGCACCACGCAAGCCAATGCTTGTGGCATAAGTGACCAGATTTATTTTGAAAAGAAAGATGTACCTGCCATTCGCGAATTGCTTCATCGCATGCCAGAGATAAAGGATGATGAAAACCGTAAATCGGTGCGTGCAGATTTGACCAGTGCATTGGGCGAAGACACCACAGCAGTCAATATCAAATTCATAGCAGAGGAATACTATAGGTGGATGGACAGCGCCAATTATCAAGTTGATTTATTGAATCAATTGTTGCGCATGGAAACTAAAACTGCATTTGCCGCCTATAAAAAATTAATGTTGGACGAGCCTCCCATTCCTACAGCAGGCCGCTATGACAGTTACAATGCAAATACGTTTGGGTCGCTTGATGATTCGCTGGAACTAAGTGCTACGTTGTTTCCGGAGCTGATGCAGCTGAAGGCTTTAAATGAATACGAATCTTCTGTTTATGATTTAATGGCTACTCTTATAGATAGTAGCTTGATGAAAAAGATCAGCTATGAAAAGGAGCTTGGACTTATTCTGCTAGAAGCAAAAAACGAAATAAAAAGATTGAACAGTGCTGATGAGGAAAGCTATAACTTCAATACCTATGAACTACTGAATTACCTGTCACTACTGCAGCCGTACCGCGACAGGCCCGAAGTGAAGGCTTTGTTTGAGAAGGCTTACAAGTCAAAGAAGACCAGATTACTGAGTTCGCTTGCGGCTTTCGACCTAAGGCATGAGGTGGCTGTGCCTGATTCGGTTTTCAAAAAAATTACTTCGAATGAAAAAAGAGTCATTCCGCTATACAACATCATGTTTGAAGAAAAAGCGACAGACCAATTCCCTACTGAGTTCAAGAACAGGGAAAAAATGATAGAAGTGTATGTGAAGAACAAATTTGCTGATAAATATGACAAGGAGAAAGGCAAAGTGGATTCTATGCAAATGATTCAGAACACGGAGAAGAGTATTCGCAATCATGCGTTTGATGTTTATTACTACAAATACAAAACTGCCAACAGCGACCAATGGAAAGGTGTTTTGTTTGCCTTCAGCAAAGAAGATAGTACCAACATTTGGCCGGAGTTTATTGAACGTACCGTTACCATCGTGTTGGATGAGGACGAGGACGAAATAAAAGAACTCGACAAAGAATTCAAACGATTGGTGGAGGCCAACCGCAGGTCGTTCAATTACACCAATGGAGAGAACATTTCTAATTACAGCTGGTATTGATTTACCAATAGTTTTTATTACCCGATGCAAAGTGTGCTTTTAGAACGACTGGTCCTCTATAACTTCAAGAACTACGAAGAAGCGGAGTTATCGTTTGCTTCATCGGTAGTTTGTTTTCTGGGCAACAACGGAAGCGGCAAAACCAACTTACTGGACGCTATTCACTATCTCAGTTTTACCAAGAGTTTTTTCAATCAGGCCGATTCGCAAAACATAACCAGTGGTCATGAGCAATGCAGCATCTCAGGCGAATTCACAAGGGGCGAATTGCCTGAACACATCACCTGTGCCATTCGCAAGAATCAGCGCAAAGTGCTGAAACGAAATTTCAAGGAATACGATAAACTATCGGAGCACATTGGTTTGTTGCCATCGGTGATTGTAACACCCTATGACATTGAATTGATCTGGGAAGGAAGTGAAGAGCGCAGGCGTTTTATAGATTCCACTATTTCGCAATACTCAAAGAGTTACTTGGACCACTTGGTGCAATACAACCATGTGTTGTTGCAGCGGAACAATTTACTGAAATCATTCTCGATGCGAGGTGGATACAGCACAGAGGTGATGGAGCCATGGGACTTTAAACTTTGCGAAATAGGACAATACATTCATGCGCAGCGTACCTCATTTATGGAAGAGTTCATTCCATTGTTCAGGGAAGTGTATTCGGTCATCAGTTCAGGAAAAGAAGTTCCGGATCTTGTTTACGAAAGCGAGTTGAATGAGAGAAAACTGGATGAACTACTAAAAGCTAGCATAGAAAAGGATCGTGCACTTGAACGCACCACTTGTGGTATTCATAAAGATGATCTTGACTTCTCGCTTAATACCTTTTCACTGAAAAAGTATGCTTCACAGGGCCAACAGAAGTCCTTTCTGTTTGCATTGAAGCTGGCACAATATGCGTTGCTGCGCAATCACGTTGGTTCCAATCCGATATTAATGCTGGACGATTTGTTCGACAAAGTGGATGAACAACGCGTGCGGCAAATTCTTCACTGGTTGAAGGATAACAATGTCGGACAAGTCTTTATCACTGACACACATACAGAGCGGATTCCGCATTTGCTTCAGAGCATGCATTTGAAGCACGAGGTTTGGCAGGTGAGTGATGGTAAGGTTTATAAGGAGAGCGAAGTCTTAAGTTGATAACATCACAAGGAGTGTTGCTGTTCTGCAACTCATCTTCGCATTCCAATGTCCAACCGCAAATACACCGACCAAAGTCTTAAAACCATCATTCAGGAGTTGCTGAAGAATTCCAATATGGACAGGAGGTATTCTGAACTGGAGGTGGCACGTTGTTACAAAGAAGTAGTGGGCGAACTAATTGCTAAGAAGACTATTGAAGTGAAAGTCCGCAACAAAACGCTTGTCATCAGGTTGGACAGCGGTCCACTTAAAGAAGAACTAGCACACCAAAAACGAAAGATTGTTGGGCTTGTGAATGAGAAAATGGGCGCAGCGGTTATTGAGGACTTGGAGGTTTGGTGAGTGAGTATAGCGGTGTTGGTATCGCAGAGTTACGCTGAGACTTCTCGCAGAGTTGCGGAAAGGTTCTAAATATGCTCTGCAAACCATTTCCAAATTCTTTGCGAACCTCTGCGATAGAACTAGTCACTGCGATGAAAAAAAGAGACCCACAAATAATACAGTAGTGTATTCTCCGCGAACCACTTCTGTTCTATCTCTGCGAACCTCTTCGATATAAAAAAAAGAGGCCCGCAAATCATACTCTGTAAGTATTCTCTGCGAACCTCTTCGTTCTATTTATGCGATACTTAGTTTACCACTTTTTCTTCTTGGCTCCGCTGTATTCGCCACGGCCTTTTCTATCGCCACCACCGCCACCACCACCGTATGATCTGCGGCCACCGCCACCACCTTCGCCACCTCTGTTGCGCGTGTAGTTTCTTTCGCGTGTGCGCTCGATACCCGCATCGCGGTTACCTCTGCTTTCCATACGAACTGTACGACCACGGTATTGTGCACCGTGTATGGCATTCATTATTTGATCTGTCACACCTGTGCGCACTTCTATAAGTGAGAATGTATTCTTTACATCAGACCAAGTGATTTCTGCCACATTGATTTCCGAATTGTCGGCAATGAAATCTCTGAGTGAGTTGGTATCAAATCCGTCCATCTCGCCAAGGTTCAGGTAGAGTTTCACTGTACCCGGGTTGCTTGCTCTACGCTCTTCGTGGCCTGCATTCATGTTCAAGTCTGGCGCATTGCGGTAGTATTCTGCAAAGCGGTTGAACTCGATAGAAACGAATCTACGGATGATGTCTTCTTTCGACAATTCGTTCAACTCTTCATACACAGCAGGCATATATCTCTCAATGCTCTTTTCATCTACTTCTACTTTGTGCACACGCTTTACAAGGTGCATCAGTTGTGCTTCACATACTTCGAATCCGGTAGGGATGGTAGCCTGTGCAAACTGTCTCTTTATCAGTTTTTCAATCTGACGAATCTTGTGCATCTCTTTGCTGTGGATGATAGCAATGCTCACTCCCGTTTTGCCTGCACGAGCCGTACGACCACTGCGGTGGGTATAGCTTTCTATTTCATCGGGCATGTTGTAATTGATAACGTGTGTAACGTCATTTACATCAATACCACGCGCTGCAACGTCAGTAGCCACCAGCATCTGAAGTGCGCGACTGCGGTAGCGCTTCATTACAAAATCGCGCTGCGCTTGAGACAAGTCACCGTGCAAAGCATCTGCATTGTAGCCATCCTTAATTAGCATATCAGCCACTTGCTGCGTTTCTGCTTTTGTGCGACAGAAAACAATAGCAAAAATGTCGGGGTTGTAATCGGCAATACGCTTCAGTGCCAGGTAGCGGTCTTTCGCATGAACCAGGTAGTAAAGGTGTTCAATGTTTTCGTTGCCTGAGTTCTTAGTACCAACGGTCACCTCGAAAGGATCCTTCATATAGCTGCGCGCTATGCGCTGTACTTCATTGGGCATGGTGGCAGAAAAGAGCCACGTGTTTTTTTCTTTCGGTGTTTGTGAAAGAATGAGATCCAAATCGTCCTTGAAGCCCATGGTGAGCATTTCATCAGCCTCATCAAGTACTACAAATTCGATGCGTGATAAGTCGATAATGCCACGCTCCAGCATATCCACCAAACGTCCTGGTGTTGCTACAACGATTTGCGGGCCACGCTTTACTTCGCGTATCTGCCCGTCAATGCTGGCACCACCATAGATGGCAACCACGTTTGCGCCACCGGCATACTTCGAGTAGTTTACAAGGTCGCGGGTGATTTGCATACACAACTCACGCGTTGGCGCAAGTATCAAAGCCTGTGTATGGCGTTCTTCAAAGTTGAGCAAGTCAACCAATGGCAAGCCGAATGCTGCCGTTTTTCCTGTGCCCGTTTGAGCAAGAGCAACCACGTCCTGATTGCCGCCAAGCATCACGGGGATGGCTTGTGCCTGAATAGGGGTGGGGGTTTCAAAGCCAAGCTCTGCAATGGCTTTAAGGGTTGGCTTTTGTAAGCCAAGTGCCTGAAATTCTAACATGATAAATGTGTTGTTTTTTTCCCGTACGTGAACAGGATTGTTGTGTAAAAAAATTCGTTGCTGTTTGAAGTGCTTTTGCATACGGGTCATCTTATGAACCGCAGCGGAGCAGCACAGAGGCTGAAGTCTTTCAGCGTGTGGGTTCCGGGAAACTCCTATCCATTCTCAAAAGAAATTTTCAGAGTTTCTCTAACATTCTGCAAATGCACCAGCGAACGCACGTCCCAATCACCAACACATTTAAAACAGATGTAACAGTATTTCAAAAAAGCGCGCAAAAGTAAGGAAGAGTGAGTGCTGAATGCATACTTTTTTACGAGTTGGCAGTTGGCAAGGGGTAAGTTGGCAAAGAGTACATGAAATATGAACCTTAGGAATTCGTGCGTTGCACAAGCTATAACTATCCCAATTGCCTGAAGGCAATTGATGACTTCATTACCTGAAATGCCCTTTGTCAACTTACCCCTTGCCAACTGCCAACTGGATTTACTTTCGCCCCTATGGCAGAAATGACAAAACTTGAGATCGAATTCAACAAGAACGAAGACAAAATGATGCAGCTTGTCAGTGCACTTAACCGCAAGCTGGACAAGGTATATGAGGGTGGCGGAAAGGCGCGCATAGCCAAGGAACACGAGAAGGGAAAGATGAGCGCGCGTGAGCGCATTGATTATCTTTTGGATAAAGATTCCCAGTGCATTGAAGTTGGAGCCTTTGCTGCGGATGACATGTACAAGGAACATGGCGGATGTCCGGCAGCAGGTGTAGTGGTGATGATGGGGTATGTGCAGAAGAAACTATGCATAGTGGTTGCTAACGATGCCACTGTGAAAGCGGGTGCATGGTTCCCCATGACAGGCAAGAAGAATTTGCGTGCGCAGGAGATAGCTATGGAAAACCGCATTCCTATTATTTATCTCGTAGACAGTGCTGGAGTTTTTCTTCCTATGCAAGATGAAATTTTTCCAGACAAAGAACACTTCGGCAGAATTTTCAGAAACAACGCCATAATGAGTTCGCGCGGCATTCCGCAGATAGCAGCGGTGATGGGTAGCTGTGTAGCTGGTGGCGCTTACCTGCCTATTATGAGTGATGAATCACTCATAGTAGATAAAACAGGAACCATTTTCCTAGCTGGTTCCTACTTGGTGAAAGCGGCTATCGGTGAAGATGTAGACAATGAAACCCTTGGTGGCGCAACCACTCAAACCGCCATTAGTGGTGTATGTGATTACAATGCGAAAGACGATAAAGATGCGCTGGACAAAATCAAAAGCATCATGCACAAGATGGGCAGGATAGGGCGGGACGCAGGTTTTGATAGAACCAAAAGCGAAGCTCCGCTTCACCATGTGAAGGAGTTGTTTGGCCTTTTTCCTGAAGATCGTTCGAAGCCTTATGATATGTATGAGGTAATAAAACGCCTTGTGGACAAAAGCGAAATAGAAGAATACAAAGCAGATTACGGCAAGACCATTATCTGCTGTTATGCGCGCATAGATGGCTGGGCAGTGGGCATTGTGGCCAACCAGCGCCTTACTGTGAAGAGCAAGAAAGATGGAATGCAACTGGGTGGTGTTATTTATAACGACAGTGCTGACAAGAGCGCACGTTTCATTATGAATTGCAATCAGAAAAACATTCCGCTTGTTTTTCTGCAGGATGTAACCGGCTTTATGGTTGGCTCGCGCAGCGAACATGCAGGCATCATAAAAGACGGAGCCAAAATGGTGAATGCACAAAGCAACAGTGTAGTGCCCAAGTTCACCATCATTATGGGAAACAGCTACGGTGCAGGCAATTATGCCATGTGTGGCAAAGCTTACGATCCGCGACTGATAGTTGGCTGGCCTACAGCGCAGGTGGCAGTGATGGGGGGAGCACAAGCCGCAAAAGTTTTACTTCAGATAGAAGTGGCCAGCATGAAAGCCAAAGGCGAAGAGATAACCAAAGAGCGCGAAGACGAATTGTACAACAAAATAAAAGACCGCTACGATTCGCAGATTTCACCTTACTACGCAGCAGCGCGACTCTGGCTAGATGCAGTGATAGACCCTACCGATACGCGCAAATGGATAAGTATGGGTATAGAAGCTGCCAGCCATGCACCGGCTGACAGGCCCTACAATGTGGGAGTGATACAGACGTGAAGAATCTTCTCACAAATCATTTTCATATAACGTAAGACGATTGCGAAGCCTGCGCGATTCTTCACGCAAGTCTTCCATTTCGCTCAGTAGTCTCGTAATTACTTCAACACCTTCCAGGTTGATGTCCATATCAAAATGAAGGCGCATCACTCTTTCTATTTCCCTCACTTGCCCTTCGGGTATATACAGTTCTTCCTCCACAGAAGTAACCGTAACAAGGCCTCGCTCGCTCAGTGAGTGAATGAAGGTGAGATTTACTTGGTGGTGCATACAGAACTCTTCTGCCTTTATCATTTCATCAGTTTTCATGAGGATGCAGTTTAGATAGTTGAACAAATAATTCGCGCTCTTCGGCTGTAAGGTCGGTTGGAGTTTTTACTTTGAAAGTGATGAAGAGATCACCGAACTCTCCCTCCTTTTTGTAAACAGGAAAACCCTTTCCTGCAAGTTTCACCTTGGTGCCGCTTTGTGTTCCTTCTTTCACCTTCAGTTTCACTTTTCCGTCAAAAGTGTCGGTAGTTATTTCACCACCCAGCACTGCGGTGTAAAGGTCTATTTCCACATCAGAATGAAGGTTGCTGCCTTCTCGCTTGAAGCGCGTGTTGTTATGAATGTGGAACGTAAGCAGTAAGTCGCCACGCGGTCCGCCATTCACACCATCGCCACCGTGTCCTGCAATCTTTATGGTTTGTCCATGTTCGACTCCGGCTGGTATGGTAAGCCGAATGTTCTTGCCATTTACTGTAAGCGTTTGTTGCTGCTTTTGGTAAACGTCTTTGATGTCCAGATTCAAAGTGGCACTAAAGTCTTGTCCTCGAAATTTTATCTGTGAATTTCTTCCGCCTGCTCCTTGACCGCCAAACATGGATGCGAAGAAATCAGAATAGTCATCATCATTGCCTGACCATGCCTGCTGACTCTGACCATTGGTTGGAGGGCGTTGTCCTCTTTGCTGGTCGGCCTTTTCGAACTCCTCAGCGTGTTTCCAGTCTTTGCCGTATTGGTCGAATTTTTTTCTTTTCTCCTTATCGCCCAGCACTTCGTTCGCTTCGTTTATCTGCTGAAATTTCTTTTTCGCATTTTCATCATTGGGATTCAAATCAGGATGATACTTGCGAGCAAGCTTGCGGTATGCTTTCTTAATATCGTCTTCAGAGGCATTCTTATCTACCTCCAGAATTTTGTAGTAGTCAATAAATTCCATTTACTATAGGAGCGAACCATAAGGAACGCGCTCTCAAAGTTAGAAGGAATAAGCTAACACCTCGTTAAATCATCCTTTGTTGAGTTGCACAGACGTGTCACATATCGTCAAGGCGTGCAGAACAGGTCTAGGTCATTCTTACGCTCTCACACGTCCATAGGCCTCAAGGAAATCCTTCTTCCAGTCCACATTAAAGACAGGCATGTTGCGCATTACATCGGTGTAGCGTCTGTCTACTGCGCTTTGCGAACAGCGTGGTGCCATGTAGTTGCGCATCACTTCTTGTTGCTCATCGCTCAGTGAGGCAAAGGCAATCAACACATTCATTTCATCCTGCGACAAGGTATCGTGCAAGTTCCACAGTGCTATTGGGCCATAGAGCACGTGCACTCTTCCGTCTTTCAAAAAGCTTATGGTGCATTGTCCGTGCTTGCGGAAGTAATAGACCTGTCCTTTTGTGTAACGACCAGCAATCTTGCGAAGCGCATCATTGCCAGACTGGTCCATCTCTGCGAAGCGGTTGCGGGTAAGTACGTTCATCAATTCCTGAGAAGCACAGTAGTTGCTGAGTGTAGTCTCTGTTGGCAGTGTGCGTGCCATAGTGATGTTGAATAGTGCCATGATGTTTTGTTGTTTTTATTAAAAATTTTGGCAAACATTCATGGCCGGGTTGTAACCTATTTACAACGCGAACTTTTTTTTCAGTAAGTCGGTTTTACATTCGCAACGCTTCTTCTGTGTAAAATCTATGAGTGCTTTTTTGACAAAACATCTTCCTGCCGCACTTCTACTTCTCTTTATTTCCATTTCATCTTTTTCTCAAAACAGGTATACCATAAGTGGCGAAGTGCGCGATGCTGCAACGGGCGAAACAACCATTGGTGCGCTGGTTGTAGCCAAAGAGGTGAACAAAGGACAGGCAGCAAATGTCTACGGATTTTATTCACTCACTCTTGATGAGGGTAGCTACACCGTTGAAGTTTCCATGATTGGATATGCCACACAGACATTCAACCTAGTGCTGAACAAAAGCATAGTGCTGAATGTGGAGCTAAATGAACAAAGGGCTACCACACAAGAGGTGGTGATAGATGCGGATAAAAGCCGCAATACACAAAGCACAGATTTGGGCAAGATTGATCTGGAAGTGGAAGCGATAAAAAAGCTGCCGGTGTTATTGGGTGAAGTGGACATTCTGAAAACCATAACACTGCTGCCCGGAGTGCGCAGCAGTGGTGAGGGCAATGCCGGCTTTTATGTACGCGGTGGTGGTGTGGATCAAAATCTTATTCTGTTGGACAATGCAACAGTTTACAACGCTTCGCATTTGTTTGGATTCTTTAGCGTGTTCAATGCAGATGCGGTAAAAAACTTGGAGCTTACAAAAGGAGGCGTACCCGCTAACTTCGGAGGGCGTCTTGCATCCGTTTTGGATATTGCGCTGAAGGAAGGAAACAACAAAGAGTACCACGCTCAAGGTGGCATAGGCACCATTGCTTCGCGCTTCACGGTAGAAGGGCCGCTGAAGAAAAATGTCTCTTCCTTCATCATTAGCGGCAGAAGAACTTACATTGATGTATTACTTAAACCGTTGATTAAGCCAGAAAGCAATTTTGCTGGTTCTGGTTACTACTTCTATGACTTGAATGCGAAGTTCAACTACCGCATTTCACCCAAAGATCAATTGTTTGTAAGCGGATATTTTGGAAGAGATGTTTTTAGTTTCAGCAGCAAACAAACCAATTTCACCACACGCATTCCTTGGGGAAATGCAACAGCTACAGTGCGATGGAATCGTATTGTAAATCCGAAACTATTCATGAACGCAATTGCGACATTCACCGACTATCGTTTTGCATTTGAAGGCGGACAGGAGGAGTTTGAGTTTAAACTCAACAGCGGAATTCAGGATTACGGTGCGAAGGTTCAGTGGAATTATTTCCCCAACTTCAACCACAGTATAAAGTGGGGAGCTGAGTATGTGCGCCACGACTTCATGCCCAACAGTGCTTATGCGCGCAGTGGCGATACAGAGTTTGACCTTGGTCCCAAAGTGCATTTGCTCTCGCATGAAATTTCTGCTTATGCCCTCGATGAATTTGACATCACAGAAAAATTTCGTGTGAATGTCGGTTTGCGTATGTCGCATTTTATTCATGTCGGCCCCTTCACCCGATACATAGAACCAGAAGACACAGGTGTAGGCACACCGCCACCAGCGCAAGAAGTAAAGTATGAACGAGGCGAGAAGATTCAGGATTACACAGGTCTGGAGCCACGCTTGAATCTGCGCTATACGTTGAACAAGGTGAGCAGTCTGAAAGCAGGCTTCATGCGCAACTTTCAATACATCCACCTCACCAGTCTTTCGCCCACATCATTGCCTACTGATGTTTGGCTACCCAGCACAGATGTTACCAAACCGCAGATAGGTGTGCAATACAGTGCCGGCTACTTCCGCAACTTATATGATGATAAATGGGAGAGTAGTGTGGAGGTTTATTACAAAACCATGGAGAACCAAAGTGAATACGAAGAAGGGGCAGCACCTGAACAAACGGTAGGAGGCAACATTGACAATCTGCTGGTGTTTGGCAAAGGATGGAGTTATGGAGCCGAGTTTTTTCTGAAGAAAAGAGTAGGCCGAATCAATGGATGGGTAGGCTATACATGGAGTAAAACCATGCGCGAGTTTGTTGACATCAACAACGGTGATCCATTCCCCACACGCTGGGACAGAAGGCACGACATGAGTTTTGTCATGAACTACAAACTCAATAAACGTTGGGATTTTGGATTTGTATTTGTTTATGCAACAGGCCAACCCATCACATTACCCGCGGAGCGTTACTTCTATGAAACAAACATTGTGGATGTATATGGTGATCGAAATGCATTTCGCATGGCACCCTATCACCGCGCAGATATTTCTGCTACACTGAACGGAAAGGAAACACGTAAAGCGATAGATTTAGAGACTGGAAATGAAATACAAAAACCAAAACGCATAAAGAGTAGTTGGAATTTCTCCGTTTACAATCTGTATAATAGAAGGAATCCATACTTCATTTATTTTGGAAACGATGGACAGTTGGCTTCTGGAACTGTACAGGTGAAAGCTTATCAGGTAAGTTTGTTTCCGATACTTCCAAGTGTTACCTGGAATTTTGAGTTCTGATTTGGATAAGCAGCTTAAAGACTTCAATAGTTCATTACCACAATCTCGTTTACTGCACCTCGCTTTGATGCATTGGAGTTGATGGATCGCCTGGCTGCAATGCGCTCAATGCGGTAACCCTTGTACAGGTCATCGAAGAACTGATCCTGCGGATCGTGGTTCTTCGGATCGCTGTTACTCAGCATCACTTTCACTCCTTTTTTATCCAGCGTTTTGAAAACAGTGGAAAGTTCTTGCTGGTGCGAATCGTCAAAACCATGTTTGCTGTAGGCCTTGAAACTTGCAGTTTTACTGATGGGCCTGTAGGGAGGATCACAATAGACAAATGACTTTGGTTTCACATCGTACACGATGTCTTTGAAGTCCGCTTTTTTTATTTCAGCTATTGAAAGCACTTTGTTCACAGCGTTCAGATTTTCCTCATCGCAGATGGTTGGGTTGGCATAGTCACCGGCAGGAGTATTGAAATCGCCCTTCATGTTTACGCGAAACAATCCATTGAAACAAGTGCGGTTGAGGAAGATGAGTTGGGCTGCACGTGGTACCCAGTTGTCGGAGTACTTATCGTAATCCATATTGAACCGTTGCAGGTTGAAATTGGTACGCTGCTCATAGAAGTATTGCTGCCTTTTTTCCTTTCCCAGTTTCAGAAAGTCACGCTCATAACGATGGAGAAAGTGCAATAGCTTCTCTACATCTTGCTGAATGACACGATAGGTGAGGACCAACTCCTCGTTAATGTCATAGAGATAAGCAGCATCCACCTTGTACTTGCTCACCACATCGAAGAAGACAGCACCGCTTCCCAGGAAGGGCTCATGAAAGGTTTTGATTTTTTTTTCAGCAAGTTCTTTCGGATAGAGCTCTTGAAATTTTTCAATGAGTTGACGCTTGCCGCCTGCCCATTTGAGAAAGGGTTTTGCTGATAGCGTGTTTGCACTCATGACTTGGGCATCATTCTGTCATTGAATTCGCCCGACTTATTTTTCGGAATACTCAAGCTTTGCCATCCTGTTTCATTTAGCATCTTGGCAAGAAAAACAATTTGACCAATGTGATAACTGTAATGCGCCAACTGACGATTTAGCGCTTCCAGCACAGAGTGATTTTCACCTCGAATGACAACCGTTTTACTCAAGTCTTCTTCCTTCAGATTGTTCAAAATGTTGAAGAAACACGTCCATCCTTTTTCCCAGATATCATTCATTTCATCACGTGTGGTGCATAGTGTTTCAAACTCCATATCGCGGTCACGCCAAGGCTTTTCGCCATCTTCTTCATAAAAATTAGTGAAGCGTGAAAGCATATTACCGCTTATGTGCTGAACAAGCTTCGCTATGTTGTTGCTGTCATTGTTGAACACCCAGAAGAGGCGTTTCTCTTCAACCTGTGCCATTGCTTTCTCGGCCAGTACTTTGTATTGCGCGAATACTTTTTGTGTATTGCTGATGTAGTTGTTTTCAATCATTTTAGGAAATGGACAATGGACAATTGATAATGGACAATGAAGTTGTCAGTGATAAAAATAAGTAAATAGGAGAAATAAGACGGTTTTTAAATTTACCGCAACAGGGGAGGAAGATTTTACAATTGCAGTCAGAATTTTGAGCAACTCTTGCACCATCTCAAGCTCTGCATCCACATTCACATTTCCTAATTTTCCATGTTTGATCAGCCTCAACCAGTATTTTGTTTCTCTCGCTTCGCGCAAAGAGATAGTCATTTTATATCTGAAATCAGCCTTTGAGGAACCGTCTTGTGCCTCTTCCACATTTGCACCAATGCTGGTGCCCGAGCGCAGCAGTTGTTTCGAAATTACGTACTCTCGATTGGCCTCCATCGTTTTATAGAGTTCAATGATTTTCAGTGAGAAGTCAAATGATTTGATGAGAATTGGGTTTTCCTTTTCCATCTTACTTAATTAGAAATGAAATATCATTGTTTATGATTCAATATTGTCCATTATCCATTGTCAATTCTCCATTCAATAGGACAATAACGTTTCAATGGATACGCTCACTTTTTCTGCACTGGGAAGTAGGGTGGCTTCAAGTGTGCTATTTAATGGAATGGCTGGTGTACAAACAGAACCAATGGTCGTTACAGGAGCATCCAGATGCTCAAAACACTTTTCTGAAATCAAACCTGCCAGTGATTGTGCGAAGCTGTTTTGCGTGGCTTCTTCGGTTACTACCAAACAACGACCACATTTTTTTACGGCTGCAAAAATGGCTTCTTCATCCAGTGGCACAATGGTGCGCAGATCTATAATTTCCACTTGCCCTTCAAAGTTTTTTGCTGCGCCTTTCGCCCAGTAAACGCCCATTCCATATGTGATGATAGCAACTGATTTTTTTTCTGTCGCACTCAAAACTGTTCGGGCCTTTCCAAATGGAATGACATAATCATCGCTAGGATCGATAGTGCGTGCATCTTCCGTTCCTTTCACTTTGCTCCAGTAAAGCCCTTTGTGTTCTAGCATCACGACAGGATTCGGATCATAGAAAGCAGCTTTCAGCAAACCTTTCAAATCAGCACCTGTGCTTGGGTAAGCGACTTTTATTCCGCGGATATTAGCAAGCACACTTTCAACGCTACTGCTATGATAAGGTCCACCACTGCCATAGGCGCCAACGGGAACACGAATGACGGCACTTACTGGCCACTTGCCATTGCTTAGGTAATAACTGCGACTGGCTTCAGTGAATAGTTGATTCAATCCGGGCCAGATGTAATCTGCGAATTGAACTTCCACAATGGGTTTCAAACCTGCGGCACTCATACCGACTGTGCTGCCTATGATAAATGCTTCTTGTATTGGAGTGTTGAATACACGGTTGTCACCAAACTTTTCTGCAAGCGTTGCTGCTTCGCGAAAAACACCACCCAATCGTTTGCCTACATCTTGCCCATACAACAACGCTTCCGGATGCTTGGCCAATATTTCTTGCATGGCGAACAATGCGCAGTCCACCATCACTGTTGGTTCCTTGCCTTCAGGCTCACGTTCCCCTTTTTCTTCTGTTATAGGAGTGGGGGCGTAATCGAAGTTTAGCAAATCTTCGGGACGAGGATCTTCAGCAGCCAGTGCTTTTTGATAATCACTTTCAACTTCTGTGCGTGCTTCAGTCGTAATAGCATCCAAATCATGCTCGCCAAATCCAAGTTTCATCAATTCTTTTTTAAAACGTGGAAATGGATCTCTGCGTGCTGCACTTTCCAAATCATCGCGGTACCATTCCTTGCGCACACCACTGGTATGGTGGCCGAGCAATGGCACTTTGCAGTGAATAAGCCAAGGCCTGCGATGTGTGCGCACATCATCTATCACTTCTTGTATCACTTTATAGCAATCTATAAAGTCGGTACCGTCTAAGCTTTTCACCTTCATCCGCGGATAGGCTCGAGAGAATGTGATGGCATCACCAAAACGTATTTCAGACGAATGTGCACTGATATCCCACTCGTTGTCTTGCACGAAGTAAATGATGGGCAATTGCTTCAACGTAGCCATGTGAAAGGCTTCGCTTATTTCGCCTTCGGTCATTGCAGCATCGCCAATGGAGCAAACTACTACCGGTGCACCATGGTGTTCTTCGCCATCCAAATTGGAAATGCCTTGTTGTTCTTTGTATTGAATACCCATGGCAATGCCGGTAGTAGGAATGGCCTGCATGCCAGTAGCTGATGACTGATGCGGAATTTTCGGCATGTCATCTCTGCGCAAAGAAGGATGCGAGTAATACGTGCGGCCACCACTGAATGGGTCATCGCGTTTGGCCATCAGTTGCAACATCAACTCGTACGGCTTCATGCCTATTCCAAGCAGTATGCTATCATCTCTGTAATAAGCACTGAGGTAGTCTTGTGGCTTAAGTTGAAGACCAAGTGCAAGTTGGCAAGCTTCGTGGCCGCGCGATGTGGCATGCACATACTTGGCAGTCACTTTTGCATTCTCTTCATAGAGGTCGGTCATGCTTTTTGCAGTGGACATCAGTTTCCATGCCTTCAGCAAAACATCGCTGCTCAAAGCAGTTTTCGTGTTTGTTTCCGTTTTTTCTAATGTGGACATCGAGGGCGAAGGTAGAAGAGTGCAGGGCTTTCCCAAGTGCATTACTATTGAAGCCTCTTTTGATGAATAAACAGGTCATAGCCCACTTAGCACTTGCTAGCGCTGCCACCATTTATGGCGCTAACTATATCATAGCGAAGTCTGTGATGCCTCAGCCTATTGGGCCCAATAGTTTCATTACGCTGCGTGTGGTAGGTGCCTGTGTTCTTTTCTGGATCATCGCTGCGCGAAAAATTTCTATACCAGCGAGAGAAGATTGGTGGAGATTTATTGTTTGTGCCATTTGTGGTGTTGCAACGAATCAATTGCTTTTTTTCAATGGGCTTGCACTCACTTCGCCTATCAATGCAAGCATCATCATGACCAGTAATCCCATCGTTGTGATGCTGATAAGCGCAGTACTTCTAAAGCAAAAGGTGACATGGCTAAAGACACTTGGAGTCTTGATGGGCGCTGCCGGAGCAATAGCCTTGCTCATGCTGAGCGAATTTGACCAAAGCAAAACAAGTTCAGTCCGGGGCGATTTATTTATCCTTATCAATAGCACCTCGTGGGCTTTTTATCTGGTACTCGTAAAACCATTGATGCAGAAGTATCCGCCCATGATGATTACCGCGTGGGTGTTTTTGATAGGAATATTTCTTGTGTTACCCTTTGGGGGAATGGGCCTGAATACCATTGAATGGAGCGCACTTACCAGCTGGCAATGGTTCAGTGTGGTCTATGTAATCGTGTTCACCACTTTTCTCACTTACCTGTTCAACATGATTGGTATTCATCATTTGTCGCCCACTATTGCGAGTGCCTACATTTATTTCCAGCCCATGCTTGCCGGCATATTCGCCTTTGTGTTTTCGTTTTTTTTGCATCAGAATTACACTGGCGATATCACTTGGCAGAAAGGGCTTTGTGCTACGCTGATTTTTGTGGGGGTTTATTTGGTGAGCAGAGCGGATAAAGAAAAACTATAATTTTATTCCAAGCCCCAGCATAACACTCCTCCCAGCCTGAGGGTAGTAGAACCTCTCTGTGATGCGGGTTTCATAAACATAGCTGTAGGTGTATCCATTACTCACGTAGAGTTCATTTAAAACATTGTTCACCGTTGCATTGATAGTGAAGATATGATGATTGCGCAACGTAAGCTCATAGGTAAACCTGAAATCATTCACGAGGTAAGCAGGCAAAGAGGTGGCTTCGTTTTGCGTGTTGTCCATGTATTGTTTGCTCACATATTTTGTCATCCAAGCGAACTCCATCGCATCGCGATTTGGATAATTTTTGTCTGCCTCATAACGATAGCTCAGTTGCGCTGCGCCAATGATGGAAGGTGAAAATGAAATGTCTTTTCCTTCATGTGTTATGTTGATGATGTCAAAGTCGGTGGTGTAGTCATAAAGCACTTCATCGAATTTCAGAATCTTGTTTTGGCTCAGCGTTAGGTTGGTAGCTAGGTTGAAGCCTTTGAGAAAATTCCAAGTGCCTTCAAGCTCAATGCCTCTCCTGAAACTGTTAGCAGCATTGGCGCGCAACGGTGCGCCTACATCGTTCAGTTCACCGGTTAGCACCAATTGGTTTTTGTAAATCATGTCATACAAATTCATTCCAATGCTCCATTTTTCTTTTTTCAACTGATAGCCCGCTTCTAAATCCAGCATTTGTTCAGCCTTCACTTTGGTGACGTCAGCTGCATCTACATAATCGTTTCTATTAGGCTCTTTGTTGCCAACAGCTGCAGACACATAGACACGCTTGTCTTTTTTTATTCGATAGTTCACGCCTAATTTCGGATTGAAGAATAGCAATGCATCATCAATGGTATAGGCACGCAGATCGTTGTCAGTTCCGCTAGTGGTGTAATTCACCATACGTGCTTGCAGATCCCAGTAGATGTCTAGTTTGGTTTTAACGGTGAACACATTTTTCCAATACACATTAGCATCTTGTTTCAAACTTTTGCCTCGGTAATATTCATCACCAATAAAGTTAGTGCCAGCAAACTGCAACCAGACCAATTCTCCAAAGTGATTGCCGCGGTATTCATTCCACCCACCGCCCAACACACTTTCCCACTGGCCGTTGTTTCTGGTCAAAGAGAATACGCCACCATAAAAATCATTCTTGAGCCAACGCCTGCGAATAACATCAGTGCTTTCAATAAGCAATGCGCTATCGAATGCAAGGGGCCGCAATCCATAATCCTCATAACGCGCATCTGTTTTGAATTCTTCAAAATATCCTTCACCATGCGTGTAATGTGCCGCAGCATTCAATCGCCAATTGTTTTTGAACGTGTGCGACAAATGCAATTGCGCATGATCTTGACCATAATTATCCACTTGGTTTTCGTATTGGTAGAAATTGTAGGTGCGACTTGATGAAGTTAGATTGCTTGTCTGAGCGTCATTCAATCCATTTCGGATGGCATAGTTCAATCTGTCTTCTTGTGTTCCATTTAAAATTTCCCAGGGAGTACCGTTCCAGCTTTGATAGGTCTTTTCTGTTCCACCAAATACCAACAACTTGACGGTGGTGCGTTCGGTCAAGTAATTTCCTTCGAGGAAGTATGATTTCAAATCGCTGGAAGCTCTGTCAATGTATCCATCACTTGCAATGCGCGACAATCTTCCTTCTACTATGAAATGGTTTTTCAACAAACCGGTTCCAAAAGACACATTGTTTTTCCACGTATTGAATGAACCAAATGCGTTGTTGGTTTCTGCATACGCTTCGTTACGCACACCACGTGTTTCCATTTTGATGCTGCCACCAAACGAAGCGGCCCCATTGGCACTTGTTCCCACGCCACGTTGTATTTGAATGTTGTTCACGCTGCTGCCAAAGTCTGGAGTGTTCACCCAAAACACTTGCTGGCTTTCTGGGTCGTTCAGTGGCACACCATTGATGGTGACATTGATGCGCGAAGGGTCGCTACCACGTATCCAAAGACCAGTGTAGCCTATTCCATTGCCCGCATCGCTGGTTGCAATCAAGGAAGGAGTAAAGCGCAACAAGTAGGGCATGTCTTGCCCGGTGTTGAGAGGAGCGAGCTCTTTTGAAGTGAGTTCGGTATAGCTGATGGGACTGCGCTGAGAGGCGCGGGTAGCTTCAACTAACACTTCATTCATGATGAAGTATTCAGACCCCGGGCCTATTAATGCTGGAATCCCAAGTAGCTTTTTCTTCAAAAGATAGTTCACCTCTATCATATCAGAGTTAATGACCGTTTCCAGATCAACGAATTCATAGTTCTCTTGTGAAATTGTAAGTTGGTAAGTGCCCGAAGGGATGTTTTGTATTTGATAATTCCCTACAGAATCAGTGAGTGCTTCGAGACCAATATCGACCAAGGAAACTTTAACTGAAGGAATGGAAAGGCCAGATGAAACATCACGAATGCAACCTGAAATAGTGAATTGGCTGAAGCACGATTGAAATGCAAAAAGCAAACAAGCAACAAGACGGATTCTCATGATGACGACATCTAAAAAATGAAACATGTCAGTCGGCTCAGGGTAGCCAACTGTATTTGTTGTGCTACCACTTCTTCCCTTGGCGGCATTACCCGCCCAGGTTCAAAGGGTATAATCTCAGTCTTGGCTAAGCCAAGACACCCCTGTGAGAAATTCGATTCAAACATAGGCATTCTTTAGAACTTCGAAAGCGTTTTTTTTTTTTGAACATGGCGGAACAGCCTGACACCAAAAAAAATCCTCCATATGCGGTATTGGAGGTTAAAAATGCCGTTGGAGATTTGGACCGTCAATCTGAATCGAATTATTCTCTAACCCAAACAAATTTTATGGTATGAAAAATTTTACACTTCTTTATAGAGCTTTTTATCTGGTGCTAGTGGCTATGCTTTGTGCGGGAATAAATAGCAATGCCCAATTAGGGAATTATTTTGCGGGAACTGGAGCAGGTACTGGTAATTCTTCAAACTACAATACAGCGGTTGGCGCAAATGCTATGGATGTGGGACCTAATAACCAATTCAATTCAGTGTTTGGATATTCAGCTCTTACTTCTAATACTTCTGGCGGTGTGAACACGGCTATAGGTGGTCAAACTTTATTTAACAACACCACTGGAAGCTGGAATACTGCCTTAGGTTTTGAAGCATTGTTTTCAAACACAACTGGCTCATACAATGTGGCAATAGGATATGATGCTCTTGCCTCAGCTGGAAGCACTGCAAACTGCGCCATTGGTTCTTATGCTATGAACAATACTTCTACTGGAATGCTCAATTGTGCATTGGGTCATTATTCGATGTACAACAATCTAAGCGGAACTTTGAATACTGCTATTGGAGCTTTTTCGTTGTTTAGCGTGAATGCAGGAAAAAACAACGTAGCCATTGGTGACAGTGCTTTGTATGGTTCTACTAATGATGGTATTACTGCAGTAGGACATGCAGCCTTAAAAGCTAATTCTGGCAACTTTAATACAGCAGTTGGAAACTATACACTTACAAAAAACACTACCGGTGCTAACAACACTTCGGTGGGCAGTGAATCGCAGCTGAACAATACTACCGGTCCAAGAAATTCATCCTTCGGGTCATTGGCGTTACGAAATAATATTTCAGGATCTGACAACACGGCAATTGGCCACGGTAGTTTGCTTTTGAACACTTCTGGAAGTAGGAATAATGCTTTTGGTACAAGTGCATTGAACAGCAATACAACGGGTTTTTCGAACATAGCAATAGGTGACCTAGCCCTTTATTCTAATTCAGTAGGAAATGAAAATGTTGCCATTGGAAAAAATTCCCAATATGCGAATACAACTTCGGGCAACACCTCTGTTGGGTTTTATTCATTGGCGAATAACTCAATAGGCACGGCAAACACAGCATTGGGACATCAGTCTCTTTCATTAAATGATACAGGCTACAATAACACGGCATTGGGCAGTGGTGCCGCATATACCAATACTTCAGGATATGGCAACACAACGGTTGGTGCGCGGGCATCATATTCCAATACCACAGGTTTTCATAATACTTCAATTGGTTTTCAAGCAAGCTTTAATACCACAGCAGGTTACGGAAATACTGCTTTAGGTTACGGGGCCGGAACAACCGTTAGTACTGGTAATCAAAACACTTCAATTGGTAGGTCCAGCAATGTTTCAACAGGCATATTAGTCAATGCCAATGCCTACGGATATAACGCTGTGTCCAATGCAACTAATAAAACAGTCATCGGTGCAAATACCGCTGGCACTGTCATCGGTGGTTACGCCAACTGGAGCAATCTTTCTGACGGTAGATTCAAAGAAAACATAAAAGAAAATGTACCAGGTTTGGAATTCATCAAAGCATTGGAGCCGGTAACGTATTCTATCGATTTGGAAAAATTGGACAAGCACATTACGCAGATGATGCCAGACAGCGTGGCTAAAAATTATTTCAAAACTGAAGAGGAATATGCTTTCAACAAAACAATTCGTCACACAGGATTTATTGCTCAAGATGTAGAAAAAACAGCGGAGAAATTGAACTATGATTTTGATGGTGTAAACAAACCAACCAATCCTACAGACAATTATAGCATTTCTTATTCAACGTTTGTAGTGCCGTTGGTGCAAGCAGTTAAGGAGTTGGATGCCTCGCAATTGGCTTCTGAATCAACGATAGATCAATTGACAAAAGAATTGAACGATATTAAAATCATCATGTCACAAATGCAAGAGGCAATGCAAAAAATGAGTGACAATTCTAAACAGCAAACGAAGAATGATTTCTTCACACTATCTCCCAATCCAACTGATGGCTTTCTTAGAATACGAATTTCAACTACTGATTTCAATACAATGTTCAATATTACTATCAAAGACATGAATGGTAAAACAGTGCAAAACTTAAACTCAAAAACGGAAAACGGGCTTTTAGAGTTAGATGCTCAAAACTTCTCGAGGGGAAGTTATTTGGTGCAAGTTTCAAATGGTAACAACTCATTGGGCACACAACTACTTGTGGTTGAGTAAACAAAAAAGTCCTGTTCAGTTTCCGTAAAGCCTGTTGGATTTTAACCAACAGGCTTTGTTACTTTTGAGAAATGAAGCCCAAATAATTTGAGCAAAATGCAAAACAAGACGAATGTCTCCATGATAAGAGTGGTGGTGGTGGAGGATGACTCTGAATTGAGAGCCTTACTGCAACGAATTATTACAAGTTCCGATGATTTTGTTTTTGTAACGGCATTCGCTAGTGGTGATTTGTTTATTGAAGAATTTGATACTTTGAATATGGATGTGGTCCTCATGGACATCAACATGCCTGGCAAAAGCGGAATAGAATGTGTGAAAGAATGCAAGCCAAAAAAAATAGAGGTGCAGTATCTTATGATTTCTGTTTTCGATCATCCTGAATTTATTTTCAACTCGCTTTGTGCTGGGGCAACAGGCTACATCACCAAGAGTTCTAGATCGGAAGAAATAGTTGATTGTATAAGAAACATTCACAATGGTGGCGCCCCAATGAGTGCCAATATTGCAAGGTTAGTTGTTGACTCATTCGCACAAGGACCAAGCAAAAAGAAAGATGACTTAGTGGCAAGTCTGAGCAAGCGCGAATGTGAAATTCTGGATGGTTTATCGCAGGGTTTGATATACAAGGAAATCGCGACACAACTTTTCATTAGCCCCGAAACAGTGCGAACACATATCAGAAATATTTACGAAAAGCTTCAAGTCAATTCGAAAATGGAAGCTGTTAATAAATTTAAGGGCAATACATGAACTATTTGCTTTCATTCTTTGAGAAGTATTTCTTTACCTATATGGTCAGCAGAATGAAAGTTATTGCTTTTCTCATTGTATGCAGTTTAGCCTTGTCCATTGATACCCTCGGGCAAACAACCAAAGCTGACTCTTTAAATCAGGTTTTGCGCATGTTGCAATCTCAACCTGAAGGTTATGAAGTGTGCCAGCAGATTGCTTCCAATCAATTGGATTTGGCAGGAGAGCTATTGTATCAAAAGCCAGATACTGTCAATATGTTGTTGGACGAGAGTAGGAAACTTGCCGAAAAATTTGGCATCACTACACTTGTTGCTAATGGTGAGTATTTGCGTGGACTGCATCTACAAGACAAAGAATTGTTTTTGGAATCAAATGAGGCTTTGATTAGATACAAGGATTTTTACCAAAGGCAAAAACCTCAAGACAACGCAATAAAATCAAAACTGATTAATGCGGATGCAAGTATTGCCAATAATTATACTTATCTGGGAAAATACAAGGAGGCGCTCGAATTGCATTTTGAGGTTCTCAATTTTTACCAATCCAAAAACGATTCATATAGAGTTGGTTGCATCTATACCAATATCGCAATGGTGTATGCCTACAAAGGCGACTGGCCAAAACAGATAGAGTATTCAAACATGTCCAATGACATTGCTTTGAAATTGGATGACAAACTGGGGCTGGCAACTAACTACAGCAACTTGGTGCAGTCATACAAAAAATTAAATCAAATTGATAAGGCATTTGAGATGGCCAAGAAGGGTCTAGATATAAACAGAACACTTGGCAATAAATATGGGGTAGTCAGATCTTTGAGTGGATTGTCAAATTTGGCGATAGCTATTAAAGATTATGTTTCTGCAATTAGTTATTGCGAAGAGTATTTGATCCTCAATGAGGAATTGAAGCAGAACAGCAGTCCCATTATCGTTCTTTGTAATCTAGGCGAGAGTTACCAAAAAATTGGAGAAGATCAAAAGGCCAAAGACACTTTTGAAAAAGCAAATTCCTACCTGGATGAGAATACAGAACCAACCATAAGAAGGATGCTATTCAGTCATCTAAGCGGCTACTATGAAAACATAAAGAATTATGAAAAGGCCCTTGAATACAGAGTGCTCAGAGATGAAGTGAACGAGCAAATTATGGACGAGGAAACAACCCGAAAACTAGCGCAGACAGAAGCCAAATATGAAAATGAACTTAAGACTGCTTTGCTTAATGCTGAATATTCAAACGAGATTTTGAAGCGCGAACATTTATTGTCTCTTTCTGATTTGGCTAATGAAAAAAGCAATGCCGAAGTTGAACTACTAGATCGCGAAAAGACAATGGCTGAATTGGAAAGTCTGCGTCTCGATGTGGAAGTAAAACTTCAAAAGGAGTCAAACGAAAAGGCGGTAATGAATAATCAGTTATTGGCTGAGGAGAATGCGAATACGACAAAAATGGCAAACGTCCAAACAAGACAAAAGCGTTTGGCATTGTTCTTCTCTATATCGATGTTACTCATGAGCGGCTATGCATTTTACTCTTTTGTAAAGAAGAAAAAATTGAGTGTGCAATTGCAGAATTCATTGGTCGATTTGAAAGAAGCGCAAGTCAAACTAGTGCAAATAGAAAAGGAAAAGGAAGCACAAAATTTGAGATTGAAAATATCGAGAGATATACACGATGACATTGGAAGTACACTTACAAAAATGGCCTTGCTGAGCGATATTTCACGATCGGACAAAACAATGAATGCCGAGAAAATAGAAGCCTCATTGGGACAAATTGGCAATTATGCCAGAAATGTAAATTCAGCACTAAGTGAGATTGTTTGGGCCATCTCTCCCAAGCACGATAATTTGGATAGTGTGCTGCTCTATATGCGCTCCTATATTCACAAGTATTTTGAGTTGTTGCCTATTCAAATTTCAATTCATTTCCCTACTGAAAAAAGAGCAGTCGCAATAAGCCCTGAATTACGGACCTGTTTATTTATGATTTTGAAAGAGGCCCTTAACAACATTGTAAAACATGCGAAGGCTGATTCAGTAATGATAAGTTTTAATCTAGTTAGTAACCAATACAAATTGACCATAACCGACAATGGCATTGGTATTTCTGAAGGGGCACGAGCCAAATATGGCAATGGTTTAAACAACATGAATGAGCGTGCAAAAAGCGTTGGAGGTGCAGTTACCATCGTGAGTGATAACAAAGGAACTGCGCTATCCATCAATGGGTTGGTGGACTAGCTATAGTGGGTTTCAATTTGTGCTAAAAAAGTTTCATTTGAACCCAATTGAATAACTCTTTTTTTTCCGACAATACATTTCGATTTCATTTGCACCTTTCAAAATACAGGCAAGAGGAAGAATGAATAAAATAAAAGTAGCCAACCCGATAGTAGAAATGGATGGTGATGAGATGACACGCATCATCTGGACCTTCATCAAAGAAAAACTCATTCATCCATACCTAGACTTGGATATCAAGTACTTCGACCTTGGTATGGAAAACCGCGATGCAACCGATGATAAGGTGACAGTAGAAAGTGCCGAAGCAACGCTGAAGTACAATGTAGCTATAAAATGCGCAACCATTACTCCAGACGAAGCGCGTGTAGAAGAATTCAAGTTGAAAAAAATGTGGAAGTCGCCCAACGGAACTATACGCAACATAGTTGGTGGCACTGTTTTCCGCGAGCCTATCATTTGCAAAAACATTCCTCGCCTTGTACCCGGCTGGACTAAGCCTATCAACATTGGCCGCCATGCTTTTGGTGACCAGTACAAAGCGACTGATACAGTGGTGAAGGGCAAAGGAAAACTCACCATGACATTCACTCCTGAAAGTGGTGAGGCCAAGACCTGGGAAGTATTCAACTTTGAAGGTGACGGTGTTGCACTCAGCATGTACAACACAGACGACAGCATTTATGGTTTTGCACGCTCTTGTTTCAATCAAGCCATCATGCGCCAATGGAATCTTTACTTCTCTTCGAAGAACACTATTTTGAAAGCTTATGATGGTCGCTTTAAAGACATTTTTGAGGAAGTATTTCAAAAGGACTTCAAAGCAAAATTTGCTGAACTAGGCATTACTTACGAACATCGGCTGATTGACGACATGGTGGCCTTTTGCTTGAAAAGTGAAGGCGGTTTTGTGTGGGCGTGCAAGAACTATGATGGAGATGTTCAAAGCGACATCGTAGCGCAAGGTTTCGGTTCACTCGGACTGATGACTTCGGCATTGATAACTCCTGATGGCCAAACAATGGAGGCTGAAGCAGCGCATGGAACGGTAACTCGTCACTACCGTCAACATCAGCATGGGAAGAAGACATCCACCAATCCTATTGCATCCATTTACGCATGGACAATAGGCCTTGCCCACAGAGCAAAGTTGGATGGCAATAATGACCTGGCTAAATTTTCGAAGACGCTTGAAACAGTTTGTGTGGACTTAGTAGAAAGCGGCAAGATGACAAAAGACCTTGCTGTGTGCATACATGGCGACAAGGTGAAGGATGAACACTACCTCACTACTGAGGATTTCTTGGATGCGATAGATGCTGAGTTGAGGAAGAGAATGAGTGCGTAATAAATAAAAGGAAAGTTCATTACTTCTCCAATGCACTTATGAGTTTTTAAGTGTGAAGATTTCTGTCACTTCGACTTAGCATGCTGTTGAAAAGTCATGGTTCATTTATTTCATTTTTTTCGACAGTGTTTTACTTTCGTCTCTCAATACTTAAATCTTAATATCAAAACCAATATGAAAAAATCCTTACTTATCACCTGTGTGTGCTTAGCTCTGGGTTCAGCTGCTTTGGCTCAGCTATCAACCCGTGAAAATTATGAGCTGAATTACAAACTAGGCGCGCGTCCCCAAGCAGGAGACGCAGCTTTGCAATTTGTTATTCCTATCATCAACCTTAGTGGCGACACTTCTGCGGGTTTGTACAAAGGCAATTCACTTTTTGCAAGTGACTTCCTTACTTACAAATACTACCTTACCGACAACAATGTGGTGCGTGGTGCATTGCGCTGGGCTATTGACAATGCCTCGGTGAGCGGATTAGGTTCTGACTCGTCTGCCTTCAACAACGTGAACGAAGATTTGTTACTTACTGACCGTAAACAAAAATTCATCATGCGCGAGTTTGCTCTGGCTGGTGGCTTGGAAAAGCACTTTACCCGCAGCAATGTTTTTGATGTTTATGGAGCTGGAGAATTGATGATTGGATTAGGTAAAAACAAATCTATCAGTGAGGATGATTTTGGCAATGGCGATAAAATGTACATGACTCGCACTACTAACACACGCATTCTCGGTTTTGGTCTTATCACTGGTTTCAATGTTTTCATTGCAGAGTTACCAATATCGGTGGGTCTTGAATATGGCCTTACTGGCAAATGGATTTTTGGCGGAAAGACAAAAGTTGTAATGGAACAATCCATTGAGGCGTTTGACTTTGATGAGTCGGGAGAGTGGTTCGAACAAGAAACCGATGCATTTGGAAATGATGACTTGAATGTGAACGGTGATGTGCAGCAGTACAGTGACCTCAGCCGTAGAGCATTCATTTTGAATACCAATCACAATGTGAGGTTGAACATTCATATTTATTTCAGCACTCTTAGAGACTAAGAGAATGGCATCCCGAAATTTTTTTATTACCAAAATCAAAACGATGCTATGAAAAAAATGAAAAATTACCTATTGGCTGCATTAGCTCTCACCGTTGTGATGAGTTCTTGCACCACCTACAGAAAAGCGGTGCCTATGACTCAGGTCAACGCACAGATATTGTTCGATTCGGATGATCTGGAGTTTGTAGGAGATATTACTGGGCAGTCTGAGCAATCCTTCTTTCTTTTCATTCCATATGGCCAAAGAAAATATCATGCAGGTACTCTTGTGCCGCAAGGTGGCTTAGGTGTGCAATTGCCTGCTAACCGCGGATACAACAATGCCCTATATGACGCTTTGCAACAAAAACCTGATGCTGATTTTGTGATGCCAGTTTCTTTTGAGACTACCACACATCAGCAGTTCATGGGACGCAGGGTTCTTCTTAAAGTGCGTTTTAAAGCCTATAAAATCAAAACGAAATAATATTCGTTCTGAATAATTTTTCAAAACACCCTGATCTACGGTCAGGGTGTTTTCATATTTGACCTATCCATTTTTCTATCATGAAAAAAAACATCGCTGCATACGCCACCGCATTTTTCTCTCTGTTCTTATTGCTATTTGCCTCATGCGGTGAAAAGGAAAAATTGCCACCAGCCATTTTCGTTTCTCCTAATAGCACTAATTTGTATGCAGATGCAGGCGATGTTATTGAGTTCATTGTGACTTCTACAGCAGGTGATAACGGGTTGAATCGTGTCATTATAACCAGCAAGCCCTTGGGCGGAATTACCGCTACTATTAAAGACACCTCGGTGGTAGGGCAGGAGTCAGAATTCTATTTTATTTACAATGTGCCTTCGGGAGCATCTAATTACCTACTCACTTTTTCTACATATGACACTGATGGCCTTTCGGCCACTGTGGGCAGAAACCTGCATGTGGATGCAGCAGAGTATCTGACAGAAACAACAGGATTTGAAATTTTTTCTCCTTTCAATTTTGGAAGTAACAATGCATTCAATCTAAACGGCCTGGACTATTACCAACTGGACGCTGATCCAGATTCAGCGCTTATTGATATGGTGGAGAATGATGAGGTGAATGATGATGCAATCACTCGCAACATTACTTCATTGTCGGGCATACGCTATGTGCGCAACAATGCCTATAACTATGCTGAGGCTACCAAGCAGAGCGCTCAAGACACCTACACCAGTAGCACTGCCCAACAACTGATTACCAATGTGCAGGTGAACGATATACTCATAACTGAGTATGATACCCTCGCCCACAACTACGCGGTGATAAAAGTGACAGGAGTCTTTGATGACACAGGGGTGAGCCTTGATCGCTATATTTTTAATGTGAAGAAATAGAATTGCTAGTAGTTTCGGCCACTGATATGAAGTACAAACGCATTCTTCTAAAACTCAGCGGTGAGTCGCTGATGGGAGACAAACAATTTGGAATAGACAACAACCGTCTGATGCAATATTCCAATGAAATCAAGGAAATTCATGACCTTGGCGTGCAGGTGGCCATCGTTATAGGAGGCGGAAACATTTTCAGAGGTGTGCAGGCCGAAGAAGGCGGAATGGAGCGCACACAAGGCGACTACATGGGTATGCTGGCCACCTTGATCAACAGCATGGCTTTGCAAAGTGCATTAGAAAGCATTGGTGTAAACACACGGTTGCAAAGTGCATTGGAAGTGAAATCAGTAGCCGAACCATTCATAAAACGCAGAGCAGTCCGACACCTTGAAAAAGGTAGGGTAGTCATTTTTGGAGCAGGCACGGGCAATCCATACTTCACGACAGATACAGCAGCATCACTCAGAGCTATAGAAATGGAGGCTGACGTCATATTGAAAGGCACGCGTGTGGACGGCATCTATACAGCTGACCCCGAAAAAGACAAGACTGCCACTAAGTATGAGCGCATCACTTTCAGTGAAGTGTATGCGAAGGGTCTCAATGTAATGGACATGACAGCATTCACCTTGTGCAATGAAAATAAGCTGCCCATCATCGTTTTTAATATGGACAAAGGAGGAGAACTACTAAAAGTCGTGCAGGGAGAGAAAGTGGGAACGTTGGTTGAGTTTTAGTTTTTCTCAGACACAAAATCAGCAATCAATTTAGCGTCTCTTGTAGCTTCTGGTATTAGTCCCACAAAAAGTGGCCACACATGAAAAAGGCCTTCTTGCTCAATGTATTGAATGTTTCCGCTTGAGGAGTTTTTGTAAAACTCAGCTATGATGGGATGAAACAATTCGCCTGTTGTAGAAAGAAGCAGCGTGGGCACAGAGGCAGGGTATTCGCCAAACAAAGGCGATATTTCAGGCAAGGCTGCATCGTTTTCGCCCACATAGAGGCGGGCATATTCGTTCACTTCGGCTACTCCAAAAACATCATCATTGTTCAGTGTTTGCTCGGCAAGTATTTTTCCGCTGAGGTCTTGCCATGGTGAAAGCAGCACCATTTTGTCGGCTAATTTATTTCCCAGTTTAAAATGTCGTTGAGTGATGACTGTGGCAAGATTTCCCCCTGCTGAATCACCCATCAATACAATTTTATTTAGTCTCATATTATTTCTAAGTGATGAGAAAACAGCATCACATTCGTTCAGCTGGAAAGGATAGATAGCCTCGGGCGTTTTGGTGTACTCAGGGAATACCACACACGCTTTGCATTCCTCACAAATAAATTTTACAAATCTGAAGTGCGAGTTGAGACTGCACAGCGCGAAGCCACCGCCATGTATGTATAGGATGCAAACATCCTTTTTAAATTCTTCACCAAGAACTGCGCATTGCACACCAGCTATTTCTTGGTAAGAAACACCTTGCTTATTCGCGCTGTCAAGTCGGGTAACACGCTCTATCAAAGTATCGAGTTGTAGTATGGTGGGTTTCCTTCTTTGGCGCCACGCTTGCGCTGACCTAAAAAAATATTTGAATGCTCGAAGCGAAATACTCATGGAAGCAGAATGTAGTTTTGCAAGGGCGAAACAAAACGATCCTCTTGTTTCATGAGCTTACTGTTCTGTTATTTTGGCCCCTTATTATATAAAGTAATTGACATGAGTGATGAAGTAAAAATGGCTTTGGACGAAGCCTCAGAAGCAATGAGTAAGGGTATTGATCACCTTGAAAATGAATTGACAAAAATTCGTGCTGGAAAAGCCTCACCTATGATGCTGGACGGTGTTAAGGTGGATTACTACGGAACGCCCACTGTGCTGAAGAACATAGCCAACGTTAATACACCTGATGGCCGCACACTCACCATTCAACCTTGGGAGAAGAATATGTTCGATCCCATTTGCAAAGCCATCATGGAAGCCAATCTGGGACTCAATCCACAAAACAATGGCGACCTTATCATCATATCAGTGCCCATGCTGACAGAGGAACGAAGAAAGGATTTGGGCAAGCGGGCACATGCGGAAGGTGAACATGCAAAAGTGGGTATTCGCAATGCGCGTAAAGAAGCCATTGACTTCATAAAGACTGCTCAAAAAGACGGCTTACCCGAAGACGAGGCTAAAGCAGGCGAAGCAAAAGTGCAGGAGTTGACCGACAAGTACAATCGTAAAGTGGACGAGATATTAGCCGCCAAGGATAAGGATATAATGACGGTGTAAAAGAACATCAGCGGACAGTTCGGGTAACGGCACGCGCCTCCAGATCACAGCTTAAGTAATCTTCAAGTGTTGGCTTCTGAACAAATGAAACCTTACTCATCACTTCTTCCACCACTTCCGCTATTTGCAGAAACTGAATTTTATCTGCAAGGAATAACGCCACCGCCACTTCGTTCGCTGCATTCATAATGCATGGCATGTTGCCACCTTTCTCCATTGCCTGAAAGGCAAGTGACAAACAGCGAAACGTTTCTCTATCTGGTTGTTCGAAGGTGAGCGATGGATACTTCATGAAATCAAAACGAGGAAAATCATTTCTTATCCTTTGCGGATAACCCAGCGCATACTGAATAGGCAGCTTCATGTCAGGCACTCCCAGTTGCGCCTTCATGCTGCCATCCTCAAACTGAACGATGCTGTGGATGATGCTCTGCGGATGCACGATAACATCTATTTGTTCTGGCTTCAAATGGAAAAGCCACTTGGCTTCTATCACCTCAAGGCCTTTGTTCATGAGGGTTGCAGAGTCTATGGTAATCTTTGCGCCCATGGTCCAGTTGGGGTGCTTCAGTGCTTGTGCTTTGGTAATTCCCATCAGCTCTTCTCTTTTCTTTCCTCTGAAGGGGCCACCGCTTGCTGTCAGGTAAATCTTCTCAATAGGGTTCTTCCACTCGCCAACCAGGCACTGAAAAATGGCTGAGTGCTCGCTATCCACCGGATAGATGTTCACTGCATTTTCTAAAGCCAATTGCGTTATCAGTTCGCCCGCTACCACTAACGTTTCTTTATTGGCCAATGCGATAGGCTTCTTTGCTTTAATGGCATTGATGGTTGGCTTCAGCCCCGCAAAACCTACCAAGGCAGTCAGCACAAGGTCTATTTCGGTGCTTTCAACTATTTGCGCTAGGGCTTCATCACCGCAATAGGTTTTAATGTTGTGCGGCCACAAGGCATTCTTTACTTGCTCATACTTTTTTTCATCGCCAATTACCACGCTGTTGGCTTTGTGCAGAATGGCCTGCTGCACCAGTAGTTCCGCATTGTTTTGTGCCGTTAGCACTTCCACCTGAAACAACTCAGTATGTGCTGCTATCACCTCAAGTGCTTGAGTGCCTATGCTGCCGGTGCTTCCAAGGATGGCTATTCTTTTCAATTTCTTATTTGGAGATTTGATGACTTGTTGAATGGTCGATTTGATGACTTGTTGATTTGATGACTTGTTGAATTATTGAATTGTTGAATTGTTGAATAGTTGAGTAGGTTATTTTTTAGTAGCTGAGAGTTACGAGATCTACAAGTCTCCAATTCAACAAATCTCTAAATTTCTTACTCTCCAAATTTTTAAATTTCTAAATCAACCAATCAACAAGTTCTTATTGATTGTATACGACCTGCATCACCGTTTGTCCAACTGCCTTAAGTGTATTGGGATCTATTATTTCAATGTTGTCTTTGTGCGTGTGGTGATAGGATCCAAAAAAGTAAGTGCCCAAACCCATAGCAGCGGGTTGCGGACGTGTGTCTATAATATCAATGCAGCGAAGGCCTGATCTATTCAGAAAGAAGTGGTCATCTATTACGCCATTCATCTCCTCAGTAGGGAAGTAGCTGCTGTAGCCAAGTTTAGCCGCAGTGCCCCACACAAGACTAACGACATCGCCTGCAGCTTGAGTTGATGTGCCTTCAGGATAGAAAGTAGCATCAGCCGCGCCTACCATGTCCACACAAATGCCAAAGCGCGGATTGTAGTTTTTGTCGTGCTTGTTGAACGACCAGTACTGCGAGCCAAGACACCACGATGACGCAAAGTCTGCATTCAATATCTCCTCCACTCCTTGTTCCTCCAGCCCATCGGGCATTCCGTTGTCTTCACCATCAAAGAAGATGATGTCAATACCTACCGAGGTGGGTGTTTTTTGCAACTGACGCGCTATTTCCAGCAGCACACCCACACCGCTGCCACCATCATTGGCACCATCTATTGGTTTGTTCTGCAGTATCGGATTTTTGTCTTTGTCGCCTACAGGCCGTGTGTCCCAATGCGCAAAAAGCAGCACGCGCTCTTTCTTTTCTGGCTGAAACTGGCTGATGATATTCTTGATTTCAATTCGCATGCCTTCGCGGTTGTTTACGAATGCATTTTGCACCATCACATTGGCTCCGTAGCTTTTCATGGTTGCCTCCAGCCATTGGGCACAAACGGTGTGGCTGCTCAGATTGGGCACACGTGGGCCGAAGTCCACTTGCTTCTTTACAAATGCAAATGCGGTATCACTATTAAATTCGGGTGCGGCTACTTCAACCTTCGTGAGTTTAGGATTGGGCTTTGGCGGTGGTGGCGGATCATCCGAACAACCGATATACACCGTGCTGAAAAGGAACAAGCCTACTAAGACAAGTGCTATGATTTGTTTTGTTTTCATGAAAGTTTTGAGTCTTTTATAAAATTACTCAGCAGTCCACTGGGTTCCTTCCTTGGTGTCTTTTATCTGCACGTTGATGGCAGCAAGTGTGTCGCGAATCTTGTCAGAAGTTGCGTAGTCTTTGCCTGTCTTCGCATCGTTGCGCATTTGAATGATTAGCTGCATCAGCGAGTCAGTGAGTTTCGTGTTTTCGCCCGCTTCTTCATTTCTTAAACCAAGCACATCGTACAGGAATTCTTCAAAGGTCTTTTTCAACGCATCAACATCTGCCTGTGTCAGCTTCAGCAATCCTTCTTTCGCACTGTTGATGATGCGCACACCCTCAAACAAATGGCTGATAAGAATGGGGGTGTTGAAGTCATCATTCATGGCATCAAAACAATCTTGACGAAATTTGTTCGTGTCGAAATCGCTTTGTGCACCAGCTACTATCTGAGGCAAAAGTTTTACTGCACTGGTCATTCTCTTGAAGCCGCGCTCTGCAGCTTGCAGCGCCTCGTTGCTAAAGTCCAGCGTGCTGGTGTAGTGGCACATCATGAAGAAGAAGCGCACCGTCATAGGGCTGTAGCCTTTGTCCAGCAGTTTGTGATTGCCCGTTATCAATTCCTCCGGTGTGAAGCCATTGCCCTCGCTTTTGGCCATCTTTCTTCCATTTACGGTAAGCATGTTGCCGTGCATCCAATAGCGCACAGGTTCGTGGCCGGTGGCGCCTACGTTCTGCGCTATCTCGCACTCATGGTGCGGAAACTTGAGGTCCATGCCGCCACCGTGAATGTCAAATGTTTTTCCCAAATACTTTGTACTCATAGCAGAGCACTCCAAGTGCCAACCCGGGAAACCATTGCCCCACGGGCTGTTCCATTGCATCAGGTGAAATGATTCTGCCTTCTTCCACAGTGCGAAGTCGAGTGCATCGCGTTTTTCGTCTTGCCCCTCCAAATCGCGGGTGGCGGCATACAGTTCGTCTATTTTTCTGCCGGACAGTTTGCCATAGGGAAATTTCTCATTGAATTTTCGCACATCGAAGTACACCGAGCCATTGCTTTCATACGCATAGCCATTGGATATTATTTCCTGTATCATCTCTATCTGTTCTATGAGATGGCCGGTGGCTGTAGGTTCTATGCTAGGGTGCTGGTTGTTGAACAGGCGCATCACATCATGAAAACCGTTGGTGTATTTCTGCACCACTTCCATAGGCTCCAGGTTTTCTAGTTTGGCGCGCTTGCCTATTTTGTCTTCACCCGCATCAGCATCATCTACCAAGTGGCCCACGTCCGTTATGTTGCGCACATAGCGCACTTTGTAGCCTATGTATTTCAGGTAGCGGAACACCACATCGAAGGTGGTAAAGGAGCGCACATTGCCAAGGTGCACATCGCTATACACGGTGGGGCCGCACACGTACATGCCCACATGGCCAGGCACTATGGGTTTAAATTCTTCCTTCTCGCGGCTAAGGCTGTTGTAGATATATAGAGGTTGACTCATAGGGTGCAAAGAAAACGAAGCACGCAGCACTAAAGCAGATGTTTTAGGTTTTATTCAAGAATGAGATCTTCGTTTCTTGAGGGAAGGCTTTTGAGATTTTGGATTAATGGATGTGGCTGTTGCTGATGGTTGGTAATATTGCAATGCGAGAAGGTGCATTCAAACCAAACCTGATAGGGTGATCGAATAGGCGTCTGGCATTTAATCCAAATGATTGAAAGGGTAAGTCTTACCATCTTGCGCCCGCAATGACCCGCCAACAACTCATCCAACTCATCCACCAGCGCCAGTCTTTTTTGTGTGTTGGTTTGGATACTGACCCTGCTAAAATTCCGGCTGGAATTTCCATGCTCGATTTCAACAAAGCCATTATAGATGCCACGCGTGAGGTGTGTGTGGCCTACAAACCCAACATCGCCTTTTACGAATGCCTCGGTGCCGAGGGTTGGCACTTGCTGGATGAAACAGTGAAGTACATCGGCCATGAGCATTTCACCATAGCCGATGCCAAGCGGGGCGACATTGGCAACACCTCTTCTTATTACGCCAAGACATTTTTTGAAACCTACAATTTTGACAGCATTACTGTTGCACCTTACATGGGCAGCGATTCAGTAAAACCTTTCTTGCAACACCCGGGCAAGTGGGCCATCCTGCTCGCGCTTACTTCCAATGCGGGTGCTGACGATTTTGAAATGCAACAGGTAGGCGACAGTAAATTGTTTGAACGTGTTTTGCAAACCTCCTCTGCATGGGGCACAGACGAAAACACCATGTATGTAGTTGGCGCCACCCGCCCTGAGATGCTTGCAGATGTGCGCAAGATTGTCCCCAATCATTTCTTTTTGGTTCCGGGTGTAGGAGCGCAAGGTGGCAGCCTCAGCGAGGTGTGTAAGTATGGTATGAACAAAGACTGCGGACTTCTTGTGAATGCATCGCGCAGCATATTGTATGCATCTAATTCAGTAAGTGATTTTGCAAATGCCGCTAGAGCAGAGGCGCAGCGGATGCAGGAGGAGATGAAGTCTATAATAAATCTGGTTCTGAACTAGGCAATAAATAGTATTCAGAGTCATTAAGTCATCACAATAGTGATAGGATTCAAGACTTGTTGCTTGCCATCCACAGCTATCATTATTTGCTCAAGGAAAATTTTTCCTGGTTTCATTTCTTTAATTTTTTTCATCACATTGGATGAAATTTTGCCTCCCTTTTGCGAATACTCCGCCAATGAAATACTTGCAATGCCTCTAGAAATGTTCATAGAACAACAGATCGTAATTCTGAACGAGACTATTGATGTTTTTCCAGAGTCGCTTGAAAGTTTGTGACACCTGCGTAATTGCGTCCAGCTAACAGTATCCGAATGATTGCATAAAGTGGCCTTTTGAGCGTAACCGAATTGCATTTTGCATAGCGTCAATACAAAAACAAGTAAAAATCTATATTGGAATGTGTTTTTCATTTTAAGCCCTCGCATGCTTCAGCGAGAAGAAAGTCACAAAGCCATATCCCAATGTGAGCATAATGTGGAATGGAAGCAGACCAAAATCTCTGTCGTAGTCTGGTGCTTTTCCTGTGAAGGCAAATGCATAGAATATTCCAAAACCGAAATAGAGGAAGAGCAAAAACTCGAATGCTGTAAGAGGCGACACTTTGATAGCACGGTACTTTTTATCGCTCCATGTTCCGGTCTTGTTGCCACTGATGGCGAACTTGGGTGTGCGCACAAAAGCAGATTTCTTTCCTGTAAAACCTTCTAGCACAGCTATGGCATTGTGCAACGACAATCCCATACTTACTGCTAGGAATGTGGGGTATTCCCATATGAAGCGACCAAACTTCTTGAAGAAGTTAGCATCGGGTCTACTCACCCAATAGAAAAATCCAAGGAAGAAAAAGCTGACCATAAAGATGGTGGCGATGTTGAATGCAATCTCCAAACTGCCGTAGTTGGTTTTTATCATCAGCATGGGCACACTCAGTAAGGAGGTACCAAGTATGCAGAGGAACACAACGGAATTCATTAGGTGGAAAGCGCCATGTATTTTCTGACCAACGGTTAAGTGGGTTGCACGCAACACCTTGGGCATATTCTTCACTGTGCATTCTGCCGCGCCCTTGGTCCAGCGGAATTGCTGCGCTTTCAGAGCGTTCATCTCAGCAGGTAACTCGGAGGGTGAACCAATCTCAGGCAAATAAATAAACTCCCAACCCTTCAGTTGTGCACGATAACTCAAGTCCAAATCTTCGGTAATGGTGTCACTCTCCCATCCGCCAGCATCGTAGATTGTCTTCTTACGCCACACACCAGCGGTGCCGTTGAAGTTGATGAAGTGGTGCGATGAATTTCTTCCGACTTGTTCTACGGTGAAGTGCGCATCGAGGCCAAAAGCCTGCAGGCGTGTAAGCAACGAGTATTGTTCGTTCAAGTGCTCCCAGCGTGTTTGCACCACGCCTATCTTGTCATTCACAAAAAAGAAAGGAATGGTTTGGCGCAGAAAATCTCTCCTCGGAACGAAGTCAGCATCGAATATGGCGGTGAACTCGCCCCTGCAAATGTCAAGACCATAAGCAAGCGCTCCCGCTTTAAATCCCTTGCGTTCAGGGCGTTTTACATGTTTTATGTCTATGCCCTCTTTTTGCTTCTCCGCTATCTTCTTGGCAGCTAGTTCAAAGCTTTCATCGGTGCTGTCGTCCAGCACTTGTATCTCCAGTTTGTCCTTGGGGTAGTCTATGGCACACACGGAGTCTATCAATCGTTCTATTACATACAACTCGTTGTAAACAGGTAGTTGAATGGTTACTACAGGCAAGTCCTCATCGGCTATTATAGGCTTCTTGGCTCTGTTCCAGCGCATCTTCACATATTGTATAGCCAGGTTCAGCTGCACCAAGCTATAGATGAAAAGAAAAATGAGAAAACAAGCGTAAAGGAAAATGGCCACAATGGACAGGTGGTACCAGATGTCAAATGTTTCGGTCAAGACGATAAGGTTTTAAAGAATGAAAATGAATGCAGCAAAGATGTGCGGTCATCATCATTTTCTGCATCGCAGTGCAAAGTATTGCACATTGACTTTTCAGCGAAGATGTTCACAAGCACTTATTTGCTATTCACCTTCCTCATTGCCACCCGCTAATATGCCAAGTACCACAAGTCCAAGCAGACCAGTATAAGTAAGCGGCCCGACATTGCGGCTTCGCAGGTAATAAGTGTCCGCTCTCTTTTTCTTTGTTGGTATCTGGTCTTTGAACCAAGTGAAGCGAAAGGGCTGCACATCATCCACATAGCAAGAATGCTTCATTACATGTATTTCTGCATCATTCAGTGAAGTGTAGGTTATCTGTTTGGTATATATAAAAGGAGAATTTTCTTTCAGGAAATGTTTGCTGTCAAATTCATCAGGAATACCCACGCGCTCGTCCCACCTCAAGTAGGCATCCACATAAAGCGTACTGAGCTTAGCGTAGCCTTTTGGAGGTATTGGAATGTCTATTCCTTCATTCAGTAGGTCATACATATCCGAATTGCGAATGAACTTCTTGTTCGAGCTGTCTGCCACATAGCAGTCTTCGGGCTGTGTCATCGGCAGCGAGTCGCGGTTAAAAAGGATATCGATGGTGTAGTAAGGAACTATGTAAAGGGTGCTGTCTGTTCTGTTCACAATGACACAATTCATTTTGCCGTATTCACTCCAAAGTGAATAACTCACAATCAGCATGGAGTCTGGCGAATAATAAACGGGTGTTGCACCCTCGTTTTTCTCCCATTCGGTATGCACCGTTCGGTACCTGTTTACAAAACAAGACTGCAGCGAGCAGGAGCAAATCAATAGCAAAAGCCAGGCAGTCCCTTTGTGCTGGAGGATGGTTGAGTTCATGGTTTGAGGAGAAGGAATTTGATTTTTCGTTCACCAAAAATGCAGCCATTTGTGATAACAAAAAATGAAAGAACCAACTCGTGTAGAAATTTTCTATCGCAGAAGGGCATTGCACGATGACTTTTGTCCCCTCAAAATAGTTGAAAGAAAGCATGAGCGATGAAGAATCGGAAATAGAAACAAGTGAGCTGCCAGAAAGAAGGTTGTGGCCTCGCTACTTCATGCACATCAGCTATGATGGGACTAACTACCACGGCTGGCAGCGACAGCCTAATGGCAACAGTGTGCAGGCTGAAGTAGAACATGCCTTGGGTAAGTTGAACAAGCAAGAGAGGGTGATTACAACAGGCTGTGGGCGCACAGATGCGGGTGTGCATGCGCAGAAATTCTATTTGCACTTCAACATAGAAAATGGCATAGCGGATATGGAAGAAATGTTTTTCCGTCTCAGCCATATTTTACCACGTGACATAGGTGTGCACGAAATTTTTGCAGTACACGAAAAAGCACATGCACGTTTTGATGCAGTAGAACGCAGCTATGAATACCACCTTCATCAAAAGCGCAATCCATTTATCCGCTGCTATTCCACTTATTACTACCCGCATCTGGATGTGGACAGAATGAACGAAGCTGCCTCATTGATGTTAAAGGAGAAGGACTTTGCCACTTTTTGTAAAGCCGGAGGTGGGCAGAAAACGACCATTTGCGACTTGAGAAGGGCAGAGTGGGAGGTAAGGAATGAGCGCCTTGTTTTCCATATCACAGCAGATAGATTTCTCAGAAATATGGTTCGGGCTGTGGTGGGAACGCTAGTAAAAGTGGGTCATGGCAAGATGACTATTGCACAATTTGAAGATGTATTGCTGAGCAAAACAAGAATAAAAGCAGGAGAGAGTATGCAACCGCAAGGCCTCCATTTAACTGATGTGAAATATCCGTATGTCTAAATCTGGAAGCGCCTTCGACTGGAGAATATTTGCCCGATTGTATCAGCGAGGCAAGCCCTACCGCATCGCTTTTTTTATCACCATGAGTTTGGTAGTGCTCTTGGCCTCCATAGTTTGGATAAGGCCCGAGCAGATGCGGATAATACTGGACGAAGCCATGCCCGCGAAAGACTACCAGCGCGTCACTTGGCTGTTCATTTGGTTTGTAGTAGTTCTAGTTAGCGAATCGTTGATTCAGTATTTCCAAACTCAACTTGCCAACAGAGTAGCACAATCAGTAACACTAGATATGCGGTCAGCACTTTACAAACATGTGCTTCGGTTCCGGATGAATTACTTTGATAAGACTCCGGTTGGTCAGTTTGTAACACGCCTTATCTCTGACGTGGATGGAATAGCAGAAGTATTCAGCGTAGGCGTTTTGGACATCGGTCGCGATTTGTTGAAGCTGATTGTCATCATCGGTTTTATGTTTTATGTGGACTGGAAAATGACTTTGATTGTGCTCATTCCTATTCCCATATTGCTCTATGCGACAAGGCTTTTTCAGATGGCTGTCAAGAAATCATTCAACGATGTGCGCAATGAAGTAGCGCGTATCAATGTGTTCATTCAGGAGCATGTTACAGGCATGAACATCGTCCAGATTTTCAATCGGGAGAAACAAGAGAAGAAAAAATTTGATGAAATCAACATCCTACACCGCGATGCACATATCAGAGGCATTTGGGCATACAGTATTTTTTTTCCTGTGGTCGAGTTGCTCAGCGCGGCAAGTGTCTCCCTGATGCTTTGGTGGGGTTTGCATGAGAGTTTGAGTGGATATATGTCTCCTGGTCTGTTGCTGGAATTCAGCACATTCATAGCTATGATGTATCGCCCCATCAGGCAGATGGCGGACAACTTCAATGTGTTGCAAATGGGAGTGATAAATGCGGAACGTGTTTTTAAAATTTTTGATACCCATGAAGAACAAGTGGATGAGGGCACACTGAATTTGAATGATGCAAAGGGTGAAATAGAATTTCGGAATGTGTCATTCGCTTATGTAAACGACACCAATGTTCTAACAGATATCTCCATCAAGATAAATTCGGGTGAAATGGTGGCTTTTGTTGGGGCCACTGGTGCTGGCAAAAGCAGCATAGCTGCGCTGCTCAATCGCTCCTATGATTTTCAGCAAGGAGAAATTTTATTGGATGGTCATCCACTCAAGGACTATTCTCTTGATTCGCTCAGGAAGAATGTTGGCCTTGTTCTGCAAGAGGTTTTTTTGTTCAGTGATTCTATCCTAAACAACATAACGTTGCACGATGCTGATATATCGCGCGAGAAGGTAGTGGCCGCTTCTAAGTTGATAGGCACCCATGACTTCATAATGAAACTGCCGGGCAACTATGACTACAATGTGCGCGAACGAGGCGGTATGCTAAGTGTTGGGCAGCGTCAGCTTATTTCATTTGTGCGTGCGTATGTTCAGAATCCAAAAATTCTGGTATTGGATGAAGCCACCAGCAGTGTCGACACAGAATCTGAATTGCTCATTCAGCGCGCTACCGAAATGCTTACTGAGGGAAGAACAAGCCTGGTGATTGCGCATCGACTGTCCACCATTCGCAAGGCAAGCAAAATTGTAGTCATTGACAAAGGACAAATTGTTGAAATGGGATCGCATCAGGAACTGCTTGATGCCAATGGGCATTACAAAAAGTTGTTTGAGTTACAGTTTCAGGAGTAAGCTAGAACTGAATTTCACGCACACCTTGTGCATCTTTTATTTCAATCGAATGATATCGACCAAGCAACGGCATCACCACCTCAGGCCACTCTATGAATACATACGCTTCTTGCTCAAGATATTCTTCGAAGCCAAAATCAAGAGCTTCCTCCAAACTTTTCACCCGATACAAATCGAAGTGAAAAATCTTGACACCTTTATCGGTTACATATTCATTCACCAAAGAAAACGTTGGGCTGCTGGCCATGTCTGCGCCAAGTAGCTCGCATATTTTTTTTATGAATGTGGTTTTGCCGGCACCCATTTCGCCACACAGCACAAACGTTTGCGGCAGAGGAAATGTGGCAACAAATACGTGTGCCACCTTGTCTAATTCCTCCAAGCTATGAACTTGAAATGTTTTCAATTAGAAAAATAAAACCTTGTTGACTTATCTATTTCGCCTTTAGTGTCACAAATGGAATGAGCACTTCCTCCATCGAAATACCTCCATGTTGGAAGGTGTTTTGATAGAAGTTTACAAATTGATTGTAGTTATTTGGGTAAACGAAGAAGTCGTTGTTCTGCGCAAAGATGAACGAGGTGCTCAAATTCGTTTTGGGCAAGAAGGCATCAGACGGATTGCGCACTTCAAAAACCTCCTTCACATTGTAGTTCAGATTTTTGCCGGCTTTATAGCGCAAGTTCGAGTTGGTGTTTCTGTCACCAACCACTTTCACTGGATTCTCCACGCGTATAGTTCCATGGTCGGTGGTTATGATTAGAGTGCAATTGTTCTCAGCCACTTTTTTCAGGATATCCAATAGTTGCGAGTGGTCGAACCAACTGGAGGTAATGCTGCGATACGCGGGCTCATCATCAGCAAGTTCTTTTATCACTTCCATCTCAGTGCGCGCGTGGCTTAGCATATCCACAAAGTTGTAGACTATTACGTTCAGCCTGTTATTCATCAGATTCGAGAACGAATCGTTTAGTTTCTTACCTGCATTCAGGTTGGTTATTTTGTTGTAACTGAATTTGAAATCGTGCCCCAAACGTTTGAGTTGTGCGGCCATCAGTTCTTCCTCGTGCATGTTCTTACCACCTTCTTCATCTTCATTCAGCCAAAGGTTTTTATGCAGCCGCTCTATTTCGCTGGGCATGAGTCCAGCAAACAATGCATTGCGAGCATAGTGTGTCGCTGTAGGTAAAATGGCATAAAACATTTCTTCCGATTCCACTCTGAAGTGCTCTTTCAGTCTTGGTTGAATCACCTTCCATTGGTCGTAGCGGAGGTTGTCTATAACCACCATAAAAACAGTGTCGTTGGTTTCTTTAAGAATAGGAGACACCCTGTTTTTAACGAGCGTGTGCGACATGATGGGTGCAGTCGCAGCGTTTTTCAGCCAACCCAAATAGTTGTTTTTAATAAAGCGCGTGAATTGGTCATTGGCCTCATTCTTCTGTGTTTTGAAAATTTCATTCATGCCCTCATCCTGCGAGCCTGTTAGCTCAATGCTCCAGTGTACAAGTTTCTTGTAGAATTCAGCCCACTCAGCAGCGTCCATTCGGTCGCTCAAACGCATAGATATCTCGCGAAACTCCTGCTGATAGTCGCTGGTTGTCTTTTCACTTACAAGTCTTTTTTCATTCAAGTTCTTTTTTAGTGAAAGAAGTATTTGATTCGGATTAACAGGCTTGATGAGGTAGTCTGAAATTTTGGAGCCTATGGCATCCTCCATGATGTGCTCTTCTTCGCTTTTGGTAATCATTACCACAGGAAGTGAAGGGTCTATTTCCTTAATTTTCTGTAGCGCTTGCAAACCACTAACGCCTGGCATGTTCTCATCTAAAAAAACAATATCGAAATACTGCTCCTTTACCTTCTCAACAGCATCAGCGCCATTGTTTACGGTTGTCACATCATAGCCTTTTTGCTCCAGAAACATGATGTGTGGTTTCAGCAGATCTATTTCGTCATCAGCCCAGAGTATTTTTTCAGAAGTCATATAGTTTTTTAGTATTGGAAAAGCGTTATTTGAAAGCCCAAAGCTAGTTGAGCACTTAGGAGGGTAACCGCTAAGCAGGATGAATATTTTCGCCACTTGAAAATATTTCTGAACTAACGTGAGAACAAAGCGAAAAATCATCAACGATCCGGTGTATGGTTTCATCACCATTCGGCATCCATTCATACTCCAATTGATTGACCATCCGTGGTTTCAGCGTTTGCGTAGGATAGCGCAATTGGGTTTGTCTCACCTCGTTTATCCCGGTGCCGTTCACAATCGTTTTCAGCATGCTATTGGTGCGCTGCATCTTATGCAACTTGCTATTGATGAAATTCGGCTGAAGGGTCACCTTATTTCCGATGAGGAAGAAATCGGATTGTTGTCAGCGGTTTTGTTGCACGACATTGGTCATGGACCATTCAGCCACGCATTGGAATATGCGCTTGCAAATGATGTGCATCATGAACACATTTCATCCATTATGATGAAGAAGTTGAACGATGAATTTGATGGTAAACTTGGTATTGCTATCAAAATTTTTAATGATGAATACCCCAAACGATTTCTTCATCAGTTGGTGAGTAGCCAGTTGGATATGGACCGGCTGGACTACTTAGCACGCGACAGTTTTTTCAGTGGCGTGGTAGAAGGGCAGGTGGGAAGCGAGCGTATTTTAAAAATGCTCGATATGGTGGATGATGAATTGGTAGTGGAGGAAAAAGGAATTTACAGCATCGAAAAATTCATTGTTGCGCGCAGGTTTATGTATTGGCAGGTGTATCTGCATAAGACGGTGCTCAGTGCGGAATTTATGCTGGTGAATGTGTTGAAACGCGCCAAAGAACTTGCCTTGCAAGGCATAAAGTTGTTTTGCTCACCGGCACTCGAGTTCTTTTTGTACAACAAAATTTCACAAGTTGATTTTGAGGGCAATAGCAAAGCCCTGGCGCAATACGCGGAGTTAGATGACTTTGATGTAACAGGTGCTTTGAAGGTTTGGCTTCATCATGAGGACAAGGTGCTCTCCTTGCTTTCACACAAGATCATCAATCGAGAATTATTTAAGATTGAGTTGCAAAAGGAAAATTTTGACAAAGCTTACGTTCAGAAACATATCAGCAGAATAGCTCAGCAACTTGGAATGTCCGAGCATGAGGCGAGTTACTTCGTCATCAATATGAGCGTTGACAATCGAGCCTACAACAACCTTTCGGATACCATTAAGATTTTGATGAAAGATGGCTCAGTGCGAGATGCTGCGGAGGTAAGCGACCATCTGAATATTGCAGCATTAAGCAAGCCTGTGGAGAAGTGGTTTGTTGCCTATGCCAACCATTAGAGACTTATCTCCTCGCCATCCTTGCCTAGAATATGATATTCGAGGAATGCAGCTTTAGACGAGGCTTCCACCACAAGTTTCAATTTGTACTTCTTGCGCCACGATTTGGAGATGCTATTCCACCAACCTCTATTGAGGTAAGCCTCCACAACCGGATGAACTATCAACTTCAATTCTTTCCGGGTTCCTTCTTCTGACAAGAAGCGAATGTTGTTTTCAATTTCTTCGGTAAACAAAAGAGAGGATTGCACCACTCCTTTGCCCTCGCAACTCGGACACTTTTCGGTGGTGATGACCTTGGTCACAGGCTTCACCCTTTCACGCGTTATTTCTACAACACCGAATTTGCTGGGTGGCAATACATTGTGTTTTGCCTTGTCCTGATTCATACAATCACGCAGAGTATCTACCAGTTTTTTCTGATTGTCTCTGTTTTGCATGTCAATGAAGTCAATGCAGATAATTCCACCCATATCGCGCAGACGCAACAGGCGGGCTATTTCTTTAGCGCATTCAATGTTTGTTTGAAGCGCATTTTCTTCTTGATTATTTACGGTTGAATTTTTACGATTGCCGCTGTTCACGTCTATAACGTGCATGGCTTCCGTATGCTCAACTATTACATAAGCACCACTTTTCAGATTTACCTGCTTCCCGAAGCTCTGCTTTATCTGTCGGTGAATGCTAAAGGCATCAAACAAGTCGGGGACTTGGTGCATTTTCAGAATGGCATCGCTGTGCCCAATGCTCTTTAAGTACGATTTTACCTCAGCAACTACCGTATCATCATTCACGTGAATATTGGAGAAATGTTCACTGAGGATGTCACGAAGAATGGTATTGGTCTTATTGATTTCTCCTAAAATACGCTGCGGGGCTTTGGCCGTTTTTAAGGCTTTCTGCATTTCATCCCAGCGCTTTGCCAGGTCTTGCAAATCTTGGTCAAGCTCTGTAACACTCGTCTCCTCTGCTTGAGTGCGTATGATGACGCCCATGTTTGCTGGGCGTATACTCTGAATCAATTTGCGAAGCCTATCACGCTCTGCTTCATTGGTAATTCTGCTGCTAAGCGAAATCTTATTTGAGAAAGGAACAAGAACAAGATAACGGCCTGCAAGCGTTATTTCGGCTGTTAGTCTTGGACCTTTTTGCGAAATGGGCTCTTTCGCTACTTGCACCGGAATGACATAACTCTGTCCAATGACATCTTTGATTTTTCCATCCTTGCTGATGTCAGGCATAGAAGGAAAGTTCATTAAGTCACCGCTTCTTTGCTCTCCAGCGATAGTTCTGCGTGTAAAATGGTTGAGCGATGCGAATTGAGGACCCAGGTCCAGATAGTGTAAAAAGGCATCCTTACTGTACCCAACATCTACAAAGCAGGCATTTAGATGCGGCAGTATTTTCCTCACTCTTCCAAGATAAATATCGCCCACTGCATATTCCTGATTGCGCTGTTCGCGATGCAGTTCAATGAGCACTTTGTCGTGCATCAAAGCAATATCGACACCTGTGGATGTCGTATTTATGACCAGTTCTACGTTACCCGTCACTTGGAATTTTTTCCCTTTGGCTTCGCCTCGGGATTGTATTGATTATAGAAAAAAGGAAATGTGGATGGGATACACTACTCCCATCCGCAGGAAATTCCTGTCCACACTAACCTACCCATTCATCGCAACTGCAATGAAAAGGAAGGTCATGCTAAAGAAGGACTATCTAGCCTTCTTCTTGTGACGATTCTTTCTAAGGCGTTTCTTCCTTTTGTGTGTGGCCATCTTATGGCGCTTTCTTTTTTTACCGCAAGGCATTGCTTTACTGAATTAAATTTTTATCAATCTTATTTATGTAGGTTCTTACTGTCGAGTCTACCACCATATCGGTGTTATGCCGCAGCAATACTTCATAATTTCTTTTTGCTTCTTTTAGGTTACCTAAGCTTTCGTGCGCTTTTGCTGAAAAAAACAAGGAGTTGTTCTCTGTGGAGTCTATCACCAATGCTCTTTCAAAACATTCCAATCCTCTTTTCACGCTGTCTATTTGCATGTACTGGTAGCCTATTTCTACCATGTACTTTATCTCATTTGGTCGCAGGTTCATCACAGTGTCAAAGCGTTTGATTGCTTTGTCAATCTGACCGCTGCGTACTGAAAATGCTCCTAGATAAAACTGAGCATCCACATTTGTGCTGTCCTTTGAAATAAGCTCACGAAGCAGTGTGATGCCTTCCATAGGATTAGCGCCATTCACCAGTTCGATAGCCTGCTTCAGCTTCAAGGAGTCGGGGTCGGACACTACAGTGTTCGCTGCCTTCTCAATAGCACTTGCTGGCTGCTTGGGTAACATTAAAAAAAGAACGAGCAGTCCAATGGACCCTAAAACTAAAACGATAAGAGTCGAACGCTTTTTAAGCATGTTCAGCCACTTTCACTTTTGCTTTCACTTCATCCACAAATTCCTTTGCAGGTTTGAAAGCGGGTATGTAATGTGCTGGTATCACCACACTGGTTTTGGCCAATATGTTGCGACCTAATTTCTCAGCACGCTTCTTAACGATAAAACTGCCGAAGCCACGTAGGTATACGTTTTCTCCGCTTTCCATTGCGTTTTTCACTGTACCCATAAAACCTTCTACAATTGTCAAAACATCATTTCTGTCTATTCCTGTTTTGTTTGAAATCTCTGTCACGATATCCGCCTTGGTCATTTTTCCTTAAAGTTTTTTATTGTAATTGAATGTATTTCTCTAAAAATTTGGGGGCGGCAAATATAGACGGCTTTCCATTCTGTCAAAGTCTTCTTTTGGTGGTTGTTAGCAAAAAAAAACATGACCTCATTTTCAAAAGTACTTATCGGTTGGTACGCTAAAAACAAACGTGACTTGCCATGGCGTGGCATCTCCGACCCATACCCCGTTTGGCTTTCGGAAGTCATTCTGCAGCAGACAAGAGTGGATCAGGGCATGAGTTATTACCTGAAATTTCTCAAGCTTTTTCCAACAGTTCAGCACTTAGCCGCGGCCACTGAAGATGAAGTGCTGAAGGCATGGCAAGGTCTGGGTTACTACAGCAGGGCTAGAAATTTGCACGCCACAGCAAAAACTATTTCCAATGATTTTGAAGGCATTTTCCCAAACAACTCCAAAGCTTTGGAGAAATTGAAGGGAATTGGCCCCTATACCGCAGCAGCCATTGCATCATTTTGTTTTGGCGAAAAATCTCCGGTAATAGATGGCAATGTATACCGCGTGCTGACTCGTTTGTATGGCATAACAGAACCTGTTGACACTGCATCGGGCAGAATCAGATTGCAACAATTGGCCGAAAAGCTAATCGATGCAAAATACCCGGGCACATACAATCAGGCCATTATGGAGTTTGGAGCAACGCATTGCACACCGCATCAGCCCCAATGTGAGACGTGCCCTTTTGCAAATTTCTGTGTAGCGCTCAAAACGGAATCAGTGCAGTTTTTTCCAGTGAAAGAAAAAAAGACATTGGTGAAAGAGCTTTACCTCTATTACTTCCATATCAGTTACCGAAAGGAAATCTACTTACACAGGAGGACAAAAGGGGGAATTTGGAAAGGGCTTTATGATTTTCCGCATGTTGAATCACAGACAGAGCTTGACATAAAAAATGTGATTAAACTATTTCTAGCAGAGCATGAGTTGGCCGCCACATCTATAGTGAAGCAAATGAGCGAGGAGTTCATTCATGTTCTCTCACACCGTAAAATCAAAGCCCGTTTTGTTTCTCTTGAATTGAAACAAAGGTGGATGAAACCGCCCGAGAATGTGTTTGCAGTGAGTCAATCCAAATTAGAAGAGTATGGTGTTCCTAGGTTGATTGAAAAGTTTTTTGAGAGTTTAGATTAACAAGCTCAATTATTCAAAAATTCCACTACGTTTGTTCTTCAATCATAATTAACCAAAACAAATTTTTCAATCATGGCCAGCGTAAACAAAGTCATCCTTGTTGGCAATCTTGGCAAGGATCCAGAAACAAAAACATTTGAAAATGGAGGAGTTGTATGCTCTTTCACTGTAGCAACTACTGACAGCTATTATGACAAAGAGAAGAACCAGCGAGTGGAACTTCCAACTGAATGGCACAACATCCGAATAAGCCAGTCTGGCTTGGCAAAAGTGGCTCAGCAATATTTGAAAAAAGGTTCTCAAGTTTATTTGGAAGGTGCATTGCGCACCAGACAGTATGAAAAAGATGGAGCTACCAAATACTTCACCGAAGTGAATGTGCAGAACATGGTAATGATGAGCGCTAAACCCGAAGGCGCACCGCAGCAACAGGCAGTGAATGAGTCAGCGGCTGCACCATACATACCTACTCAGGAGGATGATTTACCTTTCTAACTTGAAATAGACAAAAGTTAAAATGGCCTGCAAGGGCCATTTTTATTTTACACCAAAGGCCACGCTCATATGTATGCTACAAATCCAAACGGACAAATAATTGAAGCCTAATATTGCATCCGGTTTTTTTGTAGAACGAATTCAAACAAATTGGAAATAGTCCCAGAGTCTTTTTTATTGCAGATGCACCTTCTAAGCATTTTCAGCAGTGCAGGCCCTTTAGTTTTGGTGTTGCTGCTGTTGGTAATTAGCGCAACGATAAGCAGCAGCGAGGTCGCTCTTTTTTCGCTAACCCCGTCTCAAAAAGTGGATCTGCGTTCATCGAAGGTCAGTAGTGACAATCACATCATAGATTTATTAGAAAAACCTGACCGCGAGACGGGCCCTAAGAAGTTATTGGCAACCATACTTATTGCCAACAATGCCATCAACATTGCCATTGTTTTGCTTGCAACCAAGATTACGAATGAGTGGTTTCCAGAAGGGCAATATGCCGAGTGGGTAAAAACGATGATAGAGTTGGTGGTGATCACTTTTATTCTGGTGCTTTTTGGTGAGGTTATCCCAAAGGTTTATGCGACAGGAAACAATCTACAGGTGTCTCGTTTTATGGCCTTACCTCTGAAGTTTATCATGCGGCTCTTTCAACCATTTTCATGGGTGCTTATGCGGACTTCGCCCATGCTGGAGAGGCAATTGAAGAAAAGTGCAAAAGGCAACATCAGTGTGGATGAACTGGGACATGCGCTTCAACTAACTCAAGACGATGAGCGAACGGAAGAAGAACACAAAATTCTTGAAGGGATAGTAACATTCGGAAATAAAGAAGTGGGGCAAATAATGACTCCGCGCACTGACATCGTTGCGGTGTGGGAGAGCGATAGTTTTCAGGCAGTAATGACCACTGTGATGGACAAGGGCTATTCGCGATTGCCTGTTTTCAAATCTTCGTCCGATGAGATTGTTGGATTTCTCTTCATCAAAGATTTACTGCCATACATAGAAGAAACAGATTTCGACTGGAAAGAAATTGTAAAATCGCCTTTCTATGTGCCAGAAAATAAGCGTCTGGATGATTTGCTGGAAGAATTTCAAAAGGAAAAAAGACACCTTGCTATAGTGGTTGATGAATACGGTGGAACTAGCGGTCTGGTGACTTTGGAAGATATTCTCGAAGAGATAGTAGGCGACATCAAGGATGAATTTGACGATGAAGAATTACAGTATTCCAAACTAGATGAACACAACTATGTTTTTGAGGGCAAAATTTCTCTTGTGGATATGTACAAAATCATAGAAATAAATGATGATGTCTTTGAAGAAGCGCGTGGTGACAGCAATACACTGGCCGGTTTTGTTATTGAGCAGGCTGGCTATATTCCAGAGCGCGGTGCGGTTATCACGTTCGATGGATTCACTTTCACAATAGAAGCGGCAGATAAAAGAAGAATCAAACGAATAAAAATTACGCTGCCTCAGAACACTCAAGTTGAAACCGATAATTGATGTTGACACGAAAGAGAATCATAGCTGCCATTTCCATCATCGCCATTGCTCTGGTAGCAATTCTTGTTGTGCAAGCGAGTGGTGAAGAAGCTATGCCAAAACCGCGTGGTTATTTTAGAATTGAGTTGCCGCAAAAGGCGTATGTGCCTTATGAATCGTCTTGTCCGTTGGTAATAGAAGTTGCAGATAATAGCAAGGTGGAGGTGTTCAAGAATCGTGAATCAAAAGACTCATGTTGGTTCAATATCTATTATCCGCGCCTTAACGCGCGCCTGCATTGTACTTATTTACCTATTGCCGGTGACTTTGAAAGACTTATAACAGAAACCTACGGTTTTGCAGCCAGTCATGAGATGAAAGCATCAGCGCTTAAGCGAACTTTCATTGAGGACAGCACTCGAAATGTTTTTGGAATACTCTACGATATAGAGGGTGAAGCGGCTTCTCAAATGCAATTTTTTTTCACTGATAGCACATCCCATTTCTTTAGAGGTTCACTCTATTTCTTTAACACGCCTAATTCGGATTCTGTGGCACCTGTGCTGTCATACATCCGCGAGGATGTCATACATCTGAGCCAAACGCTGCGTTGGAAATAACCTATCGGTTAATCCATTTTACTACAAGGACTATTATACATATTAGAAACATCATGATGGAAATCTTATTGATTCCGTGCATGAATCTCAGGTTCATATCCCCTTTGTCCTTTTTGAAAAAGTTGAGTGGATTGATGTAGTAAAGTATTTTTTGAAGAAACATAGGACCTTCGAGTTATGTAAACAAATGTAGTAGAGTCAAACACAAATGAATGCAGAATGTTTTGCTGAAGTCTTGGCCGTTTTATTCTCCACTTTCAAAATGCAATCTGTGAAAAGTCTAGTCATACATTTGGCGCCCCTTAGCGGACAATGAATTCTACTGAGGCAATTCAATAAATTATCCAAACATCAAAATTCAATCAACAAACATGTCGCAAACAACTCTGGCCCCCGACACTTACAGCAATGAACTGCAAGTGTATGTGAATCAAGAGAAAGCCGCTGTGGACCTGCTCAACAGCGTAGGCAAACTGCTTTTTGACAAAAGCATTGAGCTCGTTCTATTCCGCAATCATATGGTGGACATTAGTCCGTCTGAAATACTTCGCTTGCACAAGTATGCGGCTGAAGTAGTTGCAAAACCAATCAGCATTTTTGACACGGCTGACCTAGCGCGTGGCCTTTATGACATGGAGCTGGCTCCTGCCAAAATTGACATAGGCAAATTGGCCAGTGAGTGGCTCAATGAGCGCGATCATTTCAAAACTCAAAAGGAATATCTTTCTGAAAAACTGCGCAACTTCATGGTAGAAGAAGGTGCAGATATCGAACCGCGTGATGTGGTGTTGTTTGGTTTTGGCCGAATTGGCCGCCTTGCTGCACGTGAACTTATCAAGCAGGCTGGTAAAGGCCAGCAGCTTCGTTTGCGAGCCATTGTTACCCGCGAGGACGATGACTTGTCATTAAAAAAGCGTGCAGCGCTTTTCGAGAACGATTCCGTTCATGGTCGATTTAAAGGAACGGTCGAAATTGATTACGAAAACAAATGTCTTTTAATCAACGGACAGCGTATCCACATGATTGGGGCAAAAGATCCGGGTGCAATTGACTACACCACTTATGGAATTGATAATGCACTTCTTGTTGACAACACCGGAGTTTTTAAGGATCGTGATGCGCTGAGCATTCATCTGAAAGCAAAAGGAGTTGAGAAGGTTATCCTAACTGCGCCCGGTAAGGAGGTTCCAAATATTGTTTATGGCATCAACCACCGTGATTTAGACATAGAGAACGAAACAATTTTTTCTGCAGCAAGCTGCACTACCAACGCCATTTGCCCTATACTGAAGAGCGTCCATGACGCACTGAAGATTGAAAAAGGTCACATAGAAACGGTGCACGCTTATACCAACGACCAGAACTTGTTGGACAACATGCACAAGAAAAGCCGCAGAGGACGCAGTGCTGCTGTCAATATGGTGATTACTGAAACGGGCGCTGGCAAAGCGGTTACGAAAGTTATTCCAGACTTGGCAAACAAACTAACTGCAAATGCTGTTCGAGTTCCCACTCCAAATGGCTCTTTGGCTATCATTCACGTTTATGTTGAAAAAGCTACTACGCTAGAAGAGTTGAATGCCATAGTTCGCAAGAGTGCGCTCGAAGGTGACTTAGTAAATCAGATTTACTATAGCATCAGTGAGGAGTTGGTGAGCTCTGACATTGTAGGCAACGACTGCTGCTCTGTTTTCGACTCGCAAGCCACCATTGTGTCGCCTGATGGAAAAGGAATTGTGCTGTATGTGTGGTATGACAATGAATTTGGATATACCAAACAAGTCATTCGCCTAGCGAAATATGTTGCCAAGGTGCGCAGGAATATTTACTACTAAGAATTAGAATCTATTTGATATAAAAACCTCCGAGCAAAGATGTGCGGAGGTTTTTTAATTTAGTAGCAAACCACGGTATCATACACCGCCCCATAACCGATGAAAGCGCCCAGTCCTCCTGTCACATTGGTTTGCAGATTGGCTGGTATTGCAAATGGACTTCCTTGATTGGCTATTTGGTCTTCTAAACTGTTGATGAAGCGGTAGGCCAGACGATCGATGGTGCAGCCACGCACTGCTATGGTATCACCCCGTTTGAAGAAGCCACGCTCAATGTTCAAGTCATCAAATTTTCCAGTGTTGGGCTCATCGCCTCTGTAGTATGCAAATTCAAAACTGAGACCGTTGAAAAACTCATCGTCAAAAACAGAACCTATCGGTGCAATGTAGCGGGAGTCTTTTTGCTCGCCTCTCAGGTATTCATCGGGCACCCAATTAGGATAGTGATTGATGCGTTTTGCAAACCATCGGTAAGCATTGCCCGCAGTGTCAGGGTCAGTGATATTTCCAAAAATGAAACCCAGACTATCATCAGGAAAAGCGCTCACTACATCAAACCATAACGTATCGAGAAATACTATTTCAGGAATTTTTGTGGTGCTTTCAAGATGTTGACCTTGGTAGTCTACAGTGAGCTCATATTGGGTGCCAGCCTCTCCTATCAGATCGAATGCGGTGAAGGCGCAAATATCAAAACCTTCCAAGTCGGTGATAGGGATTCCCAAAGCTTCACTCACATCATCTTGCAGGTCTTCTGGCAAATCGGACAAACAAAGTGGAATGAGAGGATATGCAGTTACTCCATCACTTATGGTTGCCACCACATTTGGATTGCTGATGTACGAAGCGGCCAGCGATTCGATGCTTGAGGGGGAGAAGTAACCCTGTGTCCACGACAAAAAAATGATGGGTTGTTGATTGTTGTAAATGGTGCCTTCTACTACAATAGTTGGCGGAACTGGAGGCAGATCCACTGTTATTTCTTTCTCACACGAATAAAAAACAAACGCAACAAAGACACTCAATAAGACAAGTGCTGTTGATAGTTGTTTTTTCATACTTCCAAAAATGCGTTTTTCAATTAGTTGTTCATTTTGAACAATGCGAAGGCATGATTCCATTGCTTACGAAGCATTCCCGGGAGACACCATAAACTGACAAGAGGTTCTATGGCTCTGGCACTTTCAACCATTCCCATATCCTCCGTATTCCAGCCGAATTTGTCTAGAATTTCCGTTACCTCCGATTTTGCCAACGTGCTATTGCCACAGATAAACATGGAGGGTTTGCCTTGTGGAAAATTGGGATTGACCATGTATGCATTGCCCACGCAACTGAAGGCTTTTACAATGTGCGCAGATGGAGTTGCATTTTGAATGTGCTCCATCAACGAATCATTGGGCCCTGTAAAAAGTGCCATCACTCCATTAGTTGGAGCTTTCGTATGATCAATGGGGTTGGTAGTGTCAATGATTGTTTTGCCAGTGAGGTTTGCTTCGCCCGCTAGTTTCAGTGCATCAAGGGCTGCTTCGCCCTTTACAGCAAGCACTATTATTTCTCCAAAGATGGCGGCCTCGTCCACAGAACCCAGATGTGCATTTGCTCCTCCAGTGTTTTTCCACTCAGCTAGTTTGTCTTCATCGCGCGAGCCTATCATTACGCTATAGCCATGCTTGAGAAAACCGTTGCCCAGTGCCTGTCCTACTTGACCACTGCCTATGATTCCGATTTTTTTCATTTTAGTTGAGTGTTGCGGTTGCGGTTATTTCTGAATTGAATAGCTGACTGATGGGGCAGTTGGCCTTGGCATCAGCTATGCATTCATCAAATTTTGACTGGTCAATACCTGATGCTTTCACTTTTACGTCCAAGTGCGCATTGGTAATTTTTCCTTCAGCGCCTTGCGTAACGGTGCATTTAGTTTCAATGCTGTCTGGAGTTACTCCATGATTGCCAAGAACAAATGAAAGTTTCATACTGAAGCAGCCCGCATGCGCAGCTGCTACTAATTCTTCTGGATTGGTCTGTGTTCCTTCGCCAAAGCGCGAAACAAAATTGAAGGGGGTGTTGCTGAGAGTTCCTGTTTGAGTAGTAAGGGTGCCATGGCCTTCTTTGCCAGTGCCACTCCAGTTTGCAGTTGCATTACGTTTCATGTTTTCGAAATTATAAAATTTGATTGAGTGGTTATTTTGATTGAATTCTGCTTGAGCAGAGGGGTGCAAGATTATGCCAGAACGAGACGAATAGCACCCTTTAGCAATTGGACGAGGCGATAATTTGGCCTAGGTCAAAAAAAAAGATTTGCCTAATTAGGATCTCACTTCTAGCCTGAAGCCAACTCCGTGCACGTTGCTTATGGCGATTGCTGGATCTCCACTCAAGTATTTTCTCAGTTTGGTAATGAACACATCCATGCTGCGTCCAACAAAATAGCTGTCGTCACCCCACACCATGTTAGCCAAAATTTCGCGTTCCATCACTTGTCCTTGATGCTCTGCCATCAATTTCAGCAGTTCACTTTCTTTCTTAGTCAACTTTTTGCGATCTTCTCCAAGTTTCAATTCGTAATTCAATGGATCAAAATCATACAAGCCAATTTTGAATTTGCTTTTAGCCTTTGCGTCTTCTTTGAATTTCGGATTGCGTTTCAGTATAGCTCTTAACCGCAGTACGAGCTCTTCGCTGCTAAAAGGCTTGGTGATGTAATCATCTGCTCCGGCCTTGAAGCCTTTTATTTTGTCTTCAGCCATCCCCTTTGCAGTCAAAAAAACAATGGGTACTTCCTGGTTTACTTTACGAATGTCTTCTGCAAGGCTGAATCCATCCTTCTTCGGCATCATCACATCTAGCAAGCACAAGTCGTAGTGTTCTTTGTTGAATTGATTGAGGCCTTCTTTACCATCCTTGCACAAGTGCACTTTATAGCCTTCCATTTTCAGCGAGTCTTGTACCACAAAGCCAAGGTTCATGTCATCTTCTACGAGTAATATCCGTGGCGTTTGTTTCAGTTCTGTTTCCATCATTTAGTTGTTTTAAAAGTGATTGTAAATGTGCTTCCTTTTCCTTTTGTGCTGGTCGCTTTGATTTTTGCCCCGTGTGCTTTCAGTATTGTTTTTACATAAAAAAGTCCTAAGCCAAAACCTTTTACCTCATGCAAATTTCCGGTGGGAACGCGGTAGAATTTATCGAAGATCATTTTTAAATGATCCTGCAATATTCCTATTCCATTGTCACACACATGCACAAGAATGTCTGACCCCACATTCTCTGTTTTGATTTTTATTACCGGTGCCTTTTCGCAGTATTTGGTAGCGTTGTCCAGCAAGTTGTATATCACATTGGTGATGTGGACCTTGTCGCCTTTTATGGTGTATTTATTGGCCAGCAAGTCATTTTCAATACTTCCCTCCAGATCTTCAATTTTTATGCGATAGGTATCCTCTGCTCTTTCTATTATCTCGTGCAGGTCCAGTTGTTCCAGTTGCAAATCCACTGTTTTTGGACTCATAGTAGCTGTCTGCAATACCTTATCCACTTGGTCTCGCAACCTTAGCGATTCGTTTCTGATGATAGAAACATATTGCGCTAAGCGCCTGGGGTCGTTGCTTACTTGGGCGTGCGAAAGTGCTTCGGCAGAAAGGCTGATGGTCGCTATGGGTGTTTTTAACTCGTGGGTCATATTGTTTACGAAGTCGGCCTTCACCTCACTCAGCCTCCTTTGTTTTAGAATAACTGCTATGGTGTATGAAAAGAAAATAGCAATCATGAAGATGACAATGCTGGAGTAAAACCAAAAGTCAAGTTGCTTGAGTATAATGGTTGTTTTGTTCGGGAAAAACACTCCGAAGTAGTGTCCATCCGGTTGAAACTCTTTGAGGTTATGAATCTGCTCAGCATGTGTTCTTGTCTTCGATTCATCAAAGGAGATGCGGCTTCCAAATACAATGGAATCTGTGAAGCAGTCATAAATACCATATTCAAAATCATCCGTTAGGTCGGCCTCCACAAACTGATCTTTGAGTAAATCTTCCAGCAAGTAAGGAGGTGGCGTATCGTTGATGTTGGCGATGAAGTAGTTATTCGATACCTGCTTCACCGGTTCAGTTTGCGCACTGTCCTTATTCATAATGCGTATTTGCAGAACCACATCGCTCAATGCGATGAATACTCTTTTATTGAATTGATCCTCTTGCATGCTATAGGCATTGCGCACCCAGAAAATCTGGCCGGCCACTATAGCGCCCAACGATATCACCGCAAGCAATACAACAATTATGATGGTTCTTCTACTCAATTTGTGCTTTTAAAGGTTGTGTAATCAGATTGAGGTGGCGAAAATTGTGTTTTACAAGCTATGATGATTGAACTTAACAAGCAATTGAGACTTGTGGTTGCTTGCGAATTTTGTTCATACCGCCCTCCACACATTCTTTTTTGAAATACATTGCCCGTCAAAATCAAACACACATAGATATGAAAGCTTACGTATTTCCGGGACAAGGCTCACAGTTTGTTGGAATGGGCAAGGAACTTTATGATAACTCATCCATCGCCAAAGAGATGATGGAGCAGGCGAATGATAGTATTGGTTTTCGCCTTACCGATGTCATGTTCAGTGGAACGGAAGATGAAATCAAGCAGACAAGAGTGACACAGCCGGCTATATTTCTGCACAGCGTTGTGCTTGCAAAATGCTTGGGTGAAAATTTCGCACCTGCAATGGTTGCTGGCCACAGCTTAGGCGAGTTTTCTGCGCTGGTAGCCAACAAAACGTTGGCTTTTGAAGATGCTCTAAAACTCGTTTACGCTCGCGCAATGGCCATGCAAAAGGCGTGTGAAATGAATCCTTCTACTATGGCAGCCATCCTCGGTTTAGAGGATGAGGTGGTGGAAAGAATTTGTGCTGAAATAGAAGGAATAGTAGTAGCAGCTAACTATAACTGTCCCGGACAGCTGGTTATCTCAGGCGAAAATGCGGCTATTGATGCGGCATGTGTGGCCATGACAGCTGCCGGTGCTAAGCGTGCTTTGAAATTGCAAGTAGGCGGTGCATTCCATAGTCCATTGATGGAGCCTGCGCGTGTTGAGCTTGAAGCCGCCATCAGCAACACGCCATTCAATATTCCTATTTGTCCGGTATATCAGAATGTAACTGCAAGCGCAGTAACTGATCCTGACGAGATAAAAACCAATTTGATAAAACAACTGACTGCCCCAGTGCGCTGGACTCAAACCATGAACAATATGCTTGCTGACGGTTGCAGTGAAGTGATTGAAGTGGGCCCCGGAAAGGTTTTGCAAGGCTTGTTCAAGAAGGTGAACAGGGAGTTGAATACCAGCAGCGCTGAATTGGAAAGTGCCACTAAAACAAATTCCTAAAACCAAAACTGATCTTCGCATTGCGAATAAGAATGGGAGCATCAAACTGGCTGCCTAGCGCATAGTTAAATGTGAAAATACCAGCACCCGTTTCGAAGTTGACACCGGCACCAAAGCCAAGTGGCGTATCAGTGATGTACTGATTGACTGTTCTTTTTTCATACCAACTTTGGTCTGCAAAAAGATAGAGCGCTGAGTTTTCCTCAAACAAAAGGCGGTACTCAATGGACAGCATAGCCCACGTGGTGGCGAAGATGCTTTCTTCGTTCACACCACGGAATGTGCGCAAGCCACCAATGCGAAATGTTTCATTGTCAAAAAGAGATTCAGCATTCATAGCAGCACCTTGGCTGGCAAGTCGTATGCATTGACTCTTCCAAGTGGGCAGGTAGTATTCCAATGATAATTCACCTCTGTTGATGCTGCGCTTGGTGATGCTCAAAGGGTTGTCTGCAGTATTGATATTGTTGTCGCCCACGGTGCGCGTCCCGGTGGCCAGCTCAGCTTTCAGTGCATACCCTTTCCTTGGATTAAGGCGGTAGTCCAGCCTTTCTTTTTGCACGGCAAGTCCATACAGTGTTGAGTTCACATTGCCCAGCGATGTGGCTGTTACATAGTTGGCCAACTGACTTGTCAGGTTCTTTTCAGCAAACACCTTCAGCTTGTCATTGCCTCCAAAATTGAAGACTAGTCCGAGCGAACTCTTCACGGTGGAGAAGGTGGAGTCGCGCCTATATATTTTCAATTCCCCATCGATGCCCAGTGGAGTGGAGAAGAGGTAAGGCAGCGAGGTACGCACTGTAAGGTCTTGCGTTTGAGGTTGCAATTTTTTCCAGTTCAGATAAATCTCTTCGCCTGTGTTGAGGGCGTTCAGCAGCCGCACTTCAGCGTCACCGGTGATGTTTATTTTGCCAGTCGTTTCGTTAGGTCGCAGTCCAACTATTCCGTTGAAGTAGTTGGCTTTTTTCTTTTCGAGAAAGAGGTAGAGGTCGTATTTCCCTTGCCGGAAAACCACTTCAGCAGGTCGTTTGCTTTGAAGGAAAGTGAGCTCGCGCAATTGCCTCTGCAGGCCAAGCATTTTCTCTTCGTTGTACAAATCGCCTTTGCGCATGTTGAGGTAGCTGCGCACATATCGCTCGGGCACTTTGCCCGAAGAGGCAATGATGATGCTGTCCAAAACCATACGAGGCCCGGTGTTCAGCAGAAAGGTAACATCTGCATTTCTTTCCTTGTCCATCGTGAGGCTTTCCAATTGCAAAGAGGCAAATGGAAAACCTCTGTTCTCTAGTTCTGTGATAGCCATGTCGGCATTCATGTTTATCAGTTCCACATCAAACGCGGTGTTCTTCTTAACCACATTGCTTTCATAAACTACATTGCTGGAGTCCATGATGATCGTTATGTTTTTGAGCAGATACCTATCGCCTGTTGTGACAGAAACCTTTATTGCAGAGTCGCTGCACAAAGTGTCCAGCAGGGCATCCAGAAAACCTTCTGACAACAACTGGGAGTAGGTTCTGCTGATAGCGCGAAGGGCTTCTGTTTTACCACTGAAGCGGATTTCCTTTTTTGCCAACCCATTGTATTCATCGTAATAAACGGTGCATGGCGCCTGGGCTGCCATGGCAGTGGACAGCAATAACACAGAGGCAAGGGATACCGTTTTATGAAAAAAATACTTTAGCACGCGGCAAAGATGAAGAGTTACAGCAAAAGAGAAGACGCAGTGAAACGATAAGCCGCTCAGAAATTGTGTGACAAAAACAAAAATGGATTTCTTTTACAACCAAATACGATTGAAATGTCAGACGCACGGAATACCATTTATCGCCTAATAGAAGAGAAGAGTGTATTGAAACAGGATGTGTACCAAAATACGCTGGCTGTTTTCGCACAACTGAAGAAGACACTTGCAGCAGTAGTGAATGATGTGCAAAAGAACTTTGGAGACAAGGACAAGCGTGTCGACTTCTATTACAAAGACAAAGGAGATTTTCAGGCCGAAATAAAGATTGCTGGTGACATTCTGGTCTTTTACATGCACACCAACACCTTTCAGTTTGACAAAAGCCATAGTGCCTGGCGCAGTGGTTACCTCAAAGACAACGAGGACAATTCATACGTAGGCATTATCAATGTTTACAATTTTCTTGCAGACTCCTTCAAATACCAGCGCGAGGCTGACAAGGGTTATTTGATTGCCCGCATTTTTGTAAACCGCGAGAACCACTTTCAGGTGCAGGGTAAAAGACAACTGGGCTACCTCTACAACGACTTTGTGAACAGCCAACTAGATTCAGAGACGCTGACAAGTGTGGTAGAAAGTGCCATACTCTACACCCTCGACTTCGACCTGTATACCCCGCCTTACGAAAACTTGCAAGAAGTAACAGTGGAGGAAATACAGAGCATCACCCACAGTGCCAGCCTAGCGACCGGCAAACGAATGGGCTTCCGATTTGGGCTAGATGAGTCGCTGCTTTGAGCCATAGAAAGGAGATTCAGGAATTATTTTTCAGAAAATTTGTACGACCAAAGTGAGGAAGTATATTTGCGCCCCGTTTGAAAAAACAACGGCCCGTTCGTCTAGGGGTTAGGACACCAGATTTTCATTCTGGTAACAGGGGTTCGATTCCCCTACGGGCTACTCTCAAGGACCTCTGATTTTTCAGAGGTCTTTTTTATTTTGTAGTAATCAATACAAATTGCGAGGTCACTTTCACTTACTAGAATTCACCGACCGCTCAGCCAATTCCGGCACCATTTCTTTTACTGCCTTATAGAGTACCACACAGCTCAGCGCCATCAGCACGTGCGCGAGGTCGAAATAATTGAACCATTTGTGCAAGCTGATCTTACCGATGTGCGCTGAGGCAGCAAGTGCAGCAAGAAAAACAGCCCATAGGATTTTTTTGCTTCCGGCATCGCGTCTGCGCAAATAGATGTAACCCTCAAAGGAGAAGACAACTACCAGCAGTCCGTACATAGCGTGTATTTCAACAAAGATGAACTTCAACGTGTAAACGGAAATGAACATGAAGGTGATAAGCTCGACCACGTTGAGGTAGGTGAAAAAGGTACCGAGGCGATTGTGCAGCAATGGTCGGGCACGCATGATGGCCGCGCGTTCGGCCAGTGCAATGGATATCATGCTGACAATCCATGCAGGTACTTTCCATGCAAAGGTGAAAAGGTAGAGAAAGGCATGCCCGATGATGCCGCCCAGCAAAGTGGCAAGGCCCATGAAAAGAAAGAAGTATCGGTAGAACTTTACATGTTTTGTTTCCTTGTGCTCGTGCGAACGCAGTTTGAAAAAAGCATAGGTGCACACAGCAGTCACGAGCAGGTCGGTCAGTGTTGTAACCGGCTCAAGGATTTTAATTCCTGCGATTTCTATGGTAGTAATCTCAACCATTCTTTAGGATTATGTGAGGGCGCTGCTTACCCAGAATGAACAAGCAGGACGGCTCAAAAGAATACTTTTTTTCAGTTCTAACTAAACATGAGTAATCTACTTCATTTTTCTGATGATGAAGTTACATTCTGTAAGTAACACCCAAATGAGCTCCTGCATAAGGCTGTCTGAAATTCCAGTTGCCAAGCACCGACAAGGTGATGCCAATGTTTTTACTCGCCATTACACCGAATTCGATATGTGCAGGAATGCCAAGGGTAACCGCGGTGAGGTATTCAAAATCTTCATAGTCACCAGGTGTGCAATACATCCTGACATTGAGACCAAAGCCAAGTGTTCCGGCAACGAACCACCGCTTGCCGCCCCAGCCGTCACCCCAAAGCAATCCCATTTCGATGATTTTGTTTTTTTTCTGTGTGCAGGAGTCGTTAGCGGCTTCAATCAATTCCTGCGAGTAGCCAAATCGTAGCTGTGTTATCATGGTTTCGCCACGCATGGTGCCGGTGATGGCCGTTTGCCACGATATGTTGTCGGCAGTGTTCAGCCCAGCGCCCAGTGTTGCCCACTTTTTCCCCTTCAGCGGATTGTCTTCGTACTGCGCATTGGCTGAAGCGACCATCAACAAGAGAAAAAAGGAGATGATTGATTTCATAGAATGAATAAGAAGGCGAAGAAACAAGAATAGGGAGGCAATATTGGCCGGAGTAGAATATTTTTGAACCAAAGGTTTGGATTATTGAATGAAGCGGCTACATTTGCGGCCCTCAAAAAAATAATTAATCACTGTTTAACCGGGTTTAGCACCCAACAAAACAAAGCAAAATGGCAGTAAAACTCAGACTTCAACGTCACGGAAAAAAAAGCAAACCATTTTTCCACATCGTAGCAGCAGACTCACGTTCACCAAGAGATGGTAAGTACATCGAGCGTTTGGGCAGCTACAATCCCAACACCAATCCGGCAACAATTCTACTTGACAACGACAAAGCCATAGGCTGGTTGTCAAACGGAGCGCAGCCTTCTGATACCGTTCGTGCTATACTTAGCTACACAGGTGTTCTGTTCAAGCAACACCTAGCCAAAGGAGTAGCAAAAGGCGCAATGACACAAGAAGAGGCTGACAATCGTTTCGAAGCTTGGATGACTGAAAAGGCAGGCAAGATTCAAGCAAAGAAGGATGGCCTTGTTAGGTCGAAGGAAGATGTTCGTACCGCCTCATTGAAACATGAGCGCACGGTAAATGAAAATCGTCTGAAGGCAATGACAGCGGCTGCTGAGCAAGCATCAGCAGAAGCAGCGGCCAAAGCGGCACCTGCTCCAGCACCAGTAGTGGAGGCAGTTGCAGAAACAGCTGCGGTTGTTGAGGAAACTCCAGCAGCTGAAGAAGCACCAGCAGTTGAAGCAGCTCCGGCAGTTGAAGCAGCGCCAGTGTCAGAGGCACCAGTTGCTGAAGAAGCACCTGCTACAGATGCACCTGCTGAAAGCACAGAAGCATAATTCAAAAAATTGATTTGAAATAGTTTTGAAATTGGCCACTCATTTTTGAGTGGCCTTTTTATTTCTAACCTCTCTTTTCACGCATACCACACATAGCTCAAAGCCATGGATTTCAAAAAGGAAGATCTACACGAACTCGGTTATTTCAGCAAGCTGCATGGATACAAAGGCGAATTGACCGCTTCGTTGAATACCACCAATCACCGCGACTACACATCGCTTCAAAATCTTTTTGTGGAGGTGAAGGGAACACTAATACCTTACTTCGTTCAACTGCTGGAGCACAAAACCAATACCACTGTAAAAGTGAAACTGGAAGGGATAGAAACGGAAGAGGCTGCAAAGGCTTTGGTAAAATGCTCCATTTATATTCAGCCGGAATTCATTTCCGCAGCAGACAGTGAGCGCCTTTCCATGCGAGCCATAGCAGGTTTTAAAGTGATGGATGAACGACTTGGTTTAGTGGGAGTCGTTAGCCACATAGAGGAACATCCTACCAATCCATTGCTTGTAATTCTGGCCGATAAAAAAGAAATTCTTCTACCGCTTCATGCCGATTTTTTTCAAAAGGTGGACAGGCGAAAAAAACAAGTGGACATATCAGCGCCTGAGGGGTTGATTGAGTTTTATCTTGGGGAGTAGTCTATCTACTTCTTCACACATCAATTTATTGTTGTCTCATTCTTAAGGCATTCACTTTTGCTATCAACTTACATTCAGTTGATAAGTTGAATCTAGACAAGGTCGAAAAAATAAAGTGCCAAATACATTCGTCCTGTCCGAACGAAGGTTTTGCCAAACGAGGAGGAAGCCGCTAAGGATAATTACTCACAAATTGTTCTACCTAATCAACCAAAACGCATATGCCCGTAGCGAATAAAGCAAGCAAAGCTGCTGCCAACACAACCAAAAAAGCAGCCGTAAAAGAAGGAAGAGTGGTCAACATCGCTTCTGACAATAAATCAAACACACAAACTGCAAAGACAAAAAAGATCTACGTAATAGATACCTCCGTACTTCTTCATGATCACAATTCCATCAACAGTTTTGAAGAAAATTATGTAGCCATTCCGATTACCGTTCTGGAAGAGTTGGATAAGTTCAAAGTTGGAAATGATACCAAAAATTTTGAAGCAAGAGAGTGCATTCGAATCATAGATCGTTTGTCGTCAGCCCACACCTTGAAGGAGTGGATTCCGCTGGGCAATGAGGACAATGGTTTTTTGAAAATCATTCTGAACACCTCCGATGTGATGCCTAAAAATGCAGAGTCCATTTTTGATGTGAAGAAGAATGATCACAAAATTTTGAATGCGGCACTTCAGCTGCAGCAAGAAGAGAAGAAGTCGCGGGTGGTGCTGGTAACAAAAGACATCAATCTGCGCATTAAGGCCAAGGCACTGGACCTCCCTGCTGAGGATTTCAAAACCGGCAAGGTGAAGGACAACATGATGATGTACAGTGGCCGAACCACTATTGAAGGAATGGATTCGGAATTTATTCGCAAACTATATCAAGAAGGTCGCAGCTCTGAGTTAGAAGTGTTGGGCCGTGAAAAGCAAAAGAATCACTTTTACATATTGAAGAATTGTAGTTCATCCGCTTTGGCTTATTTCAACTCGAAAAACCAAGAGATAGAGCGCGTTGACAAGGTGTATGCCTATGGCATAAAGCCCAAGAATGCAGAGCAAGCATTTGCGCTTCACGCCATCCTTAATCCTGATGTGAAGTTGGTAACGATAAGTGGTGTAGCTGGAACAGGAAAAACACTTTTAGCGTTAGCTGGATCACTCGAGTTGAAAAACAATTATGACCAATTGATTCTTGCTCGTCCGATAGTACCGCTCAGCAACAAAGAGATTGGCTTCTTGCCAGGTGATGCTGAAGAAAAGGTGAATCCATACATGCAGCCATTGTGGGACAATTTGAACTTCATCAAAAATCAATTTGGTGAAAATGAAAAGAAGCGCAAGGCCATAGATGAAATGCAATCTGCAGGAAAGATTACTATTTGCCCCTTGGCATTTATCCGTGGCCGCAGCCTGAGCAATTGCATATTCATAGTAGATGAAGCACAGAACCTTACACCCCACGAGGTAAAAACCATCATCACCCGTGCGGGTGAAAACACGAAGGTGATTCTTACCGGTGACGTTCGTCAGATTGACACTCCTTATTTGGATGAACAATCAAACGGCATGTCGTATGTCATAGAACGATTGAAGGGAGAAGAGCTTTATTGTCACGTTACTCTTGAACGAGGCGAGCGCAGTGAGTTGGCCAATTTGGCGAATGAGATGCTTTGAGTTTGAAAAAAAATATCAATGAAAAAGGGCTTCTGTTTGGAAGCCCTTTTTTTTGTGAAACAATCTTTTTACTTCTTCCAACCCAACATCTCATCCATTGTTCCAATAGTAACAGCATGATAGCTCGGCCTGGCCTTTTCATAAATCTTCATAGCCATTTCCTTCTGATTGGTTTTCAGCATGGCGTCAAACAGTGGTGCAACAAATTTTCTGCGGCCTACTGTGGTAAGAAATTGCTCGAGGCGCTGATATGCAGGCGTATATTTTTTTATAATGCTCTGTTCAAGCCAAGCAAATAGCACTTCATTGTTACCAATGTTGGTAATATCAAATTGTTTGTCTAGTTCTGTCATTTGTTCCATGGTGACCACAGTCGGCAAGGTGCTTATGAAGCGATACTGCTCCTGGTACGACCAATTTTTCCATGGAATGTTGACGGCAAGAATTTTCTGTCCGGTCCACATGGTCTGCGTTTCATCCACCTTTTGCAATTGTTTCGATTGCACTGTCGGAATGTTTTGCGGCAGCCCCGCACCATATACCCATGCACTTACATCAATGCTCTTTTCTTGCTCAGGCGTTATGAGGTTTTTCCTCAAGTAATCCAGAAAGATTTCTGTATCCATTACTTGAAACGAATGTGAGGTGAAATACTCTTTTAAGAAAACATCGAACTTTTCGCGGCCTACTGTTTCTTCCACCAAGCGCAAGAAGAAGTAACCTTTGTTATAGGCAATGTCTGTCATGCCGTCATCAGGACTGCGGCCAGCAAGAGCGAGTTTTAGTTTGGTATCTTCCGGATGAGCTGATTTGGATATTTCATCCATGGTGGCATCCAGATCCTGACGGCTAAGTTGTGCCAGCATTTCGCTTGTCTCTCTTCCAAACACTGCTTCCATGATGCGTTGTTCGAAGTAAACAGTGAAGCCTTCATTCAGCCAGAAATCGTCCCAGGTGGAGTTGGTGACAAGGTTGCCACTCCAGCTATGTGCCAGCTCGTGTGCTACCAGCGACACCAACGATTTATCACCGGCTATGATAGTAGGTGTAGCGAAAGTCAACATAGGATTTTCCATGCCACCAAACGGAAACGCAGGAGGAAGAATAAGTAAATCATAACGACCCCATACATATTCGCCATACAATTTTTCTGCTGCATCCACCATTTTTTGCATGTCTTCAAATTCGTGGGCTGCAGCATCTATTACACTTGGTATGGCATATACACCTGTGTTTTTGCCAACAGAACGAAATTCCACATCACCCACGGCTAGTGCAATGAGATACGATGGAATGGGCCTATCCATTTTGAAAGTATAAATACCCGTTTCGTTTTTCTGCTGTGGATTTTCAGCGCTCATTAATGCAAGCAAGTCTTTGCGCACTTCCACCGTTGCGTTATAGGTAATGCGAATTCCCGGGCTGTCCTGACAAGGAATCCAAGTGCGGCCCAGTATGGCTTGCGACTGAGAAAAGAGAAACGGTTTTTCTCCATCCACCCACAGCAATGCCTCTGCATCGGGCGAGGTAGTGTAGGTGATAGCTACCTGTTTCGATGTTTCTTCTATTGGTATGTTCAATGGTCTGCCAATGAATTCTTTTTCATCCCCTGTTTGAAAAGTCACCTCTTTTCCATCCACACTCACCTTTGAAATGTTCAATCCTTTGGTGTCGAAAATGATGGTGTTGGTTTCAGTGAGGTTCTGAATATCATAAGTAGCAATTGCTGCAATGGTCTTTGCAGCGAAGTCAACTTTTGCGTTCCAGTTCAGGTGAGTTACACGTGCATCGTTGGGTTGGCTCCATGTGTGAGGGTCGCTCGCTAGTTTCATATTGGCAATTAGCATTTTTGATTTTTCAGAACGTTCGGGTGTGGCTGTGTTTTGCTCATCGCACGAAGCAAATGCAAGGAGGGATAATGCAAACAGAATTTTTTTCATAGAGACAAATATGAGTGTGGTAAAGTGCGAATGAAGCGAGGAGAGTGGACGAATGGAAAATCAAAGTGATGGAAGTTGTTTTTGCATCTGCTTCAGATTTTCCAAATCATTAGGCAAATCATGCTGTATGATTTCCCAAAGAATTTCATAGTCAACATCAAAGTATTCGTGTGCTATGTGATTGCGAAGACTGTACATCATACTCCAAGGAATGTCCTTAAACTTCTTCTGAATGCTAAATGGAACATGGCTCGTGGCCTCACCCAGAATTTCAAATTGCCTTTGAACCGCATCGCAAAGCATGGTGTTACTTACAAATTCAGGAAATGAAACGGCTTTGGTATAACTGAGAATTTGCGCAATAGATTGAGCCATCTCCTGCAGACAAAGCAGAGTCACTGTTTTAGAGAAGGTTGGTTCTACAGCCATTTCACACTGTGCATTACTTCCGATTTGAATAGAATTTTAATACCATTAGGCGTTACAATATCTATTCTTCGAAATAATTTTTTTTCCAAGAACTCCTTCATCTCAAAAAATTTCCAGCCCATTGGTTTTTCCAATTCTACTATAATGTTTACCTCAGCTGGTTTAAGTGAATTGGTATTGGTATAATCATAGAAATATCCAATTTTTCGCACACCGTATTTGAAGTTTAAGTCGTGAGATAGCCTGACCAAATCGTGCTCTAACTGAAAATTGTTTGAGATCTTTTTCATTGCAATTCACCGTTTATTTAGACAAAGCAAATCGGCCAAAAACTCCAAGTGGCAGCTTCACACCGCTTTTTGCTTGCAAGTACAACTCGCCAATATTCAGTTGGTCTTTTGCATGTTGTTTTAATAGATTTTCGAGGACAAGGGCTGAAAGCCCGAGGCTATATGCATTCAGTATCAAGAAATGCTCGGAAGGTTCCAGCAGTTTCAGAATGCCTTGAGTCAATTCAGCAATGTTTTCCTCAAGTTTCCATTTTTCACCTTTAGGACCGTGGCCAAATGCAGGGGGGTCTGCTATGATTCCGTGATAAGTGTTTTCTCTTCGCACTTCACGCTGAACAAATTTAAGAGCGTCATCCACTAGCCAACGTATGTCTTTCAAACCGCTTAGTTGCATATTCTCGCTGCTCCAGGTAATTACCTGTTTGATAGAGTCGACATGGGTGACTTCTGCACCGGCAGCGCAGGCAGCAAGCGAAGCACCGCCTGTGTATGCAAACAAGTTCAATACCCTCGGCTTTTGCACTTTCATGGCACCTATGGAATCCACTATATAATCCCAATTAGCAGCTTGCTCCGGAAAAATACCAACGTGCTTGAAGGAGGTAAGGCCAAGACGAAATACAATGTCCTCGTTGTTGGGCAATGTGTATTTCATGCGCCATTGGTCGGGCATTTTTTTTAGCTTTTGCCACTCACCGCTGTTGCTGTTTTTCTGCAAAAACTTTATGTGTGCCATGCGTTTCCATTCGCTCTCGGGCATTATGCGTGTCCACACCGCTTGTGGTTCAGGCCTTATGGTAATGTATTCTCCAAAGCGCTCAAGTTTCTCGAAGTCACCGCAATCAATGAGTTCGTAGTCTTTGAAATTTTTTGGCGTGAGTAATTGCATCTTGTCTGTGAAGAGAGGTAAATGGAAAAGGAAACTCTGGAGGCGAACTTAAGCAGTAATAATGTGCTTAAATAGGTGTCTCAATTAACTTGCACAACTTCGCCATTCAATGAAATTTAGTATAGCAGGAAACGGAAATGTAGCGCACCATTTTGCAAAGATGTTTTTGCAGCATGGTCATTCATTTCTCCAGGTGTATGCGCGCAATGAGGCACAAGGCTTATCCTTTGCTGAAAAGTTCAAAGCTGAATTTATTCAAAATCCAAAAGAGTTTTCTGCTGAAAACGACTTAGTTCTAATAGCCACAAATGATGATGCGATTGCTGAAGTCGCTTCGCACATTCATCCTTCACTTTTTACAGTGCACCCCTCTGGAAGCACTTCTATTGACGCTTTGTCGCAAAGAAGAAAAGGCGTTGCTTGGTCAGTTCAATCCATTTCTAAGGACAAAGAACTTAACTATTCGAAAATTCCATTTCTCCTTGAAGCTTCGGATGACGAAGGCAAACAATTCCTCCTAAAGTTGTTTGGCGAAATCTCGAGCAGTGTTTTTTGCAGCAATTCAGAACAGCGTGCAAAAGCGCACATGGCAGCGGTATTCGCGAATAATTTTGTAAATCAGCTGTATGGCATTGCTGATAGTATTTTGAAAGAAAACAACCTGCCTTTTGAAATCCTGATGCCAAGCATAGAAGAACAAGTGGAGAAAATAAAATTACTTTCACCCGAAAAGGCACAGACAGGGCCGGCCTTGCGGGGGGATATGGAAACCTTGCACAAGCATCTCCAATTTTTAAAAGACCAACCAGAGCTTAAAGAAATTTATACTCAACTCACCAATCGCATTCTGAAGACTTATCATGGAAAAAAACTATAAGGAGAAATTGAAGGACATCAATGTGTTTTGCTTTGATGTGGATGGCGTCTTCACCAATAATATTGTAATACTTGCCTCTGACGGAGAGCAGCTGCGCACTGCCAACGTGCGCGATGGATATGCTGTACAGCTCGCAGTAAAGATGGGCATCCAAATCGTCATCATCAGCGGTGGCAAAGGAGAAGGTGTCCGCAAACGGTTCGAAGGTTTGGGAGTGAAAGATGTTTTTCTTGGCTCAGCAAATAAGATCGAAGTCTTCAAAAACTTTCTAGAAAAGAACAGCTTAGAAGCATCGCAGGTATGCTATATGGGTGATGATATTCCTGATTATGTGGTGATGCAACACGTTGGACTGGCATGCTGTCCCGCTGATGCGGTCAACGAGATTAAATCTGTGGCTCACTACATATCACCAAAAAATGGAGGCGAAGGATGTGTGAGAGACCTACTTGAACAGGCTATGAAACTGAAGGGTATGTGGATGAGTGATGAAAGCTTGTTGTGGTAATTCACTCTAGCACAGCTTCTATCTCTTCCATTTTTTTATCAGTGAACATTCCTTTCGCGCTGTAAAGAATTTTTCCACTTTCGTCCAATACAAAAAAGTAAGGAGCTTCCTTATCCGTCATTTCTAGCTCTTTGTCATAAGGAGCCAGTTCTCCTTTATAGAAAAGAATGTAGGGGAACAAATCTTTGCGATTGCTCTCTTTTAACTTCTTCAACGAGGCATCATAGGCGACTTGTTTGAGGCCGATGTACATGGGAATGAAATACAAGTTCAGATCATAATCACCATCAAACATTCCCACCTTGGAAACGAATTTGTCAAAGATGGGTTGATACCAAGTCATCAATGCTTCTTCAGCTTTCGCGCTATAAGCCAAGCCTATCAAGGTTTTCTTGCCCTTGCTATCAGCAGGCAATGAAACTGATTTGCCATCTAAAGTTTCTCCGTTCAATGAAGGAAACGTTTTTCCAATGGAATTGGTAAGGGAACAGAATAACAACATTGCTGTTGCCAGAATCATCCATTTCATAGTTGCTTTTTTTTTGAGTTGGCAGATGAACAACGGGACTGAAAGCAGAACATTGTAAACAACTAGAAAAAAATATTCGACCAATTGCGCTCAATCACGACTTGACTCGGTGCACCGTTTATGATTAAAGTGGAATAGAGATTTATAATTCTACTTCAACTTTCTGACATGAAAGTTCTTCTTTGCCCTTGCGGGTAAGTGAATAACCTTGGTTGCTTCGGTTCATTATGTAGCCTTCAAGATAAAGGTTGGCCACTCGCTCACCGAGTTGTGCGCTGCGTGTGCTATGCGCATCATCGTGCTCAATGCGGCTCCAGAAGCCGGTTTCCAGCTGTGGTAGTTTGATGAGCTGATTTTTGTTATTGCGCTTGAACGCTTGAATGATGTCAAGAATAACGTAGTCGTATTTGTCTAGATACATAAGCGCAACGTTGGAATTAGTTAAGGTTCTTAAATATGGTTAGGTTGAATCACTAAATGATCAGGTCGAAAGTAGGTGTTGTGTTTTCTGAGCACGGCACATTGTGAAATGTTTTGCTGACATTTTATTAACGCAAGCGTGAATTGAAATTCATGCTGATCGAATTGTGGATCGCAAAACGAGTAATTTCATTTTTACTTATTCTTGTACTGTATCAAATAATAATTTTCACCATGAAATACTTTCTACTCAGTTCGTTTATTCTACAGTCTCTGCTGTTTTCGGCACAGATAACTATAACCACTTCTGACTTGCCCCAGGCTGATGATGTGCTTGTAACCCAAGCAGCCACGCTGCTTCAGGAGGTAGACCTTGAGCAATCGGGTGAAGATCAAACATGGTACTTTGGTGATGAGATACTACAATCTTTGGAGCAGAATACGGAAGTGAACTGCGTGGATGTGGACGGAACACCCTTTGCCTATCAATTCCTCTTCAACAATCCATTTGATCCGGAGCACAACAGTGATTTTGCATTCGGGGTTGAATCATTTGAAGTGGGAACATTGACTTTCGAAGATGCTTATCAATATTATCAGAACAACTCGCAGCATTATGCAATGACGGGAATGGGTGTAAGCATTAGTGGTATTCCTTTGGCTGCGGTGGCCAATGATGTTGATATGATTTATCAATTGCCTTTGGAATACACTGGCACCAATACCTCAAATACGGAGATGCAATTTGAAATTCCTACCCTCGGTTTTTGGGGACTTACACAAATCAGAACATACGAAGTAGATGGATGGGGTGTCCTTGTCATCAATGATTTGAATATTGATGTTCTTCGCTATCGGTCGGTTATCAATGCTACCGATTCTATCTTTAGTGAAGCTTTTGGACTCGGTTTTAATTTTCCAAGACCTGAAACTATTGAATACAAATGGCTGAGCCCGGATTACAATGTACCTGTTTTGCAAATAAATACTTCAGGAGGATTTGTAACTTCTGTGCAGACTGCAGAAATATTTGAGGTTGGTGTAGAAGAGATTGAAAGCAATTTTTCTATTTATCCCAATCCTGCAAATGATTTCATAGTGTTGTCTAATGAAAGTGCCAGTGCTGAAATAATAGTTACAGATATGCAGGGCAGAACTGTTCATTCATCTAATACATATGGCACTTCAAAATTGGATGTGAGTGATTTTGCAAATGGTGTCTATTGCATCGCGCTTGTTTCTAATGCAGGAACAACCACTCAAATGTTTGTGAAGGAATAGGAGGTAGGGATCGTTTATAAATGCCTCAGGTTTCCACACAACAAACGATTAAGTCTTAGAAACCTTTACAGATTGGTTGAAAGAAATCTAAGCGTTTCGATGCAGAACTGCCTAGGCCTTAGAAATTAAAATCCTAGTTGAAATGGGAAGGGGTTTGGCGCAGGTACTCAAAGGCATTTACTCACACGCATAATCCGAGGTCGGGTTAGGGTCGCAGAAATTGAGACCGATGGTGCGCGAGTTCGAAAGTGGGGCGCAAAATGCATGCAGGTTTCCTGTTTGAGGATTTCCACCCTGGCTGTTACCATAGAGTCTCAGATTCTTTACCGAGCGCGAGCTGCGAGCCGCAAATAGGCCAAGACCATTATTGATGTTGCTGTAATTGGGACGTTCTTGAACTATGCCTGACACAGGTGAATTCACTTCGATGTACGTATTGAGTTGGTCATTTCCAAAACCAAGAATTACATCGAAACATCGGGTGTCAAATCCATCGAATGTTCCAATCTGTCGTTTGATGTTCGGGCTTTTTTCCAACGAGTTCTCAAGAAAAGCAAAGAATGATTCGCCATTGAATTCAATTTCAAATTGATCCGTTTCGTCATCACCAGTTACTTTGTAACTGCCTACACTGAAGTCAAGATATTTTTCAGTTATCTCGGCAATTCCTGTTTGTTCAGGATTATCGTATTTGAATTCAGTAAAATGAAAACGAATAACAGCATCGTACGATCTAGCATTAGAAGCACCGTTCCACTTTATTCTGGCGTTTTGAGTGTATAAGATACTTGCAGCAGAGCCCGATGCTAAGCTTATCGTGGTTTGAATCTGTGGCTGTAAGAACTGAATTTCATTGCCGTTTATAATATCGGTTTCTGCTGAAACATCTTCCTTAGCAGCAAAGTCAATCACGAGTTTATAAGTGGATTCTTGATCGAGTCCTGTGGCAGCAGGAATGAAGTAGTAGAGTGTTTGTTCAGGACCATAAAATATTCCATTCACACTTTTGTTACTCACCGTAAGTGCTGTCAAATCCCATTCTTCAACAAGGTTGCCATCAAAATAGCGTTCTACTTTTTTCGAAATGAAATCATCATCGTCATACTCCGAACTGTCACGCACTTGTGCATAGGTAAGATTGTTTCCATCACCTAAAAAGGTTCTATTGATTTTTATCCATTGTGTATCAAGTTGGTTGTTTAGCCCATCGCTATTTGCATCAGCATCCAATAGTCCAAAGATTACCGTGGTGCTTTTGTAAGGAGCATTCAAATCGACTTCCGTTTCGCAAGAGGAAAAAAGGGAAACACATAAAACAACAAGACTGATAACACAAAAATGGAATGCAGATTTTTTCATAAGTGACAAATGTATCTTATTGATGGAAAGCATCAGGGCTTTGATTCCATTCAATGCGTGCAAAAGTGCTGGATTGTTTCCCTTTCAAAGAGGTGAAAATGATGAGTGGTTTACTTCAGCGAAGTGATAAACTGAAGGGTATCAACTCCATCGGCATAGTCCCATAACTCAGGGCTTTGGGCTTGTCCGAAAGGGATTTGATTGGAGCCTACAACACATTGAATTTCTTCATTGTGAGCAGCAATAGTTTCATTCACTTCAGCTTCATTCTTGTAATAAGAGTAGAAAAGGCTCGCGGTAGGCGAAGCAATCCGCACGTCCTTTTTGAGTAGAATAAATCCATTGTCCAACAAATCATCCTGATTGAGCAGCCAGACAGCTTTGTTATAGTCGTAATTGTTTGCGTATTTGTTATGATGAATGATTTCACCAAAGGAAAAAATTCCATTGAAGAATTTGTCCAAATCATACCCTTCTGGAAGAAACAGCCGCGATACATTTCTACAGCCCAGTCCGAAATGATCGAATACATCGTTGCCAAGACCAGTCAATTGTTCGGGACTTTCATTGCCCGAGAGCACGGCCACACTGGTCCTGCTCTTGCGGATTACATGCGGTACATCTTTGAAATAGTAGTGGAAATAGCGCGATGTATTGTTGCTCCCTGTTGCAATCACCGCCTCAAAACCTGTTAGTTTTTCATCCAGCAATTCAAACTGTTTTTCAAATTCAGGTTCGAATTTTACAAGTAATTTCAGAAGGGCGGGAATGAGTTTGTTATCGCTAGTAGATTGTTTTACAAGCGCTCGATGGCCGCTTATCAATACGCTGAGAAGGTCATGAAATCCAACTAAGGGAATATTACCCGCACAGATAATTCCTATATTTTTTGGCTTCGTTGAATTGAATGAGTGTGCAGTGAGCCATTTTTCCAATGGTTCGGCTTTTAAGGAATTGCCCCACGCATTCAGAGATTTAAGGATGTTATCTCTAGTAAACCAACCGTTATAGTGATGATGTGAATCAATAATCCTTTGAAATGAGGTAAATTCATCTTCGGTCAAACCAGATGAAAACCCAGGCCACACTGCTGATTCAGCTAACATTTTCATGGATTGTCCCAACTGGACAAACGCTGCTTTTCTCTGTTCTAAATTCATTCGTGCCAACTATTTTCGCGCGCAAATCTATTTAGACCCGAATATCTGCCATGGCAATAATGATAACCGATGAATGCATCAACTGCGGAGCCTGCGAGCCGGAGTGTCCTAACAATGCCATCTACGAAGGCGGTGCAGAATGGAAATACTCTGAAGGAACAGGCCTCAAGGGCATCATCATTCCATTGAAAAAGACCGATGAAGTGGACTCAGATGCCAACAATGAGCCTGTAAGCACGGATGTGTATTACATCGTTTCGGATAAGTGTACGGAGTGTGTTGGTTTTCATGATGAGCCGCAGTGCGCTGCCGTTTGCCCGGTGGATTGTTGCGTGGACGACCCTGACCACCGCGAATCCAAAGAGGAGTTACTTGGAAAAAAGGAATTCATGCATTTGTAATGCTGTGAATGATTCAGCAAAATACAATTCGTTTTTCATCGTTACTCGGAGCATGAAAAAGGCGTGCATATTGATTCTTCTTACCACTTTTTTGCTGGACTCGAAAGCCATTGATTTTGAATTGATGGAGGATTCGCTTGCAGCAGAGCATCAATTGATGAAGAAAGATTTGAGCGATGAGCAGCGCGACTCTATTTCTTCTGTCATGCATCGCCAGTTCATTTCACTCTTTAGTTCTCCTGAAACATTTGACTATGCCTTCAGCGACTTGAAGTTCTGCGTTGCGACTTCAAAGGATCATCACATTCGCTTATTTAACTGGAACATTCCTCACAATGATGGAACTCACCGCTACGTCTGCTTCGTGCTGGTATGGGACAAAAAAGAAAAAAACTATTGGTGGACAGAGCTCACTGAGCCCAAGAATGAAAGCGAAAAAATTGAGAACAAATTTTTGAATGCTGACAAATGGCTAGGAGCGCTCTACTACGAAATAATCCCCATGGAGAAGAAGAAAACAGACACATACACCTTACTCGGTTGGGATGGCAAGGACAATCTTACACAACGCAAGATTGTAGATGCTTTAACCATTACAGGTAAGAAGATAAGAATGGGAGCGAGCATTTTTAAAAGCGATGAAGGCACACGCAAGCGATTGATATACGAGTACAGCGATGAAGTGAGTTCATCCGTAAAGTTTTACCAAAAAAAAAAATGCGTTGTAGTAGATCATTTATCTCCAAAAAATCCGAACATGGTGGGCATCTATGCAGACTATGGACCTGACGGCAGTTATGATGTGCTAACACTTGTAAAAGGTAAATGGGAGTTGCTCGAAAACATTGATATCAGCCAGTTTGCCACTGATGATGGCAAGCCATTTATAGATCCGAGAAAGAAGTAAAGTAGTGGTGTTTAAGAGCGAATAGTTTTTTATTGTCTGCTCTGCGATATTCTCACTTCCGTGGCCCCATAACCATACTCGTTGTATGGTCCATCCATAAAAGTACAATGAGGATAATAATCATGAAGCATCTTTCTTATTTCAGCTCGAAGAACGCCTTGCCCAATGCCATGAATGTAGATCACTCTTGATATTTTTTTCCCCTCTGCCAGTCGCAATGTCCGCTCGAAATGCTGCAACTGCACCTGTATAATTTCACCGTTGGACATGTGGTTGTGCTTATCCAGCAACTCATGAATGTGTAAGTCCACTTCCATGGTTTCTCCCTTTCTTTTCACATTGGTGGCATCCTTGTTTTTGTATAAAAGATTGAACTGCTCGGTTGCTTTGCGCTGCACATTTTTATCCAGATTGCGCTCCACAATGTCAATTATATCGGGCTGTGTGCGTTCATATTTTTCAAATTCCTTATTCCAATTGCCCACCCCTACCAATTCATCCATGGCATGCTCGTAGGTAAAGCCATCTTTATCCCTCACCAGCACCCAGCCTGCACGTGGAAAGGCCACCACGGTGCCTTCTCCTTCATCATTTAGAAATTTTACCCTTTCTCCTTCTTTGAGTTCCATCGTGCAAATCTATTTCAGAACTGTAAATGAGTGAGAAACGGGAAAATTGCGGTCCAAAAACTATATTGCGCTCGCCTAACCGAACCTTCTATGATTACTAGAAAAACTCTATTTGTAATTGCGCTTTTGTTTTTTGTTCTTTCCTCCTTTGATGGAGGCAATAAATTATTTACTGAAAAGAAGAAGGAAACAAAGAGCAACGCAACTCAAAAGTTGGATGCGATTTTTAAGAAATCCATTGCCGACTTCAATGTTCCCGGAATGGCAATAGCCATAGTAAAGGACGGCAAAACCATTTTTAGTAAGGGCTATGGTGTAAAGCATGCGACCACCAAAGAGAAAGTGGATGATCATACACTTTTCGCAATTGCCAGCAATACCAAGTCTTTTACTTCAGCAGCCCTCGCCATCCTTGTGGATGCCGGCAAGTTGAAGTGGACCGATAAGGTTACCGACCACTTGCCTTACTTCAAACTGTATTCACCCTATGTTTCTGCGGAAATGACGATAGCAGATTTGCTGTGTCATCGCAGTGGTCTGGCTACTTTCAGTGGTGATCTTATTTGGTATGGTACCACACATGGCCGCGAGGATGTGGTAAAGCGTGCTCGCTTTTTGAAACCTACTATGGGTTTTAGGGGCGGCTATGGATACAGTAACATCATGTTCCTTGCAGCAGGCGAAATAGTAGCCAAAGCTTCTGGCATGAGCTGGGACAATTTCATTAAACAAAAATTCTTCATTCCACTGGGAATGAATGCTACAAATACTAGTATCCGGGACTTTCGTTCTGACGGTAACATAGCTACACCCCACAATGAAGTGAATGGTGTAAATATTCCTATAGACTGGGTGAACTGGGACAACATAGGCCCAGCAGGCAGCATCAATTCCTGCGTGGCTGATATGACTTGGTGGTTGCAATTGCAATTAGGCAAGGGAACGCTAGACGAGCAACTATTTTGGAATGAACAGCGCACGGATGAAATGTGGGAAAACATGACTCCAAAACCAGTGAGCAAATGGCAACATGAAAACATGCCTTCACGCCACTTTAATGGTTATGGACTTGGGTGGGAACTGATGGAGTACGAAGGCCACAAGGTGGTCAGCCATGGAGGGGGATACGATGGAATGATCAGTAAGACTGTGCTAATACCTGATATGAATCTTGGATTTGTTGTTCTCACCAACAGCAACAACTCGCTGCCAAGTTGCTTGACATTTGAAATACTGGATGAGTTTTTTGGCGTAAAAAACCAAAAGGATTGGGTAGGCATTTTTCTGCAATTCAAAAAGGATGACGAAGTAGCAGCCAAACGAGCGGAGGTAGATGACGAAGCTAACCGTGTGAAAACATCAAAGCCTTCTTTAGCGCTTGATGATTATTGCGGTACCTATCACTGCGAGATGTATGGTGATGTGTTAGTTACCAAAGAGGATAAGGACAACCTGAAAATTGACTTTAAGCCAACAGCCTTGTTCAAAGGAACACTTTCACATTGGCATTTTGATACCTTTCAACTCAGTTGGACTACGCAGATGATGCTGCCAAAAGGCAAAGCCACATTTGTTATAGGCGCTGACGGTAAGGTTTCAGAATTAAAGGTCGTGGTAGACAATCCTGATTTTGATTTTACAGAATTGAAGTTGCTTAAAAAGAGCTGATAGTCATTCGCTAGCCTTCAGTCAAAAGGGGGGATTAACTTCTCAATCCATTCCACTTCATTTGAACCTCCTGAGGGGGATTGAAATACCCGTAGGCGAGGTGCGGAAATTCCTCTCTTATTTTTTGCATCACCGTTCCTACGCCAATGCCTTCTTTCAATTCGGTGATTCCGATTTTTCCTAAGTACCAATCGGGGTCAATGTTGAAGTTGCGCCATTGAATCATGCTTAAATCCGAATACTTGATAAAATCGCGCAGTGCTTCATACTCTTCCTCTTGGTCAGTCATCCCAGGAAAAGTGAAATAGTTGATACTGGCCCAACCTCCGTATTGTCGCACTATGCGAGCGCTTTCTCTGATGTCTTGAAACTCGTAGTTGTTGGGTAAGTAGTACGATTCATAAATATTTTTTCGTGCAGAGTTTGTGCTAACTCGAATGGAATTCAGTCCGGCTTTCATCAATTCTTCAACTGCCTTTGGCTTGCTTCCATTGGTATTCACATTGATGATTCCGCGTTGAGTTTTCTCTCTTATTTTCAGGATAACATCACGTATAAGCTGCCATACAAGCAGTGGTTCACCTTCACAACCTTGTCCAAAACTGACTATGGGGCGTTCCGCTGTTTCCAAGTGAGGAATGGTAAACTCCAGAATTTCATCTACCGTTGGAATAAATGTGAGACGATCTTGTGGTGATGTTAGCTCATGCTCTTGCGGTTGGAATGAAATGCAACCCAAACAATTGCTATTGCATGCAGGTGAAACAGGAATAGGACACTCCCAGCGACCGATAAAAAAATTACGAGCAGCAGGGCATTCATATCGCTTGCTACAATTATTACCAAGATGTTCAATCAAGCGATTGCCTTCATGCTTCAGCAGGCGCTCATTGGTTATTTCTACAATCTGATCCTGATTGAAATTTTCAAGGTCTTGTCTTTCGTCAGGATCTATGCGCACCGCAGTGGTCCAAAATTTATTATCCAACCAACCCACCACGGTGTAGCAAAAAAGTGGCAGAGTGGGCGCATTCTCTTCATCGGTGCCAAAGGCTGCCATGTATAGTTGCGTGTAGGCGGGCGCATTGAGAGAAGCAACAGCTTGCACATCTTCTCTTATGTCCATTTCTCCCGTCTGCGGATTCAGTCCGTAAGGTCTGCGACCGGGCAAGGTGAACAAATCGCTGCCTGTGGGTAGTTCTATAAAATCCTCAACTGTTAATGGATAAACGTTATAGCCACTGCGGCCCACCGCTAGGTAGCGCGTGTCCTCAAAGATGTTTCCATCCGCATCAGCGAAAACCATGTAAGGCACTTGGTGTGGATGAGCGAGGGATTTCATTTTTCAAGAATTGACAATTTCTAATAGTCAATTGACAATACGAAGTAAGGTACAGCTGCGCTGATTGGAGGCTGAAAACTCATATGATAGAAAGACATTATTCATTGTCAATTATTCATTGTCCATTTGAATATCACGCTTTCTCTTTCATTATTGCTTCCAGATTTTCCACTATGCGCAAAGTTGCAGGACAACGCGGCATGTTGGGTACAAATACTTCATTCACTTGATCTAAAAAATCTTTGCGATGAAAGTGTGGAAACTCTGCGCAGTCCAAAGGACGTATTTCATAGATAGTGCATAATCCAGCTTTCTTATTGAAGTGCTGGCATGGGGTAGTTGCATTCATTATGTCACCTGTCTTTTCCTCGGTGTACAAGTACTTATCGTAATACTGCTTTGGAGTCATTTTAAAATGAGTCGCCACTCTTTTTATTTCACTCTTCTTCCAAGTGGGTGTCATCTCCATGCAACAGTGGCCGCAGTCTACACAGCTAATTTCTTTCCAGGTGGCGTCAGTGGCTTTTTTCACGTCCGCTAGAAAACCTCGTGGTTTTTTTCGGGCCAATTTTTTCAGGAAAGCAGTCAGTCCTTTCTTCTTAGCGTGCGCTCTTCGCACAAAGTAATTCATGTTGAGTTTACTCATTCAGGTTTCGAAAATGGCGTTTGATTTCTTCTATGACTTGTGGGAAAGAGACGCGATAGTTGAAAGTAAAAATCTGTCTCTAGAGGTTCAACTAATCAACAGTGCAACTGGACAGAGGGTCAGCAACCATGCAAATCAGCTAAACCACAGGGCAAAAAAAAAAGAGCAAGCCCCTTCTATCGCACCGCTACAACCATCTGCCTTTGCTGCCTTCCGGCCCTGGAGGATTGGACAGGAGCTGATCGTAGAAGACTTGCTCTCGGCCGCGAAAGTAATCGCTCTTACCAAAAAACAAAACGTTGATAAGTGATTACATGAGTGGCATGCCATAAAGCAGTGACAATGATAGTTTTGACGCACTCAAACCAATTTAAATCATCATCACAATGGAAAACGTTTTGGACAACACCGTGCTTAGTAACCCGAACACGCCAGTCAGAAATCATGCATTCCGCTATGCCATTATTGTTAGCGCAATTGCAATAGTTGTTATTCTCATGTCGCATTTTACCAAATGGGATATGGAATCTTGGTCCTATCGTATCATCAATTGGGTCATTAGCATTGGAGCTGTGGTATGGATAATTTGGGACTTTAAGAATAAACAAAATTCAGGCTACTTGCGTCTAGGTCAAGGTGTTAGCCTTTCAGTGCTTACTGGCCTTATCTCAGGTTTAATTGTAGCTGTTTTCTTTTATTTCTTCATGAAGTATATCTCACCTGAGTTTTTAGAGAACATTCAAAATAAAGCGATGATGGATATGGCAGAACAAGGCTTATCAGATGAGCAAATAGAGCAATCTATGTCGTATGCGTCCTACTTTATGAGTGCAGGTTTCATTGCTATCATAGCGCTGATAGGTTCCGTTATTTCCTATTTGATTTTGGGACTTATCACTAGTGCCATTATGAAGCGCGATTGATTATTTAGTTAACAGTCTATAGAAGATTGGCAAAAAGAAGTGTTGAAAACAATCTCGGTCTTAGGATAGAATGCACAGGCGAACCTTCTACAATTGTATTCAATCATTCTAACAATTTAGCTAAAATTTAAACCCTTTAAATCTTTTCATTATGAACAAACCATTAGTAAACGGCCTTATAATAGGCGTGGTAGCGATTATCGTTTCGCTTATCCAGTTCAACGTAGCAGGTGTTTCAGGTGGCATTCTTTGGTCCATTATCGGCTTTGCAGTAGGTATAGGCCTACATGTTTTTTTCGCCAACAAACTGAAAGCTGCCAATGGAGGCTATGCTTCTTTCGGAAAAATGTTCGGATGGCTTTTTGTGATGTCTGTTGTTGCGGTAATTGTTAGTGGCATTTTCACCATGGTGTATGTTACTAGCGTAGGCGCTGGCGCAATGGACACTGCAATGGACAATGCCATGGAGCAGAGTATGGATGGCATGTCTGCATCTGATGCTGCAGCAGCTGAGTCGGCTCGTGAACTCGTATCAACAGCTGGCAGCGGTCTGATGATAGGAGCCATGATTCTTGGCCTGGTTGGCGCTATTGTTATTTACGCCATCATCGATTTGATCCTAGCGGCCATTCTTAAAAAGGATCCAATTACCAATGCATCGTTAGATGCTAAGTAATATTTCATAAAATCTGAAAGGGCCGTTGTTTTCAACGGCCTTTTTTGTTGTTATTCGCATTCAGATGAGCAAAGACATTTCCATAATCATTCCATTACTCAACGAAGATGAGTCGCTCAATGAACTGCACGCATGGATAAAGCGAGTGTTGATCGACCACCAACTTTCTTATGAGATCATTTTTATAGATGATGGCTCTAAGGACAACTCGTGGAAAGTGATACAGGAATTGAAGCAGCAAGACGAAAACGTTCGCGCCATTCGTTTTCAGCGCAACTATGGCAAAAGTGCCGCGCTGCACTTAGGATTCGAAGCGGCTGTGGGAGAAGTAGTTTTCACCATGGATGCCGACCTGCAAGACTCGCCCGATGAGCTACCTGAAATGCGCAGGATGATTTTAGAAAATGACTTTGATGTGGTAAGTGGATGGAAGAAGAAAAGGCACGACCCCATTTCTAAAACAATTCCTACCAAACTATACAACTGGGCTACGCGCAGAATGAGCGGTATCAGCCTACACGATTTCAACTGTGGATTAAAGGCATACAAAAAGGAAGTAATAAAAAGCATAGAGATATTTGGTGAAATGCATCGCTACATTCCGGTGATAGCTCACCGGGAAGGTTTCAAAAAAATAGGGGAGAAAGTGGTGGAACACAGGGCGCGCAAGTATGGTTATACCAAATTTGGACTTTCTCGCTTCATCAATGGCCCACTGGATTTGATGACTATCATGTTCATCTCCAAATTTGGCAAGCGGCCCATGCATATTTTCGGTTTGTATGGTGCGCTCATGTTCATCATTGGATTTGGCTCATTGCTATTTCTTGGAATAGAAAAATTGCTGCACTTGTATATGTGGCATTCTAAAGCCCCATTACTGGCTGATACGGCATTGTTTTACATAGCGCTTATTGCCATGGTCCTTGGCACTCAATTGTTTCTTGCAGGCTTTCTTGGCGAGATGATTTCGCGCAATTCAACCACACGCAACAACTACAAGGTGCGCGAGGTGATCTGATTTCACCATCCAAATACACTTCGTGCGATCCACCACACAGCCACCACAATTGCAACGACTTTCAACGAAGAAATTTTTCGATAGCAATTGTTTAGTAGCGAAGTCTGACTAATTAGTTTTAATTCAATCAAGCCACCTAAGGCTGCTATGGGCAGCGCAATTACCATAAGTGCATTCAGACGAAAGGCCTCCACCACATGGCCATGGGACAAAGCATGTAGGCCGCGCAGAGTGCCGCAACCAGGGCATTGCAACCCTGTTATTGAATGAAAAGGGCATTTGGGATAGAACGAATCGTCAGTTGGTTCGAAGAAATAGAAAATCAAAAGCAAACCGACCATCATCAGCGCTATTACCCAAATAACTAAGCGTTTTTTTATCAAGTTGATTTTCTGTAGTTACAAACGAGGAAAGGTCAAATGTATGTTTGGTTACCATGTTGCTTTGTCGACACATTGATTCAATAGTCCACAAAAAAAAACACGTGCATTATGCACGTGTTTTTGAAAATAATCATTGAGTTTTATTTCGCTCGAACTGCTATATCTCCCATTCTGAAATTGTAAAACATGAAGGCATATTTATCTGCCACTTGTTCTATGGTTTGGTCGGTGCTCATACCCGCACCATGGCCTGCGCTTTTTTGTATGCGGATGATTACAGGATTTTCGCCCTTGTGATATTCCTGCAAGCGAGCTGCGAATTTGAAACTGTGCGCTGGTACTACGCGGTCATCATGATCCGCAGTCATAACCATAGTTGCGGGATAACTCGTGCCAGCCTTCAGGTTGTGATAAGGAGAGTATTTATATAAATAATCGAATTGTGTTTTGCTGCTATCAGCGCAGCCGTACTCAGGTATCCAGCCCTTTCCCACTGTGAAGTGATGGTAGCGCAGCATATCCAGCACACCCACTGCAGGTAATGCTACTTGAAACAGATCAGGGCGCTGCGTCATGCACGCACCTACAAGCAAACCACCGTTGCTACCGCCTTCTATCGCAAGTTTCTCCTTCTTGGTGTAGCCTTCTTTTATCAGGTACTCAGCAGCAGCAATGAAGTCGTCAAACACGTTTTGTTTTTTGTCCAGCATGCCGCCCTTGTGCCACTCTTCGCCAAACTCGTTGCCTCCTCTAATGCATGGCATGGCATACACGCCACCGTTTTCAAGCAGAATAATTCTAGAGGAAGAAAAGCCTGGCTGCATTGGAATGGCAAAACCACCGTAGCTATATAGCAATGTCGGATTGTTGCCATCCATCTTCAATCCTTTTTTGTGTACGATGAACATGGGCACCTCTGTGCCGTCTTTGCTTTTATACATCACCTGCTTGCTTTCGTAGTCTGCAGGATTGAACTTCACATTGATTTTGTAGTACTCAGTGCTTTGGCCTGTGGCAAAATCATATTTGAAAATGACACTTGGATAAGTAAATGAAGTGAAGGAGTAGAAACAGAAAGTGTCTTCTTTCTTTCCACCAAATCCGCCAGCAGAGCCGGTTTTGTCGGGCATGGCAATTTCTCTTTTGTCGCTGCCATCGTAGTTCATCACGTACACACGCGTGTTGGCTTTGTCTAAGTAGGTGGCAAATAATTTTCCTCCTCCGGTGCTTGCGCTTTGCAAAAGGTTTTCAGTTTCTGCGATAATTTCTTTCCAGTTTTCGGGGGCTGGTTTGGCAGGATCTACAAGCACCAATCTCGAATTGGGAGCATTCACATCTGTCTGCACTATCAGCATTCCTTCAGCGGTGCTTTCAACCACAGATGTGTGATACAATGGATCAGCAAACAAAGGGGTGAACTTGGAAGCTTTATCAGCCGGATTTTTGTGCCAAACTTCATACGTATCAGTGCCGGGAGCGGCATAAAGGAGCAAGAATTTTTTGTCCTCAGTAAGGCCAACATTGTGATACAATGTGGGACGTATAGGATCTGCATACACCAATTCATCAGCGCTTTGTGGTGTGCCAATCGTGTGGTAGTAAACCATGTGGTTGCGATTGTCGCCACTTAGTTCTTCGCCTTTTTTAGGCTCAGGGTAGCGGCTATAGTAGAATCCATTTTGATACCAAGCAGCACCACTGAATTTTACCCACTTCAGTTCATCACTCATCTTTTGTTTGGTAGCCACATCATATACTTCTATGCGGCTCCAGTCGCTGCCAGCCTCGCTGATGCTGACGGCCATGTATTTGTTTTCATCATCGGCACCCAGAAGTGATGCGCTGGCCAGACCGCCTTCAGCAATGGTGTTGATGTCGAGGAAAAGCTCATCTGCACCATCGAGGCCTTTGCGCACGAAATATTTTCCTTGTGCCTCTAAACCTGAATTCTTAAATATGAAATAGTAGTCGCCCACTTTTATCGGTGCGCCTACTTTTTCAAAATTGAACAACTCTCGGAAGCGATCCGCTAAAGCCTGGCGATAGGGTATGCTGTCTAAGTAGCCGCGTGTTACTGCTATTTGTGCATCCACCCAAGCAGCAGTTTGAGCACTCGTATCATCCTCCAGCCACATATAAGGATCGCTCACTTGAGTGCCATGGAAGTCAAGCACTTTTTCTTCCTTCATAGATGTTGGATAGGCCGCAATTTTCATAAGTGGTTTTTGTTCTTCGTGTTTTGTTTCTGTGCAGCTTGCAAGTGCGAGCAACGAGGCAAGAATGGCAATAGAAGTTTTCATTGGTATAATTTTTTGAGAATTTTGAAGTGCAACTTTCGGTGTTGAGCGCAAGACATTGCTTGAAAAAGTGATGAGTGGAAAGCGCTATGAAATCTCCACATAATCCAAATCATTCGAAAACGATTCTTTTAACGAGGCTAACGCAACGAATGAAAGAAGCATGCAGACACCGCCAACGATAATTGCCGCGTTAATCATACCCACATTTGTTTCCAGTGCTTTGAATGAAAGAGTGATGGGAATAACAGCGCCACGCACAAAGTTGGGAGTAGTGCTAGCCACAGTAGCTCTGATGTTGGTGCCGAATTGTTCGGCAGCCATGGTTACGAACAAGGCCCAATATCCTGTGGCTGTTCCAATAGCAAAACACAAAAAATAAAAGGTGTTTTCGCTCATTCCTTTCATGAAAAGGAACACTAATGAGACCACTACAGTGGCAACGAAATATGCGAATACCACCTTCTTTCTGGACTTAAGCAATTGACTGAGCAAGCCGCTAATCAAGTCGCCAGCACTGAGACCGACATAGGCATACATGATGCAAAAACTCACGTCCAGCTTTTCAGTAACCACTCCGGTGACAGTGGCAAATTTTTCTGAAAACTTGATAAGGATACCGATGCAAAACCAGACAGGTAGACCGATAGCGATGCACGCCAAATACTTTTTGAAGCGCTGTTTGTTGTTGAACAGCATGAAGAAGTCGCCCTTTTTTACATCAGTGTTTTTCTTTACATGATCGAACATGCCGCTCTCGAAAGTTCCAAGACGTAATAGAAGTAAAACAAGACCAAGCACGCCACCAATTACATACATGGTTTGCCACAACTCAAGACCGAACCACGTCCATTCCGCTTTTTTTATCATGGTAGCGGCAACAGCACCAAGAGCACCCATCGATACCACCAGCATGGTGCCATAACCACGTTTTTCACGATGCATTATTTCGCTCACCAATGTGATGGCTGCTCCCAATTCGCCCGCCAAACCAAAGCCTGCGATGAAACGAACAATGGTGTATTGTGTCATGTCCACCACAAAGGCATTCGCAATGTTGGCCAATGAATAGAGTAGGATAGATCCAAAGAGAATACTCTTGCGGCCCACCTTGTCACCAATGATTCCCCAAGCAATTCCTCCTACCAACATGCCACCCATCTGCCAAAGAAAAAGTTGATAGTCCATTTTGTCGATCATCCATTTTTCAGTAATGCCAAGTCCAGCAAGGCTTTGCTTACTAATAATGTTGAATAATTGCAAATCAAAGATGTCAACGAAGTAGCCGAGTGACGCAACAAGAACAGTGAGGTTGATGGCCTTTTTCTTCATAGAGTGCGCAGGGAAGATGTTTGAATCATTGAATTATTGAATCATTGAATGAATTTTTCCATTGCTCAATCTTCTCTGCCAGCACTGATGAAAGTTTATAGTACGACTCCACTGTCCAGCCTGCTATGTGTGGTGTCAGAATTACTTTATCTGAATGCATCAGGTACTGCAAATCAGTTGGCATATCAGCGAATTCCAATCCATCCAGCGATGCTTTTTCATATTCCAATACATCAATGCAGGCACCCAGCAATTTACCATTTTGCAATGCATTGGAAATGGCGCTTGTTTTTACATTCTTACCACGTGATGTGTTGATGAAGTAAAATGATTTCTTGAAGTTGGAGATAAATTCATCGTTCACAAAAAACAATGTCTCAGCATTTAAAGGAAGATGAATGCTGAGAATATCAGCGGATAAAAAAATGTCTTGAAGTGAAACTTCCTTCACATACTCATTGCCAAATCCTGTTTTGTATTTGTCGTGAGCAATGATGTGGCATCCAAAGCCGCGAAGTTTTTCTGCAAGTCCACTTCCCATTACTCCAAAGCCAATGATGGCAAGTGTTTTACCGCTGAGTTCAAGACCTCGGTTTTCTTCTCTCTGCCAAAAACCAGCGCGCACACCAGTGTCTGCTTGTTTTAGTTTGTTGAAGAGAGTGAGTAACAGGCCTATAGCATGCTCGCCCACGGCATCGCGGTTGCCCTCTGGCGAATTAAATATGGCTATGCCTTTTGATGTGGCATACTTCACATCTATATTTTCTAAACCCGATCCGCTGCGTGCAATGAACTTCAAATTCGAAAATGCATCAATAAATGCGGTGTCAAATGTGATGCGCGAACGAATGACAATACCAAAGTAATCGTTGCCACTATTCATCAAATCTTCTCGAGATGCTTCGTATCGCAACTCGCAGATGAAGCCCATAGCTTCTAATCTTTGTTGCAACACTTCATGCACACTTTCTATGAAGAGGATTTTCTGTTCCATCCATTCTATCAGAACATAGCCGAGGCAACTTCGCCCATTCTTGAAGTAATAAAATGTCCTACTGCGAAGTAGATAATCAAACCGAAAATGTCATTGAGTGTGGTAACAAAGGGGCCGGTAGCAAGGGCTGGATCTATTTTGAACCGATTGAGGGTCATCGGTATCCAAGTGCCAAAGAAGCTAGCAAAAATGATAACAGCAAACAACGCAATACTGACTGTGATGCACAAGGAAAGTTCGATATGAAACAAGAGACTAATAAGCATCAGCACGCTCGAACAAACGATCCCGTTGAGCATTCCTACACCCAATTCTTTAGCTAGTTTCTGCCAAAGTGTTTCGTCCAAAGCACTTTGATTGGCTAATGCTTTTACCACAAGTGCTGCACTTTGAATGCCCACATTGCCACCCATAGCCGCTATCAATGGCATGAACAGCGCCATCTTAATATTTTGACCGATATCAAAAAGACCAATGATGTTGGCTGAAATAATGCCGCCTGCCATTCCGATAAGTAGCCATGGCAATCTTGCACGTGTAAGTGTCAATATGCTGTCACTGTATTCCACATCCTCGCTGATACCGCTGGCCATTTGGTAGTCTTTGTCAGCTTCCTCCTTTATGACGTCTACAATATCATCAATAGTAATGCGGCCTACCAGTGCATTGCTTTCATTTACAACAGGAATTACCACCAAGTCATATTTCTCCATGATGTTGGCGACCTCTTCTGCAGGTGTTTTCACCGTTACGCTGCGTACTTTGGTTTGTTTGAAAAGCTCATGAACCGTGCTTCTTAGACTACTGCTGGCCAGTACCAATGTTTTCATGCTCAAGGTGCCCATCAGTGTGTCCTTATCATCTACCACATATATGCTGTAAATGTGCTCAATGTGTTCTGCCTGTTTGCGCATTTCACGAATGGATTGGGCCACTGTCCAATTCTGATTTACCATCACCATCTCTGTACCCATAAGTGCACCAGCAGTGCCCTCTTGGTAGGTGAGAAGGTCTATAATGTCGCTTGCCTGCTCTTCGTCTTCCAGCAGGGCTATTACTTCTTCTTGTTTTTTCTCAGGTAATTCAGCGATAACATCTGCCGCATCATCAGAGTCTATGTTATCAATAAGATCTTCTGCAATCTCTCGGCTGGTGAGGCTAGCAAGTACATTTTCACGCACGTCTTCATCCAACTCCAGCATCACTTCTGCTGCACGTTCTTCGTCTAGAATTTTGTAGATGTATACTGCTTCTTCATCGCGCAACTCGTTGATAAGTTCCGCTATGTCTGCCTCGTGGGCCTCAGCTATGGCTTCAGTTATAGCATTGTCATTCCCATCTGCAATCCATTGACGCAGTTCTGCAAGTAGCTCTTTGTTGAGTACGAATTGCATAAATAACTATCCATTTTACTGATTGAGAATTTTTTTTGGAGTGGCGCGAATGTAGTTCCGAGGCATTTTAGAATAAGCAAGAAACTTGGCATCATAAAAAAAAAACAACTTCGGGTACTTGCATTCCAATCTGACGCAATAGCGCATGGATGAAGCGAGACCCCTCTGATTTTTTCGGAAGGGCTTTTTGTTTGCCATTCCTTTGCGCTATGAACATCTTCGAGTTTGAAGGCTTCAAGCCTGTTATTCATGCATCATCTTTCATACATCCCAATGCCACTGTCATTGGTAACGTCATCATTGGTCGTGATGTCTATATAGGCCCGGGTTGTGCGCTGCGTGGCGACTTTGGTCAAATCATTATTCATGATGGCTGCAATGTGCAAGAGAATTGTACTGTTCACATGTTCCCAGGTGTTACGGTTGTGTTGCGCGAAGGGGCGCACATTGGCCATGGGGCTATTGTTCATGGCGCCACTATTGGCCGCGATTGTTTGGTGGGAATGAATGCTGTAATAATGGATAGAGTGGTGGTGGAGGATGAGTGCATTATTGGAGCGCTCACTTTTATTTCTGCCGATAGTGTTATCCCAAAGCGAAGTGTCGTTGTAGGCAATCCGCATAAGATTGTAAAGCAAGTCAGCGATGAAATGTTGGAATGGAAGAAGGAGGGAACAAAAATTTATCAGGCACTGCCTGTGCGCTACAATGCAGCCATGATACCATGCGAACCGCTGCGCGAAGTACCGGCTGACAGAGGTATTCAGGAAGGAACATATAAAACCTGGAATCAGTCTAAAGCCCACTGAAGGCTGCTACCATAGAGATTTCTACACGTGCATTCTTAGGCAATACTGAAACTTGCACCGTCTCTCTGGCTGGAAAATTTCCATTGAAGTAGCTGCCGTAAACCGTGTTTACTTTCGCAAATTCATTCATGTCTTTTAGAAAAATGGATGTTTTCACAACATTCGAAAAGTCCATTCCTGCTTCGTCTAAAATGGCTTTCAAGTTTTTCATCACCAAGTGTGATTCAAACTCGATGTCACGTTCAAAGTATTCGTTAGTACTAGGGTCAATGGCTATCTGACCGCTAGTATACAAAAAACCGTTTACAAGAACAGCCTGACTATAAGGGCCTATTGGTTTGGGCGCAAGAGATGTTTCGATGATGCGTTTCATAAGAAATTATTTTGATTCAAAACTAGTTCATGTTATTAGTCACTGATTGTAGATGTGATCATCCCATATTTTTGAGCCAAACAAATATGTGATATGAAGAAGTTGATTTTTCTCTTGTTGGTTTTTCCGTTCATCGGCAGTTTTGTTACCGTTGCTCCAAGTTATCAGGTGGGGGTTTTGAAGTACAAGGGCGGTGGCGACTACTATTCCAATCCTACTGCAATGCCCAATCTGGTTGAGTTTGTGAACAAAAATTTGAACATGAACATCAACACTGAAGTGCCCTATGTGGATGTGAGCAGCCCGGAGATATTCAACTATCCTTTCATTCACATGACGGGTCATGGCAATGTGGTATTCACTTCTGATGACGCAACGAACCTTCGCAACTACCTGATAGCTGGTGGATTTTTGCACATTTCAGACAATTACGGAATGGATAAATTCATTCGTAAGGAATTGAAAAAGGTCTTTCCTGAATTGGAATTGACTGAACTTCCATTCAACCATCCCATTTATCATCAGAACTATGATTTTCCGAATGGGCTTCCAAAAATTCATGAGCATGATGGGAACGCACCTCAAGGTTTTGGATTGGTTTGGGAAGGAAAAGTAGTTGTGTTTTATGATGTCGAATGTGACCTTGGCGATGGTTGGGAGGATTTTGAGGTGCATAAGGACTCCGAAGAAACCCGCACCAAAGCTTTTAAGATGGGCGCTAATCTTTTGCAATATGCATTGATGGGAAGCGAGGAGTAATTGTGCAATTTGAGAATTTGAAAGTTTGAAAATGGGCGATAGCACGAGATTGAAAGTCCCATTCCTTCAATTAAAGGAGTTCTTAGATGAGAAGGCAGAACTTTACAATTCTGCCAATTTCATAGAAGCGGATCCCATATCTATTCCCCATCGTTTTTCAAAAAAGGAAGATATTGAAATAGCTGGATTTCTGGCAGCGACCATTGCGTGGGGCAATCGCAAATCCATTGTCACCAGCGCTAATAGAATGATGCAAATGATGGATGAAAGTCCATATGATTTTGTAATGAATCATTCAGCAAGTGACTTGAAACGAACCAAAACGTTAGTTCATCGCACATTCAATGGGGATGATTTTGCACAGTTTATTAAGTCATTGCATCATATCTATTCAATGCGTCAGGGGTTAGAACATGTTTTCCATATGTTGATGAAAAATCAATCCAACCCGCAAGAGGCCATCTCAAGTTTTAAGAAAATCTTCTTTGAGCAAAAGCATTTAGCAAGAACGCAGAAGCACGTGTCCGACCCTATGTCTGGTTCTTCTGCAAAGCGCATCAACATGTACTTGCGTTGGATGGTGCGCGATGACAAACGAGGTGTTGATTTTGGACTTTGGAAAGGCATAAAACCTGGGCAGCTCTCTATTCCATTGGACGTCCATACAGGAAACATTGCACGCAAACTTGGTATATTGCATCGTGCTCAAAACGACTGGAAGACGGTTGATGAATTGGACAACGTGTTGCGCTCATTTGATGCCAAGGACCCGGTTAAGTATGACTTTGCATTGTTTGGATTGGGTGCGATAGAGAAATTTTGAAATAAAAATGCCCTTCAGTGAAGGGCATTTTCTCAAAATCTGTTTGCGCTTTTAATAGCAATAAGCATTTGCTTCAATCACTTTGGCTGCAATGGCTCTTCTTGCATCTTTCACGTTGAATATTTCCATCTTCGTAAAGCGCTTCATTCCCATAGTCATCATGCGCAGTTCATCGCCATCAGCGAAGCTGCACAGCGCTTCTTTGCCTGCACTTCCAATAATTTCAGAAGCATCATAGAAACAGACTTTCATCATTTCAATTTGCTCTTTGCATGCTGCTTCGCCCTTTATGCCAACCAGTTTTTCGGTCCTTAGCAATGTGCTTTCAGCAATGTAAGTCTGGGTAATCATGTCAGCCACATTCATTAATATCTCTTGTTCTTTGTCTAATTGCATCATCAGTTTTTGAACAGCAGCACCAGCCACCATTAGCACTGCTTTTTTGAAATTGACTACATACTTTTTGTACTCTTCAAACACATTGGCAGGAGCATCGCCAAAGTCAGGAATGCTCATCAAGTCACCGGCAACTTTCATTGCTGGTGTCATCAAATCCAATTCACCCTTCATGGCTTTTTTCAAAATCATATCTACTGTAAGCAGGCGATTGATTTCGTTGGTGCCTTCAAATATTCTGTTGATGCGTGCATCACGATAGGCGCGCTCCACGTTCGTTTCGGCACTGTAGCCCATGCCGCCATGTATCTGTACACCTTCATCTACCGTGTAGTCAAGCACTTCGCTGCCATACACTTTTAGAATGGCGCACTCTGGTGCGAAAGAGGCAATGCCTTTCAATGTTGCTTGCGCCTTGTCCATACCACCTTCCACAAGCGCAGCTATGGCGTCATCGATATTTTGTGTGGCTCGGTAGAGCGCACTTTCCAAGGCGTAGATGCGAGTGGCCATCTCAGCGAGTTTGTAGCGAATGGCACCATACTTCGCAATGCTGCGGCCAAACTGTTGGCGCTCGTTAGCATATTTCACACTTTCAGTAAGTGTTGCCTTTGAGCCACCTAAAACGCCACCGCCCAATTTGATGCGACCGATGTTCAGAATGTTCACTGCTATTTTGAAACCATTGCCGCGTTCACTGAGCATATTCTCGACAGGGACTTTCACGTTATTGAAAAACACTTGTCGCGTGGAAGAACCTTTGATGCCCATCTTTTTTTCTTCGGGATTCAGCGTGATACCTTCCATGGTGTTATCAAGCACAAAAGCAGAAAGATTTTCATCATTGTCAATTTTGGCGAACACTGTGAAAACATCAGCAAAGCCACCGTTGGTTATCCACATCTTTTGTCCGTTGATGATGTAGTGCTTTCCATCTGCACTTAACTCGGCTTTCGTTTTTCCGCTGTTAGCATCGCTGCCGGAGCCGGGCTCTGTAAGGCAGTAACAGCCTTTCCATTCGCCTGTGGCCAACTTGCTTACATACTTTTTCTTCAAAAAATCTGAACCATAATACAGCGTAGGTAAAGTGCCAATGCCCGTGTGTGCACCATACGCCACCGAGAAACTATGGCCTGCACCCAACGCCTCTGTGCATAGCATGGAGGTTTTGAAATCCATTCCCATACCATTGTATTCTTCAGGAACAGAAACACCGAGCAAGCCAAGTTCGCCCGCTTTGTTGATGATGGATTGCATCAGACCTTCTTCCTGATGGTCAATGGCATCCAGCTTTGGAGTTATTTCTTGTGCTACAAAATCTTCACAGGTTTTGCGCATCATCAAGAGTTCTTCGCTGAATTCTTCAGGAATAAAAATATCTTGTGCTTGTGTTTCACGGATTAGGAATTCGCCTCCGGTGATGGGCTTGGTGATAGTTGAAGTTGCCATATTTTTTATTATTTAGATTGTCTATCAATTCAAAAGTTCATAAACCCCCGCAGCCCCTTGCCCAGTCCCCACGCACATCGTCACAACACCATACTTCTGTTTTCTTCTGCGCATTTCGTTAAAGAGTTGTACTGAAAGTTTTGCGCCTGTGCAGCCGAGTGGGTGGCCTAGAGCTATTGCTCCACCATTCACGTTTACAATGTCGGGGTTCAAACCGAGTTCTCGAATTACTGCGAGGGATTGAGATGCGAAGGCTTCGTTCAATTCAAACAATTCAATGTCTTGTTGTTTCAAACCTGCACGTTGCAATGCGCCCGGCACTGCGTAGATGGGACCAACGCCCATGATGCGTGGCGCTAGGGCAGCAACATGGTAGCTCTTCAGTTGTGCGATTGGTTTTACGTTCAGTTCTTTCAACATGCGTTCGCTCACTATCATCACGAAGGCAGCGCCATCAGAAGTTTGCGAACTGTTGCCTGCGGTCACGCTTCCTTTTGCATCAAAAACGGGTTTCAATTTTGCGAGTGCATCAATGTTGGAGTCGCGCCTTGGACCTTCATCTTGCGTTACGCTATATTTTTTTTCCTGACGTTTTTCTTTCGCATCAAGGAATATTTCAGTTATCTCTATCGGTACAATTTCATCTTTGAATTTGTCGGCATCTATTGCAGCAATTGCTTTCTGATGCGATAGCAGTGAGAAGGCATCCTGGTCTTCGCGTGATACTTTGTAGTCGTTGGCTACAGCCTCAGCAGTAAGACCCATTCCCCAATACCAATCAGGATTTGTTTTGGCCACGCGAGCATTCGGAACAATTCTCCAACCGCCAAATGGAATAGGAGACATGGTTTCCACTCCACCTGCAATAATGCAATCCGCAATACCCGCGTGAATTTTAGCAGAAGCAATAGCGATGGTTTCCAGTCCGCTGGAGCAATAACGATTCACCGTCATGCCTGGAACTTTATCGGTATCCAAACCCATGAGCGAAATCATACGACCCACGTTGAGGCCTTGTTCAGCCTCTGGTGTAGCGTTGCCTACTATCACATCGTCAATGCGTGTTTTGTCAAGCTGCGGAAAATCTGCAACGAGGCGTTGGATAACTTTTGCCCCCAAGTCGTCCGCACGAAAAAATCTGAATAGCCCTCTTGGTGCTTTTCCTACAGCTGTGCGGTAGCCTGCTATGATGTATGCGTTCATGATTTTAGTTTCTTAGAATTTTACCTGTTGTTACTAATGATTGCATTCTTTCTAATGTCTTCCTCTGTGTACACAATTCCAAAAATGTTTTTCTTTCCAAATCCAAAAGGTATTGTTCGCTCACTTGTGTAGGAGAACTTATGTCGCCACCAGCGAGAACAAATCCGAGTTTTTCTGAAATGAGTTGGTCATGCTCGCTGATGTAATGGCCACTTGCCATGGTGTTTGCACCAACGTAAACGATGCCCAATGCTTCTTGTCCGAGCACGGTGATGTCTTTGCGCATGGCAGGTTGTGTGTAACCAGCATCAGCTAATTCCTGACATGCTTCTTTAGCGCGTGCGAGTTGCAATTCGCGGCTTACAATTACTTCATCAATACCAAACCTCAGGTAGCCCAAATCAAATGCTTCATAAGCAGAAGTGGAAACTTTGGCCTGACCTACGGTGAGAAAACGATTGCGGAAAGTGTTCATTTTGATGTCACCCTCTTTGAACTCATCGCTGCATCTTAGAGCAAACTCTTTAGTGCCTGCACCACCAGGAATAATGCCTACTCCGAACTCTACAAGACCCATGTACAGTTCTGCATGAGCAACGACTTTATCAACGTGCAGATTCAATTCGCAGCCTCCTCCTAACGCAAGATTGTGCGGTGCGCCAACAACAGGGATGGAGGAATGCCTCATGCGCATCACTATGCCTTGGAAAGCACGCACAGCCATGTCCAATTCATCATAATCTTGTTCGGCTGCAAGCATGAAAATCATTCCAACATTGGCACCAGCGCTGAAATTTTCACCATCGTTGTAGAGCACTAATCCGCGGTATTCTTTCTCTGCTAGGTCTATTGCTTTGTTCAAACCTGCCACCACTTCGCCACCTATGGTATTCATCTTCGTGTTCCAGCTGCAACACAAAATTCCATCGCCCAAGTGACGAACAGTGCATGCAGAATTTTTCCAAACCACAGAACTTTCTGGCAATAGTGCAAGTTCTATTTGATTGTCAGGTGCAGGAACTTGTTTGTATGATTTTGATGCGATATCATAAAAGAATTTTTTACCGTCTTCTATTTTGTAGAATGATTTGATGCCAGCGGAAATCATCTCTTTCACCCAAGAAGCAACACTGTGCTTGTTAGCTTCAGCATCTTTCAATCCTTTCTCAATTCCGATAATGTCCCAACTTTCAAAAGGGCCAAGTTGCCAGCCAAATCCGGCTTTCATGCCATCATCAATACTGTAAATATTGTCACTTATTTCTGGAACTCGATTGCTTACATAAGCAAAAAGACCAGCAAAAGATTTCTTGTAGAACTCTCCGGCTTTATCACTTCCGCCATACAGCATTGGTAAGCGAGTAGTTAAATCATCCACGCTTTTTGTTGCCTCAAGAGTGGCGAATTTTGACTTTTTCTGTGGAGAATATTCGAGTGTGTTTAGGTCGAGAGAAAGAATTTCCGTTTCGCCCTTTTCATTTTTCGTTTTCTTGTAAAAGCCTTGTTTTGACTTGTCGCCAAGCCATTTGTTTTCGCTCATCTTCTGCACGTAGTCAGGGATTTCGAAGGCACTTTTTGCTTCATCCTTCGGGCAATTTTCACGTACGCCATTGGCTACATGAATGAGTGTGTCAAGACCCACCACATCGGAAGTGCGAAACGTTGCGCTCTTAGGACGACCAAGCACAGGGCCAGTTAGTTTGTCTACATCTTCCACAGTAAGGCCAAGTTCTTTCACTAAATGAAACAACGCCTGAATGCTATACACACCTACACGGTTGGCAATGAAGGCTGGAGTGTCTTTGCAATTCACGACTACTTTTCCCAAATAGCGCGAGCCATAGTCATTGAAGAAGTCAATCACTTCAGGGGAAGTCTTTTCAGTTGGAATTATCTCCAACAATTTCAAATAGCGTGGAGGATTGAAGAAATGCGTGCCACAGAAGTTTTGTTGGAAATCTTCGCTGCGGCCTTCAGCCATCATACGAATGGGAATGCCAGAAGTATTGGACGTGATAAGTGAACCTGGTTTTCGGAATTGCTCCACTTTTTCAAAAACACTTTTCTTTATGTCCAGCCTTTCCACAACGACCTCTATTATCCAATCGCAAGTAGAAATTTTGGGCATGTCATCATCGAAGTTGCCTGTTGCAATTCGCTTTGCAAACGACTGTCGATAGATAGGCGAGGGGTTCGACTTCAATGCAGTTTGTAAGGCTTCGTTCACAATGCGATTGCGCACAGCGGGTGTTTCCAGTGTTGCACCTTTGGCTTTAACTGCCTCACTCAACTCGCGCGGAACGATGTCAAGCAATAACACCTCCACTCCAATATTTGCAAAGTGGCAGGCAATACGTGAGCCCATGACACCGCTGCCAAGGACGGCTACTTTTTTTATTGTTCTCTTCATATAGCAGATGTTAGATATTGGAGGTTAGAAGCAAGAGGGTGACTACAAATAATGCCGACCCCATTGTAATTGTGAGTAGGTTGGTCGACTTTATTTTGGAAATGTATGAGTTCAACATTTTTTGTTCTTCGGTCAACGCGTTCAGCGCAGCATCTACTTCTTCAGTTGCAGCCATCCCTCTGTTTTTGATAACCAGAAATTGAGTTTCCAATTCATAGCTAGAACCAAGCGACATTTCAAAAAATCTCTTCATGTCCTTGTTGGAAGTTCTGGAATAACCTTCAGCGATATTCGAAGGAATGGAAACAGAAGCTCGACAGATTTGTGATGTAATGCCGTAGCGTTCGTTGTTAGGTAACTTTTCTGCTATATCATAAGTGTGATTTACAATCGTCATTCCTTGTTGCCAAATTCTAAGGTCTTTGAAATTCTTCATTGTAGATGATTTATTTGTTTTATTTTTTTGATATCGAATCAATTTTACTCAGGCATTAGCGGCTAAAATCTAACGTCTTACTTCTTACTTCTAAAATCTTTCTTCTTGGTTCTTGCTTCAAAAATCTTACGTCTCATACGTCACGAAAAAATATTATTCTTGTCCAATTCTTTATTGATGGTTTGAATCACTTCGAAAAAAGTGTTTAGTTTGTTTTCAGGTATTGCACTGCGCATTCTTTCGTTCATCTGTATCACTTTTTGTTTCGAAACATCGCGGTAGTTTTTTCCTTTTTGAGTTAGTGTCACTAGAACTTTTCTGCCATCATTTTTTGCCGGTTTTCTTTCTATGTATCCATCTGCCTCCAGCGTTTTTAGAATTCGGGTTAGGCTCGTTGGCTCCATCCCCATTTTAGGACCGAGGCTTGTGGCCGGTGTGCCTTCTTTATCTATGTTTAGTAGCAGAAATGCCATGGCCATCGTTCCACCTTTTTTGGAGGCTTCTACATTGTAAGCCTTGCTCATCTTGGCCCAGGCCCAGCGGATATGAAAGTCTATGGTTTCTTCTGGAATCATAAATTGAGAGTCATTTTCGTGGTACGAATGAAAGCATAAAATGTTATGCGTGCATAATAAATTTTTAAAATTATGCTCGATCCATGAAAAGACATTGGAATCAGATTTATTGTTTGGTTCGCAATACTTTTCGCTGACTTAAAAAGATAATAAATGAAAACGCTAGGCGTTACGATCAACCACCACAAGAACAAAAGCCAAAGGCATTGCCAAAATCAATTCAAAAAGTGCTGATTGAGATCGGATCAATAATGCAGCAATTGCTTCATTTAGATTTTCGAAATCAACTGTGGCCAATACCAAGTCTGGACCCACAGCTACCTGTCATCTATTCTTGCAGCGCAAAGAATCTCAAAAACAATGGATACCTCAAACCACCTTGCTGGTGATAAAAGATGAGCTGGTGAAGTGGTGGTGGTAAAAAGACTTGAAAGAAGATAGCAGCAGCATCTAAAGCGATGCAAGTAAAAACATACTCTCAAACAACTAAAAGAAGAAAACATAACATGGGACTTAGAACATCAAAAGTCAAGGGCACAATTAGGAAAGCTGCAGTGAGCCCAGGCTCTAAGAACGAGCATGATTCGTATATGATAGAAATAGGTGATCAGCTATATCAGGCGCGCATGAGAGGCCTAGATGCTTATGGTGACGATACTTTGCTTCAATTTCTAGATAAGGAAGTGCAGGCAGAAGGCGTTCAAATGCGCAAGCTATTTATAGTGCATAGCATTGCAAAGGTTTGAGTTTTAATTTGCTTAATGAGCTGATTGCTTAGCTGCATTTTCTCTTTCTGAGTTTGCAGGAATTGACAGAGGCGCGTTAAGCGAATAAAGGAATAAAAAAGGTGAGCCTCGGCTCACCTTTTTTTATTCCTCATTTGCATGAGAGTAATTATTGTTTGAGAATTACAAATTTCTTTGACAAGAGGCACCTTCCTTCAAGACTGGCAACAGCAGTGTATGCGCCTGCATTGAATGCAGATGTATTGGTATGGATAACATGCCCTTCTTGCAAGGCATTGTTGGAGGCAGTGATGAGCTTGCCGCTTATATCATAAATTCTTATTTCCACTTGGCCACCCATTGAACTTTGCATCAAGGTGAATTGGATCTCTTCTCCAGTCTGCAACATGGAGAGATAAGCTCCAGGCTCAAGTTCATTTATAGCAACTGATTCTGACACGGTTATTTGTAGAAAATCTGCCGCTGAACATTGTTCATTGTTTACAAGAAGCATTAGCGTGTAATCTCCACTCTCGGTGAAGTCGTAAATGAAAATTTCATCTGTTGATTCCGCGCCATTGTCTAGCGACCAGAAATAGTTTGTAACGTTTGTGGATGTTTGTTCTATGGCAATAGTTTGAGATAATCCTTCTTCTAACATTACATCTATTGCATCTTCATAAATGGCTGTACTCACTGCCATTGGATCTTTTAGTTCTACCTCAATTGAGCTGCTTGCACAATCATCAAGTAGTGATATAGTATAAATATCTGCAGCGAGATTGTCCAGCAGAATTTCTTCAGAAGAGCCTTCACCAGTTGCCACTATTTGATTTTCAGAGTTGGACACAGTGAATTCAAAAGAATCAGTTTCTGCAAAAAATTGTATGGAACCATTTTCATTCGCATTGCAAAATGGTACAGTGACATTTACCAATTCCAAAGCGATTTCGTTGGGTTCTTCTATGGATACATACATCGATGCATCGTTACAAAATTCATTGTTGGTGGTCATCATGATTTCGTACCCACCTGCTTCCAGGTTCTCAAAGAGGTAGTTGTTGATGGAAGCAAAAATCACATCGGTTTCACTTAGCAGTTGAATATTCCAGTTGTCTGCATTGCCCGTTATGCTTATGATTCCATTCTCAGAATCGAAGCATGTAGCATCGGTAACAGCGACTTGTAAGGCAGGCGCAGTGTGTATCAAAAACCTAATTCCGCTTTCAGGCGATTCTATTTCGCAAGTCAAGGAAGCGCCTTCAACTATGGCGATAGTATTGCCTGTTAACAAATCCTCTACGTACAAACACGCACCAAATGGCAGGTTGTAGACATTGTTGATGGTGAATGTGTAGATGCCTGCAACAGGAAATTCTGCGAAAATGGGAATTGTAATTTCGTCTTGTGCATAGGGCCTTGTATCAATAGTGAGCTGCACACTGTCAGTGGACACCACTGCGCAGTTTACGGCTTCTTCATTTAGGCCATATAGTTTTAAGGCATCGTGTGTCCATTCAAAATTAGTGGTGGCTTCATCCTGAAATTTTACGATGCATTGGTCTGCAGTATTGTTGAAAGAGCTTAGAGTGAATGCAAAGTTTGAACTGAATTCTTCATCTCTTTCAAAAGGAGTGTTGTTGTTCACTTTATAATCCTCTTGATAATGAAGATAGGCTCCTGCACCTGCTGCTTGGGCGAAAAATGCCTGGCTACTACTGATGAATTTCGGTGCTGTTCCAACATTAGAAATGCCATTGTAGGCTTTGTAATTATTCATCTCAGCATCAAACAAATAGTAAGAGGCTATGCCGCTACTGCCTTGAGCCATTTGTTCAAAGTCAATCATAGATGGATATTGATTGACCAATAGATTCCAGCCATCTGCGCTGTTGCCACTGCTGGTATAGCTCAGTGGGGTATCGAAAGTATTCTTGTAAATACTGCCTGTTACATCCATTTGTTGTGATGGTGTTTGCAGATAGACTGCATATCCTTTGGCTGAGTGCAGCGTTTCGCCTAATGATGTAACAAGCTGATAGCCGTTACCCAGCGCGCCTGCTACGCTTTCATCATAGTGCTGTATATTGTTGAAAGAGTAAGGAGGTGGGTAATCCGATCCTACAAATCCTGAAGTTATGATGTCATCATTCCAGTCGTTTATGGTAGCTCCTTGCAGAGGACAGCCGAGAAGAGTCCAACTGCCATAAGGATAATTGGTAAGTGATGGAATAAATCGTTCTTGGGTAACTTGGCCTATAATGTCAGCTCCAGATTTTATTTCGCCAATTGCACCTGTCTTTGCTGCTGCGCTGATGAGTGTTAACCTGCCGTTTGTTTGCAATGTGCCTGCTTCAGCATACACCATGTTCTGAACATTGGTTTCAGCGCTGCTGCCAAGTGCAATGGTGTGTCCTGGATTATTAATTTTCAAATTGTAGAGTGTTACCATTGGCATGTGATCAAAACTTTGATCTACTTCACCTTCAAAAGAAAGTGTTGAGGTACCAGCACTCAAATTTCCGTTTATTAGCACATCATCATGTATTATCAATTCTTGCGAATTCAAGCTCAAGGAGCCAGTATTGTTGACTGTAAGATCTTCCAAAGTCCAATCCACATTGAGTGAAACGCTGTGCGTGTTCTGCACAACAAAACTTGAAAGTCGTCCTGAGATAGCAGGGCCTGGAACACCAATAGGAACTGTGGCCCAAATGTTAGCATTTACATTGCCTGAGGCTTGACTAAAATAGGTGACACGACAGCCCTTTTGAATAATTTGTAAGTCGTCAATAGCAAGTTTTCCGCTAGTTGCATTTTTGAAATTGTACCGAATGCCAAAGTAATCTGCACTGGTATGAGTGGTGTTGGAGCCTGTTCCAGCACTAGTCATATCTATGAAGCCACCTATCTCGCTCAATTTAAGTTCCCATACACCTACTTCGTTGCGAGTTACCTCAAAACCTATTTCGGAATGAGTTGCATTCCAATTAACGGTGGAGGTGACAATGGCTATAGTTGGTACTCCATTTACAACCTCCCACAGTGTAATAATATCAGGTGCGGCAGCATTGGCAGGGTTGATACCCACAGCATAGCCATCAACGGTAGAAGACAGCAGGTTGGATTCGGTAGCAGCAAGAAAAACTAGAAATTTGTCTTGGTGATCTGGTTCTACTTCAAAATGATTCAAATTGAATTGCCAATGAGTGATAACGCCCTCATAGGGCATCTGATTAAGAGCAATGTTGCAATAAGCTGAACCGTTGCCACCAGTATCCGTATGACGCATGGAGTAAGCATTAGAAATGGGTTCAAAGTTATCAGTATACCAAGCATTCATTCCGCTTTGTGTCCAATTGGCGAGACTAGCACTTTCAAAATCTTCATTTACCACGGTCTTGTAATCCATGTTGTCATCCACAATCTTCATGTTAGTTGTGTTAGGTGCGTTGGCTGCTGCAAGTGTTCCACCTGATACACTTGTGATGCTGAAAACGAGATTGACCTCATCATCACACAAAGAGTTATCGGTAATGTTTACTACTAAATTTTGATTTGCCGAACTACCTGCAGGAAATGTGAGCGTCTGTGTTGTGAAACCACCAACGCGCGCGGCTGGGCCTGAAGTCAGCGACACTGTAACTACAGTAGCTTGTGTAAGTGATGGATTGGTAATGCTCACGGGAATGGTCACGCTGCCCATTGTCTCATCCACTAAAGTTGATGTGGTGGTGAATGCAACAGTTGTTTGAAGAGCAAAAACGGCTTCCATTTTTACGCAATCAAATTCAACAGCCTTTCTTTGGCTACTTGAATTGCCGTGCACTGCCACCAAACCGAAATATCCTGTTCCCGATGGAACATAGGTATTGTTGACTCCTGCACCTTGATTGACTACTGCGCTGCTTAAAGGACAAGTATGAGCGGTTGCTCCCATGCCTATTGCTGTTGGCAATGCAGAGGTAAGTAGTGTCCAATTGCCACCAGTTGTTCTTACCACATGCACCGCAAAGCCAATATCAGTCAAGCCATTTGGAATGGCTGCACTTGTAATGATGTTAGTTGCTACTCCATTGGTGACGGCTTGTAAATAAATTTCATCGCCACCGGTGTTGTCTCCAATAAAAATACGGTAACCATCGGTAGTATTGGCCTCGAGATCCGAAGCATTGGCATAGAGCCACACCGCCACCGAATTGCTGGCATCGTAAGCCTGCGATCTTCTGCCCAACCAAAAAGACCAATGTTCTTCCGTGCTGCTCCATAAGTTGTTGGAGGTTTGAATTTGTTTTGAACCGCTTCCGTTATTAACACTCAAACGAATTGATCTTGAGTTGGTAGCACCTACACCTGCTTGAGTGTTTGCAGTGTAAAGAAATGACGTTGTTTCGCCTGACCATGTCGGATTGGTGGTAAAGTTCCCATCAGAGAATGAATCGGTCATTTCAAAGTCGAAGAAGGCTCTATAGCCCTGTGTGCTTGCCATATCCCAAATATTCTGAGTACAACAATTATTGCACGTTGCGTGACCCTGTATAACCCATCGCACTTCAATGAAATAGGTAGCAGGAGTCAATCCGCTTAGAATATTTAGGTTGGCTGCCGCATTTGTGTACTCCTTGATACCAGGGCCCAGATTGGTGAGTGTTGTCAAATTCAATGGTATCCATGCAGGTGCGGTATCGCAAGAACGATATACCCGGTAGTACATAATGGAAGAGCACACATTGGATGCGCCAGTGGTGCTAGTTCTAACCAATCCTCCATCCAGCATAAATGAACTTGTGCTATTGAAATTGCCGAGATAAGAATTGGAAAAAACAGGTTGCGCCATGGAGTTATAGCCACCTGCTCTATTAAAGGTGCCTGCTCCGGTATTCAGCTGAACTGTGGTTTGGGTAAAATTCCATGCGGCATCTGAAATCAGTGATAGGCACAGCACAAGGGTGGTCATCACGACCTTAAGCATAGGGTTTCTCATATAGGGGTTGAGTTGAAATTAGGGACTTCAACTCAAGCGCTTTAACGAGCCCTTCTGAAACAAGGTTACCAGCAACCGCGGAACAGCAGAATGATCAAGACTTCAAGTGAGGCTCTTTCAATTCCACAGGTTTCACATTGCGTTTGCGCATGACGCCATTCAGTATCTCCACTCCAAACGAGAAGGCCATTGCGAAGTATATATACCCTTTTGGTATTTCTAATTCATCCACATGCACACCTTCAACAATAAGCAATACTGCAATTAGAATAAGGAATGAAAGTGCAAGCATTTTGAATGTGGGATGTTTGTGAATGAACTTGCTAATTCGCGGTGCAAAAACAAACATTACTGCCATGGCTATGATGATGGCGATCATCTGTAGTTTGAAGTCGTTGGTCATACCAATAGCAGTTATTACACCATCAACACTAAAGATGAGATCGATGAGAACAATTTGAAGTATGATGGCCCCGAAAGTACTCTTCTTGTTCTTCTCTTTTTCCAGAACCTCATTGGGATCTTCACCTTCCAGTTTGTTGTGTATTTCTCGGGTAGTGCTTACAAGCAGGAAGAGGCCACCACCCAGCATTATCAGATCTTTTATACCTACTTGATGTTGGAAGATGGTGAAGAGATTGCCACCAACTTGAATAAGCCAACCTATAGAGAATAGCAAAGAGATCCGCATGATGATGCCAGCAACCATCCATATCAGTCCAGCTTTTTTCTCTGATCCTTTTGGCAAGCGATTCATGATGATGGAAACGAAAATGACATTGTCAATGCCAAGTAATATTTCCATTGCGGTGAGGGCAAAAAGACCTGTCAGCAATTCAAAAGTGAAATCCATAAAAAATTATTTTTAAAGCTGCAAATAAGAACACAAAGTTTTGTGCAAGCAAGGGCACATTTTCTAAAAACAAATTTGTTATCAGATTATACGGATCGCAGCTCCAGCAGCGTCACCTCTGGTGGCATACCCACCCGACCAGGAAAGGCCAAATAACCAAAACCTCGATTGATGTAGAGGTATTTCCCATCTTGCTCATAAAGACCACCCCAGCGTTTGTAACGCAGTTGCACAGGGCTGAATTTTATGCCAAGTGCTGGCAGCTCAACACCAAACTGTGCACCGTGTGTATGACCGGAAAGTGTAAGTGCAATGTTTTGTTTTGTTGCTGGTATGGACTCTCTGTCTGCACGCTGCGGAGGATTTTCACCTATCACTTTTGTTTGCCAATGAGTGGGATCATGCGACAGCAAAATTTTAAAATCTTCCTCCGTGGTTCCCACCAGAGCTTTTTCCAAATCACCGTATTGATGAAAACCTACGCCCCAATTTTCGCAACCAACAAGTTTTATCGACTGTCCATCTCTTTCAATGGTCACGTTCTCATCACGCAAAAGTTGGAAGCCAGCTTCCTTATGAATTTCTAATAACCGATTGAAACTCTTTGCTTTTTCTTCAGGATATTCCGACAAAGCATAATCTCCATAATCATGATTGCCGAGAATGGAGAATTTTCCATAACGCGCTTTTAATCCACGAAGGCGATCTATCCAAGGTTCGGCCTCAGCACTGAAGTTGTTTACAAGGTCACCTGTGAAGAATAGGTAGTCCGCATCGAGTGAGTTAATCAAATCAAAACCTTCTTGAACTGAATCGAAATTCTCATTAAAACTGCCTATGTGCAAATCGCTAATTTGTACAATACGCAAGCCATCAAAAGCTTTAGGCAGATTGGGAAAGGACAGCTTTTCACTCAGCACTCTGTAAGAGAACTTGCCTCTTGTTACACCATAAAGATTTGCACCAAGCCAGACAGCAGAAATCGCAAGTCCAGCCTGATTGAAAAATTGCAGACGATTCATTCCTGCATGCGACTCGCCCATTGGTTTGTCACGAAAGGAGTGAATGACATATTGGATAAGCCTTGCGATGTCATTAAGAAGATGAAAGGTTCCGAAAATGATTTTTGTAGTTGCCAGAATGATGAAAAATCCAATCGCAAAATTGAAAAGGCCATAGTTCTTAAAGTCAAGTGCAAAATCGTTGCGATGACTCATCATATAAAATAACAGCCCCCAACATGCTGTGGTTATTAGCCAAAATGACCATAGAATTATTTTTCTCCAAGGAGCTCCAATGCCTTGCGACATGGCTAAAAGCCCTTTAAATGAATAAAATTCTATAAGAAAAATGACAAAAATGAAGAGAACTAAACGCAGCATAATTTGAAGAAATGTGTGCAAAAGTAGGTGGCTCTTATCGGGTACAAAATCAGAGGAGTATGTGAGCGGTGAAAGAAGGTAGGTGAGGAGTTAGAATCGTGGGGTGAAGGGAAATGAAGAGTGCATATTAGTTGCCAATCTTCATTTATGAATGCATACAAACCATTTCCTATTGCCCTTGTATTCAAATTGTTTTTGCGAAACTCTAAGTTCAAATCAAAGCCTGTTCTCCATTTCTTTGCACCCATGTCCGCACCACTTGCTGAGCGCCTTCGCCCCAATACCCTTGATGAATACCTCGGCCAACAGCACTTGGTAGGCCTAGGCGCAGTGCTGCGCAAAAGCATAGAGAGCGGTAACATTCCTAGCATGATATTCTGGGGCCCACCAGGAGTGGGTAAAACGACTCTTGCGTTCATTATATCTAAAGCGTTGAAACGTCCCTTCTACGCTCTTAGTGCTATAAATAGCGGAGTGAAGGATGTGCGCGAAGTGATAGAAAACGTGAAGAGTGGCGGCATGTTCAGCAACAATGCGATCCTTTTTATAGACGAGATACATCGCTTTAGCAAGTCGCAGCAAGACTCGCTATTGGGTGCCGTGGAGCGAGGTGTGGTCACACTCATCGGTGCTACTACCGAGAATCCATCGTTCGAGGTAAACTCTGCATTGCTATCACGCTGCCAGGTGTACGTTATGAAACCGCTGGAGAAAGAAGACCTCATTCACCTCATCAACACCGCATTGATCGAAGATGCAGAGCTGAAGAAAAAGAAAGTGGTCGTTGAAGAGTACGAAGCCCTCCTTCGCCTCAGCGGTGGCGATGCAAGAAAGTTGCTGAACGTATTGGAGTTGGTCTGCCATTCATTCTCTGAGAATGAAATGCACATCACCAACGATATTGTCACAAGCGTGGTGCAGCAAAACATGGCCATGTATGACAAGACTGGTGAGATGCATTACGACATCATCTCTGCCTTTATCAAAAGCATGCGGGGCAGCAACCCTGATGCGGCAGTCTATTACCTGGCCCGCATGGTAGAGGGTGGTGAAGACCCTAAATTCATAGCACGCAGAATGTTGATACTTGCAGCGGAAGACATAGGCTTGGCCAACCCCAACGCGCTGCTCATGGCGGATGCCACCTTCCGAGCAGTTGAAAACATAGGCTGGCCTGAGAGTAGAATTATACTGAGCGAATGCGCCATCTTTCTAGCCACTTCGCCTAAAAGCAATAGCGCATACACAGCGATAGACAAAGCACAGAACATTGTGCGCACTACGGGCGACCTCTCCGTGCCACTTCACTTGCGCAATGCTCCTACCAAACTGATGAAGGACCTCGGCTATGGTTCCGATTATAAATATGCGCACAGCTACGAGGGCAATTTTGTTGATCAGCAGTTTCTACCAAAAGAAATTGCCGGCACGCCCATCTACGAGCCGGGCAACAATCCCAAAGAAGCAGCCCTTAGGGATTGGCTGGATAAGATTTGGGGCAAGTAGATTTGGAAGGTAAGTTTGACATCCAAATCTACCCGCTTGCGTCTATACTCTCATAAGTGAAAAGTTCCACTCTTCTCATATCGCTGTTGTTTTTGGTGCACGCCACTGTTGCGCAATACATCAATGCAACTGCCGATCAGAATATCTCCAATGTAAACTTGGGTACCATTTGGGGCAATGGTTGCAGCTTTTACGATTTTAATCATGATGGTTGGGATGACTTAAGCATGGCTTACGGTGCGCAAGAGCCCCAATTCTTCATTAACAATCAAGGCGAATTTCAAGCATACAACTTCGGCCAAATCAATGCAGAAAATAAGCAAGTAAAAGGCCTTCATTGGGTTGACTGGGACAACGATGGAGACTCCGACTTGATGATAACCCGCAACAATGGTTCACTGAAACTATTGGAGAACAATGGTTCATTGCAGCTAACAGACATTACAGCCACATCAGGTATTTCAACTGAAAGTTACGCCTACATAGCGCCTGCTTGGGCCGATTATGATCACGATGGCTTTCTCGATTTCTATATTGCTAAGTATTACTTTGGAGCTAACTTTCAAGCTGATGTATTTGCCTCCGTTCTTTATAAAGGAAATGGGGATGGCACCTTCACAGATGCTACTGTCGAGGCAGGTGTTTTTCTTTCGCCCCGCGCCACCTTTCAGGCTGTATGGTTCGACTATGACAGTGACGGTTGGCAGGACTTGTACTTGGTTATAGACCGCTACACATGGACCAACGAGTTGTACAAAAACAATGGCGATGGCACATTCACCAACGTCACCGTTCAGAGCAATTCGAGTTTATTTATCAATGCGATGACTGGCACCATTGGCGACTATGACAATGACCTGGATTTTGATGTTTACATCACCAATGGTTTTGACGGTAATCACCTTATGCAGAATCAAGGCGATGGCACCTTCATTGACGTATCAGAAATTGCGAACATTCAGGTATACGACTTCTGCTGGGGAGCTAATTGGATAGACTATGATAACGACACATGGCAAGACTTGTTCGTTTGCGCAACGGGCATCAATTATGGCCCTAATCAGAATCAATTCCTCATCAATGATCAGAATGGCACATTTCACTATGGAGAGGTAGAAACAGGCATTTGGGGCGACATGGGCCCCACCTTCGTCAATGCAATAGGCGATATGAACAACGATGGATACTATGATTACTTCAACATGAACAATCAACCAATTGAGTCTGATTTATGGAAATCTATTGGGGGAGAAAATCATTGGTTGAGTATCGAGCTGCAAGGCACTGTTTCCAACCGCGATGCTTTTGGCGCACTCATTACGCTGCACTGTGCTGACCATTCTTATGTGCGCTATACCCATGGTGGCGAGAGTTATATGAACCAAAACTCAGGCAAAGAAATATTCGGCCTTGCTGCAGAGACATTTGTAGACTCACTGGAAATCCTTTGGCCGCGTGGTTTGCATGAAGTGTACTACAATATGCCTGCGGACCAGTTCATGCACTTTACCGAAGGTGAAAGTTTGAATATGCCTATCGCTACGAATGCTAGTAGCAACAGTATTTGTCCCGGTGACAGCGCTACTTTATCCATCGAAGGTTTCGAGCTTATTGTATGGAGCGACAGCACATACGAAGAGACCATTACCGCGAATGAGGAAGGAAGCTACTTCGCAACAGTCATGGACTTACGAGGTAATTTATTTTACACAGTGCCTGCCATCATTAGTAATTTCATAGCACCTGATGTTGCAGTTAGCGACATTGCATTTCCATGTGTCGGCTTGTTGAATGGGAGCATCAGTCTTGTCATCCTTAATGATATGGAAGTGTCAGATGTATCATGGAATGACGCTTCATTGTTTGGAATTCAGATAGATAATCTTCCTTATGGTGATTATGTATTTCAACTTACCGATCAGTATGGTTGCATGCATGAAGGAAATGTAGAACTTCCTTCAGCACCACTTCCTGACATAAGCATAGAAGCAAACGACTTAGCCTGCTTTGGTAACAACAGCGGCAGCATTTCACTTACCATCTCCAACACTATTGAATGGACTGATTTGACATGGAATGAAGGAGCATTCCTAGGCAATCAATTGAACAACCTTGCAGCAGGCGAATACGCTTACTCCTTGATGGATGAATATGAATGCAGTCATATAGGAAGCACAACTATTACTCAGCCGAATGAAATAGCAGTGACTGTTGCCACAACCAATGCCTTGTGCTACAATCAAGCTTCTGGCAGTGTCGCTTTGAACATAGAGGGTGGCACGCCTGCATATCAAGTCAACTGGAACGACTTGAACCCGCAAGAGCTGCTTGCAGATACTTATTCTGTTCAGGTAATAGATAGCAACGATTGTATGGTTGAAGTCTCGTTTGAAATTACAGAGCCTGAGGAATTGATTCTAGAAGTATCCACAACCAACCAAATAGAAGAAGAACTTGGAAATGCCTCCGTTATAATTACAGGTGGCATAGAGCCTTACAATATCAACTGGAGCAATGACAGTACAGATGTCTTTGAAATCTCCGATTTGATGGCGGGCACCTATCAAGTCATAGTCTTCGATTGGAATGGATGCCAAGCAGAATACACGTTTGATATTGACTTTGTGGAATCAATAGGAGACAATGAATTGGAACATTTCACCATTTGGCCCAATCCAGTCCAAGAGATTTTGCAGGTGTCTTATTCTGGTGATGCCCATGCCTACAGAATAGTGGATGTAATGGGCCATACAGTTATCGAGGGAATTCTTCATAGTAACGTCATGGTTGACGTTAGTCGCCTATCATCCGGACTGTATCATTTTATGTTGATAAATGAAAGTGTGGAGTATGGTGCATTTATCAAACAATAACGAACGGCATTAAACCAACGTATTTGTTGAATGTCATCTCCATCTAATTTTCTGAAATGAAAAAAATTGCATTGCTTCTCATTCAAGTATTTTTTGTGTTCATGTCTTTCGGTCAGTTGTACTTCCCGCCTAATAATAGCAGTGAGTGGCAAACATTAACCCCTGCCAGCCAAGGTTGGTGTGAAGATGAGTTGGACACGCTGCTCCAATTTTTAGATGTTACCAATAGCAAGGCATTCATAGTTCTAAAAGATGGAAAAATAGTAGTGGAAGAATACTTCGATAGCTTCACTCAAGACAGTCTTTGGCAATGGGCATCGGCAGGCAAAACAGTTACATCATTTCTTACAGGTATCGCTCAGCAACAAGGCTTGCTCGACATACAAGACACTTCTGCTAACTACATCGGCAATGGCTGGACATCCTGCTTGCCAGAAGATGAAGCAGCCATAACGATCAGGCACCAACTGACTATGACCACCGGGCTGGACGATGATGTTGAAGACCTTGATTGCACCGATCCTGAATGTCTTGTTTGCGAAGAGTTACCCGGCACCTATTGGTCTTATCACAATGCCCCATATACGTTGCTCGATCAAGTAATAGAAGGTGCAACAGGTCAATCATTCAACGGATATTTCTTCAGTGAATTGCGCAATCCAATCGGAATGAATGGCGCTTTTCTTCCATTTGGCTACTTGAATGTATTGTTCACCAATGCGCGCAGTATGGCCCGCTTTGGCCTACTCATGCATGCAGGAGGCAATTGGAACGGTGCTCCGATAATGACAGACACGGAATACTTCAATGAGATGATTACTCCGTCACAAAACATCAATCAAGCATACGGCTATCTGTGGTGGCTGAATGGTCAAAGTAGTTTTATGATTCCTCAATCGCAGTTTGTTTTTCCGGGCATGCTAAGTCCTGCTGCGCCTGCCGAGATGATTTGTGCAATTGGTAAGGACGGGCAAATTATCAACGTTGTTCCATCTCAAGGCTTAGTGGTGATCAGAATGGGTGAGAACGATGGTAATTCGCTTGTCCCTATTACCTATCAAAACGAAATATGGGAATACTTAAATCAAGTGTTCTGTGATGCTAATCATGTGGAACTTGCCAAAGAAAATGAAATGAACGTTTGGCCTAATCCTGCTGCTGATATGTTGCATCTCAGCGCTCCACTGAGCAATGAAACTATAAAGATTTACGCTGTGAGTGGTAAAGTGGTGTTGGAAGTTACGGGTTCAATGAATGCTTCCGGGATTGACATTCGTTCACTTACTCCTGGAATTTATCATTGCGTAGTTGAGGGTGGCAATAGGCATCAGACTACCTTTATAAAGCAGTAGTTAAGGGTCGCCAACCGCGAAGAAATTCCTCCACTGTCATTCGTTTCTTTCCTTCTAGTTGCAGGTCGGTGATAGAATACCAACCATCCGCACATGCGAAGCGCAAATAAGTTTTCCCATCCGTTTCAAATTCACCTGGCTTCATTTTCATTTCAGGATCACTCATTTTCCGACCAAAGAGAATTTTCATGTTCTTACCATCAAATAAGCTGAATGCAGAAGGATAAGGGTTCAGGCCTCTAACGAAATTGTGGACCTCATTAATGTTTTTGTGCCAATCAATTGAGCAGTCCTCTTTGAAAATTTTTGGTGCGTGTTTCAACTCATTTCCTGCTTCCAACATGTTGTTTTGGGGAATGGGAGTTGCATTACCATCGGCTATCATGTTTACAGTTTGCAACAAAGTATCAGCACCGAGCATCATCATCTTTTCATGCAGTTGTCCCACGGTGTCATTTTCGCCAATGCGCAGTTTTGTCTGCTGAATAACACTGCCGGTATCTATTTCATGTTGCAGGAAAAAAGTGGTCACTCCTGTTTCTTTTTCTCCATTGATGATGGACCAGTTGATAGGCGCGGCACCTCTGTACTTTGGCAGCAGCGAGCCATGCAAGTTGATGGTTCCAAGGGGTGGCATTTGCCAAACAACTTCCGGCAACATGCGAAAAGCAACGACTACAAACAGATCAGCTTTCAAAGATTTTAACTCTGCAAGGAATGTTTCGTCCTTTAGTTTCAGCGGTTGCAGAACATGCAGATTATTGGCCATTGCATATTTCTTCACAGCACTTTCATGCACTTGTTGTCCTCTTCCTGCGGGTTTGTCTGCCACAGTAACCACACCTACCACCTCGTGATGCGATAATGCGATGGCAGCAAGAGAAGCCACTGCAAATTCGGGTGTGCCCATAAAAACAATGCGGAGTTGCCTACTCATGCAATATTGAAATATTGCGATGCCTGCTGCTTGTCAGAAATGACTTTGTAATAGTATCGACCTGCAGAAAAGGAGGTGGCATCAAGTTCGAAGGAGTGAACACCAGGATCGAAACTTTGATTTGCAAGTTGAAGTTTTAGATTTCCTCCCGCATCAAAAATTTCGATAGTTAATGCACTGGTGCGCTCCAGTTTCACTTCTAAGTATGCATGTTTATCACTTATCCATTTCATACTATTACCTAGTTCTGGGTAATTCGTTTGAATGCTTTGTTTTCTGAAAATGTGGAGCATTCTTTTGTACAAGACATATATCAAAAGCAGCAGCGCTGTTACGAGCAGTGCATTGCGAAGGGTTTCTATCGTATTCATACGTTATGGCTATAGAGATAAGATGCCTTCAATAGAGGAGGCTTTGGTGTATCGAGCGAAAATGGAATCGGCATCTAGCATCATTTCGAGCACTGTAATGCTGGTGTATTTGCCGTGTGCCGAGAGCTTTTCTTTGAATTCAGCACTCTCACCGAAAATGAGTTTGAGTTTTGAAATGCGTTCCTTGTCGCTAGGTAAAATGAATTTGAACATATAGATGCTTGGCCAGCGGTGTATTTCATTCAACCTCTGCCGCAGTTGTTCCAGTTGGTCTTCGTTCATTGGTTCATTCAAAAAATATTGCGGGGCGCAAGGTAAATCGCCAACTCACTTTGTTAGGCATCGAGGTGGTCAAGCGGTTACAGATTTTTTCTGCCTTCTTGCGCATGTCATTAGAAAGGGAATTTATAGCTGCTTTTTGTGAACTTGTTTTATGAAATGTGCCGAACTTTTCAGCTTTACTTTTTAGAAGTTTATGTTTAAATCATTTGTTCTCAGTTTAGCGTTTTTTAGTGTGTTGAATGTGCTGGCGCATCAGCAGTTCACTATTAGTGGCACTGTTACCGATGCGCAAACAAACAAGCCTATTGAACAATGCAACTTGCGCATCAGTGGCACCTTTTACTCTGCCACCACGGATGGCAAAGGCAGATATACTATCCAACTGAAGAATGAGATTGGTCCATTTACAGTGGAAGCAAGTCACGTTAGCTATGAGCAGGAAGTGAGGCCAGGTTTGAAGTTCAGTAATGGCCAACTCACTGTTGATTTTAGATTGATGCCCAATATAGATTCAACTATTGAAGTAGTGATAAGCACCGCACCAGACACAGTGTGGGGTAGTGCCGAACTCAATGTTGCTGACTTCGCTTTTATAGATAACAGATTGTTACTTCTTACCTACGAAAGGGAAGAACGTTGGAAGCGGCAAGAGGATTCAAAAACAACTCTGTACAGCAATTGCAAGCTTGTTTTACTCGACAGTAACAACACTGAAATGTCGCGCACAAGTGTAAATGGACTTGCAATTGGTTTTTACCTGAATTACTTGAATGAGGTTTTCTTGCAATGCAAGAACCAAGTTTATCTTGTTGAGCGCAATGATGATTCACTAGATATTCAAACTTTTTCTACGGATGATTTTCACCAATACATAGAACCAGTGGTGGACACTTTAGGGGGAATAGTTTATTACAGTAATTACAACGCCAACTACCCCGCCTTTGATTACATGTCATTCAATCAAAATGACAGTACCTACCATACGTTGCGCTATTTGGTGGATGAGGAGTTGATGCAGCGTTTTCGAGCTCAATACCGCGACCTTGGTCCAAGGGAAAAGCTAGAAGCCTTTCGGATGCAAGTAGAAACAGGCATTGACAAAGAAGTGGTAAGTGCTTATATGACAGGATTTCCTTCAACACCTTTTTACCAACCCTTGAATATTCCGATGATAATAGTGGGTGACACCCTTCTACTATTCGATCATGTTCACGATAAACTATACCGGTATAACAATTTGAATGAGCCTTTGGACAGCGCACTCATCAACTATCATAAATCCCAGAAAAACGTAAGATGGGGCGAAACAGTGGTGAAGGATGATTTGACCAATTGCATTTATACATGGCATGAAAAAGCAGGTACCACCTACCTAAAGAAAATCGACACCAACTCGGGCGCAGCTGTGCATGTTTGCAAGCTCTCCAACAAATACACCGATAAAATAAAAGTGCATAACAATGCCGCCTATTATATCTACCGTCCTTTCGAGAGTTCTCAGAATAGGTTTTTGTACAGAGAAAAAATTGGAGGATAATGATTCCATAGGCCAGAAGCATTTTTAAGGCCTGTACTTAGAAATTGAGTTTTGCATTTTCAGAGTTCGTATTCACTTTCTAATTGCCATTTCATATACTTTCGTTCCACCAAAACCAAAACACATGAAATCAATTTTCCTCACCTTAACCACTCTTGCCATACTTATCTCAACAGGTAATGATGGTTTTGCTCAGACAGAGGGTTCTTCATTTACGCTAACAGGTATGGGTGTGGCGACTCCATTTGCCCGCGATTATCAAGCAGTGGGTATCAATCCTGCCAACTTGGATTTGGATCCACGCTATGAAACGACTGTAGCCCTTGGTTTTGCCGAAGGTGGGCTTTCGCTTTACTCTGCTGCACTTACAAAAGAAGAAGTCAGACAAAATATTTTCCAAGAAGATGTCAAAGAATTCTCATTGGCACAGCAGCGTCTCTATGCTAAAGAATTCTCCAACTCGGCCAATGCAGTGGACATCGAAATAACACTCGTTGGTCTTTCGATAAAGACAAAACGAATGGGCACATTTGCTTTTCGCACACGCGATAGGGCAAGTCTTTTCTATGAATTAAGTCCACAGGCTTCTGAGTTTTTGTGGCTAGGCTATGGTAGCAGCTATTGGGATTCGCTGGTGGTGCGCACCAATGGCATTGACACTACCATAGCGAATAGCTCCAACATAGATCAAGCTACTTATGATAAGGTGACACGAGGCTTCACTGATACTGCGAATGCACAACTACTTTCTGAATTCTTGGATGGCACCAAATTTAAAATGAACTGGATACGCGAGTTTAACCTCGCTTGGGGCAAAAAGCTTTGGAGCAATGACGACTTGCAACTTCATGCAGGGCTTGGGGTGAAATTCTTAGTGGGTCAAGGCCTTTTGGCTATTGACTCCAAAGATGGAAAAACGGAAATTTTCAGCGCGTTGTCTCCTGTGTTTCAGGTGGACTATGGCGTGTCAGAAGAGAATCCTTCTTCCTTGCCCGAAAATGCGGGCAATCTGGCACCTGTCGGTTTCGGGTTTGGATTTGACATAGGTACAACGTTGGTCTGGAAAGATAGATTTTTCCTGAGTGCTGCCATCAATGATATAGGCAGCATGAACTGGGATGGCAATGTTTATATATTGAACGACAGCAAAGTGATAGAAACAAAAAATGATGGTATAGAAAGTACAGACTTCGTAACCCAGATAGAAGGCCTCAACGGAAGTGATGCTGTGCTGGACTGGAAGGGTGCTACTACCCTCACAACCCAATTGCCAACTACTTTGCGTGTTGGCCTTGGTTGGGAGAATCATCCCAGTTACAAATTGGGCATTGACATCATAGCACCTATGAATGACGATGTTGCCAGCATGGAAAGACCAGTGATAGCCATTGGGGGTGAATTCAGTCCCATCAAGCAGGTGCACCTGCAGGCGGGTTATGTTACCGGTGGCAACTACGACAGTAAGATTCCGGTAGGCATCTACTTTACGCTAGGTCAGCAGGGCGGCTACGAGTTTGGTGTGGCCTCACGCGACATCATCACTTTCTTCACTAAAATCGAGCCCACCATTTCTATGGCATTTGGCTTTTTGAGGTTTAGGTTTTAAGAGGCGTAATAGCTATGTATTGGAAGTCTATTCTATCTGCTATAACATTTGTTTTATGCACGAATTTCCTACTAGCGCAGGAGCAATTGGCCATTATTGGTGACCAGGAAGGAGATGTCAATCTCAGGGAAGGAAAAGGGACTGAATTCGCGGTGGTTGCAACAATCAAGAAAAATGAACTTTTCAGTTGTAGTTATTCCGATTCAGAATGGGCAGAAGTTGTTTTTTTTACATTGATAGATTGTAGCTACCACAAAGGGTATGTTCATAGAGACCATATCAAGCTGGTCGAGTCTCTTCCGGATTCAGCACTTCAAAGACTTTTTCAGGATACCTTTCTCAATTATGGAATAATAGGAAAGGACTTTTTAGAGAAGTTTGAGGCCTATGACCAAGACTCAAAAACTTGGACTGAACGTGTTGACAGTGTCGAATTTTCCGTGATCTACAATCAAAGTTCTCATTTTCATGAAGAATGGTTTGAACCAATGCTATCTCTCTTTGACACGTATTTCATTCGAACCAAAGACACTACTACGCTAAAAGTATTGTACGAAACTTTACATTATCACCCAGGTTCCGCCAGCGAAACCCCTTCTTACGTGCTTGGTGCTTGTTTTTGGGCACATCCGGAATTAGTTGTCATAGCCTTGAAGGAAATAGAACCTACAAAGCAAGATCAAGGTTTGATGCATGTTTCAAATGGTCTCTATATCCAATGCTACGAGAAAGAAGGCACCCCCAAATGCAATATTCTAAGAGAAATGCTGGACAATATTTGAAATCAGAAAAAGTCTCTGTTTTGTCCATTAATCCGAAAAACTTTTGTCATCACTGAACCCCTTTATTGGTTACCTTCGAAGGCCTCTCAAAAAAGAGATTCAATTATCAAATTACCTATCTAAAAAACTGTTTCAATTCCTTTTGGAATCTGAGCGGGAATCTGAAATTTGAAATCAAATACTATGGCAGAAGGAGAAAAAATTATCACCATCAACATTGAGGATGAAATGAAGTCTACCTACTTCGTCCTTCGCTTATTTATCTCATCGCGCAGGCGGGTGGCGCGCTCATAGTCTTCGTGCTGTATGGCATTGTCCAGTTGACGTTGCAGTTCGTCCGTATCCAGGGAACTAGCATCCACCGGTGCTGTTATTTCAGCAAGGTCTATATCAGGCTCCTCCATCTCCAGGTGCTGCGTAGCTTCTTCGCTGCTTACACCTGCTTGCTCTAATATGAATTCGTAGGAGTATATAGCACAATTAAAACGAACGGCTATGGCAACAGCATCGCTGGTGCGTGCATCTATTTCTACACTCTTACCATTCAGGCTGGCTATCACCTTGGCGAAGAAAATGCCTTCCACTAGATTGTAAATAAGCACTTCGTCCACCTCTATAGCAAAGGCATGGGCAAGGCTGCGGAAAAGGTCGTGGGTAAGAGGGCGGCTGGGTGTCATTTTCTCCAGCTCGATGGCTATGGCTTGCGCCTCGGCACCACCTATCACAATGGGCAGCCTGCGGTTGCCGTCCACCTCTGCAAGCACCATGGCATAGGCACCACTGGTGCTACCGCTGGGTGCAATGTCTGCTATCTGAAGCTCAATTCTGGTTTGATTCATAGGTTCCACTTCGTTGCCTTGCTTGCAGTTTTACTTGCGGTTTTCTTTACACGAAAATAAAACAATAAAAACTGAAACGCGACTAAAAAATAAAGGCCGTGTTAACGGCCTCTATCTGCAATAGGTTCTTATTTGTTGGCTACAAATTGCTTTGCACCTTCTATTATTCTTGGCAACACTTCAAATGCATCGCCTACTATTCCGTAGTCCGCTGCTTTGAAAAATGGTGCCTCTGGGTCTTTGTTGATGACCACTATGGTCTTGCTACCATTTACACCAGCAAGGTGCTGAATGGCGCCACTGATGCCAATAGCGATGTACAGATTGGGGCGAATGGTGATGCCCGTTTGTCCCACGTGCTCGTGGTGCGGACGCCATCCTATATCTGCCACTGGGCGCGAGCAAGCGGTGGCTGCTCCAAGAATTTTTGCTAACTCTTCCACCTGTCCCCAATGCTCCGGTCCTTTCATACCACGGCCAGCGCTTACTACTAACTCTGCCTCGGGCAGCGGTATCTCGCCATCCTTGCTATCTATTTTTACTTCTTTCACCTTCACACCGGCTGCACCAGCATCGGCACTGAAGTCCTCTACCGCAGCAGTAGTGCCGTTGTTTTCCAGAGCAAATGAGTTGGGAAGAACAGTTATCACCTTCTTCGCAGTGTTCATGGTTATCTCCGCTATTGCCTTACCGCTGAATACATTTTTCTTCACCGAAAAACTTGCATCGGGTAGGGAAGTAGCCCCCGGAACAAGTCCAGCATCAAGGCGAGCAGCCACACGTGGGGCAATCAACTTGCCAGCTATGTCGTGTGCGAACACTACCACATCTGCATTTGCTTGAGAGGCCGCAGCCACTATTACGCGGGTCATTTGTTGCGAGTCGCTGGCTGATGTCAGCGCACTGCGAAGCACTTTGGAAGCACCTGCGCTGCCCAGGCCACCATCGCCACTTAGGGTGCCGTAGGTGATGGCCACCACATCGGTGCCCAGTTGTTCGGCTACTTTTTTTGCATAGCTAACAGCCTCGAGGCTGCCTTTCGGAAACTTGCCATGGTGATGGTCTGCAAAAACGAGAACGCTCATGTTATTTGACTTGTTGAGTTATTGACTTGTTGATTTAGACGGGTGCGTTTTGCGAACTGATTATTTGCCAACTGCTAACTGAATTAAAGCGCTTTCGCTTCTTCGTGCAACATTTTTATAAGGTCGCCTGCATTTTCTGGAGTGATGTACTTGCAACCGCTCTTTGCAGGTGGCAGGCTATAGCTTTTTAAAGTGGTAGACGGTTGTGCATCGGCAGCGGCTATGGTGGCCAATGGTTTGGTGCGTGCTGCCATGATGCCGCGCATGTTAGGTATACGTTGTTCAGCCATGCCTTTGGCTGCGCTTATCACAAAGGGTGTAGCTACTTCCAACACTTCCACACCGCCCGTTACTTCTCTTTCAATAGTAGCTGTGTTGCCTGCCACATCTATTTTATGAGCAAGGGCCACATATGGCATGTCCAGCAATTCGGCCACCATGCCCGGCACTATGGAGCCGTTGAAGTTGATGGTTTCTTTACCGCAGAAGATGATGTCAAACGACTGAGCCTTGGCATACGCTGCTATTTGTTTGGCCACAAAAAGCGAATCACTTTCGGCAGCATCTATGCGCACGGCATCGTCAGCACCTATAGCTAGAGCCTTGCGGATAATGGGTTCGTAGTCCGCACCGCCCACTGATACCACAGTAACGTTGCCGCCCAGTGTTTCTTTCAACTCCAGTGCGCGCACCAGTGCATACCATTCGTCATACGGATTTACAATATAAGTAACACCGTTTTCATCAAATTTTGAGTTGCCATCGGTGAAGGCTATTTTGGAAGTGGTATCAGGCGCTTTGCTGATGCAGACAAGGATTTTCATTTATGATGCGTTTTGAAACGGGGCGCGAATGTAATAAAAGGAATGGGTGGAAAGGGAAGTGGGAAAAAGCGAAAAGGGCAGAGGAAAAGCGAAGAGAGTGAAAGGGCATCTGAAAGAAAAACAGAGAACGCACTAAAATATTGGATGCCTTTTAGGGGCAAATGGCGCCAAGTTGTCCCATCGGGTGCGCATGGCTCAAACGAGTCTCCGCTGAGGTCGGGCTTGCTCGATGGTGGGGAGAATTGTGTTAGGCTGCCGCATAGCGGCCTCGGGTCAGCCGAGGAAAGCCAAGTAAAGCAGTTGGAACGGGTTACGCTGCACTAAACCCTCGCCACACAAGGCCGCGCGATGGGGCGATCTACAGGAAGGAACTGCGCTGGTGCGCGGAGGCGGGGAGCCAACACCTTCGCGTACCCCTACCCATATGGGGTGCCATCGCACAGATAGCGTTTATAATGTAAAGAATATTCAAATGGAGATGAAGCGGGAAGGCTCCCCTGAGGGTTAGCGTGCGCGGAGATTACCTCGCCCCTGTGGGTTTATCAAAAGTGTCACCGGATGATTACCAGTTTTTGCCTTTCAGAAAATTGATCGTGGCTTAGTGAAATGATGTAAACACCAGCACATAAATTTTCAACATTCATGTTGTTGTTTTCGAGCCATTTGGATGATAATAGTTCACCGTGCTGATTGAAAATATGAATCTCGGAATTTTTGAGGGAAGTATCAGTAAATTTCACTGTAACAATATCGGTGGCAGGATTGGGATAAAGGCTGAAACTGACACGTGCATTAGTAAATTCAGGATAACCAGTGGTCTGATAAACTACGTTCGATGAATCTCCCACGCCTTCACTCAGGTTGTAATAAGAACCTGATGGGGTTGTCTCCAACCGCATGGCCCGCACTAAATAGTGTTGAAGTCCATCGGTTCCCAAAGTATCGGTGAATGTGTTTCCCGTAACCAATTCAGAAATCAATTCAAAAGCCTGCAATTCCTGGTTGGATCGGTAAACGTAATAACCAAGCACTTCATCGGCAGAAGAGACCCAATTTATGGTTTTTCCAAAGCCGTTTGAGGTGTTTTCGAGGAGCACAGATTGCGGGGGAGCGAGCACGTTTTGTTTCAAAGTCAAATCACCCATGAGTGCGATATGTATAAATTGTGCTCCATAGTTTGCATGATACAAATTTGAATTGTTTTGGGTGACGCGGGTTCCATATCCAATGTTCAGACCTAGACCCATGGTATGAAACATCCAGTGCGGTCTTCCGGCCCACACACAAGTGAGTGCAGGTGTATTTGAACACAGCGGAGAACGAAGAAAATTGTCTTCCGAATCCCAGTCACCAAAGTACGATCCGAACAACATGGTAAAAATGGAATTTACATTTTGAGTCATCATTTCTACGGAGCTGCCGATGCCGCCTGCGCCTGAATAGGATCCGCCACCGCAACCGTATGCCCACAGGTAGTCAGAAACTTCCAGCGTACTTAAGAAATCGGATTCTTCGATGTTGTATTTGCCTACTAAAGGCGCGAAATTCTTAAACCCATTGCAAGCAAATGCCTCACCACTAAATGCTCCGAAGTTGTCATCAATCAGTCCTTGCTCATTGAGTGTAATTTCTTTTTTCCGAAAAGCATGATCGCGGTTGAGGTAATTCTTCAGCATTTCATATTCAGTCTTACCGCTGGATGGCATGTTGTAGAAATCAATCCGGCCGACTTGCAATTCAACATCCGAAGGGATATTCGACTGGTCAAATTTGCCATCACCCGGAGTATTGATATTCTCCGGTCGCGAAGCTGTGGTAGCATTCACAAATTCATCGGTCCAGGTTCCATTGACATCACCGTAGTAGACATCTGCCGGCCACGCACCCTGATGATCTGTATGACCATCCGGATAAATATTCCCTGAATATGGAACTGGTATATGACCTATAAGCATCACCGCTGTTACATTGTTCGCTATGGTATTGTATTCACTTATGATATAGCTTTTCACCGAAGCAACGGAATCGGTTCTGGAAAAATACTTGCTCGTTACATCCCACCCATCACTTGCGAGGTCTTTTTGAAATTGCCATAATTCAGTTGCAACGGAATCAATAAATAAGGAGTCGATCAAAACCAAAATTCTGCCGTTGTAGTGATTCACCGGATTTTTGATCCCTGCATAGACATAACCGTAAGCCGTAACAGTATTGGCTGCTGTTTTGTAAATTTTATATTCATAGGCTGTATCTGCTTCCACACTATTGTCGATGTATTGGCTTGCTGTTCCCGGAAGTGTAGCGACCGCTGCACCCCAGTATGTGGATTGCCATCCTTTTCGGTAGACATCGTATGCATTTGCGTTGATATCATTTATCCAATCTAAGGTAATTTGTGGAGGGTCCTCTTGGGTAGTAACATCGATAGAAATGGAATAGTCTGAACTCGATTGAGCCATGGCGTGGTCAGATGATAAAACAAAGATTGAAAAAAAGATTACGTGCAGGTACTTCATAAGAGTTTGATTGATTGGTCGTGTTTGCAGATTGCAAATATCCAATAGAGGTCTTACTTAACCATATAGGAGATCGTACCTTAACACATAAGAGGTCGTACCTTACCACATAGGTCATGGGGTCTGAGTTGCTAAGGTATTGAATATGATTATGAAATGTCTTTTTTCTTGCTTTGGAGGTCTTTGGATGTTCCTCAAGGATCCATCAATGGACAGTGACAGGGTCATTTTTCACCTCTACCCGGATGCCAAACGCACCTATGGTCTTAAGAGAGATTCCACACTCCGCTATAGCTGCGTGTGGAATGACACGTGGAAGAAAGTCATTCTCAAATTCTCAAATTACCACATTCTCAAATTACTTTCTGCCCACCTCTTTCCCACCCCATCGGTAATAAACAGGCGGGTCGTGGTCCACGCGGACTTTCTTCGACCCATATTCATCGTATTGGTCGTTACCATTTTCATCCAATAGTGGCAAAGTGAACTCGTTAGTTTTTACGATCAATTGGTCTATAGGGATGCCCGCATTTTCAGGATAGGGATATGTATTCAGATCCGCAGTTTGAATGTTGAAGATGTTCTCGAGATTTGCATAGGCCACCAGCAATACTTTGCCGCTAGGGAATTGCATGGGCAGGTAGAGCGTTTCCCAAATGTATTCACCCCCTTCGCCCTCGCCACTGCACGAGGCCACTTCCACAAAACCATCTTTGGTGAAAGCCACAAACTGGTGCAGCTCGCCACCCGGGCACGACTCCCTGTAGGTGCGGTAATGAAGCAGTGTTTCACAATCCTTCAATCCGTTGAAGCCGACCACCTCCAGTTCGTACCCATGGCTGAGATAATTAAGAAGAAAACTGCGATCCCTTTTGTGCTGGTCCGCAGAATCAATGCTGCTGAGTTCGATAGTATTATATCCAACTTCACTTCTCTTGAGCCCTGCCAAAAAACCGGTGATGTTCCAAATGGCTAAATCATCTTTCTTTACATAGGCACTGCCCTTGTCATGCATTATACTGTACCACTCGCCAGAATTGTTCAGAAAAGTTTGAAGCACGGTTTTGATGCGCGTGGCGAAGTCGGTTTGAAAAATGGTGTCATCTCGCAGACGTTGTATGTGTTCTGTTGCACGCACCAGCGAATTGAATGAGAGGGTGTCTATAACAAATGCACTGGTGTCAGGGCTGCAATACACCAGCGCCTTGTCAGCATAGATGAGGTGGTTCTGACTGTGCGCGTATGCCTCTGCTATGAAGTATTGGTCCAGATTGTAGTCAGCGCAGTCGGTAGTATAGCGTGTGGGTATCTGCCCAAATGCATTACCGCAGAGCAGCATAACAAACAGCAATGTGATGATGTGTGAAGAAGAAGTATCTATGGTCTTTTGCATGATGAAAGGAAAAACGAAGTGCAGCTAAGGAAGCAATAAACAAGCCATGCATCCACTGCATAATTGTGCGAGAGACGAACACTTCTTACTCAACCGTTACCCAAAGCGCCAGCACCCACCCTCTCGCCACATAGTGATCCCTTCGTGAGAGAGCGATACAGACTGAGACCCATTAAAGAATATTGAATCTCCGCGCACCTCTGCGATACAAAGCAGTACGAAGAGCATCCAACGCTCAACTTTTCCCAAAGCACCAGCACCCGCCCTCTCGCCACATAGTGGTCCCTTCGGGAGAGAGGGACAAAGGGTGAGGCGCAGTTACGCTTAAAAAATCTCCGCGTACCTCTGCTCAGCCCTCCGCGCATCTCTGCGATGCCAATCAAATCTTTCTAGATAATCTCCACCTGCCTGGCCACCTTTTGCAATATCTCGAAAACAGTTTCAGCCATAACATTCTCACTATCCAGCGTGGGGTTTATCTCAGTAAACTCCAGGCAGCAGGTGCGTTCGTTTTGCAACAATTCCAGAATGAGGTCTGCCGCTTCACGCTCGTTGATGCCACCTTTTACAGGAGTACCTGTGCCGCGGCTTACGCTAGGGTCCATGCTGTCCACGTCAAAGCTGATATAGATTTTGTCGCAATGAGATAAGTGCTTCAACAATTCGCGACTCAACTTAGTAACGCCCGTTTTGCGCAGTTCATTGGTGGTGACCACCTTCACTTTGTTCTTTTTTATCAGCGCTGCTTCCTGCTCTTCGAAGTCCCGCAGGGTAACGTATATCAGGTCGCGGTATTCAATCTTGGGCGACATATCGCCTACGTTTTTCACCATTTCCCACAGTTCTATGGTTTCGTAGTCCAGGTCGTTCGATTTTTCCTCGATGTTGTCTTCGTTGAGGGCAGTGGCCAGTGGCATGCCGTGCATGTTGCCGCTGGGTGTTGTATAGGGCGAGTGCAAGTCAGCATGAGCATCTATCCAGATAACACCTAGGCGGCTTTCGGGATAGGCCATCTTGATGCCAGCTATAGTTCCACCCGCGCTGCTGTGGTCGCCACTGATGAGCAGCGGGAAGCGACCATCGCGCATGGTGTCGCGCACTGCGGCACCTATGCGCTCATACATCTTCAGCACACTGCGAATGTTACGTGCGTAGCGGCTACCCGGATTGTTGTAAAGTGCTTGGTTGTCGTGGGGTATCACCACGCTTTTGTATTTCTTGAAGAACTGCGAGCGGAAATCGAGTGCTGCAATCTTCACTGCCTCCACACCAAGGCTTGCTCCGCGTGTACCTGCGCCTACTTCGCTGGGCACTTCTATTATGCGTATGTTTTTATCTTTTTTGGGGGTCATATGTGGTGCGAAGATAAAGTCACAGCGCGCGACCTACTATTCGGCTTAACCCTCAGAGCGCTCAATTTGCTGTAAACAACACATCCAACACATCCTTTATAGCCGCGGCACTCGCACTTTTAGAAGGAGTAAGTGCGTTGGCATCCCAGGTATATCCTGTTATGTTTTCGTTGCTGATTGCTGAAAGTTGCCCAGACGAACCGCTGGTGGTCATTACGTTATTTTCAGTTACAATAGTCGCATTGTTGAAGGTGTTCTGAGGCAAAGTGGATGATGGTTGTTCGTAGTCTGTTACCAGTCTTTCGGATGCATCTTTCAATGTGCTTGTGGTCTTCTTGCTATCAGTTACTACATTCTGAACATCTTCATTAAGCACCATATCTTCTTCCTCTTTTGTAACGCTTTTCATTACCTGTATTTCATCCGCGGCTATTTTGGTCTTATCAGAAAATTCTTCAGCAGGAGCAACCGCCACTTCTTTCAGGTCGATACTTTCTGGAGCTGATTCAGCAACCGCATCATTCCTAAAGTTTGAGGCATCATCAAGACTGGTTACTTGGGGTTCCTCTGCCTTTTCCATATCAAACTCTACAAGCACGGGTGCTGGTGCGGGCGGAAAAACCCCTGGTTGGTTGTTCTCAGCATACGTTGGTTTATCGAACAGTGTGTTGGAAGAATCCGCTGCACTGGCTATTCCGTTGTTGGATTCTTCCGTTTTGTCAGCAACTGCGGCAGCAGCCGTATCGACTTGCGTAGTGCTTTTGTTGAAGAAGATAAGGGCGCTGGAAACACCTAGCAGCAGCACCAAGGTGGCAAATGCATAACGCACCGCTGGTCTTCTGTACCACACCATCTCTGGCATTGCTGGCATAGCAAACAGGGAATTCAGCCAGATGAAAAATCCTTTCTTCTCCTCGCGAGCAAACTCAAGCATTAGGTTGCGCTTGATGGAAGGATCGGGGTCCAGCCATTCATCATTTTGGGCAGAGTCGTGCATAAGGAAAAGCGTGGAGCGAAGGCTCTCGTATTCTTCCTCGCCTTCTACATGGCGCAGCACAAACTCTTTTTCTTCAGGATAAAGCTCATTGAATTGCTTATGTGTAAGCAATGATTCAATGTCTTCAGGGTCGTATTTGAATGTGGTATTCATCGGATTAATAATTATGGGTTAGGAGTTATGAGTTATGAGTTGCATGGTGTCGTACATAATTCATAACTCATTATTTATATCCTTGGCAGTGTTGTTTTTTTTAGTTGTTAGAATGATACTTCTGATGATTTTTAATACTTCGGTTGCATCGTTTTGTATGCTTTGATACTCTGCAAGAGTTAGAAAATTGGTTTCCGACAATAGTTCCAGCCAATACAATGTCTCGTCACATTCCTTTTGCGAGATAGAAAGTTTGTGTACAAAATCGGAAGTGCTTTGTGCATTGATAGCCTCACGCACATTAGCCCCCACACTGGTGCCCGACCTCAGCAGTTGTTTACTCATCACAAACTCTTTGCGATCAGTAGTCAACATTTTATACAAGTTCACTATCCGAACTGCAAGCAGAAAACTCTTATCTCTTATTGCACTGTCTTTCATAATTTATAACTCATAATTCATAACTCTCTATGCTATTCCTTCAAACACTTTCAGTTTTGCGTTGAGTTCTTTTAGGGTATAAAACAGTCGTGACTTCACAGTGCCTTCGCTGCATTGCATGGCTTCGCTTATTTCTATAATGCTCATTTCTTGGTGGAAACGCAGTTCGAAGGTGGTGCGTTTCACTTCGTCCAATCCACTGAGCACCTCCGTTAGTTTGCCCATAAACTGCGAGCGGTCCATGCTCTTCTGCGCGTCCATTCCGCTGGTAAAGTGGTCGTCTCTTTTTAATTCAGCATGTGCTACGCGTCTTACATCGTGTTTGGCATATTCATTCTTGCACATGTTGTTGGCTATGCTGTAAAGCCATGTTTTAAATGGTCGGGCCGGGTCATACAAGTGCGGTTTATTTATCAGCTTGGTGAAAAGCTCTTGTGTGAAGTCTCGGCTTTTCTCGCGGTCTTTCCATAGCATGCGATGGAAGTAGTTGAACATCGGTTTGCCATATCTGTCGTACAACACTTCAAAAGCCTTCTGGTCTTTTTGCGCAACGAGCACCATCAGTTGCTCGTCCGTGTGCCGTTCGTATGGGTGTTTGAATAATGCCATACGCTAGTCCAGTTGTTTTTGAATTTGAGTTTTCACTGCAAAGCGAGTGGCAATCAGCTCAGCCATTTGTTTCATTCCATCAGCAGAAGTCGTATTACCTTGGCTAGCGTAGGCTTCTTTTAGCAGCAGCAGTGGCACTAAGTAGTTGCGGTTGATAGCTTCATTCATTTGGATAAAGTTCTTCTGAAACAGACTTTCCCAATTGAACTTGAGCGACTCCAGGTTTTGCAATTCGTTTTTGCTGTATTTCATCGCAAGACCTGTACAATATAAATTCTTTGCCTGCTGCTTGAGCACATCAGGCGGCAACGTCAACGCGAGATAAATGCTTTTGTCTTTTGCAGAAGAAAGAATGTTGGCAAGAGAAGTATAAGGGTCTGACTTTTTGTTTTTCCCTTCCTTCAGTCCTAGCTGAGCATTTACTTTATAGATGTAACGATTGCTACCATACCAATCAAGGCAGATGACTTGGACATCGGTGCGGACAGCATACAGTTGTTGTAAAACGATGATAGGGTAGGTGTCTACATTGCCATGGGTGACGAGGACTCCATCTTTCTCCACACTGTTCAGCACATTGCGGTTGTATTCCATTTCCGCATCACTGTAGATTTTCGCATCACTCAGTTTCTTGCTGAATGCATATTTATTGGTGGCATCTTCAGCAATGATGGCTTCGCAAAGCATGTCATCCCAAAGCTCTTGCTCATCAGGGCGGATAGTATTTGCCTTTTTCAGATAAGCCACTGACTCATCGCTGCGGTTGCTGTTTAGGTAAGAACAATAATTCCACGCAAAAGAGTTGGGCACTGCATTGTTCATGCGTGCCAGCACATCATTCAGTTTTGCTTGCGACTCAGTACTGATGCTTCGCGAATGCTCCGTGTAGTTGGTATAGCGCGATGCTTTGTAAAGATTCATCCACGCGTCTTCATTGCTCGCATTCAACGCTACCTGCTGCTGCCAATAGTCTGCTGATGATTTGTATTCAGCGCTGGTTTGTTGCTTTTCCTCCACAGCTGGAATGTCGGCTTTGTACTTCGCGGCATCAGGTGTTTGTGCCTGAGCAAAAACAAAGGACTGCCAGAGCAGAATAAGGAATGAAATGGAAACTATTTTTTTCATTGGTGCTTCAAAGAAAGTGAAATGCTGAGGGTTGTTACAGCACAACTTTAGAAACGTTCATTAAGAAACCAACATGACTTGAAAATCATACTATTGCAAACGGTTGAAAAAGATTCTCTTCATAGCTAGCCATCGACCCGGCCGCGCACCCGGGCAGCGCTTCCGCTTCGAACAATACGTTCATTTTCTCGAGGAAAATGGCTATGAATGCCAGCTTTCCTATTTGCTAGAGGAAGAAGATGACCAACTCATTTATTCCAAAGGGAAATTTTTACCAAAGGCTTTGATGCTTCTATCGCATTATGAAAAGAGATGGAAGGATTTGCGCCATTCCAATGAGTATGACATCGTATTCATTTTTCGCGAAGCACTGATGACGCGAAGTATTTTCTTCGAGAAACAATTCGTAAAGTCGAAGGCTAAAATCATCTTTGACTTTGATGACGCTATCTGGAAAAATGACACTAGTAAGGCCAACAAGCTGTTCGCATGGATGAAGAACCCTGCTAAGATTTCCAAGATCATTGCACTGAGTGATTTGGTTTTTGCCGGTAACAATTACCTGGCTGATTATGCACGAGAGTTCAACAAAAATGTAGCGGTGGTTCCAACGACTATTGACACAGAGGAATACAAACGTGTGCCTCAAAGAGACAAGGATTATATCACTATTGGCTGGAGTGGAAGCATAACGACCATCAAGCATTTCGAATTAGCTATTCCATTTCTGAAGGAGCTAAAAAAGAAGTACGCAGCGCGCATTCGTTTCAAAGTAATAGGTGATAAGACTTATAGTAATCAGGAACTCGACATACAAGGCATTGCATGGAGCAAAGAGAGTGAGGTAGGTGAACTTTCGGAAATTGATATTGGCATTATGCCTTTACCAGATGATGAATGGGCACGTGGGAAATGTGGGTTGAAGGGTCTACAGTACATGGCACTCGAAATTGCAACACTCATGTCACCTGTGGGCGTGAATACTGATATAATCGAACATGGGTTGAATGGATTTTTACCAGCCACTGCGGACGAATGGGTGAATTGTATCTCTGCATTGGTTGATGACAAAGCGCTCCGCTACCAGTTTGGGCAGGCAGCTAGAAAGGTAGTAGAAGAAAAGTATTCAATGAACGCGAATGCACACTTGTATTTGAGGCATTTCAACGACCTATGTCAGTTGTGAGGCGCTCATTGTCTCCAATCAGCGTTTCAAAGCAATCTCCTCTTTTTACGATACATCCCAATTCAGGTCTGCTAGAATCAAGTGAATCAGGCGTTTTAGAAAACTCCATGAACATCTGTTTAAAAACAATTGTCGTAAATGCTATCTGGAATCGTTTTTAATAAGATATTCGGCCCTTCTATTTATGAGAGTCATTATAGCAGATAGCAATCACCTTATTCGCACTGGCCTGAATGCCATACTCAGCCAGTACAAAGACATGGAAGTATTGGGTGAAGCCTCTAGCGATGAGCAACTGCTGGGTATGGTTAAAAATTTCTCTCCTCAAATTGTACTCATTGATTTTGCCGCCAAAAACTTTAGCATAGATGTAATTCCCCGTTGCAAAAAAATTACGCATGACATTCGTTTTGTCGCCATTACAGGCGAGCAAAGTGGTCACACCATTGTGAATGCACTTCGCGCTGGAGTTACCAGCTACATCAAAAAAGACTGTGATGTGAATGAAATTTTAGACAGCATTCGCGTAACCGGCAACGGAGGCAAATTCTTTTGTGGGCAAATTCTCAATACCATTCGCAAAGAAGCAATAGACGTGAACGATTTGGACCTTACTGAATTCAGTTGCGAGCCCGTTACCATCAGCGAGCGTGAAAATGAGATCATCACACTAATAGCAGAAGGATATACGAATATTGAAATTGCAGAAAAGCTTTTCCTTTCTCCTCACACGGTGAATACTCACCGCAAAAACATTCTTGCAAAACTGGGAGTAAACAATACAGCAGCTATCGTAATGTATGCTGTAAAGACTAACCTCGTTAGCCCCAACAAATTCTTGTTTAGCGCGCAGGTATGAACCACCAATTGGTGAATGATTCAAGCTTATGGGTCATTTCTGCCATTTATACAAACTCAAATACAAACAGCCTCTGCGAGCATCTACATTCGCCTCGTAAATCAAAATTTATTTTATCATGAACATTCCTTATTTACCAGGCAATCTTATTTGGATTGCTATTGTAGTCATCCTTCTTTTCAAATCATTTGTTGTAGTTCAACAAGGCCTCATTGGTGTGGTTACCATTTTTGGTAAATACAGGCGCGTTCTTTCTCCTGGACTTAGCATGAGAATACCTTTTATAGAGGTGGTGTATAAAAGAATAAGCACACAAAATCGCTCTGTGGAAATGGAGTTTCAGGCTGTTACACAAGACCAAGCGAATGTCTATTTCAAAAGCATGTTACTCTATTCAGTAATGAATGGCGATGAAGAAGTGATAAAAAGAGTCGCCTTCAAATTCATAGATGAAAGAAGTTTGATGCAAGCACTTGTGCGCACTATCGAGGGAACTATTCGCTCCTTCGTGGCTACGAAAAAGCAAGCAGAAGTATTGTCATTAAGAAATGATATAGTAGAGCACGTAAAATCTGAGATTGATAATCGCCTCGAGGAATGGGGTTATCACCTGCAAGATTTGCAAGTGAACGACATCACATTTGATGAAGCTATCTTGACCAGCATGAGCCGTGTAGTGGCCAGCAACAACCTAAAGGCCGCTGCTGAAAACGAAGGACAAGCCCTGCTAATAACTAAAACTAAAGCTGCTGAGGCAGATGGTAATGCTATTAAGATAGCAGCACAGGCAGAAAGAGAAGCAGCCCAAATGCGTGGTCAAGGTGTTGCGTTGTTCCGCGAAGAAGTAGCTCGTGGCATGCAGAATGCAGCTCGCGAAATGCAGCAAGCAAATCTGGATACCTCTGTCATTATGTTTAGCATGTGGACCGAAGCCATCAAGAATTTTGCAGAGTATGGCAAGGGCAATGTCATCTTCCTCGATGGTTCGCCCGATGGAATGGAAAAAACCATGCAACAGATGATGGCGATGAACAAGATCATGGAGCCTGGAAGAAAATCATAAATCATCCTCCTTTTGCGCTGCGATGCATTGACATCGCTTATAAAAAAATAGCTTTATGACAGAGGCCTTTCTCCATTATATCTGGAAGTATAGGTTATTCAATACCACTGAACTTAAAACAGCCAGCGGTGAATCATTGGTGGTGCAACATCCCGGCACACACAACTTCGGACAAGGGCCAGATTTCTTAAATGCAAGAATCAAAATTGGGGAAACCATGTGGTGCGGTCATGTGGAAATTCATCTGCGTGGTAGTGATTGGCACCACCACAAACACACCGATGATGAGCATTACAAAAGCGTGGTGCTGCATGCCGTGTTTGAGAATGATAAAGGTATTTTCCTTTACACAGCTGGCGACCTGCAAGTGTTTGACATAAGTGCCTACATGCGCACTGACCAATGGAGCCACTACGAAGGTTGGCTGAAGAGTAAGACTTGGATTGCCTGCCAGACGCAAGTGGCCAGTGTTGACACGCTGACTTGGACAGGTTGGAAAGACCGACTTGTAGTGGAACGATTCGAACTAAAAAGCAAAGCAGTCCTTCAGCAATTGGATAAGACTGCTGGAGATTGGAGCGAGGCATTCTACAGATTGCTTGCACGCAACTTTGGTTTCAAAGTGAACAGCGATGCAATGGAAATGCTTGCAGAGTCATTGCCCCAAAGCATTCTTGCCAAACACAAAAGCGATCCATTTCAAGTGGAGGCCTTGCTGTTTGGACAAGCGGGCTTCCTCAACCAACTATTCACCGATGAATATCCCAATGAGTTGAAGAAAGAGTATGAATTTCTTCAGAAGAAGTATGCATTAAAAACCATGAACAGCGCTGCTTGGAACTTTGGGAGAATGCGCCCTTCTAATTTTCCAACCATACGCATTGCTCAGTTGGCAGCCTTGGTGTGTAAATCAGAACATTTGTTTTCTTCGCTACTCGAGTTGAATGATGTGCAAGAAATAAAAAAACTTTTTGAAGTAGAGGCACACGAATATTGGAATCGTCATTTTCGTTTTGATGCAAAGACAGTGGGAAAAGAATTCAAAACAGAACGCAACGCTAAGCGTTTGGGAGAGTCATCATTGGAGAATATCCTCATCAATACTGTTGCGGTGATGTTGTTTACATATGGTCGTCACAGAGATGATGAAAAACGTATAGACAAAGCGCTTGAACTTTTAGAAATTTGCAATCCAGAAAGCAATCGTATTCTTGAAAACTGGAATGCACTTGGAATAACGACCAAAAATGCAGCGGAGACTCAAAGCTTATTGCAACTTTACAATAACTATTGCAGTGAGAAGCAATGCTTGAAATGTGCCGTAGGTTTGAAGCTGATTAAAGGACAATGAACTGAATGAACTTTTTATAAACGAGAAGAAATGAAACAGATCCAAACGGAATGGGAAAAGCAACTCTTCGGAGTGTGCGCATGGATAGCCCAGCGCATGGGTGTGCGTGTTAGAAGGGTGCGTCTGTCATTCATCTATTTGTCATTTCTCACATTTGGTTCGCCCATCTTTGCATATCTAGTCATCCATTTCTGGCGTCAGAACAATCACATCTTCAAGCCTTGGACTTGGGGTAGGGAAGTAGGAGAGTGACCATCAGTTGACAGTTTGCAACTGATTAGTTGACAAATTGCATTCTACTAAATGATGTTCTTTCTTAGCCACTGCCAATTGAAATGAAGCTTCGTATCAAACAAAACACACTTCGTTTTCGCCTCACTCAAACGGAGGTGAACCAACTTGCTGCACGCGAAGAGGTTGCAGAAACAACACATTTCACGCTAATTGATTCGATGAAAATTGTTCTTCGTCCATGGCACATGAAGGTGACAGAAGTGAAGTATGAAAACAACTCAATCATTGTTTTTTGTCCTGAGGACGCTCTGGAAATATGGGCCTCGAATGATGAAGAGGGCATCTACTACTCCCAAGTGAACGGCACTGTAACACCACTGGAAATTGCTATTGAAAAAGATTATGCCTGTCTAAAGCCACGCGAGGACGAAAGCGATAATTTTCCAAATCCTCAGACGAGCGCATCAAAATGCTGATAGACAATCACAGCCGACACATCACTTATTTGCGACTAGCCGTTACCGACCGATGCAATCTGCGCTGTAAATACTGCATGCCTGCTGAGGGGTTGAAGTGGGAACATCGCTCCGCCCTTCTTTCATTCGAAGAGATAAATCGTTTATTGAACATCGCTTCGAAACTTGGCATCAACAAGTTGCGCTTTACGGGTGGCGAGCCATTCATGCGCAAAGATTTTATGAAATTGTTGCGGGGTGTAATGCAAGAAAATCTTTTCGAAAAAGTGAGCATCACAACCAATGGCACTCTTACTGCACCTCATGTTGCAGAGCTCAAATCATTGGGAATACATAGTGTGAACCTAAGCGCTGATACGTTGAATGCTGAGCGTTTCAAACTCATCACCCGCAGAGATGATTTGAATGAAGTGCAGCGCACACTTGACTTATTACTTCATCATAACATCACCACACGCATCAATGCCATCATCATGGATGGGAAAAATGAAGAAGACATTTTCGAGTTGGTAACACTCACAAAATCGTTGCCCATTGATGTTCGCTTTATAGAAGAGATGCCATTCAATGGCACAAGTGAGCGCAAGCCGCTGCATTGGAATTTCATTCGCATAATGGATGAAGTGAAAAAGCACTTCCCACAATTGCAGAAAGAAAATGATGAGCACGGAAGCACATCACTTAATTACTCAATCGAAGGTCACAAGGGCAGAGTAGGAGTGATACCGGCATATACACGCAGCTTCTGCGGCAGTTGCAATCGTCTTCGCATTACTCCAAATGGCACGCTCAAAACTTGTCTGTATGATAGTGGCGCATTGGACTTGCGTATGCTGCTGCGCAGTGGTGAAAGTGATGAGGTTGTAATGCAAAGAATCACCGATGCCATTGGTCATCGCGCAGCTGATGGTTTTGAAGCCGAAGCAAAAAGGAAAGTAAGAAAGTCGGAGGAGAGCATGGCCACTATCGGAGGTTGAAATTTTTCCAGTATCTGCATTTAGTTGATCTTTCGCCTCACAATGATCTCTGTCAGCGAAGCATCCCATATTATTCTCAATCATCTTTTCACTCCAGTTGAAGAGCATGTTTCAGTGCACGAAGCATTGGGTAGAGTGCTTATGCAAGACATTGTTGCTGATACCGACTTGCCGCATGCACATCGCGTTATGATGGATGGTGTAGCCATCCGAAGCGAGGATTGGAACCGCGGAACTCGAACCTTCTCTGTAGCTGCTGTGCAACATGCAGGTGTTGCGCAAATGAACTTATCTGATGCCAACACTTGTATAGAAGTAATGACCGGAGCGGTGTGTCCCGCCCATGCTGATGCCGTTGTTCCTTATGAGCAAATTGAAATAGCCAATGGTGTTGCATTCATTAAAGATGTTGAGCTGAGGCCTTGGCTGAACATACATCTGCAAGGCACTGATAAAAAGAAGGGCGATGTGATAGTGATGCGCCAAACACTTTTAAATGCAGCACACTTAGCCGCCATCGCCTCAGTGGGCGGTGCTCAGGTGGCTGTGGCTTCGCTGCCAAAGGTTCACATTTTTTCTACAGGTAACGAGTTGGTTGAGATAGCCACAACTCCTCAGCCGCACCAAATAAGGCGAAGCAATGTGTATGCATTGCAACAATTGCTTTTGGCTCGCGGAATAACGACCACTCAATCGCACTTAGCGGACAACAAGGCAGCAATAGAAAATGCACTAGCCGAAGCACTTGCTACCAACGATGTTATTCTGCTCAGTGGTGGTGTTAGCGCGGGACAGTTGGACTTATTGCCAGATGCTTTGCAAGCTCAAGGAGTTGAAAAACTTTTTCATCGCATTGCACAAAAGCCCGGCAAACCGATGTGGTTCGGCAAGAAAAACAAAACCATTGTTTTTGCTCTTCCAGGCAATCCGGTCTCTACATTTTTCTGTGCCGTGCGTTATGTGCTGCCATGGTTGCGAGCTTCTCTTTTTCAGCAGGAGAAGGCGATGTATGCAAAACTCTCACATGATTTTTCCGTCAAAACATCACTAGCCTATTACTTGCAAGTGAAGTTGACAGTAGACGTTAATGGCTGCACTTATGCAGAGCCAAGCAGCGGTAGTGGCTCGGGCGACTTTGCCAACCTTGCTAAGGCAGACGCTTTTGCGGAGATAACAGAATCAAAGCTGAAGGGCGAAGTTGTGCGGATCTTTCCTTTTGCATAACTCATATCATAGCGGACGAGATGTTCAAAACATCTTAAGCAGGCTTCAAAATGGGCTTGCTCTGTTTCCATTTTTACCAACATGAAAAGAAACACCATAGCAATAGTTTGTTGCTCAATACTAGCAGCTTGCGGGGGAAATACTGAACCAGCTAAACAGCCTGAAACAACACCGCCTACTGCTGAGCAGAAAACAGTCGCTACAGACACATTTCCGATAGCCTTTTACGTTGCCAGTGGCAATGAGCCAGGCTGGATACTAAAAATGAACATGGAACAAAACGGCAGCTTTACCACCACTTTAATAAACAACTATGGCGCGGATACATTGAGTGGCAGTTTTATGCGCAGTGCCCCTTATGAAAATGGAAAAGCCATAGTAGCCTCCAACGAGGTGAAATACACTGGCGTGCTAGAGGGTGGTGCAAGTGGCGAGGCAGTTAGCATCAGCATATTTGGTGGAGACTGCACAGACGATGCCGGCAAAGTGCGCGGATCGTCTTGCAAAATAAAATTAGCAAAGAGTGAGCTTCAAGGATGTGGGGAATATGTGGAGTGATAGCACACCAAAAGGCAATGAAAAAGGCCAGCGGAAGCTGGCCTTTTTTAATGCTATAAAAATCTGTCCTCTTAGATTCTGTTATCAATCTCCTCGCAGCCTGGGTACTTCGACTTACTGAAAACGAATTCAGTGTCTGGAAGGTCTTGTGTGGTTTTGAAGTTCTTTATCTTGTAAGTGATAGTCGCATTCTCACGGGTTTTCACTTCCACCTTGGTTACTTCCAGTTTCGCCTTGTCCACATACATGGTTATGGTGTGGTAGCTTTTGTCCTTAGGGTTGTTGGGGTTCAGCACTATCTGATGGCATGCAACACCGTCCACGGTTACGTTGGCGTTCTTCATTTCATGTTTGAAATCTTTCTCCCAAAGGGTAAACATGTCTGAGGGGTCAAAGCCACCGTCTTTCACATCAGCCAGATTGTCTATGGTGCATGAGTTGTCTTTCTTGTTGTAGTTCCAAACCGTTTTGCCATCACACCAAATGTGGTAGTCGCCCATGTTCACATAATACTTGGAGCCTTTTATCTTGATGCTGCCATTTTGTGTAGTGGTCTGGTTCGTTTTAGGGTTTACCAACGAGCTGGTAAAGTCTGCGGTGATGCTTTTGTAGGCTTTTGCCTTAGCAGAAAGTTTGTCTAAAACTTCTTTGGAAGTCTGTGCAGTGGCGCTGAAGGCGAAGCCAAACAAGGCCGTTGCGATAAATAACGTAAATTTTTTCATTGATGTAATTGCTTAATACTTTTGATTGGATGCAGCGTTTTTCAAGAACTGTTCCAAAGCCATCTCATCGGGAATAATAACCTTGCGAGCTTTACTTCCTTCAAAGGGGCCTATTATGCCAGCAGCCTCTAGTTGATCCACCAATCGGCCTGCTCGGTTGTAGCCCAATTTCAGTTTGCGTTGCAGGAGCGAAGCGCTTCCTTGCTGCGTTATTACCACAATCCGAGCTGCTTCACCAAACAGATCATCGCGATCTCCGGGGTCAAAGCTATCCAAATCCAATGCATTCTCATCAAACACTTCTGGCAGAATGAGTGCATCAGGATAACCTTGCTGCGAGCCTATGCTGTCAGTAATCTCCTCTACCTCAGGCGTATCCACAAAGCCGCATTGCAATCGAATAAGATCGTTGCCATTAGAATAAAGCATATCTCCACGGCCTATTAGCTGGTCAGCCCCTCCGGAGTCCAAAATGGTGCGTGAGTCTATTTTGGAAGTCACACGAAAAGCGATACGTGCAGGAAAGTTGGCCTTTATAGTACCAGTAATAATATTCACTGAAGGTCGCTGCGTAGCTATGATGAGGTGAATACCAATGGCACGCGCCAACTGCGCCAGGCGGGCAATAGGCGTTTCCACTTCGCGGCCAGCGGTCATTATTAGGTCAGCAAATTCGTCCACCACAAGCACTATATATGGCAGAAAGCGGTGGCCATTCTCTGGATTTAGTCTGCGCTGTATGAATTTGCCATTGTACTCTTTTATGTTCCTGCAAGAGGCCATTTTCAGCAACTCGTACCGGTTGTCCATCTCTATGCACAACGACTGAAGCGTCTTCACCACTTTGCCCACATCGGTAATAATGGCTTCTTCTTCACCCGGCAATTTTGCCAAGAAGTGTCTTTCTATTTTATTGAAAAGAGTAAGTTCCACTTTCTTCGGATCCACTAGCACAAACTTTATTTCCGCGGGATGCTTTTTGTAAAGCAGCGAAACAAGGATGGCGTTTAAGCCCACTGACTTTCCTTGTCCAGTTGCACCCGCCATTAGCAGGTGGGGCATCTTAGCCAGGTCCACCACGAAGTTTTCATTGCTGATGGTTTTGCCTATTGCTATGGGTAATTCCATTTCCGCATTCTGAAATTTTTCAGAAGCAATGAGTGAGCGCATGCTTACCACATCGGGCTTGCTGTTAGGTACTTCTATACCAATGGTTCCCTTGCCGGGTATGGGCGCAATGATGCGGATGCCCAGCGCTGCCAGACTTAGTGCTATATCGTCTTCAAGACTTTTTATTTTGGAAATACGTACACCGGGTGCGGGCACTATTTCATACAAAGTAACTGTAGGGCCTATGCTCGCTTTGATTTTCGCTATTTCTATTTTGTATTGGTTGAGGGTCTCTACAATTTTGTTTTTGTTCGCCTCTAGTTCTTCTTTGTTTATCTGTGGGCCTTGTCCGCCATGGGGTTTCAGTAGTTCTATACTTGGCAACGTATAGCGCGGTAGCTCTTTCTTCGGGTCGAATGGACCCAGCTTTTCCAGCGTGCGTTCTATCTCAGCTTCTGTTAGTTCTTCTTCTATGCCTTCTATCTTTATGTCCAGACCACCCTCACCAATAGTTTCGCGCGCAACGGTGCCAGCAGGCAACATGGTGTCGGATGTTATCTCTAACGGCTCCAACTCTAACTCAGTCATTGGCGGCATATACTCAGGCTCGTGGTTGGCCACTACTTCAAATTCATCTTCTTTGGCAGCTTCGGCAATCTCTAAATCAGGAGTTAGGTGGTCTTCTTGTTTGAAGACATTGGTCACGGTAGTTTCATCGTCATCAAATCCATTGGCCATGACTGCAGCAGGCGCCACATTTCTAAGATTTGATTTTGGCTCGTCTTCTTCATCCAGTTCTTCTTCATCAGGAGTGATGGCTTTAGCCCTGTTTTTCCACCATTCGGAAATGGATGCGCCAAGAGCTTCTACTTTATGGTTGAAGTTGAAAATGATAAATGCTCCAGTGGCAAAGAAGAGTAGAATGAGTGTGCCGAACCAGCCAAGGGTATAGGTACACCATTCTGTTGCGAAGTGTCCATAGCCCCCGACAAGATTTTGATTGCAAGTGATTTCGATGGTTCTTTCAAACCCATCCACACGATGGTGAAATGCAAAACCAATGGCCAAGGGGAAGAAGAACATGGCGACAATGCTGAGGCGCATGGTTTTCCAAAAAGGCAGTAAGTCTTTTTTTAGCCAGGTTCGAATGCCTATCATGAAAAGCATGAGAGGGATGAACAATGCACCCAACCCAAAGTATTTGTTCATGAAAAACCATGCGACATGCGCACCCATTTTTCCCATCCAGTTTTTGTAAGGCTCGTGCTGAGAGAAACCGTCAACTGCTTCGGTACCCAATACCAGCCGCAAGTCATTTTGCCCGGTGAAGAGGTAAGAAGCGCAGGACAGAAACACAAATACACTAAATAGCAACAGAAATATTCCACTGATTTTATGCACACGCGGGTCGGCCATGAAAGCTCTGAACCTGGCCCAGCGGCCATCGCCTGATGGAGCGGACTTGGCTTTCTTCGGCTTGGGTGTTTTCTCTTCAGCAGGCGTTGTCCACGGAGCTTCGTCTTCTTCCTTGCTGCTGTTTTTTATGGTGTTTTTTGCCACTGCTTTGTTCTACTTGAATACAGCACAACGCGAAAGGCGTGCGCAGATTTTGTAAGGTTTTCAAAAGTAGAAGCGCGGTATGCGGGGATTGGGTTGGCTTGGGGGTTTTGTGAACATTGGGGTGTGGGGCGGCTGAACAAAAAAGGCGGGCCTGCAAAGGCCCGCCTTATCATGAATTAAAGAATTCTATTTCTTCACAAACGAACTTGATACTGTTGTTTGATCCGTTGTGATAGTGACAGTATAAATGCCTGTTGCCAAAGAACTGATGTCAAGCGTCCTTGCATGAGAATTAAGAATGCGCATATTTTTCTGTTCCATCACAATCAGTTGACCTGTTGCATTGGTGAGGCTAACACTCTGAATGATTTGTCCGTCAGCACAGTTAACTGTTACTTCATTAGACGCTGGGTTTGGATAGATGAAAAGTGATGCAGCAGCATCCGTCTCATCAACTCCAACAGCATATGAATCATACAAAACAAAATCATCCACTGCTGCTTCAATCAAAGAACCACCGTCCAGATTTTGACCAATGATGGTGCTGTCGCTGGCTATAAACTGGAAACGCATTTGTGCAGTTGGTTCTAAATAGTCTGAAACGCGGAAGGCGTTACGTCTCCAACTCATGTCTCCTGTCTTGCTGTTTTCGATGTACGTCCAAGAATTACCATTGTTATTTGTCATCCGCACCTGCCAGTAGTCTTGGCCTGGGTTGGCGCCACCTGGAGGACTGTTGGTGTAATATCTCCAATAGGCAATAATCGGATCTTCATAAGCAGTCATATCAATGATAGGTGATTGCAAAGTGGTTTTGCCTCCATCCACATCATTTTCGCCAATACCGGCATCTACTGATGTTCCATTGCCGGTAAAGAAGCAAATTTCACCACCCGGAGTGTGTTGGTTTTCTACTTGCACTTCAGTGCCGGGAGATGCATCTACGGTATATGAACCTATCGGGTCGTCTTGTTCCCACTCACCTGTTGTTGCATTATCTGTGCTTAGGCCTGTTTGCCAGCTGCCGAATTGATTAAAGTCGTCACCATCATGGACTTTGATGACTTCAACACCACAAAGTGTGTAGTAAGGCAAATTGGGAAATGGTTCGATAAGCGCTTCTATTGGAAGCACGCCACCGATGCTTTGGTTTAGGTCAGTCAGAGCGAAACAATAGGCGATAACTGTTCCAGCAGGCTGTGGATCAATTTCAAAAGAATACTCATCATTTCCTTCGTCTACCATGTCTGTGATGGTCCATGTTCCATCGTTGATGCGGTAATAGCACTTCACATCTTGAAGGTATTGGGTATAGGGGAAGTTCAAATCCAACTCTGCTATAACGGCTAACGGCTGATTGGCATCAATTAATTCGTCATCATTGTGGCTAAGAGTAGCATTGCTGATAAGGGTAATGCCATGGATGTAGAATCCTTCGACAATTGCATTGCCGTTCGGTGTGCCATTGCTAAGGTCGCCATCATTATCATCTGCTTGAAGCGCATCTATCAGCACATCAGTGAAAGCCTCACCTTCATTGCCGTTGAAAGTAGCCGCTTGAAGGCCCGCATACGCTTCAACAAAAAGGGGCATTGTCACATTCCAGTCTGCTCCCATTAGCAAGTGAGTGTCCCACCATGCTCCCATTATTATTTCTCCATCGTTGTGCACTTCGCCTGAAATGTTATCAGGGTACACCATGGGTGCGCCATCATATTCCCTAAGAGGATCTTCGTTGGTGTCATAAAAGCCAATTCCAAGATTAGGGTTATTAGTGCCACTTACACCCCAGAAATCAGCATAGCCTTCGCCCATAGCTCCGTTTGTAAAATTGGCGCCTAGTGAGTTGTAGAAAAAGTCATTGATACCGTGGCCATATTCGTGATAGATAACATCTGCAATCAGGGATGTAGCATTACAGCCACCGCCTGCATCGTAAAAGTTAATGGATGCACCGTCATAAAAAGCGTTGCATTCTCCCTCTTCGTCCACATTGGTAGTTAGTTGATAGTCCATTCCATCAAAATCAGGCATCCAAAATTTCATGTGGTCATGAATTTCGTTTACGCCTTTATAGGCGCATCTTTCTTTAACGTTGCTATTGCTGTCGAATGATATAGTGTTGTTACCGTCTTGAAGGGTAACATTCATAGATGGAGTAACTCCATTGGAATAAACTCTGCTCCATGGCCCCATCATGCGCACCTGTCCTGATGAGCCGGGAGCAACAGGCAGTGTGCCGCCACCGTTTTCATCCATTTCATAGTCTTCTCCAGCCACCGTGATGTAGATGTTGGGTAAGCCCTGAGTTTCTTGCGTTTGATAAGGATGAAAAGGATACACTGTTCCAGAAACGGAAGCATTCACCACCGACACTGCATTAGAAGGGTCTTTAGGCTTGCCCTTGTCATGCTGGCATTTACTGTGGTTATGGTGGGCTACCATATTTTGGCGATACAATATCTCTCCGCTGTGCGCATCAACAAGAGTGTTGTAGTGAGAAGGGACATGAGTGGTGCTCATAGTCTTTACCATGACTTCATACACTAGACGAAATTCATTCTTAAACTCAACAGGTAGCGGAAGAATGGCCATTTGCGGTTGCACTTCCATAAAGGTGATACTTTCTTGAACACCTTCAGTAGCTACATTCAGAGCTTGTTGAGCAGTGAGTGATGGGCTAAGATTAATGTCTATGTCGTTGAATACATCACATGCGAACAGGACCACCTTGTTGCCCAAAAACTTTACACTGAAGCGACTTCCCAACACATTCATTCCTTCGTGCTTTTGCGAAAAATTCGCCCAAGTATATTTTCCCACAGTTTCTTTCGGAAATGCCACGAATTCATCCATCGGAAGATTGAACATCGCGAGGTGATCGTTAGCAAACTGCAGCGCCATTTCAGATGGGGCATCTTCTACCACACTTATCGGTTGCCCATAAGCGCGATGAGGTAATCCGTTTTCCTCATTAAAATGCACATACCACGTTCCATGATTCTGCAGGAAACCCTGCCACATGGGCTGCGAACGAAGTTTTTGTTGCGCATTCAGGTCATACTGTTTTGCCTCTTTTATGAAGCGCACCTCCAGAGGATCATTGGAGTATGCTATATTGATCTGTGCAAAAGAGACAAGCGAGCATGATATGCACGCAAAAGCAAGTAAAATTTTCTTCATGAATGATTTTTGATTTGGGGTGAAAGTCATATAGAATCGATTCTACACCAAACTAAAATATTCCCCTACAAGGATTTAATTTTTGTCAATACTTGATTGCTAGCTTTACAAAATGAAACAAAAGTTAGTGGTGCTAACAGGAGCGGGCATGAGTGCCGAAAGTGGTATCCCAACTTTTCGTGGCACTGACGGTCTGTGGGAAAATCACCGAATAGCGGATGTGGCCTCACCCGATGGTTGGGCAAGGGATCCCAAACTGGTACTGGAGTTTTATAACCAACGCAGAAAGAGAATTAAAGAAGTACAGCCGAATGAAGGGCATACCATTTTGGCTGATTTACAAGAGCATTTTGATGTACAAATCATTACTCAAAACATAGACAATCTGCATGAGGTTGCGGGCAGTGAGCATGTGTTGCACTTGCATGGCGAAATTCTTAAATCACGAAGCACTCGTGATTATTCATTGATCTATGATATCAAAGGTTGGGAACTCAACTGGGGGGATACTTGTGAACTGGGTTCACAATTGCGACCGCACATTGTGTGGTTTGGAGAGCCAGTACCATTGATAGAGCACGCGGCTGAAATGGCCGCAACTGCTGACATATTTGCAGTAGTTGGGACATCACTTCAAGTATATCCTGCTGCTGGTCTTGTAAATGTTGTACCCACATCTGCTCAGAAATTTATCATTGACCCCAACGTTCCTTCCATTAGTGCAATCTCAAATATCACCCCGATTGAAAAAGGTGCGTCCGAAGGGTTGGCATTATTGCGCGAGATGCTGAAGAAAAGAAATCAGCTATAGAAATAAAGAAAAGGTTGATTAAGGACTTTCGGCTTATCTTGATTCCAAATCAACTACTACTTCGTTGGTTGTGTTGGGTGCGGTGGTCAGAACCACTTGTTCTGGTTCAAAAGAGACCAATAAAAATTCAAGAACAACAGAGCCTGCAGGTGCTTGTGCAAATTCAAAATGCCCTTCGCGATCGGTGTAGGTAAAAATGTCAGTTCCTTTGATGGTTACCCTCACTCCTGTTAGTTGCTCTACTGTGCCTGCTTCTGTTATGCTGCCTTTCAAAGCACATACACCAACATTACCCGGATTGCCGTTAGCAACCATCGTTTGAATGGTCAATGAAAGTAATAGCGTGTAGATAAATTTCACAGAGCAAACCAATGACTTCAATCAAAAGCCAACTTCACCATAATGTTATGAAATTATCAAGGAGCTTCTTTAGTCTCCATAGAGTTCTGAAAATCTTTGAATAGGGTACTGAATTTTCCGATCTCGCCTTTGTCTAAGTAGTAATGTGCTTTTGTTCCAAATATGCGACCTTGTATAAAGCCAGCGCGCTTTAGTTCTCGCAGGTGTTGCACTACGGTGGCTTTGCTCAGGGGTGGCACATCTACTATTTCTCCGTGCATCTCGGAGCCCTTGCGAGCTATGGCAAGCATTACTGCCACCCTTGCCGGATGACCGATTGCGCGCGTATAATGCGCCAATTCCTTTTCAAATGTGCCAAAATCCTCTTGTTCCATGTATGCTTTTAGAGCGGCCAAAAGTCACAACCCGTTGTTGAGTGTACATGAATGGTTCGTTACCCTTTCGTGAATAGCCTATGAAAGAAATGATTCCAACTGTTGGTGAAATAGAGGAAAACTGTTGAGATTGCTGTGCTTACCGCCAACCACAGTCGTCATCTTAACATCCTTACCCAGGGTTTGTGCATGGTGGAAGAGGTTCAATGCTGATTGATAAGGAATAATGATATCCTTGTTACCATGAAAGATATGAATAGGACAATGCACGTGCTGCACGCAGATGTCGGAGCGAAAACGATAGCGCAAGAGGAAGGTGACCGGTAGAAATGGAAGGTACCACTTGGCAAGCGAAACAAAGTTGAAGTATGGAGTTTCTAAAGCAAGTTTATCGACCTGTCTGCGCGAAGCAAGCCGGGTGGCAAAACCAGTTCCAAGTGAGCGACCGTAGATAATCTTCCTCTTCCCCTTGTATTGCTGGGTAATGAGGTCATAACAGAACTCATGATCCCTGTGCATGTAAGCTTCTGATCTGCGGCCTTTGCTGCGTCCGTAGCCTCGGTAGTCCAATACAAAAACATCGTAGCCGAGCAGACTCACTTCCTCTGCCATGAATTGCCAACGCTTAAGACTACCAGTATTTCCATGAAAGTAAAAGACAATGCCTTTTGGATTCTCTACTTTTAACAGCAGTGCGTGAATGCTTCCTTTATTAGGGGTGGCTATAATAAACTCTTCGGTGGCCGTTGTCAGTTTGCTTTCAAAGGGTTCTCCCGGCAGGGTTGGCACAAAAATGAATTTCTCCTGAATAAAAAAATAGACCACACACACGATAAAGTATATGAATGCAATGAAGCCAATGGTATTTGCTAAGTAGATCATTTCAGAACCAATTGTGTGACGCTGCTTGCAAAGTAACTCCAAGAAGTACGATAAGGCATGATGTAAGGATAGGAGCCTGCTAAAAATCTGTTTCTTTTGCAGCGATGAAAAAAATATTACCCGTATTCGTTTTCTTGGCTTCAGGTATTGCAAGCCTAGCCCAGTTCAGCCAAATAGTTGTGGAGGAAATTGAAAACGAAGGCAAAGTACTTGGGCGCACTTATCGCATCTATGCTGAAATGCAAACCGAAGGCGACCAATTGTACATAGTGTATGGAGACAGTGCCCATCCAATGAATATAAGCAGCACTAAACCCTTCTTCCAATCTAAGTATGGAGGTGCTTTCTCGAAAGACATCAACCGCAAGATGGCAGCAGAAAATGACTCCTTGCGATATGACTCTTGGGTAACCATTGGCGCTGTGGATAACTACAACAATAGCGTTACGCCCTTGAAGGCTGATTTGTCCGCATTTGAGGAAAAGGGTGGAGCCATTACCTGCAACACCGATTGCTGCTGGTTTTGTTTGCCCGATAACAAGCAGGCATACTGCGGTCCGGACAAACGTATCCTATTGATGCAACTTACCTCTGAAGGAATAATCAGCGGGAACTTCTGCATTATGGGCAAAAATGCGAAGGGAGAAGTGTATCAGGTGTGTGACGTCACTTTCAGTTGTAAGTAATTTTTTTCATCAAAGTAAAATGGGCCATGTGGGCTATTCTCCTTTTGGTACTAAGCTAATCTCCTTAGTGCTTGCCATCTTTTGCACAAATTGGTCCCCAACGTAAAAGCATCGTTATCTTCGCCCACTTTTTTTACTACGAAAATTTTGAAGATGACGCTGGAATCGTTTGACCTGCTGGAGATAAAGGAAGGCAAAAAGCTTTATGACTACCAGGCAGATGCCCTCGAAAAGATATTCGACCGCATCCGCAAATTTCCTGATAATTACAACCTCTGTTTCCAACTACCCACTGGTGGCGGCAAAACGGTCATTTTCTCTGAAATAGCCAAACGCTATATCAAAGAAACTGGCAAGAAGGTTATGATTCTGACCCATAGGGTAGAACTGCTTGCCCAGACCTCGCGCCACTTGGACGACATTGGAGTTAAGAACAAAATCATTGTGAGCAAGGTGAAGAACCTGCCTGATGAGAAGAAGTACCAGTGCTTCGTTGCCATGGTAGAAACCCTAAACAATCGGCTGCGCGATGAGAAGATGGATTTCGAAAACCTTGGACTAGTCATAGTGGATGAGGCGCACTACAATTCTTTTCGAAAACTGTTTAAATGGTTTGAAAACCAGGTGATAGTGGGCGTTACCGCCACTCCACTTAGCAGCAATGTTCAGTTGCCACTCCACGAGAACTATCAGGAACTGATAGTGGGCGAAAGCATTTCCAAACTGATAGACAAAGGCTTTCTTTCCAAAGCCACTACCTATAGTTATGATGTCAGCCTTCACTCGCTGAAGATCGGCATCAATGGAGACTACACGGTAAGCAGCTCTGAGAAACTCTATGGCAACTTCTTCATGCAGGAGAAATTATTGTATGCATACGAGCAGAAGAGTATGGGAACGAAGACGCTGATCTTCAACAATGGCATCAACACCAGCAAGCAAGTGCACCAAATGTTTACTGATGCAGGATACGAGGTAAAGCATCTGGACAACACCCACAGTGAGCAAGAGCGAAAGGATATTTTGGAATGGTTTCGCAAAAAGAAAGATGCCATCCTCACCTCAGTGTCCATATTAACTACCGGATTTGACGAGCCTACTGTAGAAACTATCATACTTAACAGGGCCACTAAATCACTTACCCTTTACCATCAGATGATAGGACGAGGCAGCAGAGTGATACCTGGCAAAACTGATTTTACTGTCATAGACCTTGGCAACAATGCGCGCAGGTTTGGCATGTGGGAGGGTCATGTGGATTGGCCTGAAATATTCCGCCATCCGGAAGCTTTCATGGACACTATTGTAAGTGATGACCAGATGGAAAAGGAGATGGTGTATGAAATGCCGCTTGAAATTCGAGAGAAATTCCGCAATTCGCCCTCCATCAATTTTGACATAAGAGAAGAGTATGTGCGCATAATGCGAATGGGTGGTCGCACCAAGGATGTATTGGACAAAAGCATAGACCAACATGCGCGCATAATTATCGAAAACAGCAAAGACTATTATCAGGCAATGGAATTGGTGAAATTGCTAGAGCCAGACATCAAAAGCCGCGTGAAGCACTACAGTTATTGCATAGCCCGCAGCACTGAGAGCTACCTGATGTGGATACGCGATGAGTATACCCGCAAACTGCAACAAAGCCTCAGAAGTAGATTCAATTGAGAAATTTTTCAACCGTTCTGGAATTCGGTTGAAAAGTTTTTGTAGCAACGGACACACTAAGTGAACACTTTCGCGTTTTTTCAACCAACTTTGGATTAGGTAGCATTGCAAGCCCTTTAAGTAACCTCAAAGGAAAAAGTATGAAGATTAAAACCGACAATATTTTCCAAGTTATAGAACTGGAAGCCCCCGTTAACGAAGTATATAGAGCACTGACAGATGCCGAACTCCTTACCCGCCTTACGGGCATGTCGGCCCAAATGGACAGTCATGCTGGTGGCGTATTTCATGCATGGAACAACAAGTGTCATGGATACATAATGAGGTTGATGGAGAATAAGCGAATTGTGCAGGCATGGACCCACGATGAGTTCCAAGAGGGCATGTACAGCACGGTTATTTTCGACCTTGAAAGCACTGAGACAGGAAGTCGTATCAGTTTTAACCACATAGGTGTGCCCGAAGAAAGCAGTGGATGGCTTACCGAAGCTTGGAAAAAAGACTTCTGGGTGCCACTTACTGAGCATTTGGAAGACAAGGTGCTGAGTTGAGAAATCCTCAATTGCCAGAGGATTCTTTCGGCCTATTTACTTTGCTCCTCATTTCAATTCCAAAAAATGAAGTCCTTCTTTTTCTCCATAGGGTTGCTATGCTCAACAGCGGCCTTCTCCCAGGATGGTGATACCACCATCATCCAAACCTTCACTCACGAAGCGCAAAACAATCCCAACACTGCGTATGAGTCGCCCGGTCGCAGGTGGTTCAACTTTCCTCCCGCTGATAACGGTGTGGACTACCAAAAAATACTGATGTATTACAACCTGAAGTGCTTCGAAGACGGCACTGCGGGCAATCTCGGTTTCCCCTGTGGCGAGTGGGATTATCTTACCTACACCTACCTTTTTCAGCACACTGGATTGCTAGATAGTTTGCTGGCTGCTCATCCTACCTACCTCATCAACAATCAGGACTTTGATGCCGCAGCCCTCACCTCGCAGGGTGCAGCTATTACTCACCAATATGAAGAGCCGTATGTGCAATTAGAAGAAACGCTGAACGAAGCTATGCTGGAGACTCAAGGCGATGTGCTTGCAATTGCAGGACCTCTCACTAACGCCAAAGCGCAGCGCACACAATACCTCTACAGTGCGGAGGAGCTTACCTCGGGGGCTTTTCTGGCAAGCGCTCCCATTCAGAAAATTGCTTTCGACTTTACAGGAGTCGCTGCCTCATTTCAATTCATGAAAATAAAAATGGCCCTCACTACAATGACCGAGTTGACGGCTATTGCAACGCCCACTTTCACCACGGTGTATAGCAATGACGTCACCATTGATGGAACAGGTTGGCAAGAATTTTTTCTGGAAACACCCTTCTTGTGGGACGGCACCTCCAGCCTCATCATAGACATTAGCTACACCAACAGTGCTGCGCAAGTCAATGCACCGCAGTGTGCTTCCATAGAATACAATTACCCATGCATGAGCGCTCTCAGCGCCACTGACAACTACCTGCGCATGGATTGGCAAGACGAAGTGAAAGTGCCTGCAGAAGCATTTGCAAATGTGAATGAAGAAATCAGCATTCTATTTTGGAACTACGGCACTGTGGATGCACAGCCGCAAGACGGCACCGTGTTCGAAGGGCGTGGTGCACAAAACCAACGCATATTGAATGTACATCTGCCTTGGAGCAATGGCCGAATCTATTGGGATGCCGGCAGTGATGGCGGATACGATCGTATAGATAAAGCTGCTGCCACTGCCGACTATGAGGGCAAGTGGAACCATTGGTGCTTCACCAAGAACACCATTACTGGCACCATGAAAATGTATAAGAACGGAGTGTTGTGGCACACCGGCACCAACATGGACAACACCATGCAGGGCATCACAGAGTTTAGTTTGGGCGGTGCAGTTACTTGGAACAACTTCTACCGCGGCAGCTTTGATGAGTTCGCTGTCTTCAATGTAGAATTGAATGAAAGCACCATTGCCGCGTGGATGAATCAAGACTTGAACGCGAGCCATCCTAATTGGGACAATCTTCAAGTCTATTATCCATTTAACAATGAGGACGGTGAGCAAGTGATGGACGCAAGCGGCAACGAGCGCCATGGTTGGGTGCATGGTAACGCAGCACGTATCGCCTATCGTGGTGATGAATTGTGGCGCAACAGCGGTGGCGATTATTTCAAACCAAAAACACAATTCTTCAACAATGGCACCTATGTTACCTCTGCACAAACCACCTCAGGTGAGTGGATAGAAATGATTCCACCAGTGTCCATTGTGCAGTATGAGGAAGTGAACAACACGCCAGCGGTTACCTCGGTACAGTATGATTGGTATGAGCAAAACAGCTTCACCATCACAGCGGATGGAGACACCATCAACGAAGTTTTGAATGAAGAAGAATATGCACTGAACAATTCTGACTTCAGTTATTACCAAACACCTTTCGAAGTAGTGAATCGCTTTGAGTTGAATCGTTTCATCACTATGTACGGCATTCAATTGGATCTTGGTGACGAGGGTTGGACATGGGTGACTGATGTTACCGACTGGGCACCGCTGTTGCGCGACTCCGTGGAACTCGAAGCAGGCAACTGGCAAGAGTTGCTCGATATGAAATTCGTTTTCATAGAAGGTACACCTGCACGTGACGTGCTAAGAGTAGAAAAAGTGTGGGACACCAACCTTGGTCTCAACAACTTTGACAACGTGGTAGTAGATACAGAAATAGAAAGGCTTCCTGGAGAGGAAGCATGGAAACTATTAACCACAAATACCGGCCATGGCTTCGGTGCAGATGCGAACAACTGTGGAGAGTTTTGCAACAACATACAAAAGGTGGAAGTGAACGGGCAGCAGCAATGGCAATGGGACATCTTACAAGAGTGCGCCACCAATCCGCTCTATCCGCAAGGCGGCACATGGATATATGATCGTGCAGGCTGGTGTCCGGGCATGAACTCAACGACCAAAGAATTTGAACTGACACCGCATGTGGGCGATGGTGATTCATTCACAGTGGACTATAATATTGAGTATGATCCTTATGGCAACTATGTCTTCTTTGGCACGCTGATAGGCTATGGCCCAATGAACCACGAACACGATCCGGAGATAGACATGATAACAGCACCAAGTGATTGGAAAATACACAGCCGCTGGAATCCGATGTGCGACAATCCGCGATTCATCCTGCGCAACAAAGGCTCCGAGCCACTCACCGATCTCAACATTTATTTCGGTGTAGAAGGAGGCGTGCAACAAACGTTGCACTGGACAGGCAACATTGCACCGCTGGCCAGCGAAGAGATAACGCTGCAATGCAACGACCCACTGCTGTGGCAAGGCGATGATGAAGAGCTGCTGACATTTTTTGTGCAACTAGGCTTCAGCGCTGATGGCGCAGATGAAAACAACAGCAACAACTACGCAACCAGCACCTTCACGCGTCCACCTATTTATCAGTACTCCGACTTAGATGACAATCGCCTCATCATCTTGCTGAAAACAAATGACGCCTATTGGCAAAGCTCTTATACACTTTGGGACATCAATGGGAATGTGGTTTTCAGTCGCGATGATTTTAATGCGGCTAACACTGTATACCGTGACACATTGCAACTGAATGAAGGTTGCTACCGCTTTCAAGTGCGCGACAGTGGGGAAGATGGCCTCAGTTTTTTTGCCAATGACGATGGCAATGGCTATTGCAAATTGGACAAAGTGCAGAGCTTAGATTTCAACGTATTTGATCCTGATTTTGGCAAAGAAGCTGATCAATACTTCTACTTTAAAACTAACTTGGTGAGTGTGGAAGAGACGATGCAACAAACTACTTCGCTCAAAGCAGTTCCGAATCCTGCGCATGGCTCCTGCGTGATTTACGCACAAGGCTTCGGCAAGCGCCTAGAGTGGAGTGTGTATGATGCAACAGGCCATATTGTATGGAAAGAAAAAACAAACCGTAGCAATGAGTATGACCAATTACTGCTCAACACCACCTCACTCGCAAGTGGACTCTACACAGTGGTGTTGAATGATGAAGAGAAGGTGAGTAGCTTGAAGTTGGTGGTGGAGTAGAGAATGCGTTTCGGGTTGCAAGATGCTGCAAGGCCTTATTTAAATGTAGACCCCGCTTGCAGCAGGGTGAAGTCCCGCTTAGGTTTGGGCCGCGACTTGTTCAAGTGGGTGCGAATGACTTTTCAATCCTCCATTGTCAATCTCCAACTCTTCACTTTAGTATGCTTCGTCTATTACAAAAAGAACTCCTCTTAGAACTGCGACAGAAGCATGCGCTAGCGGGTATCGTATTGTATGTTCTTAGTACAGTGTTTGTATGTTACTTGGGTTTTGAGCAAGTAGAGACAGCACGCGCTTGGGGCGCGCTGCTATGGATAACAGGCATCTTCACTGCATTTAACGCCATGCAAAAAACCTTCATCAATGAGGGTGGCGGTGTTCATCTATATCTCTATTCACTTGCCAGTCCGCGACAGGTGATAGTGAGCAAAGCCATATACAACGCTGTGCTTGTTGCGCTGCTCAACCTTGCAAGTGTTTTGTTCTTTCTCCTCTTCTTTGGTACCGAAGTATTGAAGACAGCAGATGTCTTTCAGTTTGTACTAGGAGTGTTGCTGGGCAGCTCAGGTCTTGGTCTTGCGCTCACATTTGTTTCGGGGCTTGCTTACAAAAGCGGTGCAGGGGTTGGGTTGGTAGCCATACTTGGCTTCCCTGTTATCATACCATTGCTTGTAACTACGGTGCGTCATACAACTCTTGCTTTGGAGGGTGTAAGCATGGAGAGCAATGGCCTTAACCTGTTGGTACTTATAGTGCTCAACATTCTTTCTCTGGTGCTCAGTTGGGTGTTGTTTCCTTATATGTGGAGGGAGTGAGATAAGGGTTGTGAGATGGGTTTAAGGCTCATTGCGCTTTTAATATGTTTGCTTCCATAACAACCCCGACCAAATGAGCGAAGAAATAGAGCCACCAGGAATTCCTCCTGATGACAAGCGAAAGCCGCGACAGGAATTCTCAAATTCCGAAACCTACGATAATCGAGAAGCAGAACCCCAGCCCACTGCTGATAACCAACCCACACCCGAACCTACCCCAATGGAAGTACACCACCACGGCCACATCCACTCCAAATCCAAATGGAAAGAATATTTCTTTCAATTCTTCATGCTTTTTCTTGCGGTGTTCTGCGGGTTTCTGGCGGAGTATCAACTGGAGCATAAGATTGAGAGTGACCGAGAGAAACTAAACATCAAAGAGCTGGTTGAAAATTTGAAGTATGACATTATTCGTTACGATAAAAATTTCATCAACAATATCGAAATCACCAAAGGTCTAGATTCTTTAAGGACTGAGTTGAAATACGCAATCACCGGTTCGGGTAACAACAATGCACTGTATTATTTTTCCTTGAAATATGCAGGCCAATATTCTGAGGCTGTTGTAAATACATCGGCAATAATGGAGCTCAAACATTCGGGAAATATGCGTCTGTTGAATAATCAAAAATTAGTGAGTGAACTGGGCGACTACTATGAAAGAAAAGTGTACGCAGCACGAGAGAAATTACCGACAGCTGAGCAAAACGAAGCTTTGAAAGGCAAAGGCGATGAAATTTTCAGTTTTCTCGGATTAGATGACTATATATCATCTTTCGATACCATCAGCGAAACCACTTATAAGAGTAGTTACAATTTCCAAAATATTCATTACTACCAACCTCCTTTGCAATTACTGAAATATGACCCAAAAGATTTGGAAACCTACTATACGATGATAGTTCAATCGGAAATAAGGCTTAAGCAATACAACTTCTGGCTGGCACTCAACAAGAAATCTGCTGAAAAATTGATAGGTGACATTCAAAAGGAATACAACTTGGAATAAATCATGGCAGAAGACGAACACAAAAACCAAGAGCAGCCATCAGAGGAAATTCCGAAGGAAATAATCTCTGAAGAAACTACTGCAGCCGAAACCGCTGCACCCGAAAACCAACCCGAACTCTTAGAACCAGCCCCAGAACCTACCCCAATGGAAGTACACCACCACGGCCACATCCACTCCAAATCAAAATGGAAAGAATACATCTTCCAATTCTTTATGCTTTTCCTTGCGGTGTTTTGCGGGTTTTTGGCAGAGTACCAGTTGGAGCATAAGATTGAAGCGGATAGAGAAAAGGTTTACATGAAAAACCTGCATGAAGATTTGAAAGAGGATGTAGTTCACTTTGCAGAATATGAAACGATTTCATATCAATACTTTATTCCTACTATTGATTCACTGATGCTGCTTATGAATAGTACAGACAGAGACTTGCATCTTAACAGGATTTACTATTTGGCAAGGGCGGCTACAATGAATACCAATAATTTCATGAAATCCAACTCACGCACCTATGAACAGATGAAGCACTCCGGGCATCTGCGATTGATAAGAAATCAGCAAGTTGCTGACAGTATTTCAGCCTATTATTTTTCATTGCAAGGGATTGAATTGCAAAACAGCGTAATAAGGGACAGGATTGCAGAATATATGCAAGCAGCCGGAAAAGTGTTGGACGCACAAGTACTATTTCAAATCTTTAAAGACAGACAAGTGCCATTGGGTGATTCACTCAAACTTGTAACCACCAACCAGCAGGACATAAATATTTTTCTTACGAGTGCCCAATACTACTATGGTGCACGTAAGCTTCAAACTCAGCAGTGTAATGAAAGAGCAAAAAGTTTACAGCGACTTTTGGAACTCATTAAGCGTGAATATCACTTTGAATAATCTATGAGTAGACGTAAAAATCATAGAAGAAAGCCAAACATTCCTGCTGAACTAAAGAAGGAACCGGAGGCGCAAGGAATTCCTGCGCCATCAAAGGAAACATCAAGCCCAAATTCAGAAGAAAAGACTATGGAAGTACACCACCACGCACATGTCCACTCCAAATCAAAATGGAAAGAATACATCTTTCAATTCTTCATGCTTTTTCTTGCCGTGTTCTGCGGGTTTTTGGCAGAATATCAGTTGGAGCATAAGATAGAAAGAGATAGAGAGATTGTTTATATCAAATCTATGATTGAAGATTTGCAAAAAGACACCACAAATTTGGCTTACTGCATAGACATATATCAATTCAAAGGTTTACAGTTAGATACTCTTTTGAGCATGTACGGTAAATTTTCAAAAGGATATAATGATACTGTACACCGGAATCTTCAATCAATTAGAGGCTATCCTGATTTCATTTATTCTGACCGGACAATGGAACAACTTAAATACTCCGGTGCAATGCGCCTGATAAGAAATCAAGCAGCTTTAAACGGAATTGTAAACTATGATTGGAAAATAAGGGATGTCGTTAACGTTGATATTCCGAGCCTAGATAATCAATTTTCCTATAACGGAAAATTAATGCTGGATTTGATTGATGAGGATGGACTGGAAAAAGACAAGAAATTAAAATCGATACCGGAATTGGAACAAGGGAACAGAAATTATCTTTTCACAAATGACAAAGTATTGCTGGGACAGTTTAATAATATGATACGCAAACTAAAATCTACATACAAAATCGTGTCATTCAAGGAAACAGAGTTAAAAAAGGACGCAACTCAGTTAATTGCTTTGTTGAAAAAGGAATATCACCTATAATAACCCATGGCAGAAAACGAGCACATGAACCAAGAGCAGCCATCAGAGGAAATTCCGAAGGAAATAATCTCTGAAGAAACAACTGCACCCGAACCGGAAAACGCTGCACCCGAAAACCAACCCGAACTTTTAGAACCCACACCTGAATCTACCCCAATGGAAGTACACCACCACGGCCACATCCACTCCAAATCAAAATGGAAAGAATACATCTTCCAATTCTTCATGCTTTTCCTCGCGGTGTTCTGCGGGTTTCTGGCAGAGTATCAACTGGAGCATAAGATTGAGAAGGACAGGGCGAAGGAATTGGCCCGCAGCTTTTACTACGAATTGAAAAATGACTCGGTAAACATTCATGCAAAGACCCTCAACAGGATCAAGCAAGAAAATTCACTGAAATACCTTATGAAATATTTTGCTGACAGCAGCCTAACCGATGTCTCAAAAACGTTTCAAATCAATTTCTTATATGGTATACTGTTTCGCTCACCATCCTACTTTGAACCACGCACGGTTGTACTTGAGCATTTGAAAAACTCAGGTTCCCAGCGCTATTTCAAGAACGATGAATTGCAAAATTTGATTGGCGACATTTCTGTTGCCATTCTCAACATCAATGACCGCCAAGACCTCGAAGGAAAAGTAAGAATGGAATACATCAACCCAATTCAAGTGCGTCATTATGATTTTGAGTTCCATTCTCAACTAACCCAAGATGGCAAGTTGTCCACGTTTGAAGAAATGGACAAGTACGAAAAAAGCATGGACATCATTCCATTTCGGTTTAATGTGCCCGAGAAATTCGACAGGCTAGCCACCATCAATGAGTTGGGTAACTACTGCTTCAATGCGATGAATTCTACACGCACACTGCATTTCAAAAAATATGCTGAGGTGAATGCGCGGTTACTGCAAGTGTTGAGGGAAGAATATCATCTTGAGTGATTATGAACTAGAATCAAAGTTTTGATTGACCATGAAAAAAGTACTCATACTTCTTACAGTTTTCTTCGCAACAAAGGTTGCCATTTCCCAAAGCACACCTTTGAATGAAGAAGCCATTCTTCAATCCATCGAAGCAGTGATTGAAGACACGGCCAAGGTCAAAAAAATTCTTGTATCTATTGGAAGCCTTCAAGAGAAAAATCCATTGCTCTCATTCAAGATTAATCAAAAACTCTTGGTGCAGGCAAGAAAAACAAATGACAAGAAAGCGGAAGCATACAGTCTTGCAAGTATTGGCTACAGTTACAGAATGATGGGGAATACCATCAAGAGTTTAGAGTTTGCATTACAAGCGGTGCAAGTGGCTCAGGAGAGTGTCGACACCGCGGCCATTATGGATTGCACGCATGATTTAGCGCATAACTACAAAGACCAGGGGCTGCATGAAAAAGCCATCAGCATGTACAAGTGGGTGGAGCAGACCAGTTTTAAGCAAAAGGATTTTGTAGGGCAAAGTCTTGCATTCATGAATTTAGGGGAGGTATATCTCAATAAAGGCGAGTTGGACTCAGCGCTTACATACTCGCAAAGTGCTTATGACCTAATGCGTAGAATTAAGTATAGCGAATACCTATGTTCAGTGTTGGGACATCTTGGGCGCACGCACAGCAGCATGGGTAATGATGAGTTGGCGGTGAGTTATTTCAATATGGCATTGGAGGAAGCAAACAAATTGGGTTCGCCTCGTTATTTCAATAGAACATACAATGCGATTGCCCAACACTACCTCGATAACGCCCAACCTGACTCTGCGTTGGTGTACGCAAAAAAGGCCTTGGACGCAGTGCAGAACAATGCTTTTTCTAACCTAGCGTTGAAGCCGGCAAAACTCCTTTCAATTCTTTACAGAACAACCAACAGCGACAGCACGCTGAAGTACCAAGACATTTACATAGCCGCCAACGATAGTTTGTACAACCAGAAAAACATTCAACAAATGCAAACGCTCACCTTCGAAAACGAATTGAAGCAACAGGAAATAGGAGCTGCAAAGGAGAAGGAAAAACAAGAGCGCAATCAAAACATCCAGTTCGCCCTCATCGGCTTCGGTATCATTTCATTCATCATCATCTTTCTGCTACTCAGCAGAAGTATCATCACCAACACACGGCTCATTTCATTTCTTGGTGTGGTTGCGTTGCTGATAGTTTTTGAATTTCTCAACTTGTTGCTTCATCCGTTTTTAGAAAGAGTAACGAATCACTCACCTGTGTTGATGTTGCTGGCGTTGGTGTGCATTGCAGCATTACTTGTTCCGCTGCATCACCGAGTGGAGAAGTGGGCCACTCATAAGTTGGTGGAGAAGAACAAACAGATACGGCTGGCCGAAGCGAAGCGGACGATAGAGAAGTTGGAAACTAAAAATTAATCATAACAAGAAAGTGAAAAAATATTTATTACTGCTACTAACCATCGTTGCGTTTGACAGTTTGCAACCGCACGCGCAGGCGCCACCCGATAGTGTTTTATCAAAATATCATGCATCCAATGGGATAGTGAAATTTGATGTCATAGAAGACTATTTGTTTTCTTTCGAGAAGAACGACAGCATACTTACTAAAAAATCGCTGGAGCTGATTGCTTACTTCAAAAAACAAAATGATGATGCCGGAGCTGATTATACACAATTGTTTCTGGCATTGAGGGCAAAAGCCAAGAACGATTTTGCAACGGCATTGAATATGGCTTTGCCTGTTTTGTCATCATGTAAATCAAGGAATGATACAACAGCTATGCTTGCAGCGTCTTTTGTTATCTCTGATGCATATGGAGCCACTGACAATCACTCTGCTGCCATTAAATACTGTAAGGAAGAAATTCCGTTTTATATGGCGAGAAGAGATAAACGAGAATTGATGTACGCCTACCAGAATATTGGAACTCTTTATTCAATGGCTTTTATGCCTGATTCCGGATTGGCGTATGCCCAAATGTCATTGAATATCGCATATGAGTTAAAAAATGATTCTCTTCTTTCGGGTCCATTAAGCACTATAGCTGAAAACTACATAGCCAGAGGAGATTATGACCTTGCCATGCCTTTTCTCAAAAAGGCGAATCAGTATATGGCTCCACGTAGCAGGAAAGCTTTGTTGACTTGGAATACCTGGTTCAACAATGATTATGCGCAGGCATACCTTGGAATGCAACAATATGACAGCTCCATTTATTATGCACATCGCTCACTTCCATTTTCCATTGAGTCAAATGATATTCCGCAGCAATTGCGTGCCTACCAATACTTGTACAAAAGTTTTGATGCAATGGGCAGGCAGGACAGTTCAAATACATATTACCGATTGGCAGGAGCCGTGAAAGATTCACTTTTCAGTAGGGAAAAGGTAAAAGCAATTGAGGCGGCAAGTTTCAGTGCATTGTTGCGGCAGCAAGAACTGGACACGGAAAAAAAGGCAGCGGAAGACCAGCGTAATCAAAACCTTCAATTCGCACTCATAGGCTTCGGCATTATTTCATTCATCATCATCTTTCTGTTGCTCAGCAGAAGTTTCATCACCAACACACGGCTTATTTCATTTCTTGGAGTAGTGGCTTTGTTAATTGTGTTCGAGTTTCTCAATCTATTGCTTCATCCGTTTTTAGAAAGAGTAACGCACCACTCCCCCGTGCTCATGTTGTTGGCGTTGGTGTGCATTGCAGCATTACTTGTTCCGCTGCATCACCGAGTTGAGAAGTGGGCCACACATAAGTTGGTGGAGAAGAATAAACAAATACGGCTGGCCGAAGCGAAGCGGACGATAGAGAAACTAGAAAACAACCAAAATGATTGAATCATGAAGCGTGTTTTAACCCTTCTTTCCTTTCTATCCTGCCTTCAGATTGCGTTTGCACAAGACCATACTTCAGATAGTGCAAGAGCAGCATTGGCCAATTACAAAAATCCATTGGAGCGTTTCACGGCAGCCATTAAGTACCTGGAAAACGTTGATTCTTATGGCAGCAACACTGTTGACTCCGCTTTATGCGTTGACCTGTTGCAAATAGCACAATCACTAAAAAGCGATTCGCTGCTGGCAACCAGCTATAACTGGATTGGTTACTATTTCGCTATAGAAAAGGGTGATAACACCACCGCACTGGAGTATTATTTCAAGGCAATACCTCTTGCCGAAAAATTCAATGACAAGCGGAGAATCAGTTCACTCTATTTTGATTTAGCGGGTAGGTATTTCAGCCTCAGGAATTTCGACAAGTTCTATACATACACCAAAACAGGTGGAGAGAACCTTCCGGATAAAACTTCACCTAAGTACGACCATATGTTGGTGCAGTATCAAAGAAACATGGGAACATACTTTCTAGAAAAAGGCCAATTGGATTCAGCCCTTTTTTATGTACAAGCTGCTGCACAAACGAGTGAACGGCTCAAAACCCGTCTCTTCAAACTTCAGATGCAGACTTTATTGGCCGCTACTTATGCTCGCATGAATGAGACTGACTTAGCTGATGTTTATTGGAAAAAAGCGCAAAACCTCTCGGATTCAACTGACTTTAGAAAAGAAACATTTTACAACAGGTACATCCCTTTTCTAATCCAGACTGATAGAATGGATGAAGTCAAGTTACAGACAGAGAAATTTTGGAGCTTCGCACTTAAAACTCAGAATTTGAATATCAACTTAACGGCTGCCTTATACAAGAAGCAGTTGTTCGACAAGCTTAATCAGACTGACAGTGCCTACCATTATTCTAAAGTTGAATCTAAAATCAGAGAGTCCGTTTTTAATCAGGACAACCTGAACGCAATGCAGGCAATGGCATTCAAAGAACAGTTGCGGGTAATGGAAGAAGCTGCAAAAAAATCAGACGATGAACAAAAGCGAAAGGTAAATCTTCAATTCGCTCTCATCGGCTTTGGCATCATTTCATTCATCATCATCTTTCTTCTTCTCAGCAGAAGTTTCATCACCAACACGCGGCTTATTTCATTTTTGGGTGTTGTTGCTTTGCTCATCGTGTTCGAGTTTCTCAACTTGTTGTTGCATCCATTTTTGGAAAGGGTAACGCACCATTCACCTGTGTTGATGCTATTGGCGCTGGTATGTATTGCAGCATTGCTTGTGCCACTGCATCACCGAGTGGAGAAGTGGGCTACACATAAGTTGGTGGAGAAGAACAAGCAGATACGGCTGGCCGAAGCGAAGCGGACGATTGAGAAGTTGGAGAAAGAAAATGATTAAGACATTTGGCTAAAGCCCGTCATACACGATTCATTTGCCGTGAGCTTAAGCCAGTGGCAGCGCAGACATTGTATTTCATTTATGCATGAACCAATTTGTGCCGTTGTCGTGATATGCCTTAAATTCAGAATTAACGGGTGAACCGTGCACTACTTTTTCATTGTACAATTTTCGAATTACATAATTGAAGGCACCCATATCCCCTGTAAAAGCTGTTTTATTGTCATAATTGTACGTGGCGTGTATCTCCCAAATTTGCTCAAGTAAAATTTGCATTCGGAGCTGACTTCCACCCACTATACCGCAGTTCAAGAGTGTTTCACTTTTAAATTTCTCTTCAATTTCAGCATAATCCTGAATTTTTTCTCTCAGGTGACAACCGTGTTCTTTCATCCAACCCGTGCTTAAAATGGTGGGTTCATCTCCGCAAAAAATGAAGTCGTTTTTTTCCAAAAACAGCGATTGAGCGAAAGGGTCTTTCAAAACTTCTACATCCCCAACATCTGTAAAAAAGAGATTTTTAATACCATTTGAATAGGCCTTTAAAAATTCAGTGTAAACGAAATAGCGGAATACATTCGGATTAAAACGTTTGTTGTAATCAACCTTTACAAAAACCAAATTTGATGATTCGTTTTTTTGAATTGTTGCCTCAGAGAAATGATTGTGAAATAATATGGCCTGAAGATTCAATCGCTTGATAGAGCTGGCCCATAACTCCACAATCGAAAAATCATCTCGTGCTAAAATCTCATTCCTGTTAACATCGTAGACACCAGTGATGTGGCAGCCTAGTATGACATTTTTTGCAACCGTAATATCGTTGGGAGATTTCAATTTAAACTCAAGCTTTTCACTCGGGCGCTTGTACTATTTGGAATATTTCTGTAGTAGATATAGGTTCTTAAATCCAGTTTTGCAACCGCGAACTGCTTACTAGCGCGTTCATAAAAATGCGCGTCTGCTCCATACATATTATGAAAGAGAAGGCTTGAGAAAACTTCCTTCTTCCCAAACAATGTCGCAAACAAAATGCAGTCATCCACATGAATCACCTCGTTTCTATCGAACCGATCCGGAACGTAGTAATCAGAGTCAGTATCTACAATGGTTTCTGTTGTAGAAGCTATTAAATCCAACGATTTAATTTCAGCTAAGCAACGCTCCAAGTGGTTCACTTTGTATTCGTCATCCGCATCTATCACAGTAATGAATTCACTATTTGCTATCAAAACGCCTCGATTAATAGATTTCGACTGACTCGAATTGGTATGTCGCAAATAGGTGATTTTGTTTTCATGTTCTATAACGTAATTCAAAATCTGATTCTGAGAATCATTTTTACTTCCGTCATCAATAATGATAAACTCAAAGTCCTGAAAGTTTTGATTTAAGACTGAGTCTATTGCCCTTTTGACCATTACAAAAGGGGTGTCGAAAACCGACATAATAACTGCTATTTTATGTTTTTCGCGCATAAAACTAAAGGGGCGCGAACCTAGCGCTATAATTGGCTTTTTTGAAATTAAATATCGAACCAACTGCTTACCTTTTAGAGCAATGTCTTGCGCAGAAAATCATCCCAAAGGGGACACTAGGTGGCGGAAGCTCATGGTAATTTCTCCAAAAGGGCCATTATGTGGCAGAATGCCCTAATGATTTACCTGTGGTCCTAATCCGCGGAATCAACTCCATATCATCCATTACTCCACAGGCAATTGGAGCGCAATTAAAAATATTTCTGAGCAGTTGTGTGGTTTGACCAAGGCATATTGGCTATGAGTGAGTGTAAGGGCGGAAGCATTTTATAGGACTATAAAATCTCGAAGATTTATCTAATACTAAGTATTCACTTAGAAAAAAATCAGGACAATCAAAAGAAAAAGGCTTTCAGCAACCTGAAAGCCTTTTGCTAGTAGCCCCGAACGGAATCGAACCGCTATCTAGGGTACCGGAAACCCTCGTTTTATCCATTAAACTACGGAGCCATAAAATGAAGAAGACCGACCCGTAAGGGGCGGTCTTCTTGCTTAGTAGCGGGGACAGGACTCGAACCTGTGGCCTTTGGGTTATGAGCCCAACGAGCTACCAACTGCTCCACCCCGCAATATCATTATTTCAAGAAAAATCAATTCAAAGCTCGCAACTTCCAAAACCCAACATCAATTCCTTTTTCTAAAGGCGGGCAAATATAGAGTAGTTTCACAGCCTCAATCATTTCATTTTAAATTATCTTGGAAGCCATACACAGAGCGGGTTTTGTAAACATCATCGGCAACCCGAATGCCGGAAAATCTACCTTGATGAATGCTTTACTGGGCACGAAACTCAGCATAGTAACACCAAAGGCACAGACCACACGCCACCGCATAATGGGCATTTTGAATGGTGATGACTACCAGATAGTGTACAGTGATACTCCTGGTGCATTAGAGCCAAAGTACAAGTTACAAGAAGGCATGATGAAGGCGGTTACAGGCGCTTTGAAAGATGCGGACCTTATTTTGCTCGTTATTGATTCTGCTGAAAAGAAGCCCTTTCACGAAGCCACACTTGCCAAAATCAGCAAGACTTCCATTCCCGTTTTTGTAGTGCTCAACAAATACGATCTGGTGGGCAATGAAGGCGTTAATGCATCCTTTGAGCAATACGCAGCCTTGCTTCCCAATGCTAAGATTTTCCCCGTTTCTGCTTTGGAGAAAATTCATACAAAGGAGTTGCTTGCCCAGATTATCAAAGTACTGCCGGAGTCGCCACCCTATTTCCCAAAGGATGAAATGAGCGACCGCACAATGCGCTTTTTCGTGAGTGAAATCATTCGAGAGAAAATTTTCATGAACTATGAAAAGGAAATTCCTTACTCATGCGAAGTGCGAATAGAGGATTACAAAGAAGAAGCGGGCCTGCTTCGCATAGGAGCCATTATATACACAGAGCGCGAGTCGCAGAAGCGCATATTGATAGGTCATCAAGGTAGCAATCTGAAACGGGTTGGCACACAAGCGCGCAAAGACATTGAGGCATTTGCGGGTCAGAAGGTGATGCTGACCACTCACGTGAAGGTGGATGACAACTGGAGAAATGATATGGGAAAACTGAAGATGTTTGGTTACACGGAGTAAATAATATTTTAACACAACAAAAAGTCCCGTCTTGGTCTTACCGAGACGGGACTTTCCTTTTATAAGAGGTGTAAGAAATTACTTTCTAAGTTCCTTATCTAGCAAGGCATCCATTTTCTCCTGCTCTTCCCTAGCTAGGTCAGCATCTACCAGAATACGGCCACTGTGCTCGTCTACTATTACACGTTTGCGCGCAGCAACATCCAGTTGCTTCTGTGGTGGAAGTTGAATAAATGAACCGGCAGAAGCTTCACGCTCGATAGGTACTACCGCCATTTTGTTAGGCGAACCAGCACGAATACGCTCATAAGCACTTAGCAATCTTTCTTCTATCAACTTGCGTGCTTCATCACCTTTTTTGCGAAGTATTTTTTCTTCCTTTTCGGTTTCTTTAATTATCTCGTCCAGTTCGTTCTTCTTTATTTTCAAATCGCTTTTACGTTCTTTCAATTTGGCCTCAGCTGCTGCATGCAACTCTTCCTTTGCAATTTTCTGTGCCTGAAATTCTTTGATACGTTTGGTGTGCAATTGAATTTCCAAGTCCTGAAATTCTGTCTCTTTGTTCAATGAGTCAAATTCACGATTGTTTTTCACATTGTTCAACTGCTCTTTGTACTTCTTGATAAGGTTTTCAGAATCTTTGATGCCTATCTTCTTATTCGATATTTCGGTTTCAAGATGTTTAACTTCGTTACTAGAATTCAGAATGCGAGTCTCCAATCCTTCTACTTCTGCTTCTAAGTCCTCTACTTCCAGCGGCAACTCACCACGCATAGCGTGTATTTTGTCTATTCGTGTGTCAATCAATTGGATGTCATATAGCGCGCGAAGTTTGTTCTCGATGCTAATGCCTCCTTTTTTGTCATCGCCATCTTTAAAGGCGAGTCTGGGTGATGTTTTCATATCTTCTATATCTTCCTGTTGGTGTTTCTTTTCTTTCTCTGGGGCACGCTCCACCACTGCCATGGGTGCGAACTTGATAGATGGCTTTCCTTCTTGCTTGGGCGCAACGTAAATGGGGTTAGCCACGGGTTTGGAGTGATTGTCCGGTATAATAACCGGCTTGGTGCGCATGGGTTTGAAGGTCTCTACGGGCGCTGGCAATTGGTATTTTGGTACAAATAGCTCTTCCTTTTTACCCGTGCTCTTATTGGTAACAACTGCTGTTGCTTTTGCCTTTTCTTGCATTTGCTGCTCCACCGTTTTCACTGGTGCAGCTGGTATTGGCTCTTCAGCTTTTTTCTCAACTATTATTGGCTTGGCAGGAGCAATTTTGGGTGCAGGTACCTGAACCTTTTTCTCGACTATCACTGCTTTCACAGGCTTTGTCTGCTTCAATGCCTTTGCTGGCTTCACCGCTTTGGCTGGGGCAACCTTTTTAACGGTTTTTACTTGCTTAACGGGTTTGGAAACTTTGGACGGCTTTATCACCTTGCCTTTGGCAGCTTTTGAAACCTTTATCAACGGTTTCGCTACTTTTTTGGCAGGTTTTGATGCTTTAATTGGTTTTACTGGCTTCGCAACCTTCTTCACGGTTGCTTTTTTCACAGTTACTTTTTTCGCGGGCTTCGCAGCGGGCTTAGTTGCTTTCGCTTTCTTGGCCGAACCGCCAGCCTTAGCTGGCTTGGACGCTTTGGCAGGCTTAGAAGCTTTCGCTTTTACCGCTGGCTTATTTGCCTTTGCGGGTTTAGCGGGCTTTTTTGCTGCCTTTGCTTTTACGGGTTTCTTTGCCATGTCTTTAGTTACAAATAGCTTACAGGGTTTGTATTCACCTCTGTAAAATGGGTGGCGAAAGTAGGGAATTTCGCCTTCAACCAATCACCCAAGAGCGGAATCGTAAACTGCTCACTTTCATAGTGTCCGATGTCGGCAATGATAATTTTGCCATCGGCATCAAAAAATTGGTGGTATTTGAAGTCTGCGGTCACAAGCAAATCGGCCTGCAAGTTGATGGCAGCGTTCAGTATAAAACTTCCGCTGCCACCGCACACGGCTATTCGCTTTATTTCTTTTTTGTGAATGGCAGTGTGACGAACAGCTCCTGCTTTCATCACTGTTTTCAGATGGTTCAAAAAAGCAATTGCCTCCACGGATTCTGCCAATTCGCCTATTATGCCACTGCCTGTTGTTGCCAATTGATTGCTAAGTGGATACACATCATAGGCGACCTCTTCATAAGGGTGCACTTTTTTGATAGAGTGCAGAACTTGGTTCAGTATCCATTCCGGCAATATGACTTCAATGCGTGTTTCAGGTTCTGAATGCCGAGCTCCTACAATGCCTTTAACGGGATGCGAGTTCTCTCCGGGCAAGTAAGTTCCTGTTCCATTGGTGTTAAAACTGCACTCGTCATAGTTGCCTATATGGCCAGCGCCAGCTTTGAAGATTGCATTGCGCACTTCATCCGCATTGGCAAGTGGCACAAACACAGCAAGCTTCTTTAATAAGTTGGTTTTTGGCTCTAGAATTTTGGTGTTGATGAGCCCCAGTTTTTCCGCAATCGCTTTGTTTACTCCATTCTGAACATTGTCCAAGTTGGTATGAATGGCATAGATTGCAATGTCATTTTTTATAGCCTCTATTACAGTTCGCTCTATATAACTCTTACCGTTTATTTTTTTTAGTCCAGAAAAGATGATGGGGTGATGTGCTATCACAAGATTGCATTTTTTACGAACTGCCTCAGCTATCACTTCTGGCGTGCTATCAAGACAAACAAGCGCAGAAGTAATTTCCATATCTGCAGAGCCTACGAGTAAACCGCTATTGTCATAGCTCTCTTGCAACGATGGCGGGGCAAGCGTTTCCAGGCTGTCAATAATTTCTTTTAGTTTCAATTGAGAGAGTTAAATTTTATTGGTGTTGACTATTATCGGTGATATCATTTGATTGCTCATTAAAGCTGCCACCCCGAACTTGACAAGGAAGCGTTTCAAATTGAAACACGAGCATCCTCGGCCATAGATATATTATTCATTGTAGATTCTTCCATTGCGCCAACTGGTTACTTGTTTTTCCCAGTATTGTTTGAATGCGGGATCGCGGTTCAGTACATAGATATTCGGACTCAATGCACTCTCTTGTTTCTTGAAAACAAAAGTGAGAGTTGTTGCTTGGCCTTCTTCACCGTAAATCCATGTTTCGTAAGTCTGTTGTTTTACAATACGTGTTGGGTTTCCGAAAACGATGTGAATCATTCCTCTGTCTGTGCGCCAACCCTCCGTGAAATTGCCGAAGTAATAATTAGCCTCTTCCACACGGTTGTAATAAATGCGAATGAGATCGCGCGCGCGCTCTTTACTTCCTGCGCATTCTAGCCAAAACTCATCTACTTTTTTCTTTGGGTAGTAATTGTCTTTTATGTCATCAAACTCTACTCTGGTAGTGATGTAGCGAAGCGGAAAAGGCAGCTGTTCGATAGCCTTTATTTCAGGATAGAAATTGTTGGAGGAATGGATGATGGCTCCATTCTTTTTCTCTGGGTCATGTGTTACGAGGTACAGGCCTTCCTCAGCAAGAAAAAATTGGTTACCAGCGCTGTCCGTTTCAAATACTTCCAGATTGGTTTTAGTTAGGTCAGGCATTTCTGGAGTGGAGGTGCTAAAGGGTGGCGGAGGCAGTTTCATCTCACCCAAATATTGACCGACATAAAAGGATGAAGTGTTGCCTTTGTTCCGATTTGAGATCACCTTCACCACTTGGTTATCATCTGCAAATGAACCAAACAAAGGCTCTTCAGAGTGGGCATCAACCATCAGGTAGTTCTGTGGCGAATAGGTATTCTGCTTTTCAGATTTGATGTAAGATTGAGCGAAAGAGTTTTTTTTCACATCGGAGCATTCCACCACCAGATTGACACTTCCGGCTTTCAGCGCTATATTGAATTGACCCAGCAGCCATCCTTGCTGGCTGCGGGCATAGTCAGTGATAGTTAAGCTTGTAGTATCTGCTATTCCGCCTGTCTCATTGAAAGTGATGCATTTCAATTTGATTTTGGCTAAGAAGGGTGCTTCAGCCGTGGCACGTGAGTAAAGAAGCTCGTTCGATTTTATTCTAAAGTGTATGGTCGAAGAGTCATCGCTAAAGTGATAAAGTATAATTTCGGGATGAAGCACATTGCTTTGGTAGTCATACAACATCTTGTAAGAACCACTTTGTGTTGGCGATGTGATGTTGCAGGACACCAAGATGCTCAAAGCGACAAGAAGCAATGAATAGACTGTTGTAAGATAATATGTTTTTTTTGCAGAAATCATTCGTTTTCCTAAAGCAGCAGGTCTGTTTCCTGGGAGCGCTCCGCGAGTTTCACATTTATTTCTTTTGTGTTTTTGGCGCCCAATTTTTTCATCTTTTCTGCTCGGTTTACGAGGTTACCAGTTCCAACACTCAATTTGTTCATGGCATCATCATATGATTTTTTTGCGGAGTTCATCCTATTACCCACATCAATCAGATCTTCCACAAAACCAACGAATTTGTCGTAGAGCTTTCCAGCTTCCAATGCTATTTCCTCCGCATTTCGTGTTCGTTTTTCTTGTGTCCATATGCTGGCAACAGTGCGCAATGTTGCGAGCAAAGTAGTGGGGGAAACAAGCACTACTTTTTTATCCCAAGCGTAATTGTATAGCTCCGAGTCCACTTGCATAGCGCATGAAAATGCAGCCTCAATGGGCATGAAGAGTAAAACGAAATCTGGCACTACTAGACTTTTAGCAGTGTGGTAGTTCTTGTCGCTCAACTGCTTGATATGCGCACGGATGCTTTCAGTATGCGCTTTTAAATAACGGTCACGTTCATCATCCGTCTCCGCAGCTATCATGTTGTTGTAAGAAATAAGCGAGACCTTCGAGTCTACAATGATGTGTTTTCCATCTGGCAGATGCACAACCACATCAGGACGTATGCGCTCGCCACTGGCATTTTCATCTGTTAGCTGAGTTTCATACTCCACTCCTTGCTGTAGTCCGCTGCGCTCCAGAATTTTTTCAAGAATCATTTCACCCCAATTACCTTGGTGCTTGTTGCTGCCTTTCAATGCGGTGGCCAGGTTGTTTGCGTCACCACTCAGTTGCTTGTTCAATTCAGAGAGCTGCTTCAATTCCGCCTTAAGATTTATTCGTTCTGAATTTTCTTCCTTGTAAACCTTTTCCACTTTGTTTTCAAAGTCACGCAATTTTTCTTTGAAAGGATTTAAAACAATATCTAACTGATCGCGATTTTCCTGTTTGAATTTTTCTGATTTGTCTTCGAAAATCTTGTTGGCAAGATTCTCAAATTCTACCTTGAATTGAACTTTCAACTCCTGCACATCTTTCAATTGTGTTGCCAGTTTTTCTTTCAATCCTTCCAGCTCTGCTTTAGCTGTTGCCAATGCTGTGGAATACTTCTGTTTTTCTTCACGCTCACTTTTTAACTCTGTTTGAAGTTGTGCAGCAGTTCTTCGGAGATCGTTTGTTATGGGGTGCTGCTGCACTCTCGTCTCTACCTCTTTTTGTGATCTCAAGGAAACAAGCAAATACCCTATTACAAAACCCGATGCAAGGCCAAGAAGTATATAAAGAAGAACCATGAGGCGAATTTATAGGGAATGTTTGTAAGTGGGTAAGTGATTACAAGAGAGTTGGCAAATGATGACGCAAAAAAGCGCTGCCTGCAAAATATGGCATCATTCTTAAAAAGACGAGTCTTATACATTTGACCGCTTTATTTATCATTTATGAAAAAATCAATCATCATTGCTGTTATTGCTTCTTCGCTAATTGTGGTGTCTTGTTGCAAAAGGAAATCAGTACCAACTGATACAAACAAATCAACGGTGGAAGAAGTGAAAGGAACAACAGAGGACAAATCATCGCTCGAGCCCATCACTATCAATAGTGAGTACGTGTGGTCTGGCAGCACCGATGCGTTTACCATGCTGTCTAAGAGGGTAGGGGGTGACACTCTTTACCTTGAAGTGCAATATGGAGGTGGTTGCGAAGACCATGTTTTTACTCTTAATACCAATATGCGTTGGTTGAAGAGTATGCCGCCTCAGCTTAATCTTCATGTTGAGCATGAAAGCAAAGATGACAAATGCCGCGCATTGATAACCAAGACACTCACTTTCGATTTGAAAACCATTCAAACGCCCAGTTCTCAAGCAGTGAAGTTGATAATAGATGGTGATTCAGAAAACAAATTGAACTACCGATATTGAACTATCCGAATAGTTGATATTCAACTTCACGTGTGAATAAGTAGGCCGCCATTGGCGGCCTTTTTCTTTTCTACCACTAAGCGCGAACATACTTTGCACCCCGCTATCTAAGCATGCTCTGAACTGACAATGATTAAATTTTTACAAGACAACATTTGGGGGGTATCGGGGGCTGCGTTGTTCGCTATTGCATGGATAATACAGGTCGTCTACCTCCTGCATTACTACCTTAAATCAGCGCAGAAAAACAAATTAGAATTGTCTAATCGCAAACCTGTTTCAATTGTGGTGTGCGCGCGCAATGAGGAGAAAAACCTTATTGAACACGTTCCGGTAATTATGGAGCAGGATTATCCAGAGTTTGAACTGGTGGTAGTGAATGACAGCAGTTGGGACGATACAGAAGGCATTTTAAAGGCCTTGCAAGTGCGTTATCCTGATATGCGTGTATTGAATCTGGATGAGGAAAAGCAAAACATGCAGGGCAAAAAATTTGCGCTCACCTTGGGCATCAAGGCTGCAAAACATGAAATCATTTTGCTTACCGATGCTGACTGTGTACCTCTTACCAACCAATGGATAAAGCAAATGGTGGCTCAAGTAAATGATCAGACCCAAATAGTTCTAGGTGTCTCACCTTACATCAGCTACCCTGGTTGGCTTAATAAGATTATTCGTTTTGATACCTTAATGATTGCTGCCAGCTACATCGGTTTTGCACGTTGCGGAAAACCCTATATGGGTGTTGGCAGAAATCTTTGTTACACAAAGGATGTCTTTTTCAAAGTGGGAGGATTCAGAAATCACTACAGCATATCCAGTGGTGATGACGACTTATTTATCAATCAGGTGACCACATCACGCAATACTGCCGTGGTGAATGTGCCCGAAGCTCATACTATATCAGAACCCAAGAAGACTTGGAGCGACTGGTTCGCTCAAAAGCGCAGACACTTCACCACCACACCACTTTACAAACCACAACACAAAACAATGCTGATGCTGTGGCCATTAAGTTTTGTGTTGATGTTCGTGGGTTATGCCGCAGCTATTGTTTTTCAAACAGGCGTGTTGTTAGTAAGTGGAGTGTTGCTGCTGCGCTACATAACTCAAATAGTTACCTTGCACAAAGTAGCAGTGAGACTTGCACAACGAAAGGATTTAGTGTGGCTTGCACCCTTTCTGGAAGTACATCTGCACACCTTGAATCTTGGCTTATACCTTACTAACTTGGTTAGAAAACCTCAGAAATGGAATTGATTGATCACCTAAGTGAGAAGGGGCAATACGACTATCACCTCGTGCAACGCGCCCTTGCTGACAAAGACCAAAAAGCTTATGCAGAGCTGATGTCCCGCTACCGCGAGCCTATCTACTTCATGCTGCTCAAAATGGTCAATAACAAAGACGATGCAGACGATTTGACAGTAGAGGCTTTTGGCAAAGCCTTTCGCAGGTTGGATCAATACACACCACAGTTTGCCTTCTCTACATGGCTGTTCAAAATAGCAACCAATAACTGCATAGACTTCATTCGTAAAAAGCGCATTCGCGCTATCAGCATTGATGCGGGTTTTCAAACCGATGATGGCGACACCATAGAGATAAGCGTGAAAGACAGCGTTCTGGATCCTGCCGAGGCACTCCAGAAAGAAGAACGCATAACTAAAATGCGTGAAATAGTGGACAAATTGAAACCGCGCTACCGCAGGTTAGTGGAGCTTCGTTACTTCGAAGAAAAAGCATACGAGGAAATAGCAGTGGAATTAGGTCTTCCATTGGGTACTGTAAAAGCACAATTATTTCGTGCACGCGAATTCCTCTTTCAGATGATGCAAAGCACACGAGATAGTTATTGATTTCAGGTTTGAAATCTGAAATATGAAATCTGAAATTATTCATCATTACTTCAAAGGGCTTACTGAAAAACAGAAAGCTCAGTTTGAACAACTACAACCATTGTATGAGCTGTGGAATGCGCAGATAAATGTCATCTCACGCAAGGACATTGAGGAACTGTATGAACGGCATGTGCTCCACAGTCTTGCTATTTATAAGTTCATTCCTTTTCAGCCGCACAGCAGAGTTTTGGACATAGGCACCGGTGGTGGCTTCCCGGGGATTCCCTTAGCCATCATGCAACCCGAAGTGCAGTTTGTGCTGGTAGATAGCATTGGCAAAAAAATAAAAGTGGTGAAAGAAGTAGCCGCTGAGCTTGGTCTTGAGAACGTAGATGCTTACCACGAACGAGCAGAAATTACCAAAGGCAAATTTGATTTTGTGCTTACAAGAGCAGTGGCTGAGTTAAAGCAACTGATGGCTTGGAGCAATGGAAAAATGAATGCAGAAAACAAGAACGCTATTCCAAATGGACTCATTTGCCTGAAAGGTGGCGACTTGAAAGAAGAATTAAAGGCTGCAGGTCGCAGCGCTCAGGTTTTCGAACTTTCTGATTATTTCAAAGAGGAGTTTTTCGAAACCAAGAAATTGATTTACGTGCCCATGTCCTAGAGAATATTTTTCTCAGCACTTCTTAACCGTTTCTAAAATCAAAACAAAAAAAAGGACTCACTGTAGAGCCCTTTTTTGTAAACCTGCAAGGAAAATTTTGAAACCAACGCAGCAATCTGGAATAACTACTGCGCAACCGAAAGAAAGACGGCAGCCAAAGAAGGGGGTTGCCATTTTTTTTCAACATATTTTATTGCAAAAGGATGAAGAGCTCTGAAACACTTGATTTCACTAAGAAAAAATTATTCACCCGCAATGGCTTTTGCAGCTAAGAATGCAGTAGTCCAAGCAGCCTGAAAGTTGAATCCTCCGGTGACTGCATCAATATCCAGTACCTCGCCAGCGAAATACATGCGGGGCAGCACCTTGCTTCGCATCGTTTTGAAGTCTACTTCTTTTAGTGATATGCCACCAGCGGTCACAAACTCTTCTTTAAAAATACTTTTACCCGTAACACGGAAGTAACCGCTGCACAAGGCTTCGGTGATTTGTTCCAGATGTTTATTGCTTACATCTGCCCAGTTCATTTCAAGGATATTTGGGTGCGCTGCAAGTAAAGAGCACCAAAGGCGGTGAGGAATTTTAGCTGCACTGTATGATTTGACTTGCGTGCGGCTGTGCTCAGCTTTGAATTCTTTCAAATTCTCCATGCACGACTCTTTGTTGAGCCTCGTGTCCCAATTGATGCGAATGATAAAGTCATAATTGACCCCGGCCAATTCGCGCGCGGCCCAGGCACTTAGCTTAAGTATTCCAGGACCACTTAGTCCCCAGTGCGTTACCAGTACTGGACCTATGGCAGAAAACTTGGTGCCTTCTATCCGCACCTCACTTTGTGCTGAGGCAACGCCTGCAAGACCTTCTAAGCGGGTGTCTTTGATGTTGAAAGTGAAAAGTGATGGCACCGCATCTATTATGGTGTGTCCTAGTTTTTGCATTTGATTCCATATGGTGCCGCCATTTCCAGTGGCTATCAATACATCATCTGCTTCTATTATTTGTTTGTCGGTAAGGTGCAGTTGCCATTGGTCATTAGCTCGCTCAATACTGGCTATTCCACATCCTGTCCAGACCTTTACGCCAAGTCGTTCTGCTTCTTTTTCAAAACAATCAATAATGGTTTGCGAAGAATTAGTGGCGGGGAACATGCGGCCATCAGCTTCAGCTTTTATCTGAACTCCGCGTCTTTCAAACCATTCAACCGTGTCGGCTGGCTGAAAAGTGTGGAAGGGGCCCAGCAGTTCTTTCGACCCACGCGGATAGTTTTTGATGAGTTCTCGTGGCTCGTAGCATTCATGTGTGACATTGCAACGACCGCCACCACTCACTTTTACTTTTTGCAGTACGTGCTGCGATTTTTCCAGAATGATGACTTGCAACTGCGGATTCATTGCAGCCGCATTGATGGCTGCGAAGAAGCCTGCTGCGCCACCGCCCGCTATGATAAGTTTTTTTTGCAATGCGGTGGCAAGTTATTCCATGAAGATGGGATAAATAAAATTGTACACCAAGTGTTATCACAACGGCACGGATTCCATCTCCATCATGCACTGCCAGTGGCAGTAGTTGTCAAATTGTCAAAGCATAGTCATAGAAAGAAGAATTTTTTTACAGGCCGCAACGATATCATGAAGATTTGCTGCTAGAGAGATGTCCATGATCCTCCATTGTGCACATTGGTAAAGCCGAGTGCTTTCAGTTTAGAAGTAGCCAAACCGCTGCGCATGCCGCTGCGACAGCATAGTATATAGGCTTGCTCTTTCTTCAGTGTTGATGCTTTTTGATCTATCTGATCCAGCGGAATGTTTACCGCGCCTTCGAAGTGCCCGCTTGCGAACTCAGCTTTGGAGCGAACGTCAATCACTTTGGCGCCTTGTGCTATAAGTGTTTTTGCATTTGCACCTGAACCACCCAGTAGGTTTTTGATGAATGAAATCATGATGATTGTTTTTTTTGAATTATGAAACGAAAATTTCTTGAGTAAAAATGTAGACGGCCGTCACCAGCACAAACCATCCGAAAGCTGGACGAAGTCGTTCGCTGCTATATCGTTTGGATATTTGAATTCCGATGAACATGCCTGCAACGGTGAACGCAGCAAAGGGCAACAAGAAGTGCCAGGGTACTTCAACATCGGTTCCTGTTGACAGTCCTGCCAAACTGTTGATGGTGATAATAAAGAGAGATGTTCCCACAGCACGCTTCATGGGTAAATGATACAAAGCAGTGAGCACAGGTATGATGAGGAAGCCTCCACCGACACCAATCAAACCTGTGAGGATTCCCACAACAAAGCCTGCCAGCAGCATCAGCCAAGAGGAACGACTGACTTCAACCTTCGTTTCGTTTGATGTGGAAGCTTTCTTTTTGCGCAACATGGTGTATGCAGAGGCAGCCATTATCAATGCGAACAATACCATGAGAGCTGTGCTCTTGGTCAGTTTGAAAGAATCGCTTTGCAAGAGCACATTAGGTAGTGCAGGTAACAACCAGAAGCGTGTGATAAGCACTCCGGCTATTCCTCCAAGGCCCATCAATGAAACGTGTTTGAAAGAAATGTTTCTGCTGCGCGCATACTGTGCCGAACCAATGGCGGATGCAATGCCCACCACCAACAGCGAGAACATAGTGGATTCTTCAACCTCATACTGCATCACATACACAAGAACAGGAACAGTGAAGATGCTGCCGCCTCCGCCAAAAAGACCGAGCAAAATGCCAATGATGATGGCGAGTGAAAATGCGAGTATCAGCATGCTTCTATATAAAATGAAGTTGCAAAACTGCACATGCTGTTCAATGCCTTCTGTAACCAAGGTCACATTACCTGCACTTTGCCGCGAAAGATTTTGATTTGCTTTTTCTCCGCCAGCACTTTCATTGAACGGCTTACCACTTCGCGCGCTGTTCCCAATTCATTCGCTATTTGCTGATGTGTTATTTCCACCACTTTGGTATGCATCAGCAGCGCACGTTTTTGAAGCATGTCCATCACGCGCTGTTCTATGGATTTGAAACTGATGCGTGTAACTGTTTGCAACAATTCCTCAAAGCGCGTTTGATAAAGACTCATGATGAAATCAAACCATTCTGGATTGGCATTGATGAGTGAGTGCACCTTCTCTGGTTTGATGGTCACAATTTTGGTGGGCTCTAGCGTGATTGCTTTCACTTTGCTTTCGCTGTTGTTCAGCGCGCCCAGTATGCTCATTATGCAGCTTTCGCCCGGTCGAATGTGATATAGCATTATCTCATTGCCTTCATCATCTTCACCCTGCACCTTCACACTGCCACTGATGATGATGGGTATGCTTCTGATGTATTTATGAAAGTCCAGAATAACCTGACCCGCTGGGATCAATAGCACTTCATTTTCTTGTTGCAGTTGTTGCAGTAGTCCTTTGGGTAACACAGAGCAAATATCACGCTTTCGGTTTCTTCCGAATAGTGCTAAGCCCAAAGGGCAAATACAACGGACAGAAGCTGATGAAACTAGTGAGGATAAATACGGATGCAATGACTAGTAGCACAATGGCAAGTGTGCCATGGATAACACCTGTATAATAAAGTGATGCAATAAAAATTGCAGCTGATATCCTTATCAGTTTGTCGAGATAACCCATGTTCTTTTTCATGTGATTTTTTTTTGATGTAAAAACTCGTGATGAACTGCCAATGGCTGGCGTGAGGCAAATATTCGTTGCCTGTTTAGGTTGACAATGTGACCAATGTCACACAACCACATGATGTAAGCAATGAAAATGAAAAATCAATGCGGCAACTTCTCACGGAAATATCCATAAATCCATGTGCCCGCAATAGCACTAAGCAAGGTGACGAGCACCACCGTCACTCCCGTTCCTATTTGTGCAAACAGCGGCCCAGGGCAAGCTCCGGTAATGGCCCATCCGAGGCCGAACATCAGGCCACCTATTATTTGTCCTTTGCTGAAGGGCTTGTCGTGGAATTGAACTTCTTCACCTTGCAGGGTTTTTATCTTGAACTTTTTGATGAGCAGAACAGAAATTGCCCCTACTGCCACCGCGCTGCCAATAACTCCATACATGTGGAACGATTGTAGCCTGAACATTTCTTGAATGCGATACCAACTGATGATTTCTGCCTTTACAAAAATGATCCCGAAGCCGATGCCCACTGCCACATACTTCAGTTGGTGATACCACTTATCGGCTATCTCACTTTCATTCAAGCACATCGCATCTAGCGAGCGCACTTCAAAGTCGGTGTTAGTTTCTGTGTTCTGCATATGGTTTTCTTCAGTGATGGATTAGAGAGAAAGAATGAGAGGTAAGATGAGATTGGCCATGATGAAGCCGCCCGCCATGAAGCAGCATGTGGCCACAAGCGAAGGCCACTGCAAGGTGCTAAGGCCCATGATGCTGTGCCCGCTGGTGCAGCCGCCTGCGTAGCGTGTCCCAAAGCCAATGAGGAATCCGCCCAACACCATTGTAAGTAGGCCACGTGCGGTGAGCAGCGCACTCCAGTTGAAGAGTTGTTCAGGCATTAAGCCCGCATGTTCTGTGATGCCATAAGTGCTCAACTCGGCACTGAGGTCCGCGTGTATAACTATAGGAGCAGGGTTAGCAAGAAGTGTTGCAGCGAGCAGGGCACCTACAGTTATCCCAATGACAAAAAAAAGATTCCATCTTTCCTTCTTCCAATCGTACTTGAAGAAATCGATGTTGGCGGGCAAACACGCAGCACATATATGACGCAGCGATGAGCTGATGCCAAAAGATTTGTTGCCCAGCAAGAGCAAGGCAGGAACAGTAAGGCCAATAAGTGGCCCTGCGATGTACCACGGCCAAGGTTGTTTTATAGTTTCTATCAAAGACATAACTGAATGATTGAATTTGTTCGTTCGGAAGGAGTAGTTCTACATTTTTACTTTGCTCTGGCACATGAAGTCCGTCCGAGGCAAAGTAGTTTTGCTGATGGCAGCAAAGCCGCCATCCACTTCGCTGAAGTTGCGGTAGCCACGTGCTGCAAGAATGCTGGCTGCTATCATGCTGCGGTAGCCACCTTGGCAATGCAGGTAGAAGTGCTCCTGCGGATTCACTTCTTTTATCCATTCGTTGATGTCGGCCAAAGGGCGGCTGTAGGCCTCGTCAATGTGCTCGGTTGCGTATTCACTCTCTTTGCGAACGTCTACCACTTTGTCTTCGTGCACTTTTACTTCATCAGCAAATTGTTGTGCGCTGATGCGCTTGATGGTGTCGCTGTCTTTGCCTGATGCAGCCCATGCCGCGAAGCCGCCTTTCAGGTGACCCAGTTGATTGTCGAAGCCCACACGTGCGAGGCGTGTCACGGTTTCTTCTTCTTTGCCCTCAGGAGCAATGATGAGTAATGGCTGCTTTACATCCGTAATCATAGCGCCCACCCACGGAGCGAAGTCGCCAGCGATGCCTATGTTGATGCTTTGCGGAATGAAGCCTTTGCTGAAGTCGCCACTGCTGCGGGTGTCCAGAATGAGCGCGCCTGCTTCTTCTGCTGCGGTTTCAAATTCTTCCACACTCAGTGCACGCATGCCGTTGTTGCGAACGGTGTCGAAACTTTCGTAGCCGCCTTTGTTCATGGCCACGTTCATACCGAAGTAACCTGGCGGTGGCAATAGGCCATCGAGCACTGCGGCAATGAACGTCTCTTTGTTGGGCTGATTCAGCGCGTAATTCATCTTCTTCTGATTGCCCAATGAGTCCATGGTTTCCTTCATCATGTTTTTGCCACAGGCACTGCCAGCACCATGCGCAGGATATACAGTGATGTCGTCAGCCAGTGGAAGTATTTTGGTGTAAAGACTTTCGTACAACATGCCTGCAAGTTCTTCCTGTGTCATGTGTGCGGCCTTCTGCGCGAGGTCAGGGCGGCCCACATCGCCAAGGAACAAGGTATCGCCACTGAAGAGGGCGATGTCTTTACCATTCTCATCACTCAGCAAATAGCAGGTACTCTCCATGGTGTGGCCGGGAGTGTGCAGGACTTTGATGGTGATGTTACCAATATTGAATATTTGTCCATCGGTTGCTTTCACCACTTCGAAGGCGGGTTCTGCATTGGGGCCGAACACAATGGGCGCACCTGTCTTCTTGCTTAAGTCTAAGTGACCGCTAACGAAGTCAGCGTGGAAGTGTGTTTCGAAGATGTATTTCAGCTTCACACCATCGCGCTGTAGACGGTCTAAGTAGGGCTGCACTTCGCGCAGGGGATCGATGATGGCTGCTTCGCCATTGCTGGTGATGTAGTATGCGCCTTGCGCAAGGCATCCAGTGTATATCTGTTCTATGTTCATAATGGTTGCGAAAATGATTGCGGGTGCAAAGGTTGCAAAATTGAGGGGAGGATGATGGTGACTTAGATCACAATTCCAAGCATCAGTAATCGAAGAATTGAATCTGATGAGCAAGACATCTGGTTCATTGCAAACTGAACTTTATCGGCAATGTCATCTGTAGGCGTATCGGTTTCCCGTTTTGTATAGCGGGAGCAAATTTCTTTGACAATGATTTTACTACGCGGAGCGCCTCTTTCGTAAGGCCGGGGCCGTTTGCCACTTCCCTTTTTGCAACTACAGAACTAATGGTACCATCTATCTCTACTACAAAATCAACAAACACGGTGCCTTGTATGTGGTTTTCTATTTCCATTTGAGGGTAAACAATCTTGCTTCCTATTTCTTTAAAAAGGGCGTCTTCGCCTCCCGGATAAACGGGCATTACTTGAGCAAAGGAGGAAGCCGAATTTTCATATACCTCTTCCTCTACAACTGGTGGAAGCATGTCATCGAGATCGTAGTCGGAGATGTCATCAACCGGCTTATCCATCACCTCCAAAAGGTGCCCCGAAATCATTTTCACCTCAGCTATGACCAGCGCATTGGGCGGAACTACTCTTCTCAAGTGTTCGTTGTGATGGAAGCGTAAGGTGTTATAAGCACAAGATGGAGGAAAGTAAACGGTGTACGATTTGCCAGGCCACACAAAACTCTGCCATTGATTGAAACAATCAGGCATGTACTTAGGAAGGTCCGTGCGTGAAAATTTCATCGAATCTGCATGGTATAGAATAGAACCATCCATCAGCTTCAAAGTGATATTGGCTTCAAACGATTCATAATAGACCTCTTGGTCTATTGAGCTAAAATCAATTTGCTTAACCGGCTTTTTGCCGTCTGCTGCCTGTGTTGCTTTCACTTCTACTTCTTTTATCTGAATGCCACCTTCTTTCACTTCTATTACTCCTGGTTTCAGTTTGTTTTCTGCCAGAAACTTTTCAGCAGCCGCTTCATTCTTTGTAGCGATGGCTTCGAGTGCGATTTTTTCATTCTTCGCCACGAAGTTTTGTGCAAAGGGCGTATCCCATTTTGCTTTGCCTGCCTTGTATTGCTCCATACCGGCTTTGAATGCCTCATTGTTCCAATTGCTCACACCATGCTTTAGTTGGGTCACGGCTACATTCATACCCAGTATGTAGGCGAGCGTATCATCTTTCGTTTTCAATACCACCTCTTTGGGTGCTGCGGGTTTGGCGGAAGCCGGCTTTTTGGTTTGGGCTATGGCTTGGCATGTATATGCCATGAGTAGTATGAGAAGAATTTGCTTCATGTTATTCGTAATAAGTAGTTATGCAAGTATAGGTTTGAGAGAGCTTGTGATTTGGGTGTGCAATTTCGGGCGACTGTAAGAATGACCAAAGGGCTGCGTTATGTGGCCTTTGGTTCATTGAGTGGTTCAGCAGCTCTCCATGAAAACTGGAGCTACATGCGATGATGACAGTGACTAAGGGCACAAATGAGTGCTTTCCGTTCTTTTTGTCTTGAAACAAAAAGAACCAAAAAGTTCAAGGCTGAGATTCCACTGCTCGCTTCTCATCGCGTGGAATGACGGGTGGGGGTGGGCCCACGCGCAAATGGGAGAGACCCTGAAACGAGTTCAGGGTGACTGCTTCGCTCAGACAGGGTTTTGTCTTTTGGCGTCCGCGCTGCCTGCATTTTTCTGGCGCAACTTTTCAAGGCGGTGGTACTTCTTTTCTGTGAGTGAATGAAGGAATTGAAAACAATGCAGTTCTAATGCGTTGATTGTTCCTGCTTCGGAATTGATGGCAGGTCGACAATCATGCGGGCGTGGTTGTAACTGCTGTAGAAGGTTTGGTTAGTGGTGGCGAGGGTTGCGACCATGTGATCCATCTGGTGTTTGAAAATATTCTGAATGATGTCTTTGATTAGTTGAGCGATCTGTTGATTGGCCGACTTGATGGAAATGCGTGCCTGACGAGGGTTTTGCTTCGCGGGTGCATACACATTGAGTGCTGCCTGAAGCGCTGTGATGTCTGTATTGTTGTAGCCGAAGGGGCTTGCAGCAACTACGTTTGAAATGGCCTCAGCCAGTATGTTTTTGATGGTGTCTTCAAAATCTGTTTTGGTGAGCTTGCGAAGTTTGTTGTGTGTGTAGTTTACCTTCTGAAGCAAGTCGTGATTGCTGATGGAAGCTGCGTAAGCTACAAGGGCGTTGGCAATTACAAGAGCAAGGTCGGCCACTGACAGGCGCATGTTCGCAGTATTGGTGGTGACGCCTGTGGTGCCGGGAATGACGCGCTGGTTGAGCTGATTGATGGTGTTGTACTTTGAACGGGCGAGTGACAATGCGCTGGCGAAGGCAGGAATGCCAGCAGTAGCGATGGTGTTTTTCTCGCAAAAGCTGATGGTGGTGCTAATCATGTTTAGCTGCGCGGTTTTTCTTTTGTTCATTGCGCGTGTGTATTTGTTTTATGGAAACTTCTAAGAGCCCGAAATCCTGCGTTACGCACATTTTTCAAAATCCTCATTTACGTTTAGTAAACTCCGGTTTTGAAAAATGTGCAAGCCTTGTCTTTCGGGCTCTTAGAAGTTCCCTTATGCGGGAGATGCAGTATGACAAACACTTAACGCACGATTGATTTCGTTATTGTGCGCAGTTATCGCGAAGGTGTGTTAAAGGAATTCGGGAGTGTCAGCAATGATTCCGCTGATGTGAGAGATGATTTCGGCAGTGTGTGATATAATTCCTGGACTGTCACACTTAATTCCGCTCATGTCAACATTCATTTCGGAAGTGTCAATGATGATTCCGGCTATGTCAGCTTTGATTTCGGGAGTGTCAGATTTGATTTCGGTAATGTGAGAGATAATTCCGACTGTGTCACATTTGATATCGGAAGTGTCAATGTTCAATTCGGGAGTGTGCGAGGTGATTTCGATGATGTCAACATTGAATTCGGGAATGTGAGAGTTGATTTCGGTGGGTGAGATGATGAAATGGGGTGTGGGTGAACGGCCTCTGTAAGTTTTACAAGCAGATGGCGGAGATGCAGGATTGGGAGGGACGATTGGGATTTTGGGGACTGGGGGTGGGGGATGAAGAGGCCTGCGCGCACCAATCCATCAAAGCTGCGCTTTTCTCCCATAAAGGGGGCTAGGACAATCCGTGGGAAGTGGGGGGGGCTTTGCATATCGGGCTGCAAGCCCGACAAAGTAGGTGGCACGGGTTACGCTGCGCTAAACCCGCGCCATTGTGGGATGTTTTCGATGATGTTAGCATTGAATTCGGGAATGTGAGAGTTGATTTCGGTGGGTGAGATGATGAAATGGGGTGTGGGTGAACGGCCTCTGTAAGTTTTACAAGCAGATGGCGGAGATGCAGGATTTTGGGGGTGGGAGGGACGATTGGGACTTTGGGGACTGAGGGTGTGGGTGGGGGATGGAAAGGGTTTGCGCGCACCCTGGCCCTTAAGGGGGCTAGGACAATCGGTGGTAAATGGGTGGTGCTCTGCATATCGGGCTGCAAGCCCGACAAAGTAGGTGGCACGGGTTACGCTGCGCTAAACCCGCGCCATTGTGGGTACGCTGCGCTAAACCCGCGCCATGGGGCTTGCAGCATGTGCGCACGTGATGCAATCTCGCGCGAGGGAGGAAGTATCTGACCAAATCCTTACATCTCCGCTACAATGAGTTTTGATGAGAGAGCTTTCAAATAAAATGTAAGCCCAACATTTGTAAATATCATCTCTGGGAAGAAGTCTGCTTCTTTCAATTCAATTAAGTTAAAGGCAATTAATTTACTACGACATCCAGCCTCGGTGACATTGCGAGCATCTTCAACGGTAATAATCATACCAGTTGAAAAATACTCTCCATTTTCCATTAGAAAATCGTATAAAGATTTGCCCTCTGCAACTCCATTTAGTTGCTGTAACAATACCTTGAGCTCCTGAAAGGTTAGCCCTGTGTAGGTGATATTCGATTTGTCTAATTGAGTATCCAGTTTTTGCCTTAATCCCGAATTCTCTTTGGTCAGTCTTGCTAATTCTTCAGCAAATGGCTCAACATTTTTAGCACTGTCACCCTTTACCCAACCGACAAGTTCCTTCCGATAGCCAAACTCTGCCAGCGTTTCATGAATGGCAATTTTGATGTCTTTTTTATCGTCCCAAAACTTAACGAGGTTATTTAGCACCAACTCTCTAAATTCCTGATATTTCTTAGTGCTTTCGGTTTCAAAGACTTCTATGCCTTCTCTTTTGACTTTCTTGTTAAGGGCCTTCTCTGAAATTATCACAGCAAAGAGGGGCTTCTTCATTTGAACTGCATACTCATATTCTAGATGAGTGTAGCTCTTTCCGCTCGATTTGTCAATACTTCCATATCTACCTCCAAGTATTAGCAGGTATACATCAGACTCATCAATCCAGCGCTTTATTACAGTCATTTGCGATTCATCACCGGCTGCAAATAGTTCCATACCCGCAGGTATATCTCCAGAGGAAAGTATTGCTTCAACTGCTGCTTGCCTTTCCTCTCTTAGATCAGTAAACGTTGATGAAACAAACACTTGTAATTTTTTTTCTTTCATAATCTGGACTTTAACTAATCGAGTCCAACTGCAATGATAGAAAATTTCATTTCGGCTGATGCCAGATTTGTTACCATACCTAAATGCAGATGCTGACTGCGTCAGCATGACTGCCGCGCGTTGCAAACGAATGGTAAGGTGGACTACACTGCCTTCTTACCATGCCTGCGGAAGGCTGCTACAAACTGGTAGATGCCGTAGCCGATGAGAATGCGGCCAAGGACATCCCAGAGTTTGCCCCAGCCGCCTACATCGCTGCTCATAAAATCGAAACGATGTGTAAAGAGGAACCATTCGGGGAGGCTCTGCCAGTGATACCAAAGGCTATGACCATAATCTTCATGCAAGCCATAGTACCAACATTGCCTTAGCCAAAGGTGTAAGCTATAGAAAATAAAAACAACACCGCCACTAACTACTGTAAGCCAAAATGACCGCCACCAGTTTTCACCATGGTTGTTGGTGATGGCATTCATGGTGAAAGTGAATTTGTCAAAACGCAACTTCCAGCGCTTCTTGCGTGTGCTCCTGCGGGTATGTTCCAGTACCTGTTTTTGCTCGTTCATTGCCAGCGCATGTTGTTGCCCGGCTGCTACACTGTCGCCTATGTTTTCATATGCCCTTTTTATTTGGTTGAAAAAGAACATACGTTGTCGGTGCCACTGCCATGAGGGATTTTTCAATTGGTCACGGCCATCGTGCACTATCACATCTTTTTCATCAGGCAACTCAGTGCCTGTGATGAAACAATCAACCAGCTTAGTGTTGTAATACTGAAAAGTAAAGTCGCTGAAATTGCATTCGCTGAGTTCTGCCTTGCCAAGGCTGCTGTGTACTAAGCGGAAGGTTGAGGTAAAAAATTTTAAGTCATGCATGGCCTCCAAATGCCTATCATGCTCATCTTTTAGACCATCAAAAAGTTTTTTTCTGCGACTTAGATATTCTTCACTCCTTTGCTCTTGCGGATTTTCTTGAGCAACTTGTTCGTCTATCTTATACAGGTGAGCATTGTCGGGACTAAAAGCAAATAACTCTTTCAACGCATTCAACTTGCGCAAAAACAAGGGCCCAAGCACATTGGTATATTCAAACTGAACAGCATATATATGACAACGTGCCAGAGTGAGGCTACACGATGCACTGATATTTGTAGTGCCTAGGTTGAGGTGATTGATGTGTGTATCACTGATAAACACCTCTCCTGCAGCAAGACCCGTGGTGCGGAATGCAGGCAAATGGCTGTGCTCAATGCGCAACGAGGCAATGTTCCATTTGCTCAGCGTAATGCTGTTCTGAAAACGATTCAGGTAAACCGAGTTGATTTCCGAATCCCTGATATAAAGTTCACCAGTGCGGCTATTGGTGATTTCGAGCTCAGGAATGTTTTCACAATGCTCAATATTGATGGAAGAACTAAATGAATTGCGTAATGATATGTCACCTAATACAGCTTTGTCCAAATGGATTTCACCAGTCACGCTCTGACTGATTATGGTTAGGTTTCCGGCTTTTCGGTTGTTATCAATACGAATGTTGCCTGTGGTGCTGCCTTGGCTGATGATAATGTAGCCCGTGACGCTGTTTCCCCGGATGGAGATGTAGCCTATGATGCTGCTACCGCTAATGTCGATGTCGCCCGCGTTGCTGCTATCGCTGATATTGATTTCGCCTGTGGAGCTGCTAAGGTTGATGATGTCTCTCGTGGTGCTGTTTCCGCTTATATTGATGCCCTTGGTGCTGCTTTGGATGATGGTGATGTCCCCTGTGGTGCTGCTTCTGCTGATCTCGATGCGGCCCGCGGTGCTGCTTTCGCTGATGCTGATGTTGCCCACTGTGCTGCTTTCACTGATAGAGATGTAGTCCGTAGTGCTGCTTTCGCTTATGGAGATGCGGCCCGTGTTGCTACTTTCAAAGATGGAGATATGGTCCGTGATACTGCTTCCACGGATGGAGATGTGGCCCGTAGTGCTGCTTTCACTTATGGAGATGAAGCCAGTAGTGCTACTCCTAATAAGAATAAGTTTCAGTTTGCAATTAGCGAAATACCAACCGTTGCAAATACATTCGTTTAGGAATATGATCTTATCCGTTTCTATCTTGGTGGCATCAATGCTTTCTATTTCTGCATACTCAAAAACAATGGCTTCGCTGTCCGTATAATAACTAAACTCTTTCCCCATCTCCACTTTAGTAAGCCAGCGAATGCCGGGCACAAGGGTGGTGTCACCCATTAGCGCAGCAATCACCTGCTCCGCAGTCAGCTTGTACTTTATCTCTCTTACAGGTTTGCTGGTCGTGTCAGACATGGCGGGTTAGTGCTAAGGTGTAGTGCAATGATAGAAGGAATTTCCTTCTAGCACTGCCGCGCGTTGCAAACGCATGGCAAGAAGCTAAGCAATGGCGTTCACCTTCGCATACAGGTAGCGCGCAGTGTGTGAACCGTTGCTGTCTGTAATGTCCTCAGGCCTTCCGGCATAGACTACGTTGCCGCCTGCTGAGCCGCCCTCAGGGCCCATGTCTATGAGCCAGTCAGCACAGCGCAGTACATCGGTGTTGTGCTCTATGGCTATGATGCTGTGGCCTTTCTCCAGCAATGCGTTGAAAGAGTCCAGCAGTTTCTTTACATCGTGAAAGTGGAGGCCGGTGGTAGGCTCATCGAAGATGAAAAGTGTGTGGTTGTTGACATTGCCTTTGGTAAGAAACGATGCGAGTTTTATCCTTTGTGCCTCGCCACCGCTGAGGGAGGAGGAGCTTTGGCCGAGGGTGATGTAGCCTAAGCCAACGTGTTGCAGGGGGACCAACTTCTCACTGAGGTTGCGGTTGAGCGTCTTTTCTTTTTCGCGCGAGAAGAACTCGACTGCATCGTCTACGGTCATGTCCAGTACCTCGCTGATGCTTTTGCCCTGATAGGTTACTTCTATTATTTCTTCTTTGAAACGCTTGCCTTTGCACGACTCGCACACCAGCTTGATGTCAGCCATGAACTGCATACTGATGGTCTGCATGCCCTCGCCCTCGCAGGTATCGCAGCGCCCGCCAGCCACATTGAAGCTGAAGTGGGTGGGTGTGTAGCCGCGCTGCTTGGCCAACGATTGTGACGCATACAAACTGCGTATTTCATCGTAGGCCTTCACATAGGTGACAGGATTGGAGCGCGATGATTTGCCAATGGGGTTTTGGTCCACAAACTCAACAGCAGAAATGGTTTTGATATCCCCTTCTATTGAATCGTATTGGCCAACTATTTCAGTTGGAAAGCCGCCCAACTCTTTTTGCATGGCCGGGTAAAGGATGTTGCGGACAAGCGTGCTCTTGCCGCTGCCACTTACTCCGCTGATGGCAACAAAACAGCGCAGCGGTATTTCCACATCAATGTTCTTCAACGAGTGTTCCCTTGCCCCACGGATGATGAGTTTGTCTTTACCAATCTTCCGTTTGTTCTTGAATGATATCTCTTTTGCACCGCTGAGATAATCAGCAGTGAGGGTGTTGCCAGTTGCAAGCAACTCGTCCACAGTGCCGGAGAATACAATGTTGCCGCCAAGTGTTCCGGCCTCTGGGCCCATGTCTATGAGCAGGTCAGCAGCGCGCATTATCTCCTCGTCATGCTCCACGATGATGACGGTGTTGCCCTGAGCCTTGAGCGATTTCAGTACACCTATAAGCCGCTGCGTATCGCGCGGATGCAGGCCTATGCTTGGCTCGTCCAATATGTACATGCTGCCCACGAGTGCGCTGCCCAGTGTAGTAGCCAGGTTGATGCGCTGCGATTCGCCACCACTTAATGTGTTGGACAAGCGACTGAGGGTAAGGTATTCCAAACCCACGTCTGTCAGGTACTTCAAGCGGTTGCGTATTTCAGTGAGAATGCGGATGGCTATTTTTTCATCGTGTGCATTCAGTTTTATTTCATTAAAGAATGTGAGACATTCGGCAATAGAAATACTAACAAGGTGTGCAATGCTTTGCCCTCCAACTTTTACATAGTTGGCATCACCGCGCAGACGTGTGCCTTTGCATTCGGGGCAGCGTGTTTTGCCACGGTAGCGACTCAGCATCACTCGGTATTGGATCTTGTACGATTCGCTTTCGAGGAATTTGAAGAACTTGTGCAGACCAGAAAAATGTTCGTTGCCAGTCCACAATAATTCGCGCTGCGCTTCGGTAAGCTCGCTGATGGGTTTGTGAACGGGGAAGTCAAACTTCTTTGCTTTAAGCACCAACTGATTTTTCCATTCGCCCATGGTTTCACCGCGCCAGCACGCTACACCATCTTGGTAAACACTCAACTTCTTATTGGGCATCACTAGGTTTTCATCCACACCTATGATGCTGCCAAAACCTTCGCAGGTCTTGCAGGCGCCTATGGGATTGTTGAAGGAAAAAAGATTGACAGAAGGCACTTCGAAAGTGATGCCGTCTAGCTCGAATTTATTGCTGAAAACATGTCGTGCGCCATCACTTGTGTTTTGAATGATGCATTCGCCACGCCCTTCGAAGAAGGCGCTTTCAGCGCTATCAGCAATGCGCGCACTGTTCTCTTCATCACGCTGTGCAGTTACCCGGTCAATCACTATCAGCGCTTCGTCCTTCGCTTTTATAGTCTCCAATACTTCCTCTATCTTCTTCACCTCACCATTCACCACCATGCGCGAGAAGCCTTGCTGAATCAGTATCTCCAGTTTCTTTTTCGGTTCCGTCTTCTTTTCAAAAACAATGGTGGCTAGAATGAGAAAGCCTTCCTCTTCCTTTTGCTGCATGATGAAGTTGACAACATCTTCCACCGTGTTGCGCTTCACTTCGCGGCCGCTAACGGGCGAGAATGTTTTGCCCACGCGTGCAAACAACAACTTCATGTAATCATAAATCTCGGTGGTAGTGCCCACAGTGGAGCGCGAAGTGCGGCTTGTTACTTTCTGTTCGATAGCCACCGCAGGGCTAATGCCAGTTATGCTATCCACATCGGGCTTGTCCAGTCTGCCAAGGAATTGGCGGGCGTAGCTGCTGAGACTTTCCACATATCTGCGCTGCCCTTCGGCATAGAGGGTATCGAATGCGAGTGAACTTTTACCGGATCCGCTGAGGCCTGTTATCACGGTCATTTTTCCGCGTGGAATGGACAACGACACATTCTTGAGGTTGTGCATGCGCGCACCTTTTATGATGATGTGTTGCCGCGGGTCGAGACTGTTCAGTTGATGAAGTATGTGCGGTGTTATTTCAGCTTCTTTTTTCTTCGCCATAATGAGAGTGCGAAGGTGAAAAGATTTAAAGAAAATTTCAGTTTTAAGACTTCATATTTCTGGAAGTGTTGATAAACAATAAGCATTGAGTAACCATTGGATTGAATTGCGGTTGCGCCCTAACTGAAAAAAGCCTCTGCTGTATATGGCAGAGGCTTTTTTTTAAATTCAAACAGAAAATGAACTCAATAAAACGGGCGCTTGTTGAGTTATTCTATTACTGCCACAGGGCAGTTCACATTCATCACATTCGCTCCGAGTATGGTAGCAGCTTCAACAGTGCTTACATTACTTACAGAAGCGAAGTCGACATTGTCATACACACTTACTGACCACAGTGGCGAGTAGTTAGCATCACCAGGCAATGTGGCCAGTACGTTGTGCGTTAGGACTGTTCCTGCCTCTACAACGAAGCCCGATGGAGGGCCACCAGCCGGGGGATTCACATTGAATGTAACATAGATAGGGGAAGTGTCCATGAGACTGCCAGAGTCAGAAGTGTATGCAGCCTCCTCGAATGTGAAGTAGTAAACTATTTTGTCTTTGTACCAACCTTGATGAAGGCCAGCGCTGCCACCACCTATTCTTTTTATTGCACATGAGCCATCAGGCACCACTGGGCAATTCACTAGCATATTGGTTGCTTCGGTTGAGTAGCCTTTGCTGTTAATCTCTGAGAGACTGGAGACAGTGTTGGCCACATAGTCAGCAGGCACATTTACTTTGGTCACTTGCCAGAAATCGTTGTAGCCCGCTTCCCCCGGAATAACATCAATAATATTCAATTGGCCATCAACGGGCATAGTAGCTCCCGGTTTGAAAAAAACATAAATCGGTGCCGCGGATGTAGACTGCACATCAAAATTATAGTATTGTACGTGCTCACCATCGGGGCCTAAACCATGAGTGATAAATGGGGCCTGATCAAAGTTGATTCCTACACCGGCTTCAGGAAGTCCATTCATTCCATCGCGCACCATTAGAGTGCCGGCATCGGAGCTAAACCGATCGATTGTTGCTCGAGGTGCGGTGGTCGGGTCTGCGGGTGTCTCTGCCACAGGTGGTACTACTACATCTTCCTCTTCTTTTTTGCATGATGCAAAGGCAAGCACTCCAATTAATGCGAATGCAATTGTTACTCTTTTCATTGTGTTTTTGGGTATTAAATTTTATGGCCCAAACGTCTCAATAGAGTATCACGAATAAGTCACAAGGATGTAGCCATTTTATGCAGCATATGGCAATTGGATCTCGAATGTGGTAGACTCACCAAGTACACTAGCCACGCTTATTTCTGCTTCATGCAGATCTATTATTTTTTTAGAAATGGCAAGGCCTAAGCCAGAGCTATTGCTGTTTTGTGTATGATCTACTTTGAAGTACCTGTCGAACAGGTGTGGCATATCTGCTGACGAAATTCCATTGCCACTATTGAGCACGCTGACATTTACCTTGTGGTTGCGTATGCGCGCGTCTATTTGTATGAAACCATGCCGCGGTGTGTATTTAATAGCGTTGTCTATTAGGTTTTGAAACACTCGGCTCATTAAGTGTATGTCTAGCATAACATGGGGCAAATGTTCGGGCAACTTTAGGCTCATGTTTATTTCTTTTTCCGCAGCCAATATTTCAAATTGTTTAATGATATCACTTAGCATTTCATTCACTTGAGCGGGTTCTCGCTTTAGCACGATTTGCTTGGCTTCGAGGCGTGATAGTTCGAAGAGATCGGCCACCAATTTTTTTAACTTATCGCTACTTTGCAGTATGATGTTGAGATACTTGTTTTTTTCTTCTTGGGTTATTTTTTCTTCTTTGATTATGATGGTTTCTATATAGCCATGAATGACCGCCATGGGGCTGCGTAAGTCGTGCGATACGTTGGCTATCAGGTCACGTCTTAGGCTGTCTACTTCTTTTAGGTCATCCATATTCTTGAGGATGGTATCGGCCATTTGATTGAAAGTATGAGCCAGATCAGCCATCTCTCCATTGCCCTTTATGGGGATGCGTGCATTGTAATCACCTGCTTCAAATTGTTTCACTCCTGCCTGAATTTTGCGCAAGCTGTGCGTGAGCATAAAGAGCAAAAGCAGACCTAGTAAAAAAGCTGTAATTAGGGTGAATGCAAATGCCTGTGTCCCTACTTTAAGAAAGTAACTGCCAAACAATGCTTGTGATGCATTCTCATATTCTTCGCTGGCAAGCACCATGTAGACATAGCCAAGTAGAGTGTTATTTTCATTCACTTCTGTGGCTGAAAAAACCACTGAGTTGCCAGGATTGCGTGGGTCCTCACCCAATATGTAACGTTCACCCTTTGTGGCAATAAACTCTTGCACTGGTTGCACCTTTACATTCTTTAAGCGCACTTCTTTGTCGAGCACAACGAAGGATAAAATGTCGCCACTTGGATTGAGCAGGTAAACCTCCAGCGATGGATTTACAGCCATCATGCTGTGCATTATTTTTCCCAATGCTTCCTCATTCACTTTGCCATCCACAAAGGGAGACACCTCGAGCAGCATGTGCTCAGCAACATGCGCGTTGAGGCGCTGAGTGGTTTCCTTGTAGTACTCTTTTGCAGCATATGCGGTTATCATGACATAGGCTGCGCCTAGTAGTAGCAATAACCCAAGAAGTGCTGATGAAATTTTGAGAAACAAACTGTTTCTATAGTTCATGAAGTTTTTCATGTTGGAAGTATTTCGTCACTAAAGCGATAGCCTACGCCCCAGGTGGTTAGTATGAATCTTGGTTGGTTGATGTCGGTTTCTATTTTGGAACGTAGCCTATTGATGTGTGTATTTACTGTGTGCTCATATCCGCTGAATTCGTAACCCCATACTTGCTCCAGTAGTTGATCACGCGTGTAGCTGTGGCCCGGATTTCCGGCTAATAAAATCAATAGGTCATATTCCTTAGGAGTGAGTGATAAGCGTGTTCCATTCAACACTACTTTATGTTTCGATTTGTCAATCATCAAGCCCTCCGCTTCGAACAGAGCTTCAGTGCTTTCTTTTTCAATTTGCACTTTTCTTAGTTCCCTGCGCAGTATGGCTTTCACTCTTGCTATGAACTCTCGGATACCAAACGGTTTGGTCATATAGTCATCAGCACCGGATTCCAGGCCCATCACTTTGTCGAACTCTTCAGCTTTAGCAGTAAGCATAAGAATTGGTGTGAAGTTTTCTAAAGCGCGCAGTTTTTGACATACCGCTATGCCATCCATTTCTGGCAACATAATATCTAAAATTATTAAAGCAAACTTGCCATTTTTTGCCTGGTTAAATCCATCAGGCCCTGTTGTGCATTGAGTAACCTCGCAGTCCATGTCGCGCAGGTGCAGCGCAATCAATTCTATAATATTTGGATCGTCTTCAACTATAAGAACCTTTGTCATAATCGTGAATGCATAGTTTTTTGAATTGCGCAATGTATTTTGTAGTTGTTACGAAAAGGTCACAGGGTGCACGAGACAGTGCTTTGTCCCTATGCAATTTGTGCTTGTGTTACTACCTTCTAGCGCGATGCAGAGGTCAATTGTCATTAATCATTCAAGAACTTACCGGAAACCAGTTCTCCGTTTTTCATGCTTGCTTTGAAAAGAAAAACTTGCTTTACAAGTTTGTGCTGGTTCAGCAGAAAGTATTCCTTGGTATTGAATCCAATCAGTTTTCCACAAACATCATATAGACATACTGTTGAGTTCATGGGTAATTCGTTCCATGTCATCTCAGGCTTCTTACCGAGTTCTCTTATGGCTAGGTCGTACGATTCATAACAGCCTAAATCATATCCATTGCCTATTGGTCGCAGTTCACCAATTAGATCAAATAATGGGGCACTGATATCATTAAACGAGTCGATACCGTGGTCGCATGCGGGGCTGGGGTAAAAAATTTCGTAGTTAGTATTCAAAAAGAATTGGTCACCAAATGCGACTACTGAGTTGGCATCATTCCCTGTCTGTTCTTGCCATTCAGCCAACGAAATATTTGTATCTCCATCATCCACCGAAAACCTGTCAGCACAAATATTGTAGTCGCACGCTAACGTTTCAAGCACTGTTGGATCAGCAGTGATGCTTCCACGAAAGGCATGGTCACTCAGCAGAATATTATTGAACACAACAACACCGCTGCTGCCATTGGTGAGGTTGAGTGCCCAACGTGCATCATCTGGTTGCATGATAGTGTTGTTAACCACAACAGTGCCATGGCAAGGTTCGGCTGCATCTATCATGTATAGAGAAATGCCGCTTGCGTGATTGTCATAAATAAGGTTGTTAGCGATGTAGGAATCTTGCACACCATCGCAGTTGATACCGCTGCCACCAGCTACTCCATTTTCATAAATGATATTGGCTTCCACCAACGCATTTGAAATGATTCCATCACCACCAAGGCTTGCGTCAGCATTCATATGAATGCCATTAGCATTGTTGTATCGACAGGTGTTGTTTCTGATAATGGGATTGTCAGCGCTGTTGCCAAAGTAAATGCCGTGTTCTTCAACTGAATACTCACAGGTATTGTTTTCAATGATTATGTTCTCGCTAAAACCTGTTAGGATGCCCCAATAGCTGCAGCCTGTGCAATAGTTGTTGCGTATGATGATACCTTCATTGATAACTGAACGAATGCCAGCGCGCGGAACTCCATCTACATAAAAACCATCAATGTTGACATAACTCGCACCTTCCAAATTGATACCATCATCAGTAGTTTCATTTGGCTGGTTGATGATGACTCCATCTTCCGCCAGAAATACAATTCTATCGTCTGCTGTTCCGCTTGTTTCAAGATAGAAGCCAACGTAAGTGCCTGCTAAAACTATCACGCTATCGCCCGCTTGTACAATGTCTGATGCGTGTTGTAATGTTTCAAATGCAAACGCAACGGTGAGGCCATCGTTGACATCATTGCCTGTGTTGGATGCATAGTAGGTATTAGCGACTGATGCGGTTGATATGCAGAATGCGAATAGGGCAGTAAATGATTTCATGTAAACAAAAGTGGAAAGAACTTAGCACAAGGCGGAAGTATTGTTTTCCACATTTAGAACAAAACGATTCGGGTAATTGCAAAAAAAAAACCGCCCTATTGATAGAGCGGTTCTTCTTTCAATATTAATCTCGTTATTTCTTCACTACTAACTTGGCTGTGGCAGTTTGTTCAGTATTCACCGAACGCACCACTACATTATAGATACCTGCTGGAAGTGCTGAGATATCCAATTTGCAATTGTTTGAATAATAGTTGCCACAGTCCAAAGCAATGCGGCCAAACATATCTGTAACCGAAATATTCACCGCGCCAGTCATACCGGCAGTAGTCACATTTACCATGTCTGAGGCAGGCATTGGGAATAGTTGCAATGTGGCTAAGTCGGCTTCTTCAATTCCGAAAAACAAATCGCTGATGGTATGCAATGTTGTATTTGTTATCACCGCTGGGTTGAAGTCGAAATAGATATATGCCGTGTTCTCAATGGTTGTCATTTCTGGCAAAGCCGCTTGCGGACTAATGCGGTAGCGAATAAAACCGTGGCTACCAGCTTCGTTGGCGGTGCTATCAGGTAGGTTGATATCAGGGAAATAGAAATCAATTTCGCCACTAGTCATATTCATAGTGGGTTGGCAATAGTGCGATGTGCTTATAAGTTGAAAAGTGTTCCAATTAAGGTCTGAGTCCAAAGCATCCAACACATGTATGTTAAAGGCTTGGTAGTTTCCTGTATTCTGGAAACGGATGAGGTATTCCAAATCTGTTCCGTTCATGATGTTGTGCTCATCAGTAACACCTGCTGGTGCACCTGCTTTGTCGTTGGGGTCATAGCTACATGCTAACACGGCAGTATAATCGCCACTATCGTTGTCAGTTACATTGCCTTCATTGTCGAAGCTAATCAACTCAACTGAGTGGGTGATCTCTTCGCCCATTTGCTCGAAGCTTGGGGCCAATACTTCAATGTAGAAATACAATGAGTTTCCAATGGCCAAGTCTGCAATGTCCCATGTCACCACGTTACCATCTATTGAAGTTGGAGTAGGTGTGGCATTGATAAAGCTCAGCAATGGATCCAGCGCGTAGCTCACTGTCCCATCAGTTGATTGATTGCCGGCATTGCTCACTGTTAAATACAAATAGCCATCAAAACCACAGAAGAACCAAGGTTCGCTATAGGAGTAGTTCAGATTAAAGTTAGGGTCATTCTCGCTTAGTCCGAAGGCGTAGCTATAGGCTAAAGATTGTGACACATCAATACTCGTTGGAGTAGTATTGGTAGGCCATACAGTGTTATCATACACTATGTCTAGCGCATCATTATCACCCGAAACATCGTTGTATATAAAACTGCCATCAGGATTGGTGTATGTAACCAATTCGTCTAGGTGAACCTCTACACCACCTATTCCTACTTCGCTGTTTTCTTTGTAGCCGTTCTCGTTGGCATCGTGATACACTGTGCCCGTAATGGACACCGGTACTATCTCCACCACCTCGAAGCTAAATTCCAAATCGGTGTATTGATAACTGCCATCGTATATGAAGAAGGGTTCCACATTGCCGTCTGCATCTATAGAGTTTACATTGATATGCCCCGTCACATCACCTTCCCATGCCAGGCCATCACCAAAACTATCATAGATATGAAACTGATAGCAATCCATAGAAGAGAGGAAATAGTCCTCTATATGCTGAGACTGGGGTGCGTTGTAATAAGGGCTTTGCAGCACCACCTCGTTCAAAGAATTCGTCACCGTCCATGATATTTCTCCTGGAAAATTATCGGTTAACAGGTCTATCTGTATATGACTGGTAACCGATGAGGTTGGATAAACTGTGGCGCTCGCGGCATTGTCATTGGCATTTTCATCAGGTGTCAATATCACAACATTCACTTCCACAAGGGCATCGTATACGAAGTCACCAATCGAGACAAACACAGTTTCATTTTGTGCTAGATTTCCTGTCCATTCTATGATGTTGCTATAGCCCTGCGAGTCTTCAACGGATATTGAACAAGCAGTCAAAGAATTGATTCCTGAATTGTACAAGCCTACTTCCAAGCTTGTTCCACCGCAATCCAATGTGCTAACAATGCCTGTAAGCGCAGCATTGTTATCATAAGTAAAATAGCCGCAGAAGTTACCGCCTTGATCAGTCAGACTAGCCGTTAGATCGTTATAGTCCTGCTGTCCAAGCTCGTAAACAATGCCAGAAGGACATACCAAATAAATAAGTGGGAAATAGTTTACTACCCATTCTTCTGATATTGTAGTTTGTGCTAAATTGACCATTGGGAAGTTGATAAGTGAAACATAATCTCCTTGAGTCATAGTTCCTGTGCCATTTACATCATCAATGGTGGTGCTCATATCTGCTTCTACGTATAGAATTTCCAATTCATTGGTACCATTCGGACCAAAATCATTGTAAACATCTTGCAATGCATTGGTAGAAAAATATTGCCAGTCCGGACCGGACCATGTAGCAGAGAAAACGACAATCACTTGCTTGCCTTCAGCAAGAATGGCCTCTAGGTTGTGATTGTTTCCATTGATGTCAGTAACGTCTAGATTAGGCGCTAATGAGCCGTTCGGTAATTGTGCATTGGCTGCAGAGACGATGGCAGCCAAAACAATGAGGAGTAGGAGTTTTTTCATGTGGTAAGTTGTTTTATAATTAGCATAATTGCAATTCGTTTGTAGGACTTAAACAAGGCATATTAAGGTTGCTTCATTGATCATTCTAGCAAGAAGCATAAGCCTGAGTAATTTTGAATTGATTGCTATTTGTACTTCGCTTTTTTTAAAAATGCAAAAAAAACATAAACCACCTTAATACGGGCGATTGCATAAGGCGCTCAGGTCAAATCCAAAACGCTATAGCTAGTCTTTCAAAAACGAATAATTCTTTCCGTAGTAAAGTTGTTGCTCAGTAAAGTTTTCAGGGTAGCTCACTTTCACATCAGTAATGTTTCCATTGGCATCCTTCACTGCTTCCAGTAGCGGATTCACCATGCAGTTGAATGGTGCTAGGTTGAATTTCGCAGCGCGATCTACCACCTGTTTGCGCAATGCCTGATCTACTTTCTTACCGTAGTTATCTGCCAGCGCAGCTGCAGCAGCGAAGTCGCCTGTGCTGGTAATGCGTTGTACTTCTTTCAATAGCTCACCCACATTCTTGCGCACCACATCGTAGTCTTTTATGTCGTAGTAGATTTTTCCATCGCGCGTTACTTCTGCAATGCTGCCATCTGCTTTACCTTTTTCCAGCAACCATCTGCTTATCCATGCACGGTTGCGCATGTGTGCTTCTTCTATGTCCTTGCCTTCCGCCACTCTGCGCAGCTGTACCAGCAAGCCACTACGGAGGTATCCGTCATACTCAGCCTTTCCTACTTCAAGGCTGGGTATCAAGCCCCATTCCACCAGTTTAGGATCCATTATGAAGTAAAGCGCAACGAGATCAGCACGGCCTTCTTCTATGGTACTTGCATAACTCTTAAGTGTTTGGCGAGGCTGCTCCACACCGTCCATTATTTTACCACTGGCGTGGCCTATTACTTCGTGCATAGCGGTGTGTAGTTTTCCGGCTAATGAACCATATTTTTTTGCGCGTGTTACTTCTTCTTCGTCATGCGCAAACTCAGCTGTGAGGCTTGCTCCACCACTTTTGTCGTAAGCCTCTTCAATGTTTATTAGGCTGATGCTTTTGCTGCCATACTTCGCGCGCATCCAAGGATTGTTCGGTAGGTTCACGCCTATAGGAGTTTGTGGTGAAGCATCGCCTGCTTCGCCAGCCACGTTCACTATGTTGTAAGTAATGCCTACCACCTTTTCCTTCTTGTGCTCAGGTAGGGTAGTGCTGTTGTCTTCAAACCACTGCGCGTTGTCCATCATCACCTTCATGCTGGCAGATGCTTCCGGGTCTTTTATCTGCACTATGCTTTCATAGCTGCCACGCATTCCTATTGGGTCGTTGTAGGTTTCTACAAAGCCCTGGATGAAATCAATATCACCTGCTGTAGCCATCGTCCAGTTCAGGTTAAAGTCTATCCACTTTTGTAAGTCACCAGTTTTGTAATACTCAATCAACTTGCGAAGCGCTGCTCCTTGTTCAGGGTTCTCTGCAACAGTTGCTGCTTTTTCTAGCCACATCACTACCTGCTCTATGGCAGAAGAATACAGGCCACCAACCATCCATTTCTTTTCTACAAGCACCCCGTTTTCCTTTACAAGTTTGCTGTTCAAGCCGTACTCAGGCGGAGTGCGATCGCCCGGTTTTTTCATTTTGTTGTAGAAATCTTCTACCTCCTCAGCGGTTACACCTTCATAGAAGTTCACTGCGGAAGAAGCTATGAGATCTTTCAGTGTATCGCTTTCTACCTTCATTCCGAAATACTCTTTGTCAAAGATGGCACGCTTCACATCAGCACTTACTTCGGTGCTTGTAGCCTTGCTTAATTCATCCAGATAGGCTTCAGTAAATGCAGGCATGTTCTTCGTGTTGTTGTAATGATGATGAATACCTGTATGCGCCCACATCTGTTTTAGATAGAGCTCGAGGCTCTTCCAGTTTTCATTGTTTTTGTCACCTGTGTAGCTGCTATATATTTTCTCCATTGCATTGCGAATGGGCAAGTTGTATTTGCAATTCTGATCCCACATCATATCGCGTCCTGCCAAACCAGCTTCATACAAATAGTACACGAGTTCTTTCTGCTTTGGAGCGAGCTTATCGAAGCCATTTATGTAGTAATGCAGCACACGCAAGTCAGCAAATTGTTCGCTTTGGTACAGTTTGCCGTCATCACCCATAATGCGTGATGAAGGTTGTTCCATAGCCACTTCTTTTGGTGCTTCGGATTTGGGTTGTTCGGTGCAAGAGGCGATTGCAATGGCACAACCGAGTGTGATGTAGTGAAGAAAATTCATTTGGGTTTTGTATTAGGCGTTGAATATTTTCTGTTGATGGTTAAAATGAGAAGTCATCATTATGATTTTTGTGTCTGCGAATTAAGGCGAATTTCATCTTTGTCATTGTGGCGAATATTGAACAAGCATAACGGCTACTTTCGCTTGACTATATCTAAAAGTATATTTTCTAAGCATAGGAACTTGCAGAATTTAGCTGCAGCTAAGAATGGAAGCTCAAAGGGCTTATGCTGAAATACTTTAACCGGACTTTTTACACACCAAAATCAGACGCAACATGAAGAAACATTTACTCACACTTATTGCAGGCGGTTGTTCGCTTTTTGCTTTCAGTCAATCTCTATGCTTTGATCCTGCCAACGACAACCGATATGAAACCAACGGCACCTGCATGGATGTGGGTGTGGTGGATATGAATGGCGACACGCATCTGGACATTGTGGCTGCCACGGGTAACTCTGTTGCCATACATCTTGGCAATGGCGATGGCACTTTCGATCCTTTCTACACCAACGAAGTGGGCACCAACTGGGACATCGAGATGGTGGACTTTGATGATGACGGAGATCTTGATTACTACTCCTATGGTTTCGGAAATCTGGTAGCAGTAAGAAATCTCGGTAACGGCAATTTTGAATGGGCCGGTTATCTGGGTACTACCATGGTGAATGATCAGTTTAGCCAGATGAGTGTAGGCAATATTGACAACGACCCGCAACCGGAAATATTGATCAACGACATCGGGGATGCACTTTTCATCTTCCAGACGGATGCTGATGGTATTCCTGTTTCATCTTCTACCCTTTACGGAACGGTGGTCAATCCTTCCAACCTGAAGCTGGGCGATTTGAATGGCGACAATTATGCAGACCTTGCTGTTGCATCTTCCACTTCTCAGTTAGTTGCCATCTGCCTTGCGAATGGTGATGGCACATTTGATATAACTACCATCAATGTTGGTGATGCAATAGTCAGTGGCTATGCTGAAATAGAGATAGCCGATCTTAATAACGACAACGACAATGAGGTGTTGGTAGCTGGTGCCGCAGAGATGCATGTGCTGGACAACGATGGCAATGGTGCATTTACAGCATTGACGGATGTGTTTATGGGCAGCTACAGCAATGGATTTATCACTGGTGACTGGGATGATAATGGCGATTTGGATGTAGCATGGGCCACAGACAATGGCGCTGGCACTATCAATCTTGGCAACGGTGACGGCACGTTTCCTCCTCAAGGCAATTTGTTCTATTCATCAGGTGGGCAAGCAATGGAGCTGGCTTCAGGTGACTTTGATGAAGACGGGGTATTAGACTTGGTAGTGGCCAATGGCTTTGACAACAACTTCGCATTTTTGAAAGGAAATGGCGATGGCAAATTTGGTCCGCTGTATCTCCTGGCAGGCTATGGAGCTGCTGGACTTTGCTCTGCTGATTTTGATAACAATGGCAGCATAGACATCATTGCCACAAACAGGTATGCTCCCAATTATATGGCGCTAAGCAGAAATCTTGGAGACGGCTCATTTCAGGATACAGAATTTATTCCAACTACCGGCAACGCTGAGGACTGTGTGGCAGGCGACTTCAATGAAGATGATAACTTAGACGTTGCTATCCACTCACCTCAAGGGTTTGCCATTCATTTTGGAAATGGCAATGGCACATTTGAAGATTATGTAACGATAGTAAGTGCAAACATTGGTGATGGTGGCGAACGCACCATTTGCACAGGCGACTTCAATGGTGATGGTCATCTGGACCTGGCCGGCTCTCGCCTGGCTGCCAACAACGTTGCTGTAGTCTATGGCGATGGTGTCGGAGGTTTCAGTGCGCCTGATATTTATGAAGACGGGTTACAATATTCCAGAACCATCATTGCAGCGCACCTCAATAACGATACCTATGAAGACATGGTGATATGCAGCAATTCCAATGACAAGGTGTATGTCTATTTCGGTAACAGTACACAGGATTTTGATGCTCCTGTCATATTCGACACTCCCGGCCAGCCCGAAGGCCTTGCGGCTTTTGATGCTAACGAGGATGGTGCTAACGACATAGTGGTAGTGGCGCCCAATGCGAACAAATGCTATTTCTACGCAGGTAATAACAACCAGACATTTGATGCACCAACGGAGTTTGACATTCCACAATTCAGCAATGCGACACGCGGAAGTAGTGGCGACATCAATGGCGATGGTCATCAGGATTTTATTTGTGCATTGTATGCTGACAATGCAGTGGCCATCTTCTTTGGTTATGGTGATGGCACTTTCGAAAGTGCGGTTACTTATGATGTAGATCGTTTTCCAAGCCGTGTTATTACTGCCGACTTCAATGATGATGGTGCGATGGACTTCAGCACACTTAACAGTGGCATCTTCAACGTGTCTGTGGTGCTCAACAATTCTGCATTTATAGCAGCCGATGGCGACCTTGCCTTTTGCGAAGGTGGTGATGTAGTGCTGACTGCCAGCGAAGGTTATTCTTATGAATGGAGCAATGGCCAAACTACTCAGAGCATCACTGTGAGTGAGGCAGGAGAATACTATTGTGCCATTACCAACCAAAGCGGCACGTGCACCTTGCTTACCACATCCGTGCAAGTAGAAGTTTATCAAGGACAAGAAGTAACGCTGCAGATGGATAGCACGGTGGTGTGTGACAATGGCGGTTCTTTCTTCCCCGGTGGTGGCTTTCCTTTCGGGGGGCAGTACACCGGCCCGGGCATCACGGGCAACATATTTGACCCTGCTGCGGTTGGCCCCGGCACTTATACCATTACCTATACGTATGTGGATCCGGGCGACTGCACCAACGCCAGTGCAACGGACGAGATAACCGTGGACATCTGCGATTTCATTTTTGAAAATGAATTTGCGGTAACCGTTTACCCAACGGCCACCAGCGATGTGCTGAACATTGTGTGCACGCAAACCTTTGCGTACGATGTGCGCGATGTGCGTGGCAGCCTTATCATAAGTGGCAAGTCAAATACTACAATGGAAATGCTGAATTTGTCTGCACTAAGCAAAGGTGTTTACCTGCTAAAAATCATTTCGGATAAAACTGAAAATGTAATTCGATTTGAAAAAATTGATTGATCTAAACTTTCGATTAGCATTACAGAAGCCTTGAGTAAAATCGGGGCTTTTTTTTTGAGGGAAATATAAAATTGGAAAAATGTCCATTATATTTGGACAAAATTCTAATAATGAGAAAGAAGCAAACTAAAATAATTGGAGCATATGAAAAGCAAGATCTTGAACGGATCGAAGTGAAGGACCAAGACATGTCATTTGCATACTCCAGTTCATCTATTGTCTATTCTTCCAATTGGGAAAATTTCTTTAGCACCACTCAGAAAGGCATCGCAGTTTCAGAGGTTTCCAAGGTGATTGCCTTGGGCCCCTTTAAGGCGGATTTCTATTGCGCTGCGCTTGATATATCCACTAAAACATTGGACAGGTACATTGCTGATAAAAGGAGACTAAATCCAAATGATAGCGAGTTGGTTTTGAAGTGGAAGGCCCTTTTTGCTCAAGGTAATGAGACATTTGATTCTTATAATGCCTTTGGGGGCTGGCTTCAAAAGCCTGCCCATGGTTTAAATGGAATACAACCCAAGGAGCTTATGAAAACAAGTCGTGGGGTGGATTTGATAATGGAAGAATTACAACGCATAGAATGGGGTCAACTTTCTTAGAAAGGATGTTATGATTGTTTATAGGATAGTAAAGGAAAAACATGCTGATAGCATGGTTCCACCTAGAATGAAGAACAGATGGAATTCGGAACGAAACCTTATTCTTTATACTGCATGGTCGCGTTCTTTGGCTTGTTTGGAAAATATCGTTCACCGCTCTGGCGAGGCGCTAGCCGCCAACTACAGTTGCATGTGTATTGAGGTTCCCGATGATATTTCCAGCGAGGAAATCGATATGAAATCAATGTCTGAAAATTGGAAAAGTGCAGAGGGAACTGAATGTAGAATGTTTGGAGATGCTTGGGCAATGAGCCTGAAGTCAGCAGTTCTTAAGGTGCCGTCTTCGTTGATAGAGGAGGAATTCAATTACTTGCTGAATGTTCATCACCCGGACTTTAAAAAGATTAGGTTGATAAAAAAGATTCCGTTTGTTTTTGATGCGAGGCTGCGAATAAGGTCATGAGTTATGCAAACATGGCAGTATTTGAATGATGTTCTAACGTTTCGTTATTAGGGCTTTAAGCTTCTATATCAGTCAGATGCAAAAGCAATCAACTTTCATCAGCTAGGCTTCTATTTATTCTGGTTGCAGCCTCTATGGGCATTGTATAAGGTGCACTTGGTTTGAGGTTTGAGAAGTAGCAATTAATCAATTTTTCCAAAGGAAAGGACTCAATGACTTTCTTTTTAGGAGACTATTACAAGTCAATAGCTGTTACTTACAGTGGCATTTAGGTTGCACGCTTTATCAGAACCAGAAACCCACTCCTTAAAAGGGATGCAGCCACCAGCGGGAATATCCGTACATATATCCAGAGAGGTGGAATATTGACATTCACCCGCTGCATTGAATGTGCTAACAGCGATGGTGGTGTTGGAAATGGTGTAAGAAGTATTATTCGTAAGCGTGCCTTCTATCACGGGCACGTTTATCAAATTATTCCACCACGAAAATTCCAAGTCCACAGCAGGGGGAAGCGGTGTAAATAAAACATTAAGGATATCACAACCCGATAAACACAAAATGGCCATCGTTGCAACTGAGAGTTTCTGTACTGTTTTCATTTTATTAGAGGTTTAATGAAATGTTATCAGAAACAATGCCAGCAGCTAGGTCATAGCATTGAGACCCTTGCCTATCAGGCTATTTGTGCAAAAGGACATCACGGAAACATAAAGCCATCCAGATAAAAACTTGTGAGGTTGGAAGGCGGTGCCTCTGCACCCCATACTATCATTACAGCCAGATATTCATTGTCAATCCAGCCCTTTACTGTCCAGTTGTCGCCTGCGGCATCTTCCCAAAAGTCTGTTACACCTTGCGCACCTGAGTTCGACTCCGAAGTATGGCCGTGGCCATAGCCAAAGGCCGAAGTAATTTCGAATGCTGTTTGTAAGTAATCCATATAGCTCTCCAGTATGAGCACCAAATCCTCCTCGCCTAAATACATAGACTCTACAAACTGCACGCATATTATTTCGTAGCCATAAATGTCATAGCTGGTGCTGCCTGTCCACACCATGGCGCTATCCTGCGAGTAGGACATTTCAAACTCCACTTCCTCTGTGGGTGAGAAAAAATAGCAACCTGTTGAACCAACTTCTATGAAGTAAATAGGCACTTCGTCTTGTGAAATTGCACAGCAGGCAGTGACAAGAAAAAAAATAATAGTTAAGATTCTTTTCATAGTGCAAAGATGGTTAGGAGTTATGAATTATGAGTTATGAGTTGGGGAGGCACCTCCATTAATCAATGCAATCCTTTTCTCCCTTGCGCGGTTCGTCATGCCGAACTCGTTTCGGCATCTTGCACAGGTTTTGTTAGACCCTGAAACGAGTTCAGGGAGAAAAGCGCCAGCTTTGATGAATTGAAGCGCGGGAGTGCATTCTCCATCGTCAATTGTCCATTGTCAATTATCCATTCTCCCTTCCTCAGTATTCAAGCAATTTCACAAGCATCCCCTCAAAATACTTATTCGCCATAAATTGTTTTTCCAATCCCGCATTGAAGGGGATGGGCGTGTCCATGCTCGCGCATCTTGCAACAGGCGCATCTAAGTATTCGAAACAATGTTCGTTTATCAATGCAGAAAGTTCACCGCCAATGCCTCCGGTTATGCAGTCTTCGTGTAAGATGATAGCGCGGCCAGTCTTCTTTACTGAGGAGTAAATAGCTTCTGTATCTAACGGTGCTAGCGTTCGCAAATCAATCAAATCTGCACTTATGTGTGGGTTTTTGTCTAGCGTGTCCAGCGCCCAGTGTACACCCATTCCGTATGTGATTATGCTTACTTGTTCGCCCTCGCGCAGCAGGTTGGCCTTACCAAACGGAATGGTGAAGTAGTCATCGTTCACCTCTTGATTGATGCTGCGGTAAAGTGCTTTGTGTTCGAAAAACATCACAGGGTTTTTGTCTTCAAATGCTTGGCATAAAAGTCCTTTTGCATCTTGTGGAAAAGCGGGGTAGGCAATCTTCAGCCCTGGGGTATGGAAGAACCACGCTTCGTTGCTTTGGCTGTGGAAAGGTCCTGCGGCCACACCGCCACCTGTGGGCATGCGCACTACCACGTCTGCATTCTCCGCCCAGCGGTAGTGCAGCTTCGCAAAGTTGTTGATGATTTGGTTGAAGCCCACCGACACGAAATCGGCAAACTGCATCTCCACCATTGCCTTCCATCCTTTTATGCTCAGGCCAAGGCCGGCACCCAGAATGGCGGACTCGCACAGCGGAGTATTGCGCACACGTTCAGCTCCAAATTTTTCTACAAAACCATCGGTCACTTTGAACACGCCACCATACTTGGCTATGTCTTGCCCCATCAGCACCAGCTTTTCGTGCCGCTCCATGCTTTGGCTCATACCATCACGTATGGCGTCTATCAGGCGCTTCTCTGTTTTCTTTTCTGTCGCGGGCTTTATCTCTTCGTTGGCGAAAGGCATGTACACATCTGCCACTTCTTTGTCTACAGAAGGAATGATGTCCGGCTCGGCATAAGCCACCTTCAGCGCATCGTTTATCTCCAGCTTTATTTCGTTGCGTATTTCTATCACATCATTTTGCCAGATGATGTTGTGTTCTAACAAGTAGTTTTCGAAGTTGACAACGGGGTCTTTCGCTTCCCAACTTTCTATCAAGCCATCTGGGTAATACTTGGTGCCGCTGGCTTCCTCGTGCCCTCTCATACGAAAGGTCATGAACTCTATAAGTATAGGCCGCGGATTTTCGCGAATGCTCTCTGCTGCCTTTTTTACCGAGGTGTACACTTCCAGAATGTTGTTGCCATCTATCTGTATGGCGTCCTCCTGTGGCATACCGTAGCCAATGGCTTTGTCTATAAACTGCTTGCAGCGAAACTGCTCGCGGCTGGGGGTGCTGAGACCCCATGCGTTGTTTTCTATTCCTATGATAACGGGCAAGTCCCACACCGTGGCCACATTCAGCGCCTCGTGGAAGTCGCCTTCGCTGGCACCGCCATCACCGCAGAAAACGATGGTGGCCTTCTTCTCGTTGCCCAGTTTGCTGGCCAGTGCAATACCATCTGCAATACCTAGCTGCGGCCCTAAGTGTGAAATCATTCCCACGAGGTGGTGCTCCTTCGTACCAAAGTGAAACGAGCGGTCGCGCCCTTTAGTGAAGCCGCTTTCCTTACCCTGAAACTGTGCGAACAATCTTGAAAGTGGCAAGTCTCTTCCGGTAAAGATGCCAAGGTTGCGGTGCATCGGCAGAATGTACTCATCCTTCTCCATGGCCAGCGCTACACCCACAGAGATGGCTTCCTGCCCGTAGCCGCTGAACCATTTTGAAATCTTACCAAGACGCAGTTGACTCAGCATCTTTTCTTCTATCAGGCGCGGCTTCAGTATCGCTTTGTAAAGGGTGGTCAGTTCGTCTTTGCTGATTCCTTTTTTATTGTATTTGATAACAGGTTTTGTGGCTGTGGACATGAAGGATCTTTCGGTGAAATAATATGGGGCGAAGTTATTCTTCTACTTCATTGAATGCGAATTTCAATGCTGCAAATACATCCTCAGTTTGCTCTTGGACTTTGCCCCGATGCGGTAATAAAATTTGATGGCGCGCTCGTTCCAGTCAGGTGTTTGCCATTGAATATATGTGCTGCCGATAAGCAGCGATTGCTTTTTTATTTCTTCTACCAATGCTTCTCCAATGCCAAATCCACGCGCATGTTCTTGCACAAAGAGGCAATCCATGTGAGTATAAAAGGCAGCATCCCATGTGGAAAATTCTTGCATATAAGTGGCATAGCCAATGGCCTGTTTGTTTTCATCTTCCGCAATGAGGCAAAACAATCGAGGCTCGCTGCGAAAGAGAAAAGAGGCCAATTTTTCTTCTTTGCCTTCGGTGCTGTATTCTGCTTTTTCATACGCTGCGTGTGCCGCGCAGAGGTTTATTATCTCGGCCATGTCAGCAGGCGTGGCCTTGCGGATTTGGTAAGACATGGCTTATCGGTTTTCGGGTTTTGTGGCGCTGTTCGCATCGCGCAGCGGCAAGAATGTTTGCATAACAACGGGCTTGTGAACGATAGCCGCAGAGGCAGGATATTTCGTGAGTAGAGCCTTTGGGCGTAAAGGTCGTTTTTCAAATCCACCACCACAGTTGGGGCAAACGTTGTGTAACACATTTGTAACACACTCGCTGCAAAAGGTGCATTCGAATGTGCAAATCATGGCTTCAATACTGTTGGGCGGCAGAGGCTTGTTGCAGTTTTCGCAGGTGGGACGAAGGGAAAGCATGATAATTTTAGGCTTCGGTTGGTTCTTCCTCTTCAACCACCACCGCCTCATCCTTCTCCACTTTCAAATTGCTGATGATAAACTCCTGCCTTTCGGGTGTGTTCTTGCCCATGTAGAATTCCAGCATGTCTTTCAGGTGCGAGTCTTTGCCAATCACCACTGGCTCTAAGCGTATGTCTTCGCCTATGAAGCCCTTAAATTCTTCAGGTGATATTTCTCCCAAACCTTTGAAGCGTGTTATCTCTGGTTTCACACCAAGTTTGGCAATAGCCGCTTGCCGCTCTTGGTCGCTGTAGCAGTAGATGGTTTCCTTCTTATTTCGCACACGAAAGAGGGGAGTGGTGAGCACAAACAAGTGCCCGTGCTTCACCAAATCAGGAAAGAATTGCAGAAAGAACGTGATAAGCAAAAGACGAATGTGCATGCCATCCACATCGGCATCGGTGGCTATTACCACTTTATTGTAGCGCAAATCATCTAAACCATTTTCAATATCCAGCGCAGCCTGCAGCAGGTTGAATTCTTCGTTCTCATACACCACTTTCTTGGTCATGCCATAAGTGTTCAGTGGTTTCCCTCGCAGGCTGAACACGGCTTGCGTTTGCACATTTCTGCTAATGGTGATGCTGCCACTTGCGCTATCACCTTCTGTAATAAAGAGTGTGGTTTCGGATGCTTCCTCTTTCTTATCAGCAAAATGCACTTTGCAGTCACGCAGTTTTTTGTTGTGGAGATTCGCCTTCTTGGCGCGCTCACGCGACAGCTTCTGTATGCCTGCCAGTTCTTTCCTTTCCCTTTCGCTCTGTTGTATTTTTTTCTGAAGTGACTGCACCACATCAGGATTTTTATGCAGGTAGTTGTCAAGTTCCTTCTGAAGGAAATCCAGAATAAAAGCCTTCATGCTTTTTCCATTCGGTTCTATTTCTGTAGAACCCAGTTTGGTTTTAGTCTGTGATTCAAACACGGGTTCAATCACCTTCACAGCGCATGCCGCCACAATGCCCGAACGTATATCAACTGCCTCAAAATCTTTTCCGAAAAAGTCACGAATCACTTTCACATACGCTTCGCGAAATGCACCCTGGTGTGTACCTCCTTGTGTGGTGTATTGTCCATTCACAAAACTGTAGTAATCCTCACCATAACTATTGGTATGCGTAATAGCCACTTCTATGTCTTCTCCCTTCAGGTGTATGGTAGGATAGAGTTGGTCTTCACTGAGGTTGGCAGCCAGTAAGTCCTTCAGGCCATTGTCACTGCGAAATTTCTGTCCATTAAAAACAATGGTAAGGCCGGTGTTCAGGTAGCAATAGTTCCACAGAAGTTTCTCCACATACTGTGCGCGGTATTGAAAATTATGGAAAACCGTGTCGTCCGGAACGAACACCATAGATGTTCCATTCTTCGCATCGGTTTTTCCAATCTTGTGGTCCTTGGTAATGATGCCTCTTTCAAATTCAGCCACTTTGCTTTCGCCTTCGCGCACGCTTTCCACTTTGAAGTAGTAACTCAATGCATTTACGGCTTTAGTACCCACGCCATTCAATCCAACACTTTTCTTGAAAGCTCTTGAATCGTACTTACCACCGGTGTTGATTTTAGACACGCAGTCAATCACTTTTCCAAGCGGAATACCGCGGCCATAATCGCGAACGGTAACCGTGTTGTCTTTGATGGTGATGTCAATGGTTTTTCCATTTCCCATTACAAACTCGTCAATGCTGTTATCAAGAATTTCTTTTAGCAGAACATAGATGCCATCGTCAGCCGTGGTGCCATCACCCAGCTTACCTATGTACATGCCCGGACGCAGGCGAATATGCTCTTGCCAATCGAGCGATCTAATGTTGTCTTCGTTGTAATCTCCTTGTGCAGCCATTTTCTTTCTTCCTGATTTTTTTTAGCGAAGTGCGAATGTAGCGGCCTGTTTGGCGCATACCGGGCGCGAGTTATTCACAGTGATTGAGTGAAATAAAAAAGCCTCGCTATTAGCGAAGCTCTTTAGGTGTGTCACTGAAGGGAGTCGAACCCCTAACCTCCTGATCCGTAGTCAGGTGCTCTATCCAGTTGAGCTACAGTGACAATGTGTACAAACGTTTTTTTAAACGGGGCGCAAATATATCCTTTCTATTTCACTATGCAAGCGATATTTTTAGCACGTCAATTATGCCCAAGAATCACATTGATCTAGAAGAAGAAAGAAAAGAAATACTCCGAAGGTATAGGGGCTTGTTGCGTGTTTGTCATCGCAGTAAAGCACGCGCTGACAGGGCACGCATTCGCAAAGCATTTGAAGTAGCAGTGAAAGCGCACAGCGATATGCGCAGGAAAAGCGGTGAGCCATATATCTACCATCTGCTGGCAGTGGCCAAGATTGCTGCGGAGGAAATTGGGTTAGATACCACAAGTATTGTTTGCGCATTGCTGCACGATACAGTTGAGGATACATACATCACGCTGGACGATATTCAGAATTTATTTGGCAAACGAGAGCGTGTCATCATTGATGGCCTTACTAAGATCAGCGGGCTGAGTGATGTTGGCAATGGCAGCAGCGATCAGGCGGAGAATTTTCGCAAAATGTTGCTTACACTGAGTGATGATGTGCGTGTGATATTGGTGAAGCTGGCAGACAGGCTGCACAACATGCGCACACTTGATCACATGAAGCGCGACAAGCAATTGAAGATTGCAAGTGAGACTCTCTTTATGTATGCGCCACTGGCGCATCGCCTAGGTTTATACAACATAAAAACGGAGTTAGAAGACCTTTCCCTTAAACATAAGGACCCGGAGATCTATGAGGACATAGTGAGCAGACTACAGAAAACGCAGGCAGTTCGAACACGTTTCATCAATCAATTTACACTTCCAATAAAGCGATCGCTGGACAAAGTGGGTTTGAAGTATGAAATAAAAAGCCGTACCAAAAGCATCTTTAGCATTTGGAACAAGATTGTGAAGAAGGGCGTTCCGTTTGAGGAGATCTATGATGTGTTTGCGATTCGGATAATTCTGAACAGTTCTTCAGATATGGAAAAAAGCGATTGCTGGCGCGTGTATTCCATTGTTACCGATTTCTATCAGCCTAGCCCCGAGCGATTGCGCGATTGGATAAGCATACCAAAAAGCAGTGGCTACGAAAGTTTGCACACAACTGTAATGAGTCCCACCGGCAAATGGGTAGAAGTGCAAATTCGCAGCGAACGCATGGACGAGCTGGCTGAGAATGGCTTTGCCGCTCATTGGAAGTACAAAGACGCGCCTGAAAGTCCGGAGAATAAATTGGACAAATGGCTTCAACAAGTGCGCGAGGTGCTAGACAATCCAGAAGACAACGCCATTGACTTCATTGACAATTTTAAACTGTCACTTTTCTCCGAGGAGATATATGTTTTTACTCCCAATGGTGATTTAAAGACGCTCCCGGTTGGAGCAACTACCCTTGATTTTGCTTTTCATATTCACTCGCACGTTGGCTCGCAGTGTATAGGTGCCAAAGTGAATTTTAAACTCGTTCCGCTCAGTCACAAATTGCGCAGTGGTGATCAAGTCGAAATTCTTACAAGCAAGAAACAGCGGCCAAAAGAAGATTGGTTGAACATAGTTGTAACAGCCAGCGCTCGTCATAAAATTCGGGATGCGCTGCGCGAGGAGAAGAAGCAGATTGCCGAGGAAGGCAAGGAAATGCTTAAGCGAAAATTTTCGCACATCAAAGTGGAATGGCTAAGCATCAATATAGATGAACTAGTAAGACATTTCGATACCGACAACTCACTTGAGCTTTACTACCGCATTGCCAAAGGAAGCCTGGACCTCGCAAAACTGAAACAGTTCAAAATAGAAGCGGGTAGGCTGAAGTATGAGAAAAAGGTAGAGGCTAAGAAAGAAGAAACCGAGCAGAAAATTGTTACATCATCACCTCAAAAAGGTGAGACGCTGCTCATAGGAGACGAGCAGCAAAAGATGGATTATAAGCTTGCCCCATGCTGCAATCCCATTCCGGGCGATGAGGTTTTTGGTTTCATTACAATAGGTGAAGGCATCAAAATTCACAGAACCAATTGTCCTAATGCCCAAGAGTTGATGAGCAAGTACGCTTATAGAGTTATTAAAGCCCGATGGAGGAATAAAGAAACTGTTCAGTTCGAAGTAGGCCTAAAGTTTTCGGGTATTGATGATGTAGGAATCGTGCAGAGCATTACCAATATCATTAGCACAGACATGAACGTAAATATGCGTTCTATTTCATTTGAAGCGAACGATGGTATTTTTCAAGGAAAAGTGACAGTATTGGTGCACGATACAATGCACCTCAATTTCTTAATGGACAAACTGAAAGCCATCACTGGAGTGCTTACAGTGGATAGAATAGAAAGCGAGTTTGCTTAATTGGTGTTACAACTGCAATTCGCAGATAGCTTTGCGCTTAATTAATGAATCCAACAGAAACACAAGAAAAAGTCAAGAGTATTTTCTCACAATACTTAGAGAAAAACCTGCACCGCAAAACACCAGAACGTTTTGCAATACTTCGTGAGGTTTATGACTACAAGGGCCACTTCGACATTGAGGCGCTGTATGCAAAAATGAAGGAGAAGAAGTACCGTGTGTCGAGGGCTACCTTGTACAACACCATGGATTTGCTTATTGCGTGCAGCTTAGTGCGAAAGCATCAGTTCGGACAGAACACCGCACAATTTGAAAAGGCGTTTCAAAACCAACAGCATGATCATATTATTCTCACTGACTCAGGCGAGGTGCTGGAGTTTTGTGATCCCCGAATTCATAACATCAAGTCAACGCTAGAGGATATTTTCGGAATTGAAATAGACCACCACTCGCTTCATTTCTATGGAAAGAAAAGAATGCAGGCTAAACCTTGATTCATTTTTGGGGCCTCAACAACTTCCCTAAGTCAACTGTTATTCGGACGATTACATTTGCGCCCTCAACGCCAAAATTTAACGCGTGAAATCCACAACATTTACTTCAGAATCCAGCCTCATTTATTCCAAAGTGCGAGACGTGGCTGCGCTCTTTAAGTTGCGCCTTGCTTCGTTGGTGGTCATCAGTGCAGTGCTAGGTTATTTTATGGGCGCAGGAAGTGTTGACTGGGTGAAGCTGTTGGTTTTGTGTCTTGGTGGTTTTCTGCTAACAGGCGGAAGCAATGGAATGAATCAGGTATGGGAGCGCAAATGGGACGCATTGATGAATAGAACCGCTGTTAGACCCATTCCCTCAGGTCGCATGGGCTCCATAGAAGCAACCATTATATCTATGCTGGCTGGCATTGCAGGAATAGTTTTATTGTGGATTTTAGTCAATCCCGCTTGCGGCATTCTGGGCCTTTGTGCCTTTTTTATGTACGTCTTTTTATACACTCCTTTAAAACGTGTAACTAGTTTGGCCGTTTTTGTTGGAGCTTTTCCTGGGGCTATTCCACCCATGCTTGGCTATGTAGCCGCAACAAACAACTATGGCCTCGAGGCAGGCTTGCTTTTCGCAATGCAATTCATGTGGCAATTTCCTCATTTCTGGAGCATTGCTTGGGTGTCGCACGAGGACTATCAGCGCGGTGGCTACGACTTACTTCCTTTTCGTGGCGGTCCGAGTAAACGAAATGCCTTTCAGGTTTTTCTCTATGCAGCTTTTTTAATTCCAGTAAGCTTGTTGCCATGGGCTTTACCGCTCAGCAGCCCTTTGGTAGGAAATGTTGCAATGGTGGTGGCTCTCATCTCAGGAGGCATCATGGCTTGGTTTAGCTACAAACTATTTCGCAGTTGCGACACTAAGGATGCACGCAAGGTGATGTTCACCTCCTTCTTTTATCTGCCTGTAGTGCAGCTTTTTTATGTGATAGATAAAATTTCATGATTTGAAAATGAACGATTGGTGGTTGATCGTGTTTATCAAATCAATCAAATGAGGGATACTCAAAATTTAAAATGAATCAAGAAAATACGGGCGAAGTCGCCACAGGCAAAGCGAAGTTGGATGTTTTTGAAGGATTGGATCCCGAGATAAAAATACGCACCAAAAAGATGATGATGTGGTTCATCATTTTTGCAGTGGTCATGCTTTTTGCGGGAATTACCAGCGCCCTTATTGTGCTCACCGGTAAGTCCGTTTGGGTTCATTTAAGCCCACCCACCGGGCTTTGGACAAGCAATGTTTTAATCATTGCCTCCAGCCTCACATTGATTGGTGCTCTCCGTATGCTAAAAAGTGGAAAACAGAAACCGGCTCTTATTTTGACAGCAGTCACTTTGGCGTTGGGTATCGCATTTGCCTTTTCACAAAATGCAGCTTGGGGTCAGTTAGCCGCGCGTGGGATGGGCGATAAAGTCTACTTGAACGAACAGGGCCTGGAGGCCCACAGATGGAATGATCTTTCTAAAGTTACAGGAGAGTATGGCAAGGACTTTTGGTTCGAAGTGAATGGAGAAGTGTTGGTCTTAGAAGGTGGCGAGTATTACAGACCAAGCAACCCAGCAAAGCCCGTCACAGGAGCGGTTGAAGAAACTTTTAATGCCTGCGGTGCATTGCTGTATGCGCTTATTTACATACACATTTTTCACTTGGCGTTTGGTCTTATTTACTTGTTGGTAAACACCGTTCGCATAGCGAAAGGAAAACTGAATACCGAAAATTGGATTAGCCTATACACCAATGGGATGTATTGGCACTTTATGGGAATACTTTGGCTTTATCTGTTCGCCTTCATTTTCTTTATCTTCTAATTAGGATTTAATCCAAATAGAGTTTTGATCCTTGGATAGTTCAACAGTCTCAGCAGCCTCCATTTCATCAACATTTTAACGCTCATTCTTTTTTTTCAACATCAGGTCTATTCAAAGTTGTAATCGTCATTAAACTTGCGCCCGAAAATTTACTTTCCACAACCTTATGTCAGGACACGCGAATGCAGTTAGCAAAGAAGAGCTTTGGGGCGGAGGCCAATCTCCCTTTAGCATCAGTTACGGTAAAATGATGATGTGGTTTTTCCTTGTGTCAGATGCGCTGACATTTGGAGGTCTGCTCACAGCTTACGGGGTTATTCGACATGGCCTCACTGAGCCTTGGCCGGTGGGCGAGCAAGTGTTTGAATCACTGCCAGGTTTGCACGGTAGCTATCCGCTCATCTACGTGGCGTTGATGACATTCATCCTCATCATTTCTTCTGTTACAATGGTTTTGGCAGTCGAGGCCGGTCACAGGATGGACAAAAAAGGAGTGGTTAAATGGCTCGGCTATACCATTATCGGAGGTTTTTTCTTCCTTGGCTCTCAAGCTTGGGAGTGGAGCCACTTCATTCATGGTTCAGGTGGAGGATTTCAAACCGCTCAGCCTATTTCCATAAATACGGTAAACGAGAAGGGTGAGAATGTGCCCATGCAATTGGCAACAGGAACTTGGGTTCACATGACTCCTGAAATGGGCCATGCTTATGAGCATGCGCTTGAAGGTGGCCATTCTGTAAAATTGGATGGTAGTTCAATCGTCATTAGTCACACTCACTCGGGAGATGGTCACGGTCATGCCGATGCACATGCTGGCGCTGGTCATGCAGAAGCGGCCCCAGCTGAAAGTCAGACGGTTGAGCTTGATCTTATATTGAACAAGTATGTATTAGAACGTAAAGATGGACAGGACATTCGAAAGATGTCTGTGAAAGGAGAAGAGGCAGTAAAGCTTTGGAACGCTATGTCACCCAATACGCTTGCATTTGGAGCCAACATGAGCAAGAACGAGTACGGTCCGCAGCAATATGCTGACTTCTTTTTCTTCATTACTGGTTTCCACGGGTTTCACGTATTTCAAGGAGTTCTCATAAACATTATAGTTTGGCTGATGGCTATTCGCGGTGTTTTCGAAAAGAGAGGCCATTATGAAATGGTGGAAAAAATTGGTCTCTTCTGGCACTTTGTAGACCTTGTGTGGGTATTCGTTTTCACATTCTATTACTTGGTATAACTCTTCAAGCATCAATTTATATAACTCAAGCAGAAAAAAAAATGGAAAGAGACGACCTTATAGTAAACGATAGCTATTCAGTAAATGCGCGCCACAGCGATGAGGAAGGTGTGAAGATTCGTAAGAATCTCTACTTTGTAACCATACTGCTTACAGTTATTACCGTGATTGAGATTTTCATGGGCGTCTACTTCAAGCGCAATGCTACTTTTACCTGGGAAGCCATTAAGCTTACCTTCATAATACTTACATTGGTAAAGGCTGGGTATATCGTTTTGGAGTTCATGCACCTTGGCGGTGAGCGCAGAAACTTGAAGTATGTGGTCCTCCTCCCCTATGCAATATTTATCATGTACTTGATTTTTATTGGAATTTTTGAGGGTGTTTCAGTACAGGAAATGAACAATAGTTTCCGTTAAGAAAAAAGGAAAATGTCCATATCGAAAAAATGGAAAAAGTATATCGCCCTTGGTGGTATACTTTTTTTATTTCCCCTAGGTTTTCTCTTGTTGTTTGGTAAAGTGGCAAAGCACAAATTCGCTACGCTAAAGTACTACGGGACAGAATCTACTGAAGCGCTGGACTCAAGCAGTTACACTGTTCCAGCTTTTGTTTTTGCCGACCAAAGCGGAAAAGCTTTCAGTTCAGATTCACTAGAAGGAAAAGTTTGGCTGGCTGCATTTTATTCGCTCAGCGATCCGCACATCAAGAAAATAACAGAACGATTGTTGAATATCAACTTCAAGTACCGCTTCGAAGATGATATAAGCATAGTTGTGTTCAGCACTGACTGTGACCACGACACGCAACCACTAGTCCAGCGATATACTGAGCAGCTTACCCGCTACAATGCAGCAACTGACAAGTGGCAGTTCTTAAGTGGCAATCAACAAGCCATGCAAAGTTTTATTCGAAATGGATTTCTTATAGATGACTTAAGGAACGAAGCCATTTTTCGATTGGTGGACAACGAAGGTCACGTGCGGGGCCTTTATGGCAATACAGAGTATCACATATTGAATGCTATCGAAGACATCGCTCTTCTAAAAAAGGAAATTGATCTGAAGAAATACAATGAAAACAAAGCCCTGGGAAATTCTCATTAGTCTTACGGTGCTGCTTTCCATGCTCTCTGCAAAATGCTCTGATAAGAAGTCGGCTGAACGAGAGGTGACAGAAGCCTCATCCACAGCAACAGAAAAAAAGCATTTGGCCTATTACGGTGTGCATGATGTGGAATTGGTGCATACCAGCAAAGGCGCCACAATACCCGACACTGCGTATTATACCATTCCTAAATTTTCATTTACCAATCAAGATGGCAATGAAGTTTCTCATCATAACTATGAAGGAAAAGTATTTGTCTCAGATTTTTTCTTTACTACTTGCAAAAGCATTTGCCCTGTTATGAGTTCTCAGCTAGCGCGACTGCAAGCAATGGTTAAGAACGATGGACTAAGTCAAGAAGTAAATTTCCTGTCACATTCTGTAAAGCCTGAAGAGGATACTCCTGAGACACTTAAAAATTATGGTGATGCTTTGGGTGCAGATTATTCCAATTGGAATTTTGTAACTGGAACGGCAGATGATATTTATGATTTGGCTCAGCAGGGCTACATGCTTACCGCATTCCCTTCGGATACTGCTGAAGGCGGAGTATTCCATACGGACAAATTCACACTTATAGACCGTCAGATGCATATTAGAGGTTATTACGATGGCACATCAACTGAGAGTGTAGACCAACTATTTGAAGACATTAAAACGCTGTTGAAAGAAGAAGACAATGCAGAAACTAGATAAAACGACCACCAATTTTGATGCTGCCGCTGATCGCAAGGCGAAAATTTTCATCATTTCTGCTTCAATAGCAATTCCCATTGTAGTGTCAATACTTCACTATATGCCAAAAATTGAGGCAGGTTCGGGAAGTCTGCGAAGTTTTCTCAATTTCCTGCCAACATTTAATGCACTGACCAATGCAACTACAGCTATTGTTCTAGTTGCTGCATTTATTGCTATTCGAAAAAAACAAGTCGTGCTTCACAGCAGGCTGATGACTTCAGCATTGATTATGTCAGTGCTGTTTTTAATTTCTTACATTGGATATCACAGCACAAGCAATCACACGGTTTTTCCAATGGACAACCCGCTTAGGACGACCTATTTAATTGTACTGAATTCTCATATCATTCTGTCGGCCATAATTGTTCCGCTTGTTCTTATTACCTACTCAAGAGCGCTTGCAAAAAGGTATGATAAACATCGCAAATTGGCTCGAATCACACTTCCTATTTGGCTGTATGTCGCCATAACAGGGGTAATAGTCTACTTGATGATTAGTCCCTATTATTCGTTCTAAGTTCTTTTTACATTTGTACCAATGAAAAAGTCAATTGTAGTTATTCTTTTTATTCTGCTTCTTACTGCTTTTCAAAACGAGGGTTTTGCGCAATGCGCTATGTGTCGTCAAACGGCAGAAAGTGCAACGGAGCATTTGGATAAAGGGATAGGAGAGGGCCTCAATACTGGTATTGTCTACTTGATGATGGTTCCTTATGTGTTGCTCGCTACAGTGGGTTTTGTTTTTTTTAGAAGGAAAATTTTTGGTGTATTCAGCGAAAAGTAATGAAGCTTCAATAGAGGCTTAGTTTTTCTCCGATGAAATACTCAACAAAACCTTAATAATTTAGAAATTGACTTAAGTGGATTGGTATTTGGCAACAGACTGCGTCCAAGTATTTGAATCAACCAAATAGAACATTTTAGACCAATGAAAAAAATAATGGCACTCGTTGCCTCATCAGTTCTCATGATGCAAGTGAATGTTGTGATCGCCCAGTTCACAACCGAAAAAGCAATTGATACAACCCAGACACAGTTCATAGAGGAGCAGAAAATGCAATTGCTCGTAACAGATTTTAGGACTAAACGTGTTATGGAAGCGGATGTGCTGGTAAAAGGACTGAATCCGCGAAAGACTGTAGTGTTCAAAGAACTCAGCGACACCACAGTAGTTCTTAAGAAATACCGTGAGTACACGGTTTCTGTAATTAAAGAAGGATTCATGTATTTCGCACACAAGTTCTGGCCAGATGAAAGCGTAACACACCTTGAGCGTATTGAACTGAGACCACTTTCAATTGGTTTGAGCACCAGTATTGAAGACATCTTCTTTCTTGGTGATGAAACCGAGATTTACTACAAATCTATTCCAGCATTGGAAGAGTTGATATTGTTTTTGAATGCCAATCCTTCGGTGAAAATTTGTGTAGTTGGCAATGCAAATGGTCCGATAGGTACCGAACAAAAGAGTGATTCATACTACAGAAAGGCTAGTGAAAAAAGGTCCGAATCGGTGCGTGACTACTTGATTCAGCATGGAATTGCAGAAGACAGATTGACAATCCGCGGGGATGGAAATAAATCCATGTTATATCCTGACCCACAAACAGAGTGGCAAGTGAATGCCAATCGAAGAATAGAAATTGAAATTACAGAGATGTAATTGAAACAAGAAGCCCTTCCAACTGGAAGGGTTTTTTGTTTGTTGTCTTTTCTATCTTGCTATTCACCCATTTGTAATTCATTCACACCATACAACATTTCGAAATTGATTTCGATTGAGTAACCCATCTATGTTTGCGCTGCAATGATTCTTTACCATGAGTAGATTGATATTGTTTATCGCTTTTTGTGTGCCCATCTTTAGCCGAGCTCAAGCTTGGACATTGGACAGCTGCGTTCAATACGCCTATCTAAAAAATATTTCTATCCAACAGAGCGAGCTAAACGTAAAACTTTCAGAAGCCACTGAGTTGAACGCGTTTGGAAGTTTGTTGCCGAATCTCAATGGTCAGGCCACACATGGTTACAACTGGGGTCAGCGTATCGATCCATTTACGAATCAATTTGCAACTGAAAGAATACGTAGCAACAATTTTGGCTTATCTACTAATGTGACATTATTCAATGGATTTTCATTGTTGAATTCATGGAAGCAATCAGAACTGAATACTGAAGCGAACAAGTGGAACTATGAAAAAATGCGCAATGACGTTGCGCTGAATGTTTCCTCTTCCTATCTCTCAGTGCTGCTCAATCGTGAGTTTCTTTATATAGCTCAGCAAAATGTAGAGGCAACACGCAGACAAACAAATAGGTTGGAAAAACTTGTTTTTGCTGGACAACTAGCAGAGGGAGGTCTAGCTGATTTGCAAGCACAGCTTGCGAACGATAAAGCAAGCATGGTAAGCGCAGAAAACAACTACGAACTTGCGAAAATTACACTTATGCAGCTATTGCAGTTGGACGCATCTCAAATGGAAACATTCGAGGTTTTCGTGCCTGACCTGAAGGATATTTCTGGGGAACAAATCATCACCAATCCAGAAATTATCATACAGGCCGCACTCAGCAATTTTCCTGAAGTAAAAAGCGCAACAACTTCGCTCGCAAGTGCGGATCTCGGGGTGAAAATTGCCAAAGGAGCTCAATATCCGAGTATTAATGCCAGCTATAGTTACGGTTCTGGTTTTTCTGGAGCATCCAAAGAATTGACCGGGGAACCCGAGGTTGTTTACACCACTTACATTGTGGCAGGTACAGAAGTTTCGGTACCCGGATTCAACTTTGACAGTGATGATTACACACTGAAACCTTTCGAGAGACAATTCAAAGACAATGTCAATCAGGCTTTATTCCTTTCGTTGAACATTCCTATTTTTAATGGTTTCAGTGCGCGAACAAATGTGAAACGAGCTGAAATAAATCGCGAGATAAGCGAACTACAGCTTGAGCAAACAAAACAGAACCTTGAGCAAAGTATATATCGAGCCAATGCTGACGCAAAGGCTGCACTAGCTACTTACAACGCTTCTTTAGAAAGTGTAGCTGCAAGCGAAAAGGCATTTGCATTTGCCGAATCACGCTTTGAAAATGGGTTGACCAACATGGTTGATTATGCTGATGCCCGCACACGCCTCGACAATGCAGTGGCTACTCAAACAAGAAGTAAGTATGAGTTTATTTTTAGTCTCAAAGTCCTAGAGTTCTATCAGGGCAAAACAATTAGCTTGAAGTAATGAAAAGATCTTGGAAAATAGTTCTATGGGTGGCAGGTGCAATACTGTTGCTCTTCGTTTTGGGTAAAGCCTTCGGTGGCAGTGACGATGTAAAGCAAGTGAATGTTGAGAAAAGCGCGCGAAGAAGCTTGAGTGAGAGTGTCTCTGCGAGCGGGAAAATTCAACCGGAAACCGAGGTGAAAATCCAGTCGCAAGTAAGCGGTGAAATTGTGGAACTGCCGGTAAAGGAAGGCGACATGGTGAAGCAGGGTCAAGTACTTGTCCGGATTAATCCTGACCTTTATGAGTCATCAGCAAATAGAGCGCAAGCTTCGTTGAACAGTGCCAAGAGCAGCCTGAGCAGTGCCAAAGCAAGGCTAGCTCAAGCCGAAGCGCAATTCAAAGCAACGGACTTGAATTTCATTCGACAAAAAAAACTTTTTGATGACGGTGCTATTTCAAAAGCAGAACTGGAAACAATAACCAGTACGTGGGAAACATCGAAGGCTGAAGTGCTAGCTGGAAAAGAGAGCATCAGCAGCGCAGAGTTTGCTATAGAAAGCGCGATGGCTGGAGTGGTAGAGGCTTCTGATAATCTGAAACGCACAACCATAATTGCACCAATGAATGGAACCGTAACGGCACTTACCAAAGAATTGGGCGAGGCTGTGCTCGGAAACAGTATGATGAGTGGTGACATCATCATGAAGATTTCTGCACTGCAAACCATGGAGGTGAATGTAGAAGTAAACGAAAGCGACATCGTCCGAGTGAATGTTGGAGACACTGCTATGGTGGAAGTGGATGCCTACGATGATGAAAGATTTAAAGGCATAGTCACAGAGATAAGCAATACTGCTTCTAACATGATGACCGCTAGCATTGATCAAGTCACCAATTTTGAAGTTAAGATTCGCATTCTGCCAGAGTCATATACGCATCTCACTAAGGACAAGGAGGAAAACTATTCGCCCTTTCGTCCAGGTATGAGTGCAACTGTAGAGGTGCTGACTGAAAGCGTTGTCAACGTGTTGACTGTGCCTATCAAATCTGTTGCAACACGCGAAGACACATCCTCAGCTTCAATATTAGAGCGAATTAAAAGGAAAGAAACTGCAACTACCGAGACAGTAGTTCCTGATGAGCCTTTCACTATTTTATTTGTTATGAATGAAACTACCAAGCAAGCAGAAATACGCGTAGTTGAAACCGGTATTCAGGATGACAAATTCATTCATATCAAAAGTGGCGTGAATGAAGGAGAACAAATCATCACTGGGCCTTACGATGAAGTCAGTCGCAAGCTGAAGCCTGGCGACAAAGTAGAAATCAAAAAAGCTTTTGATGATGAATCAAAAGATAAAGAGGACGAAGACGAAGAATAATGGCTCTTATCCTGCTGCTTGAATCTTCTACAAAAAATTGTTCCGTTGCGCTGGCAGAGGGTAATGAAGTGATTGCGTTAAAAGAGCAAAGCGCGGAGCAATACATACATGCTGAAAAAATTCACGAGTTCGTTCATTCTGCGCTTAGTCAAGCAAATAAGAAAATTACTGAGGTCGAAGCCGTTGCTATAAGCAAAGGCCCCGGTTCTTACACAGGTCTTCGCATCGGTGTTAGTGCAGCAAAAGGCTTTGCGTTCTCACTCAACATACCACTTGTTTCCGTTGACACCTTACAATCACTCGCCTACTTTGGACATCGGAAATTTCATGGGGCAGAGTTTTACCGACCAATGCTAGATGCGCGAAGAGATGAAGTTTACACTGCTTTGTACGACAAAGACCTCAAATGCATACAAACAGTGACTGCCGAAATTGTGAATGAAGATTTTTTCCGACTAACAAATAACACCCACGCCATTTTTATTGGTGATGGCGCACACAAATGTGAGCCTTTTGTTACGGATAGCAATGCCATTCAATCCATTTTACCTTCTGCTTTTAATATGGCTGAAATTGCAAATCAAAAATTCAACAACAAACACTTTGAAGACGTTGCGCACTTCGAACCATTTTATTTGAAAGACTTTATTCCCGGAATTGCAAAAAAGGGAATTCTCTAGAATTTTCATTCACGTTTTGCGTTCGAAACACCATGACAAGAAATTTTTTCATCTTCCTTATTGCAATTGTTAGTTGTTCAAGCTGTCGTGATAGGAACAACAATAATCAGGTGCCATACGTTCCCGTGAATATTGCCATCAACATCAACCAACCAGATTTTTTTAATCTAACAGTGCCTACAGGATGGGTTTACGTCACCGGAGGCAGTCGAGGCATCATAGTCTATCGTAACTCTTCTGACGAGTTCACCGCACTGGAGCGGCATAGTACATATGAGGTAGAAAACCAGTGCGCTGCTGTTGTAAATGATGACGGAGTCATTGTTACAGACCCTTGCAGTTCATCACAATGGCTCATTCAAGATGGTAGTTTGCTAAACGGCCCTGCCAGCTTTCCTTTGATTCAATATGAAACCTCGTTTCAAGATCCTTACTTGTACATTACCAACTGAATGGGATAAAGAGTGTAACATTTTGTTGAAACCTTTCTTTTCCTCGTGTCGTTCAAACGCCTTGAACTTCACATCAAAAAGAAAGAAAAAATGAAAAATTTAGCCCTATCAATTGCAATTGTAAGTTGTCTATTTTTTGCACAGTCTTGCAGCAATGAAAGCCAAAAGCAGCTTGAGAATTCAATCGCTTTGCAACCCAATGACTCCCTCTTTCATGTAAATGAAGGTGGCTATAACTTCAACATTATCCTTCCCAAGGATATGATGATTGACAACGTCCCTAGCATAAGTGTAAACAGCGCAACAGGAGAACTAAATCTTCATCTGGGCAATCAATTCTGGATTGTAGCTTCACTTGAAAAAGCGGATATTGCATCCATAAAGGCTGAACTCAATGAGGATATGCTTTTCACAAGCCGCATAGTGGAGGAAAGTAATAATAGCATTATGTACCAGCGTATTTTGCCTGATGGCACGGAGTATGACTATAGCTTCAAGTGTTCAAATGAAGTGGGCGGAAAGCCCTATTTTTTCCGCACTTGCGAGGAAGGAGAATTCAATATGGAGAACGTTGGCCGAATGAAGCAAGCGATCTCAACTGTGCATACTTCAGTCTGAGCAATTGTTTTTACTTTTACCGCCAATCGGTAATTTATTCAAAACACCCGAAATAAAAATGAAAACCCTATTTACAACTTGCGTTCTTTTATTATCAGTGCTGCTTGCACAGGCTGAAGTAGTCGTTATAAGTGGCGTATACCAAGGCAAAGACTTGTATGTAAAAAACCCTTTAACTGGCAGCGGTGTTGGTTATTGCGTTTTTGAAGTACTTGTAAACGGCAGCATCACAAGTGATGAAATCAACTCACCAGCATTTGCAGTAGACCTTGCCGCTTGGGGTTTAAAATTGAACGATGCAGTCGAGGTGGTTTTGCGCTGCAAAGAAAAATGTGAAGTAAAAATCATCAACCCGGAGGTCATTTATCCAAACAGCACTTTTGAGATTGTTTCTATGTCAGTGACACCGTTAGGAATGCTTACTTGGTTATCAAAAGGAGAAAGCGCACCAATTCCTTATATCATAGAGCAATTCCGCTGGAATAGATGGGTAAAGGTGGGTGAGACAATAGGTTTGGGCAAATCGGATAAGAACGAATATTCATTTCAAGCGTTGTTGCACAGCGGTACTAATACATTCCGTGTTTACCAGATGGACCATAAAGGTCAAAGAACGTCACAAGAAGTGAAGGTAGAAAGTGCGACACCCGCGGTAAACATTAAAAGCACCAAAATTGTGAACTCTATTGATTTCTCTTCTGAAACAGACTTTGAAATCTATAGCGAATATGGTGCACTCGTAAAATCAGGCCGCGCAACTTCTGTGGATTCATCCAAGTTCTTCAAAGGAAAGTACTACATCAGCTTCGACAACAAAGGCGGAGTCATTGTAGAGAAAAAATAGTTTTATAAAATTTCATCTAGCCTTGCAATGAAAATTGCAGGGCTTTTTTATTTCGAGCTAGTGCATCATTAAAGTTTTTATTTACTAAAAAATTAGTTTTTATGCTCCTTAAAATTGAACACATCGGCATAGCCGTGAAAGACCTAGTAGCCAGCAATAAAATATTCGAGGACATACTTGGCGTGGCGCCTTATAAAGAAGAGAAGGTCGAAAGTGAACACGTCATCACTTCATTTTTCAAATCAGGCGAAAGCAAAATAGAACTCGTTCAAGCAACCCATCCAGACAGTGCCATAGCTCGTTTCTTAGAAAAGAACAAGGAAGGTATGCACCACATTGCCTTCTTAGTGGAGGATATTTATGCCGAAATAGAAAGGCTAAAAACTATGGGTTATCAGATGATAAATGAAACACCCAAGGAAGGTGCTGACGGAAAACTCATCGCTTTCCTACACCCTAAAAGTTCTAGTGGCGTTCTCATAGAGCTTTGTATGGATCAGGAATAGTTTCTGAACTTTTTGTCGGAGCATTTGTCAGATGCACGCATTCACCTCTACAAATTCACCATAGGCTAACACGCAAGTAACTTAGCACCCCTCCATTTGAGGCCATGAATCATATGACCAAAAAGTTAAAATCAGAATTCATTAACCGGGAAATATCTTGGCTAAGCTTTAATGAGCGCGTGCTGCAGGAAGCCGAGGACAAAAGCAACCCTCTGATAGAGCGAATGCGTTTTCTTGGAATTTTCAGTAATAACCAGGATGAATTTTTCAAAGTCCGTGTGGCCACGCTTGCTCGCGCCAAAGGCATTTCGAAAAAGGCCATTGATCCCATGGACTTTGATCCGAACGAAACCCTATCTGAAATACATTTCATAGTCTTAAAGCAGCAGCAGAAGTTCGAAAAAGTTTTTCAGCAAATGATGGCAGAGTTGAAAAAGGAAAACATCCATTTCGTAAATGAAACACAAATTAATGCAGAGCAGAAGAAGTTTGTAGAATCCTATTTCGAAACCAATGTGCGGCCCAACCTTGCTCCACTGATGCTGAGTGGCAAAACCACTTTTCCTCAGTTGAATGATGTTTCAGCATATCTCGCAATTGAACTTGGCTATAAGACAAAAACAACAGCCAATGCTTTTGCACTTATCGAAATACCTAGAATGTTGCCACGTTTCATAGAATTACCATCCTTGGGTAACAAGAGCTTCGTCATGTTTTTGGACGATGTTATTCGCTATAGGCTGCGTAAAGTTTTTGGCATTTTCGACTATGATTATGTAAAGGCGTATACCATTAAGCTCACGCGTGATGCTGAGTTGGATGTGGATGACGACTTAAGTAAAGGCCTTGTCGAAAAGATGAGTCGCAGCCTTAGTCAGCGCAAGCGAGGCCAATATGTGCGCATCAATTACGACTACGAAATGCCTCAAGTACTGCTCGATTTTATACTTAAAAAAACGAAAATCAAGGACCGCGAGAACATCATACCCGGCAGCCGCTATCACAATAAGAAAGACCTTATGAAGCTGCCAGATTTTGGCAGAAAGGATTTATGTTTTACTCCAATACTCAGTATTGACCATCCAGCATTGAAGGGCAAAAGCAGCATCATGGATCAGTTGCGAATTCGAGATATTTTGTTGCATTACCCCTATCATCATTTTTCTCATGTCATTGATTTATTGCGCGAAGCTGCCATCGATCCCCAAGTTCGCACCATTCGCATCAGCATATACCGTGTTGCGAAGAACTCACAAATTGTAAACGCGTTGATGAGTGCAGCTAAAAATGGTAAACGGGTGATAGCAGTTATTGAATTACAAGCTCGCTTCGATGAAGAAAACAATATTGGAATCACTCGAACGCTTCAAGAAGCAGGAGTGCGCGTTATCCCCGGAGTGCCTGGCCTCAAGGTGCACAGCAAGCTTATTCAGATAAGCCGTAAGGAAGGTGGGCGTACAGTGCGCTATGTACATATAGGTAGTGGCAATTTTCATGAAGGCACTGCAGCGGTCTACAGCGATGTATCGCTGCTTACAGCCAACCGAGCCATTGGCTCTGAGGTACGCAGAATATTTGAATTCTTCGAGAGTAATTATCAGCGCATAGCCTTCCGTCATCTCATTGTTTCGCCATTTGGCACAAGAAGAAAATTCAATGAATTGATCAACGCAGAAATTATTCAAGCGGAAAAGGGCAAGCCAGCTTGGATAACGATAAAAATGAACAACCTCGTAGATGCTGGAATGATTCGTAAATTGTATGAGGCCAGCGAAGCAGGTGTCAAGATCAATCTCATAATAAGAGGAACTTGTTCTTTGGTGCCTGGTTTAGCTGGAAAAAGCATGAACATACAGGTGCGCAGCATAATAGGCAGACTGCTAGAACATTCGCGCATACTGGCATTTTGTAATGCAAGCAAGCCACTCTACTACATCAGCAGTGCAGATTGGATGACACGCAATCTTGACCACAGAGTTGAGGTTACAACACCCATCTATGATGAAAAATTGAAGCAGGAATTACAAGATTATTTGGATATTCAAATGGATGCAAGTGCTAAGGCAAGGATCATTGAAAAATCATTGAAGAATGAATATCTGAAACCGCCTGTTAGTAAACTGACGTTCGATACGCAATTAAAGGCGTATCAATATTTTAAAAAGAAGGCCAATTGAATTTTATTTGACAACCACTAAAACAACCAACAGTTGAAGTTCGCTGCCATTGATATTGGGTCTAATGCCATCCGCCTGCTTATAGAGGAGGTGCATATTGATGAAGGTAAATACCACATCGAGAAAGTGTCACTTACACGAGTGCCAGTGCGCTTGGGTGAAGATGTATTTACTACTGGCAAGCTGTCTAAAGAACGCATTGCACAGTTGGTAAAAACGATGCGAGCCTTTTGGTATCTGATGGATGTGCATAACATTGAATACTTCAGGGCGTGCGCAACCTCTGCCATGCGCGAAGCAACTAACAAACTAGAGGTTCTTACTAGAGTTGAGTTAGAGGCCAATATTCGCATTGAAATTTTAACCGGTGATGAGGAGGCAAACTTAATTTTTGAAAATTATTTTGCTCAAAACCTCAATGACAAAGAAAACTACTTGTACATGGATGTTGGAGGTGGAAGCACTGAACTTACTTTTATAAAAGGAGGAAAGCGCATTAAAGCAAAATCATTTGAACTTGGAACCGTGCGGATGCTGAGCAACGCTGTAAAGAATAGTGAGTGGACGAAGGCCAAGGCATGGGTACAGGATATTCTGCCAAAAAACGAGAAACTCATGGCTATTGGGACTGGAGGAAATATCAATACCATTTTTAAGATTCAAGGAAAGAAACCACATGAACTTCTCAATCAAAAGGAATTGAATGGTCAATATTCTTATTTAAAATCACTCACTTATGACCAGCGCATAACAAGGCTGAAACTGAAGCCTGACAGGGCAGATGTCATTGTTCCAGCTTGTGAAATTTATCTGAAGCTAATGGATGCTGCAGGAATAAAAGAAATGCTCGTTCCCAAAATTGGGCTTTCTGATGGAATTATTCTGGAAATTTTCAATAAATGGAAAAATGCTCAGAAACGAAGTCCCCGCAACTTGCTGAACTAAAGGGTAAATATTTTACCTTCGCCATCCTTTATTATAGGATTGCCCTCATTAATTGTAATTGTCTTCATGAAAAGAATTCTACTTCTTTTAGGCGTTTTGTGCGCTTTGGAAAATGATATATGCTGCCAAGTGCTTGGAGCGCCATTGGTTTCTTGGGATTTTGCTAATGGTATACCGGGTGGCTGGGAAAGCGGCATTAGCAGTACATACGATATAGCGAGTTGGGAATATAGAGGCCCATCAACTATACCGAACAACACCGTTGGCGCTCAAGGTTCATGCGCAACGCTAGCTCAACCAATTTCATCTTTAACGGCCTCCAATGGCTTTGTCATATTTGATAGTAACTGGTGGGATAATCCAGACAACCCTTGCACTTTAGAATTTCTTGGAACAGGCTCTGATCCGGGTCCGCATGAAGCTTGGCTAATAACCAATCCTATCGACCTTTCAAATGTAATTGGGGCTGTGCTTACTTTCCAACAGCAATATCGGCATTACCAGAGTACTTCAAAGGTTCAAATCTCAACTGATGACGGTGAGACTTGGACAGATGTTTTGACCAATTCGTTATCAGAGAGTTCACAAGTTGAATGGGCTTCTATCAATGTTTCAGCATATACAGCGGGTCAACCCAACGTTAGGTTCAAGTTTGTTTTTGATGGTTTGTACTATTGGTGGTTGCTGGACGATATTACTGTTTACATCCCAAATGAGAACGACATACAACTTCTAAGTTCAACTTACAGCACGAATCAAGGCATTTTAGGTGCTGAACCATACAGCGATTTAGAGTATGACCAATATCCATTGGTGATGATTCCAGCTTTTAAGTTTAAAACCACAGCACAAAATATTGGCGCATTTGAACAAACGCAGGTATCAATGAATACCAAAATCATTAAAAACGATGTCACTCAAGTTTATAATAGCAATAGTGCAGCAGTGACTATGTCTTCAGGACAAAGCAATACTTTTTCTATAACGGCCACTTACACGCCACCTGCGCAGTTGGGCGACTACGAAATTTATTACACCATAGACCAATTACAAGAAGACGATAATCCTTTAAACAATATTGACTCCCTTGACTACACTATCGCTTCATACACCTATGCCCGCGATGAGGGACCTATGGAAAATAGTTATTCACCAGCGCCAGCCTATCAGGATTACGAATTTGAAGCTGGTAACTATTTTGAAGCTCGAAATTGGGGTCGCATTTGCCATAGCATAGGCGTTGCTTTTGCCGAAGGCACGGTGCCTGGGGCTCAAGTAAAAGGAATCATTTACAGACCAGATGTAGAAAATGAAAACATATTGGCAGAAACGGCTGTGTACACAGTGAATATCGCAGATATTAATGAGGAGGGCGAGGAGAAAATAGTCAACATCCCGTTACTGGAAGACGTGTTCCTCATGACAGACAGTCTCTATCTCGTTATGATTCAGCAAGTGGATGCCTCGCAAGATTTAAGTATAGTGCGCAGTGGAGATGCTCCAGAAGAAATGAGTATTGTAAGATTTCCGGAAATCAATGCTGTTTTTTACTTTTTGAAGACACCGGTAGTTAGAATGAACATTTTTAGCAGTACCGATAATCCTGGCTGCACTGACTTGAATGCGTCCAACTATGATGCAGGAGCTAGTATCAATGATGGAACTTGTCTCTATCCCGGATGTTCCAATGAAGATGCAGATAACTATGAACCAGAAGCCAACTTTGATGATGGTTCTTGCTTATTAGGCGGATGCAATGATCCTCTAGCGGATAATTTTGACCCACTTGCCACCTACAATAACAACACTTGCCAGTACGTAGGCTGCACCGATCCATTGGCCAGTAATTTTGACCCAATAGCTATCGAAGAGGATGGTTCTTGCTTATTTGAGTATGCTGTATTGAACGTTTCAGAAAACAGCGGATGCTTACCACTCACTATTACAGTATTCAATCAAACGGACTTAAGCCCTGAAGGGTCATGTTTGTTAGAAGTTGATGGAATGATTGTTTCGCAAAACTGCGAAACCGAAATTGACTATACATTCTACACGCAAGGGTCACACGTGATAGAATATAGCTATACGTTGAATGGAGAAACCACAACGGCATCTCAGAATATTGAAGTCTTTCCTACAGCAACAATTGATGGGATCGTCTATGACAACATCAACCATACAGTTTCATGCACAGCCTGCACAGCCGATAATCTACAATGGCTAATAGATGGAGTAGAGGTGAGTGGTTCAACTGATGAAGTCATTGAAACGTTCATGAACGGAACCTATCAAAATGGTTTTTATCAGTTACTTGGTGAGAATACCAATGGCTGCAACACAGTTTCATCACAGCTATTTGTTATACAACCTTACTTCACATTAAGTAATGACATCAGCTGCGCTCCATGGGAATTTACGCTAGACAACTTGACTGATCCTATTGATGGGATGATCTCAACACTGAACTTTGGGGATGGAACCGTTATAGTCAACCCTGCAACCTCAGTGACTCATACTTACACTTTGCCTGACATTTATACCATATCTCTTCTTAGCGCAACCGGAAATGGCAATGGAAGCTATTCAATAACAGTTGAAGTGACCGAAGTAATAGAACCATTGATAGTGGACGCAGGTGGTGGTCAAGTCCAGTGTTCAAATGCAAATGAATTTGCAACGATTGAATGGGAAATAGATGGAGTAATATATAATGGAGCTGGCCCCTTTAGCCCTATTGGCAGTATCGTTACAATAACGGGTATTACACCTGAAGGATGCATTGGTGTAACTATAATTACCGATGTTTCAGAATACAATTCTGAGAATTTTATGGTGTTTCCAAATCCTTCAGATGATTTTTTGACCATCAAAAATCAGTCATTTGACCCTTATGATTATTGGATTTACGACACTAGCGGGCGACTGGTAGTGCGTGCAAGCATACTCAGAGGACAAACTGCTAGAATAGAAACATCAGACTTGCCAGAAGGCCTGTACTCCGTGCAGTTTCGAAGTGATAAACATCTGGTAACTAAAAGCATTCAGGTACTGCACTGACAGAAGGAATGAGAATGACTTGTTAATGCGCTTAACCGAACGTTAAAAGCAGTGGACTAAACCCACCTTAGGGCAAACATTTGCATTAGAAAAACAAAAGACAAGTTGGAAGAACACATTTCCTCATTGCCTTTTGGACTAGTAGCTGTTAAAGAGGCGTTAAACCAAAAATGAAACGAATCTTTGTGGCCCTAGTTTTGAGTAAAAGAATTCAAACAACAACAAACCAATTTAAAGAAAATGAAAAAAGTATTTCTTTCACTAGCCATCGCTTTCGGAATGACAGGCGTTGTTATGGCACAAAACCAAGTAGTGACTGGCCCAAGCATTACTATGGACAAAGATGTTCACGACTATGGTGATGTTCAATTTGGCGGTGATGGCTCTTGCCAATTTAAAGTGACAAATACAGGCACAGAGCCATTGATCATTAGCAATTGCAAAGGTTCTTGCGGCTGCACGGTTCCTAAATGCGATTCTAATCCAGTTCTTCCAGGTGAGTCTTCAATCATCACTGTGAAATATGACACTAAACGCCCTGGTCCAATCAACAAGTCAGTTACTGTTAATTCAAATGCAGTAAATGAGCCTGTAAAGGTTGTTCGCATTAAAGGAAATGTTGGTCCAGATCCAAATTCAGCACCTAGCGGTGCTCCAGAAAAGGCACCAAATGGTGCGCCTGCTGGTGGTGGTTTGTAATATCAAAAGAAAAGCTGATATAGTCAGCTAAGAAATAGAAACTCCGGTTGGTTTTCCGGGAATAAATCGCAACCGTCAAAAGCTTGAAATAATTTGAAAAAGGAGGCCGTGAGCCTCCTTTTTCGTTTAAGCTCTGGGCTTCAAAGAGGGTCGTACTTTCGATTAAAAAATTTCACTATGACCAACGCGGAATGCCTACCAATAATTGAGAATAACAACAGTCTTATTGATACAATAGTTAAGATAGGTGGTATAGAGTATAGGATAAATGAGCTTGTATCCATTCCTCCGGGTTCTGAAAAGATTTTCGCGGCTCTTTATGAAAAGGACCCTAACCCCAGCAATAGATTCGCTAGCCAACGTGATTTAGAGGTATATATGGTCTGTGAAAATTTAGAAACGGACAATATTGCCATTTTACCGCTTACTGCCCTCGAAGATAACAACGCCCAATAGCTTTCTGTGTAGCCATAACGAATTCCTCTAATTCTGCTCCTTTAAGGGCCGGAAAGTCTTTTTCCCATTGTGTCATTTCTTCATCAGTAGGCCAAGGTTCTGTTGTTCCATCCGCATACTTCAACACGAAATCATCTACTCCTTTCTTGCCGATAATCATTGGAAACTTTTTTCTTTGTGCTTCAGTCATGATGCTTTCTTGTAAATAGTTTACAAGTCTCAGTTGTCAAAACTTACTCTTTTCCTTTTGCCTTGAGTTCTTTCAGGGTGACTCGTTTGTCAACTACCATAGGAATAAAGGCTTCGAACAATTCTTTTTCTGTTTGCTTTCGTTTGTTCCAGCGATAAGCAAATTCATTGAGATATCCATCCAAATGATGAAATGATGTGTGGATGTATGTACCTCGAATCATTTTTTTGAGGTGTTTCCAGGCATTTTCGAGGTCATTGTCATGAATTCCATCAGGAGAAACAAACTTTGTTCCATGGACTACTGTTAGATGTTGCTTAAAGATTTCATGGGTACCCTTATATGCACCAGCTTGGTCTGTGATGAGAATAGAATCTTGGTCAATATGTCTTGTTAGAACTGGAAATATTATTCTACTCGAAACACTTCTCTTGTCTGTACCAATTTTCTTCATAACCACTTTACCACCCTTTTCCATCATCCCCAGTACCATCGCTCCTGTCTCGAACGGTATTCTTACTGACGGGGTGTGAGTTTTATATTCTTCTCCTCCACGTTCTTCTTTTTTCTGTGCGAGAACTTCTTTGGTGGAGCCTTTCTTTCTTCCTGCTTTTTGTTTGATGCCCTTCCTTCGTCTCTTGCTATCTGTTGGGCCATGCAGCATCTCTTGTTCTTCCTCGTGTATTCTTCTCTTTACCTGGAGTCTTCTGTTTCTATCAGTACTTGGCCCAATAAAGGTCTCATCTGCTTGGACAATACCATTGAGAACAATCTCATTCTCTTCTTTACTGACTTGGCGCAATCGTTTCAGCATAAACCAAACGGTCATCTGCCTTATGCCAAGCAATTTGGATAATTGATGAGAGGAAACTCCACCTTTCATTGTAGCATAGAGATAGATTGCCTGAAACCATTTGGTAAGTGAAATTTTGGAGTGCTCAAAGATGGTTCCCTTGACTATGCTGAACTGTTTATTGCATTTATTGTTGGTGCAAATGAATTCTTTGCGGTTCTTCAATTGATAGTTCCCATGGCAATTCCCGCACTTAGGACAAGTGAGCTTCCCATTCCATAAAACTTGAACGAGATATTCTTGACACTGCTTCTCAGTGTTGAACCTTGTGAGATGAGTCTCAAGAGGATATTTCTCATTTTTCTTCAAGACAAATCATAATCAGACTTTCGAAAAAAATCAAGTCGTTTTTGAAAAAAAAGAAAAGGGAGGAGAAGAAATTCCCAATCTTCTCTTCGCATAAACGCACAGTCTACCCATGCCAGCATATGCTGGCGGCACTATGGATTGACCACAGGTTTATGTGAACCAGTAACTGGCTCCCTTAATAAATGGGGTGGATTATTCAGACTCCTCTTCAGAAGTCTCAAGCGCTTTCATTTCCGGAATGGCTTTACCAGCGATTCCTCTTATTGAGCCGTAGAAATCGACAGTGTTCGTCATGATATATTGAAGTCTTATTTCGCGTTCTTTCCAAATCCTCTGCATTCGAAGTTTCTCGGTGTTATGCATATCCATCAACGACTTATAACCATCGAGTATGGATGAGAAGGCAATTTTGAATTCGTTGCTTGTAAGGTAATTGTACAATAGCTCCATCTTGGTCTCTTTACCATGTTGCGTAGCGGATACCGCATGAACTCTCATGAGGCCAAACCTCAAGACAAAGGATAACTCTTTTACTTCGTTGAATCCACAAATCCAAACACCATCCACCAGTCCATAGCGGGACATCTCTTTTGGCAGCGTATTGGTGACCAGGACAAGAACATCCGCATTGACACCCCTGTTATCCTTTTTGAATTTTGCAATCCATTCGTTGGACCAGGTCTTGGTTCTTTTGCTCTCGTAATAGATTTTGCCACAGGCGGTATTTGTTTCCGTTTTGACCAGTTGCAATACATCAGCTCCGTTTGCTCCTTTCTTCGATTGTGTTATTTCATCCAATGGATGCATTTCCTGAAGGACGTTGATTAATTCCAGCTCCTGAACTTCGCCCTGAAGTTGAACGCTGCCCTGTTCCACTTTTCTCTTTGCTTCATCGAGTTTGTTGCTGAGGTCCTGGATAATCTTTTCTCGTTCCTTCAATTTCAACTGGGATTCCAGCGTCACCTGTTCTTTAATTTTCACGATGGCAGTTTCGAGTTTTTTGGTCAACTCTTGCTCCTTTTGAAATGTAATTCTGGCCTCCAGCTCATCGTTATCTCTTCGGAGAGTTTCAATTTGTGCTTTCGTGGAATTGAGCTCCTTTACCTGATTTGATTTCCGTTCTAACTCTTCGGTGAGCAAATTGATTTGTGTAGAACTTTCTTTCTCTATCTCCTTTGTGAGTTTTTCGCGGAGACTTTTCTCTTTTGCTTCCAGAAGTTCTTTGCTTCTTGAATCAATGGTTTTGTCGAGTTCCATTTTTTCCTTCGCGAACTTTTCTATGCGAGATTCAAAATCTTGAATCTTTTCTTTAATCGAATCCTCACGCTTTTGCAGGTCGGATTCCACACTTTTTCGAATCGAATGTTCTAGTTGATGCGTTAGAAGCTCATCCACGTTTATAGAGGCTGAGCAATTTGGACATTGAATTTTTGTTTTCATTGACACTTGTTTTATGTTAGATAAAACCTGCATTTTCAGCAGGCATGAATTACATACTCACCTCCATTCCAAGTGCCGGAAATAGAGTCGGGTTCTGCATTGTGGGAATTGTGTGTTTAAAACACACCAGCAGAATTGTTGACAAATGTAAACTATTGTTTACAACTTTCCAAATTTTTCTTTGATTTTTTTCTTTTCTTTATCACAACAATGAAAGCAGACAAGAAAGAAGAGCAATACATAATAGAATTGGGAAAGAGGATATCTGGGTTACGTGAAAAATCTGGATTGTCCGTTCAGGAACTTGCCCAGAAAGCAAATCTTACCCGTATGTACATCTACCGAATTGAAGGTGGAGAGCAGGTCTCAAGTATACTTGTGCTTAGGCGTATTGCGGAGGCGCTTGGGATTAAATTGGATGCATTGATTATCGGATAGCAAAGAAAGATTGAAGGATTACATGAATAAAACAATTTTCGATGAAGTTTATGAAGAAGTACCCGAAGACCAAGAGGGGTACAATCGCTATATCATTAAGGATGCCATTGCTGCGCACTTACGTTTGAGATATGCAATATTCAATAAGGCATGTCTAAACTGCGACACCATAAACAATGGGACCGAACATTATCAAATAATCTTCAAAGAGGATATTGAAAAGCCTCTTTATGATTGGCTACTATCAAAGGGAATGGGGGATAAGAATATCCTGCAAATTCCCACTAAAGATGTAAGGATATATGGACCCGTTGATGATGAGCTTTTCTATATTTCATGTGACAAAGAGTTTATCATGAATTTCTTTAGGTCAATCCAAAATGCCAAACAGCTAAATCAAATTGAAGTGGACGATTATGAACAGAACTGCCTACTTAAGAACCAGGTTTTTGTATCGGTAATTACAGCAATTGAGACTTTGCTATCCGATACCCTTATTGGTCTTACTCAGGAATACCCAAAGTATTTAAGAAGTTGGGTTGAATCTTATGACCCGTATAAGAAACAAAACATTGCCTATACGCAGGTTTTTTCTACACATGAGAATATTGCAGAGATAGCAAAAAAGGACATGCAGAGTATTGTCTACCATAATCTTCCAGTTGTTAGCGGGAATGTATCGTGACACTTTCGGAATAGATTTTCCTGATATAAATCGGATGGTCAAGGCCATAAAGATTCGGCATGATTTAATTCATAGAAATGGAAAGAAAAAGGATAGTTCATTGCATAGTATATCAGCGAGGCATATTGATGCACTTATTCAGCTAGCCGATGACTTTGGCATATACCTAGCCAAACAACTCAACACTGTGAAAGCACTTAATCTTCGTATTTGTGGCCAAGACCCAGATAATCCAGAAGGAATATGGCAGGAAGAGTATTAGAGAATTGATTCATGGTCAATGGTCAACGTGGTTGTACTAGAACTTCTAGATAACATGCCCTTTACAGTAATAACCTTCTTGTCATCCATGCTATATGTGTATTGCGTATGGTCAAGTGAACCGTGAAATTTCCTAACGTGTAAAATAATTCGGGCTGCATCTTCAGAATCACCAAAATACAAATCCGCACGCCCATTGCCCGTTTCCGTATTGAATTGAATAACTCTTATTCTATACTCCTTCGGCTCAGTATCATCAGGCTCAACAGTTGCACTAATAGCCATATCAAAGTCTGCAAGAGTGTAAATCATTTTGCTTGCCAACAACCTTTCATGAAACTCTTCATCAATCAACCCAATTTTGTTCTCAGAATTTTCTTTCGGAACGGATACGATTTCTAAGGAAGAAAAGCTGTGGCTGTTCCTTACGGCTTCCGAAACGGATTCAAATATTCTGGCGGTATTTGCAATGCTCTGGGAAATCACTTCGTCTGACGGGAGATAATTCCTATCAGATTCTGCTGCCGAGTAAACATTGGCAATTAGAGATTTTACTTCTTGAACATGCGCTGAATGTGACTCATACTTCTGTTCCAGTTCTTCCTCCTCCGCGGTTGGCAGCTCCCTAAGAATAAAAGAAAGGTATTTCGTGACATACTCGGAAACAACTCCAGAGTTGATGGGAAATAAATTATCTGATTCAATGTTGAGTTCTATGGAGAAATTGGTTCGAAAGCTACCAGCCATTGCAGGTTGTTGGTATAGCTTATATATAACTCCCATTTTTTTAAGAGGTGCCATAGCAGAGTGCAACCCTTCATTGAAGTTTTTCTCAACCTCATTTACTTCATAGGTATCAACCTTATGTGAATCAGCTTCATTTCCATGCAAACTCATTGCAAAACTCAAACTTGGTTGGATTGTATACCGGGGACAAAGCGAGTTTTCAAAAGGGAGATAGTCCTCTGGAATATCTGAAATAGATATTGGGCTAATTTCAAGTATTCCCTCCAAATAATCTTTCATCACGACCGCAATTGTGGTTTGTTTGTCATGTAGGATTCGATAAAGTGTTGTTCTCCTTTCTAAGTACTCATACAATTGTTTGGTAGTAAGAAGCAGATGGAAGTAGTACAAGACATTCGCATCATCATCATCTTCAATTACAACACCTAAAATGGAAGCTCCATATTTGTTGGTGCCATGATAAATCATAGGATTATCATCGGCTACCAACAAATGATAGTTTCCTACAATCTCAAAGAGTGTGGACGAGGAGAATCTATATTTATCGAAACTGAACATTCCAGGTCACAGGGGTATCACTTTTACAATTTCTAGTTGTGTGCAATCAAAAGTGTCGGACTTATAAAAATCATGATGATATTTGATGGCGTTGCTCGGTTTATCTAACAACAATCCATCCCCTTGTTTGAATTTGAAAAATGCCACATTCGGTCGGTATCTCCTAGTATTAGTAAAAGCCTCACGAATGTTTTCCATAATTATGTTTTCATGGGCCGGGTCCGCCAACTTTGATACAGATACACCCTTGGCGCCACAAATTCTTTTGCATCCCTGTGCTCTTATCTCTCGTTCCCAGGCATTCCGTTCTTCTTCTGACCTATACTGATTTTTTTCCCATTTGGATTCAAAATCCTTTAAGACTACTGAGTCTCGATTCAGTTTTCTCATGTATACCGTCGAGCAATCTTCAAAACATTTATCAAGGCAATCACATGGTAAGTCGTCTTCAAATATTTTCGAGAAATCCATATGGTGTAAAGGCTATATTCGCTAAAGTACGATTAGATACACAGGTGTGCTAAAAATATTATTTACTCTTTTCCAAGCAAATTGTCATCAGATACGCTGTTCTATGCATATGTAATTCTTTCTTAGATAGATTTAAATATCGTATTCATAAATAGATATTTTTTTTCGAAAGATATCAGAAAGTAAAGGTCGTCTCAGTTGTTTGGTTGAGGCTGACCCAATTACGACTCCACGGCAAGCAACGAATCCACCGTGATTGCATCCACATGAACATCTGGATAAAGTGTCATAAAGACGGGTTCGAAGTCGAATTTCTGTTGAGGCATTCGTCTGTAAAAATCCTGAATTTTTTTTTCAAAAGAACCCTTTTTATCCAATTCCCTTAACGGGTCCCAAAGCCCAAAACTTTTGAATGCATCCTCGATATACTCCCAATATTCGCTGTGAAGATTAATGACGTTGTTTGCAAATGAAATCCACTTGCCAGGTTGGTAGTCACATCCGATAAATTCTCTGGTGCGTGCAGATTCAATAATCTGTAGTAAAACTCGATGCTTGAATACATCCGACCGCAGAGCTAAGTCTTGAACCCGGTTGGCTAATTCACACATCACAACATCTGCTGTTTTCCTATTATTACCTAAACAGTAAGTTCGAGCAAGGGATAAATCTGTTTCTGTCATCTGGTATCCTCTGAGAAGAAGCAATTTCCACAACAAAAATTTATTCTGTAAGAAGTCGTTGTTCAATATCTCCTGAAATGCTGTTGTGCCATCCAAATCTGTCTTGTTTACATCGAACTCAATATTGTGTACTTCAAGAAGAAGAGCAATGAATTCCTGGTCAACTTTTTCTTCATGTATCCAGCGATTCACTGGGGGTTTGTCACTTCTTAAATTATTCAGGTGCAACTTTTCATTCAGAATTTGACGCTCTATGTCATCCAATGCAATGAGTTTTTTCTTGATTACACCATAGTAGGTTGATTCCTTTCTGCCTCTTAATTTCTTCAGTGTTTCAATCAAGCCTTCAACAGTTGTTCTGGCGGCACTCAAGCGTCTTTTCTCTCTTTCTTTTTTCTCTTTTGCTTCGAGCTCATCCGCCTTTTTCTTTTCCTCCGCTTGCTTGTTTGCTTCATTCAGTTTTTGTCGCTCTTCAGCCCATATAAGGTTGCCGTCAAAATCGTAAAAGAATATTTGGTACTCCTGGGTGTCAAATTTTATCTGCTTCATGGAAACAGACCTCTGACGCCAATTGCTTCGCACCTCATTATCTCTCTCTGTGACAAATACAATTTTGTAATCGCAAAGCAGGCTGAAGTCTTCTGTGGTCTCGTCCAGTTTGAAGAAGTTCTGATACTTAGTCAGATATTTTATATCCCGCACCAGAGTGGACTGTTGGTGAATGTCAAAGTTGTCAAGTATCCAAATTAGATACATTCCATGTTTACGATAGAATTCGTATCTGTCCAAAATGTATCTGAGCGAAAGGTCAGACAACTGAATTTCGAAAACTAGATGTTTGTCTTTGTAAAGGCAGTACACATCCGGTCTTCTTTTTTCATCATCTCTTACAATGAATCTATTGTCAACGCATATTGAAGATGCGTCAACGCCTTGGGTTCGCATGAGCCTTTCGGCAATTTTGTTTTTCAGTTCCTTATGGCGTGGACTTTCCTTCGCTTTTAGAATATTGGTGAAAATCTCTGAATCACCAGGGCTTAGACGACCATGCTTCAAAATGCAGTAATCTGCATAGGGCTCATGCTTGAAATGAAGCCTGTCATGTTTACTTCCAGAAATATTGAGAGGCTGTTCGCATTCACAACAGTAAAGGTCAAGGTCTTCCCTGTGAAAGCGTCTTCTGATTTCAAAGCTATTCTTAGCGGTATCGAATATGTCATCACCTTCCAATATCCCTCCGGACTTTCTATCGAATGCAATTTTTATTGACCGTTCGTATGATGCCATTTGCTAAAAAATAATAAGTGAATTGCTCAAAGCACATGCTTTTGATTGTAATCTATTTACAAAGAGCATTTACGGTTTGAATTACTTATCAACAGTATAGCTTAGGTTGATTATCACCATTAGGTTTGAAGCTGATACAGGTAAGGTATGGCTACAAGTAATGACTTAGCACAGTTCGTGCGAAATCAACAAGAAAAACTATCCTATTACATCATTGGATTGGCTGTAGCAGCAATGGGATTTGCCATCCACATGACTATTGGTTTGCCCTTGTCTTATTCCCAGATACCTCTTGGGATAGCTGTGCTATGTTGGGGATTGAGTATTTCTGTAGGACTTACCCATTTGAAAACAACAATCTTCACATATAAACTCAATGTGGATACAATGACCGTTAAACAAATGGCTTCGATAGAACCAAGCGGAGAAGCTCTGGATTTACTCCTTGAATATGCTGACAAGTTTGATGAAGAAAGTAAGCTGTTGGGAAAGAAACTGCTTCCTCAGTTTAACAGAATAAACGTATACTTTAAGGCTGGAGTTTTCTTCTTTGTGATGTGGCGTTTACTCGAAATGTATCTTATACAATAGAGGACTCATTCTTTAAAAATCAAGGAATTTTTCAATAGTGAGCATAAAATTCCAACCCAAAAACTATCCAACTATGGTACAAAGAACCCTAACGCGAAAGAAGCACTGGACAAATAATGGCCATGGTATAACAGTCAAGAAAAATATAAGTAGTACAATAAAATTCCTACAAAATCTATGGAAGGAAAACCATCATATATGTGCCTCACCTCATCCCACCATTGACAAAATTCAGTTTAACACCATAAAGGGTGAGCGTTGCTTCAATTTCACAACGCAGTTTTTTAATAGAGCTAATGCGTATCGTCATAACAAAACAGAACTTTCGGACCCGTTTGTACTTCATGGAGAATTAGGAGAACTTAAAGTGCATGGTTCACCCGCCCATACAATAAACACCGTCATGATTCCCGAAGGCAATTCAAGGGAACTTGTAAAACGAGGAACTATTCAAAATTTAGAATTAGGAATTGATAGTACTCAGGCGAGTTACTATAGGGTACTCATTCCATGTGAGAATAACAAATCCCTAAAACTTCGTGATAGCTTGGAATGCACGTTTTATCAAACTGAAAACTCGATGATGAATCCTTTAGTTTGTTTAGAGTGCAATGACCAACCTTTTGACTTATATGAAGCAAAGATTGATGACAAATTATTCTTGTGCTTAGATGCGATGGAGGAAATGACGATTAAGGAATTCGATGAGTGTTGGGCAGCAATCACTCTATCTCTATGCTTTGTTGTCGGTTCTGTTCCTAGAAACGAGTTACATATCTTAAAATCTTCAACAAACACCTTCCTTGAGATAGACGGATTTCATTATAAGAAGGTGCGAGACTCAATTAAGGGTGGTATGAGGTTGATTGATATCCAAAGTATAAGAGAGGGCGTAGAAACACGAGATTGGTATCCGATGAAGGGGGAACACTTTTCTTCATTGGTTTCCAATATTTGGAAGAACGAAACCTTGTTTCGAGCTGTTACAATACTTTGTGCTGCCAATGGCTCTCCTATTGAACTGCGGGCACCCGTTTATTGTGTGGTATTGGAAACCGTTAGAAATATTATTGCTGAAGACTACCCTGATGTATTCCAACCGATAAAAAGAGAATTCTGGAAGGGAATAAGAGACCGCATCAAAGACCTTGTATCTAAAGATGGTGAAGAAATGTATAACGACAAATCAGGGTTTCTGAAAAAGATTGATTACCTCAATTCTCCTCCCAACAGAGAGTCTCTTCTCAAGGCTTTCAAGTTTTATAATGTTGAACTCTTACAGACCGAAACGGACGCGCTAACACAAAGAGATAAATTTCTTCATGGTAAAATTCCTTTTGAAAAGGATATGGATGAGGGTGGAATTGTCAGCAACCAGGGTGAACAATTGATTTTCTCCGCATATAAACTTCATATGTTGGCCTGCATCTTGATTCTCAAATACTGTGGTTATTCAGGATATATATTAAACGCAACACGCTGGATAGAGTTTTTAAGTGGAAATGTATATCACGAGAATGAACCCAAAGTGAAATTGATTTAGCTTTTCTTATTTCGTTCACTCACTCCATGCCTGAATACTGTGTACATGCATTCAATGATGCCCAGAATTCCAGGCGTTATAACAGCATTCATTTGAACATTTATTGTTTGCGTTATACTCCTTTGGCGAATAGCATTCATCCAAGATGTGAGTATACCCGTTGCCTGTGAATTTCTTTCCACACCATGAACAGGAATGTTCTTCATTGGCTGACCTTTCCATTTCACGCATTCTTCCCTGTTGTTCTTGAAACTCCTCATCTGTCTGTGACATAACAAAAACGACAATGCCAATGACCACCATAATTCCAAGGTAAATCATGCATCCCTTGGTCAAAAATTTCATCACTTTGCTTTCAGGCTGAGGTGAAGGATTTGTGTTTTCCATATGATTTTGTATTTACTGATTACTGTTTGATGCCTCCAGAAAAGACCCATCCAGTCTTTCCCTTCATTGTTTCCACTTTCAGGAAAACTCCTTTTGTTTCCTTGCCGTTTATTTCTACAGAGATAGAATCGGCTGTGCGTTCGCCAAGAATTTTGACTTGGTCACCAATGGATAATGCACCGATGGCAGGCGAGTTCATGTCGCCCTTTTCTCGAATCCGAAGGTTGTTGGTTATGCAAGACCCTATCTGGTCGTCATGTTTCAGCAATTCTTCTGCATCCTTTCCATAAACGAAATCCTTTCCCTCCGGCAATGGCGCTGGCGTGTATTCATCGCACTTATCAACGCAATGAAATTCATACGCATCTTTAAATTTTGGCTGAATAATCCAACTACCATTTACATCTATGTAACCAACCAGACCAGGAGTAATGAATTCAGTATTTGTGGAATATTTACGGAGCAAATAATCATCCCCTTGTTCTTTCTCGCTCAGCACTTTTTCAAGTTGCTTCTGCTTTTCTGTGGCCTCTCCCAATAACTGCGCAGGAGCAAGACCAAAAGCAAATTCACCCCCTGCCTCAAAGGTGGCGGGAATGACGATGTAACCCTTTTCGTTGATGTAACCAACCACACGTCCATCAGCGCTGAACTGTCCTTTCTTTGGGTCGACCCTTGCCGAAAAACTTTTCAAACCTTCGGAAAATTCAGGTTTGAGAATGGTTGTGTCAGGTGATGCAGGCTGTCCGGTTTTACCAAGCTTGTTGATGTAGACGAAGTTGTCGTCAAGGCGAACCCGTGCAACACCATGAAAAAAACTTCTCGCGTGTGTGTATCGAAAAGGAATTACCACCTTCTCTGTTGGGTCTATATATCCCCATCTTCCATTCTTCTTCACTGCTGCAAGGCCCTCGCTGAAATCAAGCGTTTCCTGATATGGTTCCCATGTACATCTTTTGCCTGTTCTATCAATGAAGTACCACACTTGACCATCATTGACCCTTGCGTAGAATAGATTCTCAAAATGAGGCTTCTCTTCTTGTTTGGGTGGTATTGCGGTTATCTCTTGGCTCGTTGATGGAGACGAGTCTTTGCATCCAATAAAGATGAGTGCAGCCAACAGAGTCAGCACAGATAGAGTTTTCATCACGAAGAAGTTTGGCTGTCCTGTTCCCTCTGACAGGTGGTTATAAAGAAGCAGCGTGGGAACAAACCCACCGACAGCCGAGGCCGACCAAGGCCTTGATGCATATGAGAATGCCCCACGCTGTGCGCGGGCGCAAATCATTAATGCATCTCGTCCTGGACTTTGAAAATTTGGTCGTTCCGGCTGTCTAACGAGTTACGCTGTTATGTCGTAAATCTCTCCATCGAGAGAATACAAAGAAAAGGAAAAAACAGATACTCTCCTTTATGGCGCAATAATTTTGCACCCATCTAAATTTTATGATTTCTACAATGAGAAAAAGTGTTTCATTTCTTTTTGGTTCTGGATTCTCAATTCCCGCAGGATTGCCTGGTGTTCAGCAATTAAATCAAAGGCTTTCAAAAATTGATGAAAGTGAAATCTGGGTGCATTCTAGTATGATTGCTGGTTGGTGCCATGGACAAGAAGATGTGAACAAGCATATGAGTTGGCAACCGCGATATTTCTTACAGGACTTTTTGGAATTCTACAATCATGAGGTCTTGAAGGATGGAGAATCCTTTCATTACGAAACCTTTTATGATTATTACTGGGGATATCTCCGTCTTGGCGAGAACAAGGAAGTAATCGAAAACTTTCATATACGATTTGGAGAGAAGTACTTTAAGACAAGTAAAAAGGATTCTGATACTTGTTCTCAGCGAATGCAGGAATTCAATAGGATTTTTAACCAGTTATTGGCTTCGGAGCTTATGAATCCTCAACATCTTGCAGATGTCAGCCATTCTAATTATCCACATGGCGATATTTTCGGATTTCTACAAGCTCTGGTTGGCACTGCCGATGTTAAAATTCATACCTTAAACCATGATTTGTTTTTTGAATCAATCGCAGCACACCATTCTGGTCTTTTCGAGTACTTTTCTGATGGTTTCCTCTTGGAAGGTTCACCATACTACGGGAAGCTATCACACACTTTTCAAACCAAACTATATGGGAACATACCCAAGTCTTATAAAGTGAAGCTTTCTAGGTTCGTTGACAAATTCGATACCGCTTTAGCTTTCTTCAAACTACATGGCAGCATTTTCACCTCTATAGTTTATCCTAAGGACAATACAAAACCATTTATCAGAATCAAAAACAATTATGCGGTTTCCGAATGTCATGAGGAAATGTTTGATGAAAACGGCCATCCGTATTTTCAATTTTTGTTCGACCAAGTTCATCCAGATTTTCTTAGCGGAACTACAAACAAAACTAGGTATTATACAAAAGACCCCTACTACATAAAGTTACTTGGCTATTTTCAAGAAAACTTGAGTAAGGCAGACATTCTGTATGTGATAGGATATGGGTTTCAAGATGGCGGTATCAATGAATACCTTGAGAAGAACTTCCTCAGTCGAGGTGGCAAAATGATTGTCATAAGCCCATCGAAACCCAACTCCCCCTTAATCGATACCTATAAAGCAATTCACCTTGGCAAAAGTGTTACAGAAGTCTCTTATGATGAGTACAGGGGGTTTTTGCCATTTGAATTAGAAGAACCCAAAAAAGAATCTGGTTTCAGTCTTGAACAACTGGAGCTATTGATTGGTAAAAAATTGACGTAATAGATGATTAGCTTATTGAAAAAGGAGACGTTGAGTTTGTTGACTATTCCTCGAAAAGGCCGAAAGAATATTTGAAGAAAAAAATATTTGTCTTGTTGTAAATAGATGACAAGTGAAATGACAGAACTTCGATGAATGTTCAAGCTATCATTCAGAAAAAAGAAGAACGGAAAGGCAGTCGAATCCGAATTCAATCTTGAATTCAATGGAGGCTTTTTGTCCGGAATTACTTCCATTATGAAAGGAATTGCCAATTTCTTTATCTCACGAACAGAAAAACAAATTCAATGACCCATTCGCTGGAGACGGTGGAATTTTGATTGAATTTGTCATTTAAATAGTGCCCAACTCTGCCTCAATATGTCTTCCAGGTTTGTCAAGACATTCAACATAGAGAATTGGTACTTGTACGTGCGCATAATGTTCTGCTGCGATATGTACATAAACGTTCCCTTCCTCTTCCGTAAATTCCTTTTCTGAATAGACTCGTGCATTACCACTCGAATTCGTTACTTGTACTTTGTACTTGCCTTTTGGCAAACACAAGTTGAAATTTGGGTAGGGTCTAATACAATAGCCAATCGATTTATCAATAAACGTGTACCTTACTTTCATGGTGTTTGTTTTTGGATGAGTCTAAGGTCATACTGTTTCACCTCATTTGTAAAATGTTACAAAATGAATTGTCCACCAGCCATCAACATCCTTATTTTGTTATCGAAATCATTAACGCACCCAACGCAATCGCTACGGAAATCAGTGCAATAACGTTCGCTGTTCTTGCATCCTTTCTCGCCTTGGCAATGTCAACCAGTTGAGCCTTGTTTAATTCGTCAACAGTTTTCTGCCGCTCTTCAGTCTCTTTTTTTTTGTTGAGTTGTCTTTGGTAGGTATCGATGACGGTGAAGTCAAGACCCTTTTCAGATGGTTTTAAAATTGTTGGAATCACTGCAATTGCATAGATGAATTCCTTCTCAATTAAATAGTCTTTGAAGTCATCATATATGTAATACCTCAATTTGTAATTGGAAAGGATATCCTCTTGAAGAAGTGGTTTGCCATCGTCAATAAGAACATGACGTTTCGCCTCTTCCCAAATTGCATGAAGCGTTTCAACATCCTCTTTATCGTATTGTGTGAAGTCCATCCGATTATTTATTGAACATTGTAATGATGTGCCAAATGAGGAAGAGGATGACCCCCCCCTTCGCTTTACTATTTAGTTAGTCAGGAAAACGGAGAAAAATACTAGGCCCCCATTGACTTCTTTTACACGCGTCCTCGAAAAAGAAAGCTTGGAGTGTCTCCTTTTTCAGCTCTTTCTTTATCCCACTTCTTCTTTTGTGCAAAAACGTGGTCCAATTGTTCCATTGTTTTTGACAATACTTGCTCATCAATTGTGAGACCAGCTCTAAGTACAGCCTCCTTAAATACCCTTACAAAGACATGAGCATCTTCTTCGGATATAAATGCTTTTTCGGCAATGTGTATCGGCCAATCATACACAGGCAATGTACTTCCTGGTCGTGTATCAAGCAATCTGTCATTTTCGATGAAGTACGAAGGCGCTAACATGCCTTTGCTAGCGTCTATTCCATCGTTGGTGATTATCCATGAATTTTCTTTCTCCATCATGCGTGTATTGGTTAGGTACGAACTTACACAATAATTCTTCTGGAAAGAAGTAGTTTAAAGCATAAACGAGCGCATTCGTTCGCGAAGTGTTGACTGATTCGGGTCTGGGTTTGTGTCCCCCATTTCACCATAACCAACGCTTGAGTTCACAATGGGGGCTAGCTCCTCGCCAAGTGCAATCATACCTTGTCCTAACAGACCTGGCTGACCGGGAACGCCAATTTCAATGGTATTGTCCGAATTAAAAAAAACATTCTGGACTTCTAATGGCCATCCCTTCGTCTGAAAAACCTTCACGATTCTCTTTATCACTTCATTTTCCAGGTCTTCTCCTGACTGAAGAAATCTATCGTAAGCTATAATTATTTTCATGGTTCCATTGCATTGGATGAAGTAAAGGTAATCATGAAAAAAGGAGGCCAGTTGGCCTCCTTTTTGTTTTTATCTCAGGTTTTGACGGTTCCGATTCATTCCCGGTTTTCCAATCGGAGTTTTTTTTTGAATGATAACTCGTGCTATTTCGGTTTCAAAATCTAGGATTCTGCTTTGAAATGAAACTTTGTATCTACAAAAATCAATAATTCAGGCATGATAGTTCATCAGGCTCAGCATGATATTCTTATCTGTGAATGGGGACTGAATGGTGTGATGAAGCGAAGCTCTCTCAGCTTATCCCGTCTCATGCTGCTATTGGCATTTGTAACGATAAGTGTTACACAACAAAACTAAAGGGGTGTACATGTGTGCTGTAGCATTTGTTCTGAAATGTCTTTCGCTTTCTATACTCAGTAAAAAATCAATTTCATGCATGGATTATCAAACCCAAGTATAACCACATTTAGTGAAGAACTCTTAAGGCGTAAGCTTAGCGTAATGAGTCTCTAGCAAATTAAGGATGGCGTTCAATTGCTCGCGCAAGCTTCAAACGAGCTGAAGCGAACCCAAATCAAGTGATAGAAAAATGGAACTCAAATACACTTAAAGAAAGTAATTTTTCTATCGTTTAGATTTGAGAATCTCGCTCGCAATTGCTTGAAAAAACTCTATTGTGTAATGCGAAAAAAAAGAGCCTTAGGTGTGGCTCTTTTTAATAAGAAAATATTTGTGACCTAATACCGAAATCCAACGGATAAAAGGAAATTCAATTTCGCGGTTTGAATGTCAACAGCATCGTTATCTAAAGTTTGGTACAAATAATATGTTTCATTTTTCGATGCATAGCTCGCTGCAAGATCGCAGAAGAAATAGTCAGTGCGGTAGCCAAGACCACCTGTATAGGTTAGCCATGAGCTATTGGCAGCCACGCCATTTATATAAGGGCTTTGCTGGTATATCGCTCCACCTCGCACAGCCAATGATTTTGCAATTCTCAACTCCATTCCTGCACTTGCTCTATGTGCTCCTCTGTAGATGGTTCCAATAATGTTATTCTCTGCTTCATAGTTGTAGTTGTTATTGCCTGTTCCTCGCATCTTCATATTATCATAGCTTATGTATTCATAATCTGCTGCTATTACTCCCACTTTACCCAACACAAAAGCTGCATTGACTAGGTAATGAGCTGGAGTGCGAAGAGTATAGTTGGTAATCAAGGTTGGAGATGACCAGTCATGGTAAGTGCCAATAGACTCATTGCTTGTCATATTGGACGAATAGTTCTCACGAAAACTGATCACGGTGCGACTATGATAGGCTGCACCAAAGCGCAACCAGTCAGTTGGTTTTAGCAAAAAACCAAGTTTGACGCCTACACCAGATCCGTCAGATTCAAGCGTTTCGTTGAACGAGAGATTTTTCAACGGCTCATTGCTGTCAAATGACTCTGTATAATTCGCTTTTTCATTGAATCGGACACCCACGAAATTTATAGTGCCACCTATCATTAGGATGTCTTTGTAATTGCCTGCAAACGCGAAGGATGTTTCACTTTGTGCTCCAGTTCGCGTAATGTTTTTTGACTGATCTACTTTACCTCCGGAAGAGGCTGCTACGTAGCTAATACCGAGCGTATCTTGAGGATTGATTGCATATACTTCGTAAGCTAAGCCAGCAGTAAAAGGCAAGGCATCCGTGATAACATCAGGGTCGTAACCAGAGGCTTGAGATGCAAAAGCATCCATTAAGGTGGTATTGCTTGGACTGCCTTTTATGCTGATGTTGTCATAGAAATTATTGGTCTTTGCATAGCCCATCCCAAAATTGAACGCAACCCAATCACTGTTTTTTGGTTTCTTGCTTCCAATGATACCAAAATTGTTGAGAGTAACATGCGTGCTCTTGTTTTCTGCTTCATTGCCAGCATACAATGCAGAGTTTGTTGTGTTATTCAGTCCTAGAGAAAATTCTAGGCCCCCACGCTTATAAAGACCAACACCCGCAGGATTGCTGAAAAAACTACTCAGGTCTGCACCTAATGCTCCGAAAGTTGATCCCATTCCTAACGAACGCGCTGTGGACGGGCGCTGTGTGTTAGCGTACCTCAAAGCATCTACTTCGCTTTGCGCAAATGAGAGCATTGAAGAAGTTGTGAGACAAATTGCAAGGAATTTATTTTTCATATCAAATGCGTTTTATGAAATACTTGAAATATGAAATTACTTTTTTCTACCGCCACCATTCGATGATCCGCCACCACTTTTTCCGCCTGATGAAGAACCGCCTGAAGACCTGCCACCTGATGAACTGCGCCCAGGACTAGCAGAGCCACCTGATGAGCCACCGCTTGGTTTAGAAGTGTTAGGAGTATAGGAAGGAGCAGGCCTCGACTCCCGATTACTTGGTTTGGGTGGAGTGTAACTTGGCTTGCTGTCCGTTCTTGATGGTTCTGGTTTCGTTTCTGGCTTGCGGTTCTGTGTAGATGAATTTGATCCGGATGGTTTTACGGTTTCTCTTTCATAGCCCGAGGAGCCTGAGCCGCTTGGAGCATTAGAAGGTCTTTCAGAATTAGTCGAACTGCCAGTTGAAGGTTTCGTGGAAGTTGTGCTATTACCACTTGATGATGATGGTTTTTCGCTCACATAACTTGGCTTCGCTGCCGAGGGCTTTGGTCGAGGCAATGTATAATAGTCATCTTCTTTCGCTGTCGTCACAGTGGTCCCTGCTGGTTGTATTGAGACAGCAGGCCTCGTTGACTCGCGCTCTATTTCAAGTGGTTTGTCCAAAGCAGTTGCAGAGTTTACGTTTGTTTGAGAAGCTGTAGGCGCTATAGAATTGGTGGGATTTACGGAAGACACAGGTGCCTGCGCTGCTTCCGACAAATTAGCAACGTTATTTACCGACTCCTTTTCCTCAGAAGGTATATTATTGATTGCAGAAACAGCGTCAGTAGGCTTTTGAAGAGGTTTGGAGTAGTTGTCAGAAACAGTAGGATCAATTCCATTAGCAAGTCCAGGCTTTTGTGCTGAGTGACTTACAAGCGTGCCGTTGTCGTAGGATGAATTGATAGAAGAACCAACTGAAATGGATGGGCGAGGGCCGAAGACTATTCCACCGCTTCCGTTGCCATCGTTGTTTGTCCAACCATTGTTGTTCCAATAATTGTTACCATACCAATTATTGTTTCCCCAAAAATTGCCACCGTAGTAAGGTGAATTCCATCCCCAAGGATCATAAATTCCATACCCTGAATACCAGCTGTTGGAGCACCAACTGTTGCCAAACCATGGGTCATACCAAGGTGTGTTCCAGCCCCATGGATTGTTGTAAAATCCTCCATAACATCCATAGCCATAACCCCAATTGTAACGAAGTCTCCAGCCGCTGTATGGGTTCCAAATCAACATGGAGTTAGACCCCCAATTATTCCATGAATTGTTATAATACCCAAAAGAATTGTTTTGTCCAAAACCCGACTGACCCTGGTATACATCTCCATAATAATTGTTGATCATTGAACCATCAGAATAGTATTCTTCTTGGTCTGATTCTGTGGCCTGTTCGCCATAGTAGTCGTCATCTAAACTATTGGGGTCCACGTAATCGTCAGGAGCATTGGTTTGTCCATTTTGCTCAGGTTCATTATCCACCATGGCAAAATCAGAGATGTAAGTGTCATCAGATGTCAAATAAACTTCATCATTTTCATAGGAAGAAGTTCCTGTTGCATAGCGTTGCTGAGTGCACGATGAAAACAGTGCCGAACTGAGACCAAAAAGAAGTAAGAATTTTTTCATGGCAATTTTTTTTTGAAGCGAAAAACAAATCTGAACCTTTCCAAAAGTAAAGTGCAAAGACCACAACTTACTTTGGCCCCTAAATTTTACCAACAACCATACCAACGAACTATGGCCGAAAAGCTTACACCCCGCGCTACTGATTATTCCAAATGGTACAACGACCTTGTGATAAATGCCGACTTGGCTGAGCACAGCGCTGTGCGCGGCTGCATGGTTATCAAACCCTATGGTTTTGCCATTTGGGAAAAGATGCGAGATGCGCTAGATAAAATGTTTAAAGACACCGGTCATCAGAATGCATACTTCCCGCTTTTTGTTCCGAAAAGTTTTTTGGAAAAAGAAGAAGGGCATGCTGAAGGATTCGCCAAAGAATGTGCCGTTGTCACTCATTATCGCTTAAAAGTAAATCCTGATGAGAAAGGAAAACTAATGGTGGATCCAGATTCTAAATTGGAAGAAGAACTCATTGTAAGACCTACCAGCGAAGCCATTATTTGGAATACATACAAAGGTTGGATTCAAAGCTATCGCGACTTGCCCATCCTCATCAATCAATGGGCGAATGTGGTGCGATGGGAAATGCGAACTCGGTTGTTTTTGCGCACTGCGGAATTTTTGTGGCAAGAAGGACACACCGCGCATGCTACATCGCAAGAGGCAATTGCAGAAGCAGAACAAATGTTGAATGTCTATGCGCACTTTGCCGAAAATTGGATGGCAATGCCTGTTATTAAGGGGCGCAAAACAGAAAGCGAACGTTTTGCCGGAGCGCTAGACACTTTGTGTATAGAGGCGCTTATGCAAGATGGTAAAGCATTGCAAGCAGGAACATCGCATTTCCTCGGTCAAAATTTTGCCAAGGCGTTTGAAGTAAAGTTTCAAAGTAAAGAAGGTGTTTTGGATTATGTATGGGCTACATCATGGGGCGTTTCTACACGACTGATGGGCGCACTCATTATGACGCACAGCGATGATAATGGGCTGCGATTGCCACCAATGCTTGCGCCTATACAAGTGGTCATAGTTCCTATCTACAAGGGTTTGGAACAATTGGAAATCATTTCTGAAAAGTTGAAGCCCATTATTGAAGCACTAAAAGCAAAAGGTATTAGTGTGAAATTTGACAATGATGACTCGAAGCGCAGTGGATGGAAGTTTGCTGAATACGAATTGAAAGGTGTGCCAGTTCGTTTAGCAATGGGCCCAAAAGACATGGAAAATGGCACCATAGAAATCGCACGAAGAGACAACAGCACAAAAGAGACACGCACTCAAGACGGAATAGTTGAGCACATTGAAAATCTTTTGAATGAAATTCAAGACAATCTTTTCAACCAAGCATTTGAACACCGCGCTTCACACATTACTGAGGTGAATTCTTATGATGAATTTAAAATTCTGCTAGACGAAAAGGGTGGATTCTTCTCCGCTCATTGGGATGGAACAAAGGAGACGGAAGACAAAGTGAAAGATGAAACGAAAGCCACTATTCGCTGCATTCCTTTAGATGCAAAACAAGAAAATGGAAAGTGCATGGTGACTGGGAAACCATCTGTGCAACGCGTTTTGTTTGCGAGAGCGTATTGATTAAGCAGATACGATTTTATGTGTCTCTGTCGAGTTGTTTTAAGTGGACATTACCACCTGCTTTACTTCCTTATGGCTTCCTAATCTGACTGTTGTTAGTCAACTAATCTTGATGACTGTTTGCGTAATTTGCTGCTTATGCTTTATGAATTTAATATGTAGAATTACTGTCATTCGCGACAAGCTCTTGCTACCACCCCATCGCATATTTGCCACTTTCAATTTGTTTTTCCGTTTCGAAAATTATGCTAACTATCAATCCAAGCCAAACTCCCATTCCTAAACTTCACCAATACCTGCTTGGTGCCATAGGTCCGCGCCCTATAGCTTTAGCAAGTACTATGGATGCGGAGGGAAGGCCCAACCTAGCGCCCTTTAGTTTCTTCAATGTGTTTAGTGTGCATCCACCCATCGTCATTTTTTCGCCCGCTAGGCGAGGCCGAGATAGCACCACCAAGCACACTTACGAGAATGTGAAGAATGTGAAAGAATGCGTCATCAACATGGTGAATTATGATATGGTGCAGCAGATGTCGCTTACAAGTACAGAGTATCCTGCTGGTGTAAATGAGTTTGAAAAAAGCGGACTTACCCCCGTTGCTTCAGAAGCTGTAAAACCATTTCGTGTAAAGGAGTCGCCCATACAACTTGAATGCATCGTGAAAGAAGTAATAGAACTAGGGCAAGAGGGAGGAGCAGGCAATTTGATTGTTTGCGAAATTGTCCGTATTCACATCAATGAAGAAGTATTGGACGAAGAGGGGAAAATATCGCCCATGAAGATGGACCAAGTAGCGCGTATGGGAGGACATTGGTATACGCGTGCTAACAAAGGGCTGTTTCAATTACCGCAGCCCACCACGAACATCGGAATAGGTGTGGATCAAATGCCACACGGCCTACGTTGGTCAAAAGTGCTTACAGGTAACAACCTTGGCAAACTAGGCGGCATAGAAACGCTTCCTGATGAGACCACCGTGAATGAATATAAGCTTACTGAGCTGGCCGATATGTTTATCGAGTTTGAAAACGATGCAAAGGCATTAGAACAAAAACTTCATGAGCGCGCACATCGTCTGCTAGAGGAAAACAAAGTTGCCGAAGCATGGATGACCTTGCTTGCATTCAATGATTGATGCGTTATTCGTAATAGAAAGATCTATCTCGGAGCACTAGAGTTAGGCTTCTTCCTATAGAAAGGTTTCTTACCTCCTCCGCTACCTCCTCCGCTACCTCCACCGTTGTTTCCTCCACCGCTTTTCCCACGAAAGCCGCCCTCGTAGGCCGACACGCCTTTGTACTCAGGTGCTGGGCCAAATTTTTCAGGCACAGGAAGTTTTTCCACCGCGCTTTCTATTAGGGTTTCTATTCTCTTGAATGCGCCTTGGTCCTTAGGTGAAATAAGAGTGAGTGCTTCACCTTTCTTCTGTGCACGTGCGGTGCGGCCTACGCGGTGCACGTAGTCTTCTGCATCACGCGGCACATCGTAGTTCACTACCATGTCTATGTTGTCTATATCAATGCCGCGGCTTATAACGTCTGTGGCCACCAGAACATTCAGGCTTCTACTTCTAAATTTCTGAAGCACCTCTTCACGCTCATTTTGCTCCAGATCACTGCTTATTCTGCCCACATTCAATTTGGCACTTTTCAGTTTCTGATAAAGATTGGTTACCTCTTGTTTCCGAGAACAGAACACAATAATGCATTGTCCTGATCTTTCAGGATCGCTTAGCAAGTGAAGTATCAGCGGAACTTTTTGATCCTCATGCACTACATAAGCGCCTTGCTTCACACCGGTTGCGGGTTTTGAAATACCAATGTTTACCCGAACAGGATCCTTCATGTATGACTTAGCGAGGCGTGCTATACCATCAGGCATAGTAGCAGAAAACATCAGTGTTTGCCTGTCCTCGTTCAGTGCAGTTATTATACGCAACAGATCAGGCTGAAAGCCCATATCCAGCATACGGTCAGCTTCGTCCAAGACTAAAAAGCGAAGTTTCTTGAAGTTGATGTGCCCAACATTCAGGTGCGATATCAATCTGCCAGGAGTAGCTATGATGATGTCCACTCCGCTCGAAATGGCCAATTGTTCCCGAGTAAAGTCTGCACCATCGCCACCACCATATACTGATATACTATTAGCACCGGTGAAGTAAGCATAGCCCTGCACAGCTTGTTCTATCTGCAATGCAAGTTCGCGCGTGGGCACCACCACTAATGCTTGTGTGTAATTGTGGTGTCCGTGTTCCATTATCTTGTCTAGAATGGGAAGAACAAAAGCTGCGGTTTTTCCGGTGCCTGTTTGTGCTATGGCTATAATGTCTTTTCCCGCCAATATGTGCGGTATAGCTTGCTCCTGGATGGGCGAGGCCACCTTGAAGTTCATGTATGAAATAGCCTCTAGTAATTGAGGATGTAAGTTAAGTTCAGAAAATTCCAATGTCGTTGCTGTCTAAAAAAAATGTCTTCAAATGTAAGGCTGTGCCGAAGGATGAATAGGTTGTATAAATTGCGCCCTCGTTGAAATGGTAAATAGATAACGAACAAGAAGAGAAAGTTCTGCACCATCATTTCAATGAATCTGCAAATCAAACAAACCAACAAGTCAATAAATAGATAACGCATGGACATCACAGGACGCATCAAACTAATCAGTGACGAACAAACATTTCCAAGTGGATTTGTAAAACGTCAATTCGTAATTACAACGGAAGAACAATACCCACAGGATGTGGCTTTCGATCTTTTGAAGGACAAAACATCACTCATCAGCGGATACAATGTTGGAGAAACTTTAAAAGTACATTTCAACATTCGTGGAAGCGAGTATCAAGGCAAGCATTATGTAAATCTATCAGCCTGGAAATTGGAGAAAGCAACTGCAAATGCATCGGCACAAGCACCAGCTGTGGAGTATACAAGCGCTGCTCCGCAAGCAGCTCCTGCTCCAGCAAACTTCTCTGCTCCTATGGATGATGATTTGCCGTTTTAAAAATCATTGAATCCAAAACAATCATGAAACTCGTTTTGACAACAAAGCGAGTTTTTTTATGCTGGTTTCTCATGAAGACACAACTGAGGCTTCTAGTAGAGCCAAGCTACAACCAGCACACTCAATACAAGCACAGCCATAAGGCCCTTGGATAATTCTAGCATGTTTATTCTCAAAAAAATAAAAAAGAGAACTACATCAATGAGCATACTGAAAGTGACAATGCGGCTTTGAAAATCACTCACGCCCATAAAAACATCGTTATAGAAATAGCTGAAAGTACAATTATTGATTTGCGCAAAACCTAGTCCGAAAAGCACAAAACCAAGCACAGCACCAACGGCACCCGCTGCCATTCCGATCCAGATGTTGTCCAATTTTCCCTTAGTCATAAGTTCCATTTTTTTAGTTCACTCATTGCTTGGTATGCAGTGAGGTCGTAGTGAACGGGAACTACCGAAACAAAATTGTCTTTCAAGGCCATTTCATCTGTTTCTGCACGTTCGTCTAAGTTTTTAAACTCGCCCGTCAGCCAATAATATTCTTTGCCAGAAGGGTCGTTGCGAACAGCAAAATTATCCTCCCAAAATGCTTTTGCTTGGCTACAAACACGAATACCATTTATGCTCTCAGGACTTCCTTTTGGAATATTCACATTTAGGCAAATACCTTCTTCCATTCCGTTTTGCAATGCCTTGCTTACTACTTTATCCACTACAATCTGAGAAGCACTGAAGTCAATATCATCACCATGATCGCATAACGAAAACCCTATGGAAGGAATACTTTCAACGGCACCTTCCATGGCAGCACTCATGGTACCGCTATATATCACATTGATGCTACTGTTGCTTCCGTGGTTGATGCCACTTACTACTAGGTCGGGCTTGCGGTGCATCACTTTGTAGATGGCCAGTTTTACACAATCAACCGGTGTGCCGCTGCATGAAAATGAGGCATGCACATTCACAGGAAATTTCACTTCGTGCAAGCGCAGCAAGTTGCTGATAGTAACCGCATGCCCCATGCCCGATTGCGGCTTGTCAGGGGCTACAACCACAACATCCCCGTATTTCACCATTACTTCAGCTAATGAGATAATGCCTTTGGCAAACACTCCATCATCATTGGTGACAAGTATCAGCGGTCTTTGTTTTCCTTCACTCATGCGGGCAAACATAGAAGCGAGTATTCACTAAAGCAGAAGAATGAAAAAAACATATTAGAAAAAATATTTATAGTTCTAGGGAGTCATCTGCAACGGAGCGCATATCAACTTATTCGTTTTTCAATTCAGAAAGAGGTTAGCAGGTAGCAAATGCATATCGCTTTTCTTTGCCTCCATGAATGCATATGTAGTAGATGGTGTCCGCACTGCGGTCGGAAGTTTTGGTGGAACTCTTGCATCGGTACGCGCTGATGATTTGGCAGCACATGTTTTGAAAGAGCTGTTGATAAAGAATAAAGTTCTAGATGCGACTCTGATAGCAGATGTGGTGATGGGCTGTGCCAATCAAGCAGGCGAAGACAATCGCAATGTTGCACGTATGGCTTTGCTGCTTGCAGGATTGCCATTTTCGATACCGGGTGAAACAGTCAATCGTTTGTGTGCTTCTGGAATGGCAGCCGTAATGAATGTTGCACGCGCTGCTCACGCAGGCGAGGGCGATTTATTTATAGCAGGCGGTGTTGAGCACATGACTCGCGGTCCTTGGGTGATTTCGAAAACGTCATCTGCTTATGGCCGTGATGCGCAAATGTTTGACAGCAGTTTCGGATGGCGCTTCATCAATACAAAAATGAAGGAACTTTATGGCACTGATGCTATGGGCGAGACTGCAGAGAACCTCGCAGAGCTTTACAACATCTCGCGAGAAGACCAAGACAAGTTTGCTCTATGGAGTCAGAAAAAAGCTGCAGGTGCTATAGCCAACGGACGACTTGCAGAAGAGATCACCCCGGTTTCAATTCTATTAAAAAAAGAAACTATTTCATTTGATAAGGATGAATTTGCAAGACCTGAAAGTTCCATGGAAGGACTTGCCAAACTGAAACCGGCATTTAGAAAAGATGGAACCGTTACCGCTGGCAATGCTTCAGGTTTGAATGATGGAGCGGCTGCATTGTTGATAGCTTCTGAAGAAGGTTTGAAGAAAAACAATCTGACACCAAAGACCAGAATTCTATCATCGGCAGTGTTTGGAGTTGAGCCGCGCATCATGGGAATTGGTCCTGTTGGTGCTAGCAAACTTGCTTTGCAACGTGCAGGCTTGTCGCTAGACGACATGGACATCATAGAACTCAATGAAGCATTTGCGGCACAAGTGCTGGCATGCACACGACAACTCGGTTTAGCAGATGATGATGCACGCATCAATCCAAATGGCGGTTCCATAGCACTTGGACATCCGCTTGGAATGAGCGGTGCCCGACTTATTCAAACAGCCAGCATAGAACTGCACAAACAAAAAGCAGAATATGCTCTGTGCGCTATGTGCATAGGAGTTGGGCAAGGTTATGCTGTTGTTTTGGAAAGGGTTTAGGGCAGGGGAGGGTGCAAATCACGAGACGCAAAAAAACACACTTTGCAATTCATATGTCCGGTAAGGAAATGCCTTTATGGCAATTATAATTTTCCGCTGTCGGAAATATTTTTTATCGGAGCACAGCTTCAGAAAATCCTACTCATTGTGTGGTCTGCGAAAGGGTTCTATAAATTTTCGGTCATCAACCACCCACTGTGGGGTTTGTATAGACAAAACTTTTAAGGGTATAGCAGCAGTCACCGCATGTAGGGTACCTTTCGGTACAAGGATGTAGTCGCCCGCTTTTATAGTAAATGTGCTATCGGCAAGGGACATTTCACCTGTGCCTTCAAGTATATAGATGCACTCTGTATGACTTTGGTGGAAGTGGTGTTTTACACCGCCTTTTATCCATAGAACAAATGTGGTACAAAGGCTGTCGGTGGCTATTTGCTCCACTACTATGTTTTCATTGGTTGTCTTTGGCGTTCGGGCTGGTAGGTTCTCCACGCGCTGGGCTTGCAATGTGCAGAAGAAAAAAAAAGTGGAGACTAGGGCAAAAAATCTGGCCATGCTAAATATTTTAGGCTAAGTAAAACCAGAAATACTGGAAAAGTGAAAACCCCGCCATTGGCGGGGTTTTCAATTACAAGGTGTTAGCACAAACAGTTGATAGGGTGGTTTTCGCTTTTATTTTCCTTGGGCCATGTAGTATGGCTCTGCTAATTCGTAAAATTTCTGTCTTGCACGTTCGGTGTATTCTAAGTCCCAGACCATGTCGCCTGAAGCCTCGCTGTAAACACATTTCGCATAAGGTATTTTGCATAACGAAAGCAGATCATCGTCTTCTACTTTCTTAAACATGGACACATCTGTCAGACACTTCATGGCAGCATCGCTGTCTGGGTATTCCACCTCGCGGCAGTCTAGTTCAAAGCATTTGCAGAAATAACCGTCCTTTTCAAAAGTGATTCGGTACTTGTGGCCTGCATCAAGTAACACAGCGTAGAAACCGGTTTCCCGCGCTTCAGCTGTGTGCTTAAGGCTGTCGCCTTCATACACAAATACTTTTACTCCTCTCAGTTTGTCCGGAGTTTTTTCTTTCTTCTTCTTCTTGGTTTCGTTAGGATTATCAAATATTCCTTCTTCTATGTAACCATAGAAGAGAACCTGAGGAACCTGAGCTACAGCCCAAGCACTTAGAAGAACAAATAGGGTGAGTGTTGTTAACTTTTTCATCGGTTTGAGTTTTCTAACCGAGTGTTTTAACCTAAGTAGGGTTATGAAGGTTACAAAAAGTTTCTCTTCACCTACTTAACAAGCTGAAAATGAATTGGTTTTTTTCACTTAAGAAGTGCACCGATGGCCTCCTCTGCTGCCATTCGCCTATGTGCGGATGCCGCATCTGGTTCACCAATGGGACGGTGTTCCAATAGCAGCAGGTGCTTTTCCAATTGCGCCAGCAAGCTCTTCGTTTCACCGCTCAAGCAACAGCTAACGAATTTTTCCCATACATATAGGATAGCCTGATCGTTTGGGTGCAGCATGTCCTCTTTGAAGAATCTGTAGTCGCGCAGGTCGTCTATCACCAACTCATATGCGGGGAAGTAATCACTATGGGCATAAGAATCGCAAAGCGTATGAATAGCAACAAGCAGATGGGCTTTAGAAAGATTGTTCTGCACTAGCCCATCGCGCACGTATCGCACGGGGCTTACTGTGAATATGATTCGCAACTGTGGATTAAAAACATTCAACTTTGAAAGTAGCACAGTGAACCGTTGTTGAATCTCGTTGGATGCAATCAACACCTTATCGAATTGCTGCTGCGGAATCTTATGGCAATTGGCCACCACGCGACCTGTCGCTTTGTGCCTCCAAGCCCAAGCGCTGCCTAAAGTGATGATAAGGGTTGAAGAAACTTTCAATGATTCGTGCGCTTCACTAATAGCTGCATTTATTCCTTGAATGACCATGTCGGCATTTTCACCGCTGTATTTTCCGTGGTGGCTCAGGCTCACGTATTTGTTTTCCGTTTTCAGTAAGTCGTCTACTTTGTAAATACGTTTCTCTATCACATCGTCCAATGCATCGGCAATGGATAAGGGATTAAAAAGAATGCCATGTGGATTCGCAGTTACTTTAAAACGATACCTGTAAAAAATTGCACCCATATTTTCCGCAAAACACGAACCGATCAGCATTATGCCATCTTTATGACTTATCTGAAATGATGAAGACGGTAGGAGGAGTTCTGTGCGGAATAACATGGTATAAAAAATCAGATGGAAAGATGTGAGCAGTTGAAATGCCCTTTAGGACATTCGCTGTAACCGTGCAATCCACAAGGCCGACAGTCAAGCAGTTCTTTAGTTTCAACAGTACATGAGTTGCTACTGAGTGGACCAAACCCAAACTCTGGAATGGTAGAGCAGAATACTGCTGTTACGGGTGCATTCATGGCGGAGCTAATGTGAAGAGGTGCGGAATCGTTCGTGTAATTCATCTCCGCTTGTTTCATTAAAGCGGCACTTTGCAGCAATGAAAGTTTGCCAGCAAGCACTTCAACACGTGCATCAGCACATTGCATTCGTATTTGGTTGCACAATTCTATATCCGCTGGCGCACCTAGCAGGTAGCATTTCTTATCTGCATTTCTGTTTATGAAGTCAATCCAGATTTTCGCAGGAGTTTGCTTCGTAAACCAAACCGATGCAGGACTAATCGTAATGTATAATTCCTTCATGTATTCATCAACTGCCATCTCATCTTCCTTCGAAGGATAAAGTCTCGGATGTTCAAACGAGCCATCTGTGAGATGCTCTATTAAGTTGAGGCATCGCTTCACTTCATGCTCACCCGACTGCGTTTTGTTACCTATAACATGAGGAAATTTTTTATCGAATAAGAACGACAAAGGATTTTTTTCGAAACCAATGCGTTCTTCTGCCTTTGAAAATGCTGTAAGAAATCCTGAAGCTGCAAACCGCTGCAGATTGATGACATGGTGATAGCGTTCGCTCCTTGTTTGCTTTAGCAACTTGAGCAGATTGGTATACTTGCTTTGCTTTTTGTCCCACACAATCACCTGCCTTAAATAAGGATGGTTGTTCAGCAAGGAATCGTTTCCTTTTCTTACCATAAAATCAATCATGGCATCAGGATAAAACCGATGGAGTTTTTCCGCGACCGCTGTAGCCAGAATAACATCGCCTATAAAAGCGGTTTGTATGATGAGAAATTTTTTCAATGGCTCGAATTAGGCCTAGGCAGCCACATTAAAATCGCGCAGTGCATCATTGAGCGATGTCTTCAAATCGGTGCTCGCTTTGCGTTGCCCGATGATGAGCGCACACGGAACCTGATACTCACCCGCAGGAAATTTCTTGTTGTATGACCCTGGAATTACTACGCTTCTTTCAGGCACTTCGCCTACATATGTTACAGGCTCACTTCCAGACACGTCTATGATTTTGGTGCTTTTCGTAAGCACCACGTTGGCACCAAGCACTGCTTCTTTTTTCACCCGAACACCCTCTACTACAATGCAGCGGCTGCCAATAAAACAACCATCTTCAACAATCACTGGTGCTGCTTGAAGCGGTTCCAGCACACCGCCAATACCAACGCCACCGCTGAGGTGCACATTCTTTCCAATCTGAGCGCAACTGCCAACAGTAGCCCAGGTATCTACCATAGTGCCGCTGTCTACGTAAGCCCCGATGTTCACATAACTAGGCATCATAATAACACCACTGGCTAAGTAAGCACCATAACGAGCAATGGCATGAGGCACCACGCGCACTCCCAACTCTTGGTAGTTTGTTTTCAGTTTCATCTTATCGTGAAAAACAAATGGGCCTACCTCTATTACCTCCATTTGGCGTATTGGGAAATACATGACTACGGCCTTTTTCACCCATTCATTTACTTGCCAAGTGCCATCTGGCATTGGCTCAGCAACTCGCAGTTTTCCTCTGTCCAATTGTTCTATTACGTCATTGATGGCGCTATGGACATCCTTTTGTTGCAGCAGTTCACGATTGCTCCATGCTTGCTCTATGGTTGATTGTAATTCTGTCATATTATTTGTTGAGTTGGCCAAATGTATTTTGCGCAACAATAGCGATGACAAAAATTTTAGGAATAGATTATGGAACAGTTCGCACAGGACTGGCACTTACTGACAGCGCTCGCATCATAGCATCACCTTTGCAAGCAGTTCAAACAAACGAAATTTTCGTATTTCTTGAAAAACTTTTTCAAAAGGAAAGTATCGAAGTAGTGGTAATAGGCGAAGCAAAATATCTGAATGGCGAGGCTTCTCAGACCACCGTACTTCAAACCAAGTTTGTTACTCAGTTCGCAAAAAAATTTCCAGATAAACAAGTTGTGCGGATAGATGAAGCTTTCACCAGCATTGAGGCAGAGCGCTCTTTGCACCTCATGGGAATGAAAAAGACGGATCGTCAAAAAAAAGGGAATGTGGACAAGGTGAGCGCAGCCCTGATTTTGCAGAGCTATTTAGATCAACGCGGATAAGATCAATTTTGGTAAACTATTTTTAATTCACCATTCAATGGATTGAATGCACGGAGCAATTCATCCATTAAGCCTTCTCCAAACTCCACTTGATATTGAAAGTAGTTATCCCTTCGCTCATTGAGTGCTCCATTCGGCAACACTTCATTCAATAGCTTATCCAGTTGATTTAGTTTTACTTCCTCCTTCACTTTTAATGCTTTTACTATGCGCTTTTCAAAAGTATCAAGCGATGTAATTTGTTTTTGCAACTCAGCATTGGCCGCGCCTTCCAGAGTAGCATCTGCTGATTTCGCTTTTTCTTTTATTGAAATGAATAGTTCATTCAATTTGTTTTTTTCTTCATCAAGAGTAACCTCATCAGCATTCACAAGTTTTTTTATCAAAACATTCTTGTCTTCAAAAACATCTTCAACTCGAAGGCCAATTTTAATAAACCTCTGATTAGTTTTTTCAGAAATGAGCAAGGCACTGTCTCTTAAAACAAGAAGCGGAAACGCCACACGATGATGGTCAAAAGTGCTTTTCAATTGCAGCCAATAGGCTAACTCGCCAGGCCCGCCTATGTAAGCAAGATTGGGAAGAACAACTTCTTGGTATATAGGCCTCATGACAACATTGGGACTAAAGTTTTCAGGCTGGTTTTCCAGTTCCTCAATCAGCTCGTCTCTGTTCCATTCTCTATTAGAGTCAATAACTTTCCAACCGTTATCATCTGTCTTCTCAATTCTGTTTCTCGCATTTTGTTGCAAATAGAAAAGGTTTATTGCTCTTGGGTTTACCTGCGTTTTGTATCCTAGTTCTTGCAATTGGCTGGAGGTTTCGTTAGTTGTTTTAAATGAACTTTGATGCAGCAATTCGTCACTCATTATGGGTATGAACAACTGCTTCAGTTCATGGTCATTTCCATCAAGTATGACCAATCCGTACTTGCCGAAAAGTTCATTGACAAGATACCGTGTAGCATCAGCTAAGCTTGATTTTGAATAGGCTGTGGCCATCAAAGCAGCGCAATTCGCTGCTTCTTGAGTATTGCCAATAAGTTCACCGAATTGCTGCACAGCAAGTTCAACTCCTCCCAAGTTCAAATTACCCACAGCCCCCCTTTGCGTAGAATCCCATTCCACCTTCTTCCCATAGAGATAAGTATGATTTACTTCTTCAAAATCATGGTCTTCGGCTGCCATCCAATAAACAGGCACAAAGTGTTGGTCAGGGAATCGATCTTTCAATTGCAAAGTGAGCTTAACGCAAGAAAGAATTTTGAAAACAAAATAAGTAGGCCCAGTAAAAAGGTTGAGTTGATGACCGGTGGTCACAGAATAGGAGTTATTCTTGAGAAGACTATCTATATTCTGACTTGTAAGGCTTGACAACTGCAACGTCTTGTTTTGCCTGTTGATAGAACTCACCAGCACATTGCGTTTCTCTTTTGAGAAACTACAATTATCCATTTGATTTTTAAAACTTTCGAGTTTTGGAAAGTCGGCAATCAAGGAGCTAAGGCTTTGGTCTTGCTTTAAATAGTCTACTACAAGCCGGTCTAGTTGACGGGTTTGTAGCAACGGAAAACGGGCTACTTGCATGGTTGCGAAAGTAGCCCGTTCAATTTTCTAGTTTACCTTGATTTATCTCAATAGAACAACAATTCCTTGTTCGTCTATTCGCTTAGAGCCAGTAGTCTCATCCCAGCTATTGTATGATATTTTCCATACATAATTACCATTTGGACATTGTTGAGTGTTGTAGTTGCCGTCCCAACCTTTGGTTTCATCAGTGGTAAAGAACAACTGCTCTCCCCAAACATTGAAAATGGAGAATTCCCATTCCGTCAAGGTGTTCGCAACTGGCTTAAAGGTTTCGTTAGTCAAATCACCATTAGGACTGAATGAGTTAGGAACAAAGAAAGGTTCTGGAGAATCTATTGTTGATGACAAATCAGGTTTTGAAATTGGCTCCCTCTCTGCTGGATTATCATCGTCACCGTTGGTTGGGTCGTAGTCTTCAGGCAAAATCTCAAGACTAAATTCATCCACAAAATAGTAAGCAAAGAGAGGGTCAACTCCTTCTCTCACCTCAATTTCAATTTCATCATCAAAGTCAAATATTCCAAAAGTCATAAAGCTGTATGCCTGATCGGCTGTCAATACAAAATTGACAGAGGTCCATTCCCTGTCATAAAAGACGGTTTCGAACTTAAATTGAGGAGTTTGAACTATCGGTGTTTGATCTACTTGAGATGGCTCAGTTGTAGAAAAAAACAATCCTATATCACTTACTCCAAGTCCCGAATAGGAAGTTTCCGTTTTTTCACCATTACAGATTTTGAATTGAACTAAATACTGTTTCCCAACAACTAATGGTGATGCCAATTGGGTAGAAATGTATTCTCTCGTGTTTGTATGATTTTTCCCACTGACAATCAGGCCCATTATCGCGTTGCCCTCCGAAGCATTGACAATCGCCATAGGGGTTTCTGGTATATCGGCAGCTGATCCACTTGAATAATGGTAGTAGTCAGGAGAAGAGATAAGACTATTGGCATTGTTCCAACCTTGCACTACCTGCCATTCGCCCAGATTCACTGGATAGGAAGTGTTGGTCTCGAAACCACCATTTATCATGAGCTGAGCATTTCCATTGGCACCTAGCAGTGCAAACGAAATAAGCGGAATGAAACGCTTTATGCTTGGGATGAATTTCATTTTGGTCCGGCTAAAGTATGAAACTTCTTCATCAGATCTAAAAATCAGTTTTGAATGAAAGAAAGTTTGTTCCTCCGTTGTGATTTGCACAAATCGCAATCCGACAATTCAATTTTCTCAAAATTCGGAAGATAAGTAGTAAAAATATTGGCATTTGAAAGCCATTTTGAGGGGGGCAAAACCATCTACTACCAATCAAAGCACTCCAAAAAAGCGCGAAATCCACGCTGAATGGCAGTTGTAGCGATTCAAGAAAATTTTTAGGACAGAACGAACCCTTCAATAGCGCTTCTCACTGCTTCCATAGT
>JANNVZ010000014.1:0-11830 GCA_031414655.1 Flavobacteriales bacterium
AGTGGCGTAGGCCAAGCTGTTGAGGCGGTAGCTGCTCTTGCCAACCTTGGTGGTGCAATAAGTACTATTTCGAGTATTTCCAATGGCGGTGGGTTAGCCAACTTGACACATTCGCCCACGGTGCCGGATGCTTCTGCCTCGCTGCAGTCGAGTATGAATGGTAATGGGCCTGAGACTGGTGCTAGTGGCAACAATTCAGCCCAATCTACACGTTCCTCAAGCTCTAATTCAAATAGCACTCAAGATGAAAGATGGGAGGATGAAATTTTCACATACAATACATCCGACAGTTATGAAAAATTGACCAAATCAGTACTTGAGCAGTATGTGAGAGAACAATTTTGCATAACATGTACTCAAGGACAATTGCAAAATTTGACTGGGAAATTGTTTGAATTCGCTTGGCATAAATTTGCTTTGCTTGAACCCGCAATATCTTTACGCAATTATCAGATCAATTCTGATGTGTTCTCAGGTTCATATAAGGAAAATACTAGAAATGTAGTTCCGGATGGCACGGCCAATTCAATCTCATTATCCGCGAGGGGTAAGGATTCTAAGATTATTGTTAAGGGGTCTTGGTTTGAAGTCAAGGCAAAGAATGGGGGTGTTTATGCAAGTACTTCTGATGGACAGATTGAAGGGGCAATTTCGGCACTTAGGAATCAACACCAATTCGAAAAGGAAAATGATTTATTTTTCCACTTGATTACTATGGCAAATACTGTCATTTCTCCAACTGTTTATCAAGCAGCTATGACTAACGGTGTTAAGTTAGTCCAATGGTATGCTACTTATCGAATTGACGAAACGGGCTCCATGATTATCAAATTTAATCGTGTCCGTCCTTTTATACAAAGAGCATTTGATGACGCTGATGAATATGACATCCCAATTACATTAGGACGATAATACAATGATAGAGAGTTACATTAAAATCGCAATTTGTTTACTGCCAATGATAATAAATGACTTCAGGACTATTGAGAAAGAAAATTTGGTAAAAGAAGGGATTGATGTAAGCAACTATTCCTTTGTTAAAATCATTGAGTTTAATCAGTCCAGCGTTTATAAGTCAGATAGTGACTTTATCATATTTCCGTTGTCCGGAAAGTATGCTATTCAGTGTACGTCTGAACACTCAATAGATTCATGTATAAAGCATCAACATTTTCCCGTTTTACTGGAAACAGATGATCCCTTTGAAAAACTTGGGCTTGATTTGAATAATTTGGATTCAAAGGTAAAATCTGCTATTCAAGATATCAGCGCAATGTGCGGTGATTCTATAAATCTATATGGCAATTCCAAATCATTAGATTCAATCAGTGAATTGGTGAACTTAAAATTGAAGGCATTAAAAAATGATACGGAAAAAGAAGAGTTATTAATTGATCTAAATTTATATCTTCTGGATTATTATAGAGTAAAGACATCAGGCGAGTGGATACTTAACCCAGTTTATACACTGAACGTATATTTCACACCGATGATAGGTTTCAGATCACTTCAAAATTCATCTGCAATGAAGTATTCATTCGTAAAGGATTTAGAGGAAGCTATTTTTGTCTCAAATTCTGTGGAATTGAAGCAAATTTACAAGTACTCAATGATCTATTATCTAGATATAAATCCATTCAGTGTTGAGTTTAAGAATTTCCTTGAATCTGATGAATAGGGGTAGGGTTCCAATTTAACCCTGAACTCAAAACAATATGAAAAGGGGTAGTGTTCCATTATGTCACTTATCCCATTTGTAAATCATAACTCATTCAAAAACAACGCTAAGTAGTAAACAGAAACGAAAGAAACAGGCGACCAGTTAGGTCGTCTGTTTCTTTTTGGGCACCTTCATGGTAGCCTAAGGCAATACGCTCGTTCTTCGTGTTACAATTTGTCACTTATGATTACAGAATGCAGATACTGCAAGGGTTCTTGCATAAAGCGGGGCATCAGGGCCAATGGTTCGCAAACGCTTTGTTGCAAGCAATGCGGCAAGTATCAGCAGGCTATTTACTCCCAAAACGCCCGCAAACCCGATTGCACCAGTATGATAGTAAAACTGTTGGTCAATAGTTGTGGCATAAGAAGCATTGCGCGTGTACTGGATATTTCGCCAACCACCGTGCTCAAAAGAATTGTCAGTGCAGCGCAATCTCTACCCAAGCCCGAGCCTATTGCATTTGCCAAGTCATACGAAATTGATGAGTTGCGCACCTTTGTTGGTAGTAAAGGCAACCCTGTTTGGATATGCCTTGCACAACAAGTAGAAACAAGAATCATTGTTGCCATGTCTATTGGCTCGCGCTCAAAAAGAAACTTGTCTTGTGTAGTGCAAACAGTTTTAAATGCCAAACCTATGAGCGTGATGACAGACGGTTTGGACATTTACCGAAAACTCATCCCCAAAGGAATTAACATTACAAAGGGGCATTGTACTAATCATATTGAGCGATTCAACCTTACGCTGCGCAATGCACTTAAGAGGTTGTCACGAAGAACCCTATGTTTCAGCAGGTCGCCAAGCCTACTTATTGCGCATGTCTCTTTGCTTTTGAATACCCATAGGGAGAGTTTAACGCATGCTATGAAATGGGGTAGGCAACGGCTTGGCTGACCTACAACAACTGTCAACAAAAAAGCCAGCATCCTAGGACGCTGGCTTTTTCATGTGTGACTTAAGGCACTTTTATTTCTTCTTTGCCTTGGCGGCTTTAGCTGCAGGTTTTGCGGCTTTAGCTGCTGGCTTAGCAGCCTTCTTTGCTGGCTTGGTAGCTGGCTTTGCAGCTTTAGCCGGCTTCGCTGCCACCTTAACCGGCTTAGCAGCTTTAGCAACCTTGGCTGGCTTAGCAGCTTTCGCCACCTTAGCAGGCTTCGCAACTTTTGGAGCCTTTGCAACCTTAGGTGCCTTCGGAGCTTTAGGCGCCTTTGGAGCTTTTGGTGGCTTGGGGTTTTTCTCCAATTTCTCCGCTTTCAGCAGAGCCTTCAGCGCTTTTGCCTTCTCTTTGGCTTCCTGCTTTGCTTTTCTCTCGTTCACCCACTCATCATTTTTGTGCTCACCCATTACTATGATGTCCTTCGTAGCCTCGTACTTACGAGCTATGTCCATCATGCCTTCGCGGGTGTCGCTGCGCATCATTATTTTCATATTGGTGCCCTTGGTACGCACTTCTACATAGTAGCCATCCTTTAGCCGGGCAGGCTTCGTGGATGGGCGTCCTTTTTTTGAACTTTTGCTTGACATACTTCTTGTGTAATTATAAATGATGTATTTCTACAACACTTCATTTGAGGGCAAATATGTCAAAACTGACTGCTCGATAACTATGTCCGCAATACTAAATTCAGAAACTTGTACAACAGTTTTTGACAATTAGGCGTGCACCGTAACAAGGCTGTGTTCTTTCAAACGGTCAATTGCAAAATCAATTTCTTCTTTAGTAGTGTACCGACTGAAGGAGAACCGAGTGCTGGCGCAGCCGGTCTTGAGCGCTCCTATAGCATCCAACACATGCGAACCTTTGGCAGCACCGCTGCTGCAGGCACTGCCTCCACTGCAAGCAATGCCCTCTAAGTCCATCAGGAAAAGAAGCATATCCGCGTTGGGATTTTCTGGAAGGGTTATGTTCAATACCGTATACAAGCTGTCCTCGCTGCGCGAGTTACCGTTGAAGAGGATACCCGGAATGTTTTCTTCCAACTGCTTAATCATGTAAGCCTTCAATTCCGCTATGTGGGTTTTGTGTTCCGATAACTCAGCGTAACACATATCGAGGGCTTTAGCTAGACCTACAATTCCGTACAAGTTCTCCGTACCGCCACGCAGACCGCGCTCTTGACCACCGCCTGTGATGTCTGGATTTATCTTCACTGATTTGTTCACATACATAAAGCCAACTCCCTTAGGACCATGGAACTTATGGGCCGAAGCATTAAGGAAGTGTATAGGTATGTCTTGTAAGTTGATGGCATAATGCCCCATAGTCTGTACGGTGTCACTATGGAAGATGGCTCCATAGGTTTTGCACAAGTCACCCACTTCTTTTAGCGATATCATATTGCCAATCTCATTGTTGGCGTGCATAAGCGTGACAAAGCTTTTGGGATGTGTGGCCAGCAGCACTTCCAGGTGCTTCATGTCCACTAATCCTTTATTATCTAGCTGAACGAAGCTGAGTTTTGCAAGGTCCTTGTCGGCCATCAGTTGCGCAGTCTTCAGCACTGCACTGTGCTCAATGGATGAAGTAATGATGTGCTTACATCCCAAATCCTCGATGGCTGCGTGTATAGCAAGATTGTCTGCCTCAGTGCCACCACTGGTGAAAAATATCTCAGCAGGGGTGCAGTTCAGGTGTTTCGCTACTGCTCTGCGAGCGTTTTCTATGGCTGTCTTTGTCTTTCGCCCAAAGGCATGCGAAGACGAGGGATTGCCGAAATGCTCCGTGAGGTAAGGCATCATTGCTTCCACTACCTCAGGGGCGATGGGCGTAGTGGCTGCGTTGTCGAGGTAAACCTTCATTTCTAATTAATGGAAAATGGAGAATGGAAAATGGAAAATGACTGTGAAAACTTGCAGGGCAAAGTTGTGAAATTCATCATTCAATGTGCTTATCGAAAGTGAAGGTTTATTGAACTTTCAACTCTTACGCATTTACGCCAGCGATCTTGTACACTGCGTTTATAACCTTTTGGGCCAGTGCAGTGGCGGCTTCGCTTGTGGTGTGTTCGGCAATAACTCTTACAATGGGTTCTGTATTGCTTTTACGCAGGTGTACCCAACCATCAGGGAAGTCGAACTTTACGCCATCAACGGTATTGACCTGCGCATCAGGGAAGAGTGATTGCACCTCCTTCAATATGCCGTCCACGTCCATGCTGTCTTGCAGTTCTATTTTGTTTTTGCTGATGACGTAGCGTGGATAGCTATCGCGCAATTCAGACAGTTTCATTTTCTTTTCTGCCAGATGCGATAGGAAAAGAGCAATGCCCACCAGCGCATCGCGACCGTAATGCGACTCAGGGTAAATGATGCCACCGTTGCCTTCGCCTCCTATCACTGCCTGAGTGTCTTTCATAGCTGTCACCACATTTACCTCGCCCACTGCGGCTGCGGTGTATGTGCCGCCATGTTGCACTGTGACATCGCGCAGGGCGCGCGTACTGCTGAGGTTACTTACGGTGTTGCCTTTGTTTTTGCCTAAAACGTAATCTGCAACTGCAACGAGCGTGTACTCCTCGCCAAACATGCTGCCGTCTTCGCAAACGAATGCAAGACGGTCCACGTCCGGGTCAACCACAATGCCTAGGTCACATTTCTTTTGCTTCACCATCTCTGCTATGTCCTTTAGGTGCTCTGGCAGCGGCTCGGGGTTATGAGGGAAATGTCCTGTGGGTTCGCAGTACAGCTTGTGCACATGCGACACGCCCAAAGCTATCAGAAGCACCGGCACATAGATGCCACCGGTGGAGTTTACACCATCCACCGCTATGGTGAAGTCGGCCTTTTGTATGGCTTCTTTATTTACAAGAGTCAACTTCAGAATGGCGTCAATGTGTTGTTGCAAATAGTCTTGTGTGGTGATGCTGCCAAGGTTATCTATTTCAGCAAAGACCACCTCGCCACTATCAGCCAGGCGCAGCACTTCTTCTCCCTCAGCGGCCGAAATGAACTCGCCTTTTTCATTGAGCAATTTGAGCGCGTTCCATTGCTTGGGGTTGTGGCTTGCGGTAAGAATGATGCCTGCTTGTGCCGCTTCTAGGGGCACTGCAATCTCCACAGTGGGTGTAGTGCTAAGGCCAAGATCTATCACATCAGCCCCCATGCCGGTGAGGGTGTTGCACACGAGCGCATTCACCATGCTGCCGCTGATGCGGGCATCACGACCCACCACTATTTTTATTTTCTGTGCATTGTTTTTCTTCTGCATCATAGCGCAGAACGAGGCGGTGAACTTCACCACATCTATAGGGGTAAGGCCGCTGCCTTCGGCCCCGCCCATGGTGCCGCGGATGCCTGAAATGGATTTTATGAGTGTCAAGTCGATATAGGGTTTGGGCCAAAGGTATCCATGGAGGATTAATGTGGAAGCTATGTCATTATTGAAAACAACAATGCCACCCGCATGGCGGTCTCTGCGCGATTAACTTGCTATTATATCACTCTGGCAAGTTTTTTTTTAGAATGCGTTCATGGTTTGCGAACGTCCTATACTAGCCATTCGATCCAACCAATTGATTGTGGTTCATTAAACAAGAGCTAAAGATTTCATCTATTCCATTTGGACTCAACCCATTTCAGCTAGTCACCCTATACACCCGCCAAGCAGTAGAGCGCTGTGTCCAATTATTGATATTGTAACGGAACAGCCACTTTGGTAGGCTGATGTACTCTTCTTGCACACGGCTGCGCAGGCGGTCCATGTTTTTATCTTTTTGAATAGGGACTATGAGATAGTCGCCTGGCATGGGCTGGAGGGATATGAAGTCCGCATCTCTCAATAGGAGCGTGTTCATGTTTTTACCACGGTAAAACCATGTAATCTCATTGCCATGCAGGGGGCTTGGTTCAGCAAAATACATCGTGACAGGGCCGATCTCTTGTATGTCGTACACCTTTTGCAACACATTTATTTTTCTGTTGCCAGAGAAGAAAACAACGTAACCCACCAGAAAGAAATTGAGCGCTAGGGTTATCCTCATTATCCAATTTACAGCGCGGCTTTTCATGCATAGGCGCAGCGTGTTGCGCTGCTTTGCAGCATTGTAGGCCACTGCCATAGCCAACGGAACAAGCGGCACAATGGAAAACATAAAACGCATTTCCTTGTGGGCGATGATGAAATGGACTAACAAGTAAGGAATAAGCGCGAACGAAAGCGCATGGCGCGGCTTCAGCACGATGCATGCAATAACGGCAGCTATAACGACCATGCTGATGGGTGGAATGCCTCGGAGGAAAACATCTGTGAAGTAGTTGTACCAAGGGTGCGTGCCAAATGAATTCACTTTGCCCAGCACGATGTTTTGGTTGAAATAATTCCAGGCGGTGTTTACCCACTCACCATAAAACCACCTGTCAGTAAGCACCGCCATGCCCACAGCCAGCAATGCACCTGCCGCTAACACCAGCAGACTGCTCCACTTCAACCGTTGCACAAAAAGGAGCCATAGTCCAAGTCCGCCAACAAGCAATGCACACTGAAAACGCAGCATGAAACTGAGGCCTAGAAGCAAGCCTGCAAAAAGATAAACACCAGCCTTGCGCCTTTCAGGTGGCCATACTACTAAGGCAAATGCGCCAGCGAACATCAGCCCGCTCCAATTCTCCGATGAGAAACGGACACCGCAATAAATAGAAAACCAGATACCGAAGAGCAGCAAAGCACTGATTTGAAAAGAAAAAGGAAACTCCTTCTTGGCCCTGTGCCAGAGCAACCCTGCTACGGCCAGTGTGAAGATGGCGGAAAGAATGCGTAGCACGGTGGCCAAGCGAAACGGAGTATACACATCCATGGCATCCATTGCCTGCCACACCGCACAAGCAATGGCAGGCTGCACAGCAGGTCGCATTTGCTGGCGAAACTCCCACGTTAAAGCCGAGGCCGGAATGTTTCCCATTTTCCAGTTAGCAAACTCAAGTACCTGAAAATGCTCGTCTGCATGAAATGCCCCCTTGCTAAACACCGCAGCGGTGATATAGACAACGCTGCACACAATTAATAGCCCCTTTGGAGAATTGAACATGCTCAGTTTGTCAAACACAAGGACTTTCATGAAAAAAATAGAACCCCGCACATTCCAACCGCACAAGGTTACTTGCTGATACATACGGATTGGCGCAGGCAGTTTGGAAACTCGTGGTTGATTAGAAAAGAGCGGGAAGCTATCAAAAAACCGAAACGGGTTGGCCATAAATGTTTAACGATGAATAACACGAATATCCCAGATGTTGGCACCATGCATTGGCCTTGGGTTGAAAGTCATAGGCTGAAACCTATTGGTTTCCAGAGCCGTTAAAAGCGCAATCAACTTGCAATAAGAGTTCGTTTTATGTCCCACCACCCAAGGTAGAATGAGAAAACATATACCATTTATGCTTCGAAGTCTATGGCTTAAAATGCCAGTGATGTACTTTTTATGCTGGTACTCTAGTTCATGTTTTTCCCAAACTATTGCAACCGATTGGATACATCAAACTGATTTGGCCGATGTAGATATTGCCCACAGCGTTGCGGTGAACGAATCAACCGGAGCAATCTATACGGCAGGAAGCATGGACAATGTAAACATCGCTACCCTCTCGTTATTAGGCAATGTTTCATCCATTATAGGCATCACAAGCTTAGTAGGTTTTGGCCAGTTGGATGGATATCTCATCAAATCGGATAGCAATGGAACTATAGAGTGGATAGTGCTTGTTGGCGGAAATCAAAACGATGAAATTCTTGACATCTGTATTGGGCCTGACGGAAATATTTACTTTGTTGGTTACTACAGAAATACATTTTCTGCCTCCAGTATCAATGGAGGCAATACCATAACACTTGCCAATGCCAATGGTCTAGAAAGCTGCTTTATCGGATGCTACAGCCCTGCTGGAATTCTGTTGTGGCTAAAAGAAGAGGGTGGGCAACAAAAGGATAAGTACTTTTCAATCACCTCCACCAGCAATGGAGTTGTTGCTATTGGTACATACGAAGATCACAGCTCAAGTGAAGACTTGCAAGGAATCAATATTACCAATGGCTACAGTGACGAAGAAGTCTTTCTAGCAAAATACGGCTTTGACGGAAGTGACCAATGGGTGATGGCTGGTGGTTCAAATGGCGCTGACTACGATCACTCCCTAGAACCGCAAGAGTTGCATTACAGTATTTCTTCCTTTCGTGACACCCTTTATTTTATAAACAACCATAAAGGCCCCAATTTCAATTTCTATTATTCTACTAACTACAACGCTGCAAACTCTGCATTCAACTTAACCAGCGTAGATAATGATTTGGATTACATGCTGGGGTCTGTAACAAACGATGGAAAAATAGTTTGGCTTCGAAATCAATTACACTCTGGAAACAAAGTGAAAGGAATGGGAATCGATGCAGATTGCAGCGGTGTGTTTTGCACAGCCCTTGCTTCAGGATCGTTGGTGTGGGAAGGACCCAGCCCCGGCCTTAAAGCCACAACAGGCGGTGCAGATATGTTTTTAGCCCGTTACAACCGAATAACAGGTGTGCCCGAGTGGTATCGATTTCTGGGCAACACAGAGAATGACAATGATGTTCCTTCTTCGATCAAGTCCGATAGAAAGGGGAATATTTATGTCTCAGGCCAAAACCATGCGCTTGCAACTACAGGTGGCGTGTCACTGCCCGGAACAGGCAACGGTACCGGCTTTATTGTAAGCTACACCACCAATGGTGTGTATCAATCTCAATACACCATCAGTTCAGGTGGACAGGAAACTATCATAACCGATTCAGATTTCGATTTATATTCAGACTTGGTTATAAGTGGTCAAAGCCAGGGCAATCTTGACATTGACCAAACAGGTGGCAATAACAGCTTAGACTCCTTTTGGGGATCGCTTAATAATGATTTCATCCAAACCTCCACTTGCTGTGAAATTGTACCTATTGCAGGCACTCTAAACAGCCCGCAAGCGGGCCAATGCCACAGTGGTAATGCAACGATGACACTGACCGGTTATACGGGCAACATCTTCTGGGAGTGGAGTGATGACGGAGGCTTAACGTGGACTATTGACTCCCCGTGGACAGGAAACACCTACATCCACGACATTCAAGAAGATCATTGGTTCCGAGCAGGCGTTACATCGTTCGGATGTACTACAGTCTATAGCAATATTATTCCAGTATTCTTTGTTACTCCTGTTACGATTTCATGTCAGCCGAATATTACAACACCAGTCGATGTAGGAAGTTGTTCTAAAATGGTCAATATGGGAACGCCTGTAGCCACTGGCTGCGGCACGCTTGTTTTGGTCAATAACTACACAAACAATTCAAACACCATTGCTGAGTTTTTTGCAGGAACCTATATAGTAACATGGACTGCATCTGATTCATTTGGCAACACTGCTACCTGCGCACAAACTGTAACGGTAGTTGACAACATTGCTCCCGCGATGGTTTGCCCGGCAAACATCACTACCAACAGCAGCACAGCTATGTGTGGTGCTGTTGTCAATTACAATTTGAATCTCACTGACAACTGCTCAGTTGGCCCATGCGCTCCAACGTCTGTCGCTGGATTTACTTTAATAGGCACACTGAACGGGCATACTTACTTCCGATCGAATGCTAATGTATTGCCTGCCTCTGCGAATGCACTGGCAATAGCTACAGGAGGTCATCTTGCTTCCATCACAAGCGCAACAGAAAACACTTTTCTATCCACCATTGGACAGCACTATGTTGGATTAAATGATGAAGCTACTGAAGGAGTTTTTGTCTGGACAACAGGAGAACAAGTCGCCTACACAAACTGGAATGGGGGCGAGCCCAATGATTATGGTCTTGGCGAAGACTGGACAATCATCAATTGGCCTGGTGGGTGGAACGATTACAATGGCTCATTGCCTTTCGTGATTGAGTTTGACTGCACCTACAACCTGACCATAGGTCAACAATCTGGAACAACATTTCCTATTGGGACAACCAGTGTTACTTACACCGTGACTGACGGCAGTGGAAACACATCTCCTCCGTGTTCATTCAACGTGACTGTAAACGACAACATTGTTCCGACTATTACTTGTCCTGCCAACATTACTAACACGGTGACTGCTGGAACATGTGCAAGAAGTATTGTCACTTCAAACCCAACTACTGCTGACAACTGTTCTGTAACGGTGTTGACTTGGGCGATGAGTGGTGCAACGACAGGAACTTCTGCTGCAACCGGCATCAACAACTTAGGTACGCAGACTTTCAACCTTGGTGTTACTACCGTTACTTATATCGTGACGGATGGAAGTGGAAACACTGCTACTTGTTCCTTCACTGTTACCATTACTGACAACATTGTTCCGACCATTACTTGTCCTGCGAATATTGCAAACACAGTTACTGCCGGAACATGCACACGCAGTGTGGTGACTTCAAACCCAACTACTGCTGACAACTGTTCCGTAACAGTGTTGACTTGGGCGATGAGTGGTGCAACGACAGGAACTTCTGCTGCCACTGGTATCAATAACTTAGGTACTCAAACATTCAATCTAGGTGTAACCACAGTGACCTACACAGTGCGCGATGCTGCGAACAACTCGGCTACTTGCTCTTTCACGGTAACTATCACTGACAACATTGTTCCGACAATAACTTGTCCTGCGAACATCACCAACACGGTGACTGCAGGTACTTGTTCAAGAAGTGTTGTAACACCTAACCCAACTACTGCCGACAACTGTTCTGTAACGGTGTTGACTTGGGCGATGAGTGGTGCTACAACTGGTGCATCTGCTGCAACTGGTATCAACAACTTAGGTACTCAAACATTCAATCTAGGTGTAACCACAGTGACCTACACAGTGCGCGATGCTGCTAACAACAACGCTACTTGTTTCTTCACGGTAACTATCACTGACAACATTGTTCCGACTATTTCGTGTCCCGCGAACATCACCAACACGGTGACTGCAGGCACTTGCACAAGAAGTGTGGTAACTCCTAACCCAACTACTGCTGACAACTGTTCTGTAACGGTGTTGACTTGGGCGATGAGTGGTGCAACAACTGGAACTTCTGCTGCAACCGGTATCAACAACTTGGGCACACAGACATTCAATCTTGGTGTAACCACAGTGACT
>JANNVZ010000015.1:0-450830 GCA_031414655.1 Flavobacteriales bacterium
ACTATAAGCAGGCTGACCATCCTGCAAATCGAGCAAATCGAAGTTCAGCTGTGTGAACTCGCAAATGCTGGTGTCGTTACTGATATCTATTTGAGTAGGCAGAGCCATATCTACGGTAACAATGGCTTGCGCCTCGCAGTTGCCAAAGGCCACGCTGTAGGTGTAGTCGCCCGGTGGGTCAGTCATAGGGTCAAACATTCCATCTGGCAGTTGCACATCATTCTCATCCAGCCAGACACCTGTGGTGACAGGAGTTCCACCCAGCTCATCAAACATATCAAAAGGCGCATCGGTGCTGCAGATGGTAAGCTGAGCATCTAAGCCAGGGTCACCAAGTGGGTCGATATTTACTTCTGCAAAATCACTGCTAGCACAAGCAGGGTGACCCACTGGGTAACCGGTGAGCGTAAAAGTGGTTGTTTGTGGCAGGTTTGTAACGTTAGGGCCTGGTATGTTGGGGTTGTCAAGAAATGCGCCAGGTGACCACTCCCAAACGTACTGTGGGCCTCCGCTACTGCAAGAGATTTCATAGGTCCATTCATTGTAGAAACCGCCACCACAAGAAATTGAACCATCGGCACTGAATGAGATGGTCAGGCACCCTGTTGGGTTGGTGGCGGTCCAAGAAAGACCTGTAGCGTCACCTATATTCCAGACTTGAATAACTGGGGCTCCAGTATTGTCACCATCATAGACAATGAAGTCTTCGAAGAACCCCTCCATTTCACCCGAGATAAAAGTGAAGGTCATAAAAGTGGCCCCGTCTCCCGGATCATCTGGGCAGAAGGTCCAGACAAAATTTTCTCCATCATCATAGCAGTAGTTGAAGATACCAGCATCGGTGCCACAGCTAACTGCCGGCTGGCCTACGAAGCCACCTTCCAATTGCACTGCACCGCAGGAGTATAGTTGGTCAGGCCCTGCAGTAACTTGCAATGGCTCGGTCCATTCAACGGTGATGGTGGTATCGAACTGACAACCAAAATCGTTGATGACTGTGTAGGTATATTCGTAAATACCAGCAGCTCCATTCAACACATATGCAGTGTCGGCATCCCAAGACAGGTCTTGTATCCCCGGGCCGCTCCAATAGGAGGAGTCAGCGCCTTGACCAATGATAGGGGTGAACGTGGTGACATCCGGATAAAGCGCGGGGTTCAGATTTAACCCCCAAGCGAATATGTATCCATTGTCGATACCAATATTATCAGTAACGCTAAAGCACCAACTGCCATTTAGGGGACAGCCCACAAAGTCACACAAATCGCCATAAGCTTCGTAGGTGCCACTTGCCAAAATAGGATCACCAAGGTTTTCTCCCCATGTACCATTGTTGGCAGCGGGGTCCCAGTAGTAATCGTAGCCAATGCCCGGCTCAGTGTTTTCATTGTCTATAGCTTCTCCTATGAAAGTTCCGCCTCCGCCATTTATTCCCCATTCTACAAGACTAACCGTGGTTCCGTCTGGGCAGGTAATAAAGAGGCCAAGGTCGCCCATATAGCTGTGTTCCATATTTACGAACACGCTGAGTAGATCGTCACAATTTTCGAGCACTGCACCGTCCTCGAAAAAGTCAAAATCGAGGCAAGTGGTGTAGCTGAATCCGGCACCATCTGCCAAATATGTAACACCAGCGACTACTTGGGGCGGCAGCGCGGTCCATGTAGGGCTAACTATGTCTAGCACTCCATCATCAACACCACCATCATTTTCATCTGTTTCGGTAACAGCTTGCAGCACTACTTGCTCTGGGAAGCAGGTCTCTACTGAAAAAATGCCAGGGAATAGGGGAGTGGTACTTACTAGAATTTGAAGGGGTATGATGTTAGGGCTTTGACAGCCGTTGTTGTCTTCCACTGTAAGCACTACGATATATTCTCCCGGTTCTTCGAACGTGTGAGTGACATTTTGGGTGTTGCCATAAGTGCCATCATCAAAATTCCAAATGTAATTTGCGAGAGTAAAGCCTGAAGCGGCTGATGAACCCAAACCGCTAAAGCTGATTTCGGTGCCTGCACATACTCCAACAGATTGCACTAATGGGTTATCAGGGGTAGGACTTGTAATGGCGGAGGCTGCTGTGGGTGGGTCGCATGGGGTGGTGCAAGTTATAGCTGCTTCGAAACCAGGGCTATCCACATTTGGAGCACCAATGTCATTAAACACTACGGTTAAGCAGCCGCTTGTATTGTTCACTGTGCCAGTTACTTGAAGACCTTGAAGTGAGGTACCAGTGTAATCGCCCAATGTAGGAGCGCTGGTGTCATCGCCATCAAAAATGCTGATGTAATCGTCTGCATTGCCGCCCGGTGGGTTTTGAAGCGAGAAAGCACTAAAAGCTAGCTGAATTACATCGCCTGGAGTATCTGGGCAAATGGTCATAGTGAATTGACCATCGGTATAGGCAGCTCCACCACCGTTGTCACTAAGGGTAGTGCCATCGCAGGCGAGGAAGTTTCCTGTTTCCATGCATAGCCAGCCAGGCTGACCGCATTGAGCATAGGTGGTGAAAAACGTAAAGGAGAAGAAGAAAAATGCTAGAAAGTTTTTCATTGGATACTGGAAAGAATTGTGCTGTACGCTGTCACATTGACTGCGCCAAGTTAGGAAGGTTGCATACCTTATATCAGAAAAGAGTTGAGTGTTTTTAACCAACGTAAGTTGGGGCTCATGAACTATTAGCACATGCGCTCATAGGGCATGTCACAGCAGAAATCAGCATCATCATAAAAGGGTGCACACAATGGCAATTCCTAGACCCTGAAAAGAAGTTGAATAAAAATGACTGAGAACATGAGTTTTCAGAATGGGAGACCAAATTTCAAATCCATGCAAAAGGCAAATATTAAAATTTGACTTCAATGGCCAAAAGAGCATCCCTGAAGTATTCGAGAAAGAAAAAGTATCTAATACCCTTGCTTATTGGGTGCAATAACACATGGTATTATGAAGAACAACTATACTCAGTTAGAATACGTTCTCTCGCTGACAAGATTGGAGTTTTCGTCCCACATTTTCCAGACGTCTATTTTCACACCCATGCTGTAAACCATGTGGTAGCGCTTTACACCGTTATCATCCCACACAGTCCAAACGCCATTCTTTTTTCCCTCTGCGTAGAAGGCTTCACCTGTCTTTGTGCCTTTTGAATTGAATTGAGTCCAAGCTCCATCTTTTTGTCCTTTTTTGTAAGAACCTTTTTCTTGCAAACTGCCATCTGTCGAGAAGAACTCTACAGAACCGTCCAGATAGCCTGATTCCACATGCGCAGACATTTTATTGGAACCATTTTCATAGTACTCCATCACAACACCAGTGTACAATTGACCAGCGTTATCACAGTACAGTCCATTTTTTTCTATCGGGTTTTGAGCTAAAGCGGCTAGGCTAAAACAAACCGCTGCTGACATAACAAGTATCTTTTTCATTGCGTTTTTTTTTAAAGGAGTGAGATTTTAATATTTTCTAAACATCATCTCAATGTTAACGCAAGATTATCAAATAATGATACAATCTCAATGTTAAGTTTTTCTGATTGAATGAACGAGCATTAGTTGAAAACTGAAAATAGGCCTATTCAGTGGGGTTTCGCGACTAAAGGGCTAGCTTGAAAAAAAGAAAAAAAAATGAGGCTCTTGTGAAATGCGCTGACTTTGGCACATCACCAAGAGCCACCAGCACCACCTCCCCCAAAACTGCCACCGCCAAAACCTCCAAAGCCTCCACCGCTGCTTCCGCCACCTCCAGTCCAACCTCCAAAGCCACCACTCCCTCTGCTGAAGTCGCTGTAAAAACCACGGTGTGTTTGACTAGCTGCATTCAGCAATGTCCAAGCCGTCCAAAACGGTATGCTATTGAGACTGGCATAGCGCCTCACCTGCGAAACTTTGGCAAGTAGAAATACACCTAGAAACAGCAAAACAAAAAGAACCAAAAAGCCAGCACCTGAAGAGCCGCCTGATTTATGCTTTTCTGCATAAGTATCTATATTGTAGTCACCTTTTGCAAGGCTCATCAGCACATCCAATCCTGCGTTAATGCCTCCATTCATATCGGTGGCTCTGAAGCGTGGTAGCATTTCATTGTCCACTATCAGAAACGTTTTGGCGTCAGGTATAGCGCCCTCAAGACCTCGTCCTATGGCAATAAAAATTTGTCCTTTGGAGTCAACAGTTTTTGGCTTGATGAGCATTACCACTCCGTTGTCTTCAGCACGGTGCCCAAGACCCCATTCTTCGCCAAGTTCTATGGCAAATTGCGATTTGTCCATACCGCACAAGTCAGGCACGATTACAACAGCTATTTGGTTGGATGTGGATGCGGCAAAAGCATCCAGTTTTGTTTCGATGGCTTGTCTTTCCGATGTAGAAAGAATTTCAGCCTCATCGTACAAAAGCCGTTCGTTGTTTTTAACAGGAAAGCATTCCTGGCCAGCCTTTACTTTTTGCGCTAACAAAGGGTAGGTGATAAGAACCACAACTATTGCCATCAACCACTGCTTCATTTCTTCTTCTTTTTGTAGATGTCCTTATTACCAATAGTGACTGTATTAGGCAGCTCATTCAAGTCATTTTCTTGAATGGGAAAAAGCTCCTTGATTTTGAACCCGATGTGAAAAACTGTGGTAATGATGCCATGCTCAATGCCTTTCTCACGAATAGTATCGGTAAGCAATCGAAGAGAATCTTTCCAATATTCATTGCCAATTAGCCCATTGATGCCAATGTCGCCAATGATAGCCACCTTGCGGTCTTGCAATGAGAGATACAGAAGTACACCATTGCGTGCTTCAGTTTTATTCATCTCCAATTGGGCGAAGATGAATGCGGCATGGTCCAGCACATCTTCTTTGCAAAGGCTTTCAACATGCACACGAATCTCGCCTGCTGTTCCCTTCTCGGCAAGGTGAATTGCCTCTTCTATGCGAAGACGCACTTCTTCCGTTATGATTTGTTCTGCTGTCAAGATCTGGTTCAGAACTTCACTTTTGGAGCCTCGTCAGCGCCTTCTTTAGCTTCAAACATTTCGCGCACCGTCAGTTCATCAGTGTCGTCAGCCACTAGGCCTAGAGCCATTTTGCGCCATGTGCCACGTATGTAGCTATTGTAGTCTTTTACCGTTTCGTTGTAGCGCGTGCGCTCGGTATTTATGCGGTTCTCAGTTCCTTCTAGCTCGGCTTGCAACATGCTGAAGTTCTGAACTGATTTTACATCAGGATAATTTTCAGTCATGAAGCCTCTAAAACCACGGTAGGTATTCATCATCATCACATCACCCTGCTGAAGTTCAGCTGGAGTCTTGGCGTTTTTCAGTTGCTCTTTTTGCTGGTCAATCACTGTACTCACGCTATCAGCATAACGTACAATTCCGGAGCGGGCCTCGGTAACGCCTATCAGAATATTAGTTTCGGTTTTGGCAGCGCCTTTTACCGTTTCTACTAAGTTGCCTATCAAGTCAGCCCTTCGTTGGTATGCACTCTGCACATTCCCCCACGATTCTTTCACGGTTTCTTGCTGCGCTATTGCCTTATCGCGCACACTGGCACCATAGAAGTAAAACATTGCGAAGCCACCAACTACTACAGCTAGCAGCACGAGCACAGAAATCAGAACTTTATTCATTGTTTTTTTGATTATTGAAATTAGACAGCGCGAAAGTATGTGCATAGTTTTTTTTAGCAAATACAATCAGAGGACGTTCACACATTTTGCATCGGTGAGTGGTCAGAAGGCACTGGCAGATGTATGATTGTGTCATTCAAATTTGAAAGTATGAGACCACTTTTCGGCAAGTTTTCAAATTTTCCAATAGACACTTGGCCATATTTGCCCCATGTTTCAGCGTATTCAATCTATTTATCTTATCATCTCCTCAGCCCTTATTGTGGGGAGTTACTTCCTTCCCTTTGGCTATGTTGCTCAGTTGCCGCTGCGCACTTATGGTGTCAAGCAAGCTGATGTTTACCTCGATACCGTTAACAGTTATTGGTTTCATTTGCCATTAGCGGCCATCGTTTTAATGGGGGTTTTCGCCCTTTTTTCTTTTTCCAATCGAAAAAGGCAAATGGCAATCGTTCGCAGCACATTCATTCTTTTTGCATTGTCATATAGTCTGCTTGCTTTTTATGTGATGGATGCACAAAAAGTGCTTCTAGCAACATTTCAAGTGAGTACCGCTGTTTTTTTTCCCTTTACTGCTATGTTGTGCAATTGGCTTGCATTGCGGGCTATCAGAAAGGATGAAGAATTGGTAAAAAGTGTAGATCGTATCAGATGAAAGTGATCCTGATTTTCAGTTTGCTATGTCTATTTAGTTCCTGCAGCCAACGCATTTTAGTGAGTGATGTAATGGTTGAAGTGGTAGGCGATCATTTGGCCTTGCTGGAATTAGAAAAAAAATCGTCAGGTGAGTTTTTTCAACTGAGGATGTTTCATCAAGGCTTGATGAGTGAAGTGCCACAGACTCACAAATTTCAATCTCCCTATGATAGTTTGGAGCATTGGTTCAATAAAATTTACAGAGAAGCCGATACCGTGGCCATGTGTCGCATTCAGCAAGATGCTCTCTGCCAGCAGCTTGATACTTTATTGAATAAGCGAAAGAAAATTGCTGTAAAAAATGACCGCTACCAAAAGGCGAAAGACATAGTTATGCTGAGTGCTCAACTAAGGCAATTTTCAAGCGTTAAAAGCGCGCCCCCAGAGAATGAACTCTATCAGTCAACAGTTGAGGCCTTCGATATTAAACGAATAAGCTACTTCGAATATGCGGAGAAGTTGAATGAAAAAGTAATGCAGTGGCAGGATTCATTGGAACAGGTTGGTAGGTTGATAGCTGCTGAAAAGGTTGATTTGAAACGGAAATTCCCCCAGCAAAAGGGAGATGAATTTTTTGGACATTATCGTCATGTAAGTGAGTTGGAGTCAAAACTCAAAGCTTTTGATGGTTCCATCATGCAGTTACAAAACTCCCTTTCGCGCTTCGAGGGTGCTAATCAGGAGGAATACTTCTACATAGGCCCACATTTAGAAATACGCAGAGAAGTGCAAGCCACTGAAAGTATACTTGCCGACCTAGTTGTTGCCATGCAGGATTGCAGACTTCTATCCGTTGGTTATTGGAACTCCTATTAAATAATTATTTCAATGAAAAAACTACTGTTGTGTTTGACTTTTATTTCCATAGCCGCAATGGTCTTTGCACAGACTGGGCAATCCAAAATCATTATGAAAAATGGTGACGTGGTGACCGGTAAAATCTTAGAGATGAAACCAAATGAATATGTGAAAGTGGAGGCATTAGGCACTGTTCTCACTATTCAATACAGCGAAATAAAAAGTATCGTTCTTGACGCAAATTCTGAGCCTGACCAAGAATCAGGAGACTTGTCAGGGTTGTCCAAACAACCTAAAGAAGAAAAGGTGCTCAAAAAGCTATACTTCGAAAGTATTGTTGAGGCAGCAGTCGGTATTGGTATCGGAAAGGTTTACAACCTGCCATTCACTATGGATGCAACAATACTTAACAATAATGTTTATTCGGGGCTCTATACAGCCAATGGTGTGGGCTATGATGGCCGCTTTTTCCTAGGCATTGGTTTAGGTTTCAATGGTAATTCAGAGGGTCAGAGTTATGCCATTCCTTACACCTTAGATGCTCGCTTTCGACTATGGCGCGACAAGAAATTCAGTCCAATGGCCATGGGCTTTGTTGGTGCTGAATATTTAGAGGGAGGTCTTGGCACTTTTACTTTTGCTGAAGGGCTTGGTCTAAGTATCCGGCTCAAAGAGCGATTTGCTCTACACGCTTTATTGTCTCATACATTCACTCGTTTCATGCCAAACCTTAGTCTTGAGAATGGCCCAATTGAAGCGGCTCTTGGCAATAGCTATGTGAATTATTTTGGGCTTAGAGTTGGCGTTTCTTTTAAGATGTGATTCTGAAGCCAATAGGTCTAAAAACTTTTTTTGTCACAACCAACAGGGGCAACTACATTTGCCGCCCTTAAAAAAGGTAACCGAAGAGTCGGAAACCTGCAAGAGGCAAGCATAAAAATCACTCAAAAAAGTATTGGCATGTACCTTACAACAGACAAAAAAGAAGAAATTTTCAAGAAACACGGGAAGTCTGAGAAAGACACCGGTTCATCCGAAGGGCAGATTGCTCTTTTCACTTTTCGCATCGCTCATATGACTGAGCATTTGAAAGTAAACAAAAAAGACTTTGGCACACAGCGTTCATTGATACGTCTTGTGGGCAAGCGCAGAGCACTTTTGGACTATTTGCACAAAACAGAAATCAACCGTTACCGCGCAATTATCAAAGAACTTGATCTTCGCAAATAACATTACACGCTGAAAGGCGAGCGGAAAGGGCAATTGAACAACAATTGCCTTTTCGCGTTTTTTGAAATAGCCCTAAGAGGCTGTTTTCGATAGATGAAATCAAACAATTAAATACACATAGCTAAAGATGAACTATGATTTGAAAACCCAAACAATTGATTTGGGAAATGGTCGCCCGATAACCATTGAAACAGGCAAACTCGCAAAGCAAGCCCATGGCTCTGTAGTCGTAAGACAAGGCAACACCATGCTTCTAGCAGCCATTGTGGCCAGCGAATCAGCCAAAGAAGGAGTCGATTTTCTTCCACTTACTGTAGAGTACCGAGAGAAATATGCAGCCGCAGGCCGCTTCCCAGGTGGTTACTTCAAGCGTGAAGCTCGTCCTTATGATGACGAAATTCTTGTGGCTCGTTTAATAGACCGCGCCTTGCGTCCTATGTTCCCTGATGATTTTCATGCAGAAGTACAACTGGTAGTTAACCTCATTTCGGCTGATGATGAAAATATGTCTGATAGCCTAGCAGGTCTTGCTGCATCTGCAGCCCTTGCTGTTTCTGATATTCCATTTAACGGTCCGATAAGCGAAGTGCGCGTAGCACGAGTTGGTGGCGAATTCATCGTAAATCCCACTTGGGAGATGCTTAAAAGAGCAGACCTCGAGCTGATGGTGGCTGGTAGCGAAGACAGCATCATCATGGTAGAAGGTGAAATGAAAGAGGTAAGCGAGGCAGAAATGATTGCCGCGCTTGAGGTTGCACACATAGCTATTAAAAAGCAAGTGGCAGCGCAAACTGCTTTGGCTGCAAGTGTTGAGAAGTCGAAAGTGAAACGCACCTACGACCACGAGCCGAAAGACGAAGAGTTGAAGAAGCAGATTTGGGATACCTGTTATCAAAAATATTACGAAACAGCAAAGAAGTCGGCTGGCAAAAAAGAACGCACCGATGCTTTTCACACCATAGAAGATGAGTTCAATGTGCGCTTTACAGATGAAGAAAAAGCAGCAAAAGCATTTCTTCTGAAAAAATTCCATCACGATTGCATCAAGGATGCCATGCGCAACATGATTCTATTGGATGGACAGCGTTTGGACGGTAGAAAGACCACAGAGATTCGCCCCATTTGGAGCGAAGTAGATTATTTACCTGGTACACATGGTTCAGCCATTTTCACCCGTGGCGAAACTCAATCGTTGACCACACTTACACTAGGCACTAAGCTCGATGAGCAAACAATAGATTCAGTTGTGCACAAGCGTGAAGATAAATTTTTGCTGCATTACAACTTTCCACCCTTCAGCACAGGCGAAGCACGCCCAATACGTGGCACTAGCCGCAGAGAGATTGGTCATGGTAACCTAGCGCTTCGTGCGCTAAAACCTGTGTTGCCAGCGCGCGAAGTTTGTCCTTATACCATTCGTATCGTTTCAGATATTCTAGAGTCCAATGGCTCATCGTCTATGGCTACAGTATGCGCAGGCACACTTGCTTTGATGGATGGTGGTGTGCCCATTAGCGCGCCAGTTTCAGGCATTGCCATGGGTATGATTACCAACGAAGACAATTCAAAGTATCAAATTCTTTCTGATATATTGGGCGATGAAGATCACTTGGGTGACATGGACTTCAAAGTGACTGGCACTGCCAAAGGCATCACAGCTTGTCAAATGGACATCAAGATAAAAGGCTTGAGCATGGACATGGTGAAGAACGCTCTTGAGCAAGCACGTGAAGGTCGTTTGCACATTCTTGGCGAAATGGCCAAGACAATGGCGCAGCCCAATGCAGACTACAAACCACATGCACCACGTATCGTTTCTCTGGAGATTCCATCAGAAACCATTGGTGCGGTAATAGGCCCAGGTGGCAAGGTGATACAGGAAATTCAGAAGACAACAGGTGCTTCCATTTCTATTACTGAGGCAGACGGAAAAGGAATAGTAGAAATTGCTGCAACCAACAAGGAAGCTTTGGATGCTGCCGTTAGAGCGGTGAAGAGCATTGTATTCCCTCCTGAAATTGAAGTAGGAGCTATCTACGATGGTGTAGTGAAAAACATTCAAGCATTTGGTGCTTTTGTGGAAATAATGCCAAAGCAAGATGCGTTGCTGCACGTGTCGGAAATAGACTGGCGCAGAATAGAAAACGTACGCGATGTTCTAAAAGAAGGCGACCGCATACAAGTGAAGGTGATAGGCAAAGACGACCGTGGCAAATACAAATTGTCGCGCAAGGTTTTGTTGCCAAAGCCTGAGACGGCAACCAACTAATTCCCACACAGCCCCTCTGCTGAGGTGATTGTGAATGTAGAATAGCTCAATTGAAATTCGAATTTTTTTAAAGGAACAATAAAAAAATGAGGCAGTTAAAAATTACCAAACAGGTTACCAATCGCGAGACGGCCTCGCTGGATAAATACCTACAAGAGATTGGCCGCGTAGATCTGATAACTGCGGAAGAAGAGGTAGAACTTGCAAAGCGCATTAAGGCAGGTGACCAAACAGCCTTGGAGAAGTTGACAAAGGCAAACCTTCGCTTTGTGGTTTCTGTTTCAAAACAATACCAGAACCAAGGTCTTTCACTTCCTGACTTGATCAATGAAGGAAACCTTGGCTTGATAAAAGCAGCTCAACGTTTTGATGAAACACGTGGTTTCAAATTCATATCGTATGCTGTGTGGTGGATTCGTCAAAGCATACTTCAGGCGCTTGCTGAGCAAAGCCGTATTGTGCGTTTGCCGCTGAATAAAATTGGTAGTATCAACAAAATAAACAAGGCTTTTGCCAAGTTGGAGCAAGAGTTTGAGCGCCCACCAACACCAGCTGAGCTTGCCGAAGTATTGGAGATGACGTTGGATGAAGTAAAGCAATCGCTTCGTAACAGTGGCCGCCATGTAAGTATGGATGCACCATTGAAAGACGGAGACGACAGCAGCAGCACGATGTACGATGTGTTGCAAACCAACGACACGCCTTCGCCCGACACAGACTTGTTGCATGAGTCATTGCGCAAAGAGATAGAGCGTTCACTGCGCACGCTTACCAGCCGTGAGGCGGATGTGGTTCGCTTGTACTTTGGTTTGAATGGAGAACATCCATTGACTCTGGAGGAAATAGGAGAGCGTTTTGACCTTACTCGCGAGCGCGTTCGTCAGATAAAAGAGAAAGCCATCCGCAGGCTGAAGCACACCAGCAGAAGCAAAATGCTGAAGTCGTACCTCGGATAGAAAATATCAAACGGCTCAAAACACATTCGTTCATTTTGTGTGTTTTGGGGTTAAACACTGAAAGCCTTTGGCATTGCCAGAGGCTTTCTCTTTTCCACAAAGTTTGAGCAGTGTGTCTAGCGTGGATGGCTTTGTGTATGTTTGACCACTAACGTTTTCTAAAATCACTAATCCAAAAAATAACTTTATGGCAGAGACAATTACTTCTTCAACGAAGCATCCAAAGGGACTATGGGTGTTGTTCGGAACAGAAATGTGGGAACGTTTTAACTTCTACGGAATGCGCGCCATTCTTACCCTATACATGGTGCACGCATTGGTTATGAAGGAGGAAGATGCATCGCTGATTTACGGTGGTTTCTTGGGACTTTGTTATCTAACCCCGATGCTGGGTGGATTTATTGCCGACCGCTTCTTTGGCAATCGCAATTGTATATTGCTTGGAGGACTTATGATGGCCACTGGTCAGCTTCTTCTTTTTGCAAGCGCAAGTGTTTTTTCATCAAGCATTGGCACAGCGAGCACGCTGCTTTGGGTAGCCTTGGGCATCATCATTTTTGGCAATGGATTCTTCAAGCCCAACATCTCAAGTATGGTGGGTAGTCTTTATCCAAAACAAGAAAAATCGAAGCTGGATACGGCCTTTACTATTTTCTATATGGGAATAAATATTGGAGCATTCCTTGGCCAATTTATCTGTCCATTTGTGGGTGATGTAGAAGTGGATGGCGTGAGAGATTTGCACGCATTCAAGTGGGGTTTTTTGGCGGCAGCCATAGCTATGATTATTGGAAGTATCACATTCTTCGTACTTAAAAACAAGTATGTAGTAACGCCTGAAGGCGCAGCTATTGGTGGCTTACCGTCTAAAAATAGTGCCTCCGAATATGAAGAAGGCGAGTCGCAGAAGGCCGTGTTTAGCACCATGAGTTTGCTAATGGCTGTTGTCGGTTTTATTGCGCTTTTCTTGCTTTTCAGATTCATGTTAGATGGTGACAATGTCATCAAAACAATCATCTATCCCATCATCTACGCAAGCGGTATTACACTAGCAGGGCTCATTATTTCTGACAGCTCATTGACCAAAATTGAACGCGATCGCATTTTGGTTATCTATATCATTTCATTCTTCATCATCTTCTTCTGGGCAGCATTCGAGCAAGCTGGTTCTTCGCTCACCTTCATTGCTAACAATCAAACGGACCGCCACATTTTTGGATGGAATATGCCACCATCTATGGTGCAAATTTTTAATGGCATTTTCGTGGTGATGCTTGCTCTTCCTTTCAGTCTTTTATGGGATAAGTTGAGAGCGAAAAACAGAGAACCGCTTTCTCCGGTGAAGCAATCTATCGGTTTGGCGCTGATAGCTCTTAGCTATTTCATTATTGCACACAATGTGAAAGACCTCGGAACACTTGGTTTGTTGAGCATAGGCTGGTTAATCTTATTGTACCTCATCCAAACCATAGCAGAGCTTTGTCTTTCGCCTATTGGACTCTCGCTTGTGGGTAAACTTTCCCCAAAGCGATTTGCTTCATTGCTTTACGGTGTATTCTTTATTTCTAATGCTGCCGGTTATGCATTGTCAGGTACTCTTGGGTCCATTCTACCTGCTACAGGCGACAAATTTGTGAAAGCCGAGGAACTAGGCATAGACCTTCAAGCAGTGTTGAATAAGTCCGTGGTGCCTACCACCGAGCAACTACAAATTTTGGATGAGAACCAAATTAGTGCCTCCAATCCAGTCTTTGCCGGAGTTGAGATATCCAATCTGTTTGAATTCTTCATGGTGTTCGTTGTCCTATGTGGTATAGCAGCACTCATTCTTTTTTCCATAACTCCGGTTCTAAAAAGAATGATGCACGGTGTTCGATAATCGCTAACGTAATTTCTAAATCGCATACATTGGAGGCCTGAATCAATTCAAAACGATTCAGGCCTTTTCATTTCAACGCTATCACACTATGAGTAACACGCAGACTTTAGAAGACATCAGATCCTTCAAAGGAAAGTATCCTAAACAATTGTGGTCGCTTTTCTTTTCAGAAATGTGGGAACGGTTTTGTTTTTACGGGATGCGAGGAATGCTTACGTTTTTCATGGTTCATCAATTGTTCATGGATGACAAAACTGCCAATCTGCAATATGGGGCTACGCAAGCATGGGTTTATGCTTTCACTTTTATAGGTGGACTATTCGCAGATAAAATTTTAGGCTTTCGCAAATCTCTTTTCTGGGGCGGATTGCTGATGATTGTTGGCAGCATCATTTTAGCCATCGACCCAAAGGAATATTTCTTTCTTGGTATCGCCTTCAATGTGGTAGGTACTGGTTTTTTTAAGCCGAATATTTCCAGCATGGTTGGCCAACTTTACAAAGCTGGTGACACAAGGCGCGATGATGGTTTCTCACTGTTTTATGCTGGTATCAATCTGGGTGCTTTACTAGGTGGATACTTCTGCATAGCCATTGGAAAGGGAGAATTTATGGCGGACACTATTGCCGAAGGTTATAGATGGAATGTAGCATTTGGCTTGGCTGCAGTTGTTATGTCTATTAGTCTCATTACATTCATTTACACCCGCAAAACGCTTGGGCCAATTGGTCTTTCTCCATTTGAAACAAATGGTAGCACGGGCAAGAAATGGGCGGACTTGGCAGTATATGGAGGAGCGTTGCTATGCATTCCGATCATAATGGTCATGGTAGCTAACACACGATACACTGATTGGTTTATGTATTGCATTGGCCCGTTTAGCCTTGCATACCTCGCTTATGAGATGTCTCGTAGCACCAAAGACGAAAACAAAAAGCTTATAGCTGCACTGCTCTTCATTGTTTTTTCAGTTGCCTTCTGGGCCATCTTCGAGCAAGGAGGCGGTTCGTTAAGTTTGTTTGCGGCTGATCATCTTAATAATAGTTTATTGGGATTCATAACACTCGATCCGAATGGAGTGAATAACGCAGCCAACTCATTTTTTGTGATAGCGTTTGCAGCAATAGTTGGAACCATTTGGGTGCTGCTCGCTAAGAAGAAAATTGAACCAAATACAGTCGTGAAATTTGGTCTTGGATTTTTGTTTCTCGGATTAGGCTATTTCGTTTTCTTCTCAGGAAGATTTTTTGCGGACATTGCGGGCAAATCATCACTGGACGTTTTTACAGTGGCTTACTTCGTTGTTACTCTCGGTGAGTTGTGCTTGTCGCCTATCGGCCTTTCCATCATGACTAAGTTGGCACCTATCCGCTTGCAAGGTTTTATGATGGGCATGTGGTTTTTGGCAAGTGCCTATGGACAATACGTTGCAGGCTTGTTTGGGGCGAGTATTTCTCCAGAAGAAAGTGCTTCGCCAATCGAGAAATTGAATGTCTACACCGAGGGCTACTATGATTTTGCATGGTATGCTCTTATAGCTGGAGCTCTGCTTATTGCTATCTCTCCACTGATGCGAAAACTAATGGGCGATGTGAAATAAACTTATTAGAAAATCACACTTTGAACAGCACACTCAACACTATAGAAAAAACAGGCGGATCAAAACATCCCGCGGCACTTCCGTTTTTGTTCTTCTCAGAAATGTGGGAACGTTTCGGATACTACCTCATGATTGGGATTTTATTCCTTTACATGACCGATACTCAAAAGGGTGGGCTTGGTTATGAAGATGCTATGGGATCCGATGTTTTCGGAACTTTTATCGCTTTGGTTTTTCTGACACCATTCATTGGAGGTTTGCTTGCAGACAGACTTCTTGGTCTGCGCCTTTCCATAACCATTGGCGGCATTTTAATGGGACTTGGCTATATGGGGCTTTCACTAAAAGGCGAAACTGCTTTTTATGTTTCGCTGCTGTTCATTATCGTAGGCAATGGTTTTTTCAAACCGAATATTTCAACCCTTTTGGGCAATGTGTACAACGATGAAAAGTATGTTCACCTCAAAAGCACCGGTTACAATATCTTCTATTTGGGTATCAACATAGGGGCATTTATCTGCAACTTTTTCGCTGCTTGGCTGCGCAACTCGTTTGGTTGGGGCGAAGCATTTATGGCTGCGGGAATTGGTATGTTCGTGGGTGTTATCGTCTTCTGGATTGGCAACCGACATTACAAGCATGCAGATATAATTAAGCCAACACAAAAGGAGGATATGTCGCTGGGAAAAATATTTTCTGTGGTTATGCTTCCCATGTTTTTGGCAGGTTATGTAGGATGGATTATACCGGGCAATATTTTCGGAAGCGATAGCACTGATGCCTTCATTATAGGTTCATTGCCCGTTGTTGGTTACTACATTTCAGTTTTGCTTCGTTCTTCGGCAGAAGATCGCAAGCCACTGTCGGCACTCATGGTTATTTTTTGTGTAAGTGTGGTGTTTTGGACCATCTTTAAGCAGAATGGAACAGCGCTTACTATATGGTCTAAAAATTTTACCGATAGGGAAATTCCGGCATCAATGGAAGGCTCAGCAAGTGCAATAAAAGCATTGGAAACGGTGAGTTATGAAAAGGCAATGGTGCCTAAGGTGGACGAGCAGTTTCGCACGAGTAAAGGAGCGGACGGAAAAATTATCAAAGAAGAAAACTATCCAAACTACTTCGTCAACGAAAAATCAAAACCACTTGAAGGAGAATCAACCAAACTCGTGAATCCTGAATTGTTTCAGTCAATCAATCCTGGATTCGTAATACTGCTTACACCTGTTGTTGTAGGTATTTGGATTTTCTTACGGAGGAGAAAGCGTGAGCCCGAGTTTGGGGGAAAGTTGGTATTGTCAATGCTATTCACAGGACTGAGCGCTGTGTGCATGATTGGCGCAGTGATAGTCAACAACAATGGAATGGAAAAGGCATCGCCTTGGTGGCTCATTGGGGCATATGGAGTCATTACCATTGGTGAATTGTGCCTTAGCCCAGTCGGTTTGTATCTGGTGTCAAAACTTTCTCCGCCACGACTCACTGCTTTGATGATGGGCGGATGGTTTGTCAGCACTGCTTTGGGCAATAAAATGAGCGGAGTACTTGCGGCCACATGGGACAATTATCACGACAAGTGGTATTACTTTGCCGTGAATGCGATACTCGCATTCGCTGCAGCGATTGGCCTATTGTTCGTAGTGAAATGGTTGAATAACATCATAACAGCACGAGTATAATTTTTCTAATTAGCATGAAACGAATTACAATTCTCATCTTGATACTATCATCACTGATAGCCTGCAAAGACAAAAAACCAACTACACAAGAAACGACTACTCCGGAAGTAGAAACAAAGCCCACCACCATGAAAGGCGATGATAAAAAACCCTTTGAATATTCCAAGGAGGTAATGTGGTACACGCTGGAAGAAGCTATGGAAATGCAGAGTGCTGTGCCCAAACCCATCATGATGGACGTTTACACAGCATGGTGTGGCCCGTGCAAAATGCTTTCAAAAAACACCTTTGGTGATGAGCGTGTAGCACTTTACCTCAACGAACATTTTTACAATGTAAAGTTTGATGCAGAGTGTGGCGATACCTTGGATTTCGGAGGCAATACCTACACCAATCCTGATTACAAACCAGATGTACCAGGCAGAAAGCCGGCACATCAGTTCACACGTTTTCTTGGAGTAAGTGGTTACCCAACGCTTTACTTTTTTGACAAAGACGCCAAAGCAATTGGCCCTGTTGTTGGCTATAAAACACCAGCACAGATAGAAGTCTATTTGCACTACTTTGCAGAGGAGACACACAAGACAGTGAAGACACCAGAGCAATGGGCGGAGTATGAGAAGGGGTTTGTGGTGACGTGGAATTGATAAAGTGTCTTCAGTTGTTTGCAGGTGATTAAGTTCTACACGCATTAAATCTACAAGTCAACAAGTCTCTAATTCAATCAATCAAATTGAAATCCCTCATCACTGGTGGCGCAGGCTTTATAGGTTCGCATATCACACGCGAATTGATCGCTCTTGGTCATCAGGTGGTTGTGTTGGACGATTTGAGTGGCGGTTTCAAAGAGAATGTTCCAAGTGAAGCTGAATTCATAAAGGGCAGTATCAATGATGTTACTTTAGTTCAATCGCTGTTTAAAAAATATCAATTCGATTATGTTTATCACTTAGCCGCATACGCTGCCGAAGGCCTTAGTCATTTCATTCGCAGGTACAACTACGAAACGAATCTTCTAGGTAGTATCAACCTCATCAACGAAAGTGTGAAGCAGAAGGTGAAGTGTTTTGTATTCACATCATCCATTGCGGTGTATGGCAAAGGGCAATTGCCAATGCGGGAGGACATGACGCCCATGCCCGAAGATCCTTACGGCATTTCAAAGTATGCTGTTGAGTTGGATTTGAAAGCTGCGCATGAAATGTTTGGCTTGAATTACATCGTTTTCCGCCCTCACAATGTGTATGGCGAATATCAAAACCTTGGCGACAGATACCGCAACGTGGTGGGTATTTTCATCAATCAACTCATGCAGAACAAGCCACTCACCATTTTCGGAAATGGCTACCAGACTAGGGCCTTTAGCTACATAGGCGATATGGCACACCACATGGCCAGTAGCGTAAACATGCCCGCTGCATACAACCAAGTCTTCAACATAGGGGCAGACAAAGACTACACTGTGAATGAATTGGCTGAAACCATTTGCAAAGTCATGAACAAGCCGATGCAGATAGAATATCTTGAACCGCGCAACGAAGTAGTCCATGCTTATTCAGACCACACAAAAGTACATCGCGAGTTTGGGAACGACCGTAATACTTCGTTAGAAGAAGGGCTGAAACGCATGGTAGAGTGGGCGAGGGGCGCTGGTATTCGCTCATCATATAAGTTTGAAAATATTGAGATAAAAGAAAAGCTACCTCCATCATGGTTTTAATGTAACACGGAAGAAGCGAGCCGAGCTTGCACGGATTGGATAGCTTTTCACTGATCCCGATCCGAGTTGATCCGTCCAATCAGTGTTCCATTCGTAAATGATCACATCATACACACATACCCCAAAACACACCCTGAAGTCAGGACTGATTTCAATTGCCTCTTTCGTGGGTGATGAGACCAATGTGGACAAAAAAACAATAGCGTCCTTTGGTGAAGAGTGGAAGACCTTTCATCAATTCAGTGAAGGCGATTTGAAGCAGGCAGGGAATGAATATTTTGATATCGTAACTGATAAAATGCTCAACAAGAACTCCGCTGTATTGGACATTGGCTGTGGCAGCGGGCGATGGAGTTATTTCATTGCTGATAAAGTGAAAAGTGTGGAAGCCATCGATCCGAGTGATGCGGTTTATTCGGCCGCTCAATTACTCGCTTCCAAAACGAATGTCCGAGTTACTCAGGCCTCTACTGATACCATTCCTTTTGATAACAACAGTTTCGATTTTGTACTTTGTCTTGGAGTACTGCATCACATTCCTGACACGCAAAAGGCATTGACCGATGCAGTGACGAAACTCAAAATAGGCGGCCATGTGTTGCTTTACTTCTACTACAATCTTGAAAATAGAAGTGCATTGTATCGAGCGATGTTTTCATGGGTTGATTTGAAGAGAAGAATTATCAGCAGAATGCCACCTGCGTTGAAACGGTTTTGTTGTGATATGATAGCAGTTGCCGTGTACTTGCCATTGGTCGCAATTGCCAGATGCATCAGAGCAATTGCACCCAACAGCAACACATGGCAGCGCATGCCATTGAGTTATTACTGCAATAAAAGTTTTCACATCATGCGCAACGATGCATTGGACAGATTTGGAACACCTCTAGAGAAGCGCTTCTCACGTGAGCAGATAGAGGCAATGATGAAAGAGGCGGGATTGAATGAAATTGTGTTTTCAGACACGCAGCCTTACTGGCATGTGGTGGGGATGAAGTCAGGACAATAGTTCACCTCAACCCCAAACTACACCGATACCTATCCTCTTGATAAGTCAAATAAAGCGAGCCCATGCGATCAGCGCAGTTAGCAAGACCAATCTCTTCGCCCCACGCGATAAGGCCTTTGGGATAGTTCACACCTTTGGTCATTGCAATATCTAAGTCTTCAGCACTTGCAATGTTGAGGTGAAGCGCTTCATATGCTTCATTAATGAGCATTGCAAGAATTCTTTTGCCAATGTCACTGCGCAGTTGCGCATCGTTTGATGGCGTGGGCATTGCAGCACCCTCTGTATAGTTATAAAAACCTCTTTCTGTTTTCTTTCCAAACCAACCAGCTTCCACGTTTCTTTTCTGAGTGATGCTGGGTTTGTAGCGAGGGTCGAAATAGAATGCCGCGAATACACTTTCGGTAACTGCATAGTTCACATCATTGCCTATCAAGTCCATTAGTTCAAACGGCCCCATCTTGAAACCGAGGTCGCGCATGGCGGCATCTATTGTGGCAAAATCTGCAAGGCCTTCTTCATAGATACGAAGAGCTTCCCCATAGAATGGCCGTGCCACCCGGTTAACGATAAAGCCTGGAGTATCCTTTGCAATTACAGTTGTTTTCTTCCATGAAGTGATGAGTTGTTTGGCATCATCCATCAACCCCATATCACTTTGCAGGGCCGGAATTATTTCAACCAACGGCATAAGCGGAGCAGGATTGAAGAAGTGAATCCCTATAACACGTTCTGCCTTTTTGCAAGCAGCCGCTATGGCTGTAATAGACAACGAAGATGTGTTGCTCGCAATCACACACGCATCACTCACTATGCTTTCCACTTCGGCAATTACTTTTTTCTTCACTTCCAGGTTTTCTACAATGGCTTCTATAACAAGGCCGCAGGGTTTGAATGCAGCAAGAGATGTGTTGTAAGTGATGCGCGATCGAATAGCTGTTGCTTCTTCCAAGGTCACTTTTCCTTTCTCTACAAGCTTGACCATTGTGGTTTGCAGTGCACTTTTGGATTGGTCCAATGCTTCTTGTCGCGCGTCTGAAATGATGACCTGATGACCACATTGGGCGGCTACTTGAGCAATACCACTGCCCATTGCTCCAGCTCCAATTATTCCGATGATTGTACTTTGATTCATCCTTGCTTTTATTTGAAAGAAAATTTAAGCGGTGAAAATGAGTTATTCATTTCACTTTTGTCGGGTTAGCATGAATAAAAAAATTGCAGCAGTCCTTGTTTTCTTTTTGACTTGTGCTTATGTGCAAGCGCAGAAGCCCATGCAGTATGTGCGTGCAGGTGATGTTGCAGCCGAAGCGGGCAATTGGGACGAAGCCTTTTCATATTACCAACAAGGTTACGAATTGGACACCACTACCTTCGAGGTGCTGGTTAAATATGCGGAGGCTGCACGCATGGTGAAGTATTATTCATTGGCAGAAGACCTTTATGCAAAGTCGTTCGATAAAGACGGTGGCAAATTGAATCCTGACGGTCTGTACTATTTGGCATGGATGCAGAAGTACAATGGCCGCTATGAAGATGCTCAGCGCAACTTCAAAAAGTACTTAAAGAAATTTAAGAGCAAAGGGAGCAAAGACTTGCTAAAGCGTGCAGAACAAGAAGCGAAGAGTGCGCTTTGGGCATTGAACTACAAACCACAACCTGATGAACCTGTAGCCTCTCCAATGAGTTCGAACATAAATACTTCGGGCTCTGAAATCAATTTGGTGTCCAAATATTTTAAGTATTTCATTGCATCGCGCGAGGAAGCAGACAATGGCAGGTGGCAGATGTACTATGCCGATTCGGCAAGCAAGGTCATCAGTAAAATGCGAATAGAAGGTATCAGTGAAGCTGCGGAAGTAGGCAGCTACAGCTTCTTCAATCAGAATATTTATTTCTCCGTGAGGGAAAATGATATGACCAAAATTTACAAGGGCCAATGGCAAGACAATCAGGTATTCGAAGTGGAAGAAGTGAAAGCACTGAATACGGAAGGCACGGTGAACACGATGCCAGTCGTGATGCAAATCGGGGAGGAGTTGTATTACATCTTCGCGAGTGATCGCGAAGGAGGCGAAGGTGGAATGGACTTGTGGATGGCTACCTACGATGGAGCGAATGCCGGAAAGCCAATAAACATAGGACGCGCTATCAATACTCCGGGTGATGAATTGACACCTTATTTCGCAGATGGGAAGTTCTTCTTCAGCAGCGATTGGCACGAGGGTTTTGGAGGGCTTGATCTTTTCTCGAGTACCTATGACAATGCAGTGTTCTCGAAGCCCGTCAATATGGGGTTGCCATACAACAGCAGCGCAAATGATTTTTATTATTACCTGAACGACCTCGAAACGGAAGCATTCTTCAGCAGCAACCGTGCAAACAATAACAACGATGTTAATAACCAAACTTGTTGCAATGATGTTTACCAAGTTTCGCTGAAGAAAGTTGAACTGGCGGCCTCTGAACAAGACATGAATAAACTGAAGCTGATGGATTTAATGGCCACCATTCCCGTAGTCCTCTACTTCCACAACGATGAGCCCAACCCCGATGTGTGGGACACTACTACCACACTCACTTACATGCAGGCTTATGATTCTTACTTGAACCTTTTGCCAACATATTTGAATGAGAATACTAAAGGACTTAGCTCAGAGAAGAAGGAAGAAGCGGAACAAATAACGAATGACTTCTTCGACTTGAAGGTGAAGAAGGGAGTGGATGATTTGAATTTGTTTGCTGAATTGTTGTTACAAGAATTGCAAGAAGGACAGAGCCTGAAAATACAAGTGCGAGGCTTTGCAAGCCCACGCGCGAAGAGCGATTACAATTTGAATTTGACTAAAAGAAGAACTTCTAGCCTGGTGAATTTTCTAAAAGAAGCAAAGGCTGGAGCATTTATTCCATACATAAATGATGCGGCTGAGAATGGTGCCCGTCTTGAGTTTGAGCTCATACCCTTTGGCGAGGTGAAAGCGGATAAAAGCGTGAGTGATGATTTGGTAGATGAAAAGAATTCCATCTATGTGCGCAGTGCATGCCTTGAAAGAAAAATAGAAATAGAAAACGTGGTGCAGATTGACAACACCATTCGCTTTGTGCAACCGGTGTTAGATGCTGACACATTCGACTTCGGCAAAATCAATCACCGAGAGCCTGTGCGCCATACGTTTTATTTAAGCAACGAAGGCAATGCTCCAATGTACATTGATAGCATTGTGGCTAGCTGCGGCTGCACCGAACCAAAAATTTCAAAAAGCATCATTCCCGCTGGCGAAAAGGTAGAATTAGAAGTGGGTTTCAATCCATTTGGAAAAAAACCGGGCGTGGATGTGGAGACTGCTACCATTTACATAAGGGGCAGAAAACCTATTGTGGTTGCTATAAGGGCAGAGGTGTTCAAAGCACCTTAGAAGCCATACCTAAGCAGGACTTTTTACCAACCAAAAATGCAATTGGCGTTTTGCTGCTCTTAAGTTCATTTTGCTAGAAGCATTCATCTTAAAAACAGCTGGAGGAGGCTTTGTTCAATCATTATCGCTCCAATTAATGCTGTATACCTAATTTTAACCTCATGAAATTTTTGCTCAGTATCCTAGTAATAAACACTTTTTTGGCGACAGCCGTCATCAACGACAACGCGAAGCAATTCATGGAAGCCATGAATGTGGGCAACTACATATTGCTGGATGTGCGCACTGCCAATGAAGTAAGTAAGGGTAAAATATCTGGCTCTATCCACATCGATTGGTTTGATGACAACTTCGCTACAAAGGCATCTGCCTTGGATAAAAAGAAAACCATTTTGGTCTATTGTGCTTCAGGCGGTCGCAGCGAGGAAGCCGCGGAGTTGCTCGCAAAGCAAGGCTTTAATTCGGTGCATAACCTATTGGACGGAATAGCCGCGTGGAAGGAAGCAGGTTATCCCATAGTGAAATAAACAAGACCCAATCAAAAAGTGGAGTGTTCAGTTTCTACTCCAAGATCGAAGTTGGAAATCAATCACTAAAATAGATCTATTCTATTTCCCACCCATCGCTCAGCGTTTTTAGAAATGCCAGAATAGCGTTCTCTTCCTCTTCAGATAAATTCAATGATCCAGTGCGACCTGCTTCAATAGTTGCACTAAGCTCAGGCGTGGCATAGTGGCCATCATTGCGCGTATTGATGAAGTGCACAGTCGCTTGCAGCGTTTCAAAATATCCATTGTGGAAATAGGGCGCGGTGTATTCCACGTTTCTTAGTGAAGGTGTCCTGAACTTTCCGTTTTGCGCTTCATCGTGCACCACAGCACCTAGTCCAAAGTCGGTGGCGCTGCTACCAAGCGGATTTACACTGGAGTCGGTGGTGTAAAAAGGATTGTCCTCGTTGCGCGGTACACCTAAATTGTGGTAGCCATAGTCGGTGAAAAGTACTGCGCCACTCACAGTTTGTGGTGTCATGTTGTGGCAGGTAGCGCATCGTGCCACAAAAAGTTTGCGCCCTCTCTCTTCTTCTTCTGTAAATGTTGCTTTTCCGAGCAAGAAGTAATCATACTTAGAAGAAAACTCATTCAAAAAACTGCTTCCTTCAAACAATGCTATGGCTTCTATCATGTTGTTATAGGCCTCTGTTTTGTCCTTCACCTTGCCATACACACTCTTATATTTTTCATAGTAAGGTGCCTCCTTGAGTTCGTTTACCAACATGGCGGTGTCCTGGTTATTCATCTCGGCTACATTGAAGAATGGTCCTGACAGCTGATGCTCTAGCGTGTTAGAACGACCATCCCAGAAGAAGCCACCGCGCCAGACTCCAGCTTTCTCGTCATACTTTAAAGGGGGTGCGAAAGACGAATAGGCAAGCGTCTGCGAATTGCGGTTTACAAAAAAACCATCCAGTATTCCTTCACTAACCACTGCATGGTCGGGGTCGCTGAATGATGTCTTAGGTGCGTGGCAAACGGTGCAACTCTGCCCGTCAGGATTACTCAGCGCTTTGTCAAAAAATAACTGACGGCCTATTTCCACCTTTTGCTCTATCAATTGTTCGGGGGTCCACTTCTTCTTGCGCACTGAGAAACTACAGATCAAAATAAAAGCAATGCTGAAAAATGTAAGACTCATTCTCATGCTGCAAAAGAAAGAAGAACCGGATTCAAACGGTGCTGCTCAAATGTGAATGCGATAAATGACTGTCATCAAATAAAACAATCAATAGTTTCGCGTCATGTTTGCAATAGAATGTGTGCTACATAAATTTGGTGAACAGGGTGAGAAAACAGGCTGGACCTACATCGTAATTCCTGCTGACCTTGCCATCAAGTTGAACCCTGAAAACAAGAAGTCATTTCACTCAAAGGGAAAGATGGACGCCCATCCGTTCAAGCAAGTGGCTTTAATTCCTATGGGTGAGGGAGAATACGTAATCCCCATCAACGCTTCCATGCGCAAAGCGCTGATGAAGAAAGAAGGTGATAGCATGATACTTCTGATTGAAGCCGACAAATCTGAATTTGTAATTTCAACAGATATGATGAGTTGCCTGAAAGAAGATACCATTGCTCATGAATATTTTCAGTCACTGGCAGCCAGCCACCAGAGGTATTTCTCCAAATGGGTAGATAGCGCAAAAGGTTTGGAAACCAAGGCTGTGCGTATAAGTAGGGTACTATTTGCCATGCGAAACAAAATGGATTACGGAGCAATGGTCAGATACTTTCAGGTCAAGAAGTAGGATGAATTAGAAACGAAAAAGCCGACACTTCAAGAGGTGTCGGCTTTTTCTGTTGAAAATACTTATTAAAATCAATCAATAAAAGAATTCGTAATTGTAAACCAAAGCTCGCTCCACCTGACCGCGTCCATTGAATAACTGATGTATTATCAGCAGACCTTTTGCATCCAAGATGTACGTGAGCGAGTTTTCCTTCACATCCAAGCTAGCTGGATAATCTTTATACGTTTCAGAAACGAGCCCACCATTAACCTCATACCATTGGTTGCATTTTATCAGTACGTCACCATTGTAGGTATAGGTTTCTTTCTTCCAGAAATTGGCCATCGCTTCTTTCAACTCACGAGAGATAACTCTATCCTTTTTATCATACTTCAGTTCAAATTCCATGGGAATCCACCCGTTGAAGACAAGGCTTACGCTTGATTTAATCATCTTTCCAGATTCATTGTAGCTGTAATCATACTCGGCCATCTTTCTGCCTCCTGCAAAAAACTCTGAGTAATGAATCATTCTTCCCTTCTCATCAAAAGAAGCAATACCGACCATCGTGGAGTCCACAACCTGCTGGCCTTTGTAATGCACTTGTTTGCAGATGCGAGTGCGAACATGGTGCTTCTCGTATTGTCTAGCATAGTCAAGTGGTTTCAAGTCCTGCGAGTAAGAAATGAAACAGCTAATTAGAAATGAGATAGATAAAAGAGCGATTTTCATAAGATTCAAATAGATTTGATGAAACTTTTACTAAAACCACACTCAAAAGGTTATGACCAATTGTAAAATAATTGTGCTGACGTTGACAGCTCTGTTTGCTTTGATTAGTAACATCACGTCACAGACTACTTACTTCGAAAATGTAAAAACCTACCGCGACAGCGTAAACGCGGTTTTTGCAGACAGTACAACCTCCATACTTATGCCTGAGGATACAGCCACCTTCAGCGGTCTGGATTACTATGGAATAGATGCCAAATACCGAGTAACAGCACAATTCAAAAAGATAAAAGACGGTATAGCAGTTAACCTCAAAACAAGCGGAGAGCGCACCCCACTTTACAAGCCTTATGGCACACTCACATTCAAACTGGAAGGTAAGAAATACAAACTGACGCTTTACCAAAACGCAGACCCTGAAAAGCCAGAGCTGGCTAACTATCTGCTACTTGCATTTACTGACCTTACCAATGGCAGAGAGACTTACGGAGGAGGGCGCTATCTTGAGTTTACTACCGAAAATGTAAAAGAGGAAATGATCATTGATTTCAACATGAGTTTCAATCCGTATTGCGCCTATAACCACAAGTACAGTTGCGTTATTCCACCGTCTGAAAATTTTCTGAACCACCGCATAGAGGCTGGCGTGAAGAAGTTCCGTAAGTAATTTTAGTTTCAAGATTCTTTTAATCATAAGAAATCTGTTTTCTAAAATCTGAAACTGTGCTATGTTCGCCTTATTAGCCTGAAAGGCTTTATGCCTAATACAAGTAACAAACCCTTTTGTTTTAAACAATTCGAAGTGCACCAGTCGCGCAGCGCGATGAAGGTGGGCACTGATGCTGTGCTGCTCGGAGCTTGGGCCAAAGTTTCGGATGTAAGTTACCTTTTGGACGCTGGCACAGGCACCGGAGTGATTGCGCTTATCTGCGCTCAACGAAATCAGCTAGCTATTATAGAAGCCATAGAATTGGATGATGACAGTGCAGAAGATGCTCGCTACAATTTTGAGCATTCTGCTTGGAGCAGCCGTTTGAAAATGCACGAAGGGGACTTCCTAAAAATAGTAGCGGTCGAAAAATTTGATTTAATCATTTGCAATCCGCCCTACTTCACTTCGTCACTAAGGGCTGCTAATCCCAGTCGGAGCGCTGCAAGGCATGACGACACACTGCCCGCGGACGCTTTTCTCAGTCAAGCAAAAAAACTATTGCGCCCTGAAGGAAGAATTGCCTTGATCATTCCTACCCTTGAATTGGAGCGATGGATGAATGAATCACTGAATATTGGTTTTTCACCTGAACGTATTTGCCATGTATTCACTATGGCCTCTAAAGACTCTTCCACGCGCGTTATGCTCGAGTTGGGATTGAAGAACAGTACTGAACCTATTATGGAGTCATTGCTGATAAGAAAAGGCCCCGAAGAATTCTCCGAGGCCTATAAGTTTTTGACGAAAGATTTTTATCTGAAATGGTGAATGATTTCAATCAACCACCAATGTGTCTTTTCAATTCTTCTACCGCCTCGTCCCACAGCATGGTCTGATCTTCTTCTTCGCCATCTTCGCAGAAGTCTGTAATGAGCAATGCTACTTCTCCTGTCATGTCATCTATCTTAATTCGCATTTCAAAGAAGTTGGTTTCCTTGTCATTTTCATCTTGCCATTCAAACCGAACAAACTGTTCTTTCTTCTTTGCTGCAAGCAATGCGCTGCGCTCTTCACCTTCCCACAAGAACGTAAATACCTCGCCTTTTATATGCACCTCTGGAGCGAACCATTCCTCTAAACCACTTGGTGTGGACATGCAGTTGTACAAAATAGAATCTGATGTTCTAATGAGGTACTCGAGTTCAATTTTTGTTTTGGTCATAAAGAAATTCTAAAAGGGCAGTGATCTATAGTGTGTGCAAGGATAGCCTATATAAAGAGGCAGTATGCAACAATTTTCTGAACGTATTTGCAAGGTTTGAAATGCGTTTATATTCGCGCCCTCAAAAAAATTGAAAAGTCAGTTTTGAGTAAATTTCATTGAATTAATGGCGAGGTAGCTCAGCTGGTTAGAGCGTGCGATTCATAATCGCAAGGTCGGGGGATCGTGCCCCCCTCTCGCTACGTAAAAAGGAAAGGTCTTCAGAAATGGAGACCTTTTTCGTTTTCGGAGAGAAATCAGAAAAAGAAAAGAGCCGCCATATGGCAGCTCTTTTCAAAATATCTGTTGTGATAGAATCTTAGTAGCTATTGCCACGATCGTATCCACCGCCACCGCTACCACCGCGATCAAAGCGTGGTTTGAAACCACCCTCTCTGCGGCCACCGCCACCACCACCGCTACCGAAGTTGCCACGTGGACGATCGCTGCTAGTGCGCTGTGGACGATCCTCAGCCTCTTTAACGTTGATTTTTCTGCCGCTCTGTTCGGTTTGGTCCAATGCAGAAATCGCATTACGAGCTTCCTCGTCTGCTGGCATTTCTACAAATCCAAAACCACGTGAACGTCCGGTAGCCTTGTCGGTTACCACTTTAGCAGATGATACAGAACCATACGCTGCGAATACTTCGCTGAGCTCATCGCTCGACATGCTGAAATTCAGCCCTGAAACAAAAATGTTCATTTGAAAAAAAAAATAAATGTATAATGATTAAAAAATTACATCACGACCATCAAACATTTATCACGAGTAAACTCCGAAAAACGAATTGTTGAAACAATGATGTTTGGGTCAAATGTATTCCTTTTTGTCATGGTTCAAAACTTTTGACAAGATTATTTATTTTCATAACTAACTCATTTGACTAGCGTTTTCTCACCATCATGAGCCCATCGCGCAATGGCAGCAATACATTCTGTACTCTGTCATCGCTTTGAATGAATGCACTAAGTTGCTGCAATATTCTTGTCTCCTCATCGTGGATTTCAGCTTTCGCGACCACTTTTCCTGACCAAAGCAAATTATCAATAAGAATTACGGCCCCTGCAGGAAGTCTTTCAATCAACAGATTGTAATAGTTCAAATAGTTCTCTTTATCAGCATCAATGAACACAAGGTCATAGTTGGTTTCCATTGCAGGAATTAGTTCTAAGGCGTCTCCAAAATGTCGAACTATACTCTTTCCTGAACTACTCAGCGTGAAGTATTTGTCTTGAATCCAGCGTAGCTCATCATTTATATCTATTGTCACTATTTCACCATTAGCCGCCAAGCCTTCTGCTAGACAAAGGGCGCTGTAACCTGTGTAAGTGCCAATCTCAAGAACTCGTTTTGGCCGTATCAGATGAGATATCATGCTAAGAAATCTACCTTGGACATGACCGCTAAGCATTCTTGGATTATTCACTTTTTGCCATGTCTCACGAGTTAGTTGCTTGAGTAACTCTGGTTCTTCCTCTGTATGCTGCTCTACATAGGTCTCTATTTTTTCTGGGAGAAAGTTCATTTTTATTTGGAAAATGGTGTGCAAATGTCCATATACAAAGACAGAATTGCGTCCGAATAGTATCGGAAACTTTTGCTTCCTTGTTGAATTGCAAAACCGTCAACTTGATTTGCCATCTACTTTTCGCACATGAATTTTACAGTTTGGTCAGATAAACTGAGCGATTTTCTTTTAAGCCGTGGGTTCGTTGATAGGCAGTTCGAGAATATGTACTTGTTTGTTTCTCTTATTTGCCTTGCTGCCTTGTGCTGGAGTATTTGGGCTTTTACTCGCCTCATTATTATTAGAATAGTTAGGAAGGTCATCACGAAAACAAAAACCCATTGGGATGATCAGTTGTTTGAATTTCGTGTCTTTCGTTCTCTTTCGTTTATCCTCATCGCGGTCATCATTTGTGCTGCGGTTCCCAATGTTTTTAGGCATTTCCCAAGGCTACATACCTATGCCCTCATTGCTTCAAAAATCTACATTGTTCTTTCAGTTATGTTTTGCGTTAATGCAATTCTTAACGCCATTGTCGCAATACTTGAAAGCACTGAACGATACAAAGACAAACCGGTTCGCAGCTACAAGCAAGTCACCAAAATTGTGTTCTACCTTGTTGGTTTTGTTCTCATACTGGCTATTGTTCTAGGTCAGTCACCGCTTTATATACTCGGTGGTTTTGGTGCGATCACAGCAATTTTAATTCTGCTTTTTCGCGACCCAATACTTGGGTTCACCGCAAGTGTTCAAATGAGTGCGATAGATCTTATTCGCATAGGCGACTGGATTACAGTGGAGAAATATGGAGCGGATGGAGAAGTGATGGAAATAAATCTGACCACCATAAAGGTCCGCAACTGGGACATGACGGTAACCATTGTACCGAGCTATGCCATCATAAGCGAGTCATTCAAAAACTGGCGCGGAATGGAAGAAGGCGAAGGCCGAAGGATTAAGCGCCATATCAATATCAAAATTTCGAGCATCCGTTTTTGCGATGAACTACTATTCAAAAAACTATTGCAGATTGAAAGATTAAATGATCATCTCCTACAAAAGCAAGGAGAAATAGACTTATTCAACGAAGTAAAGGGCGTGAACAAAGAGATATTGCTGAATGGCAGACACCTCACCAACATCGGGATTTTTCGGGTCTATGCTGAAAAATACCTGGAGCAAAACCCAAACATAAACACAGATATGACCTTCATGGTGAGGCAACTTCAACCAAACGAAAATGGATTGCCTGTTGAGATTTATGCCTTCAGCAAGGAAAAGCAATTAGAAAAATTTGAAGGTGTGGCCGCTGACATTTTTGACCATTTGCTAGCAGCTGTTCCATTTTTCGAGTTGGAGATATTTCAAGCGCCCAGTGGTAGCGATATGCAAGGACATCGCGTTGCAAGTGATGAAGGAGGAATACGAGATGGTGAATAAGAAGATAATTATTCAACTAGCCCTGGCTACTGTGGTTGGTATGCCACTGATTGCAGTTTTGATCGACCGCTTTTCGGAGAGTGTCAGCCTAGCGAATTCACTTTTAGGATTTGAAAAATGGTGGTTACAACTAGCAGCTGGCCTTTTATCAGGTTTGGTTATTGCATTCATAGCGCAGTGGATTATCAACACTCCATTCATGCAAAAAGTGAATGCACGATATGCTAATATGCTAGGGAGATTTGAATTGTCATTAAGCGAAATTTTTTTCATTTCAATTTGCGCAGGTGTAGGAGAAGAAATTCTTTTTAGAGGAGCTATACAACCGCTTATAGGTATTGTGCTTACTGCACTTGTGTTCGTTGCTATTCATGGCTATATCAATCCTAAAAACTGGCGCTTATCCATCTATGGATTTTACATGACTGCTGCAATGGTTGGCATTGGTTATATGGCGGCAAAATTGGGTTTGATTTCAGCCATTGTTGCACATACCATTATTGATGTATACCTATTGGTGAAACTCCAAAAATGGGCTGGAAGGATACCTATTGAAGAGAATGCTACGCTGGTTGATAATTTTGAAGAGGACAATAACGAACAAAAATTTTAACGATGTCCAATAAAAACAAAAACAGCCAAGGAGGCCTTGTTTACTCGACCCATCCGCACTTCAAAGCGGTAGGAGAAAATCACTCGCGAGAAACACTGCCACCGGAGCAACAAGACCTTCGCGTTTGGCTTGAGAAAAATCACAGGGGAGGAAAAACAGCAACCGTGATAAAAGATTTTAGAGGCACAGAAGCAGACCTAGAAACCCTAGGCAAAATACTGAAAACAAAATGCGGAACTGGAGGCAGCGCCAAGGATGGCGAAATAATCATTCAAGGTGACCACCGTGATAAAATTATGGTGCTACTTATTCAACAAGGTTACAAAGCAAAAAAAGCAGTGAGCTGAACTATGAACGACAACGATTTCAAAATATCCATTTCAACGCTTCCATACCTGGAACCAATACTGGCAGAAGAACTAAGACTCCTTGGAGCAACGGAAATAGAAGAAGCCAGGCGAATAGTGCACTGCACAGGCAATCAAAAGTTGCTGTACAAAGCCAACCTTCACCTGAGAACAGCACTACGTGTGTTTGTGCCCATACATTCATTCAACATTCGGCACTCGGAGGAGCTATATAAGAGAGCTTCTTCTTTCGACTGGACCGAGTATTTATCACTTGATAAGACGTTTGCGATTGAGCCCAACGTTCATTCGATTATGTTCAAGCATACCAACTTTGCTTCTCTTAGACTGAAAGATGGAATTGTAGATTTTTTTCAAAACAAATTAGGTAAACGACCCAACGTTGATGCTGACAATCCAGATGTGCTTTTCAACCTCCACATTGATGAACATCGAGTAACCATATCGCTTGATAGCAGTGGCGAAAGTCTAAACAGAAGAGGCTACAGGCTGGCAGGCGCAAATGCTCCTTTGAATGAAGTACTTGCTGCTGGAATGATACTGATGAGCGAATGGAAAGGCGAAAATGACTTTTATGACGCGATGTGCGGTAGCGGAACACTAGCCATTGAAGCAGCCATGATTGCAACCAACACACCACCGCAGCAGCATCGCAACCAATTTGGTTTTATGCATTGGAAAAGTTTTGACAAGGCGCTTTGGCAAGAAGTATTTGACGAAGCAGAACAAAATATCACTGCATTGCCATGCAAAATCTTCGCCTCCGATTTTGATAAAAGACAATTGGAGGTTGCGCAAAAGAATATCTCCCTTGCCGGATTTTCAGATGACATTGAAGTAAGTCTTACTGACTTTTTTGAAACCAAACCCAAAAGTGAAAACGGTATACTTCTGCTTAATCCGCCTTATGGAGAGCGATTACAGGAGGAGGAAATTGATTATTTGTATAAACGAATTGGAAGCCATCTTAAGCACGAATGGCCAGGACATAAAGCATGGATCATCTCCTCCAATGCCGAAGCATTAAAGTTTATCGGTCTTAAGCCGTCCAAGAAATTCTCTCTGATGAATGGTCCGCTTCAATGCAAATACTTGCAATTCGATTTATTTGGTGGTAAACGTGCCGATTTTAAAATAAAGAACTTATCACCTCAAAGTTTCCAATCTTGATGACAATTAGTTATTCAAAGCGTTAACTTTTTTTTGTGGCTTGATGTATGAAAGGCCAATTACCTTCGAACTTCCTTATTAAGTACACAAAAAATTACATGATTAAAAAGATTCTTTTAGCTTCCATTGCAATGAGCGTGGCTCTATTCAGTAGCGCTCAAGTTCCAGATCCAAACGCTACTACCGAAAAATTTGCAACACTGCTTAGCTACATACAGCACATGTACGTGGACAGTGTGAATGCTGAAAAACTTACCGAAAAAGCTATCATCGCATTGCTTGAAGATTTGGACCCGCACTCCACTTATTTGTCCAAGGAAGAATTAAAAGAGGCCAATGAGCCTTTGCAAGGCAGCTTCGATGGAATAGGTGTTCAGTTCAACATCTTCAAAGACACCATCCTAGTGGTAGAACCCATTCAGGGTGGCCCGTCTGAAAAGTTGGGAATACAGAGTGGTGATAAAATAGTTAAAATAGATGGCGAAAATGTGGCAGGTGTTGGCATAAAAAACCCCGACATATTTAAGAAACTTCGCGGCCCAAAAGGCACCAAGGTGAAAGTAACTATTGAAAGAAAGGGTGCTAAGGACTTATTGAATTATGAAATTGTGCGTGACAAAATCCCAATCTATTCTATTGATGCATCTATAATGGTAGATGAGGGAATTGGTTATGTGAAAATCTCAAGGTTTGCGAAAACAACCATGGATGAACTGAAACAAGCTATTAGTGAATTGAAAAGTGAAGGGATGAAAGATTTGATTTTGGACCTTCAAGGAAATGGGGGAGGATACCTGAACACCGCTGTTGAAATGTGCGATGAGTTTATCAGCGGAGATCGGTTGCTCGTTTATACCGAAGGCAGGTCATTTCCTCGCGAAGATTATCGTGCAAATCCAAAAGTCGCTGGCGCATTCGAAAAAGGTAGATTAGTCGTGCTCATTGATGAGTCATCAGCTAGCGCTAGCGAAATTCTTAGTGGCGCCATTCAAGATTGGGACAGAGGACTCATCATCGGTCGCAGAAGTTTTGGCAAAGGATTGGTGCAACGTCCAGTTCCTCTTCCCGATGGGAGCGCAGTAAGGCTTACCGTGCAGAAATACTATACCCCATCCGGTCGTTGCATTCAAAAATCGTATGAAGACGGGATTGACGCGTACATGAGCGATAAAGAGAAAAGATTCAAGAATGGTGAGTTCTTTAGCCTCGACAGTTTGCATTTTCCCGATTCACTCAAGTACAGCACAAACGTGAAAAAGCGAACGGTATATGGTGGAGGCGGAATACTGCCTGATATCTTTGTAGCGCTTGATACAACTGAGAACAGTGGCTATTTCAGCGATTTGCTGCGTACTGGCGTCAACAATGATTGGGTGCTGACTTATGTAAATAACAATCGCGAACAGCTGTTGAGCCAATACCCTGATTTAAAAAGCTTTAGCGTAAAATACGAGGTGCCTGAGAATGGAATTCAGGAAATGATAAAAATGCTTGAGGCAGAAAAAGTTACCTACAACGAGAAGGAATTCAAGACCTCTGAACATGCCATAAAACTTCGCACAAAAGCATTGGTAGCAAGAAACCTTTATGACAACGAAGCATTCTATTCGGTAATAAACGATCTTAATCCAGCGTTAAAAAAAGCCATTCAAGTGCTTCAAGATGGAACATTTGACAAGCAAAAATTAGCGCATAACGATTTTAAGTGAAGCGTTGAGTTTTAGTTCACATTCATTAAAAAAATTAAACAACAACCAAATCAAAAGAATATGAGCAACGGATTAAAAGTAGGTCTGCTGATAGTAATAGCAGGAGCATTGGGTTTTCTGGCCTATACTCAAGTAAGCAAAAGTGACGAGATTGGCAGCAGGCCAATCGAAAATGTAGCAACCAAAGATGCGACAGCAGCAGCAGATGTCGCCAACCAGGCAGCAGCCCAAAAGGATGGTGTGCGCGTTGCCCCTAATGAGGATGTTGGTGCAGCATCAAAAAACAGAGCAAAAACCACTTTAAAGTATGATAAGACTGAGCATGATTTTGGCAAAATCAAGCAAGGTGATAGTGTGGAATGTGTTTTTAAAGTGACCAACACTGGCAATGAAGCCTTGGTCATTGAGGACGCAAAAGGATCTTGTGGTTGCACAGTTCCTGACTATCCTAAAGAACCAATTCCACCGGGCCAAACACGTGATATAAAGGTCAAATTCAACAGTGCAGGTAAAAGCAACCAACAACAAAAAAGTGTTACCATAACTTGTAATACAGAACCACTGCAAAGTGTTATTACGATTAAGGCATTTGTTGACGCCCCTGCAGTAGAAGATAAGAAAGGTGAAGCAAAGCACTAATTTCTCAGTATACCATTTGATTCGATTAAGAGTCGCTAAGAATCCCGACAAATACCTGTCGGGATTTTTTTTTTGCTACTTTTCTATAATGCACCCAACTGCTTGCACATGCTTGATGTGTGAAGTATCTCCTCTGAGCAGGACATCTAAAACAGTTCTCAATTCATTCGTTGTTGATTTTGTCCTTCTCTTGCCGATAGCAACGTAGTAGTCGTCAATTCGGCCATAGTACTGAACTTCATTGCTAGTGTTGGTTACGAAAACCTCCGGTGTTACTGTTGCATTCATTTGATAGTGCAAGGCGGTATCACACGTTACTTCAAAAGGTATTTTATACTTGCGAATGAACTTCTCAGCATCTTCATTGTCAAATTGTTTCCCTGAAATAACGCCATGAAATCGCACACCCTTTTGTGAATATTCCTCATGAATTTTGCGCATTGTAAGTGTATAGAATTGGCATATCTGACAAGAAGGCGAAATGAAATAAGTGACAGTAATTTCATTTACCGCGGTTGGTTTATCCAACGGAGAAGCCATTTGAAATGAACTTGCTATGACTATCGTCACGATGATTAAATAGTACTTCATTGGAATTGTGAAGGTAAGACGATGCGGCCGCAGAAAGGTTTATTGAATGAAGACATAGTACTTAGCAAAAAAAAAGACCATGCTTTCACATGGTCTTTATGTCTATTTATTGGAAGTGATATTTACTCAGTAGCCATAATGGATGGGCCATTTTCTTTGATGAGTTTGTCAGCTTCGCTTAGTGTAATTTTTTTACCGTTGTAATATGCAGTTATGAATGCGTCTTTAATGCCAAGAGCTTTTGCTTCTGCGCGCTTTTCTACAGCGCCATTCATTGAAGCAAATCTTCCACTTGTATATCGGATCTTACTGCCATCTATCAATTCGCTATTCAAAGGATTGATGTAATACACACTCTTTGAAGGTACTGGACGACTGTAAACACCTACCTGCACTGTGAAGAATAATCCTTTTATCACCTCAACCTGGCTGGCCTTGGCAGCATCGGGATAGTTGCTGTAATAGTTGGTGCTGTTTACTGCTGTGCTGGCGCTTAAGTTGGAATTGGAGGCTGTTGTTTTTGGGGCTGTGCCCTTATCTCCATAGACATACTCTTTTTCCACACTTGCTTGAAAGTCTGCAGTGGTTTTGCCCATCGCCTCATAAAGTGGTATGCGCTTGCCATCACGGAAGGCAACGACAAAAGCATCACCATAACCCATGCTGCGAATTTCCTTTTTGGTTTGGTCTGCATTTTCAAATGCTTTGAAGAAACCTGCTGTATATCTCGTAATTCCGTTATTCAATGTTTCTCCACTTACAGGTGCAAATTCATCATATAGATTTTGTGGAATTGCATTTCTGAATGCACCCACTTGGACCTTGTAATAAACACCTTTTGGCATTTCCATGTCCAATGGAATCGGTTTGCTTTCGCTATAAACCGCACGAGTGGTTTTTACAAAAAGATCTTTATCCAACACTGCTGGCGCGCTGAAGTAATATGATTCAGCTTCTGCTGATGTATAGGCACCAGCAGCGGAGGAAGCAGCAGAGGCAGCCTCATTCTCAAAGGAAGCGACCAATGGTTTTGGACTGGCTATTTCACTCTTGTTGTTTGCAACAGGGGCGCTTTCAGGCTTTGTTGCCATTGCTGTTACACTTTTCTTATCTACCATACTGTTCTGATCCCAAGGCTGAGTTGCGTTGCCGGTTTCTGTCTTTTCAGTGTTTTCCACAATGCTAGCAACCTCTGGCTTTTCAGCAGACGATATATTAACTATAGGCTCTGATGCCTTGGCCAATTCCATTTCTGCTTCTTTAACCTTTGCTTCAGCTCTTGCGGACTCTTCCAACTTCATTGCAGCTATCAAGTCAGCATCTGGCGACTTACCTGCACGCATATTAGTCAGTTGCTGGTCATCATAGGTCATTAACATGTCTATGTTCTCATTGATGTACTGTATCTGCTGCATTTGATCTATAGCCAATGCCTCATTTGCAAAAGCTTCACGATAGAAATCCGCACGTTCAATATCATCCTGTTTGCTTGGCGCTATTTCACGCAGTGTTGCTGCTTCCTGCATATTTGATTTGGCCTGCTGTTCCAATCTTGTTACTTCATCACGGAGCAGCATGCGGCTATCAATTTTTTCTTGATTGGCCGCAGTCATTTCTTCAGCTTTTTTGTTTTCTTGCTCATACTCCTCTTGAGCCATGGTGGCTATAGCGGTTGCATTGTCTATTTCAATAAGTGAACGTCTCAAATAAAGTTGCTCGGCTTTGTAGTCCAATTTGCGCAATTTGGCTTCACTCTTTTCATTCTCCATTTCTGCTTCTACCAAGAAGATTTCATCATTGATTGACTGAATTTTTTCACGGTGCTTAAGTTCTGTTGCGGGAGTGGTGTGTTGAGCTACTATCTCTTCAAACGAGCCGCTTTCATAAGCGAAGATGGATTCTGACTGCTCGCGTATTTTGAATATTTTCTCAGTTTTCTCTGTATCCATTTGGGCCTGAGTTTTCTGCGGGTCACCTTCATTTACTGCTGGCGCATCAAAGTCCCATTCCTTTTCATTCTTTACTATTTCATCCTCTAATGATGTAGCCCTTGTAGTGTTGGTCACCATACTTGTATTGATTGCTACTGATGTGCTGTCCACCTTTGGCTCTGCAGTTGCTGCAGTAAGATTCAGGTCGTTTCTGTAATTATCTAATTTCTTTTCGGCATTCGTCTTTTCATCCTTGATATCTGCCAGCTGCATGCGCAACGCATTCGCTTCTTGAGTATCGCTTGTAGCGTCAAGTTGAAGTTGCTTTTCAGACTCTACTTCATCAAGAGCAGCTATATAGAGTTCTGTGATAGAAATCTGCTCTTGCAGCTTGCCGGCAAATACTTCGTCACTTTCAATAATGGATTTATTTTCTGTCTCATATGCCGCTCTGAAAAGGTTTACATCAGACGTTTCACTTTCCAACTGACGGATGGCCAATTCGTATTGTTGATCGCGAGCAGCCATAGAGGTTAGTGCGCTTGCATCGGACTCCACTGCTGCTTGTTGAGCATTGTCATAGCGTGCATTCCTAAGTTTTACAAGTGTTTCCTGTTTGTGTTGCATCATCTGCACGGTGTGATCAATTTCACTGCCTTGCGAATTATTGATGGCTGCTACTTTCTCATTGTAATCAGGAACTACTGAGAGATAGGTATTCCTAAAGTCCTCATTACTCGATACTGGCGAACCAGGATTTGCCGCCATCTCGGCTTGCAATTGAGTTCTCAGAGAGGTGAGGGAGGTTAAGTCTTGTTGTTCTTGTGCAGTTAGTGAACCTTCTTTTTTCTTCAAGTCAAGGCTACGAATACTTGCGTTAGTCTCAGCCAAGCTGCTAGCAATGAACATTCTTTTAGCAGATGGTGCAGTTGACTTTGCTAGCAGTGCGTCATGATCTGAGTTAATGCTAAGGGCGTCACGCGTTTTTATCTGGCTTGGTGCAGCTCCATTGCTATTGGCTGCATACGTCTCTGAACTAGCGTCTGTAATCAATGCAAGCATTTGAGGATCGGTTACCTCCAATGCATTCACACGCGATTGGATTTCGCTCAATTTCATGCCAAGAGCCGTTTTGTCGGTTTCGCTTAAAACCAATTTTTCATTTGAAGCAAGACCCAAGTCAGTGTTTTCACTCACTCGTTGATACAACTCAGCATTGGCATAGTAATCTTTTACTTCTTCGCCAATCTGCGCAGTCTTTGAGTTTTGAGCCACAATTTCTCTGCGCACACCATCCAGCGATGACTTAATATTTACGTACTCCGTCTCTAATGCTTCTTTGTCTTTCTTCTTGGTGGCTACATTCTTTTTGTCTTCTGTTATTTTTAAGTTGGTTGCCAGCTCTTTTTCATCATCGCGCAGCGAGTTCAACTTTTGTTCAGACTTCTGTTGTTCAGATTCTTTTGCCTTTGCCTTCGCTATCAATTCATCATAAGGTAATGATGCATTTCCAGCGCGCAGATCTGCTTGGCGCTGCTTTTCCTTCTGCAATCCTTGCACTGCAGCATCAAAATTATCCGTGGCCTCAGCCTGCTTTAAAAATGTCACTTGCTCTTGCAATGACTTCGCTCTTTCGTTCTCAGAGTCAGTGTATTGTTTAACAGCATCAGCCGCTACAATAGCTGCTTGTGCTTCACGCTGAAGTGCCGCAGCTTTATCAGTAAGGGCAACTGACTCACGTAGTTTATTCACATCATCCTGTGTTGCATAGGTGCTGCTATTGCCTCTAAGTTGTTCGGCCTTTTTCAGAGCGATTTCTGCTTCCTTCTGCTTTTTGTGAGCATACGAATAAGAATTCGCATACTTCTGATCACTTTCTTTTACAAATTCGCTGATGAATGAAACTTCATCTTCAATTTCCGCTATCACAGACTTCACCGTGGTTCCGTCTCCAAAACCAGCCACTAAAGGTGCGTTTCCGATGGTTTTCTCGACTGATGATACATTGATGTCGCTAGTGGATGAACTTGAATTTGCGCTAAGCATGTCCTCTGATGCATTCACATCTAGACCGGCCTTTTTGCGAAGCATATCTGCTGCCAAAGCTGACAAGTCTTCAGCCAGTGGTGTGTCGAAGTAGTTGGTTACTATCAGTTTGTCTTGTCCACCTTCACTTATCAAGCGCATCTCTTGGCGCAAAGCCACTGGCTTGTCAAATTTGGGTATGTTCACTTTTATATCGTGAACAGTTGGGCTGTTTTCAGTTATTACTTTGAAAGAATACTCGCCCGCTCCAGGCACATACAGAACATAATTGCCGTTGCTTTGGTTGGTACTTCCTTCCATCACAACTCGGCCACTCATCTGTTCGTTTATTTTAACTGTAGCCCTTTTGTGTTCTGAATTTATTTCTGAAATGAATTCACCTTTCAGATAAATAATCTGCAATGGCGTTGTTTCAACCATAACGTTGTAAACATGCATATGCTTTTGATCACTTGTTCTTCCACTTGCAAAATAGGCTCTCTGGTTCAATGAGTCAGCAATGAAGAAGATGTCATCGTCCGGAGTATTGATGGCAAAATCAAGATTGATAGCTGGGCCAAATTCACCCGCCTTTGCATCATACTCACACTTGAAAATATCATATCCACCCATGCTATTGTGTCCCTTACTGGCGAAGTACAGAGTCTTTCCATCGCTGTGCATGAAACAATAATCTTCATCATACTTGGTGTTCACATCCCCCTTCAGAATCTCAGGTGTAGAAAATTTGCCATCAGGTAGTATTTCTGCCTTATAAATGTCTTTTCCGGTTTTCCCTTCCCTTCCATAAGAACTGAAGAAAATAGTCGTGCTGTTACCAGGGAAGTGTATCACTCCAGGTTCTGTGGCCTTTTGGTCGAGCTTACTTTTTAATTCCTCTGGCAGTGTCAAGATTTTTCCACCTATTGACTCAAGGTTGAAATAACGAAAAAAGCTCTCTTTATCTGCTTCAGTCTTATTGATAACAGTGAGATCTTTAATGTTTGCCAGCAGGTTTGATCCATAGATACAAGTCTCTATTTCACGCTGGGCATCGGTTTTCGATGAGACTTTAGGATCCGCATTCCTCAGGAAGGTTTCATAACTCTGGATAGACTCGCGGAACTGATAGTTCAGGTGATATGCCTTGCCGAGATAGTACCAAGCCATGTCATCTTCCACGCCTTTAGCTGTCGCTATAGTGAGGTATTTAACGGCTTTGCTCTTGTCCGCTTCGCTATAAATAGCGCATGCTCCAAACTTGTAGTTATAGTCCGGATGGTTGGGATAGAGTGATACCAACTGCGAATACATAGGGAATGCTTTGAGGTATTCACCTTTGCTAAATAAAGCGTTGGCGTCTTTTTCAAGCTGCTGCTCTGTGCCTTTCTGTGCGAAGGCAGTATGGGCAACAAACATGGCCCATAGGGCGATGACCAGTTTTGTTGTGCGTTTCATGCGCTTAGATTGTCAAAATTAGACTGTCGTTTTAAAAGTTTAGTGACCATTGGTCACATTTGTTTCATTGTTACATCACTCGTTTATGTGGGTTCACATGTTCAAGTGTTGCATTCTAACGGTGTCTATGTTGGACAGGTTACAATCTGAGGCAGTTTTCTTTTTGCCTGATACTCATTTATGACGTATGATGACCAATAGGTTGTGGATATGTTAGTGGTTGGTCAGCCGGTTATTTGCTCACGAACGGTGGCTATGAAGTGCAAGATGATATTGAAGTCAATGGCTGCTATGAACAAAATACCGAACAAAGCTCCCCAGATGTGAGCATCGTGTGCAATGTTGGTTTTGCCACTGCGGTTCATCAAATGTTCGAAGATGAAAAAGACAAGAATACCTATATAAGCTGGCATAGGTATAGCCATAAAAAATAGAATCTCACTTGTTGGGCTGATGAACATAGCTGCCATCATAACAGCACTCACCGCACCGCTTGCGCCTACGCTGTTGTAGCCAGAGTTATCTCCATGTTTGCGCATGCTTGGTAATGTGGCTGCAACCGCAGCCAAAACATACAAAAACAAGTAAAGTACTTCACCCTTAAGGCCATACTTTGCGAGAAAATACACCTCCACCCACTGACCAAATGACCAAAACACAAACATATTGAGTCCGAGGTGAACCCAATCTGCATGAATAAGCGCATGTGATAGCATGCGGTAATACTGTTTGCGGTGTTTTACCTGATACGGGTTGTGAAGTAATTTTTCGAAAAGAGCTGAGTTCTCGAAAGCCCGCCATGACACAAAAACAGTAATGGCTACTATGATGAAAGTGAGGGAAAGCATAAACGGCAAATTCCTTTAGCTGGAATGGTCAGCAACAATAACCCATTTCCCTTCCATTTTTTTCCAAAGTAAAGAATAGTGTCCAGAAAGGGTATCAGCTATTCGAAAAAGTTCCCATTTGCCTATGACGTAAGCATTTGTTTCATTCAAAGGTTCCACTGCCATATTGGTGAAAAGCAATCGGCCCATGGCGGCTTTGTCGGGATAGCTCTTTACATAATTGTCGAGCGTTGATTGCCAGCCGTAAGTGAGACCACGTTTGCCTACAAATTTCAATGAATCGCTTTTCCAGTAGTATTTCATGAAGGTATTGAGGTCGCCAAAATTCCAAGCAGCCTGCTGGGCATTCATTATTTCTTGTATAGCCTTTGCGTCCTTCTCGGGTTGAAATGATTTTACATTCTCTTGGTCGCAAGAAGAGAAGAGCAAAGCACTGCAAAATATAATGTGTAGACATGATTTCATGCTGCAAGGATAAGCTTGTAGTAGGTTGTGATAGCGTGATAACCCCGTTATGTATAACTTGCACCGTTAATTAAATCCATTTTTATAACCGTTTTAAATCTTTATAATATGAAAAAAACTTTACTTATGCTGCCGTGCGTTGCAGTGTCATTTTTTATAAACGCTCAAACCATCATTTTTGAAGACAATTTTGATAATTACACAGCTGGCTTGGGTGTGGCTGAGCAGAGTTCATCCTGGACCACATGGGATGGCAGTGCAGGTCTGGATGGTGCAGTTTCATCCAGCTTTGCTTTCAGCGGGGCTAACTGTGCAAAAATTGAGGGCACTAATGTTGACTTGGTGCTGCCTACTGGGCCTTATGAGAGTGGTAAGTATGATTTAAAATTCAAAATGTATTTGACTGAAGCAGGTGGATACTTCAATGTCCTGCATAAATGGTCTGCCGACAATACAAACTACGAATGGGCTTGTGACATTTTTTTTGATTCTGATGGCACTGTCACTTGGGTAGCTGGCGGCCTTGATACTGGATCATCACTGGTTGCGCTCAATGAGTGGTTTGATGTTATGGTAAGCGCTGATATGGATGCTGATGAAGGGCGTCTTTATCTCAATGGTGTGATGGTGAATCAGTGGCAATGGTCTTTGATTCATAACACAGGTCTTCCCGGTGTCAATGCAATGGTGGCTGTTGATTTTTATGGCACCAATGCGTCATCTGGCAGTGGACTATACTACATTGATGATGTTCAATTAGTGGAGAGCACAGGGGTAAACACTAATGAAATAGCGGTAAAAGCAGTCCCAACTTTTTATCCAAATCCTGCACATGATATGCTGAACATCAATTTGCCTGCAAATGAAAAAAGTGGCGTGGTAACCATCACGGATATGACAGGCCATCTTGCCTTAACTCAAAACTTAAGCGGCAATTTTTCAAGCCTTGAAATTGGTCGTTTTTCAAAGGGCGTTTATTTTGTTCGTGTTGATTGTGGTGATAGCATTATGATTGAGAAATTAATTATTGAATAAAATTCTTACACACCTCGAAAAGAAAAAGCCCGCTCATCATTGCTGATGAGCGGGCTTTTTCTTTCAAGCTCTTTTATTTTTTTCTTCGGTAAGATGGTCTTCCAAAAAGACAGTTTTTCGTTGGTGTTAAAACCTGTGTTTCAACGGGGAAATTCAAATGACCTTCAGATATCTATTACTTACCCTCTGCTTCTTTCAAAGCCTTGCTAAGGCGCAAAATACCTTCTTCGTTTTCTACTCTGATGTATGCTTCCTTCAAGTTACTCATCAGGTCTTTGTCATTAGGATTGATAGTATATGCACGTTCCAAAAACTCTACTGACTTATTGAAATGCACCATGCTTTTCGAAACACAATCGTTGTACTTAGCAACATCACGCTGCGGAATGCCTGCACACTCATCACGAATCATATCAGAACCCTTGTTATAGTAAAATGCACCAAGGTCAAATAATCCTTCGAAGTAGTTGGGATTCAGTTCTACGGCCTTCTTGTATGCACCTTCTGCCTCGTCTGTTTTTTTTAGTTTGCTGTAGGTGATACCTAAGACATACCAAAAATTCTCATTGTTAGGATCGTTTTCTGTGAGCGATTTCAGTAGCTTTTCAGCTGCCTCGTAGTTCTGGTCGGTCAACATCTGGTTCACTTCCAAACGCAACAGGCCCACGTTGGTAGGATGTTTTGCTCTAGCATCAGTGATTAGCTTTTTAGCTTCGTCTTGCTTGCCTTGAGTCACAAGAATCTCAGCCATATAAACATACACGTCTGGAATGTTGTAGCCTATTTCAGCACATTTCTGGTAACCGCTCATGGCTTCTTCATCTCTACCACATTGGTCAAAAGAGTAAGCTGCATTGAAGTATGAAGCACTGTCTACTATGTTGAACTTGTTGCTTATTTTTCCTGCTAGTTGAAAATTTTCGGCTGCTTTGCAGAAATCTTTTGAATTGTATTGAGTGGAGCCTTGCTGCAAAACCAATTGTTGCAATGAGCCCAAGCCAAGCTTTGTTTCCTCAGAGTAGCCGCCTTCAGGCTCTATCTCAAGTGCTTTGAAGTATGATTCCAATGCAAGTTGGCTCGCGTTGGGAAACTGGTCAGCAAACTTGCTTCCGTTGGCTACGTTGTAATAAATGTTTCCTCGGTATCTCCATGTTTTCTCTTTGCCTGCATCCTTCGGATTTTTTAATGCTTCTTCTATGTATCCCACTGCTTTGTCATACTCGCCCGCTTTGTTGGCGTTATAGGCACTGGTAACATTTTGACTCATTGCGGAAGTTGCAAGGGCAACTATCCATAACAGCAAACTGAGCTTCTTCATAAGTGTTTTTTTTAGTGTTGAAATTTTGTGTTGTCTATAAAAAATAAAATTTTGGCGCACTCGGCTTTTCTAATAGTGTGCCAAGTGTAAAAACGGTTAAGCAATTTTACTCATTAGTCTTCTGAAGGTGGTGCATCTGTTTCTGATGTATCCTCCATTCCATCTGTGTTTTCTGTAGCTTCCAATCCTTCGGTTGTGCCTTCCACTATTTCTTCTTCATCATCTTTCATTACACTGCACACTGCTGCTATTTCGTCATTACCGCGCAGGTTGATGAGCTTGACACCTTGAGTGGCCCGGCCAATAACACGCAAATCGTCCACACGAAGACGAACCATGATACCACTCTTGTTAATGATCATAAAATCATGGTCACTATCCACAGATAGAATTGCTATCAAGTCACCTGTTTTTTCAGTCAGATTGATTGTTTTTACGCCTTTTCCACCGCGGTTGGTTATGCGATAATCATCGAGTGCTGAGCGTTTGCCCATTCCTTTTTCACTCACCACAAGTATGTCAGTGTTTGGGTCTGCCACACACACCATTCCTATCACTTCATTCGCGCCAGTTCCAAGACTTACTGCACGCACGCCTTGTGCAGTGCGCCCTACAGCGCGCACCTTCGATTCATTGAAACGGATGGCTTTGCCTTCGCGCGTACCCATAATGATTTCGCATTTGCCATTGGTGAGTTTCGCTTCCAGCAATTCATCACCCTCTACAATTGTGATAGCATTGATACCATTAGAGCGCGGGCGGCTGTATGCGTCCAATTTAGTTTTCTTTATCAGTCCTTTTCTAGTGCAGAGTATTACAAAATCATCTTTTGTGTTTTCCGGATTCAAAAGGTCTTTGGTAGGAATGTACGCCATCACTTTGTCATCTTGCTCTATCTGAACAAGGTTTTGAATAGCGCGACCCTTGCTGGTTCTAGTTCCTTCGGGCACTTCAAACGCTCGCATCCAGAAGCATCTTCCTTTTTTGGTGAAGATGAGTAGCCAATCGTGATTGGTAGCGGTGAATATGTGCTCTACAAAATCTTCTTGCCTTGCAGCAGTTCCTTTTGACCCAACACCACCGCGACTTTGTGAGCGATACTCTACAAGGTTAGTACGCTTGATATAACCTGCATGTGTGATGGTGATGACCACTTTGTCATCCGGTATCATGTCCTCAATGCTGAGGTCAGAGCTGCTAAATTCAATTTGCGAGCGCCTCTCATCACCGTATTTTTCTATCAAATGGCGCAACTCATCTTTTATGATGTTCATGCGCAATTCTTCGCTGCCCAATATTTCATTGAGTCTTGTTATAAGCGCCATCAACTCATCAAACTCGGCTTTAATCTTATCGCGCTCCAAGCCTGTCAGACGCTGCAGACGCATATCCAAAATGGCACGAGCTTGTATTTCAGAAAGGTTAAAAGTTGTAATCAAACCTTCACGAGCAACATCAGGAGTAAGCGATGCGCGTATCAATGCTATTACCTGATCCAAATGGTCAAGAGCAATCAACAATCCTTCGAGGATATGTGCACGCTCCTGTGCTTTACGCTTTTCAAATTCAGTTCTGCGCGTTACTACTTCGTGACGGTGCTCAACGAAATAGACTATCATGTCTTTCAGATTCAAGACCTCCGGACGCCCTTTCACCAGTGCTGTGTTATTGATGCTGAATGAGGTTTGAAGAGCTGAATGCTTGAAAAGATTATTCAGCACAACGTTAGGTATTGCATCCTTTTTTAACTCGTACACAACACGCACACCTTCGCGTGAGCTTTCATCGCGAATATCAAAAATGCCATCCAGTTTATCTTCTTTAATAAGCTGATCCTGGCGGTTCTGCATCTCTGCTTTGTTCACCTGGTAAGGTACTTCGGTAACTATTATGGCCTCACGTCCATTCACTTCCTCAAAGTGAGTTCGCGCGCGCATCACAACACGACCACGACCTGTTTCATAGGCGCTTTTTACACCATCTACTCCGAATATGTAGCCGCCTGTGGGGAAGTCAGGAGCTTTGATGTGCTTCATCAACCCCTCAATGGTTATTTCACGATCGTCTATGTATGCAATAATTCCTTCGCACACTTCCGTCAAATTGTGCGGTGGCATATTGGTGGCCATGCCTACCGCAATACCGCTTACGCCATTCAGCAAAAGGTTGGGCACTTTACCCGGCATCACTTTAGGTTCTTCCAACGAGTCGTCAAAGTTGGGCTGGAAGTCAACCGTTTCCTTGTCCAGATCTTCCAGCAATTCTTCAGCAAGTTTTCGCAAACGAGCTTCAGTATATCGCATTGCAGCAGGCGGGTCTCCGTCCATACTGCCGTAGTTTCCTTGTCCGTCCACTAGTGGGTAGCGCAAACTCCAGTCTTGAGCCATTCGCACCATGGTGTCATATACGGATGAGTCGCCATGTGGGTGATACTTACCCATCACTTCGCCCACAATACGCGCGGATTTCTTGTAAGGTCGGTTGCTGAGGACACCGAGTTCTAGCATACCGTAGAGTACTCTGCGGTGCACAGGCTTCATGCCATCACGCACATCGGGCAATGCGCGACTTACAATTACCGACATCGAATAATCGATGTAGGCTGTTTTCATTTCATCCTCAATGTTGATGGTGATAATTTTTTCTCCTTCTGCCATGGTATTTGATTTCAGATTTCAGATTTCTGTTCAGATTGAACAACGAATTGAAACAGTTTTTTGATAGGTAATTTTCTAATTGGATTCCTTTTTTGAAAGGCCCGCGAATGTAGCCAATTTAAGAGCGCTATTGCATGGAAAAGTTGTACGGATTTATCGACAAAAACAGTAGCGGTTTTTGGCCGATTGCCTCCATATAAAAATACGGTTAACGAAGCTGTTTTTTTTGATGAAATCCGAATGAGAGAATTACCATCAAGCTGCATTTTTTGTGTCACCGAAAACAGTTTTTTGCTGAATTCAGCTTCTGCAATTTCCTTTAGTGATGTAGTTTAACTGCCTTTTTGTGAGGGATTTAGGCTGAATTTCTTCGCTTTTGGTATGTGAGCGCTATTTTTATTGCCTAAGAAAACTAGGACAATGGGACAGTATGGAATTTTGAATTAGGCATTTGAAACCAACCTCGGTAATCCTTAGTCCAAAGTGCAGACTTCAGTTATCTTACGACTACCACGCTGCCAACATACTTGTAGTTTACATCATTCTGAGTATCGCGAATGATTACGCGGTAGTTGTAGGCACCATCAGGTACAAAGTGTTCTCCATTCTGAAAGCTGCCTGTCCAAGCGCCATAAGGGTCGGTGCTGTCGTACACCACTGTGCCCCATCGGTCGAATACTTGGGCACTAAAACCTTCGTACTCGAAGCCTAGCCCCTGTATTTGCCATACATCGTTTATGCCATCATAGTCAGGAGTGAATGCGTTAGGTATGTAAACGTCTATCGCTTGCTCCACTATCACCTGGCGGTATGTGCTGTCTATGCAGCCATATTGGTTGCTTGCATATAGCCAAACATTGTAGCTGGCCGCCACCTCCTCAGGAAAACTAAAAGCAGTGTCTAAAGCGTGAGAGTTGCCATAAAAGGAGAATGTCCAGTAATAGTCGGCCCCGTTGATGGTCTCATTCGTAAAGTCAAAGGTGGTGCTGGGCAGAATAGCTACTGGAGGCTCCACATAGAAGCTTGCGTATGGTGTGGCATAAATAATTACGGGTGATATAAGAGAATCACGCGTGATGCATCCATTTACGTCCACCACTTCCAACCACGGATGGTAGGTGCCTGCCACAGTGTATTCATGGTTGGCGCTGGCCAAAGTAGTGGCCACATCACCATCATCAAAATGCCAAGTCATTGTTGCTATATCCTGGTAATTCAGATAGTCGAGCGTCATCAACGCATAATGCGGTTCGCAGCCTAGCGCATCATCTACATGAAACGATGCAGGCACAGTAGGGAAGGCTGTCACAGATGTGCAAGCTGTATCCACTGCATTGCATAGGTCGCTCACTATGGCACAATACTCCATAGGTTCTACAACAGAAAGCAAGAAATCATCCGATTGTATAATTTCACCATCAAAGCTCTCCCAGTAAATGCTAAAGGGTTCAGTGCCTCCTATTACTTGAGGCGCCAACACATGCACTGTGTCGCCATTACAAGCGTTGTAAAATTCTTCAACATCAATACTCATATCCGAGTTAACAGTTACCAGCACATCGTCAGTGCTAGCGCAACCAGGCTGTCCTAAAGGGTACCCGGTGAGGGTAAAGTTGGTAGTATTGCTGAGAGAAGTAAAGTTGGTGTATTGCCAGTCGGGGTTGGCAAGTGGCGCAGCTGGGCTCCATTGCCACACGAACTGCGTACCGGGCGGCACTGGCTCATTAAAGTCGCCTGCAAGTTGCTGGTTAGGATTGGTACAATCAAGCGTAAAGTCGGGGCCAGCATTGATGGTAGGCGCCACAGTCACTTCCATTGTTATTGTAGTGTCGAAGGTACAGCCGAAGTTGTTTGTTGCGAAGTAGGTGTACTCATAGATACCAGGAGTGTCAAGAAATACGTTTATCCAATCGCACCCTTCAGACTGTTCTATGATGCCAGGACCTTCCCAATAGGTGCTGTCGCAGTCAGGGCCATACACTGGTGCAAACTGAAGCAAGTCGCCATACAAGTCAGGATTGAAGTTGATATTCCAGGTAAATATGTTACCGTCATCAGCACCCCACAAATCGCATATTTCTATCTCCCACGTACCATTGAGTGGACAACCCAGCAGGTTGGTCCACGGTTGCACGCTTTGGTAGGTGTCGCTGGGGAGAGAGCCTCCAAAGCCGCCTGACTCATCCACCCAAGTGCCGTTAATGGCATCAGGTGCCCACCAATAATCCCATCCAACGCCAAGAGGGACAGGGCAAGGGCTACCGAAGTCATCAATGGGTACCCCAAGATAGGTTCCACCACCACCTTGCTGATGTACCATGATGGATTGGCCATTGGGGCAGATGAAGGCAATGGTTAAATCGCCCATAAAACTATGCTCGAAGTTGATGTAGAAACTCTCAAGGTCAGAAAGCTGATCTATGGTTTCACCAAAGCCAAAGGAAGAAATAGTAATAGCATTGTTGAAGCAAGCACCTGTTCCATCTTCTATGCAGAAGTCGCCACCAAGGTCCACATTGGGCTGATCTATCCACGGGTCGCTTATCCAGTTGTTCAGGCTGTCCAGATAGTAGGTGCTGTCTTGCGCTATGTTGGTAATGCCCAGCAAAGCCTCACCGCCTTCGCACAGGTCGGTTATGTTGGTTATCAAGTCGAAGTTGGGGTAGGTGCTCACCAGCACCACATAATCATTGATGTTGTTGTTGCTGCAATCGTTGTCATCGGTTAGTGCCAATTGCACCTTGTAACCTCCAGGTTCATTGAAAGTGTGGGTTACACTGGGCCAATTGCTGGTGTCGAATGTGCCATCGTCAAACACCCATTCGAAATCTTGCACTTGTGTGCCGTTGTAGAAGATGGAATTAGCGGCATTAAAAGTAACAGACTCACCAGGGCAAATGAGCAATGGCATAGGATCCTCAGCAGATGTAATCACCGATAGTGGACGTTCGCATGGCATTCCGCAAGAGATTTCAGCTCCGAAGTTGCCTACATCGGCTGCATCAGAGGTGAAATGCACCGTCAAGCAGCCCGAAACGTTGGTGCTGGTGATGTCGGTAGTTTGTAAATCATTCAGCGCAAACGTGCCTATCAATGGCGCAGCAGTGGAATTGCCGTCATGTATCTCAATCACATCGCCAGTGCCAAGGTCAAAGATGTTCCAGTACAGATTAATTATGGTTTCAGGCGCTACGGCACAAATAGTAATGGTCTGATCTTCGTTGCCTGCATAATCACCCGCACTCAATCCGGAATCAACTAGGAAGCCGGAACAAACATTGAGGTCAGGCCCCGTTATAGCATTCTCTTGGCCAATTGCATTGCTAGTCAAAAGAAAAAGGAAACACATTGCGACAAGTTGCAATGCAATAATCGAGATGTATGAGGATATTGTTTTCAAAAATAGCAGGTGGTTGTTACGCAGAAACTCCGAAGAGGTTATCGCTCCAAGAAGTGCGCAAATAAAGTTCAACCTTCTGACCAAAGAGTAGCATAGGTAGTTGCACTCTCAACGAAATAATCAACAATCTATGATTTCAAACTTGAAACGAACAGTGTTTATTACCTCAGCAGTGTAATGTGTCCTTTGAAGACTTTGTAGTCAGCCATTTCTTTGTCTTTAAGAGTTACCTGCCAGACATAGACATCAGTCTGAGCGTAGTAAGCGCCTCCGTTTAAATTGCCAGTCCAAGGTTTTTCTAATTCTTTGGTTTCAAAAATCAAATCGCCCCAGCGGTCAAAAATTTGCAGATGATAAGTGCTCTCATCAAAACCCATAATGACGGGAAAGAAGACATCGTTTATACCATCATCATCAGGAGTGAAGGTGTTGGGAGCATAAAAAATGTATTCATTATCTAGATGAATTATGTTACAAGTAGAATCCGAACAGCCCACTGTGTTAGTCACCTTTAGGCATACTTCAAAGTTATCTGGCTGTGCATTTGGAAACTCGAATATAGGTTCCGGATCGGTTGATGAGCCAATTCCTGCAAAATCCCATTCATAGCTGATAGCATCAACTGAGAGGTCAGTGAATTCTGCAATCGGATCAATAGTGGTGAGTTCCAAGGGTTCCCATTCGAACAAAGCCAGAGGAGAATCATATACTTCTATCAAAGCACCCAATGGATTAACAATGGCGCATCCAAAATCAGTGGTTACCGATAGGGTAACATTGTAAATACCACTTTCATAAGCGATGACTTCTATGCTGTCACCCTCAAAATTTCCTAAACCCGGAATGCTCCACAGCACATTGTCGCAATTGGTGCTTTCATTGGCAAGCGAATAAGAAACCATTACCGGAGGACAGGCAGCAATGCTGGCAACTTCGACCGGTGCGTATGGCATTGGATGCACTTCTATATTTGTTGAGTCTTCGCCTATACATCCCCATTGATTGACAGCCACCACTGAAATTTCTGCATTTGCATCAGGTGAGATGAGTTGAACAGCTGTGTTTTGATTTGGGAAAAAATTTGAAGGCGACCATTCAAAATCGGCACTTATGCCAGCATTTAATGTGACTGTCTCGCCATTGCATATTTCATACACATCATTCAATGCGATTTGTGGCAATGGATTAAGCGTTACGAGCACAGTGTCAGTTATTGAGCAAACTCCGTCATCCACTAAAACAGTGTATTCATAACTGATAGGGACAGTGGTTATGTTTGCGATATCCACCTGAGGTGTTGCTACCGTGGCATTATTTAAATTTTGCGTGGGACTCCATTCAAAACTGCAATTGGCAGGATTGTCTTGACCAATAATTACAGGGCTTTCCCCGGAGCACATTTCAACATCATTGCCCGCGGAGTAGTCTATACCATTTTGCACAATGATGTCCAGTTCCGCCAAATCTCCCGGACAGGGGCCATTTGCAGGTATAACATAAAAGTACACTCCACCAGGGTCTGACTCTGGGTCAAACCACTCTGAAGAGAAAGTCACGCCTTGGAAGTTCCAGTTGCCATTGCCATTGGATGATGAGGGCAGCAAGTCCACTAGTGCCTGTTCATCATCGCTGGTGCAGAAAACATAATTGGTGTCACTACCGGCATTTAATGGCTCATACACATCCAAAGTAAAGGTCCATGTACTCGCTTCGCACAACACCGAAGTATTTGAGGTGAAGGTGAATGTCTGTTCACCAGGTGATGAGAGGCTGACATTGTTGTCTACGATGTTGTTCAATTCATTGGTCCATTCGCCTAAAGCGAAATTGACAAGAGCATTGCTGGCATCAAGATCATAGGAGAGCATTGAACTGCAAACATCCAACGAACCAGAAGCACTTTGAAATGCAGGTTGTTCGACAGTAATATCAATTACAGAAGCTCCATCGGGGCATGAGTTGGAGCTGGCATTGATGACAGTTATTATGATACTCTGAGCCAAGCTAGGGTCGAAGATATTGCTGACCATTTGGCCTTGAGAGTCCTCGTAGAGCAGATTGCTGAGTGTATACAAATCATCTAATGATATTGGCGCTGATTCTGAGCAAATGGCAAACTGAACGTTGCCCGGAATGCTTGCTTGTGGATCAACAATCAATTGAAATTCAGCAACATTTGAAGGGCATACATCGCCATCGACTGTATATGCAAAAGTGTGAGTCCCGCCACCTGATATGATGAAATTTGCGGCAATTAGGTTTTGATTTTCATCGGTCCATATTCCTCCGGCATCAGCGCCCTGACTGAGCATAGAGTTCAGATTGTAACTATTTAAAGTTTCGCAAACAACCGTAGTGTAATCCAATCCAGCATCGGGCAGTTGTTCTATAATAATAGTGAGGTCAGCATCACCCGGAGAGCAACCCACATTAGGAAAGAAATAGGTGTATATCCCAGCCTGTTCATTGGTTGGATTGAAAATGTTGTCCACTACAACACCTTGCGCATTGGTCCATATCCCACCCGGAATAGGGTCACCCTCAAGAGCCATAACCATGTTGATGATACCTCCAGTTTCGCACACTTCATAGGTTGCATCTTCTCCAGAAGGATTGTCCGCGGTGAAGTCAATCGTAAGAAATGCATTTTGATCAACACACGGTGATTCACCATCTACCTTATATCTATATACTCCCGGCAGCATCACAAGTGGATTGAAGATATCTGCCACCGGATTATTTGAATCATCAAACCATTGACCGTTCAGCTGGGGCGTACCTCCAAGATAGTCAGTCATATCAAACGATGTTCCGTTAGCGCACACCAAGACGCTTGCATCCAAACCGGGATCAGGTGTTAGATTTTCATCTACCGTCATTACTGAAAACACCGGAGCGCAGTTGGGCACTGTGTCAATCATATAAACAAAACTGGCACTGTCCATAGTTGCAGGATTGAACCAACCGTCCATTGGAATTCCGTTAATATCGAACCAAACCCCATTGACATCAGGACTGCCTGCCATGAAAACGATCATTTGGAACGGAGCATAAAAATCACAGATGTCATAGGTGGTAGAAAGGCCGGCATTTGCATTTTGAATCACATCAAGATAAACACCAGTGCTTACATCGCATCCTCCAATCTGAATGGTGTACTCATATAATCCCGGTAGTGCGGTTGAAGGTGAAATATTAGGAGCTATAGCAACATCTAAAGGATTGGTCCAGACTCCGCCTGCCATGGAGTTAGTCAAAAATGAATTGAGCGAGGTGGTTCCGTCTGTTGTACAAATGGTACTCGTGACTGCGTTGCCAATATTTGTAACACCAGCATGTATGTTCACTACATACATTTGAGTTGCGCCTATGTCATCCACCTGCAAAACATACACTTGCGGGCATAGTGCATTCGCTACAAATGTCCCAGCTGCAGTGGTTTGCTGACTTATTTGAATTCCACTAGAATCAAAAAGAGTGTATGTGTAGAGACCAGCATTTGGGTTGGTAAAAACAAATGACCCATCACACGAGCATCCACCGGTGGCGGGAGTAGCAACAAACTGCGCAGACACTGTTGTGGATGCAGCACTGCACAACAGCAGCAAAATATAGCTTGTTATTCTTGACAATTTGGTTGAAATGATCAGTTGCAGCTTGCTCAGTCAGTTAGTCGCAAAAATATCCTTAAAAGTTGGCTTGTGACTACTGAAACGTAAACTAAAATACAAAAAAAAACCCGAAGTGGTTTAGTCTTCGGGTTTTACAAACACATCAGTATAGATTGTTTGTTTTGGTTAAGGATTGATCGTTAGCGTTCCATTAAAATATTTTTCTTCTTTAGTAGAATCTGAGGTAATAATCACTTTCCAGAGGTATTGTGAGCCTTCTTGAGCAATGGTGCCGTCCAACAAGGTTCCATCCCAGCCCTTACTGCGATTATTGGTTTCGTATACTTTCATTCCATCTTCAGAGTAGATAGACAAACTAAAAGAAGTCTTGTTTTGCTTAAGGTAGGCAGGCATAAAAAGTTCCTTGCCAATTGTGAGTCCATTTGCGGCATTCAAATTGAAATCGGCATTCACAGAAATTTGTTTGACTGTGGCATCACTGCAACCAAAATCATTTGATACCTCAAGCGCTACTGTGTGTTTTCCTTTTTCTTCGAACAGTTTCACCGGACTTACTTGATTCGAAGTAGAACCATCAGCAAATTTCCATTCATAACTAACAGCATGTTCACTTGTATTTACAATTTTCACTGTTGGAGAAGTTGGTGATTCATTCACGAAGTCCCATTCGAACATGGCATCAGGCGAAGGATGAATAGTGACCATGTCTTGCATAGTATTTACCGTGATATGTCCTTGGTCATCCGTTATCGACAACGACACATCATAGTTTCCCGATTTGGTGAACTTGTGCTTTGGATTTACCTCACTGCTATAGTGACCATCTCCAAAGTTCCACAAATAGCTGCCTTTAGAAGGACCTTTCACCTGAAAATCAACCTCCACTCCAGCGCATGCTTCACGTTTGCTGCTAGAGAATTGAATCTTACTTGATTTAGAAGTAGAGGCGTTCTCATCAGTCGTTGTTAGAATGGCTGAGTCAGTTTTTTTCGATTTCTCGATTATTCCTGCCTGCACTGGATCGATAGCAGCATTTGTTGGGTTTTCTGATATTACGGTTGAAGGAGTTCCAAACAGGTTACCCTGAGATGAGACAATTGATTTTTCTGTAAGGTCAGAAGCAACAAGAGTGGAATTTTCGACTGTCCCTATTTCTGAATTCTGACGAGTATTCAATGCAAATAATTCACTGAATCGGTCACCAGACGCACTTTGTTGAGCTTTAGCAGGAATATTGCGGTGGCGGTATACTGCTACAGTGCCCGCTGTAGATACAAGGACAGTAGCAAACAAGGCCACAAGCCACACGCCTTTACCAGCTGATTTGCCTGCTATTCTTTTTTGGAGATCATTCCAGCTATTGGCATCGTACTGCGCCTCATAGCCAGACATAACCTCCTTAAGGTGATTTTCAAACGGTGTTAAAATTTTGCTCATTCGTCTTCTTAAGTTCTTTGAGTAAAAGTTTCTTCATATTTCTTCGAGCTTTTGCGTAGTTGCTTTTGCTAGTTCCTACGCTTATTCCCAAAGATTCTGCTATGTCTTGATGTGTATAATTTTCATACACATATAAATTAAAAACGGTCCTATACGCTGGAGACAATTGTTGCATTGCATCCACAATTTGCTCTGGCCTGATGTCATATATGGCGTCCATATCGTTTTCACCAGCATCTTGCTCTATCTCCTCTTCCCAATCCTCTAAATTTTGATTTTCTCCGAGCAGAAGAAAATCATGCTTCAACTTCCTAAATCGATCTATTGACAGATTGACCATAATTCTTCTGATCCAACCCTCAAATGACCCAACTCCTGTGTATCGCTCCAGATTTGAAAAAACTTTTACAAACCCTTCTTGAACAACGTCCATAGCTTGGTCATTGTCTCTGGTGTATCGCATGCAAACTCCCTTCATCTTGCCATAAAACATCTTATGAAGCGCTTGTTGCGACTTTCTATCTCCTTTGAGACAGCCATCAATAAGTGCTTGTAAATGTTTGCTTTCTGCCACCGAAGACGTGCTTATGACGGCAATCATTTTATATGGTTGCCAAAGACAAATGTAGTTGCCTCTTTATTTTTATTACCTGCATTGTCACCATAAAGTTTCCTGAGAGCGAATTTAAAAGTCTTCAATCATTGATTTCATGCTGAATTCAAATCAACCAAATTGCATTTGCCAGCGCCTAATTTTGCCCCCATGTCAGTTCGAGTGGTTATTGGTTTGTCAGGTGGAGTTGATTCGGCCGTTGCAGCCTATTTATTGCAACAACAGGGGTATGATGTGGTGGGTATTTTTATGCGCAATTGGCACGATGAGTCAGTTACAATCAATAATGAATGCCCTTGGATAGACGACAGCAACGATGCGATGCTGGTTGCAGAGCATTTAGGCATTCCGTTTCATGTGCTTGACATGAGTGCTGAGTACAAGGTTCGAATAGTAAACTACATGTTTCGAGAGTATGAGGCAGGCAGGACCCCTAATCCTGACGTGCTATGCAATCGTGAAGTGAAATTTGATTTATTTCTTGAAGCAGCAGTAAATCTCAAAGCTGATTTTATTGCAACAGGACATTACTGCCAGCGACAGGTGGTTGAAAATGCTAGTGGAGAAACCGTTCATAGATTGATTGCTGGTGTTGATAGGAACAAGGATCAAAGTTATTTCCTGTGTCAACTGAACCAATTTCAACTTTCTAAAGCTCTTTTCCCAATAGGTCATTTGACCAAACCGCAAGTTCGAGATTTGGCCAAAGAAATAGGTTTACCGAATGCAGCCAAGAAAGATTCTCAAGGATTGTGTTTCATAGGCAAAGTGAAACTCCCTATTTTCTTGCAGCAGCAATTGAAACCGCGCAAGGGTGACATCATTGAAATAAAAAAGGATGAAGACATTTTCGTGCAACAAAATTGGACTGGCAGTTTTGACTCTGCAGAATTGAAGAGAATATGCGCACCTCATCGCTTTTCGAAGGACATGGGTAAAATGGTAGGCGAGCACAGCGGTGCGCATTACTTTACCATAGGACAGCGAAAAGGCTTAGGAGTGGGTGGCCATGCTGAACCATTGTTCATTGTTGAAACGGATACACAAGAGAATCTTGTATTCGTGGCAGAAGGGGAGGGACATGCTGCCTTAAATAGATATGGATTGTTTGTTCCCATTTCAGATGTCCATTGGGTTAGGGAAGACCTCCGGATGAAACCAGACGAGAATCATTTATATAGGGGGAGAATTCGCTATCGTCAGCCTCTAACAGAATGCACGCTAGCCATGAAGGAAGAAGGACTTTACATAGTATTTAATGAGCCTCAAAAAGGCATTGCTAGAGGGCAGTTTGTCGCTTGGTACGATGGTGAAGAACTACTTGGTAGCGGTGTTATTTCATGAAAGCTTGAGCATTTCGGATGCTTTTGCCTCCCAAGGGTTGCTTAATTTATAGTTAGACAAAATGTGAATGTGCAAGTCCTCGTCTATGTAAATTTCCACTTTTTATTGCAAACCAGTTTTTAATTTTCATTCAAGGAATAAACCAACTTTTAAAAAACAACAACTTCAAACACATGAAGAAAATTTACTCAATGACCGCTGCGATTCTTTTTTGTAGCGTTTTAGTAACAGCACAATCATTCAATAACAGCACAGGCCTTCTGCCAGCGGACCACAACAGTGGCGGCTGCACAGGAGTGTGTGACATGAACAATGATGGGTTAGATGACATTGTTATTCTTGATCAAAGTACCGACCTTAAGGTGGCTTATCAGCAACCTGACGGCTCTTTCGTAATCAGTGATTTCGGATCAGTGAGCGGTGAAGCACAATGGGGTATGAGCGTAGGTGACATTGACAACGATGGCCACAAAGATGTGATTTGTGGTGGCGCTTATGACAATGTGCACATCGTAAACATTAATGGCCCAGGTGATTATGAACTTATTGACCTAACTGATGCCTATTTTGACATTTTTCATCAAGGTTCTTCCTTAGGTGATGTGAACAACGATGGATGGTTGGACGCATACATCTGCCACGATGATGGCGAAGGTCTAATAGCTTCTAATGATGGAATGGGCAATATGGGCAATGGCTCTGCTTGGATAGACATGGACTTCAGTAGCACTGATGATAGCGGCAACTACGGCAGCACGTATACAGATTTTGATCGTGATGGCGATATGGATCTTTTCATTGCCAAGTGCCGTCAGTTCGTTAGCGACCCATACGACCAGCGCAGAACCAATAAACTTTTAGTAAACGATGGAAATAATAACTATACCGAAGAAGCAGCCGCTCGCGGTCTAGTGAATCTTCAACAGACTTGGACTAGCGACTTTGCAGACCTTGACAACGATGGAGATTACGATTGCTTTTTAACAACGCATAGCAATACATTGGAGATATACGAGAATGATGGCTCTGGATACTTCACTAACGTAACTGCGGGTTCAGGTCTTGAAGTGAGTGGTTTTTTCCTTCAAGCCAAATGGGCTGATTTTGATAATGATGGATGGGTTGACCTCGTTCATTCTGGTGGAGACCACCGATACTTCCACAACAACGGAGATATGACTTTCAATCAGGTGAATAATATATTTCCTGCTTCTGATGTCATGCACAGTTTTGCAATAGGCGACTTGAACCATGATGGCTGGTTAGATTTATATGCAAGTTATGGCGATGGGTATGTAAGTTGGGATGCTGACAATGACGACCGCCTCTTTATCAATGGTGGTGGTGACAACAACTTTATAGTGTTCGATTTAGAAGGCGTTATCAGCAACAAGGATGCTGCGGGCGCTACGGTTGAAATACATGGCCCATTTGGTGTTCAAATACGCGAGATACATTGTGGAGAGAGTTATGGAATCACGAATACTTCCATGTGCCACTTCGGATTAGGCGGGGCAACAGAAGTTGATTTCGCTCTTGTTTTTTGGCCATCGGGAAACATTCAATATATCGACAACCCAACAGTAAATGGTTGGACAGAAGTAACGGAAGAAGACTGTACTTCACCCACTGCAACTATTGATGTTAACGGCAGCACAAACATTTGTCCAGGCGAAACAGCTACTCTCACCATAGCGAGCTTCGAAGGAAGCTACCAGTGGAGTACTGGAGAAACTACTTCTGAAATTGAAGTTGGACAGAGCGGAAACTACTCTTTAATAGTTTGGAACGAAGAAGGTTGCGGAGGAACATCCAATACCATTGAGATAACCTTAATTGAAAATACACCTGCTACTGTGACTGTAAGTGGCGATTTGGAATTCTGTGAAGGCGGAAGCGTTCAGCTTATAGCAAGTCCAGGAAATTCGTTTGACTGGAGCAACAGCCAAGACACGCAAGCAGTAACCATTACTCAAAGCGGTTCTTATTCAGTGGATATTACTAATGAGTGTGCTGGAAGTGTTTCGACTTCTGAAACAATAGAGGTAGTGGTTTATGATGCTCCATCAACACCAGTAGTAAATGATGTGACCTTAACAGAAATAGGATCCGCTACGCTCGAAGTTGTTGGTGGAACAGATGTTCGCTGGTACGATGCCGTTGATGCAGTAACACCAGTTGGCATGGGTAATATATACATCACACCTTCAATCAACGCAACAACTTCTTATTGGGTTGAGGATGTTACAACTCATGGCGGTGGCGAAGGCACCGGTGGTAAGGCAGCACAAGATATGGAATCTGAAGGAGTCTATCATAACTCTGTTGGATTCTATCTTGAATTTGATGCTGCTCAAGACTTGACCATTGAATCTGTAAAAGTGTTTACAGAAACTGCAGGTAACAGGACAATTCAAATTGTTCAGGGCGCCACAGTTATTTCAGAAGTTATTGTGAACGCACCGGTAGGCGCGAATGTGATTACCTTGAACTTATTCGTTCCTGAAGGCACCGGTTATGGCCTTAAGTGCAATTCAACGAACCACGGTTTATGGAGAGATAAGAACCTTGAATCTGATTCGCCATACAATTTCCCTTATGACCTTGATGGCCTAGCTACCATTACTGGAACTAATGTTAACAATGAAAACGATGCTGACAACTATTACTACTACTTTTACGATTGGACTGTGGTTGCTGCATCATGGGAATGCCCGAGCGAAAGAGAGGAAGTTGTTGTAACTGTTACAGGCATTGAAGAACTGACAGAAATAACTTCAATGAACGTTTTTCCGAATCCTGCATCTGAGAATGTGGCGATTGCATTCACTAGCATTGCTAACGGTAAGATGAATGTGAAACTTGTGGACCAGTTTGGCTGCATAGTAAAAACTGCCCAGTGGAATACTTCAACAGGCGCTAACAATTTCCAAATGGAATTGAATGATGTAGCCGCAGGAGTTTATCATATTGAATTCTCTATGAATGAAAATACAGCTTCTACTAAGCTGATAGTTGAGTAATTACTTGTTTAACCTTATTAACCGCTTACACTTAGCAGGCCATCGAAAGATGGCCTGTTTTGTTTTAAGACATTTCGCCATTCAAAGTAGTTTCATGATACATATTTGAAGCATGAAAACAACACGCCATTTGGCAGTTTTGATAGGCGCAATCACTTTGATAGTTTCATGTAAATCGAAACAAAAGGGAACTACGGGATGGGACTACAGCGATAAATATTCTACCAGATATGATGCGCCCGATCCTTTTGACGCTGTAAATCCATTCATAGGCACAGGTGGCCACGGCCACACTTATCCGGGAGCCACTTCGCCATTCGGTATGGTACAACTTTCTCCTGACACACGCCTCGAAGGTTGGGATGGCTGCGGAGGCTATCACTTCAGCGATAGTTCTATCTATGGCTTTTCACACACCCACTTGCAAGGAACGGGTGTGCCTGACTATTGCGATATACTTTTTATGCCCACGAACAACAACTTGAAAACAGCAGACAACTGGGGCGATGCATACAAAAGCAAATTCAGACACGAAACAGAAGAGGCGCATCCAGGCTATTACAAAGTTCATTTGGATGATTACAACATCAACGCAGAATTTACGACCACCGATCGCACAGGCATTCACAAGTATTCTTTCGCCTCTGGCGATTCATGCAGAATGTTTATAGATATGATGCACCGAGATGAATTGCTCTACTATGATATTGGAACAATAGGCGACACCGTCATCTATGGCTATCGTGTAAGCAAAGGTTGGGCAACAGAACAACATTGCTATTTCTACGCTGTGTTCAGCAAACCATTTAGAGATTTTACTCAGCTCGATATCATGTATCAAGAAGCTGACTCAAGCGGAAAGATGAACTCAGTGATGGAACAAGTGCAAGTATTCAGTATCAAGTTTGATGTGACTGATGATGTGATGATAAAAGTTGGAATAAGCGGAACGGATGTGGACGGTGCAAGGAAAAACCTACATGCTGAAGCGCAGCATTGGGACTTCAATAAATATAGAAGCGATGCAAAAACAAAATGGGAAGCAAGTCTTGCAAAGGCACCCATTACAGAAACCAATGACGATGAATATGCGAAGTATTACACCGCATTGTATCACTGCTACACAGTTCCAAATATCTGGAGCGATGTGGACGGACGCTATCGCGGAATGGACAAAAAAATCCATGTTGCAGAAGGCTATACACGCTATACCGTTTTCAGTTTGTGGGATACATTTCGCGCCTATCATCCACTGATGAGTGAATTGGAGCCTGAGCGCACACGCGATTGGATAGTTACCTTTTTGGAGATGTACAAAGAGCGAGGTGAACTGCCTGTGTGGGAACTTGCAGGCAACGAAACGTATTGTATGATTGGATACCACAGCGTGCCTGTAATTGTGGATGCCTACATGCGAGGCATTACCAACTTCGATCAGAAACTTGCAATGGAAGCCATGGTGAAAACGGCAACCGGGCCGCAGAAGGAAAAGGAATTGTACGAGCAATTAGGCTATGTGCCTTCCGATCAATTCAGCGAAAGTGTTTCCAAGACATTGGAGTTTGCTTATGACGATTGGTGCATTGCGCAATTTGCAAAAGCGCAAGGTGAGGAAGTAATTTACAAACGTTTCATAGAGCGGTCACAAAACTGGAAAAATCTTTTCGATCCAGAAACCAACTTCATGCGCCCACGCAGAAATGGCGGCTTTCCTGAACCATTCGATCCTTATCAGGTGGACTTCAACTACACCGAAGCCAATGCCTGGCAATATTCCTACTTCGTGCCGCATGACATAGAAACGCTGATAGAATATGTTGGAGGCCATGAGGCATTTTTTAATCGTGTGGATGAATTGTTCAATGCGAAAACAGAAACAACTGGCCGCGAACAATCGGACATCACCGGACTGATTGGACAGTATGCGCATGGCAATGAGCCCAGTCATCACACTGCTTTTTTATATAACTACGGCCTTATTTGTTATGAGCCTTCGTGTTATGCTTCTTACAAAAAAGTGAAGCAAATAATGAGTGAACAATACCACAACACTCCCGATGGATTGTGTGGCAATGAAGACTGTGGACAAATGAGTGCGTGGTATGTGTTGGCAAAAAACAATTTGTATTCGGTGTGCCCAGGCAAACCAGAGTTCATCACTTTCAATCCTTACCTGCAAGTGGATCACAAATACATACTTGGCGGACATGAAGTGAAGGTGAATGAAAGGCCCATGAGCAAAGTGAGCGATTACCTGATTTTGCCAATGCCCATTATTCAAGGGCCGCAGACTTCCTTTACTGATCCAGTAGAAATTTTTGTATACTGCGCAGACACAGCGGTTGCCGTTGTTTCAAGTGTTTTTCGCACAGGACAAAATGCGATGAACAATCATGGCTTTGGCGAAAGTCGTTTCATGATTGATAATGAAACTCGCGTTGAATCATATGCAGTAAAGAATGAATCATTCAGGAGCAAAAGAGAATCTGCCAACTTTCAAAAGAGAAAGAGCGATATCGTGATTACATCACTCACGCCATTCAGCAACCAATACCACGCAGGAGGCAACGAAGCTTTGATTGATGGAATGCGCGGCAGCAGCGACTTCAGAGTAGGCGCCTGGCAAGGCTGGCAAGGCCAAAATGTGCAAGTGCAAATCGATCTTGGATCACATCAAATCATTTCAAGCATTTCACTTTCTTGCATAGAAGAAATAAAATCGTGGATATGGTTTCCGTCTGAAATTGAGTTTTTTGTATCAGGCGATCCATCAGATTACATGAGTGTTGGAGTAATAAAAAATGATGGAGCTACAAACGATGAAAGTGCAAAGACAAAAGAATTTACTCTTCAACAGCAAACTGCCGGACGATATGTAATGTTAGTTGTTAAACCTGCCTTTGATATCATCCCAAACTGGCATCTTGGTGCTGGTGGCAAGCCTTGGATTTTTGCGGACGAAATAATTATTAAGTAAAAAATGGAACACGGAAAGGGCGGATTGAGCTTTCACGGATTGAAAGGATGAAAAAGGATGAAATCTGTGTAAATCCTTTTAGTCCGTGGCATGCGTGTGTTATTTAAAACAAAGTATGAAAGAAAATCGCATCCTCCTTAATCACCATCTAGCTCAAACAACGATGTATCCATTTGCGTTGGTTATTGATCGCGCTGAAGGAATTTACATCTATGACAAGAGTGGTCGGGCATTCATGGATATGATAAGCGGAATTGGTGTGAGCAACATTGGTCATGGCACTCAGCATGTGATCAATGCCATCAAAACACAATTGGACAAACACATGCACGTGATGGTATATGGCGAGTATGTGCAGGAAGCTCAAGTGAAAGCTGCGAAACTTCTTACGGATTTATTACCTGTACAATTGGACACGTGTTACTTTGTGAACAGCGGAACGGAAGCCATTGAGGCTGCACTCAAACTCGCAAAGCGGGTTACAGGCAGAACGAAACTGGTTGCAATGTGTGGAGCATATCATGGCAACACACATGGCAGCATGAGTGTGAGCAGCAATGAAGCAAAGAAGTCTGCTTTCAGACCTCTGCTGCCTGATGTGCATTTCATTCGCTTTAATGAATTGAACGACTTGCAACTCATTGATGAAAAGACTGCCTGTGTAATTGCTGAAACGATTCAAGGTGATGCGGGCATTCGTATTCCGACTCCTAAATACCTAAAAGAATTGCGCAAACGATGTGATGATTTTGGCGCTTTGCTTATACTGGATGAAATACAATGTGGAATGGGCAGAGCGGGCAGCATGTTCGCATTCGAGCAATTTGGTGTGGTGCCTGACATACTTGTTTTGGGCAAAGCACTGGCAGGTGGAATGCCCGTGGGATGCATGGTTGCTCCAAAAGAGAAAATGCAACAGTTCACACATGATCCCATGCTAGGTCACATCAGCACATTTGCAGGGCATCCTGTAATCTGCGCAGCAGTGGCCGCCACGCTAGAAGTGTTTCAGCAAGAAAAGCTGGTAACTGATGTGGAGCGAAAAGGAAAGTGGTTAGCAGGAATACTTCGCACACATAAGGCAGTTAGAGAAGTTCGCCAACTCGGCTTGTTCTTCGCAATAGATTTAGAAAGTGCTGATGCGGTGCAGCAAGTTGTAGAGCATTGTCTTGCCAATGGTCTTATCAGTTTTTGGTTTTTGTCTTGTCCTGCATCATTTCGAATCGCACCCCCGTTAACAATTACAGATGAAGAGATGAGCAAAGCTTGTGAGATAATACTTAAAGCATTGGACTCAATTGATTCAAATTGACAGACTGAAACTCAAGGTAGCTTTTTCATCGCCATTCACAAGAATCGAAACATGATGCACTCCACCATAGTGCTTACGTGTAGTAAAGTCTTGAAACCTTTGTGAGCGACTAAATGCATGTGAGCCTTTATCTAAAGTCGCCTTAGTTACTTGAAATACTTTTCTGGAATGACTTCCATTAGATTTTTTGTAGTCTACAGCATACTCAATTCGGCACTTGGTGGCTTTGTTGTTTTTGTTTTCAACTACGAATGAAAACTTCAATACATCGTTCAATTTGATTTTTGATGCCGATAGTTTCAGCGCCTTCACTTCTATTCCTTTTGCATTATGATGACCAAATAGGGCAAGTGCCTCTTTGTTGCCTGATTTTAGCAAGCCGCGCATGGCATGGTTTACAATCCAATTGGTGCCTTCTGTTTTTCCAATCCATTTCTTGGCAATAGCAAGCGCAACAGCAGGGTGGTCTTTCGAAATGTCATTGAGGTTATTGGCCACACTTTTCCTCACATAAAGTTCTGGATCGTTTTTCAAATTTTCCAGAATAGGTAGTATAACAGTTGGATCTTTTACAAAAGTCTGTAGTCTTAAACCCCAAGGCAGGCGAGACCTGCAGCCCTCGCTGCTCAATCTTCTGATGTGATGATTCTCATCTTTACTCCATGCAATCATTTGCTTCATTGCCCGCTTTTCATCTTTTACTATAAAAGGACGGATGGCAAATTCTCCAGTGCTGGTTTTAGTAAATTCTGAAAGTGCATACATGGAAGTATCCCAATCATCTTGGCCGTATTGCTCCACAAAGTCAGCAAAGAATACTCCGAAGTAACCCCAACTGAGATGACTGCTTGCAGGAACTAAAACATCAATTGCCTTTTTGTAATTAGCAGGCAGACTAGTGTGCAAAGCTCGAGCTATCAAGCCCACACGTGTCTTCAATTCGGCTTCATTGCACTCTTTGGTTTTGAAGTGAGCTAGAAATTTTTCTTCGTTGAATGATTTGTGATAGCGCTTAATATGCTCAGCTACTTCTTGCATCTTTTGCAAGTTGTACATCAACTTGAGTGGTTCGGCCATAACGCTACTAAGAAAGTCCTGTCACAACACCGTTGTTATCTATGTCCATTCCTTCGCTGGCAGGCACCACAGGTAAGCCGGGCATGCGCATCATTTCGCCCAGAATGGGAATGATGAAGCCGGCACCTACAGCAAATTCAAATTCGCGCACGGTGACAACAAAGTCGCGCGGCCTGCCAATTTTGCTTTCATCATCGCTAAAACTTTTTTGCGTTTTTGCCATACAAATTGGCAAACCTGCAAGGCCAAGTTTGTCTATCATTTTTAATCCGCTTTCCGCTTCTTTGGTGTAATGCACATCATCAGCGCCATAAATTTCTTTCGCAATTGTGCTTATTTTTTCTTTCACAGGTAGTGCCCAATCGTACAGTGGTTTAAAATTGTTTTTGCCCGATTCTATTTCGTTTACTACAGCTTGTGCCAGTTCTGTGGTGCCTTCGCCACCTTGCGCAAAGCCTTTGCTCACAATGGCTTTTGCGCCCATCGCAGCGCATTTTTCTATCACAAAATTTATTTCTTCCTCTGTGTCTGTTGGAAAATGATTGATGGCCACCACCGGATTTAATCCGAACTTTCTGCAGTTCTCAATATGCTTTTCAAGGTTTTCAAATCCCTTTTGTACGCGTTCCATTGAAGCGGTATTGTACTCTTCTTTTTTGGCTCCACCATGGTGGCGTAGCGCGCGAATCGTAGCAACTAATACGATTGCATTTGGTTTCAAATTTCCATAGCCACATTTAATATCCATAAATTTTTCAGCGCCCAGGTCAGCACCAAAGCCTGCTTCAGTTACAGCGTAGTCACACATGGTAAGTCCCATTTTGGTGGCTATGATTGTGTTAGTGCCTTGGGCAATATTTGCAAATGGACCACCATGAATAATGGCAGGATTGCCCTCAAGCGTTTGCACCAGATTTGGTTTAATGGCATCTTTCAGTAAGACAGCCATAGCTCCTTGTGCTTTCAGATCACGCGCGTAAATCGGCTTTTTATCATAAGTAAAACCGACAAAAATGTTCCCCAGTTTTTGTTTTAGGTCATCAATGTCTTTGCTCATGCAGAGAATGGCCATCACTTCGCTGGCGGGTGTTATGTTGAAGCCATCTTGCCTTGGAATACCGTTGGTGGTGCCACCAAGTCCAATGGTGATGTTGCGCAAGGAGCGGTCGTTCATATCCATTACACGCTTCCAATATATCTGGCGTGGATCTAATCCAAGATTGTTTTGTTTGCTTTGGATATTGTTATCGATCAATGCTGCCAAGAGGTTATTCGCCTTTTCTATTGCTCCAAAGTCACCTGTGAAGTGCAGGTTGATGTCTTCCATTGGCACCACTTGCGAATAGCCGCCACCTGCTGCACCGCCTTTGATGCCGAAGACGGGGCCAAGCGATGGCTCGCGCAAAACAACGACAGCATTCTTCCCAATTTTATTCAGCCCCTCAGTCACACCTATGGAAGTGGTGGTTTTTCCTTCACCTGCTGGAGTGGGGGTGATGGCGGTAACAAGTATCAGTTTGCTTTTTTGTAAGGCAGATTCATTGATGAGTTGCAGCGGCAGTTTTGCTTTGAATTTGCCGTAGTGCTCAAGATGGTCTACGTCTATTTTTAACCTTGAAGCTATTTCATTGATGTGCTTCAATTTGCAGGCTTGTGCAATTTCTAGATCTGATGGGAAGGCCATAAAGGGTTGTTTTGATTGGGTGTGAAAGAAGGGATGAAATTCCTAAGTAGCAAAATTTGTTTTGCATTTCAACTAAGAAGGGATGGCTAAAACAAGTTGAAATATTTCTTTTGAATAACCCAAATGCAACCTAACATTGTGTCATCTAATCTACAAGAAACAAAATTCAATCTCAACAGCATGAAAAAACTTCTTACTTTTCTTATTGCTTCTACACTCGTGTCGTTAGCGCAGGCTAATGATGTCCAGTTGATAGTGCAAAAGGTGAACAACAACGGAGCGGTTGCGGGCGATACTTACCGCGTGTTTGCTCAAATGCCAGAAGTGACACATTCACTTCATATCGTTTTTGGTGATATGCAAAATCCATTGACAATTGAGAGCACGGCCCCCTTCTACCAGCATGAGTATGGAGGAAACAGTGCAGTTAATTTGAGCGATGCCACTATGCAAACCAGTGTTGCATTGCAATATGATTCTTACATCACCTTGGGATATAGCAACAGCACTGACAATGGAATGTGGGATATAGGAGTTGACTTCACTGAATTTAATGAAGGCCAAAGCATTTTGGTAAACAATGGAGGTTGGTTCATGCTTCCAACAGATGCCAAGTGCACGGCAGATGCTGCAGGTCTTGTTCTAATAGCTCAGTTCACTACAACTGGTGTGGTCACCGGAACGTTGAATCTGCAAGGATGGACTAGCCCTCAGCAAGTGTGGCAGAAAAAGGGTTTGACTTTCACAACCACCCAAGCTCAAACATTTGGTTGCACCGATTCAGCAGCTTCTAATTACAGTGTACAAGCTACATTCAATGACGGCACTTGCCATTTTGATGGCGGCAATCAAGAGCAGCAAGCGGTGCTTGCAGTATCAGAGAGTAAAGAGGCAGTGACCAATAGCTGGGAAGTATTTCCAAATCCATTGCGCGACAACCTGATTCATGTTCAATTTAAAACGGCCATTGATTTTAGAAAGGTAGCAAGTAAAATTGAAATACTCGACATGACTGGAAAGTTGATAGTGTCTCAAATGATAAGTGCTGACTCCGTTGTGGGCGGCAATAGAATTACCTTAACACAAGACCTAGCCAATGGTTCTTACAAAGTGGTTCTTACTCAAGCTAACAAACAAGAAACACAAACACTGGTAGTGCAGAAGTAGTGTCTTCTTAGCAAAGAAAAAGGAAAGGCCATCTCAGCAAATGAGATGGCCTTTTTGTTGCTCTTTTTTTTAGGAGTCGGCTTCGTTTTACAATGAAATGTTAGGTGTTATGATTTTGTTTTAGAATATCCTGTTAAAGCTTTTATACTGACGTTAATCATTTAAGAAATGAAATGAAGTGGAGAGAATATTCGCTCAAGCAAATGCCAAAGGGTGACAACTGCAGTACTCATCAAATGAGCAAATGTGAAATTTAAAAATCAACCATTTAATTATTATTCTTATGAAAAAAGTAATTCTTTCCATTGCAATGGCCATCGGTACGATGGCAGTTGCACTAGCACAAGCACCCGCAGTTATGGGGCCATCTATTCAAATAGATAGTGATACCTATGACTTCGGCACTATAGATTTCAAAGGCGAAGGCACTTGCACATTTACGGTTACGAACACGGGCACAGAGCCACTCATTATCTCAAAGTGCAAGGAGAGTTGTGGGTGCACAACTCCGAAGTGTGACAACAATCCCATCATGCCCGGGGAGACATCTGCCGTCAAGGTAAAGTATGACACCTCTCGCGTTGGGCCATTCAACAAATCAGTTACTGTAACCTCCAATGCAGTGAATGAACCGGTGAAGGTGATACATATAAAGGGTAACGTTAAAGCGGATGCAAGCAGCGGTGAAACTGCCCCTGCTAAGCCTGTTGTTCTGCCTTCAAATGGGTAATTCATTGGTGTAAAAAGAAAAAGCGCCTACAATCTTGTAGGCGCTTTTTCTTTCAAGGAGCAGTTACTCATTACCATGCAGGGCAGGGCAGGGGTTCTTTGCTACTTCGTTTCAGCAATGGTTTGCTTTTATCCTTTTTCGTTCTGCATTTCCAATGCTTGAAGATGGTGTATTTGATGTTGACATAAATATCAGCACCATAAATATCTTGATTGAAAAGCAGCCATCCAAGATTATCACTCCCGATAATTATGCTGTTCAGCCTCATCATAAATCCAACCTGAGGATGTTTCCATTCATAAAGAGAAATGGGGATGGATGCTTCAAATCTTTTTGTTTCCCAGCGAGGTGCTAGACCAAAGTAAGAAGCGCGCTGAACACCCAAACTATTCAAGCGAGGAAGACCATAAGTAATGGCACCGTACAAGTAAAAATGGTGACCCAAGTTGTAATCAGCCTGCACTGAAAGGGCCGTAGGCAATTTCATTTTGAATTGTCCATCAGCTCCATTTTGCTGCGTAAGATTGAAGTTGTTATTGAAAAGACTATCGAGGTCACTTACTTGATTTGCACTTGTGCCTTGATAGTCGTTCCACTCACTTCCTTCATTTTGATTAAATACATTTCTGTAAAAAGGCCCTGTGAATTTTATCCTTCCTACATCTAGCATTGAAAATCCAATGCGGTAGAGGTAGTCACCATCCGTGCAAGGGTCGTGGGGTGTGTAACCTTCACTGCTGCTTTTGCGCATTTTGTAGGTAATGCCCATGTCAAATCCCCAACCTTTTCCGTTGATGTATGATGCATTTTGAGTGGGGTCATTGAATCCGTATTCCCCTTGAAAGACTTGAGTTTCTATTCTGGAACTGTCTTGCACCGAATATGTCCAGTCGTCAAGACGAAGACCAATTCCTGCTGCTCCCAACAATCTTTTGGCGGTTATACCTCCTTGAATTATAGCATTTCCATCTGTTGCCAATATGGTTCCGTAACTCAAGCCAACTTCACCCCAAGCGAGGCCGTTTGCCCTCAGGTTATTTACTGTTTGTTGCACGCCCATTTGTTCGCGGTACTGAAAACCTTCCGTTATGTAGTAACCAAGGCTCTCTGGAATACCGCGTACATCAGCCACTACACGAGCTGCTGTGTAAAAACCAAAAGCATGTTTTTTTACTGCAAATGTCAAACTTGGACCATGCACAATTGCGTCAGCATAGGCATTGTAAGGTGCATTCTTCCTGTTGAACAATGGCATTTCTGTCTGTGCTAAAGAGGAAAACGAAAATGATTTCCCATCGAGATAAGCAAAATTATTTCGTGCAAAAACGCCCAAACCCACAAGATTAAAATCAATGAATGCCCTCGAGTCTACTATGGTAGAGGGGTTATTCAACATGGTATTAACAGGGGCGTGAGTACTGCCTGCAATGCCAAGATTGTCCTGCGCAATCAATGCTTGCGAAGACAGTAATAATGACAGGATGTATAGCAGATTCTTCAAAATAGGGTAGAAGATGATGCTGCTTCAACGGAAGAAAATCAAATGTGTTTGGTTTTCTTTAAAAAATCTTCCAGTGCTTTTACTTCCATCACTTTTACTTCAAAGAAAACTGGTGTATTAGGCGGAACAATACCGGTACTACTGCCATTCTTCCCAAAAGCCAAATACGAAGGCAAGTAAATCCTTGCTTGCTCTCCTTCTCTCATCAGACTGAGTCCATATTGCAATCCACCTATCAGTTGTTCGGGTCTGCCAAATGGAAATTGCATGGTGGTAGCGGAATCTAACTGCTTTTCATTCAGCAGATGGGTGGTGTATTCAATGGTGATTTCGCGACCCGCCTTTATGCTATCTCCTTGTGTACTTTTTATTCTTTGAATAAAGCAGTCGCCACTTTTTTCATATGGATACTCATTTTGATTCATGAGAAAGAGCTCAATCGCATCCGTCTCTGCTAGTTCATTTTGCTGAGCACTTGCCATAAGATAGTTTAGGTATTCCAAACGGGTAAAGGTCTTTTTTAGATGAAGCCTTAGTTCCATTTGTTGCTCAAGCAGGTAACTGGTAGAATCAGCAAAGGCAGACAGGTACGTAAAATCTATTTCTTCAAATGGCAGAATGAATGTGATGTCATCACCGCATTTCATTGAGTCCAGTTGTTGATTGAGTCGTAATCCGATTGGATATTTTGTTATTCCAGTAGCAGCCCCAGTTTGAGTAAGCGCCCCGTGATGGAGTTCAAATTGATACCCGCTATCAGGTTCATTCCATTTTTTATAGGTGACATTCATGATGAAGTACTCAGCATCTTTCAATGTTGGGGAACAATCGCCAAAGCCATTTAGCTTTTTGTAAATGCCACTCTCGAGTTTTTCAAAACCTTTGTGACTATCGCAGCCACAGAAAACAGCAGTTGCTAGCAGCACAGTGTAAGCAAGAACTGCTCTGATTGATTTTTGATACTTAACAGAATTCATACAAAGCAAATAACAGCTTAAGTTTCATCTTCTGAAGATGAGTCATGATGCTTTTATGAACCGATTTGATTTTAATTAGCACAGAAAATTTATCTTATGGCATATCACATAAAATCAAAGGAGCAATACGAAAGGGAGTATCAGCAAAGCGTTAACCGACCTGAGCAGTTTTGGGACGGTATTGCCAATCATTTTGTGTGGCGAAAGAAGTGGCACACCACACTGCAATGGAATTTTGAGAAGCCGGAAGTGCGTTGGTTTGATGGTGGCGAATTGAATATATCAGAAAACTGTTTGGACCGACATGCAGCTGTTCATCCCGATAAGACCGCGCTCATATGGGAGCCTAATGATCCGAAAGAAGCCGTAAAAACATTCTCATACGCTCAACTTCTTTCTGAAGTAAATAGGATGGCCAACGTGCTAAAGAAAATAGGCGTAACTAAAGGCGATCGCGTTTGTATATATCTACCCATGATTCCTGAATTGGCTTTCGCGGTGCTGGCATGCGCACGCGTTGGAGCAATTCATTCAGTCGTATTCGCAGGTTTCAGTTCAAATTCTATTGCTGATAGAATCAATGATTCGCTGTGTGCGTTCGTTATTACAAGCGATGCGATGAGTCGTGGAGCTAAAAGTATAGCTGTAAAAACGACAGTGGATGAGGCTGTGCAAAGTTGCTCTTCTGTAAAACAGATTTTGGTAGTGAATAGAATGAATGAGAGTGTAAAAATGAAACCAGGCCGAGATGTATGGTATCACGAGTTGGTGAAAGATGCATCAGATGTGTGTGAAGTTGAAATCATGCAAAGCGAAGATCCGTTGTTTATACTTTACACATCTGGCAGCACAGGCAAGCCCAAAGGTGTGGTACATACTTGTGGAGGATACATGGTTTATGCAGCCTATTCATTTCAGAATGTTTTTCAGTACGAAGAGAAAGATGTCTTCTGGTGCACTGCAGACATTGGTTGGGTGACGGGGCACTCTTATATTTTATATGGTCCTCTGCTGAATGGTGCAACTACCATGATGTTTGAGGGCATTCCCACCTTTCCTGATGCAGGCAGATTTTGGCAAGTAGTTGAAAAGCATAAGGTGAATATTTTTTACACAGCTCCAACCGCTATTCGTTCCCTCATGGCTTGTGGAGACGATTTTGTGAAGCCTTATGATTTGTCTTCATTAAAAACACTTGGCAGTGTAGGTGAACCCATCAATGAAGAAGCATGGCATTGGTACCACCAACAAATAGGAAAGGGACGTTGCCCAGTTGTGGATACTTGGTGGCAAACTGAAACTGGTGGTATTATGATTTCAGCGCTCAGTGGGATTTCTGATTTGAAACCTGCTCATGCTGGGCGGCCTCTGCCGGGTGTTCAACCTTGTCTTGTGGATGCACAAGGCAATGAAGTGATGGGCAATGACGTGGAAGGGTATCTGTGCCTTAAATTTCCTTGGCCCTCCATACTGCGCACTACATGGGGCGATCATGAGCGATGCCGCATCAACTATTTCGCAACGTATAAGAATCTTTATTTTACAGGTGATGGTGCTCGCAGGGATGCAAATGGTTTGTATAGAATTATTGGCCGAGTGGATGACGTGATCAACGTAAGTGGCCACCGCTTTGGAACCGCAGAGATTGAGAACGCTATAAACGAAAGTGATAGAGTAGTGGAGAGCGCAGTAGTGGGATATCCGCATGACATTAAGGGACAAGGCATATACGCTTATGTCATCCTCAACGATCCTAAGTCTGCCTTGGAATCGTGGAAAGAAGAAATTACGGAAACTGTTGCAAAGCAAATTGGAGGAATAGCCAAACCCGATAAAATTCAGTTTGTTAGCGGATTACCAAAAACACGTTCAGGCAAAATCATGCGAAGAATATTGCGAAAGGTGGCTGAGGGTGAAGTTTCTAATCTTGGTGATACCTCTACGCTACTAGATCCAAATGTGGTCGAAGAGATTGTGAAGGGTCGAGTTTAGCTTTTATTCATTCGTGTATTTGAGAGCGTACTCATGGAGTTTCTGGCTTCTGTAAAAGTTAATGCATTTCATCATTCCTAAGTTTGCATTTGTGGCGCTTTCATAGTGTATTGTATCTAAATATGATTGCACGAAATCATGAAGATCTTCGAAAGCAGGAATTGGTGCATCGCTCATCATGACGTAACCACCTAGACTTCCGTCATCAGCCACCTGCTCTTGGGTTAAGGGGATTTCCTTGTAAATGCATCTACAGAGTGCTGCATCTTTTATGTCTTGAATTTGTTTCTGTTTGATTGGAATTGATGAATTCACTATAGCCGCATCTCGATTGATTTGACAACTAACCAGAGAAGCAATTGCATGTATTGATAGTACCAATGGAATTACCCTTTTCATTTATATATGGGAATGAATTGATTTAAAGTATACTGGTTTGTGATCTTGAAGTAACTTAGGATGAAAAACAAGAATCAAGTCTTTCAAAATTATTTCAGGTTGCATTACAGCATCTCCGTGGTAGTCTGTTTCCGCTGCATTGCAATAAAAGATGTTGCCATCTTTAAATGATTTCAGTTGTGTAAGGCGCTCATCATCTTCAGCAATTTTGTCTTGGGTCAAAGCACCTTCTTCAAAAACTATTTTTCCCCAGAAGTCTACATTAAATGTTCTATCGAGCATGGTCTCGAATGGAATCACAATATTGCCAGAGCTGATACTATCCGAAAAAATATAGTCTGCCCCGGCATCCAATATGAACTGCGCTGCAAAACTGTTACCGGGCGGTGCGAACCAACTCCCGCTATCATAGAAACCCGTGAACACTGAAGGTGATTTTTCAGATCGGGTCATTGCCAATTCTTTTAGTGTTAGATATTCTTTTTCAATGGCATTGAAAACTTCTTCGGCTTTTTTTTCTTCATTGAGCAATGCGCCAAAGACCTTTATCCACTCAGCTCGTCCTAGTGGATGTGTTTCAAGGTATTCGGAAATAGGGATGCACGGAATGTTTTTTTCCTTATAGCGCTCATAATTCATTCCTCCAAATGGGTATACAAAGAAGAGCTGCGGATTTACGCTGAAAACCACTTCTGCATCTACATCATGACTAGTCGTTAGGTTGATAATGGAACCTGCTTGAATTTTTGTTTTTGCTTCGGTATTCTGGACAAGTTCGGCAAAACCAACACCTTTTAAAACATCAAGTTGATCAAGTTTTTGGAGAATGGCAATGTGCGTAGTGGAAAGGCATGCGACTCTTTCTACTTGCTTTGGTCTCCATTCTGTCACGCTCAAGGTATCTCCCATTTTTTCAAGATTGAATAGTATAATTCGTTTAGTAGAATCACTCATTGTTTGTATTGCGAAACCCTTTGCCCATTTTGGATTTAAGGTTGAAATAACACTGACCTTGTCGTTAGTATTAGATACTTGATTGCAAGAAATGCCAATGAGAACAGAACTGAAAATGAAGAAAACGGAGAATGGAGAGAGTAATTTTTTCATTGAATGCGATATATTTTTCCGTTATCACTTGTTGCCCAAGCTTCTTCATTACGGAAAGCGATACTGTACAGATTCGGCTCTTGTTCTAGTTGAAAATGCGACCAAGTGTAGCCACCATCGTTGCTTGCAGTAAAGTTGCCAGCGTTGCCAACCGCTATTAGTTTGTTACCACTCCATTCTACTTTATTCCAATTCACGCGAGACGAAAGAGTCTTGTTGGCATCTACTACTTCATTCCAATTTTCACCATTGTCACTGGAGCGATAGATGGCTCCATCATAACTCACTGCCACACATTCATCGCTATCCAAGTTCGCGCATGACTTTATAAAATCATTTTCAAAATTGGTTTGATGCAAAGACGAAAGCGAATCGCTGAAGGTGAATACCGCGCCATGACCGCCAACGATCATGTTTCCGTTTTGCGTTAGTTCAATGGTGCTCAATTCATGCTGCTGAAATGAAAAATTCCAGATATCACCGCCATCATGTGTTTCATAGATAACGCCCTCGCCCAAGTTTTCGCCACCACAGAAATACCAGTCAAAAGGGGTTCGCATTTTTATGTCGCGCACTGCAGGACGATCTTCACCATTGAATGGGACTTGATCTGCCAGCCAAAGAAAATTCCATGTTGCCCCGCCATCATTGGTCTGCCACAAATGCAAAAAATCACCTCCAGCTATACCAATATCCTTGGTCGGAAAATCAAGGCAATAAATACTCTTCTGAAACTCTGATGAATAAAGCGACCAAGTAGTGCCACCATCTAGTGTTTTGAAAATGTAGCCTTCTATATCACGCTTTCCCCCGCAGGCTATCCATGTGGTGTCATCCACTATTTTCAAATCGTTTAGACGAACACTTTTACTTACAGAAATGGTGGCCAAGGCCTGCACTTTCTCCTCCTTTTTCCTGCAGGAAAAGACAACAATACATAAGAACAAAATTGAAGCCGAAATCCTCATTTGCTCATATATGCTTTTAATTTTTGTAAATCTTCAGGCGTATTCATATTGATTAATTTTTCAGGTTCAGAAGCCGCAATCAGATAAGTGTTGTTGTTCATCAAAACCTTGCGAGGGCAGGAGTAACCTTGAACTAAGAATTGCATTATCTGAGAATATGCTTTTGGTTCCCAAACTGCAATCAAAGGTTCGGGCATTCCATCAAAAGGGCTGATGTATGACGTGGCTATGTGAGTCTGACTTCTTTTGCAGAGCAGTTCTTCGAGAACGGGCTGATCCAAGAGAGGAACATCGCAAGCCAACACCAGCCAAGCCGAATCGGGCGAATGCATAAATGCGCTTGCAATGCCACCCAAAGGTCCACAATCGATTATGCGGTCACTAATCACTTGGCAGTTTTCATTTTCAAAATATTCGCGCTGCTCTGCACGGCAAGAGACGAAGGACTCAATCTTCATATCATTCATCATTTGCTTTAGAAAAGCAAATTGAGCCATGCCGTGATGTTGCATTATGGCTTTGTCTGCGCCCATCCGAGTGCTTCTACCTCCGGCCATTATCAATGCTTTCAGAGGTGGCGGTTTTAGAAAAGTTGTCTGAAAAAAAAAGGCTAGAGCAACTTCGTCTGAAACAGAAAGTGTTGGGATATCCACGTGGTTCTCGACAACTTCCTTTACATATTCGGGAATGGTGGTCAGGCCTTCTTCCAAGAGTATGGCAATTACATGAGTGAGTTGATCCTTTCGTTTTCGAAGTGATTGTTCCTTTTTTTCATTACAAAAAACCAGTTGATTTTGGGCAGCAAAGTGATTCCCATTTACCACTATCAAATCTGCTTGAGAGAGCAATAGTCTGTTTTGAAAGACATTCTTGAAATTCTTCAGATGCAGTTCTGTTGAAGTGCGTTTCTGTTGCAAAAGAGTTCCAACGAAGGAATTGGACACTTGTTCTTCAGCGTGGTCTTCATCTACGTAGGCAATATCGAAAGGGCTCAGCTGTTGTCGAAGTTGGTCAGCAAATAATTTTATCTTGCTGCATTCGGTGCCATAAATAGCTATTTCATTCCTTCCAAACGAACCCATAACGGTGCGCTTTAGCTCAGCGTGCTTTTTATGATTCAAGTTTGAAGTCATGCTTGCCTCCCGTTTTTTCGATCAGTTTTATTTCTTTTATGATGATGTTGTGTGAAAGTGCTTTGCACATATCGTAGATGGTTAGTGCAGCGACACCAGCGGCTGTTAGTGCTTCCATCTCCACTCCTGTTTTGGCATGCACGGTTGCTGTGCTTCTTATCACCACTTCATTTTTTTCAATCTCTATTTGGATACTTACATCATCTAATCCAAGCGGATGACAAAGAGGAATAAGATCACTTGTTTTTTTTGCCGCCATGATGCCCGCAATGATGGCAATTTGAAATACTGCACCTTTAGGCATTTTGATGTCTGTGCCATCAAACAAGAGGAGGACATTTTCTGGCAACTGAACACGGCTCTCTGCAATTGCAATTCTTTTGGTGATGCTTTTTTCTGAAACATCTACCATCTGCACTTTGCCTTGTTTGTCGATATGAGTGAGTTCTTGCTGTGAGGACATTGGCCGAAGTTAGTGTTGGTTTTTTTGAATTAAATACATGCGTGTAAACAATAAAATGAATAGATTTTCTTTGACCACAAAACCATAAAATTGAAATGAAAAAGTACACCACAACCCTTTTTGCAATGATGCTTACAGTTCTCATTGCAGCACAAACCACTTCTACATTTTCGGACAAACCAACTATCGAGGTAAATGGATATGCAGAAATGGACGTAGTGCCTGATGAAATCTATATCAACATCACTTTGAAAGAATACATGGATGGTCGCGAAAAGGTGACTATTGCGCAGCAAGAAGAGCGGATGATGACGAAGTTGAAAGAAGCAGGTGCAAGCATGAGCAATCTTTCAGTAAGTAATGCCAACGGAGACTTTGTGAGAGTGAGATGGAACAAAAAGGATGTGCTCACCTCCAAAGAATTTGAACTTAAAGTGGGCACTGCAGAAGAGGCCGGTAAGGTTTTTCAGGCGATGGAGGATGTGGAATATATCTATCTGCATATTCAGCGCGTATGGCACTCAAAAATGGAAGAATTAAAAACGCAGGCGCACAAACAGGCGATGCGAAATGCGAAGGAAAAAGCGACCTATCTATTGGCGGAGTTGGGTAAGTCTTGTGGAGGCCCACTAAGGATTTCTGAAAATACAACCTCAGCCATTTATAAGTCAGCTGCGGGCATTCAGGTTGGGAAATACTATGAATATGATAGCTTGTATCAGAGCTATGATAAAGTGGGTGGAAGCTCTACAGGTATTCAGTTTCAGAAAATCAAACTGATATACGAATTGAGTTCATCGTTTGAAATCGTATAACCAACAAGGCTGCATAACTAGAAACGAAAGAAGCCGCTCCATTAGGGGGCGGCTTCTTTGCTCTCATGTAGAAAGGTCAATTATGGTTAAGCAATTGACAATTTCTTTTCTAAATCATCTAAGTATTTTCTGAAATGCTTGTCGGTTTCTTGAAGATTGTTTACTGTGCGGCAGGCGTGAAGCACGGTTGCGTGGTCTTTTCCACCGCAGTGTGCACCAATACTTGCTAAACTGCTCTTCGTCATTTTCTTCGCAAAATACATCGCAATTTGTCGTGCCTGAACTATTTCTCGCTTACGCGTTTTGCTTTTCAGCAATTCTATAGGCAAATCGAAATAGTCGCACACCACTTTTTGGATGTAATCAATACTTACTTCACGCGCGGTGTTCTTCACAAACTTGTCTATCATCTGACGCGCTAGGTCAATGGTGATGGCCTTTTTGTTCAGTGATGATTGTGCTATCAAAGAGATAAGCGCACCTTCCAATTCACGAACATTGCTGGTGATAGAATAGCCTAAGTATTCAACTACATCTTCAGGTAGTTCAATACCGTCAGCATACATTTTCTTTTTAAGAATGGCAATGCGTGTTTCAAGCGCAGGCACTTGTAGGTCAGCACTAAGGCCCCATTTGAAACGGCTCAACAAGCGCTGCTCAACACCTTGCATTTCCACAGGCGCTTTATCACTGGTGATGATTATTTGCTTGCCCGTTTGGTGCAAATGATTGAATACATGGAAGAACACGTCTTGTGTTTTTTCCTTGCCGCTGAAAAACTGAACGTCATCTATAATCAGTACGTCCATCATTTGGTAGAAGTGCGAGAAGTCGTTCACGCTATTGTTTTTCACAGCATCAATAAATTGATGGGTGAATTTTTCGCTACTGACATAAAGAACAGTTTTATCTGGAAACTTATTCTTTATCTCAATACCGATGGCATGAGCGAGATGAGATTTGCCCAATCCAACGCCACCGTATATCAGTAGCGGATTGAAAGCGGTTCCTCCTGGTTTGTTAGCCACTGCATATCCTGCACTGCGTGCAAGACGATTGCAATCGCCTTCAATAAAATTGTCAAACGAATAGTTGGGATTCAGATTGGAATCTACATTTATCTTCCTAAGGCCAGGGATGATGAATGGATTTTTGATGGGCGATTCCACCAAATCCAAAGGCATCGATACAGCCGCATTTTTAATCGCTTTGCGATTGGTAGTTGGAACTTTAATGGTGTAAGGATTCTGGTTGTTCATGTTGTTCTCCATGATGATGGAGTACTCCAATCTTCCTTCAGCTCCAAGTTCCTTGCGGATAATTTTTTTAAGAAGTGTTACGTAATGTTCTTCCAACCATTCGTAGAAAAATTGTGAAGGCACCTGTATGGTCAGAACTTCATCTTCCAATTTCACAGGCTTGATAGGCTCAAACCAGGTCTTAAATCCTTGGGGGCTTACATTGTCTTTGATTATTTCAAGACAGTTCTCCCAAACCTGGCTGTGGTCTTTCTTCATTTAGGTTAGAATGGTTTAAACGGTTAACTAAAATAGGTGTGGCGCTTTACAGATTTCGAAGAGAGAATTGAAATTTTAAAAACGTGACGGCAAATGAATAAGGAATTCAGTGAAAAAAAAAAGTTTGTTGCTATTGCATTGAAAATATTTTTGACAGTAGAATTATTTTTACAAAAGCCTTGTGTGGCGTGCATTCTTGACAGTACAAAAATATTTACTTCAATGCAAACGGAGTAAGAAACTCAATTCCACGTGCTTACTTTTTTTTTCCAAGTGTTTTAAAATTGTTTTGAAATGAATGATTCAGCAACAATTCATTGCTTTTTGTTCATTTCATTTTTGTCGAAGTTTTTTTTCAATGGTCAGCTTTTCGACATTGCCCTCATGTTTCCATCAAAAAATGCTATTCGCGTGCGCTACGCAGAAACCGACCGAATGGGTTATGCATATTACGGCAACTACGCTACCTATTTCGAAGTAGCGCGTGTAGAAACATTGCGTGCACTTGGCATCACGTACAAATCATTGGAGGATGAAGGAGTGCTGCTGCCGGTGGTGGAGTACAACGTCAAGTTTCTTTTGCCAGCTTACTATGATGATGAGTTGACAATAGAAACGATTATTACCACTAAACCATCTGCACGTATCCGATTTGAATATGAAACCAAACGCGGAGAGGATGTGCTAAACAAAGCTTGGACGACCCTAGTGTTTGTAGATAAACAAACGGGTCGTCCAATACGATGTCCTAAAGACGTGGAAGAAGCAATAAAAAAATACTTCTAAGTTTCTATTTACTGAAGCGTCTCATTTTCCAATTCGCTAACCAAGATTGCTTTTGATCGTTGTTCTCAGCAGGCGACTTGCCGCTGCTTGTCTTTGGAGTTGAATCTTGTTTTGGTCTTTCGTTTCCGTTGGTAGTAGACTCACTTTTATTGCGGCTGTTGCTGCGCGGCTGATAACGTTTTTTCGGGCCAGTGCGTGTCGTATCGCTCGAAGACGAATTGGCATTCGTTCCTTGTCTATTGCCTGATCCATTCCCTGAAGAAGTGCTTCCATTCCTTCTTTCTCCACCGCTGCTTTGCGACTGATTAGAATTTCTTCTGTCGTTATTTCCCCTTGGCGGACCAGAGCTTCTGCGGTTGCCTTGCGGACGACTGCCTTTGTTTCCAAATTCATCCTTCGGCCTGTCAAACATTCGGTCTGCCGGTATGGATGAAGAGTAAAATTTATCGGTGACAACTGGAATTTGTAGACCAATCAATTTTTGAATGTCTTTCAAATATGCGCGCTCTTCGCTTTCGCAAAATGAAATAGCAATTCCAGAGGCTCCTGCGCGACCTGTGCGACCAATGCGATGCACATAGGTTTCAGCCACGTTGGGCAATTCGAAATTGATAACGTGAGTCAAATCATCCACATCAATACCACGTGCGGCTATATCAGTAGCGACAAGTACGCGTGTGGTTTTGTCTTTGAAGTTTTTCAATGCAAGTTGTCGCGCATTTTGCGACTTGTTGCCATGTATCGCTTCAGCTTGAATGCCTTTATTCAATAGGTCTTTCACTACTTTATTCGCACCATGTTTTGTTCTAGTGAAAACCAGTGCACGCTCTATGGATTTATCACTCATGATATGAGTGAGCAATTCTTTTTTGTCGGCTTTCTCAACGAAGTACAAAGACTGATTGATGGTTTGCGCAGTGGTGGCTTGCGGTGTTACTTCTACTTTCACTGGTTTTGTAAGAATGCTGGACGATAGTTTCACAATCTCCGGAGGCATGGTAGCACTGAAGAAAAGTGTTTGGCGCTTTGATGGCAGATGCGAGATTATTTTCTTCACATCATGTATGAAGCCCATATCCAACATGCGGTCTGCCTCATCCAATACAAATACTTCAAGCGACTTCAGGTCGACATAGCCTTGATTCATCAAGTCGAGCAAGCGACCTGGTGTTGCAATCAATATGTCCACTCCTTTGCGCAAAGCAACGGTTTGTGGATGCTGACCAACGCCACCAAATACTACTGTGTGATGCATTCCAGCAAATTTGCCGTATGCACCAAAGCTGTCCGCTATCTGAATAGCTAATTCGCGGGTTGGAGTCAATATCAAAACTTTGATGTTGCGCTTGCCTTGTACGTTTTGTCTTTTGTTGTAAAGATTTTGGATGATAGGAATAGCGAATGCCGCTGTTTTTCCTGTTCCCGTTTGGGCACAACCTATTAGGTCGGTGCCTTCTAATATCACAGGTATGGCTTGTGCCTGAATAGGTGTAGGTGTTACATAGCCTTCATTCTGAAGGGCTTTAAGTATGGGTTCTACAAGACCCAATGATTCAAATGTCATTTCTTTAAAAATGTTTTTTTTTTCAGAAAAAATTCATGCAGCACTCAATGGTTGAATGATGTTCAAGAATTCTTTCTTGGTGTAATAAAAAATGTTACGCTGAATGTGTTGCAACTCGGATATACATTCGAACAGAGTTCGAGAATGTTTTCAGCATCCAGTTGGCTAGAACTAATCAGGTTTCGGAAATCAGCTATTGGAGAAGGGCTGAACCTGATGTGTAAAAGACAAATGCGGGGCGAATATACGGCCAAGACTTCTCTAAGGTTCGGTAACATGGGATAAGTAGATTTTTCTCGACTAAATCCCAAAGCAATGTAGTAGCTCAATTGCGAAGTTTTTCATTCTTATTTGAACGCATTCCAACCTCGCAAGTAATACCCTTCCGAATCGCTTGCATGCAGCAAGCAAAATCATTCAACAACCAATAAATTATTCCAACATGAAAGTGTATTTGACCCTTTTTGTCACTATTTGTCTGCTATTGACACACAACATTTTGCTATCGCAAGCAGCGGGCAATTTCATTTACAACAATCCCTATTCGATGAATACGGATAGAATTGTGATTCCTGCCAATATTCCCACCGCAAACACAGTTAACCTTAAAGCAGAGGTAATGATGAACGTGCGCGCTACAAGCTACACAGCCATTTTTGCCGCGGTGCAGATAGGTGTAGATGTTTTTCAAGTAGATAGCCTTATGCAACAACGCCTCGACCAAGTGCGCTATGCACTTGGAATGATGGGCGTTCCAGAAGATGCCATACATGTGGACGCTGTTTCTATGGTGCCCACGTATGCTTATAAAGTAGAAGAGAAAAAATTCAGCAAGCGCATGACTGAAGTGCCTACTGGTTTCGAGATGAAGAAGAATATTCATATTCTTTTCAAAGAGCACGCAATTCTTGACCGCATTATTTCCGAAATGGCCTTTGTGGACATCTACGAACTAGTGAAGGTAGAATACAACCTGGATGGAATGGATACTTACTTCAACGAATTGCGCGATGCTGCAATGAAGTCCATCGCATCAAAAGAGTCCACCTATAACACCCTTAAATTTCACTTAACTGCCAATGCCATGAGCGATGGTTTTACCTGCACATACCCCATGGAGCGCTACAAGCAATACACTGCTTACTACAGCGGTGCATCGCCTGTGGCAGTGAAGTACGAAAGAGAGTTTCGCGATCTGAACAATATTTATGTCAGTGGCAGAGGCAATACTGTAAAGGTGGATGGCTCTCTGACGGCCGATGCGCGCGACCAACACTTCACCATACAAACTGCGGAGAAGAACAAGACCATTTATTATGACCGCTTGCCTTACAATCAGTTTGACAAGGTACTGAATGCTGATATGGAGGAGCCATGTATTCAGTTTTTCTATACGCTGCAACTATCATATACTGTGATGACACAAGAGCAATGGGACACCATAAAGGCGAATGAAGAACTCTTGAAGAAGCAACGACTAGCTCAGCCACAGTTCGGAAAAGGACGCAAGGCGCGCAAAGCACAGAGGCAGTGGTTGCAACAGCAGGGTATCTGGTAAAAGAGGCAATAGAACTGAAAAACTAAAAAAAGAAGAAGGGCCATATCGTGGCCCTTCTTCTTTCTTCTTATTTCTATTGGATTATGCTGCCACCAATTTGCTCACACTCCTGTATACATAGGTTCCAGAAATGTGCCTTCTTACAAAACGTGCATATGAATCCGAGTTCACCATTTTAGTATAGATGTTGTGTGGCACTCCAAAAAATTCATACGTAATGCCATCTGCAAAAATGACTTTCAATACTTGCTTTTCGTAGTTGAAATCAACGATGCCAGCTGTCGCCAAGGTTTGGTTGAACGCCTCTTTTGTCTGCTCAATGGTTTCTGGAGCTATGCTTACCAGAAAGTGGTAGGCCTCAATGATTTCCTTGCTGCGCAATTCTGCTTGCTCTTTCAGCTCGGCACTATCAAAGAATTTGTCAGGATGGCTGTCCTTCATCGCGTTGCGATAGATGGTTTTCAATTCTGTCAGAGTTGCCTTACTTGTTACGCCAAGTAGTTTGCGGTAATCGTTGATTTTTTTCATGATGTTGTTTTTGTTCCTTTTTTCAAAGGCGCGCGAAAATACGGCATTTATTTAGGCGGATAAGTCGTAGGATACGGATTGAAACAAATAGAAATGGATTTTCACTGATTTTGACCAGTGCTAATCTGCCACAATTCGTTCAAATCCGTATCCTATATCCCAGCCAAGATTCTTACTTCTTCAACAACACTTTCACCGCCTCTTCCAATTGTTGGTCGCGGCCTTGGGCGAGTGGCACGGGTTCATTGGCCACTTTCACATCGGGTTCCAGTTGTTTGTTTTCTAAGAAGTCGCCTTGTGTATCTATCATGCCCACTTGCGGTATGCCGAAGGTGACACCGTTCTGCAAGCCTTCCCACCAAACGGCAGTGCCTGTGCCGGCTACGGGCATACCCACCAATTTTCCAATGCTTAAAGTGGTGTAGGTATATGGGAACATGTGCGCATCGCTGTAGTTGAATTCATTCATCACTACACACGATGGTTTACTCCATTTGAACTGTGGTTCTTGCCCCAAATTTTGTCCGCGTGGTTGCATGGTGATGTAATTCTTTCCATCGAGAAAAGTGGCCAGGTCATCGTGCAACCAACCACCACCGTTGTAGCGTGTGTCCACTATCAACGCTTCTTTGAAAGCATTCTTACCCAATGCGTCTTCATACACCGTACGGTAGCTGCGGTCATCCATGCCGCGCACATGTACGTATCCAATTTTTCCTCCTGACAGGCTATCCACAATGTGTGCACAGTTTTCTACCCATCGTTTATAGCGCAATTCATTTTCTTGTCCTATGGAAATGGGTTTCACGGTTTCTTCCCAGCGTGTGTTTGTTTTTGGGTCGAGCAATGAGAGCAATGTGTTGGTGCCAGCCTTCCTGTTGAGGAAACGGTAGTAGTTGACATCAGGTGTGATCACATCGCCATCAATTTTTTCAATTACCACACCTGCTTTGATTTTGGTGCCTTCTTTCAACACGGGGCTCTTGTGCATCACTTCAGCAATTTTCAAACCGTTGCCCGTATAGGTGTTGTCGTAATACAAACCAAGGCTGGCCGTTTGGTCGCCATTGGGGTTTTGCGAACCGAAGAATGCACCGGTGTGCGAAACGTTTAGTTCACCTAACATCTCGCCCATCATTTCAGCAAAGTCGTAGTTATTGTTCGCGTTGGGCAACACCTTAGCGTATTCTGTTTTATAGAAATCCCAACGCACGCTGTTAAGGTCTTTCACATACAATTTCTCACGCACCTGACGCCAAATGTGCTCGAAGAGATAAGCGCGCTCCGCACTTTCGTTTAATACCATTTCGCCTTTCAGTGCTATCGGTTTTGCTTCACCCTTTTCTATGTCTACTTTGGTGATGGTGCCATCTGCAATTACAAATAGGTTTTTCCCTTCTTTATCAGGAACAAGGCCACCACCGCCACTTCCTAGCTTGGTCAGAATTTTAGTTTCCTTCGTACGCAGGTTGGTTTGCCACAGGTCATAGCCCTTCTCAAACTTGGTCATGTAGAAAAGTTTACTGCCGTCCTTAGACACATAAGCTGATGACAAGTCAGAGGAGTGAATCGTCAAACGTTTCTTGCGGTCTTCCAAATTGGTGTAGTCAATTTTCACTGGTTTCAATTCCTCTTCTTTCTTCTTGTCTTTGTCATCTTTGTCTTTGTTCTTACTTTTTTTATCACTCGCTTTCGCGAGTTCTTCTTCGGTTTTCTTCTTCTTTTCTTCTTCTTCCTTTTTCTTCTTCGCCTCGCTATAAAGCGCATACTCCTCTTCATTCATATTGAATTCATCCCACGCTTCTTGTGTGAAAAATTGTGCATACACATCTTGCTCTCCACCCCACGAGGCGTGGTTTTTCTTTCCATCGCGAGCAGAATAGTAGATGTACATTTTTCCATCCATCATCCAGTCTGGACCATATGCACCGTAACCGCTTTCGCTCAGGTTTTTGATAGTGCCTTTACCATCGGAGGAAATCAAACCTACTTGGTCTATCCATTGCGCACCGGGCAAATAACCCATTAGAAACCACTTGCCATCGGGCGACCAATCGTAATACTGGTCACCATCCGCATACGAATAATTTCTTTCAGCAGGAAGAATTTCGCGCACTGCTTTGGTTGCAAGGTTGATGACTTTTAAGGCAGTTCTGTTTTCAAGAAATGCTACTTCTTTTCCATCGGGTGAGTAGCTGGGTTGGAATGTTTCTGCCGAAGTATTTAGTATCACTTCTTCCTTGATGATGGTGGATAGAAAGAAAAATTCCTCTTCTTTTCTTTCCATAGTGCTCTGGTACAAATTCCATGAACCATCGCGCTCGCTTGCATATATCAATGAACGCCCATCAGGACTAAACTCCACGCTACGCTCTTGCTCAGGCGTGTTGGTGATGCGTTTGGTAGTGCCTTCTGCAACAGAGGCCACAAACACTTCACCGCGTGAGATGAAAGCAATTTCTTTTCCGTTGGGAGAAACAGCTAACTCTTCAGCGCCTTTAACGGGAACAATTTTTTCTGCTGCATAACGCGCATCATGTGCAATGGTCACTTTGACTTTTTGCGAAGTGCCGCCATCTTTTATCGTATACAACTCTCCGTGAAAAGTGTAGCACAAAGTGCCTCCATCACTGCACGAAATAAAGCGCACAGGATGGTCTTTGTGTTGTGTGATTTGTTTGGTGGCTTTTGTAGCCAACTCCATTCTGAAAATGTTGAAGCTGCCATTTTGCTCCGAGGTGTAATACATGGCTTGTACGTTCACTGCAAACACCGGATTCAAATCTTCGCCATTGAATGAGGTGAGTTGAGTGTGTGATTTTTTATTCACATCATACATCCAGATGTCGCGTGTAACAGATGAAGTGTGGTGTTTGCGCCAATCGTCTTCATATCCCTTTTGGTCTTGATAGAGCATCACATCACCTTTCGTATTGAAGCGAGACCACAATGCAGCACCTGTCAAAATTTGTTTTTCAGCTCCACCTTTTATAGAAATGGAATACAACTCAGGCAATGCGCCTGTGGGATGTTGCGCACTTGCCACATCATCCAATCTGCTACTATTGAAAAACACTTGTTGCCCGTCAGGAGCAAAGTCCGAGGGCAGGTCCGTAGCAGAATGAAAGGTGAGACGCGAGGCATTTCCGCCCGCAGAAGGAATGAGAAACACATCCATGTTGCCAGAACGGTCGGAGGCAAATGCGATGCTCTTGCCATCGGGCGACCACACGGGCATGAAGTCGTAAGCCTCGGCCAGCGTGAGTGGCAGCGCATTACCGCCTGCTGTGGGCACTGTGTAGATGTCGCCATTGTAGCAAAACGCGATGGTGTTTCCATCGGGTGAAATAGCTGCATAGCGCATCCATGAAGGTTCGTTTTGGGCGAATAATGGCAACGAAAGAAATACTGCAAGGACGATGTTGAAAAATGATTTCATGCGTAATAAGGTAATTGGTTTGAGGGCGCAAATTAGAGGCGGCATGACTTGCAACGCAACCGCTCACCTACACGCACAACCATCAATCACACCTATAGAATGAAATTCACTGCAATCTTATCAGCTTTCATTTTTATCATCACTTCTTGCTCGGAACCACAAAGCCATGAGAGCAAGACAACATCAACGCCCCAGCAACCAAACATTGCTTTGAGGGATTCCATTTCCGCCATCATAGCTTCCTATCGCGCGGTGGTGGGCGTGTCCATCATCACGCCTGATGGTGATACACTCTCATTCAATGGTGACAAACAATTCCCGATGATGAGTGTGTGCAAATTCCCACAGGCACTGGCATTGCTGCATTTGATTGATGAAGGAAAAATGTCAATTGATGAACAAATACAGTTTGACGAAGAGGATATGAAGCAAAAGACTTCAAGTGGAATTCTTGAGGACCATCCTAAAGCTCCTTTCAGTCTTCCAATTTCTGAAGTGCTGCGCTATTCTGTTGGTCAAAGCGACAATGTGACCAGCAACAAAATGTTTGAACTCGCAGGTGGCCCGGCTGAAGTAGAGAAATTTATTCACTCGCATGGAATCACCGATATCGGTGTAGCCGCTGACTATACAAGCCTCTACAAAAATGTAAACGCCAATTGGAGCACACCCAAAGCGATGGCGCAATTGCTTGAAAAATTTTATCAGAAGAAAATTCTATCAGACAAAACACAACCCATGCTTTGGACTGCCATGGTGGATGCCGTCTCAGGGCCGAACCGCATAAAAGGCCTGCTGCCCGAAGGCACGGTGGTAGCCCACAAAACAGGAACCGGAAATACGAATGAAGCTTCAGGCAAAGTTGAAGCATTCAATGATGCGGGCATTGTGATGCTGCCTGATGGAAGGCATTTCTGCATCGCGGTTTTCACTGCTGATTCGGAAGAGAGTGAGGAGAAGACAGCGGAGGTGATTGCGAGGGTGGCGAGGGAGGTGTGGGAGGAATACACAGGTAATTGAAAGGCATTAGAAATGTCTTGCATGATTTCACCCATATTTCTCAACTAAGAAGGAGTAGAGTTTTTCAACAGCAACTTCAATGACCTCCAAGTCATTCCAGAGCGATTCGTTGTTCTTTAAGACTTTAGTGCTTGCTCTATGAGCAATAAAATGTCGGCCATCAATGATTCCACTTAGTTTGGTGCAAGTGTGAACTCCTAATAACTCATACATATTTATGTACTCCAGCAGAATGCAAAATGAATGCAAAAGATTCTTCAAATTCAACACCGAGTGTCTTGCATGGATTTCATAGTCTGACTTGACTGTCTTGATTGGTGTCAGTTTGGAGCTTTTGTCATTAGAGTGCTTCTCATATTCTGTTTTTACCGCGTTGGAAGAATGATACCACAGCGACCGAACCGTATCTTTCATATACGCCTCATATATTCCTGATAGAAAAGGAATCACATACTGATTGACCTTGTTCAAGGGGTTAAAAATTTCCAGCTCGTTTGACAGTTTAGTTCGTTCAATCGAATCCTGAACAATTGAAATCGTCTTTTTGAAATCATTCAGTTTCTTTTGAAAGTCAAAGTATGCATGAAAACAGCCTGCTTCTGCCCTATGTCGCTTAATGAAGGGATATTCCGGAAAATTTGATACAGAATGAATAATTCTTTCTTGTTCTTTCTCCAAACTTCCGATAGAGCGGTCTAGAGAAATTGGTCGTTTCAATAAGCTTGAAAGATTAAGAAATGTTGTTCGAATTTCTTCATAGTCTTTATAGCTGAAATTTTGAGGAATATGCATGGCATAGATATCAACATCAGCAATTACTGCAGCAACGAAACCGATGTTAACACCATGATACATCTCATCAGTCGTTCTATAATCGGATTTTGAAAAGTCATATTCACTAAAAGGGTGTTTCTCAAAATTACCCTCACCCACCAACCAGTTAGCAACTTTGTCTTTCTCGGTTTCGGTTTTTATCTCAATTCTAATCATTCAAGATTGATTACATATTCATTGCAATACCCACCTCAAACATCGTTTGTGTCAATTGCATGTGGAGTTTGTATGTCATTTCGTCTTTTTCCAAAAGTAATTATATGTCGCGCCTCTGCTCTTCACCATAGTATTGGATGATTTCCCAGCCTATTTACTTTTGACTTTTCACCTCAATGCATAACACCATGAAAAAGCAGCATTTCCTTTTCTTACTTCTAATAAGTCTTTCGATGATTGGCAGCGCCCAACTTGATATTGTGTGGCAAAAGAAATATGGCGGCACCAATACGGAAACTGGTCGCACGCTGGTAGCCACATCTGATGGTGGTTTCATCATTGGTGGTCATACTTTTTCCAGCGATGTGGATGTGGTGGACAACAATGGCAGCTGCGATTATTGGATAATAAAAACCGATGACGAAGGAGTGATGGAGTGGCAGACTACTTTGGGAGGTATGCAGCAGGATTATGGCTTTACCATTATCACTACGACCGATGGTGGATATGCGGTAATGGGCACCACGAGCAGCATTGATGGTGATATAACAAGCCAGCATGGCGGAGCAAGCACAAGCGATTATTGGCTCATAAAACTTACGACTGCCGGAGAGATAGATTGGCAACGCTGCTATGGTGGCACAAGCTTCGACAATGGTTATGCTCTTATTCAAACTACCAATGGTGGTTATGCCATTTGTGGTGGCGGTGGCTCAAGTGATGGGGATATGACAGGCCAGGTTGGCGGGTCAGATTATTGGCTGCTGAAACTTTCTTCTATTGGAGATATTGAATGGCAAAAGGCATTTGGCGGGGTCGGTGGCGACACTGCACACTCGCTGGTGCAGGCCGATGACGGTGGTTATGTAATGGCGGGCAAGAGCGGTTCTTGGGACAGCGGAGTGGTTACAGGCAATCATGGAAGTGATGATTTCTGGATTGTAAAAGCGGATGCTGATGGCGAACTCGTTTGGCAAAAATCTCTGGGAGGTACGCAGCAAGACATAGCCCAAAGCATTTGTAAAACAAGTGACGGTGGCTATGCCATAGCAGGAAGCACGGGCTCCAATGATGGCGATGTTGCAGACTTTGAAGGCACTTATGACTATTGGGTAATAAAACTGAATGACGATGGTGAATTGCAGTGGCAAAACTCTTTGGGCGGATGGAATGATGATAAAGCATATTCTATTGCACCAACGCTCGATGGTGGTTTTGTGGTGACGGGATTTGTGATGTCGGATGATGTGGATGTGACCGACTACCATGCAGGCCATGACATATGGCTGGTGAAACTGGATGATACTGGAGCATTGGAGTGGGGAAGAGCACTTGGAGGAGCCGGCTATGAAGATGGCCATTGTGTGCTTCAACTAAACGCTACGGATTACGTGCTCACGGGCACATCCAGCTCTATAGATGGTGATGCCACGGAAACGAATGGCTTAGAGGATGTCTGGCTTGTAAAACTTTCTTTGGCTGACAATATTGAAAAAATTCCTGCTGAAAATTTTCAGGTAGAATTTTCTCCCAATCCATTTTTTGCGCAAACCATTTGCACATTGAAAGGCATAAACGCACCGCAGCTTGCGGAATTTTTACTTACAGATGTTCAGGGCAAAACAGTTCTGCGCAGCAACATCGTCAATGGCAAATGTGTGATTGAACGTGGAGTGCTTGCTGCCGGAGTTTATACTTATTCGGTTATGGGTGTAAGTGGAAAGTTGGTGATGGAGTGATGGCTTAACATTAGCGCAGACCTCATAGTGCAATACGATTTACATATTCCTCCTGTACTGCCCGCCCACCTCAAACATCGCTTGTGTTAATTGGCCAAGTGAACAGGTTTTTACTGCTTCCATCAATTCACTGAAAATATTGCCATTGGTGATGGCAGCTTTCTGCACTTTGCTCAGCGCTTCTGCACTCAAATTACTATTTGCAGACTGTAAATTTTTCAGCATGGTGATTTGATATTCCTTTTCTTCTTCCGTAGCGCGTATCACTTCTTTGGGAAGAATAGTAGGCGAACCTTTGGATGAGAGGAAAGTGTTCACTCCAATAATCGGGAAGCGGCCATCGTGTTTCAGTGTTTCGTAGTATAGGCTTTCCTCCTGAATCTTACCGCGTTGGTACATTGTTTCCATTGCACCCAGCACACCACCGCGTTCGGTGATTTTATCAAACTCACTCAGCACCGCTTGCTCCACAAGGTCGGTCAATTCTTCTATGATGAATGAACCTTGCAACGGATTTTCATTTTTTGCTAATCCCAATTCCTTGTTGATGATGAGTTGAATGGCCATTGCTCTGCGCACGCTTTCTTCTGTAGGCGTAGTGATGGCTTCATCGTATGCATTTGTGTGAAGCGAATTGCAGTTGTCGTATATCGCATACAGTGCTTGCAGTGTGGTGCGTATGTCATTGAAGTCAATTTCCTGTGCATGCAATGAACGGCCACTGGTCTGGATGTGGTACTTCAACATTTGCGCACGTGCATTTGCTCCGTATTTTTTCGCCAATGCCTTGCTCCAGATTCTTCGCGCCACTCTTCCTATCACTGCATACTCCGGATCAATTCCATTACTGAAAAAGAACGAAAGGTTTGGGCCAAACTCGTTGATGTCCATACCACGCGAGAGGTAGTATTCAACATATGTGAATCCATTGGAAAGGGTGAATGCAAGCTGTGTAATCGGGTTCGCACCGGCCTCAGCAATGTGGTAGCCACTGATACTTACAGAATAAAAGTTGCGCACTTTTTTCTCGATGAAAAACTCCTGCACATCGCCCATTAATCGCAGCGCAAACTCAGTAGAAAAAATACAAGTGTTCTGCGCCTGGTCTTCCTTCAGAATGTCAGCTTGCACCGTGCCGCGAACTTGAGTGAGAGTGTCGGCTTTTATTTTTTCGTAAACATCTTTTGGTAAAACTTCTTCGCCTGTAATTCCGAGGAGCATTAGGCCAAGGCCGCTGTTTCCTTCGGGAAGGTTTTGGTCTTGGGTCTTGTGTCTTGGTTCTTGAGTGTTGGATTGATAGGAGGGCCGTTGAAGTCCTTTGTCATCATACTTCGTTTTCAGTTTTTTCTCAACGTCTTTTTCAAGTGTGTTTTCCTTGATGTACTTCTCGCAATTTTGGTCAATAGCGGCATTCATAAAGAACGCGAGCAGCATGGGCGCAGGGCCGTTGATGGTCATGCTCACCGAAGTCTTAGGGTCGGTGAGGTCGAAACCGGAATACAATTTTTTAGCGTCATCGAGGCAACAAATACTCACACCACTGTTGCCCACTTTACCAAAAATATCCGGACGATGGTCGGGGTCGTTGCCGTAGAGTGTCACGCTGTCGAAAGCAGTGCTCAAGCGTTTCGCTGGCAATCCATGACTTACATAGTGAAAGCGTTTGTTGGTTCTTTCCGGGCCGCCTTCTCCGGCAAACATTCGCGCAGGGTCTTCGCCTTCGCGCTTGAATGGATATAGGCCTGCGGTGTATGGAAATTCCCCTGGAACATTCTCTTGCAACACCCAATTCAGAATATCTCCCCAACTGCGGTACGATGGCGTCACCACCTTCGGAATCATTTGGTGCGAAAGACTTTCGGTGTGCGTCTGGATGCGCACTTCTTTGTCGCGCACCATGAATTTGTATTCCGCATTTTCATACAGCGCACGTTTTGCATTCCATGTAGAAATGATTTCCCAGTTGTGTGGGTCGAGGTCTAACTTTATTCTGTCGAATGATGTGCGAAGGAAGTTTAGTGTTTCATCTTCGATTGAAGTTTCGCTACTTGTTGATTTATTGGTTTGTTGACTTGTTGATAGTTCGAGTGTCGTGATTGATTTGTTGAGTGCATAAAGTTTATCAGCAATTTCAGCTTGCTCTTTCGCCCACTTATCATAAGCGCGATTGCTCTCGCTTATCTCACTCAGGTAGCGATTGCGGCTGGGCGGAATGATGAAAATTTTCTCACTCATTTCATTGGTGTGGAAGAAATTGGATTTCAAATCCGCGCCCGTCTTCTCTGTAATTTTTGCAACGAGTTTTATGTAGAGTTCGTTGGTTCCCGGGTCGTTGAATTGCGAAGCAATGGTTCCGACAACAGGAAGTGTATCATCCTCAGCGTCCCACAACTGATGATTGCGTTTGTATTGTTTGCGCACATCACGCAAAGCGTCTTGCGAACCGCGCTTGTCGAATTTGTTGATGGCAACTACATCTGCAAAATCGAGCATGTCAATTTTTTCAAGTTGCGTTGCGGCACCAAACTCAGGTGTCATAATGTAGAGTGCAACATCGCTGTGGTCCATGATTTCAGTGTCGCTCTGGCCTATGCCCGATGTCTCCAGAATGATTAAATCAAACTTCGCAGCTTTGAGAATAGCAACGGCTTCTGCAACGTGTTTTGATAAAGCGAGATTGCTTTGACGCGTGGCAAGAGAACGCATGTAAACTCTTGGATTGCGTATTGAATTCATGCGAATTCTGTCTCCCAACAGCGCACCACCTGTTTTTCTTTTCGAGGGGTCAACGGAAATGATACCTATATTTTTTTCCGGAAAATCAACCAGGAATCTTCTCACAATTTCATCTACCATCGAGGATTTTCCGGAACCTCCTGTACCGGTTATTCCAAGCACAGGTGTTTTTGATTTTGAGGCGATGTCCTGAATCTTATTCAGTTCATCCTTGTGTTGATCGGGATAGTTTTCAGCAGCGGAAATCAAACGTGCAATCGCACCATGTTCATTCACACCAATGTGACCAACCTCGCCATTCAATTTGTAACCTGTCGGAATGTCACTTTTCTGCACAAGGTCGTTTATCATCCCCTGCAAACCCATGCTGCGTCCATCATCAGGATGATAAATACGTGTGATTCCGTAGTTCTGCAACTCTTCTATTTCTGAAGGAAGAATGGTGCCGCCACCACCACCAAATATCTTAATATGACTTGCGCCTTTTTCTTTCAGCAAATCATACATGTATTTGAAATACTCCGTGTGGCCCCCTTGATAGGATGTCATTGCAATAGCCTGAGCATCTTCTTGTATCGCACAGGTCACCACTTCTTCCACACTGCGGTCGTGACCGAGGTGGATGACTTCACAGCCAGTGCTCTGAATGATTCTGCGCATGATGTTGATAGCAGCGTCATGTCCATCGAACAGACTCGCGGCTGTTACAATGCGGACTTTATTTTTGGGGATGTATGGAGTTTGGACTTGCATGAATGTCTATTGAATCAATTGGGGCGAAGGTACTTTTTGCCAAGGCTATCCAAAATACATTTTCAGCGGGGCGCATGAGCCAACAGAAACTACTCTCTTTGGGGTTTTAAATTCCATCGAACTGCCCCTATATTTTTTTACTCGCAAGTAATGCAGACTCAATCACAGCCTTCATCAGGACTGCATACTGCCCCTTCCTTTACTTCCAGTTTTGTTGTTGAATTTCTCTTGATGAATTCATCCCATGCCTGGTTGAGGGCCGAAAGGAATGCCTCGGGTTGTTGCGCACCGCTCAATGCATATTTATGGTCCAAAACAAAGAAGGGTACTCCACGAACGCCCACTTGCTGAGCTTCATAGATGTCTTGTTCAACTTCGTTTTTGAACAAATCACCAGAAAGCATTTGAGCGGTTTCTGCGCTGTCAATTCCGATTTCAACACCCACAGCCTCGAGTATCGAATCATCATCAATATTCTTTCCGTCAATGAAGTAGGATTTGAATAACAGTTCTTCTGCCTCCGATTGTTTGCCCTTCGTTTTGGCAAGATGTATAAGGCGATGCGCATTGAAAGTGTTGGCCACAATGGTTTTGTCAAAGTCATAGTGCAGACCTACTTCACTTGCCATATCAGTTACATGTTTGGTAGTGTTGCGGGTGTATTCCAATGTCCAACCTTTTTGGTCAGCTAATGATTGGTAAATGGAAATAGTCGTGTCAGTCTTTAGGTCAGGGTTGAGCTGAAAACTCTTCCAGACAACTTCTACACTGTCTTTATGAGAAAACTGTTCGAGGCCCAATTCGAATTTTCTTTTTCCGATGTAGCAAAAGGGACATACTACATCGCTCCATATTTCTATTTTCATTTTATTCATCATCGTACTATCAAATTTAGATTCATTGTATTGCCCATGACTTAAATGCTGCATTGTGCAAAGGACAAAAGCTATCATTGTCAAAATCACTTTTTGAGACATGTGCAAATGTCATTCAGAGTTATCGTTGCTCTTGGTTGATATCGGTTTAGCAAGTAAGCCAATCAATAGGTGGTAAGTTCAACTTATCACATTTATTTCGCCAGCAAAATCAAGAACAAAATGAAAAACACGTATCTCATCTTATGCGGAATGCTGCTTCTTCTAGGCAGTTGTACTATTGAAAAGCGCCATTATTCTAGTGGTTACCATGTAGAGTGGAACTCCAAACCGAACAAACAAACGACTGAATCACCTGATGAGAAGGAAGCTGTTGCGGTGAGCGAAAACAATTCTCAGACAGTTGCGATTGAGTCGGAATTAGTAGAGGTTGTTCCTGACCAAAGCGCTACAGCCCCTTTGAATGAGGAGACGACAGTAGCCAGTTTAAGTGATGACTTTCAGCCGGAAAGAAGAGACCGCAGTGCTGCCGATAAAGCTAACAATAAGGAAAGAGCTATTTCTAAAACTGAAGTTCGTGAGGCTAAGGAAACTATTCGTCAACTTGCTAAACAGGAGAAGAACGACACCGAGAAAACGAATAACAGTGATATACTGCTGGTCATTCTTTGCATTTTCTTGCCGCCATTGGCCGTTTTTCTTTTTGACGGGGACATTAGTACCAACTTTTGGGTAGACTTGCTGCTTTGTTTGCTCTTTTGGCTACCTGGGGTAGTTTTTGCATTCCTCGTTTGTTTTGCAGGAGTATCGTTGTAATGATTTTTGGAAATATCAAAAAGGGGCCCGCAACTATGCGGGCCCTTTTCAATTGATTACAATTATGCTTAAGCTGTTTTTTCTAGTGAGCGTTCTCTGTTTTATTCCAACTAGAAGCAGGTCTTAGATGACTTAAGACTAATAGAAATACGCGAGATATCAGAGCTTCACAACTCGTTTTGATGACACGTTGCTTTCATGGATTAAGCTGATGGTGTAGAGCCCAGCAGGAAAATTCATGTCTAATTGTGTACTGCGCAAATTATTGAATGGCATCTCCAACACTCTTCTTCCTGTTGCGTCTGTCAGCAGAATGGTGGCGTTGCTTAACATGTTCTGAATGGTAATGGTGAGCATGTCACTTACGGGGTTGGGTGCGATGTTGAACGTGTTCAGTTGATTCAACTCAGCTATGTTGTCACAAATTTCCACTTCAAAAACAAAAGCATCTGTATAGCTGCATCCATCTTCTGTATTGGCAGTAAGGACGAGCGCATTGGTACCTTCTGGCCACTCGCTTGCATCTATCTGGTAGAATTGATTGGTGCTGCCATCTTGCCACAAATATTCGAGGCCACCTGGACCATATACAAGCAGCGTTGCATTGTTGCAAATGGTGGTGTCATTGCCAAGGTCAAATTGAAAATCGTCTTGGGCTTGAATGTTTGCAGAATAGCCGTATTGACAACCATTACCATCTGTAACTGTGAGGTTATATGTTCCAAAATTCAGATTGTTGATGTCTTGGTTATCGCTGCTAAAGTTGAAGCCCGACCATGCGTAGTTGTATGGTTCAGTGGCTCCACTCACGGTTACATTTATGCTTCCATCGCCTGACTCGGGACACTCTGGCCCAATAGCAGTAGCCGAAAATGCCCACTGTTCCGGCAGAAATACTTCATATGTTTCTTCCAACACTTCGCCACATGGCGTGGTTAAAGTCAGTTCGTAAACACCTGGCTGTAAATCATAGATTCCATTTTCTGATGATTCAAAACCATTGGGTCCCGTCCACTCGCAAGTGAAGTTGAGTCCTTCTCCAATCACGTAGGGTACGATAGAACCATTCGGATCTTCACCCTTGTCCAATGGACAAGGAATATTGTTGACCTGACCCGAAAGTTGAATATTACCAGTGTAACTGAAAACCGACAAATGAGCAACGCCCAAAGCACCTTGCCAACCATCTAACTGAATGTAATAAGTGTCGCCAGGAATAAGACAAGAAGCAAAACAAGTGGAGGCATAAACGCTAGTTAAACCGCAGCCACCTGCCATGTCATCGTTTGAGCTAATGATTTCGAAAGTTGAAAAATCAGCACAATCTGTTCCGTGAAAAACGGTGAGCTGAGTGTCGAAACTTCCTTCTTCATTGCAGGTCGTTATTTCGTAACTCTCATTTTCTTCAGCTATGAAATATGCCCATACGGTGTTGGTAGCATTGCCATCACTGGCGCACCAAAATCCTAACGCATCACAATTGCCACCCGTTGGATGTGGTTCAAGAAAACCTGCTATTGCCAATTCATTGTTCATTGGAATAACAGCACCGTTTGGAACTACTTCCGTTGCGCTGCAAGGGGAATCATTTTCACCCACGTTGTAGTCACCTGGAGTAAATGTCCATTGCGTGTCATACCCGGCTGCATAAAAGATGTGTGTAGTAATGCCATCTTCAATCAGTTCGAAGCCTAGACCACCGTCTCCATAACTATCATTAAAAATGAGGTCGTACGATTCGCCTTCCACTAGACAAAAAGGTCCTTCAGATTGTATTGAATTAGCTGGATACTCCGAATTGCCCGCTGCGGTATTGTCGCAGCCTACTTCTGGGTTGCTGCCCTCTGCTATGATGCCTTCACCACACTCATTTCCGCTAGGCACAATTTGCCAATACGTTTCATAGGGCCACGGGTCCACAGTTAAGTTCATGGTAAGTGCTACCTCGCCAAGTTCACACTGGGCTAGTGCTGAAGAAGAAATGAGGATTGCAATAACTAAAGATAAAATTCTATTCATCGTAGATTGTATTTGGGCTAAATGTATATGTTAGATATAGGTACAAGAGTACAAACGCTTAACCTCCGCTAACAGGAGGAAGTATCGCAACTTCGTCTATCGTTTGAATCCTTTCAGTATCCAACGCATAGGTATTGTTCAGCGCAATGGCGTATGAATTCAGTTGTTGCAGTTGTGGGTATTGTTCACCAAGCATTTTTCGCAAATCGCCAACAGTGCCATCCGCTATCAGTTCGAGTTCTAAGCTGCGGGTTTCAAAAATGTCAGCAGCTATGCCAAATGCGAGCAGTTTTATTTTCATAGATGTTTTAGAAGAATTCTGACCGATGCGAAAATGATGATGGCAATAGTGATGTAGCGAACCCATTTATGACTAAACCAACTGCCTGAAGAATGCGAGCCTATGTAACCTCCTATAATAACTGCAGTAGCAAGCCAAAGGTGTGTGTATTCGAATGCAATTTGAACCGTTACAAGCTGCGTGATAATGGCACCAACAGAATTTATCAATATAAAAACAGCGCTGGCTGCAGCTATTTGTTTTGCATTGCCCCAATTGGAAAGGTGCAGCAATGGAGCAAGGTAAACACCGCCACCAATGCCTGTAATGCCTGCTAACAAACCAATGCAAGCGCTTGCTGGATAATGCCACCATTGGTTAGTAGGGGTGAGGTTGTTCTCCACAATTGTTTTCTTCTGACTCAACATGGCAAATGCGGCCACGAGCAGACATATTCCTAGAACGATGGAATAGGTATTGGTTTGAATGCGCCAAGTAGAACTCCAAATGCAGGCAGGGGTGCTGAATAGCAGCAGTCCAATTACCTGTTTCCACCTTACCCAACCCTTGAGTGTAAACTCAAAACTGCTGGTGCCAGTAACGAGTGAATTGCACATAAGAGCCGTAAAACGAATGAAAGGCTGGCTCTGAGCACTCTCTGAAAGCACTACAAGATACATGCTGCCGCCACCAAAGCCAGCGCTGCTATAGACAAGAGCGATAATGAAGAAGAGAAGAGTTTCTAACCACATACTGGCGCAAATGAAGTGAAGCAGATGATTAGTTCAGCTACATATTGCACACCGAAGTATCAGATGAATACGCACCAAGAATATATAGAGCGTTGCCTGCAATTAGCTGAGCTGGGCCTTGGGTCAGTGGCACCCAATCCTTTGGTGGGTTGTGTGGTGGTGCGCAATGGTGAAATAATTGGCGAAGGATTTCACCGAACATTTGGAGAGGCACATGCAGAAGTGAATGCTTTAAATAGTGTGCAAAACGATAGTCTTTTGGCAGACTCAACGCTTTATGTTAACCTAGAACCCTGTTCGCATCATGGCAAAACACCTCCTTGTGCTAATTTGATAATTGCCAAGAAGTTGAAGCGTGTGGTGATTGGAAGCAGAGATGTAAATCCTATGGTTGCTGGTCAAGGAATTCAGAGGTTGCGCGATGCGGGAATAGAAGTAGTTGAAAATATCCTACAAGAAGAGTGTCTTCACCTCAACAGAAGATTTTTCACTTGGCATCAGAAGCAGCGACCGTACATCATATTGAAATGGGCTCAATCGAAAGATGGATTTATAGACAAAGAGAGAGTAGGGCAGGAGCGAGGTGTAAATTGGATAACAGGCGCTACAACACGCAGACTTGTGCACTTGTGGCGTGCTCAGGAGCAGGCCATTCTTGTTGGAAACAACACAGTAATAAATGACAATCCATCCTTAACAGTGCGCGAAGTGGCGGGGACAAATCCACTTCGAATAGTTGTTTCGCCCTCGCTTGATTTTCCGATTGATTCAAATGTTGCGAGCAATGAAGCACCAACATTTTTCTTCTTCAGAAAAGATGAAGGAACAGCGAAAATGCGCAATGCGCTATTGATGAAAAACGAAACACTCAAATTTTTTGAGTTGAACGAAAAAAACGCTTTACCAGAAATAGTGAGTGTCTTGCATCAGCATCACATTCAATCAGTAATAGTGGAAGGCGGAGCATATACATTGAATCAATTTATTGAGCAGGGCTTGTGGGACGAGGCAAGGGTGTTGACAGGTGAGGTCGAATTTCAACACGGGCTCAGCGCTCCCATTTTATCCCTAAATAGTGCACAACGAACTCTTCATGGTGCTGATGAAGCAAACATATTTTACAACAAATGATCTACCTCCTGCTCAGCATCTTTTTCAACGCGGCCATCTATTTCATCTTTAAGGGATTTGAGAAATTTGGTGTTCGCACCTTTCCTGCGTTGGTGTTCAACTACATCACAGCAGGCACTGTTGCGCTTTTGATGGTTACGGACTTGAAGTCCGCCATTCAAGCAGCCAGCGGGCTACCTATGTGGACAATTGGTGGTTTGACTTTGGGTATTGTTTTTATTTCAGTGTTTTATCTCACAGCGATTACTGCGCAAAAAGTGGGGATGAGTGTGACCTCGCTCGCATCCAAAATGTCCATTGCGTTTGCTGTAATTCTGTTGGTTTTTTTTACTGATGAGATTTTCACTTGGCAAAAGGGAGTTGCGCTAGTACTTGCTTTGCTCGGTGTTGTGCTAGCTTCTTTAAAGATGGATGGCAAGCCTTTTCAATGGCGCGATATGGGTTGGCCACTCATTATTTTGCTAGGAAGTGCTTTAGTCGATTTTGGCTTGGCTTTTTTTCCTCAAGAAATATTACTAGAACATGAACGTGCATTTTTTATGTGTTTGCCCGTTGGCATAGCCGCATTCTGTGGCATCTGTATCCTCATTTTTCAGACTGTTAGTGGTGCATATTCAATTCATGCAAAGGATGTGATTGCAGGAGTTGTGCTAGGCATAGTCAACTATGGCTCTATTTATTTCCTGGTGCAGGCTTACCACAAAAGCGCGTTTGAAGACAGCACCATGATGTGCATCAATAACCTTGGAGTGGTTTTGTTTACTGCTGTGGTAGCCGTTTTGCTTTTCAAGGAAAAACTGAACAAGCTGAACATAGCAGGTATAGCTGTTGCCATAGCTGCCATCTTCCTTCTTGCGTATGCTCAGTAGTTAACTCAATACTTCTCGTGAGATAACAATCTTCTGAATTTCAGATGTGCCTTCGCCTATAGTGCAGAGTTTAGAGTCGCGGTAGAATTTCTCAACCGGAAAATCTTTTGTGTAGCCATAGCCACCAAAAATCTGAACAGCTTCTGTGCTTGCACGCACACTTACTTCCGATGCGTAGTATTTCGCCATGGCCGATTCTTTGGTCATCGGTTTCTTTCTGTTTTTCAAATCTGCAGCTTGGTACAGGAGCATTTCAGCGGCTTCTATTTCTACGGCCATATCAGCTAACTTGAAACTGATGGCTTGAAAATTTGAAATAGGCTGACCAAATTGTTCGCGCTCTTTGGAGTACTTCACCGAAGCCTCCATGGCGCCTTTTGCAATGCCCAGTGCAAGTGTTCCAATGCTGATGCGCCCACCATCCAATATCTTCATGGCTTGCTGAAAGCCCTTTCCAATATCGCCAAGCACTTGACTTTTATGAACGCGGCAATTATCAAAAATCATTTCAGCTGTTTCACTTGCGCGCATTCCTAGTTTGTTTTCTTTTTTACCGCCAGAAAATCCTGGAGTGCCACGCTCCACAACAAATGATGTGATGCCTTTAGTATCTAGCAGTTCGCCAGTGCGAGCAAGTACCACAGCCACATCGCCACTGATGCCGTGTGTTATCCAGTTTTTTGTTCCATTGATTACCCAATAGTCACCGTCCAGATGTGCTGTGCATTTCATACGCATGGCATCACTGCCCGTGCCTGCTTCTGTTAGGCCCCATGCGCCTATCCATTCTCCACTAGCTAGTTTAGGCAAGTATTTATTCTTCTGCTCTGCGTTGCCAAACTCAAGAATGTGATTGGTACAAAGTGAATTGTGCGCAGCCGTGCTAAGACCAATTGATCCGCACACTTTCGAAATTTCTTCTATCACTGATATGTATTCGAAGTAGCCAAGCCCCGCCCCGCCATATTCCTCAGGTACAAGAACGCCCATCATTCCAAGCGCGCCCATTTTTCTGAATAATTCCTTGGGAAACTCTTGCGACTCGTCCCACTTCATCACATTCGGGCGTATTTCCTTTTCTGCAAAATCGCGCACCATCTGTGCTATCATTTTCTGATTTTCTGTCTTTTCAAAGTTCATTGCTTTGTTGTTTCATTAGAACCACATGCGGCATAAAGTCATTTTCGAAAGTGAATGTTCATTGATTCACTTTTTCTGCGCACTGGTTAGTTGATTTTTTTTCGTTAGAAGGTGGCGAAGGTAGTTATGTGATTGGAGTAAGGCGAGAGTCTTTCCCTGCCATTTAGAAAACTTAATTCAGTAAGGAAAGAAAACCCCACCACTTCCGCTTTGGCCATTTGAACAAGTTGCGCAGCGGCTGCAGCTGTGCCGCCTGTAGCCAATACATCGTCATGAATCAGCACACGTTGCAGCGGTTGCAATGCGTCCTTGTGCATTTCAATCACGTTTTGTCCATACTCTAACTCGTAGGCAACCGTGTATCGCTCGCGGGGTAGTTTGTCTTTCTTTCTGATGAGAATGAATGGCACATTTAAGCGCAATGCGAGCGGCATGCCCAATAGAAATCCTCGACTTTCTAGACCAACAACGGCTTCTATGTTTTGGTTTGTATAGATGTTCACCAACTCATCCAATATCTCATTGCTCAACTCCGGATTTTGAAATATGGGAGTGATGTCTTTGTAGATGATGCCAGGCTTTGGGAAGTCGTGCACATCGAGGATAGTTGTCTTAAGTTTTTGTTCAAGAGAAGCAGCAATGGTTGTAGTATTCATTTATTCAACAGTCAGGTAATATTTAATTTTCTCATATGTCGCGTCATCAATTAGGACACATTTTTTGATTCCCTCGATGGTTTTAAAAGGGCCATGCATATCGCGATAGGCTATAAGTGTTTTCGCTTGCGAACGGTCAATGATGGGGTGGTTGTTTAGCTGATCGAAAGTGGCTGTGTTAACGTTCATCTTGCGAATCAGGTTGATATCTACCACAATGTTATCTCGAATGGAATCTACTTTTTCAGGAGTCATTCGATAGACAGTTTCCAACTGATCCACCGAATAGAAACCACCAAATTTTTCGCGTGACTCAATGATTTTTTTAGCAATGAAACCGCCAATGCCTTTCAGCTTTTTCAGCGAAGTAGTGTCAGCAGAATTCAATTCAATCTTCAATGTGCCGTAGTCAATTTTTTGATAACTACTTGCGCTTTCAGGGGAGTAGGAAGAGTTGTAGTCGTTTTTATTTTCCCATGGCTCTTTGTCACTTTTTGCCAGGGCTTCCGGTAGTTCTATGTATGGATAAAGCGCTTCGTATTCTTCTTGGCTTATCACATACATTTTTGACAAGTCGCTTTTCACTTTGAAACTTCCGCCTTTATCTACAAACTTCCTTAAGCTGCGTATCTGACCATCGCTGAAGCCCAAAGCTTTCCAAGTCTCGTCAGTTGCGGTATTCGGATTGAATGCAAATAGCGGTCTCTTCGCTTTTGAATCCTTCTGGATAGTAAAAGAGGTATAATCGGTATGGTTGGAAGTAGAGTCTGTTTGCTCGGCCATCCACTTTTCTATTTCTGCCTTTCTATCTGTAAAATCAACCGCTTCAGACTTGAAGAGATGCGGTGCGGCATAGTTGTATACAATCATCAAAACGATAAGAACAGAAAGCAATAAAATCCCCCTTCTTTCTCTAGCAGAAAACTCCAGCCAATCTTGAAACTCATCTTTCCAGCTCATGAAGGGTAAATTTATTTATACCTTTTTATCACACCGCTTTTCAGGTCAAACATGTATTGCTTTAAGTCCATTTTCACTTCCTTGCTCATAATGAGCAAGCCGATGATGTTAGGGAACGCCATTCCTAAAATCATCATGTCTGAGAAATCGACCACTGCGCCAAGCCCGCTCACAGTGCCAATTACCGTGCATGCCATGAAGATCACATTGAATATCTGTTTGGTCCATTTCTTCTCGCCAAATAAGTAGGCCCACGACTTCATGCCATAGTAGCTCCATGAGATCATGGTGGCATATGCGAACATAATGATGGAGAAAAGTAACACCCAGTCGAACCATGGGAATACAGAAGTAAAGGCTGCATTGGTGAGTGCCGATCCCGTCATGTCTTGTGGATCGGTTGCAAAGCCAGTAAAAACTAAAACGAGTGCCGTCATCGTGCACACTATCACAGTATCTATAAAAGGCTCTAACAATGAAACGAGTCCTTCGCTTACTGGTCTTTCTGTTTTGCTGGCACTGTGTGCAATACTTGCTGAGCCGATACCTGCTTCATTGCTAAAACTGGCTCTTCGAAATCCCATCAACATCACACCCATGAAGCCGCCTTTCATAGCATCTGGGTGAAAGGCGCCATTCCAGATTTGTGCAAACGCATCACCTATGTGGGTGATGTTAGCACCAATGATGATGAGTGCAAAAAGGCAATAAACCACCACAGCAAAAGGGATAATTTTATCGGTAACACGGGCGATGGATTTTATACCACCGACAATTACAAGCCCAATGAGCAAAGCCATGGCCACACCAAACCACAAGGATGAAACTGCATCTTCTCCAAAAGTTTCTTTCACTTGCGCAAATGCCTGATTGGCTTGAATCATATTGCCTCCTCCTAGAGTGCCTCCTACACACATTATGGCGAACAACACAGCCAATACTTTTCCAAATCCTTTCATGTTGCGCTTAGCCAAACCCTTCGACAGGTAATACATAGGGCCGCCACTCACTTCGCCTTTGCTATCTATGTTTCTGTACTTTACACCAAGTGTACATTCTATGAACTTGCTGCTCATACCTATGAGGCCAGCCACTATCATCCAGAAGGTGGCACCAGCTCCGCCCACTGCAATAGCCACTGCCACAAGCGAAATATTTCCCAAGCCAAGTGTGCCACTGAGCGCGGCTGTTAGTGCTTGAAATTGGGATACTTCGCCAGCGTCATCAGGTTTGGAATACTTGCCCATCGTTATCTGCACAGCGTGTTTGAATGCGCGCACATTGATGAAACCGAAATAGAAAGTGAACCATAACGCAGCACCAATCAACAGCACCACCACCAGCCAACAATCCTGCGTAACCTGATCTCCATTGGGATGCAACAGAGGTGAGCCATCTGATTTGTAAACAACTGGATCATAGATGCCAATTGCTGCAAACGGATCCCAAAGCAGCACGATAGCCAAAGCATCTACTAATGGAATGAAGGCGGCATTCAGTTTTTCTTCGATGGATTGAGCATCTACTTCGAATGATTTTGTGACTGTTGCGCCTGCAGCATCCGTAACTGATAGGCTATTCTCGGTGCCCTCATTTAGACCTTTGGAAAATACTGAGGTAAGTGGAGTAGAGCGATTGGTCCACTTGAACGAATAGGGCGCAGTGCCTCCACTCACTACAACAGAAGCGGTTCCGTCTTTTATTTCAGCTGAAGGGTTGGTGACAGCTATTTCAATTTGCAACTGTGCATTGATTGCGTTACAGAGAAATAAGCAGCAGCAAAAAAATGATAAGCGCATCGTGAAAGGTCGTGGTTGAAAACAAGTGAATGGAAAAGTTCTGTTGCGACAATGATAAACGCTTGAATGGTTTCAGTGGCGGTATGGACAATAACTGTGAGTAGCTTAATCGTTTTTACACCATCCCTTGCATGCGTGTTAGTGGTTGTTGCGTAGCGTTTCAATGAATGCACCGGTTGCTAACACTGCAATAGATGTGCGTCATCATTCAGCAGGTGTGTATGTGCTGTCAACTAAGGTAGATGGGGTGATGCAACCAGGTGAGGTTTGAGAGGGAGTAAGACAATCACATCCATGTCATTTTTGATTTTGGGTTAGCGTAATGCCTCATTTGTTGTGAATCTTAGTTTTACAACGCTATTTTTATTCCAAAATTTTTCAATTCATGAGATATTGTTATTCCTCTCTTCAGCGAATCATCTTATTCATATTCGCTTCCATTGCAACGCTTAACGAGTCACTAAATGCGCAGAGCGATGGGACGCTGGATGTAGATTTTGGCGATGGAGGTTGTACCTCTGTGGTTGTAGATGAAATCTATGGGCTGCCTTATGGTTTAATTCAACAGAGTGATGGTAAAATTCTAGTTGGCGGAAATGCATCGGATTCCGGCTGCATTGTCAGATACAACGAAGATGGAACCATTGATGAAGGCTTTGCCACTGGTGGTATCAATGTTATTTCAGAAGCTGGCTTTACCAATGCTGTCCAACCTGTTAATCCCATAGCCGTTACAAACGAGGGCAAGATTTATATGATTCTTTCCAAGCTTGGGATAGACAACTATAAAGATGTTGGGCTGGTGAGACTATCGGAAGACGGAACCATTGACACTGGTTTTTCACAAAACGGATTTCTTGATATTCAAATGGATGGTACCAATGAACACCCAGTCTCCGTCATAATGCAGCTGGATGGAAAGATTGTGATTGTTGCATATTCTGGAGAAAGCATCAGTAGTTCATTGATGGTAATAAGATTGATGCCGGATGGTGAGTTTGATACTGATTTTTCAGATGATGGCATATTCACGTTTACAGTGAATGGTTATAGCACATTCACGTCTGATGCAGTTGTTATGACCAACGGAGATATTTTGATAGGAGGAAAGTTTCGAAATCCTGACAACACCGATCTATACCTTTTGAAGCTTGACGAATCGGGTAACCTGGTGAATGCCTTTGGCGGGGGTCAAGGATTTGCAATTCTGCAACCCGGAGAATATGATGATTACTTGATTGACATTGTAGTGGATAACAATAGTAGAATATTATTAATCGGATCTTATGGAATTGAATCTAGTTTCAGAATGCTTGTGGCTCGATTAACAGTTGACGGAACTCTTGACACAAACTTTGCTGAGAATGGTTATTGGATTGGGGTAAATGAGCAGGCAACAGAGCACGGGCAGTGTATTAAAGTTCAAGCAGATTCTAAAATATTGTTCAGTGGGTCATATTACGAATCATCTGATTTGGCAGCATGTATCGTGCGTATAAATGACGATGGAACTTTTGATAACACGTTTGGCGAAAGTGGTATTGTTGCAATGGCAGATGATCTAACGGCCAAGTCATTTGCTATTACCGAAGACAATAAAATTGTAGCAGCCATCTTTACAAATCCCAGCAGTTATAAAGTTTGCCAATATCATGCTGGTATCATTGGAGTAGAAAATCAACAAACGATTTCACTCAACACAATGTCCGTATTCCCAACAGCCACATCTGATTTTCTTACCCTAAAGTGCACTGGCAAAATGCCCGCATCAGTTAACATTGTTGCGATGGACGGCAGGCAATGGACAGTACCGATTACTAACGCTGTTATAGATGTCCGTCATCTTGCTGCCGCTGTGTATGTGCTGTCAACTAAGTTGGATGGTGTGATACAAACTGTGAGGTTTGTGAGAGAGTGATTTATTGTTTCATCACATTTTTTCTAAAGCGTTGTTTTTCATTTTCACGATTGTCAAAAGCAACATCACCCAACAAAAAAGACCGACACATTGCCGGCCTTTTCGGTTGAAACATTAAAACCACTTCACTTCATAATGTCCATCTCATAGGTGCTATTAAAGTCTGCACTATCATTTCTCACGTTTAAGAAAACAATGGTGGCCGATGAGCCAAGCTGATCGAAAACTAAGCTTGATTTCTTTGATTAAATTATGCGATGGTAATCCGCGCAAATCAATCCATTCCATTCAATCCGGGTTCCTTTCTGATCACTTCTTCCACTCAGGCCAGCGGCCAGGTGTATAAGGCGCATTGTTCATCTCCAATTCTTTCTCTAGTGTTTTTATGTTTTCATCCATCGTGCGCAATTCTGCCAGCACTTTGGTGAATTGGTTGGCAGCTATTTCATAACTATCAGTATATGTTTTTGGAACAACAGAAGTAACACTGCCCATAGCGCCATCCGCACCATACACACGGTCGCTGATGCTCGGGGCCGATTCAAACTCGCGACTGCTGCGCGCACCATCTCCATATAGTTGCAGGTAAATATTTTGCATTTGAGTGCGTATTTCGTGGGACTTCTTTAGCAACTCTTTGGCAGGCGCTGGCATGTCAAGCACTGCGAGATCTATGTTGTCCAAGCGTGTGCTCATGTTGCCCGCTAAGTCACTTGTTGCGCTCAGAGCTTTCTTCAAGTCGGCCACTTTGTTGGCAAATGCTTCGTTGGCTTCCATGTCTCGCGGCAACGAACTGTTGTCCATCAGTTTCACATTGAAGCTAACAGCTGGAGCTAATTCAGTAAGCGCACCGTCTTCATACTTCGCAAGCGAAATGCTGTATTTGCCCGGTGAGGCAAGATGGCCTACTTCAGCACTGCCAAACAATTGGTCAGGGCCGGGCACATATCTATTGCCCACTGGTGATGTGGGTGCATAGCGGAAGTCCCACACAAGGCGTTGCAAACCCGCAGCAGGCGCCTGCTTGATGTGGCGTATCACATTGCCGCTTTCATCTTTTATGGTGAACAAGAAGTAAGGGTCTACTTGATTGTCCTCCAATCGAAGGCTATCAAAACTTGGATAGAACACCTTTTCGTTTTTCTCATACTTCGCTTTCTCCGCATCCTTTCTTTTTTGCTTGATGGTTTTCAGTTCATCTTTTACATAGAAGAAAATTTCTGCGCCCACTTCCGGATTTGGAGTGGTAAAGAATTCGCTGCCTTGGTGTCCTTTGCCACGCAGTCCAAGTGGTGAACTTTCAATGAACATCGTTGCATCAGATATGGGATAGATGACAGCGGCTTTGTCCAAGTCTTCTTTTTTCGCATTGCGCAGCAAGGAGTAATCATCCATCACATAAAATCCACGACCAAATGTGGCCAGCACCAAATCATTTTCTCTTCGTTGAATTTCGATATCGCGCACAGCAACCGTTGGCAATCCGCTTTTCAGTAGCAGCCATTTGCCACCACCGTTGTTGGAGAAAAAACATCCGAATTCTGTTCCCACAAAAAGTAGGTTAGCATCTACATGGTCTTCTGCAATGCTATATACAGAGCCACGTTCAGGTAGGTCGCTTTGTATGGCGCGCCATGTTTTTCCGGCATCTGTTGTCTTTAGCACATACGGTTTGAAGTCGCCATAGCGGTGGTGGTTGAAGCAGACATAGGCCGTGTTTTTATCGTGCAACGAAGCAATGATTTGATGCACATAACTCTGCGCAGGCACACCCGGCAGGTTATCAAATTTTGTCCAAGTGCTGCCACCATCGCTAGTCAGTTGGATAAGGCCATCGTCTGTTCCCACCCATATCATGTTCGCATCCAATTTCGATTCGGCAATGGAAGTCAATTGACCATAGATGTCCGTGCTTCCATTTTTAGCTATGGCATCCACGCTCCATACTTTGCCCATTATTTCTAGTTTGTTGCGGTCTATCTGACGTGTCAAGTCAGGGCTGATAGCTGTCCACGAGTTACCACGGTCTTCCGTTTTAAAAAGTCTGTTGGCCCCGAAGTACAAACGTGTGTGACTGTGCTGGCTGATGAATAATGGAGCATCCCAGTTCCAACGCAGGGCTGGATCGCCTTCCTTCTCTATTGGTTTTATGAAAAGGAATTCACCGCTTTTTTTATCAAAACGAATAAGACCACCGTATTGGCTTTGAGCATAAATCATGTTGGGGTCGGTAGGGTCAACTTGCGTTTCGAAACCATCGCCTAGGGATGTCACAAACCAATCCGCGTTTACAATTCCATTGCTAGAAGTAGAGCGACTAGGACCACCAAGGCTCAAGTTATCCTGTGTGCCGCCATGCACATTGTAGAATGGCAACGCATTGTCGGTAGAAACTTTGTAGAACTGCGTAATGGGTAAATTCTCTTTCCACTCCCAGCTTCCTGCATAGTCCCATGTTTCGTAAACACCACCATCGCAACCTACGAGCAAGTGATCTGTGTTGGTAGGGTCTATCCAGATTGCGTGGTTATCAATGTGCTTGTTTATTTCTCCAAGATTGTGAGTGCTTTTTCCACCGTCATCACTCACCTGAAAGTAAGTGTCTGTGATATATATGCGATTCTCATTCTTTGGGTCGCAGGTAATTTCTTGGTAGTAATTACCAGAAGTAAAAAAGCCGCCTTGCTTGCTCCAAGTAACGCCTTTGTTGCTTGATTTGTAGATACCGCCTTTTCCTTCCTTGGCTTCTACCACGGTGTACAACACATCAGGATTCGCAGGACTCATAGCAAGCCCCATTCTTCCAATATCACCAGATGGAAGGCCACCTTCTAGCTTGTTCCATGTAGCACCGCCATCGGTTGATTTGTAAAGCGCAGACTCTGGGCCACCGCCTATGTAAGTGTACACTTTTCTCATGCGCTGATGAAAGGCAGCATACAACACCTTCGGGTTGCGCGGATCCATGATAAGGTCATTACAACCTGTGTATTGACTTACCGATTTTATGCACGTCCAAGTAGTGCCACCATCAATGCTTTTGTATACACCGCGGTCGCCTCCTTCTTTCCAAACTGGCCCATAAGCAGCCACATATATGATGTTAGCATCTGTTGGGTCCACAATTATCTCGGCTATGTGCTCTGAGTTTTTCAGTCCCATGTTTTTCCAACTGCTACCACCGTCTCCGCTTTTGTAAACCCCATCGCCATAGGCCACAGAGCGTTGGTTATTGTTCTCACCCGTGCCTACCCATACGGTGCTTGCATTGTTGGGGTCAAGCGAAACGCAACCGATAGAGTAGGAGCCTTGCCCATCAAAAATGGGATTGAACGTGACACCGTGGTTGGTAGTCTTCCAGACACCACCGCTTGCAGCAGCTACGAAGTATTCGCTGTGGTTGTTTGGGTTTACGGCAAAGTCAGCAACCCGCCCGGAGGTAACAGCAGGGCCGATGCTGCGGAAGCTGAGGGCTCCAAATGTTTCAGAAGTAAGTTCTGAAGCCTTAGGAGTTGCCGGTTTGCTTTCTGTTTTTTTCTTCTGCGAAAAGGCAGTGTTTTGAAATGATAAGAAAAGGACAACGATTAACAAAGAGTAAATAGGGCGCATAATTTGGGTTTTTTTGAGGGCGTGAGATTACTGTGTAATTGCTATCCTTCGTTTTCCGCTCATACAATTTCTGTTCTTGCCAATCTCATTTAGATTTGCAGCCCTTAAAAAGAAGAGAATACGATATGAGAGAAATACAATTCCGCGAAGCGATATGCGAAGCGATGACCGAAGAGATGCGCAGAGACCAAACTGTTTTTCTGATGGGCGAAGAAGTAGCAGAGTACAATGGAGCTTACAAAGCCTCGAAGGGAATGCTAGCTGAGTTTGGGCCGAAACGCGTAATAGATACTCCGATCGCAGAGCTTGGTTTTTCGGGCATTGCAGTAGGTGCAGCTATGAACGGCCTGCGTCCTATTGTAGAATTTATGACCTGGAACTTCGCCATACTAGCTGCTGACCAAATCATCAACAGCGCAGCGAAAATGTTGCAGATGAGCGGAGGCCAATACAGTGTTCCAATTGTATTTCGCGGACCTAACGGTACAGCAGGACAACTGGCAGCTACACACTCACAAAGCTTTGAAGCATTCTATGCGCACGTTCCGGGATTAAAAGTGCTCACTCCTTCTAATCCATACGATGCTAAAGGCCTGTTGAAAGCAGCTATTCGCGACAACGATCCGGTAGTCTTTATGGAAAGCGAAAAGATGTATGGCGACAAAGGGCAGGTTCCAGATGGAGAATACATCATACCGATCGGACTCGCAGATGTAAAACGCGAAGGAACCGATGTGACCATTGTTTCATTTGGAAAAATAATGAAGGTTGCATTAGAAGGCGCGGCTGAATTGCAGAAAGAAGGCATCAGTGCGGAAGTGATTGACTTGCGCACCATTCGCCCGTTGGATATAGATACCATTATCACCAGTGTAAAGAAAACTAACCGACTTATCATACTTGAAGAGTCGTGGCCGGTGGCAAGCATATCTACTGAGATTGCATACCGTGTGCAGCGCAACGCATTTGACTATTTAGATGCACCCATAAGAAGATTGACTCAGACCGATACTCCGTTTGCATTTGCTACCACACTTATAGATGCAGCATTGCCTCAGGTTAGCGATGTAGTAAAAACTGCGAAGGAGCTTCTTTATTAGTAAATGGCCAATGGCCCGTTTTCAATTTTGAACTTTTATTGAAGCAGATAACCCTCATAGACAGCAAACTCCTTTCGCTTGTCATCAAGCGATTGTGTTATCAGTTGATTGAAAATCACGATGACTTCAGCAATGCTGCCATATTGGGTTTGCAGCCGCGTGGAATTTTTCTGGCCGAATGCATAGTGGATCAGTTAAGAGAAATTCAACCAAAGAGCAAGATTGATTATGGTGTAGTTGATCCCACATTCTACCGCGATGATTTTCGCATGCATGACAAAACGCTGTTAGCTAAGCCTACGGAGATTCCCTTTTCGCTGGAGAATAAAGATGTCATTCTAGTGGATGATGTTCTTTACACCGGGCGCACCATACGCGCAGGTATTTCAGGCCTTATGGAGTATGGTCGTCCTCGCAGTGTGGAGTTGCTGGTGCTGGTGGACAGGCGCTATAGCCGCGAGCTACCAGTGGAGCCTAAGTATATAGGCAAGAGCGTGGATAGTTATGACAATCAGAAAGTGCGTGTGATGTGGAAAAAAGACGGGGCAGAGGACAAGGTTTTGCTACTTACCGATTAAATACAAATGGCCATCTGCATCCAGACACTGAGCCTTTGATAAAATTCACAATCCGCTTACAAGTTTCCATCTTAGTATAGCCGCTCAAAATTTTCACTGCGGATTGAACATTGCCATTATAGGATACGGAAAAATGGGCCACGAGATTGAGAAAGTCCTCAATGATCGTGGTCATCAAGTTGCTTTGCGTGCATCAGCAAAAACTCCCTTTAGTGCAGGCGATTTGAAGGGCTGCGATGTGGCCATCGAATTCAGCAGGCCAGATGCAGCAGTAGACAATATATACAAATGCTTTGAGTCCAATTGTCCAGTGGTAGTGGGTACAACAGGTTGGTACGATAGAATGGATGAAGTAAAGAACCAATGCCTTTCACGCAATCAAACATTGATGTTTGCCACCAATTTTTCCATTGGTGTCAATGTGCTTTTTCACTTGAATAAAGAACTGGCGCGCATCATGGACAAGCTGAATGATTATGAACCGGGTGTGCTTGAAGTGCATCACTTGCAAAAATTGGACAAGCCAAGTGGCACAGCCATCACTTTAGCCGAAGGCCTCATTGATAACTATCCGCGCAAAAAAAAATGGGTGAATGAGCTTTCGCAGAGCCCTGATGAACTGACTATAATAAGTCAGCGCGAAGGTGAAGTGCCCGGAACGCATGTCATCAATTACAGCTCAAAGGCAGACAACATCAGCATAGTTCATCAAGCCAATAACCGAAGTGGTTTTGCACACGGTGCAGTGCTGGCAGCAGAATGGCTGCATGGTAAAAAAGGCATTTATTCGATACACGATTTTTTGAAATTCTCTTAGAAAGAAAAAATTATGATACCCTGGATTCTTCTCGCTCTATTGCTTCTCATATACTGCGTCACACTTCCTGTTTTTCTTAAAAGAGCAGGTATGAGCGCATCGCTCGGTTATGCACCCATCGTCAACTTCTTTCCTTTTCTGAAGATGATAAAACGCCCATGGTGGTGGATTTTTCTGCTGCTATGCCCAGGCGTGAATTTGCTAGTGATGGTTATCATGAATATTGAGTTGGGAATTGCCTTTGGTAAACGAAGCACTAAAGACCAATGGTTTTTTGGAGCCCTGCCTTGGGTGGCACTGCCTCAGCTTGCCTTCAAAGAGAAAGAGGCAACGTTCATTGGACCTCGCGATTGGACTAATAAGAAAAAGAGCGGCATGCGCGAGTGGGGTGAGGCGATAGTGTTTGCAATTATTGCAGCGTCAGTTATCCGCACATTTTTCATCGAGGCATTTACAATTCCCACTCCATCTATGGAGAAAAGCATGCTGGTGGGCGACTACCTCTTTGTGAGCAAGGTGAGCTATGGGGCAAAGATTCCGCAGACGCCCATGTCCATTCCTTTTATGCACAATGCCTTGCCGGGTGGTCTTACCAACAGCTATGTGGAATGGTTCAGTTTGCCCTATTACCGCTTGCCTGGCTTTGGTGACGTAGAGCGTTTTGATCCGGTAGTTTTTAATTTTCCAAATGGAGACACCATTATGGTTGATCCTGAAATGTCATCACATGACTACTACCGCTTTCTGCGCAACGAAGGGCTGCACCTAGCAAAGAATAATGTAACTGCATTTGAGAAGGACAAAGCCAAATATCTGCAACAGGCGCGTGTCAATTTCCAAGATAAAAGGATAATGACAAGCCGCCCTGACCAGCGCGGTAAGCCATATGGTTTTGGTGGAATAAAAGTGCGACCGATGGATAAGAAAGACAACTACGTAAAGCGTTGCATTGGTCTGCCAGGTGACAACCTAAAGATTGTAAACCGACAAGTTTATGTAAATGACGCTCCTATCGAAAACCCTGCTGGTTTAATGTTCAGCTACGAGTTTGTGATGAAGGATGCTGCCAAGTTGAAACAACTCTATGCAGACTTCAAAGTGAACAAAGGCGACCGCGGTGCGCTGCGCGATGAAATGGGTGGAGCTGCAAAAGATAGCCTGGGCAGGGTAGTTTATGTTTCATCCTTTACGTATGAAGATTTTGAAAAACTAAAAAAGGCCCCTTACATAGTTAGCATAGAACCCAATATAGATACGCTGCCGCAAGAGCCCATGTCCATGTATCCCAATTCCAATGAGTATCCATTCAACACTTGGACGGTGGATAATTATGGACCAATACACATACCGAGCAAGGACGAAACAATTTCGCTGACGAAAGAGAACATTGCTACCTACCAAAGGGTGATAGAGGTGTATGAAGGAAATACGTGGTTGGAGAAAGATGGAAAAGCATACATCAATGGCACAGAAGCCGCTTCTTATACCTTTAAGCAGAACTATTATTGGATGATGGGCGACAACCGCCATCAAAGTGCAGACAGTCGCTTCTGGGGTTTTGTACCTGAAGACCACATTGTAGGTAAGCCTGTTTTCACCTGGTTCAGCAAAGAGGATAAAGCCTATCAGCCAGAGGGTGAAGTGCGTTGGAAGCGAATGTTCCGATTTGTGAAGTAAAACAGCCCGAAGCTCTAGGTTGAATAAAAGATCAAAGTCGCTTCAAGTAATGATCAAAACAGATCGTGGCTTATTTATTTAAAGCCTTGATTGCTATCCGTTGACAGCAAAGATCAAACTGCGTTGAATCAATGATCAAACTTGTTGAAAGCAATGATCAAACTGACGGGGTTTATCTGATTGAGTGGGATCGAGCTATTACACGTTGAATCGGAAGTGCATCACGTCACCATCTTCTACAATGTATTCCTTGCCTTCCACTCCCAACTTTCCTGCTTCCTTCACTGCCGCTTCTGATTTGTAGTGGATGAAGTCATTGTATTTAATTACTTCAGCACGAATAAAGCCCTTTTCGAAGTCGGTGTGGATGACCGCAGCCGCTTTTGGAGCAGTGTCGCCTTTGTGTATAGTCCATGCGCGTACTTCCTTAACACCGGCTGTGAAGTATGTCTGAAGATTGAGTAACGTGTAGGCAGCGCGAATCAACTTCGCCACACCGGGCTCTGCTAGACCAAGGTCTTGCAGAAATACTTGTCGCTCTTCAAACGTTTCCAACTCAGCTATATCCGACTCTATGGCTGCACCTAACACAATTACCTCTGCATTTTCGTCTTTCACAGCTTCCCTAACTCGCGTTACATGCGCGTTGCCCTGCACCACATTTCGCTCCTCCACGTTACACACATAGAGTACAGGCTTGCCAGTTAGTAATTGCAATTCTTTATCAAGTTCTTTTTCTTCATCATTTATGGCGGGCATAGCGCGGGCACTTTTGCCCTGCTCAAATCCTACTTTTAATCTTTCCAGGTAGTCGAAGTGTTTTTTTGCCACAGCATCACCGGCTTTGGCTGCACGCTGCACTTTGGCTATTCTGGCTTCCACAGCTTCAAGGTCTTTCAGTTGTAGTTCTATATCTATTATTTCTTTGTCGCGCACAGGATCTACGCTTCCGTCCACGTGCACCACGTTGTCATCTTCAAAGCATCGCAGCACGTGTATAATGGCGTCCGTCTCTCGGATGTTTGCAAGAAATTTATTGCCGAGTCCTTCACCCTTGCTGGCACCCTTTACCAGACCCGCTATGTCCACTATCTCAATAGTTGTAGGCACCACACGTTCAGGTATCACTATTTCAGAAAGCTGAGTAAGGCGGTCGTCTGGCACTGTGATAACACCCACATTTGGCTCAATGGTGCAAAATGGAAAATTCGCTGCTTGCGCTTTTGCATTGCTCAGACAGTTGAACAATGTTGACTTTCCTACATTCGGTAGACCTACTATACCACACTTCAGTGCCATGCTTTTATTTTCTAAAAATTTCGGGCCGCGAAAATAGACGTGTGGTCAGGTTATTGGTGCACATTTGATACTCTGCAATGGTGTGGAATAACCTTAATAGCAATTTGAAATGAAAAAAAGCTTACTAGCCATCTTGGTTTTGCTAATGGTAGCTTTTAGTGCTTCTGCTCAAAAGGAAGGCAAACAAACCCCTAGCAAAAAGGCGGTGAAAACCACCACTGCAAAGCCAAATAAGAGCGTCTCAACTGACGCCAGCACTGCGAAGAAACAACTCGCCAAGTCTCCAGAAACGCGCGTGACTGCAAAACCTAGAGCGTCAAAACCCGCAAGTAATAGTGATGCAAAAACCAATGAGGCCAACAAAACCCCAAAAGAAAAATCACCAAAAAAACCTGAACGCGAAACTGAAGCTCTAGCTCCTCACCAAAGTGAGGTGGAGGAAGAACGAGCTACCGCTAAGCAGGAAGAGCATATAGGGGAGGAGCATCCTCTGCCACTATCCGGGCAAGAAGATGAGGCAGCAGAGCGGCCATTGACGGATGATGAAATATGTATGCACGTTGCTTTGAATCCGCAGTTGTATTCCTATACCTGTTGGAACACCTGTGCTTTCTGTTGCCGCAGCAACTCACTCTGGTATTACAGTTGGTACCAGCAAAGAGACAAAAATTGTAACTGGACAGGAGATGTGACTCTAGTAAATACCACCAAGGACACGCTGGAACTTTATACAGAAAGGCACGATGCGGCAGACATGCCTACCACGGAAGCTAACGCTAATTCATCAATAGCGAACAAAGAGAACTTTTCCTTTTTGGTTTTGATACCGGGCGATTCACTCACATTTAAGATGCCTTGTGGAGCTTTGAAGTACGAAGCCATTCAAAAGCGCGTTAATAACTCGGGCTACTTAAGGAGAGCGATTGGTTGGGTAAGATCAGTGAGTTACGATGTGCGTGTAGAAATAAAAGAAGAAGAGATGGACTAGAAAGCCAGTCATCTCAAACAAAGAAGGCAGCCCATCGGGCTGCCTTCTTTGTTTACAACGTGTGTTGTTGGCATCTCTTATTTATCGTCCTTGAGCGAGCGCACAAATCTTTTCCAAGCTGCGCCATCCAACAAATTACCGCCCACTACTAAGCCACTTGTGACACGTGAGTTAAGCAAAGCTTGCTCATTACTCGTGCTTTGCTCTGCTAAATCATACAGTCCATCATAGGCTGCAACATTGCTTGGTTGCCTATCAAATTGTTTGTAACCATCACCGGGCAAGTCAAGTGCGAGTAGCTCCTGCCTCAACTTGTGAGGTGCAGGGTAAGGCAGAATAGTAATGGTCTGCATAGTGAAGGTGTCGGTCTCCATCAACTGCACAATGGAAACGTGATTCTGAGTGGTATCGGAGGAAATAACGAAAGAAGAGTTTTTCAGACCGATACAAGTGAAGTTCAATGTGTCACCAGCCTGCATGGGCAACGTAAAGTAACCGCTGTAGTCCGAGTAAGTGCCCCTATGATCACTACTGCGGTATATAGTTACGAAGGGCATTGAGACCAGCGAGTCAGTAGCCACAACTACACCACTTACTTGCAGCACATGTCGTTGCTGTGCTGTTAGTTCGCAGTTTATTAAGATGATTGCTATTAGGAGCAGAATATTTTTCATCCGTGTCAAATGTAGTTCTGATGCATGACGAACGAACCCTATTAAATGTTATTCACTATCGAAACAAAATCAAATTGATATTGGCTCGTTTTGAAGAACAACCAACTCCTTTTTCAAATAGGACGGTACCAATATTTCGCGAACCGGAATTTCTTCTAGATTATGCAACTCAAGTTTAAAGCCCATGATCATGAGTCTTCTTTCATAAATCCTCTTGCCTTTGTATTCCGCTGGGTGGACATTCCTGCGGTAGGGATAAGATGTGTCTTCCCAAAAACTAAAAAGAACATATTTGCCTATACTCAAATCGTACGTCATGGCAATTCTCAAATCGCCTTCTTTCCACTCGAAGTAGACGGGATATTTTATGTAGTTCGCATTAACGCTGCCGTGTCTGTAAAGCAAATTGATGCGCTTGCGTGGTTTAATACCTTGCATTTCCAATTGCAGTTTAAGGTATGCGAGGCATTGCCTGAAGAATCTCCCTATGGTGGGCTCATTGGTTGGTTGGTCTATCCAAGTCCCATTCTGCAATCTCCACTGGGCGTTTCCAAATTCCATTTTGTAGTCAAACTTGTTACTGTCTTCAAAAACATAACCCGTGTAGTAGTAATGAAGTCCGATGTTTTTGCAGAATTCAATTTCAACGAGCATCGTGAAAATTCCAAGACTGTATTTGCTGTAGTCACGATCAAACAATCCAGTAATAGAAGCAGCAGAATTGCTCGCCACATCAAAATAACTGGCAGCAATGAGCTTTTCATTATCATACACAGACACTTCATAAACCTTAAAATTAGCTCGTGCTATGCCCACCATAGTTGCATCATGCAGTCTCGCATGTTTGTATCCGGTGAGGCGATTTTTATGATGGGCGTACAATAGTTCGTGTGTCGCATCCACAGAGAACACGGGTTCTATGATTACTCGGAAATGTTCGCATCGCTTTATCAGTTTTCTGTGCCTCTTTTTGAATTGAAAAGGTTGCAACAAGTATCGCAAGTGTTTTACACCAAAAAACTCTTCGCCATCGCGCACAACTGGGCTTGTGTAAAATTCATATGAACCCCGAAACCAGCCACTAGCGAGCAGCTTATCATAGCCTTCAGCTGTTACTATTTCTAGGGGTATTGTCTTCACCAGCATATCAATGGCTAAAGTAGTTGGTGAGTTAGTTTTCTCCTTCGCTTCATGTTGCGATCATGATAGTCGTGTTTGCAGGCGTTTAGATTGACAATAAGGAAAAACACTTATCATATTCCGTTCATGATGGAGCAAGAACAAGGGTGGTCATTTGTAGCACTAAAACACCATCGTTATGACTCACACATCATCCATTCTAAAATTCACTGAGGGAGGCATCTTACAAGAAGTTTGTGCGCGTATTGCTCAGCTGAAAAAAGTGAATAGCCGCGAAGTACTCTTCACAGATTGCGGAAAAACAATTGACCTAAACGACCTTCATAGCATTGATGGAGTCTGCTGGTCTCTTTGATTTTTGTCACTTCGCTCTTGCTAATTTTATCCGATGACGGATGGCCATTGTGGTACCTATTACCATAATTAGGCAGCCAATCCATAAAACATTTATTCCGGGAAATACTTCAGCGGTTAGTATCAGCATATCTCTTTCCATTGAACTATGTTTTTGAATGGTCAGTTCCAATCCATTTGGTTTTTCTTGCAGTGCTAGAAGCATTCTATGCTCTTTAGTTTCCACTGGATAGGTGAAAGGGATGCTGTCATTTATAGTTAGCATTGGGATGGCAACTTGCTCTGCATCGTGGTCATCATACACTGTGCAGAAAGCCCTTTTGCCTTTTAGTCCCTTTGGCAGATTCTCCGGAATATCAGTGAGCACCACAACACTGTCTATGCGCATGCTAACTAGTTCAGTCAACTTTATTTCTTCATTCGCTTGAACTAAACCTGTTTTAGGTTCTAAGAAGCTGCCTTCTGTTTTTGGTTTTATCTCTACATCGGTGTATTTGATAAAGGTGTATAGGTCATGGCTAAGGAAGTGCTTGTTGCTTGGCTCAGTGCTGTTGCCTTGCTGAGTAACAAGTATTGTTGGCTCTAGTGTGAATAGTTTTTCACCAGGACTTCCAGGGGTCCATTCATGTAAATGTTCTGAATCGTGGGCGTCCACTTCAGCCGGTGTCACTTGTGTCCAAAGGCTGTCTTCGGTGGCGTCTTCTAAAAAGCTATTGCCTGCTTGGTGCGTCTTTTTCGCTCTAAAAGGTTGACCAAATACTTGCACATAATCACCCTGATTGTATTTTTTGGGCAGGATTGAAAAATATTCAACAGTTACATATACACGGTCTCCGTTTTTGTTTTTCTCTTTATAGTGCACCATGTATTCGCCCATAGGCATGGTGTCACCTTGCAGTATCATTAGGTCTTCATTGTTCTTGAAACTTTCATTCAGTTCTGACAGATTGCTTCGAGTGTTCTTTGAAACAAAGAAGCTTTGCCATGTGCTTACCACAGCGCCAATGATCAAAAGTGCAAAACCCATGTGGGCAACACTTGCTCCCAGCAAATCTACTTTTCCTTTTAGCACCCGCCACGCGTATTCCGCATTGGCAAACACAGCGAACAAACATGCCCAAACCAATAGAATTAGTGAAACATCATTCATCTCTAAATCCACTGCTAAGCCAACAAGCACAGCAGCAACAACAGAAACGACAAGGCTAAGCAGAATCTTTTTTCTGAATTGCTTCATATCGGTATCCTTGTACTTAAGCCATTGGCCGCAGGCAACAATGATGAATAGTAAGAAGGCCAGCGGCACTTGAATACGGTGGTAGACTTCGAAGCGCTCTTTTTCGGCAGGGGCAGAAAAGTCATGTGCTGCCATTCGTTTGAAAACATTCCAGCCAGTGCTTTCATGAAGTGATTGAAACATTCCTTCAAAGGGTGTAAGGAAAATATTACCCACATTGACAGAAGTAAGCACCGTTATATGAATGGCTGATAGTGTAAGTATCAACGCTCCTATGAACATCCAAAATTCTCTGCTCCAGAGCGCTTCTTCTTCTTGCTTCGGTTGTCTGAAATTTTTTCGATAGGCTATCACTAAAAGCGTTAATGAGGCCAATATGAAAAGCAATGACAGCAATGGAACCAGCGTGTTTTCACCCGGCAATAATTTTTCAAGTTCTTCAGCACTTAAAGTTGTTTTGTAGGTGAGCAAATCACCGAGTGCAATCAAAAAAAATACTGCGCACAATGCTATATAACCAATGCGAAACTTCCGGTCTGTCACCATCAGTGCAGTGCTGAGTGCTGTGAAGAAAAGCAGGTACACCAGAAGTTGTGCTAGTATGCCGCTGTCTACAAATGAGTGCACAGAACTATCGCCCAGAACTCCGCTTCGTGTAAGGAAAGTGCTGTAAAGAATGAGTATAAAAGTGCTCAGGCAAAGAATAAGCGTTGCGAAAACGCTTGTTTGTTTCCGTTGATTGATGACCAGCAAATGCGCAGCTGCAACTAAGGTAAGCCATGGTACAAGCGAAGCATTCTCTACCGGATCCCACGCCCAGAAACCTCCAAAACTTAGCGCTTCATAGGCCCAAGCGCCACCCATCAAGACGCCTGTACCCAAAATCATAACTCCGAAAAAGGCCCATGGAATGGCTGGCTTCATCCAGCCCTTAAGGTCCTTTTTCCAAAGACCCGCTATGGCAAACACGAAAGGAATAACCGTAGATGCAAAACCAAGAAACAAAGTAGGAGGGTGGATGGTCATCCAATAGTTCTGCAGCAAAGGATTGAGTCCTTGACCATCCTGAAAAAATTTCAGCGACATATAATCTGCATTTTGAGTCCAAGGCAGCCCAAAGTTGGCAGGAAACTCGCGCATCAGGAGAAACGGATTGCTACCAAATTGAAAGTCACCGAAGAACACGCCCAATAACATAGATGCCAAGAATACCTGCACAAGTGAAAGCACTGTCATCACCCATGGTTCCCATTGTTTTGAACGGAACATGAGAATAAATCCAAGTACAACGTGCCAAAAGGTCCACAATAAAAAACTTCCTTCCTGGCCTTCCCACAAACAGCTGAATACATACTTCAAAGGCATGGCATTGTTCAAGTGGTCCCATGCGTAGTGGTATTCGTACAAATGATTGGTAAGAATGTAAAGCAATGTGCCGATGATGGCAAAGACACTGAAACCATGAACGAAAAATCCGATGCGAGCTGGCAGCTTCCATGGATTGTTTTCACCAGTATGTTTTGCAGACATGAAGTAAGCTACGGTGGCAAACAAAGAAGCTATAAAGCTGAGTACTACGAAAAAATTGCCCAGTATTCCCGGCAGTGCATGTTCGTTGAGATAATTTATTTCTTGCATGGTTGATTTCAAAAAACGTCTAACAAATTGCTACACGCAACTTGTAAGAGATAACTGGTAGTAAGAATTTAATTGGAAGGAATGAATTCACTTTGAATACTCATTGCCCCACTGCGAGCTCATGTTTGTTCTCGTTGTATTTGCTGGGGCACTTCATCTGTATATCGTGTGCATGAAATGAACCATCGGCTGCGTAGCTGCCGTGTATTGTAACAGTTTCAGACTGCTCCAGACCAGTGGGTTTTCCTTTGCTATAGTTGAGCTGCACACGTTCCGATTTTCCTTTGTTGTCTATTACGTTGAATACAGTCAGGTTTGCGTCTTTCATTGCATCGTATTCAATGCCTTTGGTTTTGTCAAACTGTCCTACAATTTTTACAGCCTTGCCTTGCACTTCGTTCGCTGCTGCGAAGGAAGTGCTGTCCACCGAGCTGGTGTAAGTGCTCACTAGTATGGCAGACACTACTGCTATGACTATGATGAGTATGATGTGTGTTTTTTTCATTATTCAAAAAAAAATCCTGTGTAAAGATCCATCTTATTGTGCTAAAAAGAAGCCTACTTTACTGTTTCTTCTCCAGTTTTCTAAGCCTGCGTTCTAGGTAGAAAATGTATGTAAAAATGCCGATAAGAACAATGCTAACAACAGCTACTACTGAACGAATGTTGCCATTAGCATGAAATGATTCGTCCATAGCGCTTTGGGCTCGGGCAGCGACTGACAGGGAACTTAAGGCAGCTATCAATAAGCCTTTACAAAATAGTTTCATTTTCCGATTCGAGTTTGTTAATTCTGAAATTCAAAGAGTACAGCCAATAACCAAGCAGAATGAAACCTGCGCAGGCAGGGTAAAAAACAGTTCGCAGTGAACTGTCCAGATCATATTTGCTAAATGCAGGGTTACCACTTTTGCCCGGGTGCAAGCCATCGGTGAAGCGTGGCATCACCATTAGCAGCACCACCATCAGCACGAAGGCGAAGATGTTGAAAATGGCCGCGAGCCTTGCGCGTTTCTCTTCATCCGTTACAGATTTACGCAGAATGAAATAAGCAGCATACACCATAAATACCACCAAGGCTCCATTCAGTTGTGGGTCGTTTACCCACCAAGCTCCCCAAGTGAATCGCGCCCAAACACTCCCAGTTATCAAACCTAGTATGCAAAACAAAAGGCCAGTAGCTGCGGAGGAGGAAGCCCTTAAATCATGCTTCCATATATTGTCAAAATGCACATCCAACGTTTCATGTTTTTTGGTGCTGCCAAGCGCCATGATGCTGAAGATAAATGACATTATCATCAGCACGAACATGGTAAACCACATAGGCACATGCCACATAAGATTGCGAATACTTTCTATGATGATGGGCTGAAATGGAAAACCAAATCCAGCATGCTCATTGGTCTTTACGCGATAATCGCAGGCTCCTTTGGTAGTCGCTTTGTCCAGCACAAAGCCCTCGCTAATCGTAGGCGCTTCTACGAACACCGTTCCGTCTATGTCTGTATTAGCATAAAAACTAAACTCATTAGATGGCAGCGTGTCGGGCAGCACCACAGCGGCTTTCAGCACATTGTCGCTGAGTACTGCGGTCACTTCGGCACAGTAATAAACCTTGCTTCCAGCATTCACCAGCACTTGAAGCGAAGCTTTTTCACTTAAGAAATGGGTGTTGTATCCCGTGAAGGTGAATTCATTCTTACCTGGCTTAAGCGTATCAGTCTGCACACCAAAACCACCCGGTATCATCGGATGCCAAAGCGAAAAGATGCAGGAATAAAGCAGAAGAAGAATACAGATGATTTTTAACCAAAGTTTCATACTGAGTGCGAGCAGAAGAACAATCCCATTTTTTTAGAGGGCCAAATGTATGCTATGCAAAGGCCTCGCATCTGCCAGTTCAGAGACAACATTTGCCTAAAAGGTGCTGCCTTGAACTAAACAAATATTTTCTAACAACACATAACTTTTTAAGTTCAATCATTTATCTCCTATTAGCTAGGGGCTGGTTGGTCAGCGTGATATAAAATTTCGGATCCAATGGATAGCCCTGGCTCTTGGAGAATTTCTGCTTTAGCCTGAAGTAATCAAGGACTAGTTTCCTCTTGAGTTTTTAAACAAACAAAAAACCCGTCAGGACATAGCATGACGGGTTTTTATATCTATTGGATGGGCTATTGCGAAGTGCACTCCCTAAGTCCCAAATCCTCTTTATTCACTTTTCGCTTCCTCTGCGCTGCCGCCTTCCATTTTCTCCTTCAAATCGCTCAGAATAGAAAGGTCGCCCAAGGTTGATTTCTCAACCTGTGAGTTTACGTTACGCACTGCCTGTGAGTCGCCTTCTGACGGGCCACTTGGCTTCTTGCTACCACGTCCGCCTTGTGCTCCAGCTTTGCGTGGTGCTTCTGCAGCAGCGCCTGGTGCATCTTCTTGGAAGGTATTTGTGTGGCTCACATTTATCTTACGTAGGTTCTTGTTGAACTCAAGGATGACAAAGTCTAGGGTTTCTTCCACCTTAGCAGTGCTGCCATCAGCTTTCTTCAGGTTTTTGTTTACACAGAAACCTTCCAATCCGTAAGGCAATGCTACAATGCCATGGCTACCTTCCTTGCGGATAATAGTGCCTTGGTGTGTGCTACCCTCAGTGAATACAGTTTCGAACACATCCCATGGATTTTCTTCCATTTGTTTGTGGCCAAGACTTATTCTGCGGTTGTCTTTGTCTAACTCAAGCACTACTACTTCTAAATTGTCGCCTATAGCGCAGAATTCAGAAGGATGCTTGATTTTTTTGCTCCAGCTAAGGTCGCTGATGTGCACAAGGCCATCAATACCATCAGCCAGTTCGCAGAATACACCGAAGTTGGTGAAGGCACGTACTTTAGCAGTGTGCTTGCTGTCCACACCGAAGTTGGCTTCTATATTCGTCCAAGGGTCTTCGCTCAATTGCTTTATACCCAATGAAAGCTTGCGGTCTTCTTTGTCCAAGGTAAGAACTACCACGTCCACTTCTTGACCTACTTTTAGGAAGTCTTGTGCACTGCGCAAATGGGTGCTCCAGCTCATTTCACTTACGTGTATGAGGCCTTCCACGCCAGGTGCTACTTCTACAAATGCTCCATAGTCAGCAAGTACTACTACTTTGCCTTTCATGCGTGCACCTTCTACAAGCTGCTCGCTGATACCTTCCCAAGGGTGCGAGGTCAGTTGCTTCATGCCCAAGGCAATACGCTTCTTCTCGTCATCAAAGTCAAGGATAACTACATTTATCTTTTCGTCCAATTTCACTATTTCCTCAGGGTGATTTATGCGGCCCCAGCTAAGGTCAGTGATGTGGATAAGACCATCAACACCACCAAGGTCAACAAATACACCGTAAGTTGTAATGTTTTTAACCACACCTTCTAGTACTTGACCTTTTTCAAGACCACTCATGATGTGCTTCTTCTGCTCTTCCAGTTCGGCTTCTATGAGGGCTTTGTGTGATACGACAACGTTCTTAAACTCGTTGTTGATTTTCACCACTTTCAGCTCCATTACTTTGCCTACATATACATCGTAGTCGCGGATAGGCTTCACATCTATTTGTGAGCCAGGCAAGAATGCCTCAATACCAAACACGTCAACAATAAGACCGCCTTTGGTGCGACACTTCACGTCACCTTTTATTATCTCACCAGTCTCAAGAGCGCGGTTCACATTGCCCCATGCGCTAAACAGACGAGCTGTTTTGTGCGAAACGATAAGTTGTCCGTTTTTGTCTTCTTGTTGTTCTACAAAAACAGGAACCTTGTCGCCTACCTTCAAGTCAGGATTGTAGCGAAATTCAGTAAGCTGGATAACACCTTCGCTCTTAGCGCCAATGTTTATCACCACTTCTTTTTTGTTCATGGATACCACTGTTCCGTCCACAACTTCTTTTTCAGCAATAGAGCTTAGGGTATTTTCATACACCACGTCCAGTTTGTCGCGCTCGCTGGCTTCGTAGCCACCGGAGCTTTCGTATGCGTCCCAGTTAAACTCACCCTTCTCGTCTAGGTAAAGTTGCTCGTCAGCGGTGCTGTACAGTTCGAGTGGCTCCTCTGGGAGGGCTTCTTCTTCTGCTACTGCAGTTGCTACTTCTGCTACTGGTTCTGTTGATTCTGAAACTTCTGCAACTACTTCGGTTGCTGTTTCTGTCGCCTCAGCAGTTACTTCTGCATGGATGTTGAGGTCTTTCTCATCGGCTTCTTCAGCCTTTGCTCTTTTAGATTCGGCCATTTTTAGGCTTGAGTCTTGTATCTTGCTTCGAGCCAATAGTGGCGCGGCATCCAAGTAAAGCAAGAGGGGTTTTACTTATTGTTTTGTTGAGGCAACAACCGGATGCTTCGCTGCTGCTATTCAGCCTTTAACCCGCTGATTTTTGGGGGCGCGAATATACGCGGCCCATCTGGCAAGGCAAGTAAAAAAAAATATTCGGGTCGGTGGACGAACATCCCGAGCCTTTACTTTGCACAAAAACAAAATAGATGCCGGCTGACCTCTCAAAAGAAAAACTGCAATTGATAGAATGGATATTGAAGCAAGACCAATCAGCTTCATTGAAGCCTTTAAAGGAAGCCATAGCTGCAATGGAACAGGATGTTGCCGATACCAATAGGATAGTTGGTCAGCGTTCGCGTGGATTGAGGGTAACCCGCAAGCAGCTTGTAGAACGTCTGATTGAAGCCATACGCACACTGGACGAAATGCCCCTAGTCAGTTTAGAAACTTTGGAGCAGGATTCCGACAAGTGGTAAGATTTCAATATCGAAAAAGAACTCTAAACTGCTGACATTGCTCCCATACAATTTTCAAAAAAATCAATTCTCATAAATGAATAAACTCTACAAACTGAATGTGGTAATAGCATTCTTGCTTTTTTGCACTCAACCCTCATTTTCACAAACCCCTTGCACTGATGGAATGGCGGGGATCTATCCTTGCGACAATGTTGACTTGCTGGCTTTTGTTCCGCTTGAAGACATAGGTGGTGGCGACAATACCAATGACATTTGGGGATGGGTAAGCCCTAATACGGGAAAGGAATACGCCATTGTTGGATGTAACAATGGCACAGCATTCGTTGATGTCTCCAATCCTGTGCAGCCTGTTTACCTTGGTTTGCTACCCACTCACAGTGCTAACAGCTTGTGGCGCGATATGGAGACCTATAATAACTACTGTTTCATTGTAAGTGAAGCTAGTTTTCATGGCTTGCAGGTATTCGACATGCTGCAATTGGACAACGTGACCAATCCTCCGGTTGACTTTGACGAAAGCGCCCATTATGATGATTTTGGCCATTGCCACACCTTGAGTATTGATCCTGTTAGTGGCTTTTGCTATTGCAATGGCACAGGAACCTATGAGGGTGGTTTGCATATCGTTGATATATCAGACCCTCTGAATCCAACACTTGCAGGAGGTTTCGGTTTAGATGGTTACACCCACGATTGCTTCTCATGGACGTACGATGGCCCAGACCCTGACTACGCAGGCAAGCAAATAGTTTTTGCCTGCAATGAGGATGAATTGACTATAGTAGACGTCACTGACAAAACCGATTGTCAGGCGATAGAATCCTACAGTTATGCTGATGTAGGATACATACATCAGGGTTGGATAAGCAAGGACAAGAGCTATTTCATGCTCGATGACGAATTGGATGAAGGTGATCTTAGCGAACAAGGCAATCCTACTGGAACACGCACGCACCTTTTTGATGTGCACGACTTGGACAATGCAGAGTACTTGGGTTTCTATGAAAGCGATAATCCAAGTATTGACCACAACCTATATGTAGAAGATCAGTTTGTGTATGAGAGCAACTACCGCAGCGGAGTTCGAGTGCTTGATGCTGTTCACGTTTCAGATGGTACGTTAAACGAAGTGGGTTATTTCGATTTGTATCCTGCCAACGATTTTATTCAGTATAGCGGCACATGGAGCAATTATCCCTATTTGCCAAGTGGTATCAATTTGGCTACGGATATGTATGGAGGATTTTTCATTCTTCAGCCATCACTTATCAACCTCAGCCAAAGCACATTTGACCTTTGCGGTGTAAACGAAATCATTTTGGAGGTAGAAGTGAATGCTGAGCTTGCATTTCCGCTCACCATTGCCTTAGAAGGAATCAGCAATGTTTCTTTATCAGCAGCGCCAATGACAGAGCCAGGCACGGTTACCGTTACCATTAGCGACCTCTTAGATGCTGGTCCTGGAACCTATTATGCAACAATTGCTCTTCAAACCAATTTTGGGGAACAATATGAAGTGCCTTTGACCATCACTCTTAGCGCTGGCACTCCCGTTGCTCCTGCGTTGCTTGCAGTCCCTGACAATAGTTTTATCAGCAATAGTGCAGAGTCAGTTCTATTCGATTGGGTTGCGGATCCGAATACAACCTCCTACACATTCGAATTGGCTACAGACGAAGCATTTTCTGATATTATTGAAACACAGAATACGTCCCTCAATTCCTATTTGCTGACCTTCAATCTTCCTGATGGCACCTACTACTGGCGCGTAAAGGGAATGAATGAGTGTGGCACAGGACAGTGGTCTGCAGTTTATCAGTTTGCTGTCACATTTGTAAATGTGATTGAGTTAGGAGCTTCAAATCTTCAAGTGTTTCCAAATCCTGCAAGCGAAACGCTCTACATCAATGGACTTAATGATGATTCAATCATCACCATCAGTGATATGAGTGGCAGAGAAGTAAAGCGGTTTGGATTTAATCATGCGGAAAATGTTCAATTGAACATTTCAGAACTTTCCAGTGGCAGCTACCTCTTAAGAACTGCGGGTACAGTGGTGAGATTTGTGAAGAAATAGAAACGTATAAAGGGAATAAAAAAGGCCGCCTTGAAAAAGGCGGCCTTTCTTTTTGCGGCTATATACCGCGGTATACTTTCAATTTATTGAGTCACAAGAAGTTTTTCAGTGATAACTTCTGCACCCATTACAAACTGGACCATATAGATTCCAGGTGCCAATTCACTTTCAAAAGTGATGATGGTATTCAAAGAGCCGTCAACAACATATAGTTGGTTGTAGGCCATTCTTCCCATAGCATCAATTACACTAACCTGAACCTTTTCGCTTGGAATATTCGTGATGTTTACATTCAGCAATTGGCCACTTAAGGGATTTGGATAAAGCGATGCCTCAGCTGCAAAGCCACCTTCCTTTTCATCGAAAGCGGGAGTCATGACACCGAATTCATCCATAGTGGAACCACCGATATAAATGTAACGAGCATTGCCATAAGTGCCAACTCCATACCCGAAATTAGGACGGTAACGAACACGGTAGTAGGAGTTATTGAGCAATGCCTGTGGTGAAGTAAAGCTAAGATTGAGGCTTGATGTAATTGCAGGAACTACAAATGGCAATCCTATAGTTGAAGTGCCCACACAATCTGAAACTTGAGTAAATTCCACCGTATAGCTGGTTGCTCCGCACACAAACGGTTTGCCTTGTAACACTGAACCCTTTTGCAAAACTGCTTCACATCGCTGTCCTACTTTCACTTCGACACTTGCATGCGGAGCTATGGAGATAGCACACACATCAGTACCTGGAACAACGATGGTTTCGCCTTCAGGTAAATTGTATGTTACATCAATAGTTACATCATAAGTGCCATTGTGCTGCAATGCCAAAACAGAGCTTGACAATGGAATCTGGCTGGAAGCTGTAATACTGGTAGGTCCTCCTGGTGTAGGAGCAGTAGGAGTAAAGTTGAATGTATAGGAATTAGCTCCAGTCCATGCAGGTTTGAAATTCGAACACAAGTCGTAGGAACCTGGACCTCCTGAACAGCGACTGTCCATTAAAGCTTGCACACAAACTGTGAATGGGCCTAATACACCATCGTAAGAGCGAACAGCAACATAATAGGTATTGCCTTCTGTAAGACCACCTGTTGTCATTATTTCACCACCCACAACTGCAATGTCATTTTCCATGTCCACCTGCGCTCCTGCGGAGTTGTGCAGTTCAAGAACAAGGTTAGAAGTAGCTGTAGTTGTTACCACACGGAGCGCTGTCGAAGGTGCGACTATTTTGTACCAAACATCTTGGCCACCACCCCCAAGTACATTGGCAAGATTGCCCTGAGGTGATGCGGTCGCGCCAACCAAAGTGCCATTAAAGCAATTGCCAACTGGGAATGCAGCACCGCCTGAGTTAGATACTTGCTGTGCACCAGTGAAACCGTCATTTGCAACAGCAAAAGAGCAATCTGAACAACTATAGTAACAAACTTTCGGAAGTGTTTGATTTGTCGTTCCTACTGTCAACATGCGATTGCCAAAATTGTTGCATCCACCGGGAACAGATTCGCTAAAGGGCCAGTCATTTCCGTTTACATACTTGAATTCATAGTAGTAGCCTTCGTAAAGGTTCAGTGTTACTTCATAGGTGCCATCGCTGTTGGCATCTGTCATAACAATACCGCCTGGGTTCCAGTTAGGATATCCATTAGTTCCGAAGCTGCCTGCCATATGTATTCCATTGGCACTGATAGTTTCGTTGTACATGTTTACTCTGAAAGTAACTGCGTGCAATGCAGGTAGTGCAGTACAATCAGTACATGAAGAAAAACAAGCGAGAGGAATAGTGGTACTCGCTAAAGCAGGGACCGTCAGCGTCCTATTATTTCCGTTGCCGCAAAACCCTCCAAGATTGCCTTCATAATTTACATCGTTGATGAATTTATATTCGTAAGAGGCCCCCTGTGGAAGATTTACGGTGTAAGCATAGACACCACCACCCATGTCAGTCATCAATTGCGGTGTGGACCAGTTTGCAGGATTGAAATTACCGTTTACATAAACATTCCCACCAACAGTTTCGTTGCTCATATTTACTTGGAATGTTACATTGTTTACTGCAGGACAATCATCGCACAATCCAAAACAAACCACATCCACTGGTGTGTCTACACCTGGAACAGTATAAGTACGGTTATTTCCGTTTCCGCATGGCGCGCCTAAGTTTCCTTCATAGTTGGTATTATTTATGAATTTGTACTCGTGAGATGAGCCCGGTGTAAGAGCTATTTCATAGGCATAAATCCCTCCACCCATGTCGGTCATGGTCTGAGGACTCCAACCAGAAAAACTACCTGCAACCCTCACTGGTCCTCCAATAGTTTGTTGGCTCATGTTGACCTGAAATGTAACATTTACAGGTGGAAGCGGACTGTTCACAGTGTACGTGTAATTGCCAACCCCGGTGTTTTTAAATCTTATGGTCACTTTATCTGCATCAGCAACAGGTGGGTTAACTACTGTGGTGGTAAAATAATAGTAGGCAACAGTTGTAGCAGCAGGTTGCGCAGGTATTGTAGCCGAACCAACGTTGCCCACAAAAACAACAGGAATCAGAGAAGAAGTGACGAAGCCATTTGTTGTGTATCTAACGTAACAAAGTTCCTCAGGACTTGGAGCAGCGCTAGCAGTAACGGTCAAGTTTACAGGATCAGTATCGTTTATGCTTCCGTCTACCGGAATTTGCGTAGCCGTGGACATAGTAACCGGAGCAGCAGATGTTTCCATAAAAATGGCTTGAGTGTTTACATTTCCATTGTCAATCCAGTTCATCGTATACCATTTGTCATTGGTAACGGTAATGCTGTTGTTGCCACCACCCATAGTGGTTGTTTGAAGTGTATTCATTCCATAAGGAGTATTACCCCAGTTATTTAGCCAAGGATTTCCCGCTGGTCCTGATGAGAATTTGAACTCGTAAAAGCCGCCTACTATATTGCCTCCGGAAGAGGCTACGCTAAAAATACTCTGCCAGCGCGCTGTACCAGTTGTAATCTTAGCAAGCGTTCCACCCGGCAAAGAGTTTGCATTGGCTAGAACCACATTTGTTGGATAATTCGCCCATCCATTCCATGCGCCAGGCATGTTCAGGCCTTCAGTCGCATTAATCTGTGCCCATGACACTAACGTGCAAAAGGCAGCCATTGTTGAAAATAGAATCTTTTTCATGTGATAATAAATTGATTTGTTTTTGAATAAGGTAATTGTTGATTTGGTTAAGAACAGAAAAGGGGAGGCAAAGCTTCGGAAAAATTCAAAAAGAAAATCCACATCTATGCCCCCCCCAATTCGGGGTCTAATTTATCCAAAAGTGTATTCTGAACACTAACTAAAGTGTTTTTTTTACACTTAGCCCGAAATTGGCTGCTTACATTGACATTTTGAAAAGCATTGGCATTAGAAAAATAAAAAAAGCAGTCACATTATTAGTGACTGCTTTTTTAATGTTGAATGCTCAATCTATCACATCAGATTCCCAACCTTTTTATTTATTTAAAGGAAGGACTCAGGTCCCGATTTGTTTCCAGCCATGACTAAGCCACCGCCTCTTCATGCAGATGTTTGTGCGCTGCAATAACCTCCTCTTGCAATGCTGGAGGAACTGGAGCATACTCAGCAAACTGGGCAGTGAAAGATGCTTTCCCTTGAGTGATTGATCGCAACGAAGTGGTGTATTTATACAAATTGGCCTGTGGCACTCTTGCTGTGATACGTGTATTCTGACCTGTGCTATCCATTCCCAATATGATTCCTCTTCTTCCTTGCAGGTCCTTTATAACATCACCAGTAACATCGTCAGGCGCGGTTACTACAAGTTCGTTTATTGGCTCTAACAGCTTCGGTTGTGCATTGTGGAAGGCCTCCTTAAAAGCCATTTGTCCTGCAATTTGGAAACTAATATCGTTGCTATCCACATCGTGCATTTTGCCATCGTAAAGCATAACGCGTATGTCGCGCACATAACTTCCTGTTAGCGGCCCAACTTCCATTTTGTGCATTATGCCTTTCAAAACAGAAGGAATGAAACGCGCCTCAATGACGCCACCTACTATGCAGTTGTAAAAAACAAGTTTGCCGCCCCACTTCAGTTCATGTTCTTCCTTGCCGCGAATGTTGAAACCTGTGGGTTCTTCCATTCCTTCATACCATGGTTCTATGCGGATGTGAACCTCTCCGAACTGTCCACTTCCTCCGCTTTGCTTTTTGTGTCTGTAGGTTGCATTTGCTGAGCGCTGTATGGTTTCGCGATACGGAATTTTTGGCTTGTCGAAAGAGACATCCATTCCATACACTTTTTCAAATGTCCACTTAGTGGTTGCAAGATGAAGTTCGCCCTGACAATGCAGCAGCAATTGTTTCAGTTCCTGGTTGTGCTCGTATTGGACAGTAGGATCTTGTTCGTGAATTTTCTTTAGCACTTCTCCAAGGCGTTCATCGTCCTTCTTGTTATTGGCACTCAAAGCCACAGTCATTCTTGCTGAAGGAAATGCAATAGGCTGAATTTTCAACTCTTGTTCAAGCGCATGCAGCGTGTGGTTTGTTTCTGTGTTTTTCAGTTTCAGCGTAGCACCGATGTCTCCCGCTTTCAACACATCCACAGCATTGCGCTGATGACCATCCATTACATACAATTGATTGATGGTTTCAATTGTATGTGTTGCGCTGTTTTTTAATTGTGTACCCTTCTTCAATTCTCCGCTGAGCACTTTGAAGTAGGAAAGTTTGCCAAGGTTGGCTTCGTGTTCCGTTCTGAAAATGAACAATACAGCAGGGCCTGTTACTGCGTATTTTATTTCTGTGCCTTCTTCGCTTATCTCGGCTTTCAATTCGTGTGCGGCTGGTGCTACATTGTCTATAAAGCCCATAAGCCGACCACTTCCCATATTCTTCAACCCTGAAAGACAGAACACAGGAAAGACTTCGTGGTTGAGCATTCCGATGTGAAGTCCTTTGCGCAATTCATCTTCATCCAGGGTTCCTTTTTCGAAGAAAAGCTCCATCAATTTTTCATCATTCTCGGCAGCTTTTTCTACCAAGAGGTTGTGCAGTTCATCTGCTGTTTGTTTTTCGCTGTCAGGTATAGGCAGTTTTTCGGGTTTGCCGCCATCAGCAGGAAATTTGTACATCACCATCTTCAGCAAGTCGATGATGGTGTTGAAACTTGCGCCCGTGTTCAGTGGATATTGCATCAGCACAGCATTCTTGCCAAAGTGCTCGCGAATACTGTTGTATGTTTTTTCAAAATCTGCATTGGGATGATCCAGTTGGTTGATGGCGAAAATGACTGGCTTGCGGTATTTGTCCACGTGTTGCCAAACCAGTTCTGTTCCCACCTCCACACCGTGCTGTGCGTTGAATAGCATCACCGCTGTGTCCGCTACACGCAATGGAGCTATTATTTCGCCTATGAAATCATCTAGCCCGGGTGTGTCTATGATGTTGATTTTGTAGTTGCGCCATTCCGTGTGCATCGGAGTGGCATACACGGATATTCCGCGTTCGTGTTCAATCTCATGAAAGTCGCTCACTGTGTTCTTTGCTTCGACCGAACCTCTTCGGTGGATGACTTTCGATTCGAATAACATGGTTTCGGCAAGGGTCGTCTTGCCGCTTTTCGCCCCACCCACCAATACAATGTTGCGGATGTGATTTTCATCAAATACTTGCATAACGTTAAGGTATTTCGTGCAGGAAAAAGACAGGCCTGCACAGGTTAAGTAAAAGAAGTTGTTTAGGACGTCAGTGTCGCGAAACGGCAATAGTTTCGGGTTTATTGATTTCGGGATTTGGGTAACGCACCTTCATCCGTACTGCCATATAAAACCACTTCAACTGTAAAACTTTTACCACTTCATTTCAAACCTCGAACCCGAAATACGGAACTCGAAACTGAATTGACGTTGGGGGCTTAACGTGGTGTGAAAGTAGCGGAAATATCATAAGCAAGGTTTCTTTGCAAAAAAAAAATCATGATCCTCAAGCCCCAACCTCTCGGCAACTACTTCGACCGATACTTAAACCTATCAAATGATGCGGACCTCATCAGCGGATTTAAAAGGCAGACGAACGAAACGTTGCAGCTGCTTGCGCCCTTCACCGAAGAGCAATGGAACTACCGCTATGCAGAAGGCAAGTGGAGCATCAAAGAAATTCTGATTCACCTGATGGATACTGAAAGAGTTTTTGCCTATCGCGCCCTGCGCTTTGCCCGTCTTGATAAAACTCCGTTGCCCAGCTATGATGAAAACCACTTTGCCGCCAATTGCATGGCCGATGAAAGAACAGTGAAGAGCATTCTAGAAGAATACATGGTGGTGCGTACCTGCACTGTTGCCATGTTCGTCAACTTTCACGAATCAGTATTGAACCATGTGGGAATTGCCAGTGACTATCAGATAACTCCGGCTGGTCTTGGTTTTATCATTCTTGGCCACGAAATGCACCACACAAATGTGATTCGCGATCGTTATATGAAGTAAAGAAGAGTGCGAGAACGAGCGAAAGACCTTACTCTATTTCGCCACACGCTTGATGTGTATGTGAGCCCATATGCTGCGCGACACCCGGTACAAGTATGGAAAAAGAACGATCGTGCAAGCGATACCCGTTAATAAAAATGTTTTTGGGTGGGTAAGGAATCCGAATTCTATAAGTTGAATTTGGTTGAGCACTTTCAGCACTATCAAAACAGATACCCACAACGCCACTGTAATGGCCCAATTGGCATAAGCTGCACCGAAGTAAAAACCAATTTCGGGTTTCAGATTGGTGCCGCAATTACTGCAGGTGTCTTTTACTTGCCCCATGTTGGTCCACGTGTACACCTTCGGGTTTTCGAACATGCTTTCACGGCTGCAGCCTGGGCACTTTAGAAAAAGTATGGAACCAATTCGGGAAGTTTTTGCAGGTGTGCTGCTCGCTGAAATCATTTGTCTAAATTATCCGAAAAATTAGATAAGACTATTTATAAATGCGAAAGGAGGATGCATTTCATATTATTCTGTTGTGTTGCTCCCTTGCGCAGGTGGTTTTGTCTATGTGGGAACAGAGATAAAAGCACTCCAAAATGCCTTGGACAATTCTTCCACTGCAATGGCTGCATCCATCTTTGGCAAGCCTGATGGCGCACCGTAAGGTGTCTTGTTTACATCAATGATGTAGACGCTGTTGTTGGCTTTGTTGCGCAACACATCCAACTCGCAGAAGTCAGCACCCATCGCTTTGGCAAAAGCTATGATGTTTTGCAATTCTTCGTTGGAGAATAGCGTTTGCGCATTGTGCATCTCAGCATAGCTTACCTCATTGGTAAATCGCACTGCATGCCTCTTGAATTTTTTGTAAGCCAATACCACACTTTCGCCCACAACGGCCACTCTATAATCCAGCACGTATTCTTCGTTGTGCGTGTTGTCAATCAATACTTGATACACTGATTTTTCGTCCATGCTGCTAACAGGGCATTGAATAATTTCTCCATCGTGCAGTGCATTGGTATCGCTCTTACGCACCGCGTTGCCGATGTACTTCAGCGGATTGATGAAGGTGTTGTATCCAAAAACTTCCAGATGAACGGCATCCACCTTTTTCTTTGAAATGTCCGTGCAGCCTTCGTTCAAAATTTTAGCAGAAGGATAAAGTCCGCGCAAATCATCGCTACTGCCATGAGTAACATCTTCAAAGTAGACCACCACTTTTGGGCTTTTCACCGTCTTGTTCGTAAGGCGATATCCAAGGCGATTCGCTATCTTGAAGAGTGTGGTCTTCTTACTCGGAAAGTCGGGATAAGCAACGATAACAGGCAGACTGAATGCATGCATCCATTTCCTGCCATCAGCAAAAGCGAAACGAATGTCTTTCATCAATGCCTCGGCAAAAGGCATCGTGCTGCGGTAGTTGTTGCGCAGGCCTTTGCGGTATTTTTTTGGTGAGTTCAAAGGATTTGCTTTTTTCGCTTTGATGCTATTTGTTGAGGTGTCAATTTCATCTTGCCTACCAATTGCGCGGTTATAAAATCTTTATTCAAATCAGCGTTGCGCGCAGGCGAATACTCCCTTCCGTAAAAAATAATTTGCAAGTGCAATTTGTTCCAAAGTGCTTCAGGGAATATTTTTTTCGCATCGCGCTCTGTCTGTTCTACATTTTTTCCATTGCTCAATCCCCAGCGGTGCATGAGGCGGTGTATGTGCGTGTCCACAGGAAAGGCGGGCACACCAAAGGCTTGCGACATGACCACACTGGCTGTCTTGTGACCTACACCTGGCAATGCTTCTAACTCTTCAAATGTTTGTGGCACTTCTCCGCCATGTCTTTCTAAAATCAATTGTGAAAGGCGATGAATGTTTTTGCTCTTCGCTGGCGACAAACCACATGGTCGAATAATGCTAGCAATTTCTGCCACACTCCTCTTCACCATTTCTTGAGGGGTATTAGCCATCTTGAACAGCAGCGGAGTTATTTTATTTACCCGTTCATCGGTGCATTGGGCCGATAGTAAAACAGCAATGAGCAAGGAATAAGCATCGCTATGAATCAGCGGAATTGGCGTGTCAGGATAACACTTCTCCAATGCTTGAATGATGTATGCAGCCTTTTCCTTTTTATTCATTGCAGTGGGCGAATATCACAATTAGCCCATCAAGCGAAGAGAAAATATGAGTACGCATCTTTTCGACAAGTTTTTTCAGTGCTCTTCAAATTATTAGTAACGTTGCTGAAAACCAAATCCAAATGCTATCTGCATGAGCGTTTCTCTTTTAAAAATCTTCAGCTCGTTGGCACTTTGTGGCGTTGCGTTGCTGTGCTTTGGTCAGTTCCAATTCTTTCACGGTTTCTCGGGAACCAATCAGGAGATTGATGTGTTTGCCATTGCTCGCTCAACACCAAGTCAAATTTCATGTGGACTGTATTGCACCACTATCGGTTCAGGTCTCATGCTTTTCATTCTATACCCGCTAAGAGTCGCATTGCTTCGCACATCTTATGGTTTGCGCCAATGGTTATTGGCCACTTTGCTCATGTACATCGGTTGCTTGGCCATTTTTAATGTCACTATGGGCTTCATCGGTATCAATGAGCAAATAGCCATGAAGCTAGATGCAGCCAGCAATGAGACGGCTTCAGACATACGCTCGCGCATGCAGAGTCTGTTCTCTGTTATCGTTCAACTGAGCATGTGCATTGCTATAGTAGTTTCTGCACTTTACGCCATAGTTGTGCTCAGGAAAAAATGTACATTACCATCATGGAGTATATTTTTCACACCCATATTCATTTTTCTTTTTCTTCGCGAACTGCCGTCCCAATTTGTAGCAATAGCTGCTCCTTATGGCGGATGGTATCAGGTGGCGATTGGCAGCATAGGCCTATTCATTTTCTTTGGAATCATAGTTCGTTACGCATTGAAAAATGCGAGGCTTAGTTGAATGCAACGCTGTTAGCACTGATACCCGCGCTGAACGTTCCTAGCAATGCGCCTGTGCTGTTGTATTTGTAAACCGAAGAAGCATTCACAAAGTCAGAAACACTTGCACACCAAAGTTCACCCGTGGCAGGGTTTACATCCAGACTTCCTTTTGACTCTGCAATGATTTCTGCGCCATCAAAGTCCATAGCTGTGATACTGAAAGTGAAAACACCGTTGTTTTCAAAGTAGATGTTCTGGCCATCGTTCGAAATGGCTAGTTGACGCGGGTGATCACCGTTTGCTCCGATAGTTTGTTCGTCTTCCACCATGAATGTATCGGGATTGATGCGATAAATTTTCGAATCCGTATTGCCAACTACGTTCCAGTCCATATCGTATATTGTTTCGCCACTGCAAATCACCCAAACATCACCTGCTGCATCTTGCACAATATCCTGTGGGCGATCGCTTACAGTGATGGTTTGAACAATGCTGTTGGTAGTAATATCGATGACACTTACCGTATTGTCAAGACTCCAACCGCCACTGTTGCAAACGAACAAAAGGTCACCATGCAGTAGCATTTTTTCAGGTCCATTGCCCACTGGTATGCTGCTCACTATGGCATTTGTTGTAAGGTCAATTACGCGAACATTTCCGGCCATTGAGCCATCGCTTACATATGCTCTGCCATTGCCCCCGTCTACCAAGTAGCGCGGATAGTCAAAGCCAGTTATAGTGCCCGCATTCTTCATATCAGCCATCGTTATTACTTCTATCTTTTGCGAATTGTTGAGCACTGCATATCCTTTGTTATCAATGACCGAAAAGGATTGCAACACGTCACCTAATTGCACTTCATTCTCCAAGAAGTACACATCGCTGATGACCACGCCCGCTTCAGAGATATAGGTAATGCTTGAGTTACCTGAACCAAAATTGCCCTCGTTAGTAACAAAGTAACCTTGCGAGTAATCCGTAGTGCCAGGCAATACTGGTGACGGTGTTTCACTTTCACTTTCATTTTCTTTTTTGCATGATGCTAATAAGAGTGATAGTATCACGATAGTTCCAAAGATTTTTTTCATAATAAAGCGCTTGTAGTAGAATTTCTGTTTTTGTATTTGAATTCGAATTGAAGGCTGACTTGATAAACCCTGCCCGGCATAGCGTAACCAAGCACCGATTCATAAGCAGTGTCTAAAGCATTGTCCACTGAAAATGTTATGCTCAAAATGTGACCTTGAAACTTCATTTTTGCCTGAAGACCGCATATCACATAGAAATATGCGGGCAGTGCATTGGACAAAGTATTGGCCTCATTGGTATAGCGTAGCGCTGTGTATTTATGGGTTGCAAAGGCTCCTAACAGACCTCTCTCTATGCTGAATGAAGTGAAGTTCGTAAAGCGTGGTGTGTAGGTCATCCAGAACGTTTCATCTTCGTTCCAAGTGTCCGAGTTGGAGCCTATTGCATAGTTGTGGTTGAAACGATTGGAGAGTGTCCACTTCGTCTTGCGCAGTCTTTGGCTCACGTTTATTTCCAATTCGTTGCCCTGTGATATCACTTGTTTGTAGTTCACCGGCTGCCAATAGCCAGCTTCGCTCGGTTGCCATTGTATCCATTGCTTAATGGCATTCATGTAATAGCTGATGCGAGCATCCAATTGCCATTTGTTTTTTCTGTATTCAAAGTAGAAAGCGCCATTGGCATTCCAGCCTTGTTCTGGTTTCAGATGAGGATTGCCTCCCGGTTGCCAAAACAACTCATTCATATCAGGCGCACGAAATCTGCGCGCTGCCATTGCTTCTATTGTTAGTGTGATTTTTTCTTTTTGCTCTATCAGTTTTCGACTGTAAAAAAGTGAAAACGATGGCTGCGCAGCTATGCTGCGCAACTCGTGTCGTGCGGATAATTCAATTCGCTGATTTTTCTGATGATGGATGACAGACAAGCCACCCTGACCAATAAGCATAGTTGCTAAGTCACTTTTGTAGTTAGAGTTTTGCACTGTGTTGGAAGAAGCCAGCACATCGGTTTGCAGATAGAAATGCTCATTCCAATTCCACAATCCTCTAGCCGTTAAGATGTGGCTTTGTGCTTTTGTCTTACTGTCTATGAGGTACTCACCATCGGGCAACAGGTCGCTTTGGTAGTGCAGCAATTCATCGTTGAAAGCATACGAAATGTTTAAGTCAGCGTTTCTTTTGTGCAACTTCAGCGCAGTGCTGAACCGTGTGAAGTCATCTTCTTGCTGCGCATCGGAAGAGGGCACAGCGCCCGATGCAGGCAAGAGCACTTGTCGTTGCTGATGCCAGAGTTTTGCATTCCACTCATTCATTTCCCAATGCCAACTCACATCTTGAGCAATGCCAGCCATAGCGCCATTGTTGTGCACCTGTTGCACAGTTGGCTTATCTATCACGTAGTTGTTTTTGTAAGAAAACGTATTCTCCAACTGCTGATAGTAAGCCTTGGTGCGCCAGGCCATATGTCCATCAGCGAATCGTTCGCTGCCATCGTAGATTGACTTGGATAAATGTGCCTTCTTTACATCTATGCCGTAAGTCGCATTGTTCAAACTGTTGAGGGCCAAAAAGAACTTAGTGGAGTTCACCGTATCAAGCGCCACATTGCTTAAGTCAATGCACGCGCCTAGGTTACTATAGGCACCTTCCGTAGCGGTTGGTTCATTGTTCAGTGCGAGTTGATCAAAAAGAAATGTGGGAATCAGCGACAAATCGCACATACCTAGTGAGAGGCTATTGATGGGCACACCATTCCACAGAATACTACTATGGTCTGACGCCATGCCTCTAAAGCGAATGCTGGAAACTGCGCCTGGCGGGCCACTCCTGTTCACTTGAGCAAGTCCCTTTGTATCTAACCACGCTCCAAGGTCATTGGCTCCCAATGCTTTTTGCTCGTTGAGCCAATACGTTTTTTTCTCAAGGCTTGCACGGCCTCTTACAAATTCCGTGATGACCACCTCGCTGACAACACCACCAAGCACTAGTGAATCGTCCTGCGAAAAGCAGTGAACAACATGGAATAATCCAAATATGAAAGCAACTAACTTTTTCATTCCCGCATGATGCCTTATCCCGGACATCGGTTTGGTGTTTTGTTGCTTGTGGCAGGTCTTCTGACTTGCATCCTGTTGTTCCGGCCTTCCCATCAGTGTTTTACTGAAAGTGACTTTAGAATGGAACAACAACTAACGGATGCTTACAGCTGCGGGTACAGTCCCGGTCTTACACCGGAGTTCCCTTTTCATTTCATTAAAAAAAAACTAGTTTTAATGAAAACCAAAAGCGGGGCGAATATAGAGAGTGAAAAAAAAGACGGTCAGCAAAACAAAAAGAGCACACAGCGATGCCATGTGCTCTCCTTATAGAATATTTTTTTTTAAGTCCACTGACAAATGATACCGCCCATAAGCGTGAGGCAAATAGCCCAATAGCCAACGTGCAACCAGATGTATTTCCAGCTTTTTCTTTCAAACAGGGCATTGATGCCAATGACAGGAAGTGCAAAAAGCAAATTGAGAATGAAACCATGAAGCATACCGTGCTTGAATGTTCTGAAACGGTCAGGATATTTATTCAAAATGGCGGTGAAATCGTTAAACGCCTCGCCTGATGCTGTCACAAAACCTGGCTCTTCCATCATCATAGACTGAAATCCAAATTGATGAATGACAATAGGATTTAGAACCAACGCAATAAAAAAACTGAACAAGTAGGTAAGCCCAAAAAGAACCGCCATGTTGGTACCCTTTAGCTTTTCTTCCGTAAGACCGGTAGTCTTCATCCACGCATTTCCAAAGCCCATTTTGCCATACCAAAAAAATCCGATGGCAAGGGGAACAAGCGCTGCAAGCGCAATGATCATAAAATTGAATTGAATCATAGGTGTAAATTATTTAGTGATTTGAGCGGCCAATCTATTCAAGAAGCATGTTGATCTATTCACATAGCCATTCTCACACGCTGAACTACAGTTAGCAATTGTATTTTTGTTTTGCAGTTGGTGGAATGATTTCTGTCAACTGTTTGCATTCATGAAAAATGATTCACACATCCTTTTTTGTTCCAGTGGAACGATGAAAGTGCTCGCATTTGCGATTGCTTTTGCCTGCTGCTATAGGATGAATGGACAAGCTGTTTCAAAAAGTGACAGCCTTTACCTAACCACGTTGAAAACCGAGTTAGCACTGACCGATTCGCAATACACCTACGTTGATTCAGTTTATGTATATGCACAAATGCGCATAGTAGTTATTGATAAAGAAGTTCAAAAAATATCGCGCAGCGACCTACAGCAGGAGGCAAAGGATGAAAAAGTAAAAGCACTGATAAGCGAAAAGAAAAACCTGAAAGAAATGCGCGACTTGGATATTCAGTTAGCGTTGACAGAAGAACAAAAAAAAATATTTGAGGAGAAAGTCAAAACTGTGAAGCCCACTGCCGGCCACTTTGGAATCAGTCATGACAGAGCTTCGTGTGTGGTATGTTTACCTAAGTAACCGTTCTTTTTTTCCATTCCATAACGAGCAAAAATTAGTTGCTTAATCATTGCTTCATCTAGCAATATTTTTTTTGCTGCATGAAATCCATAAGAATCAACTTCGATAAAATCAGGCAGTTAGCACTCATTATTTTAATGATAGTGTGTTGGATTACAATGCCTCTGCGCTTCAATACATGAAGTTGTATAAAGCACTGATAACAAGACGTATATTAACAGGAAAAAGCCCTAACAGCAACTGTTTTCGCGCCTTAGCGGGTTGAAATGTGTGATTGCTCGTGTGCAAGCCTTCAAGCCGGTACAGCGCGAGAAACAGATGCGAGGCCATGCGGCCTGAGCAAAAATTATGATGCGTTCGGAGATATTTTTTTTTAGTGGTTTTGGTGCACGGATGCGCAGAGGCATTTGGGTTATAGCTATCGATCTTGTTAAGTAAGGTAGTTCATTCATTGCGCTTTGGGCAAGTGTGGTCTGCTATTTTCGCCCTCACATGGATTACCTCATTGTTATTTCCGTAGCGCTTTTTGGTGCGTGTTTGAGTTTTTTCTCAGGTTTTGGTCTTGGCACTTTGTTACTTCCTGCATTCATGCTCTTTTTCCCGCCTCATGTGGCCATTGCAGCAACAGCAGTGGTGCATATGCTCAACAATGTGTTCAAACTATTTCTGGTTGGCAAGCATGCTGACAAGAGCATTGTCATTGGTTTTGGAACCCTTTCAGTCGTTGGTGCATTGCTTGGCGCATGGTTGCTAAGCAGTGTGGTGATGGAAGGTGTGCTTTGTGCATATGAATGGGGATCATCCGAATTTCAGGTAACCACACTCAAACTTATCATAGCTATTTTGATTTTCACCTTTTCTATTCTTGAGATTGCTCCCTGGTTTCAGAGCATCACGATAAGTAAAAAACTGCTGCCAGTGGGTGGTCTTGTCAGTGGTTTTTTTGGTGGCCTCAGTGGCCACCAAGGTGCTTTGCGCAGTGCATTTCTGATGAAGTCAGGTTTGACGAAAGAAGCATTTATAGGGACACGCATGGTGTGCGCTTGTTTGGTGGATCTTTCTCGAATTACAGTCTATGCAACTTTTATAGGACAGGGTTGGAAGTTGATGAATCCCTACTTAGTTGCCGCAGCAACTTTGGCTGCTTTCAGTGGCGCATGGCTTGGCAACAAGTGGATGAAAAAGACAGAACTGACTAGCATCAATCGAATTGTTACTGTTGCTTTGATGCTGTTTGCTGTTGCTTTGGGTATGGGGATAATTTGAGTTTAATTCTTAGTCAATGAAAAACCCAGCTTCGCTGGGTCATTCTTGCTTTTCTATTGCTTTTGCGGAGAGAGAGGGATTCGAACCCTCGGTACCATTTCTAGCACACACGCTTTCCAAGCGTGCTCCTTAAACCACTCGGACATCTCTCCTTAAGTTATTTGAGCTCCTGCATTTCTCAAAACGGGGCGCGAATATAGCTGCACCTTATAGAGTCGGGTAGGAGGTAAGTTCACCACGCAGCGACTGATGAAGCATTTGTTTTACTTCGCTAGTGGCAAGCGGCTGACCAAGTAGAAACATTAGTTTAGTAATTGCTGCTTCTGAGGTCATATCGGCACCGCCAATGACCCCAATTTTTTGCAGCGATGTACTTGTTTCGTAAAGACCTTGGTCTACAAATCCTTTGTCGCATTGGGTAATGTTGAGCACAAGGAGGTCGTTCTTGATGGCATTCTCTAACATCGCTAAGAACCAGCTGTTCGTAAAAGCATTGCCTGAACCATAGGTTTCGAGCACGACTGCTCTCAGACCTTTTACACCTAAAATTCCACTAACTACCTGCTGCGACATTCCCGGATAAATCTTGAGCACCGCCACATTGTTGTCCATTTCACTTTTCACTCTGAATTTTCCAGAAGACCGAAATAAAATTTCCGGCTTGTATTCAATGTGAATTCCAACTTCAGCTAGGGCATCCATATTGGCACATTCAAACGCATCAAAATTCTCAGTGCTGTATTTGTGCGTGCGATTTCCCCTGAATAGTTGCGACTGAAAATAAATGCAGACTTCCTGAATGATGGATACATCATTTTGTTTCGCTGAGGCTATCTCCACTGCGGTTATCAAATTCTCTTTGCCATCCGTACGCAGCCGTCCTATGGGCAATTGTGAACCCGTGAAGATGACCGGCTTGCCTAAATTTTCGAGCATAAAACTTAAGGCTGATGAGCTGTAAGCCATGGTGTCCGTGCCGTGCAGAATGACAAAACCTTCGTAGTGTTCATAATTCACTTCTATGATTTGCGCTATTCGTTGCCAAGATGCTATAGTGATATCTGAAGAGTCAATAGGCTCATCGAAGGAGACAGAATCAATCTGAAAATTAAATCTGCGCAGCTCTGGCACATTATCTTGAAGGTGCTCAAAGTCAAAAGGAACAAGACTTCCAGTGGTTGGGTCTTCCATCATCCCGATGGTGCCACCAGTATAAATTAATAGGATGGATGACTTCATGCGTTCACACTGAGTATGGATGAATGCGTGGTTAAAAAATAGAAATGCATAGTCATAGTTTAAAAAGGGTTAAGGCGTTTTGAGTGGTAGATAGAGCTATTTCTTCCAGCGATACTCCTTTGCAAAGAGCCAGTTTTTCTGCTATAATTTTCACATAAGCACTTTCATTCCTTTTACCTCGGTGGGGTATTGGAGTGAGGTAGGGCGAGTCAGTCTCAAGAATTAAATATTTAAGAGGAATGCTTTTGACCACGGCATCCAGACCACTTTTGGGGTAAGTAAGCACTCCACCCAGCCCCATCATAAAGCCACCATAGTCTATCACCTTATTCGCTTGCGATTCATTGCCGGTAAAGCAATGAAACACTCCGAATAGGCTTTCATCATTGACTTCATCAAGCACTGCAAATATTTCATCAAAGGATTCGCGAGCATGAATGACTATTGGAATTTGCATCTGTTTCGCCCAATCTATCTGCTGTTTAAAGGCATCTACTTGAATATCAAGAGTGGTCTTGTCCCAATAGAGATCAATACCTATTTCACCTACTGCAATGAATTTTCTCTTGTCAAATTCACTTCTTATTAGGCTCAGAACTTCTTTGTAATTTTCCTTTACATCGCACGGATGAAGGCCCATCATAGGATAACACACCTGAGGATGAGCATCGCACAAAGCAAGCATTCCAGCGATGCTGTCAAGGTCAATATTGGGTAAGAAAATCTTCCTCACATCAGCCTCTAAAGCTCTTTGCAGCATGGCTTCACGGTCCTCGTCAAACTGTGGGAGATAAAGATGTGAGTGTGTATCAATCAGCATTTCGGCCCAAACGTAAGCCCACTGAATGGTGTTTTGCCTATTCTAATTGGTGTGATAACTTTTCTGCTACATGCCGCGTTTTAACGACTCTAAAAATATTTTTCATACTTATCCGTCATCACTTGTTATGCCTAATCACACAACTATCTTGCGCCCACTTTCTAACGAAAAAATCCCATCCACTTCAATGAGTGAAACTGCAAAACTGATACTAGACGGCAAGGAATATGAACTGCCTGTATACACTGGAACTGAAAATGAAAAGGCCATCGACATTGGTAAATTGCTTGATCAGACCGGTTATATAACCCTTGATAGTGGCTACAAAAACACAGGTTCTACTAAAAGTGCCATTACTTTTTTGGATGGTGACAATGGCATTTTGTGGTATCGTGGTTATCCCATAGAACAACTTTCAGAATACGCTTCATTTATAGAAGTTGCTTATCTATTGATATACGGAGAACTTCCAACACCCAAGGAGTTGGAGTACTTCCAAGGCAGCATTACCCAGCATACGCTGGTGCATGAGGATATGAAGCGCTTTTACGAAGCCTATCCAACAGGAGCGCACCCAATGGGCGTTTTGTCTTCTATGATAGCGAGTATGTCTACTTTTTATCCAGAGGCACAGAATCCAAACCGCCCTTTCAAAGACATCGAGTTGACCATGCATCGCCTGATAGCGAAGATGCCAACACTAGCCGCACAAGCACATAAGGTAAGCAGTGGTCACCCCATTATGTATCCAAAAAATGCCTACACCTACACGCAGAATTTTCTGCACATGATGTTTGCGTTACCTACTAGCGAATATGAAATAGATCCTGTAGTGGACGATGCACTCAATAAGTTGTTGATCCTTCACGCAGACCACGAGCAAAACTGTTCTACCTCCACAGTTCGCATTGTTGGTTCATCGCAAAGCAATCTCTACTCTTCCATAGCAGCGGGCATTGCAGCACTTTGGGGACCCTTGCACGGTGGAGCAAACCAAGCGGTGATAGAAATGCTTGAGCGTATAAAAGCGGATGGTGGCGATGTAGATAAATGGGTAAACAAGGCCAAAGACAAAACAGATTCTTTTAGACTGATGGGATTTGGCCACAGAGTTTACAAAAATTTTGACCCAAGAGCTAAGATCATCAAGAAAGCATGTGATGATGTATTGAATAAAATGGGTATACACGATCCAATTTTGGATATAGCCAAAAAATTGGAGGAAGTAGCCTTGAAGGACGAATACTTCATTGAAAGAAAGTTGTACCCCAACGTAGATTTCTATTCCGGCATCATCTACAGAGCCATTGGCATTCCTACAGAAATGTTCACAGTGATGTTTGCATTGGGCCGTTTGCCAGGTTGGGTAGCACAATGGAAAGAGATGGTGGAGCAAGGTGAGCCAATTGGTCGTCCGCGCCAGATATACACAGGCATGAATAAGCGCGACTACATTCCAATGCCTTTGCGTTGATTTGAATTTGCAGATTTAATATTTCAGTGAAGGGCGAACTAGTTTCGCCCTTTATTTTTTTTCAGAAGTATCCCATGGAAACAGCAGAAGTACACACCAGTATCGAGAAAGGCATTGCCACTATTTCATTTTTTCACCCTCAAAGCAATTTATTGCCCGCTGCTTTACTAAGAGAACTGAGTAATACCATCAGTTCAATGGGAGCAGATGAAAAGGTGAAAGTCATCGTACTTCGCAGTGAAGGGGAAAAAGCCTTTTGTGCAGGTGCCAGTTTCGATGAGTTGATGGCCATAAAAGATTTTGAAAGCGGGCAGAAATTCTTCAGCGGATTTGCTCATGTCATCAATGCCATGAGAAAAAGTGAAAAGCTCATCATAGGCCGTGTGCAGAATAAAGCAGTGGGTGGTGGAGTAGGACTAGCCTCTTCTGTTGACTATTGTTTTGCCACTTCCAAAGCATCTGTAAAACTGAGTGAACTCGCAGTGGGTATCGGGCCATTTGTGGTTGGTCCGGCAGTAGAAAGAAAAATGGGAATCAGTGCTATGTCTCAACTTGCCATAAATGCAAGCGAATGGCAAAGTGCCCAATGGGCCAAAGAAAATGGCCTTTACAATGAAGTATTCGAAACCGAAGAAGAGATGGACCATGCGATAGCCTTGCTGGCAGAAAAACTGTCCAATTCAAACCCAGAAGCAATGAGCGAAATGAAAAAGACTTTCTGGAAAGGAACTGAAGAATGGGATACGCTATTGATTGAGCGCGCAGCCATCAGCGGCAGATTGGTGCTTTCTGACTTTACACGCAGTGCTATCGAGAAGTTCAAGGCGAAATAACTTCAGAATTCAAAACTCACCTTGTAGCCAGCATGTGACCTTACGTTGAACACGTGCCCATCTTCAAACAACAAGTACTGACCTTTAATTCCCGTCAGCTTTCCTTTAAATTCTGGCACATTATCCAGCTTCAAGGATTTTACTTTTTCCGGGTATTTCACTACAGGGTATTTTATTTCAGTCACTGTATCATCATCAAAAAAGAACGGTTCGTATTCTTCGGGTAAATAGGAGAGGGCCTCATCCTTCTTCTTAGTCATTGACACATCTTCCGAAAGATTTTTGAGCATTGCTTGCCATGCTGTTTTGTCTTTGAAATGAGCCTTAAGCGCTACTTCTATCAATCCTGCCAATTGTCTGTAGGGAGTTTCAGCTATAATTATTCCTTCTGTTGCCCCTTGGTCAATCCAACGGGAGGGCAAATTGGTAGCGCGTGTAACGCCCACTTTTACATCGCTTGTTTTGGAGAGGTATACAAAGTGCGGCTTATTATGATGTTCTTCTTCCCACGCAGCATCGCGAAGTGCTATGCCCTCATGAATGCGGCTTAGTTCAGGTCTAACAATGCTTTCAACCGCCATGGGCGAGGTTAACCAAGCTTCATAACTAAGTCCTTCTCCAAATGTCTTCTTGATTCTTTTTCCAGTAGCTACGCAGTTAATTTCATTTTCGAAGCGCAACACCACTTCTTCACCCACCAATGGATTCATGAAATAAGTGCCCGTGCTTTCCAACACATCATAGATGGGGAGCAGGTATTGAGCCACGCCATCCAGCGTTGTTCTCATTTTTCTGAGGTGAGTAGTCATTTTTGTCACAGAACTTCGATTTTTTTAGTTCAAATTTGCAGCGCAAATGAAAGTAAATACTACACAGAGTCCACTTCAATCATTAATAGACTCAGGTTACCAATCCGCTTTTACCTATGCAGCTTACAGGCTGATGATACACCAATTGCATGAAAAGGATAAAGTAACCGGGCCAAAACAAACCGCTAACCTACTTCAATATAGCCGGCTGAACGAACAACGAATGAATCGCCTAGACAAGCATTTTGCAGTTCGGGAAGATTTAGCCAAGGTTATGCAAGCCGTTAAGAAAAAATATACGTGGCTAATCATAACGGAGGGCTGGTGTGGTGATGCTGCACAACTATTGCCAGCTATTGAAAAATTGACATTTTTGAACCTGAATATCAGTTCGCGCTACATACTGCGTGATGAGCATTTAGAAATAATGGAAAACTATACTACCAATGGGAAGTTGGCTATTCCAATACTAGTGTGCATCAACGAAAACTATGATGTGATATGGCATTGGGGTCCAAGACCAAAAGAAGGACAACAAGTGCTGGATGATGCAAAAAAGAAAGGTCTGGACCAAGAAGCGGCAAAAGAAGAACTTCACTTGTGGTATGCCCAGAACAAACTTGACGCATTTCAGAATGAGATGCTGAAACTGATAAAAAAAATGTAGCCATCACCAAAAAACGAACAAGAAAAAAGGCCTTCCAGAGATGGAGGGCCTTCTTTTTATCAAGTCTTTTTTCTTTTAATCTTTGACCTCAGCTATGGCATCAATATTTACTGTGATGGCCACCACAAAGGTTACAGGCACATTGCTAACGCTGCCATCCAACCATAACCGCAGTCCATTGGTGTCAAGAAAGTATTGCTGAATTTTGTCAATGTCTTGCGAATTAAAGCTCATGAATGTTTGGTTAGGATTGCTATTAGACGCTTCAAGACTGATGTCATTGAACTCGTAGTTAACCCCAGGTGCAGTCATATTCACATTTCCAAAACCCAAAGAACCGTCAAACACGTTACCAGCAGCACCTGCATATTCCCATACTTTGTATGTAATACTCACGAACTCGTAGTTTTTTATATTGTCCTTCACATCATTAAGGCTTGAGTTGATCAGCGCTGTAAGTGTGCTGTCCATGTCAACCACCACAGGGTCGCTGTCGCTTTTCTCCACTCTAAAGGAAAGTGGAATGGTGGTACTGAATCTTTTGTCATTGAATTTGTCGCAGCCAGATAAAAATGGAATCAAGGCCAATAGGACAGCTATGATGCGAATAGTTTTCATTGAAGTAGAATGTTTTGGTTAGTAACTGGTTACAAAAGTATAACGAAAGCTCTCATTCTCAATTTTATCTCTTCTGAAACCTATTTCACGGCTGGAATTCCCATTGCTCTGAACAAGACATCCAATCCGAGGGAGGGCAGTGCTGTAGAAAAATGCACAACACTTCCATAGCTATGAAAATGCCTTGCAGAAGAATACAAGCCAATCTAAGACACTAGGCAAAGCACGGCAGAGAATGGAAAGAGGCCGCCCCAAAGGGACGGCCTCTTTTAAAAAGCAGTAAATTCTTTTTTATCTCAGAATGGTGAGGCTGCCTTCTAACTCATATACGATACCATCGAAGCCTACAGCGCGAAAATGGTAGAAATAGGTGCCCTCGCTTAAATCACCTGGTAACCAAATGTCATCGGGTTTAGTTACCTGCCCCACCTCATTACCCCATCGGTTGTAAATACGAATGTCCAGAGTTTCCATGTTGCGCACATCCACGTCAAATGCTTCGTTATCACCATCGCCATTAGGAGTTATCACATTAGGCACCAGAACCACCCCAGAGTTTTCATAGGCGAAAATTTCCTGGCTGGATGAGAACACGCACCCCATAACGGTGATGGTCAGTGTTGCATTGTAATAATCCATAATGTCATAAATGGTGGTTGGATCATTGTCACCGGGTTCGGTCACTTCACCATCACCATTTCCAAAATTCCAAACGTATTGAGAAGCGTTTCCATTGGGTGTAAAAGTCACCACTAGAGGAACAAGGCCCTCACTTTCAGAAACTGTAAAAGTTGGGTCACCAGTCACCACGGTTACAGTAATGTCATCTGTTCCGGTGCATCCGTTATCATCCGTAACGGTGACTTGATAAGTGGTTGTTACGACAGGATTAGCCACTGGGTTGTTGATGCTATTATCATTCAAGGTTCCTGCATTGGTCCATGAGTATTCTTCAAAACCGGGTGTGGCAACGAGGGTCACATCATCACCCGCACAAAGAGTTCCAACAGCAGGAATATTTACCACTGGATTCGGATTAACAATGACAGTGACCTGGTCAGTGTCTTGGCATAAGTTGGCATCAGTGCCGGTCACTGTGTAAGTGCCTCCAGTGCTTGTGGAAACCGATGCGCCATTGGGCGGATTTGTGGCTGGGTTCCATGAGTATGTGCCACCTGCACCTGCACCATTGGCGGTCAGGGTAGCACTTTCACCTTGACAAATTTCAGCATCAGCACTGGCATTTACGGTAGGCAGCGGATTGACTACCACAGCAACGGTGGCTAAACCAGGGCAAGCACCAGCAGTTTCATAACTGATGGCGGGCGTGCCGGCTGCAGATGGACTAAAGAGACCATTTGCGGTAATTGTGCCACCACCAGTAACGGTCCAAGTACCTCCAGCGATAGAAGATTCACTTTGATAAGCAGCTCCATTCAGGCAAAATTCCTGATTTACAATCGGGTTAGTTATAACAGGCGTATCTGAGGCCTGAACGGTTATATCCTCGCTGTCAGTAGAAGCACAAACACCCGAGATAGTATATGTGACAGTTGCAGTTCCTATTCCTGCAGTGGCCGGATTAAACATTCCGTTTGAACCAGCATCACCGCCCCATGTGCCACCACTTGGTGCAGCAAAGAGTTGAAAAGGACTTGCATTCAAACAAACGGTGCCTACTTCTGTTATTGCTGCCTGCACAAAATCTTCTACTTCGATGGTGATTTGGTCAGCAGCGGTGCAAGGCGAGCTAATGGTGTATACTATGCTCGGAGATGAATTGCCAAGCCCTGCTGGATTAAATATGCCATTCACAGTATCAATAATACCTGGACCTGACCAGGTGCCACCTGATACATCCGCGTCTAGGTCAACCTGACCATTGTTTTCGCATAAAGTTCCTGGATTACTGGTAATGTTCGGCTCAACTTCGGCTTCAAAAAGGAAGGGTTCGGTATCGTTAATATCACCGCCACATAATGGGTACATAACTGAGCCTCCGATGGTAAGAGTAAAATCGGTATTTGAGAGAGGAACAGCCAAATTTTGAATATTCAAAGACGTTGTGTTGTCAGGGGCTGGTATGGTGAAGGTTCCGTTATTATCAGTCCAAATAAAGGTTTGGTTGAATGGTGCAATGATTGGTTCTGCGTCACCTATTGGAACAGGATTTTCTATGAAGTTACAGAATCCATCTTCAAGCGGTTGATTCCATGGATCCGGAGTGCTAATGACAACGGTACTCAAATTTCCAAAATCATCTTCACCTTCAAATGTGATGGTAACATCATTCACGATACCAAAGTCGCCAAACGCGCAGTCAACAACCAAATAAGACCAACCTTCTGAAGTTGCATCGCAGCCATAGATAGGAGACCAGTCAATAGGGGTATTGCCAGAACCATAAGATGAAAATGTGCCCGTGAGCGGAGTAGGCGCAGGACACATGATAAAGTTGGCTGCGGGGTTTGTAGTGAAGCACAAATTGTTAAAGTTGTTACCGTTGTTGCATGCAGTAGGTTCTGGTGGGAAAAGGACAACCTCAGCTTCTACTCCGCATGGCCCAACAAGGTAAAATCCCATATCAGATACATAACTATGCACGCCAGTGAAGCAAACGGTTATCTCCGTTGATGGCGTAATTATTAGGCCGTCTGCAGGTGGGTTGTAGACTGGAGTTGCTGTACCCCAATTTATGTTACCGACCAAATCCAAAAAGGTGCAACCAGGCTCAATATCGGCAACATCTACACTTGCTGGAACTGTGATTTCTGAAATCCACGCCCTATACGCCCCGACATTATCACCGTTACCGTCATAAATGATAAGTCGGTACCCACCAGGCTCTAGTCCTGTTTTGGTGGATGTTGCAACTCCTAAGTCAGACTCATAGGTTTGCCACGCATTGAAGGTACTTTCATACACCGACCAAACAAAATCCCAACCTGGAATTCCGCCTTGAGGCATGGCGGTAAGTGTCCCAGTCTCACCTGCACAAATGAAATAGACTGTGTCATTTTCAGTAGGAGGTACATAATTCGTCAATTCTTTCCCGTCAAATGAACCGCCAGGAGACCAAAGTTGAGCATTGACATTGCAAAACGGAATAATGAAAACTGAAAGCACGAGAATGCGCATAAGTGTAAATTTTATCTTCAAAATGGATTAGGATTTTATTGTATAAACAGGACTGTGCAAATATGTTCATAGTTGCCTTTTGAGCACTATCGAAATGCGATAAGATTATCCACTTTTCAAGGTTAGGTTCTTAAAGTTGATGTTGGTTAGCTTAAGGCAATTGAGCAATGAACTATAAGATGTGCTCCTTTATCGCGACTAGAGAGCACGCTGTTAGCTGGTGTTTTTACAATTGCTTTCGCAGGCATATGTTCTAAAACAACTTCATCCGTGCGATAAGTTTTTCCATGACGCGCACTCAATATTTTTTTTCAGGTCTGAAAACAAATTCCTCAATGTTCGTCTTTTGCCACAATATCCAATTTGCGAAATGCCCATTTATCAGCTAAATAAAAATGACCACTGGTTTCCAGAGCCGGATGATTTTGAAGAAGGAGATATAGTGGCAGTGGGAGGCGACTTGAATGAGGCAAGGATACTAGCGGGCTATTGTCAGGGAATTTTCCCTTGGTATAATCAGCCTGGCGATTATGTGTGGTATTGCCCGCAAGAAAGAAGCGTTTTGTTTTTGCAAGACTTGCGTGTCAGCCATAGCATGAGAAACGAGATAAACAAGAAGCGCTATCGCTGCACCATGGACTTGGCTTTTGGGGAAGTCATTCAAGGTTGTAGATCTGGCATTAGAGAAGGAGCCACTTGGATTCATGACGAAATTATTAAAGCGTATTTAAAACTACATCACACAGGTTTTTGCCATTCCATTGAGGTTTGGGAAGAGGATAAATTGGTTGGCGGCCTGTATGGTAGCAGTATTGGTCATTTGTTCTTTGGAGAAAGTATGTTCTCGACAGCTCCTAATAGTTCGAAGTTTGCTTTCATTTTTTTAGCACAAAAGCTTAAAGAACTTGGATGGAAAGCAATTGACTGCCAAGTGCCTACAAGCCATTTGCAATCACTTGGAGCTACCACAATACTCAGGGCAGAATTTCTTACATTGCTTGAGCAAGAATTACTATACCCAACACTCCGTGGTAATTGGGGCAAAATGACTTGCTTTGCCAACAATGGCTAAGTTCACTAGAAGAATAGCGGTGTGGTGGTTTAGAAAATCAGGCTGGAGTTTTTCCGGTCAAATAGCAGATTTTCAGCCCAAGACCATTGTTGTAGCTGGCCCAAACTTGGGCATCTTAAACTTCTTCGTTGCCATTGCTGTGCTCACCATCACTGGAGTCAGAAGCACACTGCTTGTCCACTCAAAATACTTTAATGTTGCCTTCGGGACCGTCTTGAGGAGGTTGAGTTGCAGACCATACAATCCGAATAGCACGGTTGAAGAAACTCAAAACTTAAGCAATCTTTTCAAGAGCAGAAAAAAGCTCACCCTCATTTTCGGCAATGCAGATAGGAGGGAAGGCACCTCTATTTCGCAACCAGTTTTTTACGCCATTGCCGAGAAACTCCATTTGCCGATAGTTTTAGTCACTATCGACAAGAAAAAAAAACATGTGAGAATCTATTCAGAGTTTATGCCTTCGGGCAATCGAGCAAGGGATCTTGGATACTGCAAAAAAGTCTTTGCATCGTTGAATTAGTTTTGGCCGAATAATGAAAGATTTCATTTCGTGGTTAAGGCAAAAGAAGGAAGCCAAAATTTTCGCGCTGGCTGGAATCATACTCTGCATTGGCTATTATTTGCTAGAATTGGCCAATGGAAGAGCACAGATGGCAGACTTCAGAGTCTATTATGATGCTGCGTATGCTCTCATCAATGACACGCAACTATATGGAAAAGCATTTGGTGTAAGCAGCGGATTCTACAAATACTCCCCATTTGCTGCTTTAGTTTTTACACCGCTCGCATTGTTGCCTTATGGTCTGGCGTCACTTATTTACTTTATCCTAATTGCAACAGCAGTGGTGACGGCATCCTTGCTCTTTGTTCACTTCCTCATCCGCAACAGTGGTTATCAAAATCAGGAAAGCACTAGCAAACTGATTTGGGTACTTGTACTCACTAGTGTATTCATGGCAGACCATATAGAACGTGAGTTGCACTTAGGTAATGTCAACTTGTTTTTGCTTTTGATGGCCTTTGTTTGCTTTCGATTGATGGATAGAAAGCCGCTAATGTCTGGACTAGTTTTCGCATTTATACTTCTTTTTAAACCACATTTCCTAATTCTGCTCCCTTATCTGATTTGGAAAAAAAAGTGGAAAACGCTGGCAGGTGCGGCCATCGGGTTAGTCGCAGGATGGTTGTTGCCAGCCATTTTTATAGGATGGAAAGACAATCTTGGCTTACACTCAGAATGGTTGATGGCAATGCGAGATCATAACGTAGTCCTGCATGAAAGCCCGAATACGCTTTACGGAATCGTCAATCATTTCCTGATAAATCATGCTGGATCAAACATGCTGGTTCTGATGACTCTCCTAGTTGTTGGCGTTTTGTTTTTTCTCTTTATGCAGCGCAACAAAACGGTGTTAGGACCTAAAAAAAATCTGTTCATTGAATTCTTCATTTTGATTGCATTGATTCCGAACCTCACACACACCGATACAGAACACTTTATGTGGACTTGGCCTTTGGTAACGTTCATATTTTTTCACATAGTGCATAAGAACGTCAGGAAACGTTTGTTATCCGCTGTTCTTATGGCGTTAGCATTTGTTCCATACTGCTTGAATTCGCCTGACATTGTTGGTAAAAAGTTGCAAATGCTTTTTGACGAAGGAGGACTTTTGGGAATCGCTAACCTTGTCATCATTGCGGTGGTCTTGTTGGTTGAAATAAGCAGCCAGGCCCAGCTTAAAAAATTGAACAGCTTACAATAAAGTCCACACTTCTACTTTACATAATGTAAATTATGGAGTAGCGCATTGTGTGAAAACGCCAGATTCTATAGATGCTGTAGAGCTTTATTACTCTTTGATGAAAGAACAGCCGTTGACTTCTCCGGATGATGACGTGAATTTTGCATGAAAGATTCCTGAAGGCAATCTGCTCAAATCAAGATCCATAGCTGACACACCGTCCTGAATATCTATTTCCAACAAAAGCTTGCCTTCGCCCGAGAAAACCTGAATGAGCGCGGCTTGCGAAAAATTGAATTTGACAAAGTCCTTAGTTGGATTTGGATATGCAAACACCTCCCCGACCATGTCCTTCCAAATTGGCTTTACATCAGAATAAGAGTAATCACCATTGGTATCTATCTGCTTGACTCTGTAATATAGCCAACCGTGATTGGGCTCTTTGTCCTCAAAATAGTATTCGTTTAATTCAAAGGAATGGCCAACAGCCTGAACTGAGCCTATAGCAGAGAAATTCAGGTTATCCATACTACGTTCTATTTCAAAATGATGATTGTTGACTTCAGAAGCAGTAACCCAGCGGCATTGAACAGACCTAGATTGACCTCCGGACACTTCAAAATCTACAAACTCAACAGGCAAGATAAGATTATCAAGTTTGGCTAGAAAAGCATCTTGAAAACCACCACCACCAAATACCGTTTGTGTAGCACCTGCTGTGGCGATACCGCTAGCACTAGTAGTCGCGCCACAGATATATGCCCCAGGCCCCACAATTGGCCATATGTAGAGCACAGCATCGTTGTCGAGACCACCGAAGTATGTACCCCATTGAAGAAATCCCACATGGCCGTAAATGACCATGAATCCGTCATTTGCTCCACCGCCAAAGCTGACTTGGGTGGCATCAGCTGTTGAAATACCTGAAGTTGAAGAAGTAGCGCCTACCGCATAGACATAACCCCATCCATCGGTTACCACTCCAAATAAGCTCTCTACATCAACTCCTCCTAAATAAGTAGCCCATTGCATGCCACCTCCTAGAAGGTAGAACATTCCTACAAAAGCATCCTGCACGCCTCCAAAGGTGGTTTGGAAAGCAGTTGCAGTACTGATGCCTGTTCCAGATGCGGTATTACCACCAAAAACTACATACATGTTCACATCTATATCCACTGAAGTTATCGACTCGGTGCCAGAACCTCCAAAGTAGGAAGCCCAATTGCGCACTGTTCCTGTTGAATTCAGGCAAACAATAAACCCATCAGAACTGCCACCAGAAGATACCTGATAGCTACCTGCTGTTGAAATGGAATTGGTGGAAAGCGTTGTTCCCCCGGCTACCAAAGTACCATCTGTATGTACATCAATGGAGTAAAGTGTTTCATTAGCTGAGCCGCCATAAAATGTTGACCATGAGCGCATACCAGCGTTTGTATAACGTGCTACAAACGCATCCTTAGTCCCTCCTCCGAAACCGGGCTGAACCACCCCTCCGGTTGCGATGTTGGATGTGCTCGAGGTTTCTCCACACATATAGATTTCCGTATCATTTCGTACAACGACTGAGTATGAAGTCTCATCTCCATTGAAGCCCATATAGGTTCCCCATAAACGTGCGCCTAGCGGATTAAATTTGACAAGGAAGGCATCTACATTGAGCCCTTTTGAGGGCTGTTGGGTTCCTGCTGTAGCAATGTTGGTGGCCGAAAGTGTGCTCCCACAGATATAAATATTCCCACCACTATCCAGATCCATACTAAAGGCAATATCTGACCCTGTGCCCCCTACATATGTTCCCCAAAGTCTTGTACCATTAGTATCATACTTTGCGAGCATCCCATCGGTAGTTCCGCCAAAAGTTGTTTGGTGGGCTCCAGCAGTAGCAATATTGATAGATGATCCCGTTCTTCCAACCATGAATACGCTTCCGCTATTATCAGTCATGGTGATGTATGCTATTTCGCCAGCAGTGGAGCCGCAATAGGTGCTCCAGGCTACGTTGGGAAGAGGATCAATGACCAAGGTTTTAGTTTCATCGATATTTATATCTGTCGCAAAAGAAAGAATGTCTCCGGTACGATGATACCTGAAATTCAAATCATGTTTCTCTTCATCTTCTTCTAAAAAGCTTAGCGGGATTTGCTCGGTGAAATTTCCAAAGGCAGTTTCAAAACACAACTTATTGTCGCATATATCCATAGGCGCACCACGATATTGAAGCTTGATAGTGCTAAAGTCAGCACCGGGGTGAACAATGTAATTGAACTTTATAGCTGCTGTTTCGACAATCTCAAACTGAAGGTCAATGCCTGGGTATACATTCTGGTACAAAACACTATAGAACATGCTGGTTTCTAGTGCATTTCGCCCCCCAGTCATATTGTTGTATATATTTCTTGAACTTAGTGAATTGCCTACTACCACCGCAACATTAGGTGACATATTTACAAAATCAACATCAATACGATGGAAGTTTATGTCCGGCACTTGCATGAATTCACTTGAATATTTCCGAGAAGCATCAAGCAAATTATCCACCTGCGAAATTGAATCAAATTGAAATAAATCGTAAGAAAATCCGGTGCTGCGCAACTGAACATTCATTCCATCACCACGAAAAAGGAAAAGAACGTCATCATTGGGGTTGCCGAACTGATCAGTCAGTTGCCCTTTGTTTTCCTCGAAAGAAGCAATAGGCTTTACAAACTGCCCATTCACACTAAAGCCGTCTAAGCAAAAGAGTGAAAATAAAATAATCAGAGTGCGGAAATTGAACAACATGAGACAATAGGGTGATAAACAAATAACTAAACGAAACTATAACAAAATCCGTTGCACGTCAAAGGTTTTTAAACCACATGTCAACAGGCATATTATCAGCGCACCAATCGATCCAACTTTACAATAGATGACAACTAATCCGTTTTTCCATAAGTCATAAGAGAGAATATTTCAACTGTGCTCAATTACATTCGTGCCGTGCGAACTTATTACCTGCTGATAATCTTTCTGCTTGGCCATTGCGCCAAGGTATCTGGCCAGCAGAGCTACTATTCGATGGTTGAGAATAAGGGACAATGGCCGAAGCAAGTTCTTTTTGCTGGTGACCTTGAAAATGGAAAAGTCTTCCTGGAAAAGAATGCGTTGAAATGGCACTTCATGGATTTAACAGCTGTAAGTGAGGCCCACAATGAAGGTAAAAAATTTCAACCTGATGAAGTCAGAATAAAGGGTCACGTTTACAAAGTGACTTTTTTAGGTGCTAATGAAAATGCCTTTACGACCACTACCAACAAACAAAAGACCTACTACAATTACTTTCTTGGCAACGATTCTAGCAAATGGGCAGGAGGTTGTAATGCTTTTGGAGAAGCATTGCGCAAGGAATTTTATGAGGGTATCGATTTCAAATTTTATTCACAAGACTTTTTTCTGAAGTACGACTTCATAGTGCATGCAGGTGCTGATGTTTCGCAGATTAAGATGAACTATGAAGGCGTGGACAAATTGGAGATTGAAAATGGGAGGCTTAAAATAACCACCTCAGTGAATACGGTCTACGAGCAACAACCTTTAGCTTGGCAAATCATCGATGGTGAGAAGAAATTGGTTCAATGCAACTACAAACTTGAACATAACACAGTCACGTTTCATTTTCCAAAAGGCTATGCCGTTAATGAAGAGTTGATCATTGACCCGCTACTCATCTTTTCGACTTATAGCGGCTCGTTCAGCGACAACTTTGGCTACACAGCTACCTATGACGAGGATGGCTATCTGTATAGCGGAAGTTCAGCATTTGGTCAGATGTACCCTACCACCACAGGGGCATACCAGACCACTCACCAAGGTGGTGATAGCTCCATTGAAGAAGGTATTGACATGGCACTTACCAAGTACAATACAGACGGTACCACGCAGATTTACTCCACCTTTCTTGGCGGCAGTGGCGATGATTTGCCGCACAGCATCATTACCAACAGCAATGGTGAATTAATGGTTTATGGCAGCACAGGTTCTTATGATTTTCCTACTACAAATGGCGCAGTTCAAGACACTTTTCTGGAGGGAACTCTTGCAGCGCCATCGGGTACGGGGGCTAACTTTCCTAACGGAACAGACATCGTATTAGCACATTTCAATGCGGCTGGCTCTGACTTGATAGGAGCCACTTACCTAGGAGGCACAGCCAATGATGGCGTTAATACTTCCACCTTTCTGAAGAAGAACTACGCGGATGAATTCCGTGGCGAGATTTCGCTAGACGAGAATGAAAATATAGTAATTGTAAGCAGTACTTTTTCTGCTGACTTCCCCGTAGAGAATGCTTGGCAAGCCACTATTGGTGGTGGGCAGGATGCAGTGCTTGTAAAGATGAACCCCGGCCTTACTGATATTCTTTGGAGTACTTTTCTTGGGGGTACGCTGGACGACTCAGGGCTTTCATTAACTACTGCTTCTAACGGAGAAGTGTATGTATGTGGCGGTGCCCGATCCACCAACATGGCAACCACTGCTGGGGCTGCGCAGGAAGACAACAACGGTGGTGACGCTGACGGTTATATAGCACGCTTCAGCAGCGATGCGCAAACGTTGATTGACATGACTTACTGGGGAGCTGCTACCTACGACCAGCTATACTTCATAGAGATGGATGATGATGATAACGTGTATGTGTATGGGCAGACCAACTCTATCGATTTCAACTTCATCATCAATGCTGCATATGGCACTGCCAATAGCGGCAACCTGCTGAGCAAGTTCACACCTGACCTGTCCAATGTGATATGGAGCACGGTCTTCGGCACGGGTAACAACAAGCCCAATCTTTCACCCAGCGCCTTCCTTGTTGATTACTGCAACAGAATTTATGTGTCAGGCTGGGGCGTTTTTGGCAATGGGGTAAATGCATTGAACCCTGGCAGCAACCTTTACAGCATGCAGAACCTTGAGACCACCTCAGACGCGTATGATGCGACATGCACAACAGGCGACTTCTACATGGCAGTGTTTGATGATTCTATGAACAGCATGACATACGCAACATTTTATGGTGGTGGCACCAGCAGCGAGCACGTAGATGGCGGCACCAGTCGCTTCGATCGCAAAGGGGTGATGTACCAAAGTGTATGCGCGGGTTGTGGCGGCAATAGCGATTTCCCAATAGAACCAAACAATGCATGGAGTGCAGTGAACAATAGCAGCTGCAACAATGGTGTTTACAAGTTCGACTTTCAACTGCCTTTAACTGTTTCTGCCTTTGAGGCGCCACCATCAGGATGTGTAAATACGCCCATACAATTTACCAGCACCAGCACCTATGCGCAAACCCACTTGTGGGACTTTGGCGATGGTCCGCCCACTTCAAACCAAATCAATCCTTCGCACATTTATGATGAAGTAGGCGAATACACCATTACCCTCATAGTAACCGACAAAAACACATGCAATGGTGCAGACACGCTGCAGCAGACAATCTTGATAGTCGCTCCCATTACCGAAACCCTGCAAGACTTGCAGGCATGCAGTGGCGAAACAATTACTCTGGGCCCTGAAGACAGCAATCCCCTTTTTGAATACCAGTGGACACCTGCAGATGGGCTCAATAATGCTACCATTGCGAACCCCACCTTCACTGCGGGAGAGAGTACGGCCTTTGTGCTGACTGTGTCGCACGACAACTGCGATGACACGTACTTCCAAAGTGTAGATGTAACAGAACTGCTGCTGTCCATTCCCGATGACACCACGCTTTGTGATGATGCTCCCCTCCTACTGGCTGCTACTTATTTTCCGGCTGATGCAGAAATTATTTGGAGTGATGTGCCTGATTTTTCTACCCAGATAAACGACAACACCAGCGATGCGGATATTGAAGTAAGCCCCGTTGTTCCTACTACTTACTATGTGCAAATTACCTCTGGCATTTGCTCTATAGAAGATGAGGTAGTGGTTAACTTGGTGAGTTTCCAGACGGTGGTAGAAGGCGACTTTACGGCCTGCGAAAATGATACTGTGACGTTGAGTATTGAAGAACCCAATCCAGAGTTTACATATGTATGGGAGCCTGCAGAGCTTGTCCTTACTGGCCAGAATACCCCCGAAGTGGAAGTGTTTGTTGCGGAAGAAACCGTGTTCTATGTTTATAGCGTGACACCATTCGACTGCTCAGCCAGCGACAGTGTAACAGTGACTGTGAGCCAACTGAACAGCGATATGCTATCTGCCACAGCCACCCCCGGCACGGTGGTGCAGGGCCAAAGTTCGCAACTAGGTGTGCAGCCTGACGACTATACTTATGTGTGGCAACCACCTACATGGCTAAGCGATACGGACATAGAAAACCCTGTGAGCACGCCATTGGAGACCATCACCTACACCGTGTGGGCCAGCGATGGCGAATGCATGGCAGGCACCAACGTAACGGTGCGCGTGGTGGACTTTGTGTGCGGTCCGCCCAGCATATATGTGCCTAACACATTTACCCCCAATGCGGATGGCCGCAACGAGAAAATGTTCGTTCGGGCCAATAATATTGACGAGCTATACTTCGTCATCTACGACCGCTGGGGCGAGGTCATGTTTGAAACCCGCAGCCTGGACTCTGGTTGGGACGGCAACTACAAAGGCCGAACACTGGACCCCGATGTATATGTCTATTACCTGCAAGCCAAATGCACAGATGGCGCAGAGTATTTCGAAGAAGGGAATATTTCGTTGATACGATGAAGGGAAACAAATAGCCCGGCAACAAACCGAAGCTCGCAACCTTCCCTAACCCCCAAATTCCAAATCCCAACTCCTAATCCCTACGAACTAAATCCCGCCCTCATGCGCACCTCCTGCACCATCATGGCGGTGGCGCCCCACAAGGTATGGCCGTTTACATCGAAGTACGGTGCACGAAAGTTCACGTTGTATTTGGGTAGATAGATGTCTTTCTCTTGTATGATATTCGCGCGGAAAAAATTCTCCATTGGGTAATGGATAAGCTCCACCACTTCCTCTGCACTGGGCACGAAAGCTGGTGTTTCCAGCATTAAGCCTACGAAGGGTTTTACTATAAAATTACTGGGGGGTATGTAGACTTCGCTCAGTTCGCCAATCACCTCAATGTTTTCAGCGCCCACCTCTTCCCATGTTTCGCGCAGGGCGGTTTCCGTCATGCTTTCGCCTTCTTCGCGCCTTCCACCGGGAAAGCTGAGCTGCCCGCTGTGCACACCTTGTCCATCAGGACGTAGCATAAACAGCGTGTGCCAGACATTTCCCATTGGATATATAAGCATTAGCACTGCGCTCTCCTTTGGTGGTGGATCTTTCAACCGCGCCTGTGCAGGCGTCTCGCGGATGTAGCTTTGCATGCTGCGAAAGGCGGCCTCAGGCGGCAGTTCGTTCTGCAGTATTTCTTTTATTCTATCGGGAAAATTGGCGGGCATTGCTATGGGAGCGAATGTACCATTCAATGCGGCCTCGTAGAGGCCAAATATTAGTAGCAGCAGGCAAATGCCCCATGCATCATAAGCCCTGTAAGGGCGCAATATCCGTCAAATAACATTGCGCCTCTAAGAGGTTTGTTGATTGTTTTGGAATGATGGATAGTGCTACTAACATTTGGCCCTTACAGGGCCGGTTTGGTATTAGTTGCAAGGAGTAGATTCTTGATAGCATCCCTTCTTTATAGGAAACAAAAACCACGAATCGCCTGCAATATCATTAGATGGTGTAGATGCATACTGCGTCCCATTCATTATGCTTGTTACATTGTTACCAAGCATAAATTTCTCTGTTGACGGATCGCACAGCTGTGGGCCCTGGCCATTTATCATATTGGTGTAATGGATGGCACTGCTCAAGTCTTGATCCGAGTCCACAAGACAATCTCTAAAAACATAACTCTGCACATCAGCTCCGTCAGGATGTATGTCCACAATAAACTCGTTGAAGTCCGTCAGGAATGCGCTGTTGCCAAACATGATGCAGTTGTTGAATTCGCAGTTGTATAGCTGCCTTATCTCCGTCAGCGAATTGTTAGGCCCGTAGGTGTAGTAGTTAGTAAGCGCAAAAGCTGGTGAGGTACGTGCACCTTCGGCCCAATAGTTAGCAAAGGTGCAGTTGTCCATCTGATAGCGCCCGCCCACGCTAAATTGAGTGCACAGGCTTCCGCAATTTCCAACAAGAATGTTCTCCCCTTTTATAGTTGCGCCTTGTCCCAGCAAGCCTATGCCTGCCATGTTGGTAATTTTTGTATTGCGGATAATGCAGGAGTAGTTGGCGTTGTCGGTGTAGTCCACACCCGTAGTGTCCACCTGTATGCCCATGTTGCCATTGCGGATATTGCAATAATCTATCTGGCAACAATCACTTTCAAATATCCAAATACCCCCGCGGATGATGCTGGCTATCTGTGGGCCCACACCAGTCTCTATCGGGCAGTCCAGTTGTATGCCCCATTGGCCAGGCAAGTTGGCGTATTCGGGTTCCAATCTGTCGCCCTGAAATGTTACCTCATTGCCCAACTCCCCATTGATGTCGAGGCATCCTTTATAGATATAAAGACCACTCTTTGCATGGCAATAGACTTCCACACCGGCATTTATGGTTAGCGTAACCGCTGAATCTACCGCTACTATGCCATAGATAACGTGCGGCTTATCGTCAGGCCAAACTTCGTTTTCTGTGATTATTTCCGAAAAAGGATCACCGCACGAGTTAAGGCCGCCATGGAAGTAGGCATCACGCCCCCAAGCATTCAGCAGCACATTTTGTTGTGTGCCGTTGGTGGTAAATTCCAAATTGTCTTCTATAACAAAGTCTGCATTACCTGCCCCGGGGTCCACTGTTACTTCTACAAACACCCAAATGCTGTCATTGGGTAGAATTTCTATGTCATTCACCAGTGGCCCATCCACCCCATCCACATTGAAGCGGTATTGTGATGTACTGCCGGTGTTCAGTTTTATTTCAGAAATGAGAATGCTTTCACTGTGCGAGTTAAACACCTTCAGGTATTGTGTGGTGCTGCCAATGGTAGTGAAAACAGTGTCGAACAGAATGGTGTCGCGACTAAACGAAAGCACAGCTCCACTATCCGTAATGAATTTGTCTTTGCGGCAATTGGTGATACACAGTATTGCTGCAAGAACCGCCACAAAAGTGAGGCTCGTCTTTAGGGAGGAAAATGGATGAGGCATTATTAATTGAAAGACAGCAGAGGTAAAGTTCTGTCTGCAAATGAAAGAACAATAGATTTATTGTGTCAGCGAATCAGAAGTTCAAAATCATTTGCGTAAAACCTTCTCTACTCGCGTGCCTCTGTTGGTAGTCACTTCAAGTAGGTAAGTTCCAGCAGACGAAGGCAACTGCAATATGGCGTTGCTCTTGCCCACACGCAACCGTTCTATCAGCGCGCCATTTATAGAGTATATGCCTATTTCTTTTATCAAATCCTTCGCAGCGTCTACCCTCACCTGCCCCGTAGTGGTTGGGTTAGGACTTACACGAAAGAAGTTGGCGTAGCGCTCCACATTTAAAAGAGTGCTGGTGGCCTCATCCATCGCCACCTCTACCGGGTCGGCACCCTCAGCTATGTACATTGCTTCAAATTCGTTGATGATGGGATTGTCTATTGCAAACATTTCCTCATTCCACTTAGGTGGTACCGCTTGGAACATCAACCGCGCTGTTACATTCACTACCCCATCTATTCCAGATACCGGAATGTGGTAGTGTATTTCGTCAGTACCAGATCCTTCTTCACCATTTACAAAGTTGAAGTTCGGGTCTGTTGCTGCACCGCCCACTATCATAGTCGTATCATAAGCCGAATGGTCCACCGAGAAGCCCAGCGGCACAAGGCGATTGTCCTTAATCATATGGTCAGCGCGTTCTAGCACAGTGGTCACATTATCGTTGACATCGCCCATCACCATTTCATATATCTGCACTTGCTCATCTTCCGTTATTACATCATAGTGAGGTTCCCAGTCTGCATTTTGCCCTTCCACTTCATAGTCAGGCATCAGTTTGCCCGAATGAAATAGTTCGTTGCCATCCTCATCGGTCATCACAAACTCTATATAAGCCCTTCTAGATGGATAGCCGCTGGGGAATTTATGGCCAGCTTCATTCGTTATTTTCACAGTGTATCGAGCAGTGTCACCGTCCACTTCATCTGTGGTTATTTCCAGCGTGGCTGTTTCATTGTGCAATTGATTTAAGGTGCGACCAATTACAGTATTAAAATGATCCTCGTTGGCTGTTATGCCCAACGTCTCAATATTGTTCTTCATCAATTCCAGCATGAATGAATTGCCGCCAACTAGCCAGTGCTGACCATATGGCTCGCGTTGCGGAAGAAATGTATATCCACTGGCAAGAATAATTGGCTCAGTGGTGCGCGGCATGTGGCAAGCTTGGCATTCGCCTTCATACGAGTCCATTGCATTGTATGCACTATTCAACCATTCGTGGTATGTGGCCTGTTCTATAAAACCACCTCCGGTAAATTCACCTTCCAAATCAACCGTATGCGTCTCGAGGGTGTGACAACCTGCACATACTTCTGATTTTGAAAATTTCTCATCCCCAACGGGTTCAACAAGCACAAAGCTGGTCATTATGGGCGAAAACATTGGCGGGTCCCCATCTAGTATATTCAACAGCGGTCCCCAAACAGTGTCTGCGTTATAAGTCAGCTCACCTGAAAAGACGTTACCTGTTGTTTCTATTTGCTGAGAATGGCAAGCCATGCAGCTAACTCCATCTCTAGCGAGTGAATCTTCTGCAAGCATTTCCATGGTGTAGTTTTCAATCCCATCATGCACTGCTTCGAACCTTCCAAGTGGTGCGTGGCACGATGTACACTTATTTATCAGTTCATCCTCATGTGATGGATTAACGCTAATTTCATGCTGAACCTTCGCTAGCCAAAAAGGATCCTTTGCGCTGTTGGCCATCATAGTCGCACGCCAGTTTTCCGATGGGCTTACATTCTCTCCCTCACTTGTTAAGTTAGCAATTGGGTTGGCCGCATTGTCCACACCATGACACCCAGCACATTTACCCGAACCTATAAACATGTCGCTGGTCTGAATTGGAAGGTCACCTTCAATCATCATTCTGTATTGCAACAAGTCGTACTCATTGTGATAGGCCATTGGCTTCGTTCTTCGTGAAGCAGCAGTAAAGGTGGCAATCACAGCAACAGCTGTTAATCCTATAACAATTTTTGATGCAGTCCTTTTGGTAAAAATTCCAATTTTCATATTTCAATAGATGATTTTTTTGCGGAGGCGAAAAGTAGAAGCGCCTTCGCGAATTACTCTTTTTAAACAAAACAATTCTTGTTATAAGTTTCTTTCTACAATCAACTAAACTCATCCACTACCCTACGTTCAAAACTTCACACATACAAGTCAAGCACTCTAAACACATTGATTTCACAAATGTTTTGGCGAAATGAGAGAATGAAAAAGAAGCCCTCTCGCTTTTTTTTTTTCATCACCGATAAACAGAGTTAAAGTTGATCTACATTTGCGCCCCTGCAAAAAAAAGCAGGCGCGCTTTTTTTAGCGCAGTAGTTCTTTGAAATACCTGATTTTATTGCCGGTGTAGCTCAGCTGGCCAGAGCAGCTGATTTGTAATCAGCTGGTCGGGGGTTCGAATCCCTCCACCGGCTCTTTTATATTTTTTCAAGCCATTATATGAAAAAATAACGGTTTTGGGGAGATAGCCAAGTGGCCAACGGCAACAGACTGTAAATCTGTCCTCTTACGAGTTCGAAGGTTCGAATCCTTCTCTCCCCACGAATGGATTCTAAGATAATAGATTTAAGGAGACGATATTTCCACAACCTTGAATCATTGAATTTTTGAATTCTTGAATCAGTTAAGCGGGAGTAGCTCAGTTGGTAGAGCATTAGCCTTCCAAGCTAAATGTCGCGAGTTCGAGCCTCGTCTCCCGCTCCATGAAGAGATCGAAAAATGAAGAACGGAAAACTCTATTTTCAATTCTACATTTTTGAATTCCTTCCAAGCCGTTGTAGCTCAGGGGTAGAGCACTTCCTTGGTAAGGAAGAGGTCTCGGGTTCAATTCCCGATAACGGCTCAAACGTTTTTTTTTTTAAGAAATAAAATCAGGTTATTCAATCAGAAACTCTGCGACACAACAAAGAATTTTTTTTTTAATTTATCTAGATAAAAACAACAAACAACAATGGCAAAAGAGAATTTCGATCGTTCCAAACCACACGTGAATATTGGAACAATTGGTCACGTTGACCACGGAAAGACCACTCTGACCGCAGCTATTACTATGGTATTGGCGAGTAAGGGTCTTTCAGAAAAAAGAGACTTCGCATCTATCGACAATGCACCAGAGGAGAAAGAGCGCGGTATTACCATTAACACAGCACACGTTGAGTATTCGACTGCTGCAAGACACTATGCACACGTAGACTGTCCTGGTCACGCTGACTATGTGAAGAACATGGTAACAGGTGCTGCACAGATGGACGGTGCTATCCTTGTAGTAGCAGCTACTGATGGTCCTATGCCACAAACTCGTGAGCACATCCTTTTGGGTCGCCAAGTTGGTGTTCCGAAAATCGTTGTCTTCATGAACAAAGTGGACATGGTTGACGATGGTGAACTTCTTGACCTAGTAGAAATGGAAATCCGTGAGCTTCTTAGCTTTTACGAATATGATGGTGACAACACTCCTATTATTCGTGGTTCAGCTTTGGGTGGATTGAACGGAGACGCCAAATGGGTTGATAAAATAATGGAACTAATGGATGCAGTTGATTCATGGATTCCAATTCCTCCACGTGAGGTTGACAAACCATTCTTGATGTCTGTAGAAGACGTATTCACGATCACTGGTCGTGGTACAGTTGCAACAGGTCGTATCGAGCGTGGTGTTATCAATACAAGTGATGAGGTTGATATCATTGGTTTCAACAGCGAAAAGCTGAAGTCAGTTTGCACTGGTGTTGAGATGTTCCGCAAGATTCTTGACCGTGGTGAGGCTGGTGATAACGTAGGTCTTCTCCTTCGTGGTATTGAGAAAGCTGATATCCGCAGAGGTATGGTTATCTCTAAACCAAACTCTATCACTCCGCACACCAAGTTCAAAGCTGAGATATATGTGTTGAAGAAAGAAGAAGGTGGTCGTCACACTCCATTCCACAACAAATACCGTCCACAGTTTTACTTCCGTACGACTGACGTAACTGGAGAGATCAACCTAGAGGCTGGTCGTGAAATGGTACTTCCTGGAGACAACGTTTCTATTGATGTAACACTTATCGCTCCTATAGCAATGGATAAAGGTCTTCGCTTCGCCATTCGCGAAGGTGGCCGCACAGTAGGTGCAGGACAGGTAACTGAAATCATCGCTTAAATAAAGCGTTTGACAACAATAATGTGAAGATGAAATCGGTCATACGATTTCATCTTCACTTTCACGTTTAAAGACCAAACGTGAATTATACAGGCACTTTGCCTGGACAAACGGGCATAGTTCAATGGCAGAATAGCGGTCTCCAAAACCGTTGATCTTGGTTCGAGTCCAGGTGCCCGTGCGAAAAACAAACTGACTTCATCAAGAAGTCAAGTAATTTAAAAAGGAATATGGCAGGAATAAAAACATACCTCGAAGAATCCTACAATGAATTGGTCCATAAAGTGACCTGGCCTACTTGGTCAGAACTTCAGGAGAGTACCATTTTGGTTTTTATCACTACGGGCATTCTTACCGTTTTGGTTTTTCTAATGGACTTCATTTTTGGAGTAAGCGGAGATCAAAATTCCTTTTGGAAAGGAATGGTTGGCTTTGCTTATGATTTTCTAACCTGATTTTATACATACCACCCCAGATAAAAAATGAGTGACTTTGAAAAAAAATGGTATGTTGTTCGCGCCATCAGTGGTAAAGAAAAGAAGGTGAAGGAATTCATTGAGAGCGAAATAAAAGCACGTGGAATGCAGGACTTTGTTGCGCAAGTCCTAATTCCTACTGAAAAGGTTTTTCAGGTGCGCAACGGCAAGAAGGTAAGTAAGGAAAGAAGTTATTTGCCAGGATACGTGCTTATTGAAGCTGCTCTAATTGGCGAAGTTCCTCACATCATCAAGAACATCACCAATGTAATTGGTTTTCTTGGTGCCGAAAAGAGAGGAGAGCCAGTTCCATTGCGCTTGTCTGAAGTAAATAGGATACTTGGTAAAGTGGATGAGCTAGCTGAAAGTGGAGAAGAACTGAATATACCATTTGTTGTTGGAGAAAATGTGAAGGTGATTGACGGACCATTCAACAACTTCAGTGGTGTAATTGAAGAAATAAACGAAGAAAAGAAGAAGTTGAAAGTGATGGTGAAAATATTTGGCCGCAAAACCCCAGTAGAACTGGGCTACATGCAGGTCGAGAAAGAATAAGTTTGAGCAAATTGCTTGAAACTTCAAACAAAGAATTAAAAAGCGTGTGGTGCGCATTGAATTAAGACAAAATGTTACAATTCAGCTTCCCCTTGCAAAACCACGCACAACTCAAATAAATAACAAAAGCAAAAATGGCGAAAGAAGTATCTGGATTCGTCAAACTGCAAATCAAAGGCGGTGCTGCTAACCCTGCTCCTCCTGTTGGTCCTGCGCTGGGTTCCAAGGGTGTTAACATCATGGAATTCTGCAAGCAATTTAATGCAAGGACTCAGGATAAAGCGGGTAAAGTATGTCCTGTGCTGATTACAGTTTATACTGATAAGTCGTTTGACTTTATCATCAAAACTGCACCAGCCGCTGTTCAACTCCTCGATGCCTCAAAAGCAAAAAAGGGTGCTGCACAGCCAAACCGTCAAAAGATTGGTCAAGTAACTTGGGAACAAGTGAAAGCCATAGCAGAAGACAAAATGCCTGACCTCAATTGCTTCACTGTAGAATCTGCCATGAAAATGGTAGCTGGCACAGCAAGAAGCATGGGTATTCTGGTAACCGGAACATCTCCTTTCTAATTTTTTCAAAAGGAACAACAGCAATGGGAAGAATCACAAAAAACAGAAAGGTTGCTATTAGCAAGTTCGATGCTGAAAAAGCATATAGCTTGCCTGAAGCAGCCACAGTTGTGAAGAAAATCACAACCACGAAGTATGATGCTTCAGTGGATATCGCTGTTCGCCTTGGTGTAGATCCGAAGAAGTCTAACCAGATGGTTCGTGGCACAGTGTCACTTCCACATGGTACAGGTAAAACTATTTCTGTGCTTGTGCTCTGCACTCCTGATAAGGAAGCAGAAGCGAAAGCCGCAGGAGCAGACTACGTGGGACTGAACGAGTACATTGAAAAAATTAAAGGCGGATGGACTGATGTAGACGTAATTATCACCACACCCAACGTTATGGGGCAAGTAGGTGCCTTGGGCCGTATTCTCGGACCACGTGGCCTTATGCCAAACCCAAAAACGGGCACTGTAACTATGGATGTTGGAAAAGCTGTAACTGAAAAGAAGGCGGGTAACATTGACTTCAAAGTGGACAAGACAGGTATCATACACGCCAGTATTGGCCGTGTGTCATTCGAAGCCGATAAATTGGCTGACAATGCAAGTGAACTTATCACAACCATAGTGAAGTTGAAACCCTCTTCGGCTAAAGGAACTTATATAAAGAGCATCTCTATGAGCTCCACTATGAGTCCCGGTGTACATGTTGAACCAAAATCAGTGAGCTAATCGCTGGTAAAAACTCGGAGGAAATTCTTTATGACAAAAGAACAAAAGAATCAGGCAATCTCAGTTTTGGTAGATGAGTTGAAAAGCAACGAAATCTTCTATTTGACTGATACTACATCCCTGAACGCTGAGGCTACCAGTGCTCTAAGACGCGAATGTTTCAAAGCAGGAGTGAAAATGCGTGTTGTAAAAAACACCCTTTTACAGAAAGCGATGGAGCGCGTTGAAGGCAAAGACTACAGCCCATTATTCTCTGCACTTAAAGGCAACACTGCCGTTATGTACTCAGAAGTGGGTAACGTCCCTGCACGTCTCATCAAGGATTTTAGGAAGAAACATGAAAAGCCACAATTCAAGGCGGCTTTCATTCAGGAAGACTGTTATGTAGGCGCTGATCAACTCGATACGCTCGTTGCTCTTAAGAGCAAAAACGAACTCATCGGTGACATCATCGGTCTACTTCAATCACCTGCCAAAAACCTTATTTCTGCATTGCAAAGCAACGCAGGACACAAAGTGGCTGGACTCGTTAAAGCACTCGAGGAAAGAAGTGCTTAAATCACAATTCAATTTTTATCACAAACAAAAACAACGTTTTAAAATCATAACAACATGGCTGATTTGAAAGCAATGGCAGAAAGCCTCGTAAACCTTACAGTAAAAGAAGTAAGCGAGCTAGCCACAATACTTAAAGACGAATACGGCATCGAGCCGGCAGCTGCTGCTCCGGTAATGATGGCTGGTGGCGGTGGCGGTGCTGCTGCTGTTGAAGAAAAAACTGCATTTGACGTTGTCCTCCTAGAGGCTGGCGTTAACAAACTTGCCGTAGTGAAAATGGTAAAAGACCTTACAGGTCTTGGACTGAAAGAAGCTAAGGACGCGGTAGATAAGGCTCCATCGCCTCTCAAGACTGGTGTTACAAAAGACGAAGCTGCGGCTTTGAAAACACAACTTGAAGAAGCAGGAGCTAAAGTTGAGATTAAGTAATATCACAACTCATTGATTTATAGTTTAGGTCTTCCCCTTACCGGGAAGGCCTAAACTTATTTGTATTTCAGTAGTTAGAAATAATCGCTGGTATATTAAAACTGAAAACAAGAACTATCTCTACTGGCCGGAGTTATTGCGCTAGAGCAAACGAAACATTTTAATACTTCAAGGACTTGGCAACACAGAAAAAAACGGATGACAGAAATAATTTCTCATCCACAAAGAGTTTCTACGAATACCCAGACTTCCTGGAAATTCAGTTGGCTTCTTTTCAGGGCTTTTTCCAATTGGAAACAAACCCAGAAAACAGAAGTCACGAGGGTCTATTCAAAGTTTTCTCCGAAAACTTTCCGATAACAGATACCCGCAACCAATTTGTACTCGAGTTCCTCGACTACTTCATTGACCCACCGCGCTACACCATTGACGAGTGCATAGAGCGTGGTCTTACCTACAGTGTGCCACTGAAGGCCAAGTTGAAATTGTATTGCACCGATCCTGAGCACGAAGATTTTGAAACCATCGTTCAGGACGTTTATCTGGGAACCATCCCATATATGACTCCGCAAGGATCATTTGTAATAAATGGCGCAGAGCGTGTAATTGTATCGCAGCTTCACCGCTCACCAGGTGTATTCTTCGGACAAAGCCGCCATGCCAACGGTACCAAGTTGTACAGCGCACGCATCATTCCATTCCGTGGTTCATGGATTGAGTTTGCTACCGACATCAACAACGTGATGTACGCTTACATCGACCGTAAGAAAAAACTTCCTGTAACTACTCTTTTGCGCGCTATAGGTTTTGAAAGCGACCGCGAAATACTTGAAATATTTAATCTTGCCGAGGAAGTAAAAGTTTCCAAAGCAGGCATTCAACGTGTTCTTGGACGCAGGCTTGCTGCTCGTGTTTTGAAAACATGGGTAGAAGACTTTGTAGACGAAGACACTGGTGAAGTTGTTTCTATCGAACGTAACGAGGTTGTCCTTGACCGCGAAACTGTTCTTGAAAACCACCATATAGACATCATAGTTGACAGCGGTGCCAAAGGCATCATTCTTCATAAAGAAGAAAGCAGTTCTGCTGACTTCACGCTAATTCACAACACACTTCAGAAGGATACATCCAACTCTGAAAAGGAAGCTGTGGAATACATCTACCGTCAGCTTCGCAATGCTGAGCCACCAGATTTGGAAACCGCCCGTCAGGTCATCGATAAGTTGTTCTTCTCAGAGCAGCGCTACGACTTGGGCGAAGTAGGACGTTTCCGTATCAATAGAAAACTTGGGTTCACCAACGTTGAAAACAGAACGTTGACTAAGAATGACATCATTCAAATCATAAAATACCTCATCGAATTGGTTAACTCCAAGGCTGATGTGGATGATATTGACCACCTTTCAAACAGACGTGTTCGTACAGTTGGAGAACAATTGTACAATCAGTTTGCTGTAGGTCTTGCTCGTATGGCAAGAACTATTCGCGAGCGAATGAACGTGCGCGATAACGAGGTGTTCACGCCTATTGACCTTATCAATGCCAAAACATTGAGTTCAGTTATCAATTCCTTCTTCGGAACGAATCAGCTTTCTCAGTTCATGGACCAGACCAATCCACTTGCAGAGGTAACTCACAAAAGAAGGATGTCGGCCCTTGGCCCTGGCGGTCTCTCTCGTGAGCGCGCTGGTTTCGAGGTTCGTGACGTTCACTATACGCACTATGGTCGTCTGTGCACTATCGAAACGCCTGAGGGACCAAACATTGGTTTGATATCTTCATTGTGTGTGTATGCTAAAATTAACCGTCTTGGTTTCATTGAAACACCTTACAGAAAGGTGGAAGATGGAAAAGCTGTAATGTCTGACAAGGGCGTTACATACTTGACGGCAGAAGATGAGGACACCAAAGTAATCGCTCAAGCTAACGTAGACATGGACGAGAAAGGCCACTACGGTTCTTCACTTGTAAAAGCGCGTTTGGAAGGTGACTTCCCTGTGATGTCGCCAAATGACGTGCATCTAATGGACGTTGCCCCTAACCAGATAGCATCCATTGCAGCATCACTTATCCCATTCCTGGAACACGATGATGCTAACCGTGCCCTGATGGGATCAAACATGATGCGTCAGGCTGTGCCTTTGATGCGCCCTGAAGCTCCAATTGTAGGAACCGGTCTTGAGGCCCGTGTTGCCAAGGACTCACGTGTTCTGCTCACAGCAGAAGGTGATGGCACAATAGAGTACGTTGACTCAAAAGAAATACGAGTAAAATATAAGCGCAGCGAGGCGGATGAATTGGTGAGTTTCGACACTCCAATGAAGACCTACAACATCCACAAGTTCATGAAAACCAACCAAAGCACTACCATCAACCTACGTCCTATTGTGACCAAGGGTGAGCGTGTTTCGGAAGGCCAGATAATGGTAGAAGGCTATTCAACCAAAGGTGGGGAACTTGCTATCGGACGCAACCTGAAAGTGGCTTTCATGCCATGGAAGGGTTACAACTTCGAGGATGCCATTGTTATTAGCGAGCGCGTTTGCCGTGATGATATTTTCACTTCTATCCACATTGATGAATACACCACTGAGGTGCGTGACACAAAGCGCGGTGTGGAAGAGTTGACATCGGATATTCCGAACGTGAGTGAAGAAGCCACAAGGGATTTGGATGAAAACGGAATTATCCGTGTAGGTGCTGAAGTAAAAGAAGGTGATATTTTGATTGGCAAAATCACACCAAAAGGAGAAACTGACCCTACACCTGAGGAGAAGCTACTTCGTGCCATCTTTGGAGACAAAGCAGGCGATGTGAAAGATGCCTCTTTAAAAGTACCACCATCAGCAAGCGGTGTTGTCATTGACAAGAAACTCTTCTCGCGCACTATCAAAGACAAGAAGCCAATCAAAACAAATGAGAAGGCAATTGTAGAGGCGTTAGACAAAGAGCACGACAAAGAAGTAGCAGAGCTTAAGAAAGTTCTTATAGACAAACTATTGGCAATTGTGAAAGACCAAACGTGCCAAGGTGTTTACAATTACTTCCGCGAAGAACAGATAAAGAAGGGAACTAAGTTTAGCGTAAAAGCACTTCAAACACTTGATTTCAGTGTGGTGAATGCCGAAGGCTGGACAAAGGATGATCCGACTAACTCACTCATCAAACGTTGCGTGCACAATTTCAACTTGCGCTTCAACGAATTGCTGGGTTCATACAAACGCAAGAAATTCCAATTGACCGTGGGTGATGAACTTCCTGCAGGTATTGTGAAGTTGGCCAAAGTTCATATTGCTCAAAAGCGTAAGCTTCGTGTAGGTGATAAGATGGCTGGTCGTCACGGTAACAAGGGAATTGTGGCCAAAATTGTTCGCGATGAGGATATGCCATTCCTAGAGGACGGCACTCCAGTGGACATTGTGCTCAATCCGCTTGGTGTACCATCGCGTATGAACCTTGGACAGATTTATGAAACTGTGCTTGGATGGGCTGGTCAGAAAATGGGTAAAACATTTGCAACCCCCATTTTCGATGGAGCATCGCTTCAGGAAATTCAAGATCACACCAAAGAAGCAGGTTTGCCAGAGTGGGGAGTTACATATCTCTATGATGGTGGCACTGGTGAGCGTTTCGAACAGCAAGCTACAGTGGGAGTTATCTATATGATTAAACTTTCGCACATGGTTGATGACAAGATGCACGCACGTTCAATCGGACCCTACTCACTCATTACTCAGCAGCCGTTGGGTGGTAAGGCACAATTCGGTGGTCAGCGTTTTGGTGAAATGGAAGTGTGGGCGTTGGAAGCATTTGGTGCTGCCAACATCCTGCAAGAAATTCTCACTGTGAAATCTGACGATGTAATGGGAAGAGCAAAAGCTTATGAATGTATAGTGAAGGGCGAGAATATGCCATTGCCTGGCATACCTGAATCCTTTAATGTACTGCTGCATGAATTGCGCGGTCTTGGTTTAAATATTTCTTTAAATCAGAACTGATAACAGATTGATGCTCTGAGTTTAATTGTATAGCAATTGGACTCGGAGCTAAAGTTTTTCTTCAAGATATTTTTCATTTAGAATACCCAATAAAACAATATGCTTCAGGCTAAAAAAGTAGCTCGCCCAACGAGCGATTTCAGATCCATCACCATCAGCCTTGCATCTCCCGAAGAAATTTTGGAGCGCTCGCACGGTGAAGTATTGAAACCCGAAACCATCAACTACCGCACTTACAAACCAGAGCGCGATGGTCTTTTCTGCGAAAGAATATTTGGTCCAGTAAAGGACTATGAATGTCACTGCGGTAAATACAAACGCATTCGCTACAAAGGCATCGTGTGTGACCGTTGCGGTGTAGAAGTTACGGAGAAGAAAGTACGTAGAGAGCGCACTGGCCATATCACTTTGAGCGTGCCTGTTGCTCATATCTGGTACTTCCGTTCACTTCCTAACAAAATTGGTTACTTGCTAGGTCTTCCTTCTAAGAAGTTGGACCAAATTATTTATTATGAGCGTTATGTAGTCATCAATGTTGGTCCAGCTACTAATGCTGAAGGCAATCCTCTAACTGAGATGGACTTCATCACAGAAGAAGAGTACATAGACATAGCTGAGAAACTTCCAAAAGACAACCAGTACTTGGATGACAAAGATCCTAATAAGTTTTTGGCCAAAATGGGTGCTGAGGCTCTTTATGAACTTCTTAGTCGCGTGAAATTGGATGAGTTATCATACGATTTGCGCCACAAAGCGAATACGGAAACTTCACAACAACGTAAGAACGAAGCATTGAAGCGTCTTCAAGTTGTAGAGGCTTTCCGCGATGCGAATACTCGTGTAGTAAACCGTCCAGAGTGGATGATTACCCGTGTAGTTCCGGTAATTCCACCTGAATTGCGTCCACTTGTCCCATTGGATGGTGGCCGTTTCGCTACTTCCGACCTTAATGATTTGTATCGCAGGGTTATTATCCGCAATAACCGTCTGAAAAGACTTGTAGAGATAAAGGCTCCTGAAGTAATTCTCCGCAATGAGAAGCGTATGCTGCAGGAAGCGGTTGACTCATTATTTGATAATAGCCGCAAATCTTCTGCTGTAAAGACAGAAAGCAACCGTCCACTGAAATCCCTTTCAGACTCATTGAAAGGTAAGCAAGGGCGTTTCCGTCAGAACCTGTTAGGTAAGCGTGTTGACTATTCTGCCCGTTCGGTAATTGTTGTTGGTCCTGAGTTGAAACTGCACGAATGCGGTATTCCAAAAGACATGGCAGCCGAACTGTTCAAGCCATTCATCATCCGCAAGATGATAGAAAGAGGCATTGTAAAAACAGTGAAGAGTGCTAAGAAAATTGTAGATAAAAAAGAGGCCGTTGTTTGGGATATTCTTGAGAACGTATTGAGGGGTCACCCAATTCTGCTCAACCGTGCTCCTACCCTGCACCGTCTTGGTATACAGGCTTTTCAACCAAAATTGATAGAAGGAAAAGCAATTCAGTTGCACCCATTGGTGTGTACTGCATTCAACGCTGACTTTGACGGTGACCAGATGGCTGTGCACGTGCCGCTTGGCAGTGCTGCTGTTTTGGAAGCCCAACTGCTCATGTTGGCTTCGCACAACATCTTGAACCCTGCAAATGGCGCCCCTATTACGGTGCCATCGCAGGACATGGTACTCGGACTCTACTACATCACCAAGCTCCGCAAGGGAAGTAAAGAGCATCCTGCAAAAGGCGAAAACAAAACTTACTATTCGGAAGAAGAAGTAACAATCGCCTTCAATGAAGGAAAATTGGATCTTCATGCTGCTATTAAAGTTCGTTGGACAGATGTGGCAGGTAACACAACCATTGTTGATACAACCACTGGTCGTGTACTCTTCAATCAGGTTGTTCCTAAAGAAGTAGGTTTCATTAACGCAGTGCTTACGAAGAAAGCCTTGCGCGACATCATCGGAGACATATTGAAGCACGTTGGCATTGCGCGCACTGCCCGTTTCCTCGATGATATGAAAGACCTTGGATTCAGCTGGGCATTCCGCGGTGGCTTGTCCTTCAAGCTGACTGACGTGGTAGTACCGCCCGAAAAAGACAAATTGGTAGCTGATGCAGCAAACAAAGTGTCGGAGGTATTCGAAAGCTACAACATGGGTCTCATCACGAATAATGAGCGTTACAACCAAGTAATTGACATCTGGACCAATACCAACTCCAAACTGACCAACATCCTGATGGATAGGTTAAAGAGCGACCAAGAAGGCTTCAACAGCATCTACATGATGTTTGATTCTGGAGCTCGTGGTAGTAAGGAGCAGATTCGTCAGCTTGCAGGTATGCGTGGACTGATGGCTAAGCCACAGAAGAACGCAGCCAGCGGTGGTCAGGACATCATTGAAAACCCCATCCTTGCAAACTTCAAGGAAGGACTATCCATTCTTGAGTACTTCATCTCTACCCACGGTGCTCGTAAGGGTCTTGCAGATACTGCCTTGAAAACAGCTGATGCTGGTTACCTTACTCGTAGGCTTGTGGACGTTGCGCAAGACGTTATCATCACCGAAGTGGACTGCGGTACACTGCGTGGCTTGATAGCTTCTGCACTGAAGAAAGCGGATGACGTAGTGGAATCAATGGAGGATAGAATAATTGGTCGCACATCGGTTCATGACATAGCACATCCTGAAACAGGCGAGCTAATCATGGAAGGTGGTGAGCTGATAAGCGAAGACAATGCAGCAGCCATTGCAGCAGCAGGCATTGAGGAAGTAGAAATACGCTCTGTACTTACTTGCGAAAGCAAACGAGGTGTTTGTGGTAAGTGCTACGGCCGCGACCTTTCTAACGCACGTATGGTGCAAGAAGGTTTGGCTGTAGGTGTTATCGCTGCACAGTCCATAGGTGAGCCTGGCACACAGCTTACACTTCGTACTTTCCACACAGGAGGTTCAGTAGGTGGCGGTACTATAGACAGCGACATCAAAGCCAAGTATTCTGGTATGCTGGAGATAGAAGAACTGCGCACAGTGCCACGTATGTCTGACACAGGCGAACTGGTAACCATTGTGGTAAGCCGTTCATCTGAGTTGAAAATAGTAGACGAGAAGACAGGTGTTGTGCTTACTAACGCCAATATTCCATACGGCTCGGCCTTGTATGTGAAACCAGGTAAAGCGGTGAAGAAGGGCGACAAAATTGTAGACTGGGATCCTTACAACAGTGTAATCATAACAGAGGAAGAAGGAACAGTAAAATTCGATGCAGTAGAAGAAGGCATTACCTTTAAAACTGAATTGGATGAACAAACCGGTTTCTCTGAGAAAATTGTAATAGAAACCAAAGACAAGAAGAAAAACCCAAGCATCGAGATTGTTCGCAATAAAGAGGTGGTTAAGGTTTACTCATTGCCAGTAGGAGCCCACTTGAATGTGGAAAACAATCAAAAGATTACCAAAGGAACTATACTCGTGAAAATACCGCGTATGGGTGGTAAGAGCAGCGACATCACAGGTGGTCTGCCACGTGTAACTGAGTTGTTTGAAGCACGTAATCCGAGTAACCCAGCAGTAGTTACTGAGATAGATGGTATAGTAGAATACGGTAAAATAAAACGCGGTAACCGAGAACTTTCTGTGAAGGCTAGAACGGGCGAGGAGAAAAAATACCTTGTACCACTCAGCAAGCACATTCTAGTTCAGGATGGTGATTTTGTACGTGCTGGATTGCAACTTTCTGATGGTGCCATTGCCCCTGCCGACATCCTTGACATTGAAGGGCCAACAGCAGTGCAAGAGTACCTAGTAAACGAAATACAAGAAGTATATCGCTTGCAGGGTGTGAAAATCAACGACAAACACTTTGAGGTAATCGTGCGTCAGATGATGCGTAAAGTAGAAATTACGGATGCAGGTGATACCCGCTTCCTTGAGTCTACCAACGTAGATAAGGCTGAATTCCTTGAAGAGAATGAGTTGTTGTTTGACAAAATGGTAGTAGTGAGCAGCGGAGATAGCGATCGCTACGCCATTGGCCAGATAGTGAGCAGCCGCCAACTGCGCGAGGAGAACAGCCTGCTGAAACGCAAGGACAAGGAGGAGATAGTAGCTCGCGAAGCGGTTACTGCCACTGCCCGTCCGAAGTTGCAGGGTATCACTCGTGCATCGTTGCAAACAGAAAGCTGGATATCAGCAGCATCGTTCCAAGAGACTACTAAGGTGCTGAACGAAGCCGCAGTAAGCGGTAAGACAGACCGTTTAGTTGGTCTTAAAGAAAACGTAATCGTAGGACACCAGATACCAGCAGGTGCAGGTGTGCGCAGATTCCAAAAGATGATTGTAAACAACAGCGAAGAATATGTAAACCTCATGGCGAAGCGTGAGGCACAAGGTGTGCCTGTTGCTGAGTAAGCCATACAGTGTTCAGAAAAATTAAAAACCCGAGCAATTTGCTCGGGTTTTTTGTTTGAACCAATTAGGAGACTTTCAATAAAGCGAGTGAATTCAAAATTCTAAAATGATCACCAGACTCAAATGGTAAAAGCTCCTTTAGCCTTCATAGGTAAACCATTTACATAAGAAGTCCAGAAATGGAAGAAACACTATTTCTTTGTTGCACAAATGAAATTCCATCTTATCGCTATTCGGCTCTGTATTGGTGTTGGGTTATTAGCAACATCAGTAGCACTGCGCGCGCAGGACATTCATTTCTCTCAGTTTTACAACTCACCGTTCAACCTAAATCCCGCTCTGGTGGGACAGTTCAATGGAGCATACCGTTTCATTGCTAACCAGCGAACACAATGGCGCAGTGTCACGCTGCCATACTCCACCTTCGCCTTAAGCGCGGATGCCAGATTCCTGAGCCTGCCCGATGGCGTGTTGAATAAAAAAGACGGAAAACCCTTCAACACAGATTGGAACGTTGGCTTCTCATTCCTAACAGACAAGGCGGGCGATTCCCAAATGAAGACAAACATTATACAGTTGGCTCTTGGTAAGGAATTCAGCATAGGTGAAAATGGCCGCATCATTCCTGCTCTAATGCTGAGTTACACAGGGATGAATATTGACTACAGCAACTTGAACTACGACAACCAATGGAATGGTCTTGTGTACGACCCCAATCTGAATGCAGGCGAAAGTTATGCGAGAGCATCGAGAGGTTATTTTCATCTAAATACCGGACTTGTTTACAACAAAAGAATCAGCAATAAGCAAAACATCACCGCGGGCTTTGGCTTCTTCAATCTTACCAATCCGAAGCAAAGTTTCTTTGACGATGGCTTTGTAAAACTCGACACCCGCGTTACTGCGCATGCACAGTATTTATTCCCCATTACCAATGAGTGGCAGGCCGAGCCCATGCTACTCTGGGCCACTCAAGGCACTTACAAAGAATTGAATTTTGGTGGACGGGGCCATTATTTGCTGAAAGAAAATAAATGGATGCAGCGCAGCTTGTACTTCGGAGTGCTTGGCCGTGCAAAGGATGCGGGTTATATCTTAGCTGGAATGAAGTATGATGATTGGGAGGCAGGCATCAGCTACGACATCAACACCAGCAACTTGAAACCAGCCAGCAGTGGCAAAGGCGGTTTCGAGTTCTCCGTTGTATACATCATTCCTCCCCCGCCCCGCGCCTTTCCTGTCAAGGTTTGTAAAGATTGGATGTAGAAGAGCGTAGGAGTTAGGGGAAATGCAAAACCAAGTCCTGATGTCTGTCTTCTCTCCCCTCTACCGTCTTTCGTCTTCGTTCTCCTGTCTTTTTTCCATTTTCTAGCTTGCATTTTCCATTTCTTTGCGCGCCTTAAAAAAATTCAAGGCGTTCTAAAATCAAATGAAATACTTCTTCTACACAGCGGCATCATTGCTGCTCATTTCTATCGCATCGTGCAAAAGCAAAACAGGCGTAAGTGACGTAAAACTTGTAACACCGGGTGACAGCATTAGCTATACTTTAGGTATGACCATTGGCGAACAACTGAATGGTATGGCGGCTGACATAGACCTTAGTGATGTGGATTACAAAATGTTGCTTCAAGGTATAAAGGATCAGCGCGATAGCGTTGCCTCACTTGAGTTGGAAGAAGCAGGCAGTTACCTTGACGGAGAATTTCAACGCAGATACAATGCAAAAACGGAAGGTGTAAACCGCCCCGCAGCTGACAAATACATAGCAGATAAAAAAGCACAAGCTGGTGTGCAGGCCACTCCATCAGGTCTACTATATGAAGTTGCTTTGCAGGGTAACGGCCCAGTTGCAGCCTTTGGCGACACGGTTGTCGTTCACTATAAAGGAACCAAAATAGACGGAAGCACATTTGACAGCACCGAAGGTGGAGAACCTGCTGAATTTCCTATCGCTCCAGGCATGATAGTAGGCTGGAATGAAGGCATGACCATGATGCCCGAAGGTAGCAAGTTCACATTGTATGTTCCTTGGGAACTGGCGTATGGCAAAGAAGGCTCACGCAGCATTGAGCCATATACCGCCCTCACTTTCAACATAGAAATTGTGAAAGTGAAAAAGATGAAGGGTTAACAGCATCTGTTGTCCCTACCGTCTATGGCTAAGACTTGACTCGCGCAATCCGCATCCTCCTATATCCGGTTTCCATCATTTATGGTATGGTTGTCTTCGTGCGCAATCGCCTTTATGATTGGAACATTCTAAAGAGTGAAAAAGGTGCGATTAATACCGTAGTAGTAGGCAACATTTCTGCAGGAGGCACTGGTAAGACACCCCATGTCGAGTATTTGCTAAAATGGCTTTCTGAAGAATATTCTGTAGCATTCCTTTCACGAGGCTATGGCAGAAAAACGAAAGGCTTTATGCTAGCTGATGGCAACTCCACTGCAAAACAAATTGGAGATGAGCCACTACAAATTGCCCATAAGTTTTCGAAGATAAAAGTGGCTGTTTCTGAAAGTCGCCTATTTGGACTAACTCAGTTAAAGCAACTTTTTCCTGCGTTGCAATTGGGCATATTGGATGATGCCTACCAACACCGCAGTCTAAAAGGAGATTTATACATACTGCTGACAGACTATAATCTTCCCTGGTGGAAGGATGCCCCGCTTCCTACTGGACAGTTGCGCGACAACATCAAAGAAAAGCGCAGGGCTGATTTGATAGTAGTTACCAAATGCCCTGCAACATTGTCCATTGAAGAAATGAGGCACATTGAAACGGATATTTCTCCAGCTATCCAACAAAGCGTCTTTTACAGCAGTATTAGTTACGGAGAACCGGTGCATCTGAGTGGGCCTAATCTGGAGCCCTCTAGCGCAAAAGCAGTGATAGGTTTTGCAGGAATAGCGCATCCTCAATTGTTTGAGGCGCACATCCGTTCACAGTTTGCGGTGCGATCCTTCAAAGTATTTGCAGATCATCACATTTTTTCACATAAAGACCTCGAAGCCTTAGCTGCCGAATGTGATACCTTTGGCCACCCAGCAAAAGTTTGGGTAACCACAGAGAAGGACGCCATGAGACTGAAAAGTAAGACACTGCCCACTGATGTTTCAGTGTTTTATGTACCAATAGAAATTCGCTTTCTAAAGGATGAAAATCTATTTAAGAAAAAGATCGGTACTCGTCTGAAAAATTTGGCAGAAGCGAAACAAACTAAATAAAAACGGAGCATCGTCCCGGTACAAGATTGAATATGAAGAATTACAGATTAATGTTGTTAATGTCGGCCTTTGCCGCCATCAGTGCATGCAGCCAAACAGGCCGCAAAGGAGCCATCAGTGGAGAGTTCAGAGGTGCGGAAGGAAAAACCGTTTACCTACAACGAGCAGTCAACAATCGCTTGATGAAGACAGATAGCGCAGTCATCAGTTCCGATGGATCATTTCTGCTCGTTCCATCCAATCCACTAGGCATGGACTTCTACGTTGTTTCTCTTGATGACAAAAACATGATCACCATCATCACCGACAGCAGCGAATCGCTCATGCTGAAAGGTGACTTAACCGATCTTCAAGGCACAGTGAAGGCCAGTGGATCCACGAACACTGAAACTCTGCGTGAGTTGGAACTGCAATGTGCTCCAATAAACAAAAAGGATCAGGAGACAATTGGCAAAATGACCAACGTGTCCTTAAGTAAAGAAGAAAAGGATCAATTGCGTCAGCAACTAACAGACAGCAGAAAGCAGCGCACAGAAGTCATAAAGACTTGGCTTGACAACAACTCCACATCGCTGGGTGCATTGATAGTAGTGCGCCAACTGGATGCCAAATCAGACGGTAACTATTACAACAAAGTGTTTGAAGCATTAAAACCTGCGTATGGAAATATGCCCATGTACAAGGCCATGAAGCAAGAAACGGATATGCGCATGGCACCGCAGCCGCAGGGAGGCGAGCCAGCAGCAGACCCCAACTCACCAGTGGCATTAGGTAAGGCAGCACCTGAAATAGAAATGAAGGATGTAAGTGGGAAAACAAGAAAACTTTCCGACTTAAAAGGAAAAACGGTGTTGATAGACTTCTGGGCTAGTTGGTGTGGCCCATGCAGAAGAGAAAATCCGAACGTGGTGACAGCCTTCGATAAATACAACAAAGACGGTTTCGAAGTTTTCTCCGTGTCACTTGACCGCTCAAAAGAACCTTGGATAGCGGCTATTGAAAAAGACGGTTTGAAATGGAAGAACCATGTGAGTGAATTAAAACATTGGGATTGCTCAGCAGCCAAAACCTATGGCGTTAGCTCTATACCAAAAACATTCTTAGTGGACAAAGACGGAAAAATAATTGGCAGCGACCTGCGTGGCCCTGCCCTTGAAGCCAAGCTTCAAGCCATCTATGGACACTAGTGGTCCATTTTTGTAACAGTTGAAAAAGAGAGCGGCCTTCAGCAATGAAGGCCGTTCTTGATCCAGAACCAACCACATATAAAATTATTTTGCAATACCCTCCGCCTCGCCCGTCTTTTGCGCACCTCAAATAATTTCGTTAGCACAGCCACCATGATGAAGCCTCTATTTTCTTCTTTCATAACCATCCTCCTCTCCTGCTCCGCCAAGGCTCAGACAGCCGACTACTTTCAGCAAGAGGTAAATTATACGATTGATGTAACCCTCGATGATCAAGCTCACCTGCTGCGCGGATTCATCCAATTCGAATACATCAACAACAGCCCCGACACGCTGCATGAACTTTTCATACACCTCTGGCCCAATGCCTATAAGAATGCAAAGACCGCCATGTCCAAACAGAAAATGCGAGGCGGAGACTACTTTATGCTATGGGCTTCGCAAAAGGACAAAGGCTATATAGATAGCATTGATTTCAAAGTGAATAACACGAAAGCCGATTGGCAATACTTCCAGAATTATGAGGATATCGCCATCCTCTTCTTAGATCAACCCTTGCTGTCAGGACAGCGCCTCACAGTGAGTACACCCTTCAAAGTAAAGCTGCCGAGTGGTAGCATATCACGCCTCGGCCATGTGGGCGAAAGCTATCAGATTACACAGTGGTACCCCAAGCCAGCGGTGTATGATGTGGATGGTTGGCACGAGATGCCCTACCTCACCCAAGGCGAATTCTACTCCGAGTTTGGTAGCTACGATGTGTGCATCACCCTGCCCAGCAACTACGTGGTAGGCGCCACAGGCGATTTGCAAAATGAAGAAGAACAGAAGTGGCTGGATGAATTGTCACTGAAAGTTGTTCCGGAGAAAAAAACACAGATGGTGGATGGAAAGGAAAAGGATTTAAGGATGGAATTTCCTCCTTCAAGCGCCATAACAAAAACACTCCACTACCAACAAACCAACGTCCACGACTTTGGCTGGTTTGCGGACAAGCGCTGGATAGTGCGCAAAGGCGAAGTGGAAATGCCAAACACAAAAAAGAAGGTGACCACTTACGCCATGTTTACCGCTGCCAATGCAGAAGAATGGGAAAAAGTGGGCATCAAAAGCATCAACGATGGCCTCTATTACTACTCCCTTTATAGTGGCGATTATCCTTACAACTATTGCACAGCTGTGGACGGCACCATCAGCGCAGGAGGTGGCATGGAATATCCTAATGTAACTGTTATAGGCAACAGCGGCAATGTGCAAGGCCTTGCTACAGTCATCATTCATGAGGTGGGACACAATTGGTTCTACGGTATATTAGGTAGCAACGAGCGCGACAATGCTTGGATGGACGAAGGCATCAACAGCTTTTTTGAAACACGCGCCTTGCTCAAGTCCATGCCCGATGCGAATGCACTGGGTGCTATAGGTATCGATAATGAAATGCTGAATAAGAGAATGCAAAGCAGCACCTTGAGCTATCAATACCTCACAGAAGAACTGGCCTACCTGCTTAGCGCGCGTGGTAACAAAGACCAACCCATACAGATGCCCTCGGAGTATTACACCAATATGAACTACGGCACCATTGTGTATAAAAAAACGGCCATCGCCTTCAACTACCTCATGCAATACTTGGGCGAAGAGATGATGAATAAATGTATGGCCGCTTATTTCGAAAAATGGAAATTCAAACACCCTGGCCCGCAAGACATTCGTGAAGTATTCGAGAAAACATCGAGCAAAGACCTATCGTGGTTTTTTGATACACTGATAAATACCAAAGGCCGAGTGGATGCACAGGCCAGCATGATTAAAAAGAGAAAGGGCAAATACGTGCTCACCCTTTTCAACAATGGTGACATAGCCAGCCCTGTAGGTGCTGATGTGATGAGAGAAGGCAAGATGGTAAGCCGCACCTGGTTCGATGGATTTGAAGCTCAGACTTGGAAGAGTTTTGAAATAGATGCCAAACGAGGCGACATCATCAAGCTAAACAACATAGATGGCATTCCGGAAATAGACAAGAAGAACAACACCATACGCACCAAAGGACCGTTCAAACGCATAGAGCCACTGAAGCTAAAAATGCTCACAGGTGTAGACGATCCTAACCATACGCAGTTGTTCTGGAATCCGCTGGTGGCTTGGAATGAATACAACAAATGGATGGTAGGAGTGCAGCTGCACAATAAGACCATACCTACTCGCAACTTCACCTGGAGTGCAGCGCCCATGTATAGCCTAGTCACCAATAACGTGAATGGATTTGCTAGTATTGAATCGTACAACGGCAAAATAGGATTGGGTGCTCGGGCACAAAAGTTCAGCTACGAAACGCGCGAGGTGAATGACGACTTGCGCGTGTATAGTTATCAGATGCTGGTGCCTTATGTGCGCGCCAACCTCTTCTCCTCTCGTTTGGAAAAAAATTGGAGCGGTGAGCTAAAGGCCGAATACTTCATCATGGCCAGCAAGCTGAAAAAATCGAAAGATGAGTTCGAGCCACAATTCACCAACATGGCTTACGAAGAAACAATATACGGCAACAACTACGGAGCATATGAAGATGAAAATGTAAATCACATAAGGATAAAGGCACATGCGAAGAAAAAGATGTTGCGCTCAGAACTGCGTTTCGAAAGCAGTGTGGAAGGAGGCGACTACACCGACTTCGCCTTGTTTCATCAGCATGCACTGAGCTATGACTATGTGTATCGTGGCAAGGGCAAAAAGAAAATTCGCACACGATTTTATTACGGTGGCGGCAACAAGGTGTTCAATCTCAGCACCAACGGACAGAATGGAACATCAGATTATATATACGATGGTTTATTCCTCGGACGCTCGCAACAAAACGGTTTGTTGTCGCAACAGTTTTTGAGAACACAAGGCGGGCTGGCTGTGCCATATGCTGATCGCTTCAACAGGCATTTGCTCAGCGCCAATGTGGAATTGGATTTGCCATTGGGTTTACCACTGGGCATCTATATAGGCGCTGCGTATGGTGAAAGTAGCAGTGGTAGAATCGATGAAATTTATGTAGCTGGAGTTTCTGTTCCGCTCATTCGCAATGTGTTTGAGGTGTATGTGCCATTGCTTTATTCCCAAAACGTGAAGGATGCACTGAACAGCGGCAATACAAAATTTGGAGAAACCATCATGTTCCAATTGAATCTGAACCTTGTCAATCCTTTCGACTTGATAAAGAAAGCGGAGTTGTAACCTTGCAAGCAGTGAATCTACCCGCAGGAAAAAAAATATACTTCGCTTCAGACTTTCACTTGGGCGCCCCCAATGATGAAGTCAGTCTAGAGCGTGAGAAGAAAATTGTGCGCTGGTTGGACACTGTGAAGCATGATGCTGCTGAGATTTTTCTTGTGGGCGATTTGTTTGACTTCTGGTTTGAATACAAAAGAGCAGTGCCGCGGGGCTACACTCGGTTACTCGGAAAAATTTCAGAGATAACAGACACCGGCATCCCAGTGCATGTGCATACTGGCAACCACGACATGTGGATTTTCGACTATTTACCAAAGGAATGTGGGGTGCAACTTTATCGCGAACCGATAGAACGTAATTGGAACAACAAACTATTTCAAATTGGTCATGGTGATGGACTTGGACCCGGTGATCTTGGCTATAAGTTTATCAAAAAAGTATTTGCCAATAAGGCATGCCAATGGCTTTTTGCGCGCCTACATCCCAACTTCGGTATTTGGTTGGCCAGTAGCATGAGCGTCTACAGCCGCTCCGCTACAGGCGACAAGGACAGAACCTTTTTAGGCGAAGACAAAGAGTGGTTGGTGATCTATTGCAAAGAAGAACTGAAGAAAAAGCACACCGATTTTTTCATTTTCGGACATCGGCATTTACCCATGGAAATAAAGTTGAACGAAAAAAGTACCTATCTCAACTTAGGCGAATGGCTAAGCCAATGCACTTACGTGGTGTTCGATGGTGAGCGGTGCGAGTTGAAGAAGTGGCAATGAATCAATAACAGAACTTTAGAATGTCACTCACCAAAACACTTTCAAAAATTCAATCACCTGCAAGCATCGACTATCTGAACATTGGGCTGATGGCAGTGAGTGCATTCTTCGCTTACCTCCTACCCTTCGAGTTGTTTCTATTCTCCTACGCCTTTCTGGGGCCGCTGCATTACCTCACCGAACTGTCATGGTTGGAAAAAAAGAATTTTTTTGTGAAGTCGAAAAAGGAAGCATGGCTTTTTGTGTTCCTTGCCATCGCAGCAGCGCTAGGAAGCATCGTACCGGAAACCAACCTCAATCAGTTCATAGGCCATGCTATGCTCGCTGGTTTTCTGTTTGCAGTGCTTATGCTTTTTGTAGAAAAATTCATTTACAAAGTATTGGCCGTTGCCTTCATCATCTTCATTATGTGGGGCAATAAGCTCAATATGTTTCCTGATGCATGGTTCATCATTTTCGGAATACTGCTGCCCACAGTGGTGCATGTTTTTCTATTCACTGGTGCATTCATATTGCATGGCGCATTGAAGTCGCGCAGCGTGTCAGGCATGCTGTCACTTGCGGTATTTGTATTGTGTGCTTTGCTGTTTTTGTTTTATCAGCCAGCTTTATTCTATGGTAACGTCAGCACCACTGTTCGCGAGACTTATACTTCTTTCCAACTCGTAAACATTGCCATCTATAAATTCTTTGTAGATGCTCAAGCTGCTATTGATGCCACTAATTTTTATACCGGAACTGTCTTTGTTTCCATCATGCGTTTCATCGCCTTTGCTTACACCTATCACTACCTCAATTGGTTCAGCAAAACATCTGTTATCAAGTGGAACCAAATTTCAAAGCAACGTATGGCAGCCATCATCGCACTATGGCTGGTGTCTGTTGGGCTCTTTTTGTTCGATTATAAAATTGGATTGTACTCGCTCCTTACACTCAGTCTCATTCATGTGTTCTGCGAATTTCCGCTCAATCATCTCACCTTCATTGGCATTTTCAAAGAGGTGAAAAGCATGGTCGTTAGGAAGTAGCCTCTTTGAGTTGTTCCCAAACCCTTCTGCATCCGCTCCATTCACTTTGATCTGTAAGTGTTTTATTGAGTGCGAAGTGCTTTGACTCAGCGCATTCGGCTGTGCTTGCCTTGCAGGTATACACGCAACACCTTCCGACTATCAAGAGGAAGCTCAAACCTGCCCACGCCCGAAGCATGAAAGGGCCATTACAATCCATTAAAACTGGAGGGTGTTTCTTTAGTTTGACATCTTACTTTTTGCCTGGTGCAACAAATGCTTCCTCAACCCGAAAGGACAAATTCACAACGAAGGATTGTGGCGCCCCCCCCTAGGGTTAGGGTGCTCGGTGGCCCGACAAAGCATAGGCCATAGGGTGTTTTACCAAATCCCTTACTCACATGTTAGCTTTATTCGCCCCCTCCCTCCGTTTCTTATACTGCATTACAAAAAAGGAAAGAATTCCTGCGAAGGCCAGTATGCTTAGCGTGCCCCATATCCAGTGTATCTCACTCTTCATCACCACCAGAAAAACAACTGCAATAAGAATGACAGTGGGCACCTCGTTCAGCAAACGCAACTGCAATGAGGTGTAGCGCATGGCGTCTTGGTTTATTTTTTTAAGCACGCTTTGGCCATAGAACTGGTAGATGACAAGAAACAAAACAAAAAGCAATTTGATGTGCATCCACGGCTCTTTTAGCCAATGTGGTGCAAGCACCAGCAGCCATGTTCCGAAAATAAGCGTGAGTATGCATGATGGCCAGGTGATGGCGTACCACAGTCGCCTTTCCATAATGCGGTATTGGTCTATTAAGATACTTCGAGCAGGTTCTATTTTTCTACCAGCCTCAGCATGATAGACAAATAGGCGAAACATGTAAAAAAGTCCGGCAAACCAAGTAACCACGAAGATGACATGGAGCGATTTGATAACGGTGTAATCCATAGCGTGCGAAAGTAGTTCTTGGCTGCTGGCCTCTGGCCTTTAGCAAGTATCCCTTAGCAAAAGTCTAGCAAGCAAAGGCCAATAGCCATCATACATTCGCGCGAAATTTTGAAAGGAAAATTCATGGGAAATCAAACTGTATTAGCCAAGGACACATTGGCCACTGCCACACACATGGTGCTGCCTGCCAGCACCAACCTTCTAGGTAACCTTATGGGGGGCCAATTGTTGAATTGGATGGACATCATAAGCGCAATAAGCGCGCACCGAACCTGCAAGCGCATAGTGGTAACAGCAGCAGTAAACAATGTATCGTTTCAGCATCCTATTAAGTTGGGCGACATCGTTACGATTGAGGCAAAAGTGTCGCGTTCATTTTCTTCTAGTATGGAAGTGTACATGGAAGTTTTTGTGGAGCATAACACCACGGGTCAGCGCACCAAGTGCAATGAGGCCATCTACACCTTCGTGGCAGTGGACCAGTTAGGCTCACCCATCAATGTGCCGGAGGTAATGCCAGAATCTGAAGAAGAAAAACGCAGGTATGAAGGCGCATTGCGCAGACGTCAGTTGCGACTGATACTAGCCGGAAAAATGAAACCAGAAGAAGCAACGGAATTGAAGGCGTTGTTTACTGAGCCGAAAGCGTTTCAATGAGGGGGTGACTTCAAAGTCAATTCTTCTCTAGTTCCTTCTTCTGTTCTTCAGTTAGAACAAGTTTTGCATCAAGCAAAATGAAGACTAATTGAAAGGGATCATCAGCATTCAATTTGAGCCTGCCAGTAAAAGTGTATGGTGTTTTCGCCTTACATTTTTGCAAGTTGAAGTTTGATCGTAGTGCTAAGAAGTTGGGGTTAGAATAATATTCAGCAGTGAAATCAGGCACAACATCTCCACGTAAATAAAATCCCGAATTGGGAGCTATCGGGTAAACATATCCCGATATGATTATCAAATCTCCATCTAGCTGTTTGGTCTTCTCTTCGAACTGAGGCACCGAATGAATTAAATCATACTCTGGGATATACTTGTTGTGGTATGTATTACCCTCAAAAAGACTGAATGAGATGTGCTTTGCTTTCTTATCTATTTCTGGCAGTTTGCTTTCGTGTAAAGCGATGGTTGTGCTATCTGTTATCCAAGTACCATTTACTACATCGCTGCGAAGCGAATCCGGGTTTAATTCAGAGATGAGTTCATCCGGTGTCGCCAGATGAGCATTTTCAAGTACAATAGAAAAAAGAATGTTGTTGTCTAAGTAGTTAAAAACAAGTTTGCCTGCAAATGTGTAAGTGGTGGCAAGTGCACATTTAGAGAAGTCTTCAGAAGTGTGTAGTTCAATAAGAAACATGTTGTCAGGCACGTTGATGCTTACTGAATCCCAACGACACAAAGTGTACTCACCATCATCTGGACTATGCCCTAGAAAGGCTCCACTGATTGTCACCCAAGTGTTTGCTAATTCTTCAATCTTGTTGTTCTCGTTTGGCTTTTTGAAATACCTGCCACTCTCTTCATCGTAAACCCAGTACTCAGGGCTGGTTATCAAATCATCGAATGAAATGTGCTTTTGACCTATAGCAGAATTGCTAAACACAAGAACCAAGGACAATATGAAAATCAAACTCTTCATGAATCAATCATTTAGCAATTAGCCGATGTACAAATATAAAGAATATCGTTCAATGAATCACAGAGTGCAGTTGATACCATCCAATATCGCAGCAACCTCAATCTGCTCAATACACCGATGCGCCTCACCGTATTTACATCGGTTACCCAGCTTGCTGCATGGGCGTTTCTTTAGTCCTTTTGGTTCTATGATGATACTTGCAGGGTGCGGCCTGTAAGGTGACATGCCAAAGCCCGGCACGGTACATCCCCACAGCGAAATGATTTTCTTCTGAAAGGCGGATGCAATGTGCATCATGCCTGTGTCACCTGCTATGACTAACGCTGCATTGCGCAAACAGTCTGCACTTTCGTGCAAGGTGAATTTGCCGGAAGCATTGTACACATTCTCACCCACCACATTTCTAATGAAGGCGCCTTCGTGCTCGTCTTCTTTGCCACCAAGCAACACAATAGGTAAAGCAATCTCTTTGCATATCGCGGCAAGTTTTTCCTTGCTCATCTTTTTGCCGATGTGCATCCCTCCTATCGCAATGGCAACATACTTCGACTGATGTGTTGCAGGCAATGAATCTGTTTTGAGTCCTTCACCTATTGGTATAAAATAATCCAAGCCCTTTCCATCATCAGTGGTAGAAAAGCCTTTGATGGTGTCAAGGTATCTGTCCACCACATGCGCTTTGGGCATGCGGTTGATACCCATATTTACCCAAAGCCATTTTTTAAAGTTCAGTTTATCAAAGGTGAAACTCAGTGCTTTCAGTCTGCGCTTCACCACTGCCGAACGGATGTTGCGATGCAGGTCGATGATGTAGTCGAAATTCAATTGCTCCAGCGCAGGCAATACTTCTTGTACACTTTTTTCTATCGTATGAATTTGTGCGATGTATGGATTCGCTGCAAGCAGCGTTGCAAATTTCTTCTTCGTCAGAAAGTGAATTTCAGTCTCACCCTCTAGTTGCAATTTCAGTCTGCGCACTACCGGTGTTGTCAGCACGATATCACCTATTGAGCTGAAGCGAATGACTAGTATGCGAGTGGGAGGCGATTTCAAATTTCGGATTTCAAATTGTGACCATAAGGCTGAGCGCTTAAGAATGGAAGTTTTGCCAACTGACAACTATTTCAGTCCTTCTATGATGTATTCAATCACTTTCGTGTACAAGTGCAACCTGTCCTTGCCTTGCACATTATGCGGATGACCGGGATAGGCGAAGAAGTCCACTTGCACTTTGTTGTCTACAGCAGCCTTCAGAAATTTCATATCGTGCTGCATTACCACCACGTCATCATCGGTGCCGTGTATCATTAGCAGCTTGCCTTTTAGGTTCTTTAGGTGCTGTGTCATATCGGCCTGTTTATAGCCTTCAGGATTTTCCTGTGGTGTGTCCATATAGCGTTCACCATACATCACTTCGTAAAGCGCCCAGTCTATAACAGGTCCGCCAGCAACTCCGACTTTGAATGCATCGGGTTGTTTCAACATCAATGAAGTTGTCATGAAACCACCGAAACTCCAGCCATGAATCGCCATTCTTTCTGCATCTACAAATGATTGTTTTTTCAACCAAGCAACACCCAGCATTTGGTCTTCCACTTCGCGCGTTCCCAATTGGCGATGTATAACATGTTCCCACGCCTGTCCTCGATTGCTAGAGCCGTGATTGTCCAATGTAAAAACAATGTAGCCTTTTTCTGCTAGTGCATGCATCCAAAGCGATGCACCACCATTCCAGCGGTTGGTGACCATCTGTGCATGCGGCCCACCGTATGCATAAACCACTACAGGATATTTTTTCTTCGGATCGAAGTTGGAAGGTTTGATGATGCGGCACCACAAGTCGCTGCCGTCATTGGCTTTGATGGAGAACAATTCCAGTTGGCCTATTTTCCTATCAGCAAAAGGATTGGGAGCGTTGTGCAGGTTTCTAACCAACCTACCTGAAGAGCTAGTGAGGTCAATTTTATTGGGAGTTGTGGTGTTCGAAAACTGATCAATTACAAACTCTCCAGTGTAGGATACACTTGTGCTGTGCACTCCATGTGCTTGCGAAACAGGGGTGATACTCATATCCTTCAGACTCACTTTAAAGCACATCGTTTCTGTTGGCACTTCGCCTGTGCCCATCACATATGCGTTTTCACTCTTCGCATCGAACCCTATTATTTCATTTATCTCCCAGTTAGCATTTGTACTGCCCACCAATCTTCCTTCAGTGGTGTAGAGGTAAAGGTTGTTGTGACCACTGCGCTGGCTGAACCAGAGGAACATATTGTCTTTGCCTGGCACAAACTTCACGGGCTGCTCAGGCTCTACCCATTGGTCAGAGTGTTCTTTGAAGAGGCTAGCTTTCTCTTTTCCGGTAGATGCATCAAATGCCTTCAACTCCATATCGGTAGTTGCACGATTCAGTAGAGCAAGGTAAACGGTGTTTCCATCCGGACTCCAACCAAGGTTAGTGGCATAGTACTGGTCGTTTTTTATTCCGCCATTCAACTCCAAATACGTCATTTGCGTATTGGTAAAATCAAAAACACCTACGCTGATGACTTCACTCTTTGCGCCAGCAAAAGGATATTTTATTTCTCTGACGGAGGCAGGAACATCGGTGTAGTTGGTCAGCGGGTACTCGGTTACATCGTTTTCATCCTTTTCATAAAATGCGAGTTTGCTGCCCGATGGACTCCAGAAAGTTCCTTTGGTGATACCGTATTCATTGCGCGAAACACTTTGTCCGCTTACCACACCTTCTTCATTGCCGGTAATGGTTACTGTTTTTCCATTCACCACAGCAAACAGGTTGTTCTCTTTAGTGAAAGCCAGGTTATGGCTTACAACGTGGTAGTCATTGTTCTGCGCTTCTTTGGTGTATTCGCAAACCATCTTAGCGGTGCTTGTTTTCAAATCCACTTCATAAAACTTCATGGCATCCTCAAACCAGAATGCACCTTGCGCAGTCCAGTTGATTTGTGGCATACTAGCCATGGCATCACCTCCTTTCCATTTATTGAGATCTTCTAATGAAAAGAGTTTAGCATCCACTCCTTTTCCTTTTGGCTTGCCCGTCATAACGGCATTGTCCTTTACATAAGAATAAGAGTCGCTGCCTTTTATCCAGTTTAATTGCTGCACGGTGGTAGGAACGAACTGACGTGCACCTAAGATGGATTCTTCAAGCGTGATTGAAGTCTGCGAATGGACAATGAAGGTAGGAACAGCAAGGAGGACAAACAGGAAATGGCGAAGTTTCATATAGGATTTTTTAAATGAGGAGGGCGAATGTATAGTGGCCTTGTATTCATATTTCTATAATTGAAATTGATAAACGACCTTTGCACCCATGAAAAAAGTTCTTCTTGCTTCTCTTCTTCTCCTCAGCCTCTTCTCTTGCCGTGAAAAAGACAAAGTGGATGTAGCGTCTCCTGCTATTTCATCCGTGCTAATCAATGACAGCGTTTCTGCGCTACATGTTGTTCAAGCACCTTCTACTATAAGCCTCCAGTTGAACTTGACTGATAATTCGGAACTCAATCAAGTGAAGGTGGACATCACTCCGGCAGACTATAGCAACACGAATTCAATCTTAGGACCCAATACCGGTGAATGGTCCTACTCGCAAATCATCAATCTCAATGGCACAACCTCCACACAAGACCTAAGCATAGTGCTGCCAGATAGCATCTGTGGAAACTGGAATGTAAAAGTTGAATTGAGTGATGATGTTGGCTACCTCGCTACCCCCTACTCTACACTGCTTAGAATGGAAAATGAGAATTTACCAGACATAACCGCAACCACAACTCCGCCAATTGCAGATGGAATAGTGACGATGTCAGAAGGAACCAATCTGGATGTTTTCGGTACCGTGTTCGATAGCGACAGCCTTGCTTTTGTTCAGGTGCGTTTGGAGTCATTGAGTGGCGTTGTTCTGAGTTCTCTTGATATACCATTTAGCAATACGGGTGTATCCTTCACTCCCTCATTTGATGATGCTGATGCGGGCCATTACATGCTCATAATAGAAGGGCGCGATCAACTCGGTTATCGCAAGCTTTGGGGTGTTCACGTTGTTGTAAACTAAGAAATGATACGATGAAAAGCACTTTTAGATCTTTTCTACTGCTCCTCGTTATTGCTTTGATGCCCTCTTGCAGGAAAGAAGAAGACACAGGCAAACCAGCCATTGTGTATCTATACACCTATGGTCTTGTGGACGACCACTTGCATGGCTTAGCGGGGGACGGCAATCCATTTGAGATAAAAGTGAGTGATGACTTGGAACTATCGCAAATGAAAATGCAGATCATTTCACCTACAGGATTTCACAGTCATGATGGTGTCAGCGAAGAAGATTTGAACCTGCTTGAACGCACATTTCAATCGCCCAACATTGGGAAGTGGGACACCACTGTTGTATACAACCTTAGTGCGAAAGAACAAACCCGCAACCTCATTTTTGATGCACCGGACAGCATCAGTGGCGGTTGGAAAGTGCGTGTAGGCTTGTTGGATACTGGTGGCAATCTTACACAAGAGGATTACACCCTGCACGTGTTCAACGATGACTTTCCTGATATTCTGCCAGATGCCACAATTCCCGTAGCAAACGAGGATGGCATTGTCGAACTTGCGCTCAATGAAACTGTGCAGTTTGATGGCGACATTGTGGATGTGAATGACTCGCTGCTGTATGTGGAGTGTGTGGTGCTAAAAGGCAGCGATACCGCGCAATATCATATTTGGAACAACATCGGCAATTGGGTATTTCCGATGGAGCAAATAGTGGTAGATCCATTTAATGAAACGGGTAGTTATCTGATGCACATCAGGGCGGTAGATATGCTGGGTTGGAAGAATTGGAAACAAGTAAGGATAGAAGTGAGTGAGTAATTTAGCCAAGGAAATGAAAACAACAACATTCAAGCAAGAAATCACTGTAAATGCTGTGCCTGTGCGCGTTTACGATCTGCTAATGGACTCTAAAAAACACTCTGAGCTGACAGGCAGTCCAGCAGAGATTTCAAAGACTGTGGGTGGCGAGTTCAGTGTGTATGGTGGCTACGCCAAGGGGAAAAATGTTCAGCTCGTTCCTGCAAAAAAGATTGTACAAACATGGCGTGCTGAAGAAGCCCGGTGGCCTGAAGACCACTTTTCGGAAATAACCTTTGAACTAAATGCTGCACCTAACGGGCAATGCAAAATCAACTTCACCCATAAAGACCTGCCTGCCGACATAGCAGACAATTTCAAACAAGGCTGGAAAGACCATTACTGGAAGCCGATGAAGAAGTTGTTTAAGTAACCTGACATTTTTTCCTTCCTTCCTCATTGGCACATCTGTTGGTCAGTGGTGGCGCATTCATTTTCCATTTTCAATTATCCATTTTCAATTTCAATCATGTCTACAGGCACTATCAACGTTCAAACGGAAAACATCTTTCCGATAATCAAGAAATTCCTCTACAGCGACCACGAGATTTTTCTGCGTGAGTTGGTCAGCAATGCCGTGGATGCCTGCCAGAAAGTGAAAACACTGTCAGTAGCCGGTGAAATAAAGTCAGACGGAACTGGCTTGAAGGTGGAAGTGTTATTGGACAAGGTGGCCAAGACCATCACCATCCGCGATAATGGTATAGGTATGACTGCTGATGAAGTAGAGAAATACATCAATCAAATAGCCTTCAGCGGTGCAGAAGAGTTCGTGGAGAAATACAAGGACGCACAAATCATAGGGCACTTCGGACTAGGTTTTTACAGTGCATTCATGGTGGCCAAGCAAGTGGACATTCATACCCTTTCGCACAAAAAAGAGGCGAAGGCCGTGATATGGAGCTGCGATGGTTCGCCCAACTTCACCATGAACGATGGCACCCGCGAGACGCCCGGAACCGACATTGTGCTGCACATAGCCGATGACAGTGCCGAGTTTTTGGAAGATGAAAGACTGAATGGAATACTGACGAAGTATTGCAAATTCATGCCGGTGCAAATAGAGTTCGGCACGCGCACGGAATGGCTGGATGATGAAGCCGCATCAGAAGAAGCGAAAGACCACGAGAACCCAAAGAAGATAGATGTACCGAACATCATCAACAACACGCACCCCGCGTGGATGAAGAAACCAACCGACCTGAAGGACGAAGACTACAAGGGTTTCTACCGCGAGCTCTACCCGATGACTTTCGATGAGCCGTTGTTCAACATCCATGTCAATGTGGATTATCCGTTCAACCTCACCGGCATTCTCTTCTTCCCGAAGATGAAGGCTACAATGGAGGTGCAGAAGAACAAAGTGCAGTTGTACAGCAATCAGGTTTTCATAACCGATGAGGTCAAAAACATTCTTCCCGACTTCCTTACGCTGCTGCACGGTGTTATTGACTCGCCTGATATTCCGCTGAACGTAAGCCGCAGCTACTTGCAAGAAGATGCGAACGTGAAGAAAATATCTGCCCACATCACCAAAAAGGTGGGTGACAAATTGCAGAGCATGTTCACCAGCGACCGCCCCGACTTTGAGAAGAAGTGGGACGACATCGGAGTGTTTATTCAATACGGCATTCTGACCGATGAAAAGTTTGCAGAGAAGGCCAACGCATTTTCTCTTTTCAAAAACACGGACGATAAATACAGCACGCTAGAGGAATTGAAAGAACGTGTGAAGGATACCCAGAAGGACAAAAAGGGTGACACCATTTTGCTGTATGCAAATAGCAAAGACGATCACCACGCTGCGATAATGGAGGCTCGTGAGAGGGGCTACGAAGTCCTGCTGATGGACGGACCACTGACCCCGCACTTCATACAAAAAGTGGAAATGGCCCACAGCGGCCTGCACTTCCGCAGGGTAGATGCGGATGTGATGAGCAAGCTGATAGAGAAAGACGAGAACAACATCAGCGCATTGGACGATGAGCAGAAGAAGAACCTGACAACTGCCTTGGAAGAACTGGCCAACCCCGAGGGAGCCAGCAAAGGAAAGTACAAGTTGCAGTGGGAAAACCAAAGCCCAACGGATGCTCCATTCACCATAACACAAAACGAGTGGATGCGCAGAATGAAAGAACAAAGTGCCATGGGCGGTGGTGCAAGCTTCTACGGCATGATGCCCGATACTTACAACCTGGTGGCCAATGCCAACCACCCGATGTTCTCCGCAGTGGTAACCGATGCTGAAGGCAAACCAACACTCGACAATGCGAAATTCAAACAAGCCATTGACCTTGCGCTGCTTTCCAAAGGATTGCTGAAGGGCGAGGACTTGACGGAGTTTGTGAAGCGTGGTTGGGGGATGATTTCCTAAACTGTATGACTATGAGAAGCGAAAAGGGTCAAGTGACTCAGATAATTCAAAACACCTTAGGTGTGGTGCTCGTTGGATTCATACTCTTTTTATTGTACCGCTTAATTCTGTTTTCATTAGTCCATATAGAGACTATGAATCCTAACGTGGTAGCAGCTTTAATTGCAGGTCTATCAGCTCTTACTGGTTATTTTGTATCCAGGTACCTAGAAAGAAAGAAGATGGTCGAGCAAGAGTTAAGAGAAAAGAAAATTCCTACTTACGAAGATTTTATTGAGACCATTTTTCGGCAATTCAAAGGTGATAAACCAAGCGAAGAAGAACTAGAGTCTCGCATGCTTGATTTCCATAAAAAGAGTATCATTTGGAGTTCGGACAAAATCATTCGCTCATATTTGAAATGGAGACGTACCACAGTTAAAGCGGTAAGCACCCCCCCAAAGAATCATCAAGAACAGGTGGAAATGGTTGGTCTATTTGCAGACTTCCTTATCGAAATAAGAAAAGAAGTCGGCTATAACAAGACTAAAATAAAGAGAGAAGAAATCATGGAGATGATCATTAAGGATAGTCGAACCAGCGAATCAACTCAAAGATAGATATGACTCCTTAGATGGATGAGAGTCTGACTATTGATAGAGATAAAAAAAGGCCAACACGGTGTGTTGGCCTTTTTTTTATCTGTTCGTTGGCTTGGCTGAAAGCCAAGTAAAGCGGTACGCATTGGCTACGCTGAGCTAAGCCATGGTTGCGGTTACTTTCTAAAGGCAACGATAAACTTGACTGAAGAAATTCTAAATTCTTCACCATGCATCCAGTAACTTATCAGCCCCCCTTCCCCATTCTCATCCTTTATGTGATAGCAAACGAAAAAATCATTTGCGTCATCATCCCACCCAGACAAGTCGCTGACGATTGTGTATTCTGAACGGAAAGGCCCCGAATGAACCACAATCTTATCACCAGGAAGATTGGCAAGGAAAACTACAATGTTGGCTTCAGTCCATACCCAAGTAGAATCAGGATCTCCCAAGTTAGAAATTGACCTCATGGTGTAAAGCACTTGTGCGGATGACTCATTTGAAAACAAAAAAGAAATGCCGAATAGAAAAAAGAAAATGAGTTTCACTCGTGTAGAGCTTTAAGTGTAAGGTTAGTTCAACGCGTGGCTGTGCAAAGCAAGCGACATAGGGGCTATACTTTTATTTCAGTGAAGGTTGTAAATTCTTTATCAACGAATTTTTTGAGTTCTGTAATTAAGTCTTGTGCTTCCTTGTATGTCACTTGATAGTCTAATGCATCATCAAATTTGCTAACTTCCCCTATTTGAAACCGAATGGTCTTTTCTTTTTCCATGTGTTCGATGGATAGATATTTGTCACGCTGATAGCCTGCTCTATTTCTGAATACTGACATCATTTTTCATTTTTTTTATGAGTTTCAAAACCACCCACGCTGCAATACACAGCGCAGGTGATTTTCATTCTCAAATTTTCAAATACAGACCCTGACCTGCGTCAGGGTGACGGTTTGGTTTTACTATAGCACATGTGTAGCCAAAACATTGTGCACGTCATAGACATTCACGGATTTGTTGAATTGCTTCTTTATGCTTGGTGCTTGCTCACCTGAAATCCATATTTTCAATTCTGCATCCAAATCGAAAGTACCAGCGGTTTCAACACTAAATCTTGAAATACTCTTATAGGTAATTGATTTGTATTCAACTTTACTTCCAGTCAAACCTTGCTTATCTACAAGAATGAGTCGCTTAGAAGTAAATATGAATACGTCACGAATTAGCTTGAAGCCTAATTCAATCTCCTCTCCTTCGATGAGAAGTTTTCCGTATTCCTTCTGTAATTCTTCTTTGCTTACGGCTCCTGCGTTACCAAGCAATGCTGAAAATAGTCCCATGTTTTTTTCAATTTTATTGTCCGTAATAATACGCTTCTACCCCGTCCTATACACCTCGTACACCGCCTCGGCTGCCCCGGTGTTGCGTATGATGATGAAGGGAGTCAGTTTGGTGAAGCCTAGCTGGGCTGCCGTATGCTGTGTGTCGGCACCTGCTTGCAGCACAGTTGCGGGGCCTGTTGGCTCTCCTAGGGTGGTGGTGGCGCAGTATATTTCTGCTTGGCCTGCGGGCAGCTTCAGGCGGAAGGTGTCCTTGGCTTCCACTGCCGTGAAGTCCAAGTGCTTTTTTTCTGCCACCGCCAGCTTGCCTGTGCGCTGCTGGCCTTTGGCATTGGCTTCTTCGGTCAGCAGGTAGTGCTTGTATTTGGCGGAGTTGGTGCTGTAGTAGACCGTCTTGCCGTAGTTGGCCAACTTCACTATGGCATTGTAAAGCACGTTTCCCTTCTCAATGCGCTGGCGGGTGGCTATGTCGCGGGCTATTGTGGCGTCTTCCTGCTGGTCTATCACCGTGTCGAAGGCCTCCACTTTGGCTTTGAAAGCCGCTAGCAGTGCGGCATTGAAGCCCTCGCTGGCCAATTCCGCCAGCAGCGCCTCGGCCACGCGGGCCACACGCCTGCCAGTGCGCACCAGCACGTTGTCCACTTCTTTGCTTATAGCATTCACCCTCAGGCTGATAACATGGGTGTGGCTTTCGCCAAATTTGTTGACCACCCGCACCGCAATGTCGCGAATGCCCATCTCCAGTGCATCGCGCTTGGTGGCCTTGTCATCCGTTATCACGAGCACTGTGTTCAGCAAAGCCTCGTCCGATGGGTGATCGGCCACCGCTGCGCGTTTTACCTCCAGGTCGGCCACGGTGGCCGCTGTGATGCCATAGGCGGCCAAGTCAGCCATGTCGCGCGTTACAAGACTCACATACTCGTCAGCCGTTTGCACTAAGGTGGCATCGCCCATGCGGTAACTGCGTTGGATAGGTGCTTTTTTTGCCATGCGTTGTTTGTCGTATTACTTCAAGTAAATATAGTATTTACTCGTTATATGCAATTATTTATTCAGCTATTTACTAGATATTTTGAATAAATTAAAGGATTCATACATTAAAATTTCCTACTTATACAAAGTACAGAACCATTTATTCTGCAAATTATAAAACTATTTCATGAATAAACACTAGTATATCAGCATAAAAAATACCTACTGCGAATACTAAAGTACTATTTCATGAGCTTAAAATACCATTCTTTGCCTACCCGAATAGTTTCTGTATTAAAATGAAAAACGAATTTGTACAAAATATTGGGTTCTTTGTGCTACCGAAAGAGTTCGGCTAAATCAATACAGACGAGGATATGCACCTGCTGCTGTGCTATGATAGGCTGTGGTTTTGAGATGCCATGAAGAGCACTTTGACGCTGTGGTCGGTGGGGTTGGGTCATTGTTGGATTGGGTTGGGGGTGTTTGCGGGATATTTCTCCGTAATGGAATAGAAATACTAAAGGTTCACTTTGGTCATAATTTTGGCTATAGGTGGGTATTGCATGTGCGCTGGTGGGCTATGGGTGGGCATGGGGGACTAGTTGGGGGTGGTGGGTGGGGTTTGGGAGGCGAGGCGTTGGAGGGCGGCCTCGAGGTTTTCAGTTGTAATATCTATATAAGGATGTCCATTCGGATGTACCTTTTTGAGAATCGAAAGGCAGCGTTCGTAATAGTCAATGGCTTTGGTGTATTCGCCTTTGTAGTGCCAGACATTTCCGATGTAATTGAACCGTTTTACCATATTGATATGCTCCTTACCAAAGAATTTTTCATCAATGGCCAATGACATTTCATAATATTCAATGGCCTTGACGTAGTCGCCTTTGCCGTCCCATGCATGGCCAATGTTGATGCTCGCAGTGGCCACTTGGGGGTGCTCTCTTCCTAATACCTTTTCCCAAATAGCTAATGCTTTTTCATAATAGTCAATGGCTTTGTCATAGTCACCTTTATTGGCCCATGCAAGGCCGAAGTTATTGTTGACAACCGCAACATTGGGGTGTTCTTTTCCCAAAGTTTTTTCCCATATGGCCAATGCCTTTTCAAAATAGCCGATTGCCTTTTCATATTCGCCTTTTTTTCTCCATACCTCTCCAATGTTGTTGTAGTCTCTGGCTGTCTTAGGATTCTCTGTACCGAAAACCTTTTCATCAATGGCCAATGCCTTTTCATTATAGCCAATGGCCTTGTCGAATTCACCTTTGCTGTGCCATGCGAGGCCGATGTTGCCGAGCGTTGCAGCCACATTCGGATGCTCATCGCCCAAAACTTTGCTGTCAATGGCCAATGCTTTTTCATAATAGGTAAGGGCCTTGTCGTAGTCACCTTTGTTGTTCCATGCGCAGCCTATGTTGTTTAAGCCAATGGCAGCATTGGGATGCTCCTTGCCAAAGGCTTTTTCATATATACGCAATGACTTTTCATAATAAGTAAGTGCTTGGTCGTAATTGCCAAGGGTATCATGTGCAATACCCGCCTCATTCTGGTAAAGCGCATTGTCTGGCTGTATACGCGCAGCCAATTCGTAATATTCTAATGCTTTGTGGTAGTTAAGTCGCAGGTCTTCTGTTTTGGCCAATTCAAGGAAACGTTTGGCAACTCTTTGTATATCATCCTTGGCGGCTGCCAATAGGTTTTCTATGGTTTTGTCGTAGTCCTTTTGTTGCAGGGCGTTGTAGGCTGCATTCAATTGGGCGTTCTGGCTCTTTTCCTTTTCCAGTTGTTCGGTTAGTTCGGCAAGTGTCTTTTCGTTGCGCTCTTTCAGTGCGGGGTCTTGGGCCTCGGCTTGTGCTATTTGTTCTTTGGTTTTGTAGTGTTGGTTTTCACGTTCTACTTCTATCAGGCGGTCAATTTTTTCTTGGTAATACTTTTTGTCTTCGGCACTCATTCCGTTCTCCACATTCACCACTACGGGTTCTTCTTTTTGTTTACTCTTTTTGAATACCCAAATAGTACCGGCCACTGTGGCAACACTCGCCAACACACCCCATATCAGGTTCATGTTTTCCCACCATGCTTTGTCGCCCAGCAGCGCATCAGTCGCTTGAAGTAAAATGCTTGAAATAAAAAAGGCAGTGCCCATAAGGAGTAGTTTGGTTAATTGGAACGGTTTAAGTAAAAAAGGAATAACGAGACAACAATAAGCAGAGAATATGAATGGTGCATATTTTTCTCTAAGGGATTTATGTCACCATGTATGAGGCCGTCAGGGTCTGTAGTTCTTACACGTTGCCATTAAATGCAGATGCTGACTGCGTCAGCATGACCAGCCGCGCAAGGCACTATGAAGACACACGTGTCAAAGCGCACACAGGCACCCCATTCCCCATTCCCCATCCCCCAAATCCCCCACGCCCCCAAACGCAGAAAAGGCCACCTCGCGGCAGCCTTTTCATTCTTAAAAGAGTGTGTTACTTTCTGATATCTCAGGGTTACTTTTTTACTTCTACTTTGTCGTATGCGGCACAGCTAGCGTGGTTAGAGGTGCACGATTGTGCCACTACACCAAGGGTTAACATGCCAAGAAATACGATAATAAGGCGCTGAAGCACCTCGTGTTTCCAGTCGTGGATGGGTTGCATTGAAGTTAGGTTTTTAGTTAGGAACATTTGTCTAAAGTTGCACCTGTTACGGGAGGCGTTTTCGAGAGGTTACGTTTCTCCGAAAAAAAATCATCACCCCATCCCCCATCCCCCAACCCCCTGACCTCCCTTACCATTTCAGGGCTATGCGCAGATTGAGCCTGCGGCCTGTCAAGTACGTGGGTATTCCGTACAACCTACCGTTCACATCTTCTATCCATTGGTGGTTGATAATGTTTATGTTGCCCAATAGGTTAAACACTTCCAGTGAAACTGTTCCTTGCTCGAAGGTTTTGTTCAGCCAGGTGTCGCGCTTGCGCTTGTCCTTGGGCAAAATGAGGTCGCGGCTGAAGCCTACGTCTGCTCTTATATAGCTGCGTGTGCGGCTCACGTCCAGGTAGCGCTCGCGGCTGGGCGGGCCATAGGGCACTCCGGTGCTGAAGTACAATGTCATTAGTATTTTGTACCACGGCTTGCGCGGCATCTCGTCCTGAAACAACATGCTGAAGCTGATGCGTTGGTCGTTAGGACGGGGTATGAAGCCCGGCACTTGCAGTATGCTGTCCACCACCGCATCGTTGATGGTAAAGCCGTTGTAGATGGTGTCGCCATCGCTGTTCAGGTACAGGTAGTAGAAGTCGTCTTGCAGGTCTTCCTCCGTTTTCAGGTAAGAAAGGCGCAGCCAGCTTTGCACTCCTTTTATGAATTCGCCATTCAGCATCACGTCCGTGCCGTAGGCGTAGCCCTTGCTGTTGTTGGTGGCGAAGTAGCGCAGTCGCACGTTTTCTATTTCGTAGGGTATCAGGTAGTCCAGCTTTTTGTAGTAAGCCTCCGCATTCACTTTGAAGGGGCGGTTCCATGCATGGAAGATGTAGTCGACCCCGGCTATGAAGTGGATGCTGCGCTGGGCGCGTATATCGGGATTCACCTGACCATCAAAGCCACGCATCTCGCGGTAGAAGGGCGGCTGCCAGTAGTAGCCCACGGACGCAGTCAGTATGATGTCCTTCTTTAGGGTGTCCAACTTGCCGCCTTTGCCCTCGCGGGTGCTTAGCCACATGGGTGCGTAGCTCATAGTAGCACGCGGGCCGCCCACCAGTTGCTGGTTGAAGCTCCAGTAGTTAGCGCGCATACCCACATTCAGTGTCAGCATGGAGCCGTCTTCGTATTTCCACTTGTGCTCGTCTTGCACATAGGCAGATAGGCGCTGCGAGGTCACATCATTCACCGCTCTTATTTTGTCTTGCAGGAAAATGAGTTGGTTGGGCTGCACCGTTGGGTCTTGGTAGCCCAGCGAGTCTTGCGGGCGGGGCGATGCATAGCCCGCACTGTCTATCAGTGTCCATTCCTTCAGCTCATCGTGAATGGTTTCGTAGGTGGCATCCAGCCCCCAGTTCAGAAAGTTCTTCACGTTGCGTACTTCTACTATGCTGCCGTTGCGTATCTCGGTGTCGGTTTTGTTCTTTATCTCTTTAAAACCCTTGTGCGAAAATTGAAAAACACTGGCGTCTAGTTGATTGCGGGCATGTTCTAAGAAGGCCCCTACTCCACGGTTCTTTAGCACATCGCCAAATCCATCGCTGCCCAAGTCACGCTCCAGCTCGTCCAGCCGGTAGGCACCCAGTATGTCGAAGTATTCCGTTTCGTAGGTGTTAAATCCGCTAACGGTAAAGGTGAGTTGTGTGCCATCATCAGGCTGGTACTTGCTGCTGAATGCTCCGAAGTAGGTCTGAAAGCGGGTTATCTCTTGCCCCTCAAAAAACACAGTCAGCCGCAGCGCCTCGTTGATGTTGCCCACATCGGTTTGGCGGGTGCTGGGGATGAAGTTGTACCGGTTGTTAGAGTAGTTACCCAGGAAGCTGTGCTCCCACCCGCCATAGGACTTGGGGCGATAGGTAAGATAGGTCTGCACGTCATAGTAGCGCGGCTTGTAGTCGCCCTGCACATCCAGCGTACCGAATATGTAGGACAGGTCTTTGTAACGAAAACCTGTGTTGTGGGTGAACTTTCTGTTCTTGGTGATGCCCTCCAGCTGCAGCGAACCGCCCAGCAGCCCTACCATGAAAGAGCCACCATAACTATCGGGCCTGCGGTAGTTGATGTCCAGCACGCTGCTCATCTTGTCGCCATACTTTGCTTGAAAGCCACCCGCGCTGAATTTGATGTTGCTCACCATGTCCACGTTGGGGAAACTGAGTCCTTCCTGCTCGCCTGCCCGCACCAAAAAAGGGCGATAGACCTGAATACCGTTGACATAAATAAGGTTCTCGTCAAAACTGCCACCACGCACACTGTAGCTGCTACTCAGCTCAGAGGCGAAGTTGACAGGCGCGGTTATGAGCAATCGAGTAATGTCTTGGTCAATGCCCGGCAGTTGTGTTTTGAATTTGTAAGGCAGTGTCTTCATGCCGCCTTCTCCATGGCCTATTATTTCCACATCTACTATGTCCGCATTGTCGTAGGTGATGTCTATTTCCAGCACTTCATTTTCACTCAGGTTGAACACTTCGGTGGCGGCAGCTGCCCCAAAACTCTCCAGAGAAAGTCGCACTTCGCGGCCAGCCGGAATTTTTAGCGAGAACTTTCCAGCATCGTCTGTTACCGTTCCGTTGGTGGTGTTGTCCACCTGTTTTATGATGACGTTCGCTGCAGCCTCTCCCGCTGCATTGCGCACCACACCTTTCAGCGTAGCTGTTTGGGCAAATGAAAAAGCAGGAACCAGTAGTGCGAAAAACAGGAAGAGGCGAAAAAACATAGGCGGCCAAAATAGATTTAAGGGCGCTGGGTAACGGGAAAGAAGAAGGAAAATTACATGCAGGTAAAAATTCGCTGTAACAACTTGTTTATCACAAACTCCGTGCGCCTATTCCTAGCGCGACCTTCTTCGGTGTTGTTGTCGGCAAGGGGCTTCAGCCCACACTTAAAAAGACTTGATACAAAAGAAAAGACCCTGATATTCAGGGTCTTTTCTTTTCGTTTCTTGCGCAGGTGATAAATTGGAACATTACCCATAATGGGACATTACCTTAACCCACTATATTGGTAGAAATACGACAAAACCTGTCATCTGGAAAATCTAAAATAGTAATTCTACTAGCATCCAGCCTTACAAATTGCACACGTGCGTTGATCGTTATGCTCCATGCATGGTCATGACCGAAATGCAATTTCAACAGAGCACTTATTTTCTCTGGTTTCAAGACACTTCCTATGTATAGAATCCCTGAAATTGACTTTCCGGTGTAATTTCTAAAAAAGCACAACTCCGCATTTATTCCTGCATGTTCCAATTTTGAGGACAAGGTTTTTTTTGGTTCCCAATACTGAATTCTAATTAAATATGCTTCGGATTTGAAATTATTTAAAACCATTTGAGTGGCCTCTTTCGGCCTGTTCCTATATGAAGAAACTAGATCAACAAATTCCGGGTTATCCAATGATATGGCAAATTCAATCGCACGATGAATTGCAGATAGCTCCGGAGAATTCTTAATGATCATTTCTTGAAAATACTTAGATTTTCGTCTGCTGCCCCATGGCCCGGGTTTAGCGCAGAGTAACCCGTGCCACCTGCTGTGTCGGGCTTGCAGCCCGATATGAAATTCTTTGTATTCATTGTTTCATATTTACATCCAGTCATTCAATCTTGTCCAAGACGTGTCCAAGCAAATAGTTGGATGCGTTGCTGCACTCCACTACCCTTTACAAATCATATTGCGTGAAAAATATTCTATTAGACATCTTCTTGGTCAAACTGTCCATCTCTTGTGAAATCATTATTTCTAGGCTACCATTTTTGCCAGCAGACCACATGGAAGTTTTGGAATATGTATCGTTCAGAACAAAAGGTTCTCCGGTGGCTTCAGTTAGATCTTGAGCCCAAGACATCATCTCGTCTGGAGTGAGGTCATTAATATGCACGTAAAAGATTGTTCCGTTTTCCGTCAACTTAAAACGAATGTTTTCGCATTCTTTACACTCTCTGGAATCTGTGAAAGCCGATTTGTAAAGCGGTGTACACTTTGATTCAATAAACTTACTACCAATCCTTTGCCCACAAAATTCAGTAGGTACGGATTTTTTAGCACTATTGATATTGGAGCAACTCAAAAGAAAAAAAAGGACTAGATAGGTAATGTATTTCATGTTGTTTAAAGTGTTGAAGTATTCAATGATTCCCCATGGCGCGGGCTTGGTGCGCAGCCAATGCGAAGGTAGCCCGTGCCATCACTTTTGAGGGCTTCAGTACGCACCTAAAAAACATTGATACAAAAGAAAAGGCCTTGAACATTCAAGGCCCTTTCATAATGTTTTGGGTGAAGTGATAGATTGGAACACTATCACTTCTCACTTAATTTCTTTTTGGCTGCTATTAAAATCTCTAAAAACTCTTCCAACTCAAATACAATTTTTCCTGATTGATACAATTCTATTTCAAGGTTTTCTTTTTCTTGATTGATTTCGGCAATTAGTATTTCATCATGCCAAATTTCAACAGCTAGTTTTTCTCTGTCCAGTGGACTTGTAATTAATATTTCGAATTTTCTCATTGTTCTAGCCCCCATCGCTTAAGAATGCTCCAAACCTCGAGCAAGACTGCGTCTTGTTTGAGAAATTTTGATTTTCAATGCATTATGTCCTTTGAAAATACGAAGTGACATATTGGAACACTACCACACTTTCAAATCATCTATCGCCAGCGCATATATATATCTTCCATTTTTTGTAGCATCAGCTTTTTTTATCAAATCAATCCCTATTTTTTCTTCTAGCAGGGTCCATCCAAAGAATTGATGAGTTGCATCTTTACCTTCACTTGGGTCGCCATATTCAGATGTGTAGTGCTTTAGGTATTTGTTGAAATCGTCCTGACTTAGACTATCGATATATATGCTCTTAAACAAACTGTCCGCGGTTAACGTAAATCTTGAATTAGGGCATACACTGCAAATTCTTGTGTTCTTTAGTCTATAATCATAGGCTTTTGTACAATTGCCTTCAATGAATTTTGTTCCTAATGTTTGATTGCAATGCTTAAAGCCAACAGGATTGTAATTCTTTGCTGCATCTTTGTTGTGCACAGCATTGAAACAACTGGTGAGCATAACTAAAATGGCGATGGTAATTACTTTTATTTTCATGTAGTGACCCCTGTTACAACTTGTTTATCACAAACTCCGTGCGCCTATTCCTAGCGCGACCCTCTTCGGTAGTGTTATCTGCAATGGGCTTCGACTCGCCTTTTCCATCCGACTTTATGCGCTTGCCATTCACGCCTTTGCTTACCAAGTATTGCAGCACTTCAAAGGCGCGCTCGGCACTAAGAGCAAGGTTGGCTTTGTCATCGCCCACATTGTCGGTGTGCCCCAGTATCTGTATTTCCATGGTGGGGTTCGCATTCAGATAGTCTGCAAAAGCGTCCAGAATGGGTTTGCTCTGCTCTTCTATCTCAGCCTTGGCGGTGAAGTAGTAAATGTCGTTTATCACAAAGGGTTTTCCCTCAGTAGCAGTGTTGGTTTCTATAGTCACTTTAGACACAGCGGGCATGGGTTTGTCCTTCTTCGCAATCACCACGGAGTTGAAAGCCATGGCCTCGCCCTTCACGCTGAGAGTAACGTTTTCATTGCCTTTCATTTTTACAATGCCCGCGTAGCTGCCATCATCGCTGTTCACTTTTATCTCTTCTTTTATTTTGCTTTCGGTGTAGTTGATTTCCACTGTGGCGTTTTGCGGAGGCTGCCCGTTTTCGTCTTTGGCAGTGCCTTTCACCACCATTACTTTTTCGGGCTTGGCCTTTTCGGGCATAGCAAATTGGTACACATCCCAGCCCTTGCTACCAAGGAAGTTGCGCGCCCCGAAGTAGGCCACATCGCCATCGCTGCTCACCACTATGCCCAGTTCATCAGCTTCAGTGTTGATAGGGAAGCCTATGTTTTTGGGTGCGGTAAAAGAGCCATCCGCATTCATCTGGCAGTAATAGAGGTCCATTTTGCCTACACCCAAGTGGCCATCGCTGGCGAAGTACATGGTGTGGCTATCGCTGTGTATGAAAGGGGCTTTCTCCTGCCCAATGGTGTTGATGATGGTGTCCAAAGGCTCTGCCAAGCTCCATGTGCCATCCTCTTGCTTGCTGCTAATGAATATGTCGTGCGAAAAATTACCTGATCCATCCTTCAGGCTCTCAGGGCGCACAGCCGTGAAGAGCAGCGTTTTTCCGTCACCACTCAGTGAGGGTTGCGCTTCCCATCCCTTTTCGGTGTTGATGTTTTCGCCAAGGCTTACCAACTCGCCCCATCTGTATTCGTTTTCTCCTTTGTCATTCACAAACATTTCATAGCGGGTGACAAAGAGGTCAACGTTTTGAGGATTGTCTTTTACAGGATTGCCCATAGCCACAATCATTTCGCGATTGTCTACCGTGGTAGTGGCTCCACCGCATTTGCTGCCCATATTAAATGGTGCAGGCAGGGCGACACCGCTGTCAAACAGCGCATTGATGTCGGGGCGCTTGCACCAGCTGAATTCTTCCATCTGTTTTGGAGCCATATCGCCTTTGGATTGCCGTGTGATAAAACGGGTAATAAACATCACCTCGCCATCAGCCGAGATAAGTGGTAGGTATTCATCCGAACCAGAGCTTACGCCTGACACCTTCTTGGGTTCGAAGGTGACACCGGGAGCGTATATTTCGGCATAGGCCTTCACGCTTTTTAGTGCTTCTTCCACTTCAGAATACTTCTTATCGTAGTCCTTTTCAAATTTGGTTTTGTCATCATCAGGAAAGCGAAGGAATTTGTTGAAGTACTCCTCGGCCTTCACATAGTCTTGCGTGGCATAACAGATAGCTCCGAGGAAATAAAATTGTTCGGAGTGATATGTGTCGCACAGTTCGGTTAGTTTTTCAAAGTGTTTGCGCGGTTCCGCCCAGTCGCCCCCGCGCTTAGCTTTCAGAAAACCTACCTCGCCCAATCGAAAGAGGCAAGGCAAACAGTTCGGGTCTTCCTCCAAGGTCTTATCCAAAAACTCTGCGCGCTCTTCTGCCTCATACTTCTTGGAGTCGCGGCTTTGTTCTAGCAGCTTAGTTATTTTGGATGAAGGCTCGTAGGTGCAATTCTCTTGGCCAATAGCAGCCGAGCAAAAGAACAATAAGAGAAGACTGAGGTATATAAATTTCACGGTTTCAAGCAGGATGGTTGGTTTCGAAAAGTGTTATCGAAAAAGCAGGCCAAATATTGCGAGGATGGCTTCTACAAACTTTTTAAACCTGCAGATTTTTATACCCTGTAATTCAACAAATCAATCATTCTACAAATAGATAATTTCGCCCACATGCAAGACGCCCCGATAGATGTAAATAGTTTTGATGATATCAGACCTTACAATGATGCAGAATTGCGTGAGGCTATAAAGCGACTGGTGCAAGAACCGCTGCTTATTAAGGCCATGCGCTGGATATACCCGGGCCTTAGCAAAACCAGCATTGTTAAGATGTTTGAGGGTGTGCAAACAGTGCATCAGTTTCAGGAAGAGATTTGTGCTCCCGCTATGAAGGTGATCACACAGATGACTACCAGCGGTCTTTCATTTTCCAACATTGAATACATTGACCGTGAGACACCGTACCTTTTCATCAGCAACCATCGGGACATTATTCTGGATAGCGCTTTGCTGAACATAAGCCTGATGGAGCGCGGATTTCAAACCACTGAAATAGCTATTGGCGACAACCTGCTGACCACCTCCATGGTGCGTGACTTGGTGCGCAGCAACAAGAATGTGATAGTGAACCGCGATGTGAGCGCGAAAGAAATTTATCACTATTCCATGCGTCTTAGCAATTACATCAGGTACCTTATCACTGAGAAGAAAACAAGCCTATGGATAGCTCAGCGAGAAGGCCGCAGCAAGGACGGTGACGACAAGACAAGCACAGGCTTGCTGAAAATGTTTACCATGAATGCTGATAAGCCTCTGGAAGATGTACTGAGTGACCTGAACATAGTGCCGATGTGCGTTAGTTATGAATACGATCCGTGCGACTTGCTGAAGACACACGAACTGATGCATAAGAAAATAACAGGCCACTACACCAAACAGAAGGGCGAAGACTTCTTGAGCATGCTAACTGGATTGACAGGTCACAAAGGCAGAGTGAATATAGCCGTGGGGCATGAACTGAACGAAGTGTTAGACCGCATGCGCTTGATACAAAACAAAAATGAAAAATTCAAAACACTGGGAGAAGCCATTGACCAAGAGATGTACCGCATCTATAAGCTGTGGCCTACGAACTACATCGCCTATGACTTGCTGAATGGAACTCGCGAATTCAAAGAGCACTACTCCAATATCCAACGCATAGCCTTTTTGAATTACGTGCGAGGGCGAGTTATATCGCTCACATTGGGAAGAAGTAAAACGGGGTTGCCCAAGGAGAACTTCTCGAAAATTGCACGAGAAATAATGCTAGAGATGTATGCCAATCCTGTACTGAACAAAAAAGAAGTAATGGCCCACAATGCAGAGCGTATAGCCTAAAAATAACAGGTCTCTGACCAGCCGTTTCGAATCTATCAAAGACCTTGCTTACGTAAAAATATCTAAACCAATATGACATCTCCTACCATACTGATAACTGGCGCCACATCTGGCTTTGGCAAGGCCATGGCTCTGCTTTTTGCGAAGCATCAGTACCGCTTAATACTTACAGGGCGAAGAGAAGAAAGACTCCAACAGCTGCGGCAGCAGATTACCCATGAGCACAAGGTAGACGTGCATACTTTATGCTTTGATGTGCGCAACCAACCGGAGGTAGAAAAGCAACTCAATGCGCTCCCGACAGAATGGAAAAATGTGGATGTGCTGGCGAACAATGCAGGCCTTGCGCTTGGCCGCGAATCGGTGAATGAAGCGTTACTGAGTGATTGGGAGCAAATGATAGACACCAACATAAAGGGCCTACTATATGTGACACGTGAAGTTTCCAAATGGATGATAGCAAGAAAAACAGGGACAATCATTAACATTGGTTCTGTTGCAGGCAAAGAGGCTTATCCGGGTGGCAACGTTTACAGCGCAACGAAATTTGCGGTAGACGCTTTGACTAAAAGCATGCGAATTGATTTTCTGCCGCACAACATTCGCGTCTGCCAGATAGCACCAGGTGCAGCGGAAACAGAATTCAGTCTGGTGCGCTTTCATGGTGATGACAAAAAGGCAAAGGCCGTGTACCAAGGGTTCACTCCACTGAGTGCTGACGATGTTGCTGAAGCAGCATACTTCATAGCATCACGCCCTGCGCATGTATGCATAAACGATATGGTCATCATGCCTACGGCTCAGGCTGGAGCACAAAACATTCACAAAACATCCTTATGAAAAAAAATCGAACTAAGCAACGGTTTCATTTCCTTGCTTTGATTTTGGGTTGTTACCTTTTGGCTTCATGTTCTTTTCAAAGTGAACAAGCCGATCTTATTGTACACAACGCACGCATTTATACAGTGGACGCTGACTTCTCAGTGAAAGAAGCCATGGCTATAAAGGATGGAATCATCATAGCCATAGGACCTGAGCGCGAGATTTTAAATAAGTATGACGCTCCAAAAATCATAGATGCCCAAAAACGACCGATTTATCCAGGGCTGATAGATGCGCATTGCCATGCTCTGGCATTTGGTAAAACATTGCAGGAAGTTGATTTGGTAGGCACCACATCTTACGATGAAGTAATAGCAAGAGTAAAAGACTACGGCACTCAACATCCCGAAAAGAAATGGATAATAGGCAGAGGTTGGGATCAGGAAGATTGGTATGAAGATTACATACTAAAAAACTACCCGAGTAAAACGGCCATTTCGGGAGATGGAACTGTCACGGCAACTGATCAACAGGTGGGAGATTTTGTTCTTCCATTTCCAAATAAACAAGTTTTGGACAGTCTGTTTCCTGAAACTCCTGTTGTGTTGAAGCGAATAGATGGACACGCCTCGCTGGTGAACTCTAAAGCATTGGAATTGGCAGGAATTAGAGAGGCGCGGACAATTCTTGGAGGAGATATTCAAACCAATAGCAAAGGGCAACTGACCGGAATTTTGATAGACAATGCCATGAATTTAGTCGATCAGTTTATTCCTGAATCCACTGAAGAAGAGGACATAGCAGCCTGGCTAGCAGCACAGGCGTCTTGTTTTGCCCACGGACTCACTACGGTGGATGATGCAGGCCTTATGCTAAGAGACATTCAGCTTATCAAAAAAATACAGGCGGAGAACAAATTGAAGTTACGCATCTATGCAATGATGAGCGATGACAGCACCAATTTCAACCATTACTTCACACACGGAATAGACACAAGTGCCAGACTGAACGTTCGGGCATTTAAGTTCTATGCAGATGGTGCGCTTGGTTCACGTGGTGCTTGTTTACTCAGTCCTTATGAAGACTTGCTACCTGCAAGAAAATATGGTAAGTTGCTTAGTAGCGTAGCACACTTCAGGCAAAGCGCTTATGATTTGCAGAAGCACGGATTTCAGATGTGTACACATGCCATAGGCGATAGCGCCAACAGAGTGATGCTTGATTTATACGGAGAGATTTGGGGCGATAACATGTCTGATCATCGCTGGAGAATAGAACACGCACAAGTGGTGCATGCAGATGACATCAATAAGTTCAGACTATACAACATCATACCCAGTGTTCAGCCCACGCATGCCACCAGCGACATGCCTTGGGCAGCCGAACGATTGGGGCGTGGCAGAGTGTTTCGAGCCTATACCTACAAAGATTTGAAAGAGCAAATTGGTATGCTTGCGCTAGGAACAGATTGTCCGGTAGAAGGCATTTCACCCTTCGCCACTTTTTATGCAGCCACTGCGCGTAAAGACAAATCGGGCAATCCGGTAGAAGGCTGGCAAATGGAGAATGCCATTTCTCGTGAAGACGCATTGCGTGGAATGACTATTTGGGCGGCCATTGCCAACTTCGAAGACCACCACAAAGGCTCACTTGAAGCAGGTAAATACGCAGACTTTGTAATGCTCGACAGAGACATCATGGAAGTGAATGAAAATAAATTATTAGAGACGGAGGTGATTACGACCGTTCTAGGCGGAGAGATTGTTTACAAAAGAGAATAAACAGTCACAGTGCTATATACCATATCCTTTTCAGCGCGAGAGTTGCAACAAGGGCCGTCATATGCATGCGGGTCCCTTTCATTTTTGAGACTAGATACCCACCCAATCTGAGTCGTTGATACTTTTTGAGTAATCCAGTTAGAGCAGTTTGACTACTACCTAGTCGGGGCATTCATCAAACAAAAAACCCTACACAATTTGTAGGGTTTTTAATTCTCTTTTTTAAGGCCGCTGGCCAACGAATATTACTTAATTCCGAATGCTTTCTTCACCTCTCCTATTGCATTCAAATCTTCCCATGGGAACAGTTTCACCTTCACTTTCTTCTCGTTCTTTTTTCCCTTGTTAAAAATCTTTTCTACCACTTTACTCTGGCGACCCATGTGGCCGTAGGCAGCAGTTTCAGAATAGATAGGAGTACGAAGATTAAAACGTTTTTCTATAAAATAAGGGCGCATATCAAACTCTTTCATCTTCGATATTTTTTGTGCAATCGCACCATCATTCATCTTCACTTTACTGGTGTTGTAGGTGTTTACATACAAGCCAACAGGCTGCGCAACGCCAATAGCGTAGGCTACTTGCACCAATACCTCATCGCACACTCCGGCAGCTACCAGATGCTTCGCAATATGACGTGTGGCATAGGCTGCAGAACGATCCACTTTGCTAGGATCCTTTCCTGAAAAGGCACCACCGCCATGCGCACCTTTGCCACCATAGGTATCTACTATTATCTTTCTTCCCGTCAGTCCAGTATCCCCATGCGGACCGCCAATTACAAATTTTCCGGTCGGGTTCACGTGGTATTTTATGTTGTCGTTGAACAAAGCCTGCACGCGTTTCGGCAGTTTCTTCATCACACGCGGCACAAGAATGCCTATCACATCATCTTTGATTTTCTTAAGCATCACAGCATCCTTCGCAAAGTCATCGTGCTGAGTTGAGATAACTATTGAGTCAATATTCACTGGCTTGTTATCATCGTCATACTCAATGGTCACTTGGCTCTTAGCATCAGGGCGCAAGTAGGTCATCACTTTGCCCTTGCCAGATTCTGACTCTCTTCTAATGGCTGCAAGTTCTTGCAACAAAAGGTGAGCGAGCTCTAACGGAAGTGGCATGTAGTTATCTGTTTCGCGACAAGCATAACCGAACATCATTCCTTGGTCACCGGCACCTTGTTCTTCTGGCTTTTTTCTTTCTACGCCTTGGTTAATATCAGGCGATTGCTCATGAATAGCAGAAAGAATTCCGCATGACTTTGCCTCGAACATGTATTCGCTTTTGGTGTAGCCAATCTTTTCAATCACTTCACGAGCGATAGTTTGAACATCCAAGTATGCTTCTGACTTCACTTCGCCCGCAAGTACTACCTGACCTGTTGTTACAAGTGTTTCGCACGCCACTTTAGACTGTGCATCATACGCAAGAAAATTATCGATAAGCGCATCTGATATTTGATCCGCTACTTTGTCGGGATGTCCTTCTGAAACCGACTCTGATGTAAAAAGGTAAGGCATGAATAAATAAGTTTTTTTTTTAATTTTTTGAGGCGGCAAATGTATACAGGCACATTCATTTGATGCAGAACGTTTTATTTCTTACAACTGGTGCAAGAAATAAAGAGTCCATGATATAGAAATCCTATTGCTTTATGAAGCGCGACACGAAGTATGCTTGATTTGATTCTGCAACAACAGTATACAACCCCGCAGCCAGACTTGCTACTTCCAACTCAAATGATGCGGAATACGGCCTCTTTTGAAGAACAACTTCTCCAACCTGATTAAAAACAGAAAGAGAATTCATTGGTAGGTCACTTTTCACTCTAACAATATCTAGAGCGACACTAGGATAAATTAAAAGTTTTCCCTGGCTGAAATCCGGCACACTTTGCACTTCTCCTTCAAAGTGATAAACCGTGCCTAAAGGTGGCAGTTCATCAAGATGAACATCACTAAAAAGGTCATCAGTTGCAAACGCAAAGTTGAAATCAGGATTGTCCACTGCGTTTTGCATCATCCAGAAGCCGTCACAATTGTTACCGGTTTCGGTAGAGTTCCAGTTATTGCCCAAGTACGCGGGTAACCCAACAGTGAATCCTACCTCTCCATTATCAAAATCAACGGAAGGGCCATACCTAAAATCAATGCTGTTTGTTGTTTCATAAAACCATACCTGATAATTCACACGCATGGTGCCGTTCGCATCGCCATTCACTCCACAATTGCCCCACTGTATTTTAAATATACGGGTAGGCGATGTGCCTTCAGTAACATAACTCATGGTGCTGATATCGGCATCGCTAGCAGATTCCATTACGTCAATCAGCGCAGGACAAAGCAAGTCGTAGACGCCATTGTCCACGAACTCTCCTAACAACAGCTCGCTACCAAAGCCTCCGAAAGGTCCATTGAAAAAAACATGCTGATACATGGAATCCATGTAATGAAAAGTGAATCCAATCGGAATAATCCAATAACCATCATCCCAGTCTCCTTCAGATATAATGGTATCATTTTCTAATGGTGCATATGATTCTTCAAGGACTGAAAAATTCAATGGCAGAGGTTGGCTTAAAGCATTGAGAGAGCAAACAACAAGGAGACTAAAAAAAACATTTTTCATTATTGAACTTTTTAAGATTACGCGCTGCAAAGTGCGAAATGAATTATGTACAAACATCAATATTCTTCACTCGTAATAAAAAAACCTATTGCAAAAAAAGATGAGGTGTTACATTCGCACCGCTTTATCAAGAAGGACGGAGGGAAATGGCCCAATGATGTCCTGGCAACCCGAAACAAAATGACGGGTGCCAACTCCTATCTCAACACAGGTTGAGAATAGATGAGGCAGTGTGTTTTCAGCAATTTGTCACACGCCCTCATCCCATCTTCTTCTTGTTTTAAGCAATTGAATCCGCATTGATTCGGTTAAACCGTGAAAGCCCAACCCGCTTTTCCGTGTACGAATGAAAGAGATATGTCTATGACACTAAAAAAAATCGCGCAAAAGCGCATCCTTATCCTCGATGGGGCAATGGGCACCATGATTCAACGCTATCAGTTGAAAGAAGATGATTTCAGAAATGAGTCATTGAAAAACCATGCACATTCGCTGCAAGGCAACAATGATTTGCTGAGCATTACACGCCCTGACGTAATAAAAGAGATTCACGCGCAATACCTCGAAGCGGGGGCAGACATTATTGAAACCAATACTTTTAGCAGCACCACAGTGTCGCAGGCTGACTATGGTTTGGAGCATCTTGCTTATGAATTGAATTTTCAGTCAGCGAAGATTGCCAAGGAAGTAGCAGATGACTTTACGAAGAAGAATCCTGACAAGCCTCGTTTCGTAGCAGGCAGCATTGGCCCCACCACCAAACTTTCTTCCATGTCGCCCGATGTGAATAATCCGGGATTCCGCGCCATCACATTTGACCAATTGGTTGTTGCCTTCAAAGAGCAATCAAAAGGTTTGCTGGAAGGCGGTGCGGATATATTGTTGATTGAGACCATCACAGATACGTTAAATGCAAAAGCATGTTTGTATGCCATTCAAGAACTGAAGGAAGAACAACCAGAGTTGTTTGCTGATGGGAAAGGAGATGTATTGATATCGGGCACCATCACCGATGCCAGCGGCCGCATTCTCTCCGGCCAAACAACAGAAGCATTTATGATTTCTGTTTCGCACGTTCCTCTTTTGAGTATTGGATTCAACTGCGCCATGGGTGCCGAAGCACTGACACCCTATATAGAAATTCTAAGCGACCATGCAGAGTGTTTGGTAAGTGTATATGCCAATGCTGGTTTACCCAATGCTATGGGCCAATACGACCAAACACCAGAGCACATGGCTATGCTCATGAAAGATTATTTTGAGAGAGGAATCGTGAACATTGTAGGCGGCTGCTGCGGCACAACGCCAGAGCACATCAAGACGATTGCAGAAGTAGCAGCGGCTTTCGCTCCGCGTCCTTTAAAGCCGTTGGCTGTTAGCCCTTGGCCTTTGGCGGTGTGAAAGCAGTTAGCCTATGTCCTTTAGCTTATTGAAAAAAGAAAAATAGAGTATTGAATAAATGAGACCCAAAATACACACTAGCGCCCTCCAACGGCCAATGGCCAAAAGCCAACAACACTTATGAGGAACTTTCGAGAATTACATATTTGGCAACATGGAATTGAAATATTGAAACTTACCTATGCAGTCACTTCTTCATTTCCTAAAGAAGAAAAATATGGATTGGTATCTCAAATGAATAGAGCATCAGTGTCAATTCCATCCAACATTGCTGAAGGTTGCAGCCGAAATAGTGAAATTGAATACAAGCGTTTTTTGGAAATCGCCCAAGGTTCTGCATTCGAGCTAGAAACGCAGTTGATAGCCTCTGTTGAATTGAAAATGGCTGCAATGGAAAATGAATCACACACTAAATTGATGGAATTGCTGCATCAAGAACAACGCATGATAAATGCACTGATAACCAAAATAAAAAACGACATCTCAAATTGAAAATTGAAAGGGAAATAGAAGCAGAAGATTTGCCAATAGCCAACGGCCAACGGCCAAAAGCCAGCGGCCCTAAGCTGACTCTATCTGGCCTTGAGCCATTGATTGCAACTGTCGAAAGCAACTTCATCAACGTAGGTGAGCGATGTAATGTGACGGGTTCCAAGAAATTTCTTGAGCTCATAAAAGCGGATAAATACGATGATGCTTTGGCCGTAGCACGCGAACAGGTAGAAGGCGGTGCACAGATTCTAGACGTGAACATGGATGAAGGAATGATAGACGGAGTGCATGCCATGACGAAGTTCCTCAACCTGATTGCAGCTGAACCAGACATAGCGAAAATCCCCATCATGATTGACTCATCGAAGTGGGATATAATAGAAGCCGGATTGAAATGTGTGCAAGGAAAGGCTGTAGTCAATTCTATTTCGCTGAAGGAAGGTGAAGCAGATTTCATTGCGAAAGCGAAGAAAATAAAGATGTATGGCGCGGCTGTAATTGTGATGGCCTTTGATGAAGATGGCCAAGCAGACAGTTATGAACGAAGAGTTGAAATTTGCGCAAGGGCATACAATGTGCTCACTGAAAAAGTGGGTATCAACAAACACGATATCATTTTTGACCCCAACATTTTCCCGGTGGGTACTGGCATGGAAGAACATCGCAACAATGCAGTGCATTTCTTTCAGGCAACAAAATGGATAAAAGAAAATCTGCCCGGAGCTCTTATCAGCGGAGGTGTTTCCAACGTGTCTTTTTCTTTCAGAGGAAATAATCGTGTGCGCGAAGCCATTCATTCTGTGTTTTTGTATCACGGAATAAAAGAAGGCATGGACATGGGCATCGTGAATCCATCACAGTTGGAAGTGTATGATGAAATACCGAAGGAATTATTGGCTCTTGTGGAAGACGTAGTGCTGAATCGCACAGAAGATGCCACGGAACGCCTGCTTGATTATGCAGATAAGAACAAAGAGGCAAGCAAGCGAGAGAATAAGCAAGACCTCGCCTGGCGTGATGATGCGGTTGAAACCCGTTTGTCGCATGCTCTTGTGAAGGGAATCGTGGATTTTATAGATGCAGACACCGAAGAAGCGCGGCAGAAATACGGTCGTCCATTGCACGTAATAGAAGGCCCGCTGATGGCGGGCATGAGCATCGTAGGTGATTTATTCGGAAGCGGAAAAATGTTTTTGCCGCAGGTAGTAAAGAGTGCGAGAGTGATGAAAAAAGCTGTTGCATATCTCGAACCTTTTCTCCAAAAAGAAAAAGACGATTTCAAGGCTAACAACAAAGGCGCAGCGCTAGTAGATGAGTCGAAAGGGGCCGGCCGCGTGCTCATGGCCACTGTAAAAGGCGATGTGCACGACATAGGTAAAAACATCGTAGGCGTGGTGCTCGCGTGCAACAACTACGACATAATAGACCTTGGCGTGATGGTGAGTGCAGAAAAAATACTTGAAACAGCAGTTCGCGAAAATGTGGATGCCATTGGCCTTTCGGGCCTCATCACCCCATCGCTGGACGAGATGATACATGTGGCCAAAGAGATGAAACGCAGGAAGCTCAATATTCCATTGCTGATTGGGGGAGCTACTACTTCGCGTGTACACACGGCTGTAAAAATTGAACCACACTATGAACATCCTGTGGTGCATGTGCTTGATGCAAGCCGCGCTGTTACTGTCGTAAGCAATTTGCTAAGTGTTGATTCGAAAGAAGCGTTCATCGCAAACACACGAACTGAATACGAAAAAGTGCGTGTGAATTATGCAGCGCAGACATCGCTGAAAAATTTTCTCACCATAGAGGAAGCACGCACCAACAAACTGAAAATTGAGTTCAGAGAAGAAGACATCACCACACCCCATCAACTTGGTGTGCAAGTATTCAAGAACATTCCGCTAGAAGACCTAGTTCCTTTGATAGACTGGACACCCTTCTTCCAAACATGGGAACTTGCAGGCCGCTATCCAAAAATATTAAGCGATGAAATAGTGGGAGAAGAAGCCACAAAGCTATTTGCCGATGCACAAAAGATGTTGAATGAAATAGTGAAGGATAAAAAATTGGAAGCACGCGCAGTGATTGGTTTGTTTGAAGCGAATACCAAAGGTGACGACATCATCCTCCAATCGCCAGCAGTCAAAGGCCAAAAGCCAACAGCCTTTTACACCCTCCGCCAGCAAACGAAAAAGACTTCAAAGCAACCCAACCTCGCCTTGAGCGATTTCATAGCGCCTAGTGAAAGCGGATTGAAGGACTACATAGGCTGTTTCGCTGTGTGTACAGGTTTTGGTTTGGATAAGCTGGTAGAGGCCTATGAGGCTGATCACGATGATTATTCATCCATACTAGCAAAGGCCCTTGCCGACAGACTTGCAGAAGCCTCGGCCGAATACATGCACAAAAAAGTGCGCACCGAAATCTGGGGTTATTCCAAAAATGAATCATTGACCAACAATGATTTGATTGATGAAAAATACCAAGGCATTCGGCCAGCACCGGGCTATCCTGCATGTCCCGACCATTTGGAGAAAAAGACCATTTGGAACCTGCTGAATGTGGAAGAGAACACTGGCATCGTATTGACAGATTCATTAGCGATGTATCCAACCGCAGCAGTGAGTGGTTACTACTTCGCTCATCCGCAAGCCAAGTATTTCGGGCTTGGGAAAATCACCAAAGACCAAGTGGAAGATTATGCAACAAGAAAAGGAATAACGATAGAAGAAGCCGAGAGATGGCTTTCACCTAACCTCAGTTATTGATTTATTGACTTGGAGACTTGTTGATTAAACAGTCATAAATCTCCAAGTCTACAAATCAAAAAATCAACACGTAGAAAAATGAAAGTAATAGACCATATCAACAAAAGAAAATCAACACTCTTCAGCATTGAAATTCTTCCCCCATTGAAAGGACAAAACATCAATTCCATTTTTGAAACAATGGATGAGTTGATGGAGTTTTCGCCAGCATTTGTGGATGTCACTTACCACCGTGAGGAATATGTGTTTCGCAATGCAGGCAATGGTCTATTGGAAAAGCAAGTAGTGCGCAAACGTCCCGGTACAGTAGGTATTTGCGCAGCGCTTACCAATCGCTATAAGATTGACACCGTGCCGCACATCATCTGCGGTGGTTTCACCAAGCAGGATACGGAAGATGCTTTGATTGATTTGAATTTTGTAGGTGTGGACAATGTGCTGGTGCTGCGTGGCGACCCCATCAAAAGCGAAGGCCGTTTTCTTCCAGACCCTCAAGGTCATGCCTACGCGGTAGACCTTGTGAATCAAACTGCGCAGATGAACAAGGGCGAATACTTAGACCCCGATTTGAAGGACACCACCAAGACCAACTTCTGCATTGGTGTAGCCGGTTATCCCGAAAAACACTTTGAAGCACCCAACAGGAAGGCAGACTTGCGCTACCTGAAAGCGAAGGTAGATGCGGGTGCGGAGTATATCGTTACACAGATGTTTTACGACAACCGTGCATTTTTCAAATATGTACAAGAGTGCAAAGACAATGGTATAAATGTTCCCATCATTCCAGGACTAAAGCCCATCGCTACAAAAAGTCAACTGAATGTGATTCCGCATTTCTTCCACATCAACTTGCCGGATGAACTGGTGCAATTAGTAGAGAAAGCAAAAACCGATGCCGATGTGCGTCAGATCGGAATTGACTGGTGCATCAAACAATCAAAAGAATTGAAAGAGGCAGGAGTGCCGGTGCTGCATTACTACACCATGGGCAAGGCGAAGAGCACACAGGCGATTGCGAAGGCTGTTTTCTAAATCGCCCTACTGCCCGAACGGATCTGAAAACTTTGGATCCGAAATGAGTTCGTAATCCGTTAGTGTTTTCATGAAGGCAACCAGCGCTGCTTTCTCCTCACTTGTCATGAACATACGCAACGGACGAGTTATTCCTGGAGCTGGTTCTTCTTCTTCTGGTATGGGAGTGCCAAATTCAAAAAGGCCTCCATCAGAGTGCTTACGCAATGTTTGAGACAATTGTGGATGAGGATGTATGCCACTGTTGTAAAACTCCACTACTTCCTCCAACGTATTGAAACGTCCATCATGCATATAAGGTCCGGTGAGGGCAATGTTTCTTAACGATGGTGTTTTAAAGAATCCATCGCGCTGTTGCCCAGACATTGTTTCAACACCGGGCATTCCATTATCAACGTAATCAATCTCCAGACCCACGTTGTTGGGTGATGAAAGACTTCCGTCCAGATTAACCCCACCGTGGCAAGTGCTGCAAGGAAACTTGAGGAAGAAAACTTCTTTACCCAGGTTTTCTTCTTCTGTGTAATTCGGAAAGTCTATGTGATTAGCTGCATTACCTAATTCTGAATCCGGGTCGACAAGCAATCTGCCTTTATCAAACTTTGCACTGACAGAGATAATTGACTTTACAAACTGAGCAAGTGCAAGGCCGATTTTATTAGTTGTGACTTCAGCACTTCCAAATGCCTTTTCGAAGAGTGGCAGATAGAAATCTGTGCGCCTCACTTTTTCTTCCATATAAAGTGTATCGGGAACACCCATCTCCACGTGATTGGCAATGGGTTGCAGCACCATGTGGTCGAGCGTGGCCTCTCGCAAATCCCAAAAGAAACCTGTCTGTGTACCCGTGTTTACAATGGGCTGTGTATTCCTGCCAGTTAGACCATTTTCAAAACCAACACTCCATTGCTGCTGATCTGCAAAGCCGTGTATCTGAGTGTGGCATGTGCCGCAACTTATCCTGTTGTTCTTTGAAAGTTGTGTGTCGTAAAACAAAACACGCCCGAGTGTTGCCACATCATTGTCAATGGTGGAATCGCCATATGGATTGAAGAAGGAACTGTTTACCGGAGTATCATAAGCATATGGTTCTGCGGGTAATGTGGGAGTGCGCGCTGTCAACTCCACATCTTCATTGCAAGCCGCGAGAAGCAGCGCTGTGCTAGCGATACATAGAAGTAGGACGTTTGATTTTTTCATAGTTATGAAACAGTCTGCAATGGTTTAAAATCGAGCACATAAAAATAGCGCAGTTGGTGCCATAACAATTCTTTTTTTACCTTCAAACTCGCGCTTTATAGTAAACTCATTCAGGCTGTTGGAGTCAATGTCTGTGCTTTTGTAACTTGATATTCTATAGAGCAACTCGGTACCCAAGCTAACTCGCGGGGTTAGATGAAACTGAAAGTAGACAAAGGGTGCAAAACCATTGGTTTTAGTGGATACCTCGCGAGTGGTTTTCACCACGTTGCTGTTTTCATTTAGGTATTCTGTCCTCATGCTTTGTAGCTCGCGCACGGTGAAGAAGTCAACTCCGAGTCGCATACTCCAACGTTTGTGCATTTTAAAATCATAGCCAAGGCCAAAGCGCATGTCGGTGCGAACAGTGTCATTTAGCACATATACTTTGCCGTTGGCCGCAGTCGGTATTTCTGAAATTTCCTCTTTGTTTTGACCAAAGCCAAAGCGCAAGTTCACGCGCTTTACATGTGCTTCGAAGGTGAATAGGTAGGGATTCCATACTTCAAAATCAGTTGGCTTATCATCAAGCAAAACGCTGACTATGCGCAGGGTGTTTACCCCAATTTCAACATAGGTGCTGTCCGTTTGTGCATTGGTTCTTACAAATGTGATGACCAGAGCGATGGTGTAAATGAGTTTCTTCATAAGGTGGTTTTCTTGTCGTAGGCAAAGATGAAATATCTGTGATGCGTTTGTGCTAAAATATCCTTCTCAAATTCTAACTGCTGAAAGGCATATATCGTCTAGTTGTTCTTCGTCTCCTCGCCATTCTGTTATAAAGTTCTTTATGCGTTTTTCTTGCTCTTTCAAAGGGAGTGTGGCGATGGACGTCAGAAATTCGCGAAGGCCTTTTGTTTTCAGTTTTTTCTCTTTTGAACCTCCTATTTGGTCTGTTATGCCATCGGTCCAGCAGTAAATGGTGTCTCCTTTTTCAATCTTTACACTGTGAGTTTCAAAACTCTTCGCATTGCGCGTATCGCGCAAGCCAAGCGGCCTTCGTGTTCCATCAAATTCTGTCCAGCCGTCTTTTCTCCAAATGCTGATACCATTGTTTGCTCCTGCAAACCGCAGTTCCATGGTATCTGTTTGCAGTGCCCATAGTGCTATGTCCATTCCGTCACCAGCATGCTCGTGACTAGTTCCACCAATAGCGCTAAGTAGTCTTTCATCCAGTTTGTGCAGCATAGTGTGCGGTTGCTCTTCAGGATATTGAAGCACGGTTTCGCGCAGTAAGTTGCAACCAAGCACGCTTACCATAGCACCGGGTACTCCGTGGCCCGTGCAATCACCTGTGGCAAAAAGTAACACTTCGTGGGCGGGTCCCACTACTCCATTCAGTTTTGTTTTACCGACCCAATAAAAGTCGCCACTTACAATATCCTTAGGCTCATAGATGATGAAAGACTCTGGGAATATCTGTTTTACATCAGCAGCTGAAGGCAAGACATTCTTCTGAATGCGCTCAGCATAACGTATGCTGCTCAGTATTTCTTCTTTCTGTTGTTCTATTTCAAAGGTGCGTTCTACCACCTTTTTCTCCAGCACTTGGTTTTGTTCACGCTGCATCACATTCATCTCCTTCAGCGTATTTACCGCTTGTTCTTTGAATTGTTTGAAGCGAACTACAATGGCAAGCGAGAGCAATATCACTTCCACAGCAGAGCCAATGAGCAAGCCATAGTCTGCATAAAAATCGCTATGTATAAGACCCGCATTGGTAGCAAGGAATCCGAACACGGTAAGCACCAGTAAGAGAAATCCCGCTAGGAAAATCTTAGCTGGTTCATACCCCCTTCTAAGGACTCCTATAGCAGTTGGGATGATGGCAAAATTGAGCAACAGAGCCGTTCCATTTACTATGATGACGGATGCGAAAAACACCGATGGTAGCGGTATGAGACACAAAGCTGCATTCGCAAGCAAGACATACCCCACATAATGAAATGCGCGGTTGACACGTGGAAACACCTTCTTCAATTCCAAGAAGTGTTGCGCAAAACGCATCAACGCAAACACACTAAGCGATGCAAAGAACGGATTGGCCACATTAGCCAAATAAGAGCTTCCTGGCCATAGGTATTGGAAGGCATAACCACCCAATGACAACTGAAGCAACAACAAAAACAAGTTGTAATGCACATAATAAAGTGACGACCTCTCGCGGATGATGAGGTAAATAAACAAGTTGAATAGCAAAACAAACAGTATGAGACCGAAGTAGCAGCCGCGTACCATTTGGTCTTCGCTATCGCGCTGAGCGAGGGCATTGCCGGTCCAGAGCGTAAGGGGCGCAAACAGTTGCTCGCCTCCACTGCCCAACTTTAGGTAGTATGTCCTTGCCTTCTCGCTAGGCAATTGAATAGGAAATACATAGTTGCGATGCTGAAAATTGCGGGTTGAGAAGTTTTGCGCATCACCGGTGTTTGCCAATTCTATTATCTCGATACCGTTCCTTTCATACAACTCCACCGTATTGAGCAGCGGATTTTTTACTTCGAGTAGTTTAAGTTCATCGGCTGTCATGCGGCCATGCAGCTCGAAGCGGAGCCAAACAGAAGATGTGTTGAAACCAAAGTTAGGTGCGTTGCCTGCAGGCAAAGGTTTGAATGATTCTTCTGGAAGGCCGGCAATAAGGTCAATGGTAAATGTATGTTCAGCATCTTCGAAAAAGGAAATCTGCTGTTGTTGCAATTTAAAGATGTTCTTGCCAAGAGTATACTGGTTGCCGTGCAGCCCAATCCATATGGCGCTGCCGACAAGTACCACCACAGGTATTAGCACGAAAATGCCTTGAATAAGACGACTTTTAATACGCACTGAATACAACTTTTTTTGAACGGCTGACATTGGCCACTTCTACTGAAAGACACGAGCTCGGGTTACGAGCAGTGGTTAGGTGGATATTTGACCAAGAGCATTTTAGAACTAGTACATATCACTCTGCCTTGATTGCTGCTGAACTATCACTTCATTACAGCGCAGCGAAATGCAGCCTCGTAACAACTAAACGCTTCAACAATCCCAAACCAGAAATACCAACTCCGAATTCCCTAACTACATTCGCCCACCGCAATTATGAAGTTCGTTCATCCTGAAATACTGTGGGCACTGGGAGCACTCGCCATTCCCATCATAGTCCACCTCTTCAATTTCCGCAAATTCAAGAAAGTTCTTTTCTCAAACGTAGAGTTTCTGCGTGAGATAAAACAAGAAACACAAAGCAAAAGCAAACTCAAGCATTTGCTCATATTACTCGCGCGATTGCTGGCGTTAGCTTCTATCATATTTGCATTTGCACAACCCTTCATACCTGCACCAGGCACCACTAAGAAACCAGGTGGCACAGCAGTATCTTTATATATAGACAACAGCTACAGTATGGAGGGTCAAAATGAAGATGGCCGTTTGCTAGAGTTAGCAAAGAACAAAGCCATCGAAATAGTAAGTGCCTACCAACCCATTGACAAATTCCAACTCCTGACTAGCGACTTCGAAGGTCGCCACCAGCGCCTAGTGAGCAAGGATGAAATGATATTGCTCATTCAGGAAGTGGATGTATCGCCCGCTGCACGGAAAATTTCAGAAGTCATTTCGCGACAGCGCGACATGCTGAACAACAGCGGTCTGGGCAACAAACGCTCCTTCCTCCTCACCGATTTGCAGGCAAATATCTCCGACTACTCAGCGATACAAAATGACTCCACTATTAACATCAGTCTTGTTCCGAGCATAGCATCAGGAGTAGGAAACATCTTCATTGACTCTGTTTGGTTTGATACTCCTGTGCGCCAACTGAACCAACCCGAAGTGCTCAACATGCGCATTGTGAATACAGGTGATGAAGAGCGCGAAAACATTCCTGTACAATTGAACATAAACGGTCAGCAGAAAAGTGTAGCCAGCGCAAATGCGGATGCGTCCAGCTATACAGATGTGCAGATGACATTCACTAACACTGAGGCGGGCTATAAAAACTGCGAACTAGTATTGGACGACAACAGCATCACCAAGGACGATGCGTATTATTTCAGCTTCAATGTAGCGGCACAGATAGCGGTGCTTGAAATAAAATCTTCTAACACACTGAGCGATGCCGTAGCCACCGTTTATCGCGATGACCCCTACTTCGCGTTTACCTCTTCGTCCGAAGGCAGCATTGACTTTGGTTCGTTTGCGAAACAAAATCTCATCATTCTCAATCAACTCTCCAGCATTACTTCAGGACTTGCCAGCGAGATAGAAAAGTTTGTGAGCGCAGGCGGAAGTGTTCTCATCATTCCATCATTTGGTGCGGATATCAGTACATACAACAATTTTCTCGCAAGCATTTCTTTGGGACAAATGGCAGATAAAACAACGGGCGACACCAAGGTAAGCACCGTGAATTACGAGCATTACATTTTCAAGAATGCGTTTGAGAAAACAAATGGAAACATAGACATGCCCACGCTGAAGGCTTGGTATCCGCTATCGCTAAACAGCGCCACCACTGCCGAACCCATGATGATGCTGCAATCGGGTTCACCCTTCATGTTGTCCTCTTCTGTTGGAAATGGACGTGCCTATATCTGCGCAGTTTCGCTTCTCACCGAAGAAAGCAGCTTTACCAATCATGCTTTCTTCCCTACCACCCTCCTCCGTGTTGCTGAGTTTAGTCAATCCTCTGAGCAACTTGCATACGAGCTTGGAAAAGAACAAGCAATCACCCTTCGCAATTTGAATGTAACAGGGGAAGAAACCTTCCGACTGCGCAATGTGCAAAGCAATCTTGAAATCATTCCTGAACACCGCAACGCAGGCGGCAATACCGAAATATTCATACACACCGACCTTGACGCAGCTGGCAACTATGCCCTTATGATGGGCGATGTACAATCCGCCACACTATCCTTCAACTACGACAGAACCGAAAGCGACACCAAGGCCATCAGTGCAGACGATGTTCAGAAGACGATAGAAGAAAAAGATTGGAGCAACTGGAATATCCTTAGCGGCAATCTTGAAAGCATTGCCGCAGGTGCAGGTGAAATAACGGATGGAAAAAAGTATTGGCTCACCATGATTGTGTGGGCGCTGATTTTTTTAGCTGTAGAAATACTTCTAATCAAGTTCTGGAGATGAAAACACTGATCAAAGCCGCCACAGTCATTGACCCCACCTCATCGCACCATGGAAAGAAGCGTGATGTGCTTATCGAGAATGGAAAGATTTTATCCATTGCTGCGAGCATCAATGATGACAAAGCAAAGGTGATAACAGGCAAAGGACTGCATGTATCGAAAGGCTGGATAGATGCGCGCGCCAACTTCTGCGACCCCGGCTTCGAGTTCAAAGAAGATTTAGCCAGCGGAATGAAAGCTGCCGCACGCGGTGGTTTCAGCACCGTAGTCCTGATGCCTTCTACCTTACCCGTCATCGATAGCAAAAGCGCTATTGAATACATCAGCGCAAAAACAAAAGGCAAAAAAGTGCTTGTGCTTCCCTGTGGCACGCTCAGCGATAAGATGGAAGGCAAGCAGTTGGCTGAAATGTTTGACATGCACACAGCAGGTGCCATCGCCTTCACCGATGACAAGCAAAGAGTCGGCACCGAACTGATGAGCAAAGCCCTCGATTATTCCAACAACTTCGGTGGTCTAATCATCAGTTTTCCATATGACAATGGAGTGAGCGCTCACGGCCTCATCAACGAAGGGCCCACTTCGGTAAGCCTCGGCCTCAAAGGCATTCCGAACATTGCGGAAGAAATGCAACTGCAACGCGACATCGAATTGCTGCGCTACTCCGGTGGCCGCTTGCATGTCTCACTTATCTCCACTGCAAAGAGTGTAGAACTGATTCGCAAAGCGAAAAAGGACAAGCTCAACATCACCTGCGGCATCGCAGCGCATCAACTCATCTTCACTGATGAAGACCTCAGTGGCTTCGACAGCAACCTAAAAGTGCTTCCTCCTTTCCGCAGCAAAGAAGACAGAAAGGCATTGATTGCAGGATTGAAAGACGGTACCATCGACTGCATTTGTAGCGACCACACTCCAGAAGATGTAGAACACAAAGTCCGCGAATTTGAAGACGCCAACTTCGGCATCAGCAGCATCGAAACTACATTCTCCGCTGCATGGACTGCCCTCGAGCAAAGCCTCACCATTACAGAAGTTATAAGTAAATTCACCACCGGTCCAGCTTCCGTACTGAAGTTGAATCATGAATCCATAGAAGCAGAAAACGCAACAGACCTTACCATCTTTTCTTTAGAGCAAAGCACCACCTTCACCAAAGAAGACTGGGAATCGAAAAGTCTTAACTCGCCTTTTGTGGGTATGGAGTTGAGGGGGAGAGTGGTTGGGATATTCTAACTTTAATAGTCTTCTGCATCATTATAGTAGTGCTTAATAAGACTTCTGAGGTCATTGTGGTATTGGATATACCACATCTTCTCTTCAATATTACTGCTTATGAATAGAGTGGTTAGCATAGACTTTGATTCCACCTTTTCATCTATCTTACATTTATTCATGTCATACCATTCTTCATGCATGGTGTGGAATATGAGATTCTGTGCACTATAAAAATAGGATGCTTCAGCACAATCTGATGAAATCGCAAAAGAAAAATGACGGGTGAAATTATCAGAGCGATGAGGCCTATGACTAATTGTCGTTCATCAGTATGAATAGGAAAAACAAAAAGTAACAGGAATCCGGCAATGAAAAACACTGAATAAAAAGTGAGATATAATACTGTTGAAGGTTTTGAGTAATAGAATCTTTCACCCTCAATGTGCTCAAAACTCTTCTGATTGAGTTCAATTGCTTTCTTAAGTTTTTTGAGCAAATGAATACCGGAGAGTTTAACCTGATCAGCAAAGTTACCAGCAACCTGGATAGAGATGAACTTCCGGAAGGCAATTCAATTTTGAAGAAGTAAGAGTCTTTTTAAAATCTTTATACATCCAGCCACACTTTTGATGTCGCGCATACAAACGTGACCATACGTTTGTCTCTTCAAACAGCGATACACAAAGTGAGCAACAAAGCCCTTACAAATTGGAGTAAACAAAAGCAGAATCATTTTCGCAATGTTGTTCAGTATATAAGAAATAGCCATTGCATCTTTCTGCAACTTTGTCGTCTATCGAAAGAGCGTCTCAGTGCTTATACAAAATATGACCATCACTACAGAAAAAATATGGAATGAATTTCATCGAGAATTATTGCGATTTATCCGCAAGCGTGTAAAAGATGATGATGTTGCTAAGGATTTGTTGCAGGACATATTCATCAAAATTCACCTGCGGAAAGGAACGCTCAATGATGCTGACAAACTCACTTCATGGGTTTTTCAAATCACGCGCAATAGCATTTTGGACTACTTCAAAAAGAAAAAACCGGAACGCGACCTGCCGCAAAATGTAGCCGATATGGATGCCGGTGTGACTTACAACAATGAGTTTGCTGATTGTCTCAAGCCCTTCATCCAAAACCTACCGATTCTTTATCGAGATGCAATTATCGAAACCGAAATGAATGGAATGTCGCAAAAGGAGTTTGCAGAAAAGATGAACATATCGCACTCCGGAGCCAAGTCGCGTGTTCAGCGGGGACGACAACAATTGGTGGAACTTTTTAATCAGTGTTGCCACTATACCAAGGACAGCTATGGCAACATTGTGGACTATGACAGAAGGTCTGATTGCAAAGTTTGTTAGCTGACCCCTTCTGAAAGTTCACGTTTGAGTTTGCGTCCTTTCAAAACATGTATCGTCCATTGGATGTGTTCAAAAATCATCAAACAAATACATTCAGAGAAAAATGAAAGGACAAAATCAAAACTCGTGTTGCGGAGAAAATTGCTGCAACAATCAAAACTCATGTTGTGGTGGCGGATGCTGCGGGGGCAACTCCGGAGGCTGTTGCTAAACCAACCATTATTCACTAACAAACAAAACAGTAAAAATGAAAAAAGTAATCATGGTGAGCCTGTTGGCTCTTGGAGTGGCGGGCGGCAGCCTGGTGGCCTACACACAAATGAATGCGGATGCAACTGCATGTCGCGACAACACCGAATGTTGTACTGATGCGCCTGAGTGCTGCGAAGGCTTTCCGGAGTGTTGCATGTATGAAGCTGCCGAATAAGCAGTTTTATCAAATGATTATCAAAAAGGGAACTTTCATCGGTTCCCTTTTTTGCGTATTTAATCATCGTATATTTGCGATAAACGATAAAAAGAAATGACCAACAACAAACGCGAAGAATTCGGCAAAGCGGAAAATGAACTAGCAGACTTTGCCAGAGCCATTAGTCATCCGGCAAGGGTAGCTATACTGAAAGAGATAGCAAAGCACGGAGAGTGTATCTGTGGCGAGATAGTAGAAGTTCTTCCGCTCGCACAGTCTACTGTTTCGCAACACTTAAAAGAACTGTTGAATGCAGGCCTCATCAAAGGCAGCATTGAAGGCACAACCTCGTGCTATTGCATCAATTGGAAAACCTTTGAGAAGTTTGAGAAGACCTTCAATGTGTTTTACACCAAGACGAATTCGAAAAATCCAAATTGCTGCTAAATCTGAACAAGTATGAATACAAGCAAAGAACATTGGGAGAAGATTTACTCCACTAAACAACCTAACGAAGTGTCATGGACACAAGATGTGCCAGTCACTTCGTTGCAATTCATTCATGAATTTGATGTGCCGAAGTCGGCTCATATCATTGACATTGGCGGAGGTGACAGCAAGCTGGTGGACTTTCTCTTGGACGAAGGCTATGAAAATATCTCTGTGCTTGACATTTCCGAAGCCTCACTGGAAAAAGCTAAACAAAGGCTTGGGGATAGGGCAAGCAAGGTGAACTGGATTGCAAGTGACATTAATGAGTTTCAGCCGAACACGCACTATGATGTGTGGCACGACCGAGCAGCGTTCCACTTCTTGACTACAGACACTGAGATAAGTAGTTACTTGAGCAAAGCGCGCGCTGCGGTGAATGAAAATGGCTTTGTTACCATCGGCACCTTCAGCGAGAATGGCCCTAAGAAATGCAGTGGTCTTGACATTAAGCAATACAGCGAAAGTACCTTGACCAGCGAGCTGTACAATGGATTTGAAAAACTGAAGTGTATAACTGAAGACCATACTACTCCATTTAACACGACACAAAATTTTCTCTTTTGCTCTTTCAAACGAAAGCATGATGACTAAACGAACTGTCCTCTTTCTCTGCATCCACAACTCAGCCCGCAGCCAAATGGCCGAGGCCTACCTCAAGCATTTTGCATCGGAGAAATTTGAGGCGGAAAGCGCAGGTCTTGAACCGGGCAAGTTGAATCCATTGGTAGTTGAAGTGATGAAGGATGAAGGTATTGACATATCAAGCAATGCCACCAAAAGTGTTTTTGGCATGCACGAGCAAGGCAAGTCGTTTCAATATGTTATCACCGTTTGTGATACCAAGGCTTCTGATATGTGTCCAGTATTTCCAGGGATGCATAAGAAAATCAATTGGAGTTTCGATGACCCTTCAAAATTTGTCGGAACGCATGAAAAGAAATTGGAGGCTACAAGAAGAGTGCGTAATCAGATCAAGGAAGCCGTTAAGAAATTCATTTCAGAGTTTGTAGCATGAATAAATTCCTTGCAGAATTCCTCGGCACTTTCGGTTTGGTGCTGCTTGGCACCGCTGCCATTGTGCTCCATCAAGAGTATGGTTTTGTAAGTCATCTTGGCATTGCGCTCAGTTTTGAGCTAGCTGTAACTGCTATGATTTTGTTGTTTGCGAATGCTTCGGGTGCACATATGAATCCGGCTGTTACCATTGCATTCAGCGCTGGAAAACTCTTTCCAGCACGACTGATTGCTCCTTACATTCTATCACAAACAGCTGGCGCAATAGCAGCTTCATTGCTGTTGAATTTTCTATTTCCAACGAACGAAATGCTAGGCACAACGCAACCGAGTATCAGCATTTGGAATTGCTTTATGTTGGAGGTATTACTCACTTTCTTATTGATGCTTGTTGTTCTACTCTTATCGCAAAACAAAAGGTATGGAATAAGAGAAGTGGCAGGAGCAGTTGGCTTTGTGGTGATGCTAGCCGCATTTTTTGGAGGGCCGTCTACTGGTGCATCTATGAATCCCGCCAGAAGTATTGGGCCTGCTCTGATATCAGGGCATACCGAAAATTTATGGATTTATTTGATTGCACCGACTGTTGGTGCACTCGCTGCAGTGCTTGTTTGGAAGCTGATAAAGAAAGTTTGAATCAAATCACACTCGCCTTTCTCTCTCCAATCTGTTGCCTCCACATGGCATAATAAAGTCCCTTCTCTGCCACCAGTTGCTCGTGGCTGCCTTGCTCAATTATTTGTCCGTGTTCCAACACGTAAATTCTATCAGCATGCATCACGGTAGAAAGGCGATGTGCAATTAGAATGGTCATGATATTTTGTGAAGTATGAATATGCTTCACGGTTTCTGTTATTTCAATTTCAGTGATGGAGTCCAGCGCTGAAGTCGCCTCGTCCATGATGAGCAAATTGGGTTCACGAAGTAGTGCGCGCGCTATGCTTAATCGTTGCTTTTCTCCACCACTTATTTTTATTCCGCCTTCGCCAATCATGGTGTCAATACCATTTTCAGCTCTCGATAAAAGCCGCTGACAAGAGGCTTTCAGCAATGCCGCCATCACTTGCTCGTTGGTAGCACTCGGCCGTACAAAGAGCAAATTCTCTTTGATAGTTCCAGCAAACAATTGTGTGTCTTGTGTAACCATGCCTATCTGTTCGCGCAATTGCAGCATGTCTATTTCATTGCCATCAATAGTGTCATAAAGAATTTTGCCTTCGCTGGGTTGATAAAGTCCAACCAGCAGCTTCACCATCGTTGTTTTACCTGAACCTGATGGGCCAACAAACGCAATCGTTTCTCCTTTGTTTACACTGAAAGAAATATCTTTCACGGCCGCTGTCTTCGCGGTTTTGTGTTGAAACGTGACGTGCTCAAACTGGAAATTTCTCAAATCGCCCAAGTGCTTTGGTTTAGCTGGCCGAGGCTCGACAGGTTTGCTCATGATGTCTTCAAAATTCTTGAGTGAGGCTTGCGCTTCACGATAGGTCGCTATCACATTGCCCATCTCTTGCAGTGGCCCAAAAATGAAGAAGCTATAGAACATCAGCGTCATTACTTGACCCATCGTAATGCTATCGCGGAAGAGCAAATAGTAAAGTAGAAATATCAAACAAGTGCGTAGAAAATTGACCGTAGTGCCTTGCACAAAACTGAGTGAGCGGATGTACTTCACCTTCTTCAATTCCAGCCCGAGGATGCGGGTAGTAGTGTTGTTTAGTCTTCCTATTTCTTGTTTCGCTAGTCCAAGTCCTTTCACCAATTCGATGTTGCGCAGCGACTCAGTTGTGCTGCCAGCAAGCGATGTGGTCTCACCCAAAATAGTTTTTGAAACGGTCTTGATTTTTTTACTCAGCAAGCTGCTGATAACGGCTAGCAATGGCACTGTTGCAAGAAAAATAGGTGCTATTATCCAATGTACTTTTATGGCATAGATGACAACAAAGACAACTCCTACCAAGCTCTGAAAAAAGATGCTGATAAAGGATTGGATGAACTTTTCAGAATCGCTTCGCACCTTTTGCAACTTGCCCAAAGTCTCGCCACTGCGCTGGTCCTCGAATACTTCGTAAGGCAAGTCCAAAGAGTGCTGAATGCCATCGGTATACATCTTAGCACCTGTGCGTTGAATGACGACACTGGTGAAATAGTCTTGAAAATTCTTCGCAATGCGGCTCACCATTGCAACCCCCATCGACATCAAAAGGAAGATGAAGAGGTCATGCGAGAAGCTATTCCAATCAAAACCATAGTCGCTTTTGTGCACGCCCAGTTTGTCTATCAACTTACCAGTGATAAGCGGGTCGAGCAGCGAGAAACACTGATTGACAGCAGCCAGCAGCAGCGCTAGCCAAAGTGTTTTTTTGTTAGGCTTCAGGTATTGAAGTAGAATCTTAATGTCAGCAAACATGGCCGCAAACTTATCGGTTTATAAAAGATAGCAGTGTTGACTTGAGTCATGTTCAGTTCGAGATGCAGCGTTGGATTGATTTCTTTTGTCACATGAATTATCCCTTACAATTTTCAATGGAGGTAAAGGCGGCTTTTGAAAAAAATCTACCAATTGTTGCATTGGAGAGCACCATCATTTCGCACGGAATGCCATATCCGCAGAACTTGGAGGTAGCCAACGAAGTGGAAGAAATGGTTCGAGTTCATGGAGCAACACCCGCCACCATCGCCATCCTCAACGGCCAGTTTCATGTTGGACTTTCAGGGGACGAATTGGAAATGTTTGCACAAGCAAAAGATGTGATGAAGTGCAGCCGAAGAGATTTACCATTTGTAGTTGCCAAAAAAATGAATGGCGCAACTACTGTAGCTGCCACAATGATTATAGCTGAGATGGCCGGCATTAAAGTATTCGCTACAGGCGGAATTGGTGGCGTTCATCGCGATGCTGAAAACACATTTGACGTTTCGGCAGACTTGAAAGAATTTTCTCAAACTCAGTTAGCTGTGGTGAGCGCGGGTGCAAAGGCAATTCTTGATTTGCCAAAGACACTTGAATACTTAGAAACTTTTGGTGTTCCTGTTATTGGATATCAGACTGATGTCTTTCCGGCTTTCTATACGCGTTCTACCGAATTGAAACTTACGATTCGCTTGGACAACGCATCAGAGATTGCGTCTTTTATACAAGCAAACAATCAGTTAGGTCACAAGGGAATTCTCATAGCCAATCCTATCCCTTTAGAATTCGAACTGAGTAAAAATTCAATTGAAAATGCTATTCAAGAAGCGCTGAAGGAGGCTAAGAAAAATGCCATCATTGGAAAAGACCTCACTCCTTTTTTATTGAAAAAACTGAATGAAGTAACCAAGGGCGAAAGCCAGAAGGCGAACAAAGCGTTGGTGCTAAACAATGCACGTTTGGCTGCGGAGATTGCAGTTGCTCTAACCAAAAATTGAGATTTTTTTCGACTCCTATTTTGTGGCATTCGCCAAGTATCTTCGCCCCATGTCCAAGACATTCGAAACCCCCGATTACATAATGACAGAAGAGAAAATTCGCCAGCGCATGTTGGATGATTATCGCTTGGCGTGCGTCTCGCGCGAGGCTTCTCTTTTGGGCAGAAAAGAAGTGCTGACAGGCAAGGCCAAATTTGGAATTTTTGGCGATGGAAAGGAAGTAGCACAAATAGCAATGGCCAAAGTTTTTCGCAATGGTGACTGGCGAGCTGGATACTACCGCGACCAAACGTTTATGATGGCTATAGGCGAGCTTACCGTGCAGCAATACTTCGCTGCTTTGTATGCACACACCGATGTAAAAGCCGACCCTGCAAGTGGTGGCCGCCAAATGGGTGGGCACTATTCTACACGTTTTCTGAATGATGATGGCTCATGGAAAAATGTGATGGAGTCGAAAAATTCCTCATCAGACATCTCGCCAACTGCTGGACAAATGCCGCGTCTTCTTGGTCTTGCACAAGCATCCAAAATTTTCAAACAAAACAAAGACTTGCATTCATGGACTACATTTTCTAACCAAGGAAATGAAGTAGCCTTCGGAACAATCGGGGATAGTTCTACCAGCGAAGGTTTGTTTTGGGAAACGATGAATGCAGCCGCTGTGCTTGAAGTACCGCTGTGCATGAGTGTGTGGGACAACGGATGGGGCATCAGCGTTCCAAAGAAATATCAAACTGTAAAATCAAGCATAAGCGAAGCGCTTAGTGGCTTCGAGAAAAAGACCACAACCAACGGCATCAAAATTTTCAAAGCGAAGGGTTGGAACTATCCTGAACTTTTGATGACGTATGAAAAGGCTGCCTCCTTTTGCCGAGAAAATCACATACCGGCATTGGTCCACGTGGAAGAGTTGACACAGATCCAAGGCCACAGCACCAGCGGTTCGCACGAGCGTTACAAAGACCAGAAGGAACTGGATTGGTACAAAGAATATGATTGCATTGCTCAGTTCGGCAAATTCATCATGATGGATGGCGCAGCCAACGACAAGGAATTGGAGGCCATTCGTGATGAAGCAAAACAGCAAGTGCGCTCTGACCAGAAAAAAGCATGGGCCGCTTTTCGCGAGGATATTGATAAAGATTTATCCATTGCGAAATCAAAACTGAATGCGCTGGCATCTTCCTCTGCAAATGCTGAAGTGCAAGCCATTTCTGAAGAACTAAATAAAACGATTGAACCTATTCGCAGAGATATATTTTCTGCAGTGAAACGCGTTTTGCGAAAAATTTCACCAGAGAAAAATGCCGATGCACAAGCGTTGAAAACATGGTTAGATGAATTGCATGGCGATATGCAAAAGCGCTACAGTTCGCACCTGCACAGTGAGAGCAAGTGGAGTGCATTGAATGTTTCACAAGTTGCTGCCACCTTTGATAGCAATGCAGAGCAAGTGGACGGCAGAATTGTACTTCGCGATTTCTGGGACAAAAAATTGGCCGAGCGTCCTGAGATTTTAATCTTTGGAGAGGACGTTGGAAAAATTGGTGGCGTGAATCAAACCTGCGAAGGCCTGCAAGAAAAGTATGGTGAATTGCGTGTGAGTGACACTGGAATTCGCGAAGCCACCATTCTCGGACAAGCGCTAGGAATGAGCATGCGTGGACTTCGTCCGGTTGCAGAGATCCAATATTTAGATTACATCTTCTATGCATTACAAGGCATGCGCGATGACCTCGCCACTATTCAATACAGAACAAAGGGAGGGCAAAAAGCTCCTGCAATTATCAGCACACGTGGTCACCGTTTAGAAGGTATTTGGCACAGTGGCTCGCCCATGGGCAGCATCATCAATAGCGTGCGCGGAATGCACGTATGTGTGCCGCGCAACATGGTGCAGGCCGCAGGTATGTACAACACCTTGCTGCAAAGCGATGAGCCTGGAATCGTGGTGGAATGTCTCAATGGTTACCGTTCGAAAGAAGTCATGCCAAGCAATCTGGGCGCATACACCACACCTCTTGGCATAGCCGAAGTAGTGAGAGAAGGAACCGATATCACCATCGTTTCTTACGGCAGCACATTCAATATTTGTGTTCAAGCCGCCAAGGTTTTGGAAGAAGAAAATATCTCAGTGGAATTGGTAGATGTGCGCACATTGTTGCCCTTCGACCTCACGTATATTTGTGCAAAGTCATTACAAAAAACATCGCGCTTGTTGATAGTGGATGAGGATGTACCAGGCGGTGCAAGCGCATACATCTTAGACAAAATAATGAACGAGCAAAACGCATTTCACTATTTGGATGCGCGTCCGCAAACACTTACCGCAAAGGCTCACTTACCAGCTTATGGAACTGATGGCGACTATTTCAGCAAGCCCAACTTGGAAGATATTGTAGAGAAGGTGATAGAAGTGGTGGGGGAATAGTTCACAATTCGAATACTTGATAAATTCAGGAAAGGTGTAGTAGTTACACCTTTTCTTTTTCCCCTACATTCGCTTCAACTCCTTTTTAATCCTGACTATATGAAGTTGATTCGTGTCATAGCCAAACTCATTTGCCTTCTTTTCCCCTGCTGTATGCAAGCGCAGACCATCAAAGGGCGTGTATTGGATGAGGCCAATGGTGTTCCGTTGTTTAGCACTGTGGTAGGCGAAAAAGGAACAGGCAATGGCACTCTCACTGATTTCGATGGCGAGTTTTCATTGAAAGTGGACAGCCTCCCCGTAACGTTGGTTATCGATCTTGTTGGTTTTGTCCAGCAGGAAGTTGTTATTACCAATGCCAACAAGCGTATTGAAATAAAACTAATGGAAGCGACAGTCTACGGACCGGCAGTTGAAATAATAAGTGATCGCATTTTACAAAAGCAAAAGCAGAATCCATTAACAGTGGAGAGCATGGATGCCATTGCTATAAAAGACGTGCCTACAGGAAATTTTTACGAAGGTCTTGCTGCTTTGAAAGGAGTGGACATGGCTAGCGCAAGCCTTGCCTTTCGCGTTATCAACACACGTGGTTTCAACAGCACATCACCGGTGCGTGTATTACAATTAATTGACGGAGTGGACAACCAATCACCCGGCTTGAATTTTTCTCTGGGCAATTTTCTTGGCGCTTGTGACTTAGATGTGAAAAACGTAGACATCGTGCAAGGAGCCAGCAGCGCATACTATGGCCCAGGTGCTTTCAACGGTGTCATCAGTATGGAAACAAAAAATCCATTCTTTACGCCAGGCCTGTCAGTGAATATGAAAATGGGTGAACGCGGTTTGATTCAACCCTGCATAAGGTGGGCTGATGTTGTCAATAACAAAGACAGTTTGCCCTTCTTCGCTTATAAGTTAAACCTGCTCTACCTCTCAGCAGAGGACTGGCATGCTGACAACTATCAGCCTATATATGGCAGTGCAGACGATGCATCTAATCCAGCAGGTTTTGACGGTGTAAATATTTATGGTGATGAATACTTCGGGGCATTTGATTACTCCACTTCTGCTGCTTACTCAACTACTTATCGTGGACTTGGCACTTTTTATAGAAAAGGATACAAAGAAGAAGACTTAGTGGACTACAATACCGAAAATCTAAAGGCGAATGTGGCTTTTCATTTTCGGTTGAAACCTGAGTTGGATTATGAATCGCCCGAATTGATTTTTCAATCCAATGTCGGAAAAGGATCCACCATGTATCAAGGTGATAACCGTTTTCGCTTAGAGGATATTTTCTTCATGCAAAACAGAATAGAGTTGACCAAGAAGGACAAGTTTTTCATTCGAGCTTATGTAACACAAGAGGATGCAGGCAAAAGTTATGACCCCTACTTTACCGCGCTGCGCCTGCGCGATGCTGCTCGTTCTCAAGAGGATTGGGCTTCGGTGTATGTGAAGAATTGGCAGCAATACGCTATTCCGCGAATGAACGCCAACGGCTATCCTGCACTTGTATTGAATCCTAACCCAATTAATTTTCCATACGACTATTATTTGCCCTATGACTATGACTCGTTGGGCACATGGATGAATGTCTACAACGACTCTATGTTCGCTTGGCACCAGCAGGTGCAAGAGCTAACCAATACTGGTGATGCTAACATACCCAACGTGGGCGAAACAGGCTACTTCACTCCTGAAAGTGACACCTTCAACTACCACTTCAACCGCATTATCGCCATGAAGAACAATGAAGGTGAAGGCGGCACACGCTTCTTTGACAAGTCCAAACTGTATCATGTGCAAGGCGAATACAAATGGAAAAACTTGCTGAAAGTGGATGAATTGCGCATGGGCGGAAATGCGCGTCTCTATCGCCCCAACTCAGACGGAACCATTTTTAGTGATGGTCTTGTGCCGAGTATATCATCAGAATCAGACACGACTTATACAAGAACTAAAATTAGCAATTTCGAAATAGGCTTTTATGCAGGAGTTGAAAAGAAACTACTTGAAGACAAACTCATTCTGAATGCCACCGCACGAATTGACAAGAACCAGAACTATGACGCACTCTTCTCCCCTGCCCTATCTGCTGTTTTTATTCCTAAGAAGGATCATTACCTGCGCTTGTCATTGAGTAGCGCCTTACGCAACCCAACTCTTACTGACCAGTATCTAAATCTGAATGTAGGTCCGGCCACCTTGCGCGGCAATCTGAATGGAGCAGATAGTCTTATCACTTTCGAATCCTTTTACCATTTTAGAGAAACGCAAAACAGCGATACGATTGACTATTTCAACATAGACCCAATTCGCCCTGAGCAAGCCAGAACTATCGAGCTAGGATATCGCCTCACGCTGAGTAACAAGCTGTATATAGATGCTTCTGTATACAATACTTGGTACAATCACTTCATTGGTTTCAAGCTAGGCATTGAAGCTGATTTTGACACGCTTGGCAATCTTTATTACAACTCCATTAGAGCCTACCGCTACTCTGCCAATTCCACCTCGCAAGTCATAACCCAAGGGGCCAACATTGGTGCTTCTTATTATTTCTTCAAAGAGCATTGCTTTACCTTCAACTATTCATACAACAAGTTAGTAAAAACAGATGAAAACGATCCCATCATCCCAGCATTCAATACTCCGCTGCACAAGTTCAATGTTGGTTTTAATGCCCGCGAATTGTGGCCCAACAAAGCAGGCAACACATGGGGATATGGCGTCAATTACAAATGGGTGGACAAGTATTTTTGGGAAGGTTCTCCACAATTTACAGGCCCAGTGCGTTCATTTAACGTGTTGGATGCGCAGGTAAACTACACTTTCAAAAAACAGAATATCAATGTAAAGGCAGGCGGCAGCAACTTGCTTAGCAATCTGCACATTGAAGCATACGGTGGTCCTATGATAGGCCGTTTGGCCTATTTGAGCGTTCAGTACGAATGGAATAAAAAATGATAAATCTTTTTTCCAATTCTTTCCAGAGCCAATACTTTTGATAACTATTAATTGAAGTCCGAGATGAACCTCGTTTTCAAAAACAATAAATAGCTAGTTAGTTACCATTTAAATCAATTACAAGATGAAGAAAATTTTTACCCTTATTACTGTGATGACTGCCTGTTGCAGCATGTCATTCTCTCAGCGCTACCTCGAAGAAATTTTTACCGATGTGGAGGTTACTTCCAATGTAGTGTATGGCGTTAACGCCACAGTTCTTGCATACTCTATATACAATCAAGCGGTTGCACAACCACTCGTTTGTGACGTTTACGAACCCAGTGGTGACACAGAAACAAGTCGTCCTTTGGTACTTTATTTCCACACAGGAAACTTTTTGCCACACCCACAGAATGGTGGACCTACCGGCACAAAGGCAGACTCCAACGTGGTTGAAATGTGCTCACGTCTAGCACGCATGGGATATGTAGTGGCCTCTTGCGACTACCGCCTAGGATGGAATCCAGTAGCACCTACCCAAGACGAGCGTGTTTACACACTCATAAATGCGGCTTACAGAGGAGTTCAAGACTGCCGCACTGCAGTGCGTTACTTCCGTATGACGGAGGATATGATGAGCAACCCATATGGCATAGACCCAACTCGCGTATGCGCATGGGGACAAGGCACAGGTGGTTACATCGCTTTTGCCTCTGCTACTATCAATCAATATTCAGACATAGCTATTCCAAAGTTTATCCATGATGTGGAAGTGCCACCCGGATCAGGTAACTTCATTCCATTGCCTATGGTTATCGAATCGGTGAATGGTGACATCTATGGAACTTCTTATGGCACAGCTCCTAATGCAAATGCGCCAAATGGTATTGATACACTTTGCTATGCAAACCATACAGGATATGACTCTGACTTCAACGTGATGGTAAACATGGGTGGTGCATGCGGTGATAGCACTTGGGTAACGGCTGAAGATCCTCCAATGATTTCTTTCCATGCTCCTTCTGACCCATTTGCACCTTACTACATAGGTACAGTTATCGTTCCCGGTTTCAACCTTCCGGTAGTGGAAGTAAGCGGCAGTGGACACGTGCAGGAAATGGCGAACAGCCTTGGTCTGAACGAAATATTTGAAATGGCTGATGATGCTGGAGATGTATACACGATGGCTGCGAATGCTTACAACGGTGGTGACTACGGTCTATTCCCACTTAATCGCCCCGCAGGTATGGAAGCTGACAGCGCACCATGGGAGTGGTGGTCGCCATCCAATCCTAACAACGCCAATGGCCTTTTGACCAACCCGGATATGAGCATTACAAAAGCGATGAATTACCTTGATAGCATTCAGTGGTATTCTGCTCCGCGCATTATGTGTGCGCTGGAACTGCCAGGCAGCCCATGTGAGGTAATTATTTCAGGTCCTGAAAATGACCTTTGCGTGGATGCCATAGACATCAACTCATTGTTCGATGGTACCTTGCAACAGTCTGTTTCTTCTGGTCCATACACCAACGTTGAGGCTACCCCAGAAGACCCTGCTTACCCTGGAGCTGACGATTGTTTCGTACCATTCAGTTCTGAGCCTTCTGTAGATAACACAGTTTGGTTTACGTTTGAAGGTGATGGTCAACTATACAATGTCAACACAACTGACTGCGATGGAGAATCTGTTTTCACCAACAACGACACTCAAATGATTATCTATTCAGGCACTTCATGCTCAAACCTAGAGGTGGCTAATTGCGCTGATGACTTGGATACCGAAGGTGGCAATTTCTGGGCAGGTCTGCCTTTCCAGACTGAAGACAATGTAACTTACTACGTAATGGTGGATGGTTTCAACTATACCGATGGAGGCAGTGGTGGTTTAGACTCATTGTCAACTGGTGACTTTTGCTTAGAGGTAACTCAAATCACGGTAAGTGTTCCTGAGTTTACAGCTACACAATTCAAGATGTTCCCCAACCCTACTGCAAACAATTTTACTATTTCGGCTAACGAAAAAGTGGAGCGCATAGCCATCTACAATTTGGTAGGCGACTTAGTTGTGGCAGAATCAAACGTGAATGCACGCAACTATCAAGTTACTTCTCAACTTGCACAAGGTGTATACATGGTGGAGGTGCATACTTCACTTGGCAAAGCAACTCAGAAGCTAGTTGTTGAATAATCACTCCGCTTCGATAAGAAATAAAAAGAGGCTGTCCGGATTGGCAGCCTCTTTTTTTTGGGGATTTGTTGGGAATTAGGATTTAACTTGACACTAATAGCCCAGATTTATCAAGCATTTTGCAATCGCATTATTTCAAGCAATTGCGTTTGGGATTCTTCACATAGTGACCACAATTTAGCAATCTAAACGATAGAATAATTACTTTCATTGGATGTTTTTGAGTTCTATTTTTCTATAGCTTGATTTGGGTTTATACAACACCAGACCCTTTTGGTATTTAGGGATTTCTGTTTGACCTGAATCGCTTTAGTTAAAACCTAAAGATATGAAAATCAATGAGTTGATAAAAAGCCATAAGCAAAATGAAGTGTGTAATGCTTTTAGGAGGTTATGAATTATGGGTTGAAGCCGTGTTAGTATGCTAAAGGCTTTGTGTCGACCTATTTCAGAATTATAAATGGCTACGAAAAAGGACAGGTGTCATACCTGTCCTTCTTTAAATTCATATTTGGATGATTCGCTACCTCTTCATCATCTTCTCGCTGCTGCTGCCAGCAGGTGTCGTTACATGAACGATATACATACCGGAAGACCAAGCAGCTGTGTTAATGCTAAGGCGTTGATTGCTATTCGCTGTATTTGTTTTTCCGGTTGAGAAAACAATTTCGCCAAGCATATTCTCGATAGTAACGGCTACGTTACCAGCCAACTCATTGGTGAATGCAATGGTGGTGTTGTCGCCAGCAGGGTTAGGATAAATTTCCAAGGAAAGACTTGCGCTTGTTTGCTCTTCAATGCTTACAGCAACCATTGGAGGGAATATGATGTTGTCCACCCAGGCTGCATCTGAACCATCTGAAGCGTATTCATCTTTCATGTATTTCCATTTTAACACGCGTGTGCCCGCTCCTATCGGGAAAGAAGCTTCTGTCCAACCAATATCTCCGCTCCATTCATCTTGCATCGCATTGCCAATGAAGAATTGGAGATAATCCCAATCTGCTTCGCTGCTTACTCTGTAGGAGAATGAAATTTCATCAGCTTCAGCCACCTGTATGGTTATTTGTAGTGTGGTTATTTCATTGTCGTCCACATTGCCACTCTGTTTGCAATTAAGTCCTTCATAAGGGTTGCTGGTAGTGGTAAACCAATCGGCATCATCTGCATTAACCCATTCGAAACCGTTGGCTGTTCCGGTTTCCCAATCTTCAACTGTTTGGTTGAGAGATTCTGTGTAATCGCATTGGCTGCTGTAATAGTCGCTTGTGGTGCTAAAATCGAAGTCCACTTGTTCGTTTGCTGGAGCACTCATAAGGACCTCAATAGTAAAAGTTGCATTCACAGTTTGACCTTCTGCCACTATTCCCAAATCAACTGGAGAAGAATTGATAGTCAAATAATCTGAATATTCAGTAAGCCAAGCTGACACTGCTATAACTGAAGCTGCGTGGCCATTGTTGGTTACTAGAAATGATACTTCAGCCATTTCGCCACTGTCCAGGCGGCCATTGTCGTTGCCTGACAATTCATTTATTACCAAATCGCCTCCGCAAACAAAGTTTGGAGCATTGATAGTTACAGTAAATGTGCTTGTCCAAACATTTCCATCTGCATCAGTATAAGTAATGGTAAATGTTACTACAGTCTGGTCGAGGATATAACCATTGATGTAGAATGCATACCCGTCATTTGCAATGGCAGAACTATTTGCAGCTATATCTCCGAAATCGTATGTGTTATCTGTTATCACAATGGAAGTATTGGAACTTGTAAGTATGCCAGTAACTCCAAATGCAGTTTCAATACCAATATTGCCAGCTGTTACATCTAGCAATATGGATTCATTGTAGTCGGCCTCACCATTGTTGTTGCCTGCTTCATCATCCAAAATGTTGCTATCGTTTATAACGTAAGGGCCATCAGCAGGAACTACATCAATCGTTTGCTGATAAGGAATGGTGTTGAAAGAGGTGATAGTGACTAACAATTCACCAGGAATGGTTAGAGCTGAAAAACTGAGCGTGATGTTACCACCAGAGATAATTCCTGTTGTGATGATTTCACCATTCATAGTAAGCGCCACCATTGCTTCTTCCGTGTCGCAGGTTACGCTCAATTCGTTTGCACCAAGGAATAAAGTAGCAGGATGAGATGCAGTAATTTGTGTTGGATAGGCGGTGCGCAGTTGAATAGTTGGGTCGCCCATCAATATCCATGTGTCTGTCATCTCATCGCCATCAGCGCCATACTCATCATTCATTCCATGACAACCGTGGTAGTGAATACTGCCCAGTGTGTGCCGCGTGTTTCCTGCTTCTGAAGTTGCAGCAATCACCTTATTCATTTCATCCTGACCTTCCATAGGTGGCGCCCAACTCTGATACACTGAACTGAATGCACCACCAATGCCACCGGTTGGAGCGTCATAGTTGCCACTCGGACATTTCAACCAAGCTTCGCCAAATGTGTCACCACTGGCATCGTCATCATCAAAGTCGCCTGTGCAGCAGCCCACCACAATGAAAAACGGATAGAAGCCATGATTGTCGAGTTGATTGATTTGAGTATTGGTGTAGTTGCCAGTAACGATGAGACTATGCGCTCCGTGACCTGTGTAGTTAATGAGTGAACAACCATTTTCAATTACTTCAGTTAGGGAAGTATTTGTTGGATTGCCGCTTGCATCGGCAGTAACTCCACCTGTCGGTGAAGCGGCAGTATGATTACCATCGTATTTCTCCCATACCTGCGTGTACGTATAGTCAAGTAGTTCTTCTTTAATTCCGTTATTGTGCTGCCAGTCAGCTTGATCCTCATCGCCAATACCATCACCCTCGTTGCTGCCAAGCCCCATTGCAACGCTGAACCAGTCAGTGCTCAGGTTCGGATTTTTTTCATACTCCAGAACTTTAGAAATGACTGCAGGCAATTCTTCATCATTGTGTACAAGAAAACGACCAATGAAAATTTCGCTGTAGTTGTCATTGCCACTTATGTAACCATAACAAGGATCACAATAACCTTGGCCACCACTGTTGTTAACCAGTTCCGATGGCACTTGATCCTCATCGCCTACAAGGACTAGATATGTCAACCCATTTTCGTTGTAATAATCTGCCACATAATTGCCTAAAAGCGCAACTGAATTGATGGTTGCAACATCCATCAGATTCACTTCGATTCCTTTCTCCTTCTTCCATTGAATCCATGGCTCCAACTCATCCAAATATTCTTCATCATATATCACCAGCATACTTCCTATTTCACTAATGGCTTCATAACGCTCAGCATTTGCAGAGTAGTTGATGAAGCGCGAAGCATACACATCGCGCATGGTGGCATTGGTGGAATGTTGAACATTGGCTTGCAGTGGATTGATTCCAACATTTTCTGTGCGAATTATATTCACTTCAATGGTGCTGTAAACGCGCATCACATGCGTTACAGGATTGTATTGCACTGGATAGAAATGTAGACTTTGAGCACGAAACTGCCCTTGCACATAAGCCTCGTCAAGTGATGCTAATTGACCTGGATAAAACGCGTTTGTGTTGTATGCCACACCATAGGTGTAAGCCACAGTATTCGGGTCCACTGTACGCGACATGTTTCCTTTTGAAGGAATGATGTTTACATCGTCATACTCAGCATATTCAGAGTAAACCACTTCGATGTTCATGTCGCGTGTATCATCCACGATGATGGCTTCAGTGAGTTTTGGCAAATCAGGAGAGCCGCTGCGAAGTATGGTGGTTCCACCATCTAAGCGAATAACAACTCCATCAGAAACATTCGCGGTATGAAAGCCGCCCACGGTGCATTGCAGATGAATAACTCCATCGGTCTCATCCAGAAAAGTGACGTCCGTTTGTGACGTTGCGCTAAAGCTTATACAAAGAAGAGCAAGAGAAAACAGTTTGTACAAAGATTTCATGTGGTTAGAAATTGATTTTTAAGGTTGGTTTCAAAAAATTCTACTGAACAAAAAAAGTATGGCTTCGACCATCGGATGTGATGGCAATGTAAATTCCTTGAGAGAATCCTGAAAGGTCAAAGACCTCGCGCTGAGTATAGATATGTAGCGGTTTCAATTCTGCGCCTGTTGCAGTGTAGATCATCATCGTACCTATGGGTGCATCTACAATGTTGAGCATTTTGCTGTTTTCATCTACAAAAATTTGGCATTCTTCGTTCACAATATCACTTTCCAAACTAGCGATGATGGTGTCGAAATAAAAATGAATTTCAACATGCTCGCTCATCAAACCAGTCGGATAAATCCAAATCATTATATGGCCTGTGCCTGACATATTCATTGGATTTACAAGTAGTCTTACATACCCACTGCCACCGGCAGGAACACCGAGCATATTGCCGGTAATGGGGACATATGTATAGCAATGCTGCCAGTCGCACAATTGAACGTCCCATTCCACGGGATACTCTTCTTCTATAACCCGCCAAGAGATGAATGCAGTGTCAGCCAAATCGTGAAAGACATTGATTTGATGCTCGCTGTACACATCCATTTCCAACGTGGCCGTGTGAGAGTCTGATGGAGAAAAGGTAAAATTCTGCGAATGCAGAATATTAGAATGAATTAGGTTGAAAAAGAGAACAAGGACAAGCAGCTTCATGAGTGCAATTTGGGGGAATTTTTTATTGGTTGGAATTGATTTTTGAGTGACTGTTGGAATCTACCCCGTTCTTCCATCAAAGATAGTTCAACATCACTTCCATCTTCTTTTCTGTCTCTTCCCATTCCTTTTCCGCCACCGAACCTTCCACTACCCCACCGCCTGCAAAAAGGGTTACTTCATCGTGAATGATACTCATACATCGAAGGTTAACATAAAAGTCGACATCGCCATTTCCGTGCAACATGCCCAGATAACCTGTGTAAAGAGATCGAGAGTGTGGCTCATGGGTCTGAATAAATTGTTTCGCCAAATCCAGTGGCAATCCGCAGACAGCAGGTGTTGGGTGCAAAGCATTCAAAAGCACTTCCATTTCACCAGCGTAATCAAACGATACTTCCGTTTTCAAATGAGCTAGCTTTCCTGCTGGTGAAGTGTATGGACCAACCAGGCGAATGGCAGTTGCTCCAATTTGTCGCAGAGTTGAGTAGATGTAATCGGTAACAAGTTGTTGTTCTGTTTTTTCCTTTTCACCCCATTCCAATTTTTCTAGAGCAATGCTCCCTTTATAGACTTGAGTTCCTGCTAATGAAACAGTTTGAAATGAATTGTTTCTTTTTCTGAGTAAAAGTTCTGGAGAGGCACCAATCCACATTTCATTTTTATACTGAAGCCAATACACCGCAGCGTTTGAATACGCCTTGCACAATGATTCATACACCATCAACCATTCTGAAATTGATTTTGACAATTTGATTTTCTTCAGCCTGCTTATCACAACTTTCTTCAAATCAGTTGAGCGAAAATGATTCAGTGCATTGTCAACGATTGCTGCATGTTGCTCTTCAGACATTTCAATAAAACCCTTCTTTTCGCTTAAAGAAAAGGGCGAAACAGTGAACCATGCATTTGGTCCTTTGACCTGCTCATCGGAAAAGAAATGAATTTGGCGTGCTTGACCATCGGATGGAAAAGAGCAAAAGGCAAAGTCTTTCCTGTTATGAAGCAAATCCTTTTTCTGAAGAATTTCTTCCACACTAAAACTTGAATGCAGTTGCAGACTCATACTTCTTTCCTTTTCACCAGCACAGTGAGTCGACTAATAGCTACAAGCTTTTTTTCTTCATCCATTATTTCTATTCCCCAAATATGCGTGCCCTTACCTTGATGAATAATTTTTGCAATACCGGTGACACTTCCATGCCGTTTGCTTCGCAGGTGATTGATATTGAGTTCTACACCAACACAAATTCCGCCTTCCTCTGCAACTAGAATATGTGAGCCATAACTGCCGAGTGTTTCAGCCAGAGCTGCGCTTGCACCACCATGCAACAATCCATACGGCTGATGTGTGCGAGGATCCACCGGCATGGTCGCTTCCACGTGGCCTTTACTAATCAAAGTGAACTCGATGCCCAAAGTTCCAAGTAAAGTAGTTGAGTTGTAAGCGTTGGCTTGTGTGAGTTGTTCATTCATTGCGCGTGCAAGATGAAACGAAATTCATTGTTTTTGATGTGAGCACGCTTTTGAAAAAAAATGTCGTTCTTATGAACGTGCCTCCTTTTGACCTGTAACAAAGTTCGGATTTTTTGACAGCATGGATAGCAGGGATTGTTGAAAGTGTTGTCATCTATGCTCTAAAAATATTTCTTTCAAACCTCTAAATCATTGGTCATGTTCAAACAACAACAACATCCTAACAGAGCTTTTGCACTTGCTCTTATTTGTGTAATGCTAATTGCTGCCTGCGTTCAGAACAAACAGCAGATAGTGTCCAATGACACAAGCGAAATAAAAACAGTAGAGAAAAAAGTCGCTTCCACAGCATCTGAAAACAAGGCAATAGTGAATGAAGAGTTGGGCACCACCGACAAATCGATTACTGAAGAAGTTGCTGAAACAGAAGCGCCACCTGTTAAGCTTTCTGAAGTAATAGTCATGGACAAATCCGCTACTGATGACAAATTTGAGGGTACAACTCACACTGATGAGGTGATGTCCACTGATATAGTTGAAATTATCTCTACAGGAATCCCAGCCTCATATTCTACAAGCCATATGGCAGCAAGTTTGGCTACTATTTCACCGATGACAATAAAATTGGTCCCAAGCCTATCAGGTGTGGCTGAAATGGAAATATATAAGTCAGATGATACGGAAGATATGCGAAGTGATGGCACCTGCTGTGAGGAGTACACTCCGACTGAAGAGACAGGACTGTCAAGTGCTTCGGTCAATGCTGAACTAGCAGGTAAGCTAACCGCAGGCGAAGTCAACGACTTTAAAAAATGGAAAATGTGGGAAGACATTGCTGAGGGAGAATTGGTCAATTACAGAAAAGTGTGGCAGATGAATCCAGAGGAGCGATACACCGCCCTTGTACTTACTGAAAGTGGGGCACCGGTGGTTGACTGCAGCGTGGAATTGAAAACAAAATCAGGCGAAACCATTTGGAAAGCACGCACTGACAACACGGGCAAGGCCGAACTGTGGGGCAAGATTTTTACCAACAATGAATCCAAGAAAGCAGATAGAATTGATATTGATAATGGTGGTAAAAAATTCGCGATAGACAAGCCAACGACATTTGAGAAAGGACTGAATACCATAAAAATTCCCGTAACATGCAGCATACCCGATGCGGTAGATATCTGCTTCACCGTGGATGCCACAGGCAGTATGGGAGATGAAATCGCTTACCTGCAAGCTGAATTAGTAGACGTAATCAACAAGGTGAAAGCAAAACACAAAGACGTGGAGCTAAATCTTGGAAGCGTTTTCTACCGCGACCATGGTGATACTTATCTCACCCGCAATTCCCCTTTTACCAAAGACATCAGCAAAGTGAACCAGTTCATAGCCGAACAATATGCCGATGGTGGTGGTGACGGACCTGAAGCGGTTGATGATGCTTTGCGTGCTTCGCTATTTGACATGAATTGGCAGAAGGAGGCGCGTGCCCGTTTAATGTTTATGATATTGGATGCACCTCCGCACTACTCAGAAGCGAATATCAGCGCGATGCAAGTCTGTGTGAGAGAAGCCGCATCGCGCGGGGTCAGAATTATACCCCTTGTGGCTAGTGGTGGTGGGTATGACATTGACAAAAGCCTAGAATACCTGATGCGCTGCTGCGCCCTCGGCACTAATGGAACTTATGCCTTCCTTACTAACCACAGCGGCATTGGTGGCGAACACACTGCGCCCAGCACTGATAAGTACGATGTGGAAACACTGAACAAACTTTTACTCCGTGTGATAGACGAATACCTGATGGTGCCCGACTGCAACCTACAGCAATTTGTAGAAACAGAAAACCCATTAGACACCATCAGCGCCACCACGCTGGTTGAACCAACACCAAGTGATTCGCTGCTTGCTGATGCCGACACAAGCGCTATCAACATTGAGCCTATTGTGAATGAAATTGTGGTGCTGAAGTGTTATCCCAACCCAGCCACTGACTACATATGGGTTCAGACCAGTGATGATGTGAAAGAAATATACCTTGCAGACAACAGCGGTAAACTGATGCAGAAGATGACACCAACATCTACCTTATTCGAAATGGATCTCACCAATTATCCAAGCGGAATCTACTACCTGAAAGCATGGATAAATGACAAGTGGGTTAGCGCTAGAATCGTTGTGGCGCGTCTTCGTTGAACGAATGGTTATGAAAAACGGGAAAAAATGGTCGCAAGAATTTGCGGCCTTTTTCTTTTACTTTAACCATTAAAACTTTGACTAACATTGCGCTTCAAACCAAAATAAAAATTGAACATGTCAGACTCAACTACACCTTCAGTGCAAGACAATGGAAAGACCATTGCTATAGTCGCTCACATCACCTTAATTGGATGGATAGTGGCTATCATTATGAACAATCAAAATAAAACTGAGTTCGGATCATTTTACATAAGGCAGATGCTCGGGCTTGTGCTGATGGGCTTGTTGGGATTAATTCCATTTCTAGGATTGCTCATCTCATTGCTAGTATTAGTGTTATGGATTGTAAGTCTAGTAAATGCCGCAAGTGATAAGATGACGCCAATACCCATTGTAGGTCCTCTGTTTCAGGAATGGTTCAAAAGCATGTAATTCAGCAGCAGTTTAAAAAATTGAAAAAGGTGCGCAGTGCGCACCTTTTTTTTTCTTGGGTTTAGTCAAATATGTTGGATAGCTCAAATAGAGTAATTAAAAAAACGTGTCACTTTCTTTTAAGTCCCTTTTCGTTTTTAGTTGACCGGAATTTTAAGCCACCACCTTCAACGCATTCACCACCTTCTCCTTCAAAAGAGCCTTCTCCACTACCTCGTACATCTCTGTTACGTAGTGGAACTTTAGACCTTTCAGATAACGTTCGCCTATTTCTTCCACATCTCTTCTGTTGCGCTCGCACATGATGATTTCTTTGATACCTGCGCGTTTGGCCGCAAGAATTTTTTCCTTGATGCCACCAACGGGAAGCACTTTTCCGCGCAGAGTTATCTCGCCTGTCATCGCAAGGAATTTTTTCACTTTGCGTTGCGAGAATGCTGAGGCTAGGGCTGTGAGAAGTGTTATACCAGCGCTAGGTCCATCCTTTGGCACGGCACCTTGCGGCACATGTATGTGTACGTTCCATTTGTCAAAAATGTCTTGCTCGAAGTCGAGCATGTCGCTGTGGGCTTTCAAATATTCTAAAGCTATCACAGCACTCTCCTTCATCACCTCACCAAGATTTCCGGTGAGGGTCAGTTTGCCTGTTCCTTTAGTAAGCGATGTTTCAATAAAAAGAATGTCGCCACCTGTGGGTGTCCAAGCAAGACCTGTAACAACACCTGCGGTGTCATTGTCCACATACTTGTCCTTCTCGTGCGATGGGCCAAGGACTTTCACCACTTCATCTGCATTAACCGCTACACTATATTTTTCTTCTAATGCAATTTGTTTTGCTCTATTGCGAACCAATTTGCCTATGCGCTTTTCTAATGATCGCACACCACTTTCGTTGGTGTATTCTTCAATGAACTTTACAATGATGTCTTCGCTGAATGAGATTTTCTTTTCAGTCAGTCCGTTTTCTTTCAATTGTTTTGGAACCAAATGTCGTTTCGCAATTTCAGTCTTCTCCTCTACCGTGTAGCCGGTTACTTCTATTATCTCTAAGCGATCGCGCAATGCTGGGTGCACATTCTGAAGCGAGTTACATGTGGCTATGAACATGACTTTAGACAAGTCATAGTCAAGCTCTACATAGTTATCGTAGAACGCGTGGTTCTGTTCAGGGTCCAATACTTCTAGCAAAGCACTGCTTGGATCACCGTGTACACCTTGTCCCACTTTATCTATTTCATCCAGTACAAAAAGAGGATTGCTTGTTCCTGCTTTTTTCAATGATTGAAGTATGCGACCTGGCATGGCACCGATGTATGTTTTGCGGTGGCCGCGTATCTCTGCTTCATCGTGCAAACCACCCAACGCCATGCGCACATATTTTCTTCCCAGGGCTTCGGCTATGCTTTTGCCCAAACTTGTTTTGCCCACACCTGGAGGGCCATACAAACAGATAATGGGTGCCTTCATATCACCTTTTATTTTCAAAACGGCAAGGTGTTCTATGATCCGTTCTTTCACTTTTTCCAATCCGAAGTGGTCGCGATTCAAAACTTCTTTAGCGTGTTTTAAATCAAAGTTGTCGTCACTCCATTCTTGCCACGGCAAGTCGAGAAGTGTATCCACATAATTGGCTTGCACACTGTACTCGCCTGCTTGCGGATTCATGCGTTCCAGTCTTCCTATTTCCTTCGCAAATGCTTTGGCCACTACCTCTGGCCACTTCTTGTCCTTTGCCCGCTTCTTCTTATCCTCTATTTCTTCCTTCATTGGGTTGGCGCCCAACTCATCTTGTATTTGCTTCATCTGCTGATTTAGGAAATACTCGCGTTGCTGCTTCGAGATATCAGTGTGAACTTTCTTGTGAATCTCGTTTTTCATCTCCAGCAATTGCAACTCTTTGTTCAAGTGTTCCAATACTTTTTTGGCACGTTCCGCTAAGTCAGCTTCTTCCAGCAATAATTGTTTATCGCTGCCGCTAGCTTTCATGTTAGATGAAATGAAATTGGTGAGAAAACTCAGGCCGTTAATGTTCTTGATGGCCATTGCCGCCTCGTTCGGAATCTCAGGATTTACGCTAATGATTTTCAGAGAAGCATCTTTGACACTTTCATACAGCGCTTGCTGCTCTTTGCTTTTTGCATTGCGATTGGTTTCAGGAAAATCTTCCACCTGCACCTTGAAATAAGGCTCGCTCTCCACTAGACCTTTTATAGTTACACGCTTCTTGCCTTGCAGTATGACAGTGGTGCTTCCATCGGGCATGGTCAACATGCGCATGATAGTAGCCTGTGTACCAATGGTGTACAAATCTTCAAAGGCTGGCAATTCGATATCCGGATTTTTCTGTGCAACAACAGCAATAGTTTTATTGCCTTTGTTTGCCTCTTGCACCAGTCGAATGCTGCGGTCCCTGCCTACTGTAATAGGAATAACAACTCCTGGAAACAAGACCGTATTGCGCAATGGCAACAACGGCAACACTTCCGGTGTATGCTCTTTGTCCATCTTCTCCTCATCTTCAGGAGTTATGAGTGGGATGAATTCGTGATCAGTGACTTCTTCTTCGGTTAAATATTGAAATATATCTTCGTTCACTTCTGTAGTTGTTGATTTGTTGATTTGGCGACTTGTTGATTTGACGACTTGGTAGATAGAAGATGCTGACTCGATTCGATGGGCGGCTCTAAAATCAACAAATCAATAAATCTCCAAGTCAATAATTATTGGCTGCAATCTAAAAACTACGCCACACATTATTCCTGACTTTGTGTCGCAGAAGTGCGGTGGGTGGCTGTCATTTCGAAAACATTTTGCAGCATTTTTTGCAACTCGTCTGACAAAAGAAGCGACCTGCGAGCATAAACGTGGCGCGCAGTGGCAATCATCTTTTCAAAATCGTATTCAGTAAAACCATTGCTGCCACCCCAACTGAACGAGGGAATATGCTTGGGAGGAAAATGACCACCAAAAATATTTGCGCCAACGCCCACAACAGTTCCGGTATTGAACATGGTATTGATACTGCACTTACTATGGTCGCCCATGATGAGTCCACAAAAAGTCAATCCTGAATCAGTCATCTCACGTTTGGCAAAGTCAAAAATGCGCACATTGCTGTAGTTGTTCTTAAGATTGGAAGTATTGGTGTCTGCGCCCAGATTGCACCACTCGCCTATCAAAGTATTGCCTATGAAACCATCATGCGCTTTGTTCGAAAAGCCATGAATGACTGAGTTGGAAACCTCACCTCCAACTTTACAATGCGGACCTATGGTAGTAGGGCCGTAAATCTTTGAAGCCATCTTCAGTTGCGAGTGTTGGCCCAAGTAAAATGGGCCACGGATATGCGAACCTTCCATTACTTCGGCCACTTCATCAATAAAGATGGGCCCCTCATTGGTATTCAGTGTAGAAGCAAAAACCTTTGCGCCTTCGGCAATGAAAACCTTGGAAACATCGCCAATAATCAGGTTGGATGAATGCAGCGCAGCCGACTTCTTTCCCTTAGTTAACACATCGAAATCAAGTTTCAATGCATCACCATTCTTGGTGAATAGGTCTGTGATATGATTGAGCAAAAAGGCATCTAAGAATTTCTTAGTCACAGGAAACTGTTTCGAAACAATCTGCTGACTGTTTGAGAAGTATGCTGCAAGCAATACGTCCTCTTTCATAAGACATTCCCCAGGCTGCAGGGATTGTATAGCAATCAATAAATCATGAGTCGGAAGAGCGCGCGCATTAACAATGTAGCCTTGTCCAGCAGATTGCAGAGGAAAAAGGCCTTGCAAATAGTCGCGGGTTTGGTGTACAACTTCTTTCTGCAAGGCATGCTCCCATTTTTCGCGAATAGTCATTATGCCAATACGCAACTCGCCAACAGGGCGTGTGAAAACCAATGGCAAGAATTTGTCCCAATAATGATCTTCAAAGAGGATGACATTCATGGGGGAAAAGTAAAGAGGAGTTGGGGGGAAGGAACTGGGATTTTGGGGTTGGGGATATGAGCCCCTCGCTGAAGCGCGGGGTTAAGCAATAGGTATTTTTTCTGAAGAGGCTAAAGCCTCTGTTGGTTGCAGTTAGTCTATCGCATCAACTCCAAGTGACCCTCACGCGATTGGATAACATCATCAATACACGTGCGCTGATATTCTAATATGTAGTAGTAAACACTTTCCTTAGATTCGTCCTTCAAGACACCGTCCCAACCTTGCTTGCTGTCCGTGTTACTGTCATACATCAGGTTGCCCCATCGGTTCCAGATGCGCAAGTGGTAATGCGTTAGGTAGTTGTCGAAGGTGCGGCCAGGTGGTAGCAACAATTGTTCGTTGCGGTAATACATGCGGAAGAGTTCATTCTTTCCATCATCATTTGGAGTAAACACATTAGGCACTACTACCTCTGAATAGATGGGGCCAAAACCAACACCAACCTGCACTTCGAACAATTCAGTATAGTCGCACACATCGTTGTACGCAGTGAAGGTGACAGTGTAAGTCCCAGGGAAATCGTAGATATGTTGCAGTGAGATTTCTTCAGAAGTTTCTCCATCACCAAAGTTCCATTCAATGTCTGTTGTGCCCGTGCCACTCCATGCAGCATTGATGCGTGGTATGGTATCACATAAATCGGGTTCGGTGATAGCGACATCACCATTTATTGGATCAGGCGGCAGCACAACAACCAGTAAAGAAGACTGCCCGGGGCAATCAGAATTGGGGGCAGCTGTGATAGTTACAGTGTATGTTCCATAATCGCTAAAGGTATAAGATGGCGAAAGTTCTGTGCTAGTATCTCCCGACACATCGTCACCAAAATCCCAAATGATATCATCACCCGCGTTGTTGGATGAAAGTGTAAAGTCAACTGTGAGTCCATCGCAGAAATCTTGCTGCTGAGTGATGGTTGCACTTGGCAGAAAAGGGGGAACGATGTTCTCGACAATTTCTGCGTCACAGTATCCATTGGATGCATTCAAGATGACATTGTATTGTACATTGCCAATAAAGATTACATCATCAACTGTTTGCTGATTGCTTGAAGCCGGATCACCACTTTCAAAAATCCATTCCCATTGAATGTTGCCTGCCCAAGTGCCTGTTGGCTCAAAATCATAAAGCAGCTGGTAGTCCACACATTCAACGGAATAATTGATGTCCACCAAGAACTCATTGTACACCGGCACTTGCACAAACTGCGAATCGGCACAGGAGAGACCTGGGTTTGAAACAAGCATCACTTCATAGATGCCTTCTGCTGGAAAAGTATAAGTAGGTTCTTCCACACTTGTGGTATCTGTTAGCACAAGTTCGTCACCAAAGTCCCAGAAGTAAAACTGCCCAGTGCTGTTGTTGCCAAACGTTACCTCCAGTCCAAGACATGGTGCAGGAGGATCTATGATAGCTTGAATACTTTGACTGCAAAGCGTAACGTTGAATTGGAAGTCGCGGTTGGTATTGCTGATCAAAACACCATTACGGTATTCCTCCACACAAATACCGACTACGTATTGACCAAGTTCATTGGGTGTGCCCGTCAGAAGCCCCGTTACAGGGTCAATATTGAAAGCAGGGTTGCTAGCTATGGGATAACTCGCGCTGAATTCAGGATAGAACTGCAGCAATGGATAAGGAGGCGACCCGGGAGGATTGATGTAATTGGTTGGCATGTTTTCCAACAATGGATTGCAAAAAATGTATGCCAGCGAATCACCATCAAGGTCAATGGCGCTGTGGTCCATCACAAATGGTTCATTCATACAAATAAAGACCGGTGGAAAATTGATAAACGCAGGATTGCTATTGCAAACAGCAAGCGATGGATCTGGAATAAAAGCGGTGATAGTCATGCCGATGTCATCATTACTAGCACAGTTCACAATGCTGGTATTGCGACAACAACGTTGGTAAGCAAGGGTAAGACCACCAGCAGGAATATCTAGATCCACATTTATCATGTACACACATTCACTAACACACACGTTGTTAGGCGGGTTGAGGCAAGGGTCGCCCGTATCGGTAGAGAGCGTATCAATGGTAGCATTGCTGAGTACCATATCAATATCCGCGACAAGCGTCCCAAACTGGTTAAAGGCTCCGATACCTGCGGGGTCGTCATACGGACTGATACCATTGAAACAGTCGCGGTATATTTTCATAACAATGGTGTACGAATTTCCACCAGTGCATTCGTAGTGAATGTCGCCACCTACGATGTGTGTAGCATTTGCTGAAAGGCAGCAAGCAAACAACGCAATAAATAACACCAGCGAGTTCTTGGTCATGGTTGCAATAATTGGATAGCGTCAAAGGAAACGCTTCGATTTGTTTCTAGCAGATGACTATAGCAGAGGAGTAAAAAATTGCCTAAGCACGAAAAAACAGTTATTCAGATAAGTGAGCAGTGAGCAAAAAGTAAGTTTGCAAAACACAGCTATGACATATCAACTTACTCCTTCTCAAGAGATGATGTTCAAGTTCACTCCACACTTTGCCCACTTTTCTTTTGCCAACTGCCAACTCTTTTTTTGCTAACTGCCAACTAGGTATTTCATTCGCGCCATGACCATCCGCGCTGCAACTGCTGAAGACCTCGAAGGCATTCGTCTTATATATGTAGATGCCATACTACACACCACTGCTGTGTACGAATACGAACCGTTTGACGCGGCCTACATGCAACGGTGGCAAGAGGACAAGAAGGCCAACAACTTCCCAGTGTATGTAGCAGAGGAAGAAAACATCGTGGCTGGCTTTTGCACCTATGGCACTTTTCGCGCACGAGCTGCCTACTACCCCAGCAAGGAGCATTCGGTATATGTTCATCCCGAGTACCGAAGTAGAGGGCTTGGCAATGCACTGTTGGAAAAAATAATTGCCGTGGCAAAACAAGACGGAGTGCACACACTGATAGGCGGAATAGATGCCACCAACGAAGTGAGTATTGCTCTGCACAAAAAGTTTGGCTTTGCAGAAGTGGGCAACTTGAAAGAGGTGGCTTACAAATTTGACCGCTGGCTGGACTTGGTTTTTGTGCAGAAGGTGCTATGAAATACGTTGCTACTCCAACACAATCTGCTTAAACAAAAGCCCCAAGCTGCTTTCGAAGACCAACATGTAATTGCCTTTAGCCAGCATGCCGCTGAAGTCGATTCGGATCAAAATTGGTTTTCGTAAAGAAACGAATGTTGTGCGAATTGTTACTTGGGTAAATTGTCTAATCGGGCTACAAGCCCTAAACAGTGGGTGTCACGGGTTACGCTGCGCTAAACCCGCGCCATGGGGATGGAGATATACTCAGTAGTGATAGGTATATTCAAGAGTGTCTAATGGCGAAACGAGGACATCGAGGGAGTCTTTATAGACTATTGAATAATATCCACCTTCTTCCTCATCAATCCATTCAGACACATAAAAATTTAGGAAGTCATGACGGTTTCCAACGCATTGCATGACTTCTGTGAATCCGCTTACCATGACTTCTGGATTTGAACTTCCACGTATTGGTTCAACTAATACGTATTGTTCAGGATTTAAAGGCTCATCATCAATCACAGTGACTTTAACCCACGCTTTGGGCAACAATTCATAAATACCATCAGCTACCCAAGTCATATTCATGCTATAACCATATCCGCAATCATCCCAGCATCCTTCTGATTCAGCACAATAGCCTGACACAGCTAATTCACAAGGCCAGTCAACATAGCCATTTGCATCGCTTGTTTTGATTTCAACATTGCTTGGTGTGTCGCTGTTGTTCTCATAAGAGAATAAATAGACCGTTGCGCCTTCTATTGGTGAAAGTGTTCCGTATTCGACAAATTGCATACACTTGGTAGCACCATCATCACACGGCCATTCTTCTTTGCGGTTAAAAAGGCCGTCATCATCGCAACTATATAAAATGAGAGCCAAGCCAACAGGAGGAATTGCCAGTAGAAAATTGTTTTTTTTCATGGCGCGGAAAATTTTAGTTTCGTAAAGGTGACTCAAATTATTGGATTGAGCGGTTCAAAGGTAAAATGACTATTATTTCAAGAAAGGCGATTTCGAATTTTTAGAAGTTGTTTTTTTCTCCTTCAATAAATGGTAAAGTGATTCTCATAGAATGCGCTGCGCTGCCTTGAGCAAAGGTCAATTCCTAAATTTATAATTCCTTAGGTCGCTGACTTATGAATGGCCCGCACAAATAGCAGCCTAGGTTGATAACAACAACCCCGATATATTTGTCACGCAACCCCTTTAACCGCTCACAGTGATCCGCATATGGAGAAATAGCCCTGCGCTTCGATTGTTGCTTCCCTTATTGATTGGCATCCTTGTGCAAATCAATCTTCCCCTTCCGTTTACATTTTGGCTCATAGCCTCTTTCACCACAGGCATTCTTCAACTGGTAATGCACTTGAGCATAAAGAAGTTGAAGTACTTCTATCGTTTCGTTCCGGGTGTGACTACTGCCCTACTTATGTTTTCGCTGGGTGGTTTTCTAACACTTGCAAAGCCTCCTCTACACAGGGCTGACTACTTCATGAATTATTACTCTAGTGCTGATGCGCTCGTGCTAAGACTCAACGAAGCCCCGATAGAAAAAGAAAAATCATACAAAACCGTTGTAGAAGTAATCGGTATCATACATGAAGGCAAGACCATCACCACTAGCGGAAAAATTCTCTTTTATGTGGCACGAGACAGCTCCTCACAGTCGTTGGAAGTAGACGATGTCATTATCACAACTTCAGCAATTGGCGAATTGAATGAAGTACAAAACCCCTTTGAGTTCAACTACAAAAAATACCTGAACTCGCACTTCATCTATAACCAAATGTATGCGGATGAAAAAGGCTGGACGTTGGTGAATAGGCCAGAGAACCATTCTTTCATGGGCATCTTCATCAACTGGCGCGAGCAGATGTTGAAGCAATTCAAACGATACCAGGTAAGTGGTCAGGAGTATGCGGTGCTAGCTGCACTTGTGCTTGGTAAAACTGATGCCATCGACTTTCACTTAATGAGCAGCTATGCCAGTGCAGGCGCCATACACGTGCTTGCGGTAAGTGGTCTGCATGTTGGACTTATCTATGTATTGCTTGCACCCGCTCTGCGCTTGATTTTCCCAGGGAAGAAGCGCAAGTTTCTCAAGTTCATTATTCCTACGCTCATCCTTTGGCTCTATGCCGGAGTCACCGGATTTTCGCCTTCGGTGCTCCGGGCAGCGGTCATGTTCACTGCATTTGTCATCGCAGAAACCTACGATCGCAAAAGCAACATTTTTAATACCATGAGCGCATCTGCTGTGGTGCTTTTGTGCTTCAATCCATACATCATCATGGAGGTAGGTTTTCAGCTTTCATACCTAGCCGTTATAGGTATCGTCATACTGCAAAAGCGTATTTCTGACCTGTGGCCTGTTCGCAATAAGTGGCTGAGAAAAGTGTGGCAACTCACAGCCGTCTCCTTTGCTGCACAATTGATAACGTTTCCATTGGGCATGTTGTACTTCCATCAATTCCCCAATTATTTTTTGGTGTCAAATCTTATCGTCATTCCGCTTTCAACACTTATTCTTTACATCAGCCTGCTATTCTTCGCTTTGTGCTGGTGGCCGCCTGTGGCTCAGTTTCTGGCTACTGTCAGTGCATGGCTCACCCATGGAATGAATGCCATCGTTTTATGGTTCGACCAGTTGCCTTACAGTATTGTTCAAGGCATTTCGCTCACAGTGTTAGAATCGTATATTCTATTTGCAATGATCTGGTGCCTTTGCCGTTGGTTTTTTTGGAAGAAGCCAAAGGCGCTTGTTTATGCCTTCGTTTTTACAGCAGCGCTGTGCATTAGCCAAGTGGTAGAGAAAACTTCGATAGTTCAATTCAGCGAAATATGCGTGCACAATATTCCGGGCCACAACTGCATCACCTACTGCAAAGGCGAAAAAGGCTATATCATTTATGATGGCGGTTTGATGGACAATGAATCTCGCATTCGTTTTCATCTGAAGAATTATTGGAATCACCTTGGTATAAAAGAGTTTCAGCACGTAGAACTGGACTCTGCACAAACATTTGAAGATGAAAACGTGTTGTTTCACTATCCTTTCATCACCGCTGGCAATAAGACCTTTGCAATAGCTACAGAAGAAATTTTTACCAAAAACACTACTGTACATGCTGACTATTTTCTTTTCGAAAAGTCCTCTTCAAAACTGTTTTTTGATGACCAAGATTTAGACAAACTGAATAAGAAACACCTCATCATTACCAACGATTTCAGCAAAAAGAAATTGAGCTTTCTGAAAAACAAACTAGAAGGAAAAGCCGAGCTAACCGCCTTAGAAGTTGGCGCGGTGATTATTCGGGGCAATGAACTGAAGCACCACACCGAACTATACTGAGGCAATGGATACATTCGCCACGGCAACCATGAATAGACAAATAAAACTGGTAGAGTGTCCGCGCGATGCCATGCAAGGCATCAAAGAATGGATACCAACGGAAGACAAAATTTTATACATCAATCAAATTCTTAAATGTGGATTTGATACTATTGACTTTGGCAGTTTTGTTTCGCCAAAGGCGATGCCGCAGATGCGCGATACGGCTGAGGTACTAAATGGTCTGCAACTCAAATCTTCGTCATCAAAACTATTGGCCATCGTTGCCAATGTGCGCGGTGCAGAAGATGCTGTTCAATGGGATGAGATTACTTTTCTTGGCTTCCCATTTTCCATATCGGAGACATTTCAGCAGCGCAATGCCAACAGCAGCATTGAAGAGTCGCTGTTGCGGGTTGATGAAATTCAATCACTTTGTAAAAAGCACAAAAAAGAGCTGGTAGTCTATATCTCTATGGGTTTTGGCAATCCCTATGGCGATCCGTGGCATCCGGATATTGCTTCAGAATGGAGCAGTCGTTTGCATACCGAATTGGGTGTCAACATTATCGCCCCAAGCGATACGGTAGGAATAGCGACCCCTGAATCCATTTCGCAATTGTTCAGCGAATTGATTGCTGCTTTACCAAATGTTGAATTTGGAGCTCATTTGCACACCACACCAGATACTTGGCGTGCAAAAGTGGAGGCCGGATGGCAAGCAGGATGCAAACGATTTGATGGAGCCATAATGGGTTTTGGCGGCTGCCCAATGGCGACTGATAACCTAACGGGCAACATGCCCACCGAAAACATGCTTTCTTTTTTTGAAGAAAAAAATAGTAGCCATGGAATCAATCAACTTGAATTCCAAGAAGCAATGAAAGTTGCGTTGGCTATCTTTCCAGCACATTGACCTTTGACATTACCATATTAGGCTGCGGAGCAGCCACACCCACCAGCAGGCACAACCCAAGCTCGCAAGTGGTCAATCTGCACGACAAACTTTTCCTAGTGGACTGTGGTGAAGGAACACAAATGCAGATGCGCAAATTCAAAGTTCGCTTTCAGCGCATCAATCACGTGTTCATTTCTCACCTGCATGGCGACCACTACTTGGGTCTATTAGGTTTTATCAGCAGCATGCACCTGCTCGGGCGCAAAAACCCTTTGCATATTTATGGACCAGCTGACTTAAAGGAAGTCATAGATATTAGTCTGCGAGTTTCACAAACTTTTCTTGAGTACAAAATCGAGTTTCATGCCACCAGCAATGATGACAAAAACCTTTTGTTCGAAGACAAGACACTCAGCATTTATTCCTTTCCATTGAAACACCGCATCTATTGCTGCGGCTTTCAGTTCATTGAAAAGCAACGACAACCAAAGGTGAGTAAAGAGGCCATTGCACGCCACAAACTAGTCCCAAGCCAGATACTTGAACTAAAAAAGGGAAAAGACCTGGACCTGCCATCAGGTCTATTAAAAAATGCTGACGTATGCTCAGCTCCTCCACTCGCCCGCTCCTATTCCTATTGCTCAGACACAGCCTACAGCGAGAAGCTGATAGATTGGCTAAAGGGTTCCACACTCATCTACCACGAATCCACTTTTCTGGAAGAGGAAAAAGAAAGAGCAAAAAGTACCTTTCACAGCACAGCAAAGCAGGCTGCTAAAATGGCCGCCAAGTGCGAGGCCAAAGCGTTATTGCTTGGGCACTTCAGTTCGCGGTACCTAACAGATGATGATTTCCGCACCGAGGCGCTGGAGTTTTTCCCGCATGTAATGCTTGCGGATGAAGGACTTGTAGTCAACGTAACTAATTGAAATGAAGCCTTTGCTAAAAGGCTTTAACATCCTTTCACTTTTCAGAGGTAAAAAAAACATGCCAACTCAAATGGCTGGCACGGTCATTGAAAATCCGCTTGCCATCATAAAACTTCTCAGTAAGTTTTGGTTTTTTGGATTAAGTCCAAAAAGATTTTGGTTAAGGTTTAAGGAAAGCACCCCCGGAAACGTCCGGGGGTTTTTCTTTTATACAACTCGGACTAAGCTAAAGTCAAAAAAGGAGTTAGTCAGTAATGAAAGCGTTATTCAGTAAAGGCATTATTATTGGTAAGCGAGATTGCCTTCCAAAGTCTTACTGAGTTGAATAAAGTAAGCAAATGAAAAAAGAATCACCTCAGCCCAATAGCCAAGCAATTGATACCATTTTATTCATCATGTTTTTGTTCAGTGCATGCGGCATTGCGGCCATTCTCTTTTTCTCAATTGAAGGCCATTTTTTGTAATTCCAATTGTTGCCAATGCAGGCAGAGTCTTCACTTAGGCCCCGTTTCCTAAACACCAAAATAATTTTATGAAGTTTGCCATTTTTACGATTCTGTTCTCACTTTTAAGCCTTCTCAGCAGCGCTCAGACTGTTATTATTAGCGACCTTGTTACACTGGAACCACTGGCAGGGGTGGTAATCGAGTGTGCAGGTATCGAGGCGATAACTACCAATGGAAAGGGTCAGGCCAACCTAGCTACTTTCTCTAAACAGAGCAGTATCAACTTTCACTTAACTGGTTACGAAACAAGTACCTATAGCTATGCTCAAATAGTTGCTATGGAGTATGAAGTCTTGCTGTTTCAAAACACCATATTCACTGACGAAGTAGTGGTAAGTGCCTCACGCTTCGAGGAGAAAAAGGCAGACATAGCGCAACAGGTTCAAGTGATAAGCAAAAGTGATTTACGCTTCATGAATCAGCAAACCACAGCCGATGTGCTGCAACAAAGTGGCAATGTGATGGTGCAGAAAAGCCAGCAAGGTGGCGGCAGTCCAATAGTGCGCGGCTTTGAAGCCAACAAATTGCTGCTGGTGGTAGATGGCGTTAGGCTGAACAACGCCATCTACAGAGGTGGTCATTTGCAAAATGTAATCACCATAGACAACAGCATACTGGACAAAGCTGAAATTGTATTTGGCCCGGGTAGCGTAGTCTATGGAAGTGATGCATTGGGCGGTGTAATCCACTTTTACACTCGCAACCCATTATTCAGTTCAGACGACACGCTACTTTTCAAAGGCAATGCCTTTGTGCGCACTGCCACTGCAAACCAAGAAAAAACTGGCCATGTTGATTTTAACTTGGGTGGCAGAAAGCTGGCATCACTTACCAGCATTAGCTACTCGGACTATGACGACCTGCGCACTGGTGATTTGCGCGATCCTTTGTACGACAGTTTCGGCCGCAGATTTTTTTATGTAGAACGGATAGATGGTATCGACAGCATAATTAAAAATGCCAACCCCAATATTCAAATAGGCAGTGCCTTCAAACAATACGATTTATTGCAAAAATTCGGATTTAAAACTAGCGATACTAAGCAACACATTCTTAATCTGCAATACAGCAATAGCTCTGACATCCCTCGCTACGACCGCCTTTCAGAAGGAACCATTGCCGAACCAGAATTTTCAGAATGGTATTACGGCCCACAAAAAAGATTTTTCTCTTCCTATTCCTTCATCTCGACCGACAGTACAAAAGTTGCAGACAATTTTAGAGCGGTACTTGCCTTCCAAGACATAGAAGAAAGCAGGCACAACAGAACTTTTGGCTCATCAAGAAGAAGTAACCGTTACGAACACGTAAAGGTGTTCTCATTAAATGCCGATGCGCAGAAAAAAATCGGAAGCCATGAGTTGAGATATGGACTGGAAGCTGCACTGAATGACGTGAGTAGCACTGCTAACAGAACACATGTGGAAACGGGCGAAATCACATTTCAAAATACCCGTTACCCAGACGGTGGCAGCTCTATGAATACCTACGCAGCGTATGCAACCGATGCTTGGGAGGTGAGTGATAAACTGATACTCAATGGAGGACTGAGGGCTAGTTACATCCATTTGGAATCGCGCATTGACACCACCAACTTCAGCGTGGATGTTGTTTCCGGTCTGGATACGGTGCCTTATTATTTTCTCAATAATCGTGACATCCAACAAACCAACAAAGCGATTAATGGTAGTTTTGGATTTGTATTCAAACCTATGTTTGACTGGAACATCGCTGGCATTATCGCAACCGGTTTTCGCGCCCCTAACGTGGATGACGTAGGCAAACTATTCGAGCAAGTGAATGGCAGCATACTTATCCCAAGCTCAGATCTGAAACCTGAGAAGAGTTTAAGCTTGGATGTGCGCGTGGACAAAGTCATCAATAAAATGTTTGACTTGCAACTCACTGGATTCTACAACAGAATTAGAGACCTGATAGCTATTGACTCCGCTTCACTTGATAATAGCTATGCTTTTCCTTCAAATGCGGTGCTGGCTGATGTGGTAACCAATGTGAACAAAGACAAAGCCTACATCTATGGCATAAGCGGCCAATTTGATACACACCTCACCAAAAATTTCAGCATCAATACGGCAGTAAACTATACCTATGGGCGAATAGTTGGAGATAGTGCCGACACCCCATTGGATCACATACCACCGCTATTTGGTCGCACCGGATTTAATTGGCAAGTTCGCGAGTTTCGCTCAGAGTTTTTCGTGATGTACCATGGCTGGAAAAGGATACAAGACTATAGGCTGAATGCTGAAGACAATGAATTGTATGCCACTGCTGAGGGCAGTCCCGCTTGGTACACTTTAAACGTCCGTGGTCAGTACCAAATAAATCCGTACTTGCAAGTGCAAGTAGCCTGCGAAAATTTGTTGAACCACCACTACCGCGTGTTTGCCTCCGGCACCAGTGGTGCAGGGCGCAACCTGATGGTCACTTTAAGGTCACGGTTTTAGCCCTAAAGAGCTGACAATTGCAGATAAAAACAAAAAGCCGTCTATGACTACCATAGACGGCTTTTTGTTTTAAGCTTTTGATCTCATCAGATCATTCCTCGGCTTTTACTTCCTTTTTTTCTTCCTCTTTTTCTTCTTCTTCTTTGGCAGCAGGTTCAGTAAAGTCAAGCATGTCTTTTGCTTGAAGAATGTTATACCAAGTCAACAATTTTTTGATGTCAGAATCATACACCCGCTCAGCATCATAAGAAGGCAGAATTTTTTTCATTGTAGCACGCAGAGCCTTGTTATCGCCCTTTGCTTCGGGGACTGGGCCACCTGCAAAAACTTCTTTTGCTTTGAGCAGCACCTCACGCAATGGCACATCATCTTCCGTAGTGAACATGCTGATGTCGTTCAACGAGCTTATTTTTTGAGTGGGAGTGATAGCTGTTCGTTTTTCATCCAAAAGTGATTCTACCACAACTGCATTCTTCCCATTGCTTATCACTTTAAAAATACCGGGCTTGCCCGATACTGAGAGGATTTTTTCCAATTCTATTTTCATTTTTTATTTTTAGAGGAGCGCAAAGATGTGTGAAGACTTGCGCCCCAACTGTAGAAATTTTTCAACCGTTGAACTCACACATAAGCTGGTACTTCGGAATTTCGGACAGAAAAGAAAAGAGCTTGTTGCTGACATCAATACTGCAACAGAAATGCTCTGTGCCATTTGAAATAAGAAGAAACGGCACTTGCAAAGTGATGTTGTATCGGGCCGCCTGGTCCATGACGGTCTGAGACAACTTCACACCCGGTGCCTTGCACTCACATATCATTACAGGTCTCTTTTCTTTGTTATAAATGACTACATCCGTTCTGCGTGTCATTCCATTCAAGAGCACTTTTCTTTCCACTTGCATCAGCGAAAAGGGAACTTGTTTTTCAAAGTGCAGAAAATGAAGAAGGTGCTGCCTTACCCATTCTTCAGGAGTAAGAACCACCCACTTCTTTCGGGCCACATCAAATATTTGTTGAACGCCCGTGAGTGTGCGCATTCGAAACTGATATGTTGGAAAATTCAGCACTTGCATCATTGAAATCATTCTGTTTGCTTCATCTTTGGAACGAATCAGAAATGACGGTGCGAATAACGAAGAAGAAAATTCTATAAATGGAAACAAAAGAAGAAATAGTAAAAAACTGGCTGCCACGATACACCGGTACCCCACTCGAACAATTTGGCGAATACATTTTGCTAACCAACTTTGACGGCTATGTGCAAAAGTTTGCAGAGTGGCATAACGTAGAAATAATCGGGAAGGAGAAAGCAATGTCTACAGCAACAGCTGATGGCGTCACCATTATCAACTTCAGCATGGGTAGCGCCAATGCTGCGACCATTATGGATTTATTGACAGCTATAATGCCCAAGGCTGTTTTGTTCTTAGGCAAATGTGGAGGATTAAAGAAAAGAAATCAACTAGGAGATTTTGTGTTGCCACTTGCGGCCATCAGAGGCGAAGGAACCAGCAATGACTATTTCCCACCAGAGGTACCTGCGTTGCCTGCTTTTACATTGCAACGTGCCGTTTCTTCTACCATTCGCGACTACGGGCATGACTACTGGACAGGAACCGTCTACACAACCAATCGCAGGGTATGGGAACACGATGATGCCTTCAAAGAATATCTGCGAAAAGTGCGCGTTATGGCTATTGATATGGAAACCGCAACGCTTTTCTCCGTGGGGTTTGCCAACAAGATCCCAACGGGAGCACTGCTGCTTGTAAGCGACCAGCCCATGATACCGCAAGGCGTAAAAACGTCTGAAAGCGATACGAAGATTACTACCAACTTTGTTGATCAGCACATAAAGATTGGAATAGCCGCTTTGAAAGAAATAAGAGATGACGGAAGGTCAGTAAAACACTTGAAGTGGGAGTAAACATTGATGAACTAAGCAAATGATAGTATTCATTTGCGGATTCAATAAAATTTATGTCCACCATCACTCACCGCGGTAAAGAAGCCACAACAGAAGGAAGTCTGCCCACCTCAGGATCAATTGCTCCTGATTTCAGGCTTACAAAAACTGACCTCTCAGATATTCATCTCTCCGATTTGAAAGGAAAAAAAGTGGTGCTGAACATCTTTCCAAGCATTGACACATCAACGTGCGCAACGAGCGTTCGAAGATTCAATCAACTAGCCGCCTCATTTGAAAACACTGCTGTGCTTTGCATTTCCAAAGACCTTCCCTTTGCGCATAGACGTTTTTGTGGTGCTGAAGGTATTGAAAATGTGATGTGCCTTGCCCAGTACAAGGACAATTCATTCTCCGAAACTTACCATGTGGACATTACTGCAGGCTCCACACTCATCGGCCTTATGAGTAGGGCCATAGTGGTGATAGACGACACGGGAAAAGTGTTGCATTCAGAGCAAGTTGCGGACATTGGACAAGAACCCGACTACGATGCTGTGCTGACAGCCCTGAATGCTTAAACAAATGATTACGGTAATGACCGTATTGGCAACCACCTTCTTTTAGCAACATTTGCCACGAGATAAAAAATCAAAACCTCAAACAAATTACATTATGAAACTCAACGGACTATTATTTACAGCTGCCATGTTGTGCAGCTTCTTTAGCAATGCACAGATTGGAAATATCTATGAAATGCCGCGCGTGCTCGTGAATGGAGAGGCAAGTACGAAAGTAGAAGCGGATGTCATCTACGGTTGGCTCAACATTTATGACAACAATATTTCATATGACTACACCATTCCTTATGATGACAAGGCCTTCAAGAAAAAGCAACAAGAAATAATTGACCGCACCGGATTAAAAGCGGCAATGGTTTCACCAAGTTATGCAGCGCTCGCAGCCGGAACTGCCACTGGCCCATTTCAAGTAAAATTCAAGTCAAAAGCTGAATTCGAAGCTGCACAGGCTAAGGCCATGAAAGAAAATGGCGAGAATTACGCTGTGTCGCTTGAGTTTAGCACAGCAGACGTAAGTGATGAAAAAAGAAAAAGCATCACTAACGATATGCTTGACAAGGCCATTGTGGATGCAAAAGCAAAAGCAGATAAACTGTCAAAGGGGCTTGGCGCTACCCTGGGAAGAGTTTTATACATAGAAGAAGTAAAGGACTACTACGCAGCTCCTGCCTACGACTATGGCTACGGAGAAGGCTCATACCTGAGTAACATGGACATGATGGTGACCATAACTGCCAAAGTGCAGGTACAATATGAATTGAAATAAATCATTTCTGGACGCATCATTTCGATAAAAAAAGCAAGCTTGCTCTTAGCAAGCCTGCTTTTTTTGTTTGTGGGCCGACTACCGCAAACCTCAATAAATCCTTAGCAAATAAAATTTTCTTTTGTGAGGCATTGAAGTCTGATTACATTCGCGGCCCGTTTTTTAGAAACAAAGACAATGGCAAAGAAAGGTAACAGAGTACAAGTGATAATGGAATGCACTGAGCACAAAGTGTCAGGACTTCCGGGCACTAGCCGCTACATCACCACAAAAAACCGTAAAAACACACCGGAGCGTTTGGAGAAGAAGAAATTCAATCCCATTCTGAAACGCATGACTGTGCATAAAGAAATCAAATAATACTGAACTGCGATGGCAAAGAAAGTTGTAGCAACCCTGCAAACAGGTGGTGGTAAGAACCACACAAAAGTGATCAAAATGGTGAAGTCTGCAAAAAGCGGAGCATACACCTTTAAAGAAGAAATTGTACACAACGAAAAAATAGCTGAGTGGTTCAAAGCCAGTTAAGCACATTTTCAAAGAATGTATTGAAAGGCTTTTTCCAGCAGGAAGAAGCCTTTCCGCTTTTATCCTATACCTGCTACTCGCATGTAATATCGGCCTACTTTTTATAGGAGTGTATTTAAATGTTTACCATGAGATTTCTATTTTCCTTACTCCTACTCGCTTCAGTTCTGTTTGCTTGCAAAGAGAAAAAGGCCAGCGCTGCTGAAATTCCTACTAAACCTATTCAACCAGCAGCAGAGGTGGAAAAACCGAAGGAACTCGTGGACAGTATTTTCCTCACTTACCAGCGAACACCCTGTTTTGGAATGTGCCCAGTGTTCAACCTAACAATTTTAAAAAGTGGTCAGGCTATTTATGAAGGAAAGAATTTCACAGACAGGATGGGATTTTACCAATCGAAAATAGATGAAACCGCTCTTCAAAGAATCATGTTTGTTGCAGATAGCATCGGATACTTTAGCCTAGAAGAAAATTACGACAACGATAAAGTGACTGACCTTCCCACTACAACTACCTCCCTATTGAAGAGCGGTAGTTTGCGAAAAGTAGCCAACAGGTATAAAGCCCCAAAATCGCTCCAAATCTTGTACAAAGAACTAGATGCAATGATTGAAAGTGTGGAGTGGAAACCGCGAAGCAACAATTAAGCAATTCGCTGTGGTGAAAGGAAGCAAACTAATCCAAACTACAAAGAAGTAGTGGACCTAACAAATTACCAAAAACTCAACTTCCCGATAGAACAACAAACCAATTCAAAAAAAGAACAATGAAAAAGTTACTTCAAACCTTATTGCTAGCGCTGCTGATGCCCGCTGTAATGCACGCCAACGAAGGCATGTGGCTCATCAGCCTTTTGAATAAGATGAACGAAGCCGAAATGAAAGGCCTCGGTCTTAACCTCACTGCTGAAGAGATTTACGACATAAACAATGCTTCACTTAAAGACGCCATTGTTCGTCTTAACGGAGGAATGTGTACTGGTGAAATAGTGAGTACTCAAGGTCTCATTTTTACCAATCACCACTGTGGATTTGACGCCATTCAGACACTGTCTACAGTAGAAAATAACCTACTTGCAAATGGTTTTTGCGCTAAGAGCCATGCTGAGGAGTTACCTATTCCCAATTTCAGAATTCAATTTCTAGTAAGGATTGAGGACGTAACTAAGGAAGTGCTGTCTTCAGTAACTGATGCCATGACCGAAGAAGAACGCGACCAAGCAATTGCTGCTAAAAACAAAATGCTGCAGAGCAAATACTCAGAAGAAGGCCAATATGAAGTAGAAGTAAAATCATTCTTCTATGGCAACGAGTTCTATTTAATGGTTTACCAAGCATTCACGGACATTCGTTTGGTGGGCAATCCTCCTGAAAGTGTGGGCAAATTTGGTGGTGACACAGACAACTGGATGTGGCCTCGTCACACCAACGACTTCAGCATGTTGCGTGTATATGCAGACAAAGACAACAAGCCGGCTGCCTATAGCGCTGAGAATGTTCCTTACCAACCAAAACATTCTCTCCCTGTTAACATTGAAGGTGTAGAGCAAGGCGACTTTGCCATGATACTAGGTTTTCCCGGCAGAACTTCACGTTATCTCACTTCATACGGAATCAACCAAGCGGTAGAAATACGCAACCCGATTTTGATAGAATGTCTTGGTTCGAAGCTGGAGTCATGGAAACAAGTAATGGATCAAGATGCTGCTGTCGATTTGATGTATGCTGCGAAATACGCAAGCACTGCCAATGGATGGAAATACTACATAGGCCAAAATCGCGGATTGAAAAGACTTGATGTAAAAAGTGACAAAACAAAAACGGAAGATGATTTCACTAAATGGGTAAGTCAAAAGGAAGACCGCAAACAGAAATACGGTCAGGCTTTACCGCTGATAAAAGAATTCCACACAGAATGGGATCCAAATGTAAAAGCTTCTACTTACTCTAGCTTAGCTGGATTGGGTGGAGCTGAGTTCATGTACTTCGCTTATGAAGTTGGCAGCGGTTTGGAGCAAGCTTTGGCAGAAACAGATGAAACCAAACGCAAAGCTGCAATAGAAGAGTTGAAAGCCGCTGCTGAAGCACATTTCAAAGAGTACAATGCTGGGGCGGACAAACTTGTGTTTACTAATCTTACCAATATACACCGCAAAAACATAGCTGCTGCTGAGCGCCCTACATGGCACGCAATGCTTGACAAAAAATTCAAAGGAAACGCAAGCGTTTATGCTGAAAAGCTTTTCGCTACCTCCATTTTCACAGACCAAGCAAGATTGATGAAATTCTTAGAAAAGCCAAATGCAAAGGCAATTCAAAAAGACCTTGCCTACATCACGGCCAAAAGCGCATACGAGCATGCAATGGCATTCCGTGCTAAGCAGCCCATCAGTAAATTCAACAAAGGCTACCGCCAATTTGTAGCTGGTCTGCGCGAAATGAATAGCACCAAGACCTACGCACCTGATGCCAATAGCACCATGCGCCTTACCTATGGAACAGTGGGTGACTACAAGCCAGCTGACGGTATGCGCTATGACTACTACACAACAGCAGCTGGTATTATGGAAAAGCGCGACAACACCAATCCTGAATTTGTGGTGCCTGATAAATTAGCTCAGCTGATAGAAAAGAAAGACTTTGGCAAATACGCCAACAAAAAGGGTGAGTTGGTAACCTGCTTCATCGGCAATTTGGACATCACCGGTGGCAACAGCGGCAGCCCCGTAATAGATGGCGATGGCAATCTGATAGGTATTGCTTTTGATGGTAACTGGGAAGCTATGAGTGGTGACATTGCCTTCGAACCTGAATTGCAGCGCACCATCAGCGTGGACATTCGCTATGTGTTGTTCACTATTGAAAAACTTATGGATGGCAAAAACATCATAGACGAATTGAAATTTGCAAAGAAGAAACCAGCCGTTGTTCCGGTAGCTCCAGTTGAGCCACAATCTAGCATTGCGCCTGCCTCTGTAGTTAAGCCTGGTACGAGCGTTTCTACTAAGAACGATGTGCAGATGAAGGCCGATGCAGCAAAAGCCGAAGCAATGAAGAAAATGGAAGAAGCTAAAAAGCAACGCGAGGCTGAAAAAACAAAAAACACCGATGCAAAGAAAAAAGCTGAAACTGACATGAAAGCCAAAACCGAAGAGAACAAGAAGAAGATAGAAGAGCAAGCGAAGAAGCCTGCAAATGCTATCAAAAAATAAGCTCTCTCGATGGAGAACTCATCTGATAAGGCCGCCCTTCAATGGGCGGCCTTTTCTTTTGATCCGCGATCAGTTTTTCACATTGTACTTTCTAAAAATCTGACCATAAAAGAGGGCCCAAAAGCAGGAAGGCTGCCCCGCTTTTCGCAAGGCACGATTTGTCTCCAAGTGTTGCACGTATTGAGCAAATTGTAGTTACCTCTGGCCGCGTAAAAGGCGTCCCTATAGGCGTTCTTGTAAGCGAACCTTTTGCATTGGCCTTGTAAATCTACCATAGCTGTTTACAGCAAAAAAGCACACAAAGATGTGTACTGCTCAACTGACAACCGCAAACGAAGGCACTTAGGTCCAGCAGCTGGCTGTCTGACGAGCAAGATGTGATAAGCCGAGATACCCAGTCCCGAGACGGCCTTTGCAACAGCACTCAACGTGAGGTCGGCCCAGGTAGGCGTGTTGAGGTAAAAATCTTTGCTCCCCCAACCCAATGCAATCCATTGCATTGAATCATTTAAAAGGTAATTAGGTGGTGCTGGAAAAACACTTGACAAGTCGTGGTGCGCATTGGCAAAAGGCACTACTATGTCAGAATGGATAGCACCCGCCTGAACATAAATGGTAATGCTGTCTCGCTGTGCTTTGCCAGCGTGGCAGCAGGTGAGGAAAACTAGGGCATAGAAGAGAATGTTCTTTTTCATTTTCCGATTGTTAAGAAATAGAAAATGAGTTAACAATCAGTTTTTGGAGATAAGTGACATGCTCCTAAGTGAAGCTCCAGAACTAAGAGTTTCCATGGCCCTTACCCTTGGTATACCTGCTCTTATCGGCATTGTGGTCCGCAATTATTGCTTCTATGTCTTCTGTAAATCCTTTGTAGAAAACATCGCTGGAAGCTGAGTAGAGGATGTAGGTGTAAAAATTCATCATAAAAAAAGCCTCAACTTACGTTGAGGCTTAAGTGCTTTACTAGCGGTCGAGACGGGACTCGAACCCGCGACCCCGTGCGTGACAGGCACGTATTCTAACCAACTGAACTACCCGACCGATTCACATCGTTACTGATAAAGCGCGGCAAAAGTAACCACCTTTTTTCTCTGTGCAACTTCTGCCCGATTTTTTTCAATAAAGTTTTTGTCTCTTGATCAAGTATTGCATCAATATGGGGTTGAAACCCTCATTGATGTTGGCTTCCACAAAATCGATACGGTTTTGACCACAGCGAATTTTTAGACTCTGACGAAAACTTTTCATCCGCTCCAAATACGTAGCTCTGATGTCTGCAGGGTTCACTTTTATCTCCTCACCACTTTCCAAATCAGTGAACGTGTGCGGACGATTCTCAAAATCGAAGTCAATCTCCTTGCTGCCATCCGCTACGTGAAAAAGTATGACCTCATGCTTATTGTGCCTGAGATGCTGCATGGCGGAGAAAAGCTCTTCTGCTTGAGTTGAGTTATCCATCATGTCACTAAAAATGACTACTAGTGACCGCCTGTGTATGCTCTCGGCAATCTCATGCAAGGTAGAGGTCACGAAAGTTTTCTTCTGCTGATGGCCTCCAACTGTTTCTAGCACCGCTTCTAGTTCGGCAAACAAATAGTTAAGGTGAGCTCCACTGCTGCTGGCTCTTGTGTGTAAGTCTATTTTATCAGAAAACAGACTGATGCCGACAGCATCGCGCTGCCGTTTTAGCAACTCTATAATGGAAGCTGCGCCATAAATCGAAAATTTGATTTTGTTGAACTCGTCACCTTGCGGAGTTACTCCATTGGGGAAGAACATAGATGATGAGGTGTCAATCAAAATCTGGCACCTCAAGTTGGTTTCCTCTTCGTATTTCTTGGTGAATAGTTTATCGGTGCGTCCAAAAAGTTTCCAGTCTACGTGGCGCGAACTTTCGCCTGTGTTGTATTGGCGGTGTTCTGCAAACTCTACACTGAAACCATGGAAAGGACTTTTATGCAGTCCTGTTATGAATCCCTCAACGGCCTGTTTGGCCAGCAACTCAAGCCTGCCAAGGTTTTGTAATTGTTTTCTGTCTATCTGTATGGGCATTCTAGTTTACTCTTCATTTGATTGATGGTTACAAAGCTACAAGGCCGTAGAGTTAGAAAGGTGTTTTCTGATTATTAATCCTTAAAAGTCAGAAATGTGCGCTGCCTTAAATTAACAACGTCAGCCAACATCCTCATTGCATGCTTCCAAAAAACTACTGAGCTCTGCCCTGCGTTTCGAAATTCAGCATTCACCCATTCCATTTTCTGCTTATTTCTTTTTGCAAGAAAAATCCATTCAATATCAGCTGCAAAGCCATTGACTCTGGATTGGGAAAAAATATCAATTGCTGCAGTCGACCTAAATGCCTTAATGCCACATTGTGTATCTCCCATATTGGTCGTCATGATGATGTTAACCATTGCTGAGAATATTCCGCTACCAATTCGCCTGTACCAAGGTGTTTTAGAAAAATAGTCAGACATGCTGCGTGAACCACAAACCACTTTTGTCTGCTCATCCTCAAACTTTTTCAAAATATCCTCAAAAATCGAATACTGAAAAGGGATATCCGCATCAGTAAATATTCTTATCTCCTCACTAGCCATCAACATACCCTGGCGAACAGCTGCTCCTTTTCCAGTATTAAGTTCAAAATTCAGAATGCGATATGCATTTTGAGAGCAAAAGTCATAAAGAGCAGAAGTCTGAGAAGAACCGTCATTTACAACAATAACCTCAACTACATGATTATGCGAAGAGAGGTATGACAACAATAGTGGAAGTTCAAAAATGAGCTCCTCTGAATTATTATAGCTGGGAATAATTAGGCTGAAGCGCACTTTATTTCTTTAGTAAATCCGGTTGTTTATGCTCTTATTTCCATTGTGCAATATCATACAGTTGGAATGCTTGGGACGAATCAGCATTGACTCCACAACAAACGATTCCCCTTGAAGCAGTTTGTTTTCAAAAGAAATTAAAAGGTCCTTAGTCAAGTTGCTTATCGGAATCTCTATCTCAATCAATGCATTATTTTCATAAAGTCCAACAAAATTTTGAGCAGCATATTCATTGAAATAATCTACAATCTCATCATCTCTTTTTTGAAGAATTTCTACAGAAGTTCGGGGGATAAGATCCCGTGTGAAGTCTTTAATCCAAAATGAAATAGAAACGGTGTCTCCGAGCCATGCAGAAGAGACCGGTGTTTGTTTTTGTTTCAGCCAATGTTGATCGAAAGTATACATGTTCGATTCTTGATCATACATTATGTCACGGCTTGAACCATTGCCGAATAAGTCCTGAGTGATGGTATCTTGATATGAACTGAACCAATCCAAATTCATTATTGAATCAGTGTAATGTCTTCTGTTAAAAACGTCTAAATCTGTTTCGAAAAATGAATAGCCACCATCATCAAACAAATGACGACTCATGGCTATGAGTTTGCGCTGATGGTTGGGCATATTGGCTGTGTCGCATACGAGTAGAAGACTTCTTTTATCATTCAATTGAGTCATAAGATGGGGAGGCTGCATAAGTTCCTGAGACAATGCAAGACTAGCAAAAGACTGGCTGATAGAAGTGCGGGACATGCTCGCAGCGAATGTGGGTAATGAAGTATCAATTGAAAGATTGTAAATGTAGTTTTTCCAATCAGAAGTTGCATCTACTCCAATATTTTCAGAGCCAATGTGGAAAAATGGAAAGGGCAAAATGGCCTGATAGCGAGACACTTCTAGTTTATCAAGAAGAGGGCTTTTCGCCTTTATCAAGTTATTTTCACGCTTGTTCATAATCTTACTTGAAATCTGAGATGTTCTCCAATTGGCATCGGTAAAAAGAATTGCCATCAGAACGCAAGAGCTCAACATTCTCAACCAGATGTACTTGAACTTGATTCTCCAAAATGCGATGATCAAAAAGATGTTTAAGAGATAATATGCTACAAAAGCAAAGCGCCCAATACCTCTGAATTGCTGAATGCTTCCAAGTTTGTATAACAAATTGTCCAATTTAAAATTGAATGGAAAGGCAAAAGACAAAGCAATACAAAAAATACAAGAAACAGAGATGGCTATCAACAGTCTGTTTGCAGCAATGATTTTCGGAAAGCCCGATTTTAAAAGTTTCCTTAATGTATAGGCCAAAACCATCAACAAACTAAAAATCGCAGCACCACCAACATAGGCAATTCCTTCCCAATTCAATTCGGTCTTAGGCTTCATTGCTTCAAACCAACTTTCATACTGCATTCCGAATGGAAAAAGATAACTGGCCCATGCAGATCGATATTCCATAAAGCCCCAAGGAATAGATGTTCTATCAGTTACATCAGTGCTAGCAATGATGAATAATTGCAGAAAGAAAAAAGGAAGACAAACCTGAAGAACTAAATGAAAAAAGGAAGACACTACTGTTAAACCTCGCCTCCTATTGAGCAACACCATTACGACCCAAAATCCGGTTGCGATAATAGCAAAAAATGGTAAATAATAGATGTGTGCAAAAAGCAGGAATAGCATATAGAAAGCGATGCCAACACTCCATTTCCAATTGGGGTTGTTGTAATACCTCAAGAGAAAATAAATCATACCCGGCACCGCATAGAGATAGGCTAAAGTGTAGTGACCACCCATTCTTTCCATCTGTGGAGAACAAAATGTGAGACCAACTGAAACAAGCGCTGCAAAAAGACCATGAACAGAAAATCTTTTCAGTATCAGGTAGAGAAATAATGAGCAGAGTATCAAACTACAGAGCATAAAAAGATTAGAAACCCCCACTACATAGTCGGAAAAATCAGCAACTGGTTGAAGCAACTTTATGGTGTTTGAAACCAGCGGCTGCCCACCTGTAAAAAATATGCTCTCACCATGAGGATAGTTCATTGACTGCTGATGCCAATAAGTGCTATCATATTTTACGTGATAAACACCTTGATAATATGTCTGCAAACCATCTCCACTGCTGCTAAACAAATATTCATTCGGAGAGCGCAGCACATCACCAAAAAAGTAAAGCGAAACCAGCACGGACAGCAGCACCGCAAGCCAGAGGTATTTATCCTTCATAACTCAGGATTTCTCTATTCTTATTTCAATGAATTTACTCACAGGTGTTTTACTCCTGTCAGCAAAACTATCGATGGGAACAAGACAATTGGTTTCAGGGAAATAGGTGGCTACGCAGCCTTGCGGAATACTGAAGGACAGCGCATGAAATTTTTCTGCTCTGCGAGTTACTCCGTTAAACTCTCCTACAAGATTCACCAATTGTTTTTCCTTCAATCCAAGTTTTTGCATGTCTTGGGCATTCATCAAAACGACTCTTCGCTCGTTCTTAATTCCACGGTATCTATCATTCAATCCGTAGATGGTGGTGTTGTATTGATCGTGACTACGAATAGTCATCATGATGAGGTTGCCTTCTTTAACAGCTACATAGGGAAGTGGATTTACTGAAAACTTAGCCAGTCCATTTTCTGTAGTGAACTTCCCAACACGCGGACCATTGGGTAAATAGAATCCATCAGGTTGTCTTACCCTGATATTGTAGTCATCAAAACCAACAAGTGCTGCTTCAATATGGTTTCGGATGACGTCATAATCATCCTTTGCATCGCTCCAGTCAATAGGATTTTTTTCTCCTAAAACAACTGATGCCAATTCAGCAACTATTGCTGGTTCACTTTTCAGATGCTTTGAAGCAGGTTCTAGATTTCCCCGTGAACTTGAAACAACTCCCATGGAGTTTTCAACTGTCACGAATTGCTCGCCTGTGCTTTGCATGTCATGCTCCGTGCGGCCAAGACAAGGCAATATGAGCGCGTGCTCTCCTGTTACCAAATGCCCACGGTTGAGCTTGGTTGAAATTTGAACAGTCAGTTTAACTTTCTGCATAGCTTTCCCTGTGAACTCGCTATCAGGTGTTGCAGAAATGAAATTGCCACCCATTGCTAAGAAGACACGCACTTTGTTTTCATTCATTGCTTCTATAGCTTCCACGGTGTCATAACCATGTGCGCGTGGTGTCTTCATGTTGAACGCTTTGTCCAAGCCGTCCAAAAATTCGGGCTTTGGTTTTTCGTAAATGCCCATGGTACGATCGCCCTGCACATTGCTATGGCCACGCACTGGGCAAAGACCTGCTCCTGGCTTTCCTACCGCACCCATTAGCAAATGCAGATTCACTACTTCGCGTATGTTGTTGACAGCGTGCTTGTGTTGCGTGAGGCCCATTGCCCAGCATGAAATGAATTTCTTCTTTGTAAATAGAAGCTCTGCAACGGCTTTGATTTTTTCATTGGGAACCGCGCAGTCAATCAAAGCCCTTTCAACGTCCAACTGTTTCAAGTCTTCTATGAATTCATTGTAGTTTTCTGTTTGTGCATGTATAAAGTCATGATCGAATATGCTACCCGGCTGGCGCTGCTCTTCTTTCATCAAATGATGCATCAGCAGTTTCAGCAGAGCGATGTCTCCACCAATTTTCACTTGCAGAAAATGATCAGCGATTTTGGTTCCGCCCGTTAGAATATCTACCGGGCTTTGTGGGTTAGCGAACTTGGTGGTACCAGCCTCGGGCAATGGGTTGATGTGTATTACCATACCTCCATTCTTCTTGCACTTCTGCAAGGCGGACAGCATGCGTGGGTGATTGGTGCCTGGGTTTTGGCCTATCACTAGCACCACTTCTGCATCATAAATGTCTTGCAGCGTTACAGTTCCTTTTCCAATACCTATTGTTTCTCCAAGCCCTACTCCACTGCTTTCGTGACACATGTTGCTGCAGTCTGGCAAGTTATTGGTCCCATATGCACGCACGAATAACTGATACAGAAATGCAGCTTCGTTGCTGGTACGACCAGATGTATAAAACACAGCTTCGTCTGGCGTATTGCATGCTTTCAATTCTGTGTTGATGATGTTGTACGCTTCGCTCCACGCTATCGGTTTGTAATGCGATTCGCCTTTGGGCAAATACATCGGGTTGGTCACACGTCCACTTTTACCAATTTCATAATCGCTCCATTCGCTCATCTCCTCCACGCTGTGCTTATCAAAAAAAGCAGGATCGCAACGGAAGTTGGTGGCTTCTTCTGCCACAGCTTTTGCTCCATTCTCGCAGTATTCGCCTAATCGTGAGCGATGCTCTGGCTCTGGCCATGCGCAACCCGGACAGTCGAACCCTTCACGTTGATTCAGATGTGAAAGAACCTTGAGTCCTTTCAATAGGCCCATCTCGTGCGCTATATGTTGCAGGGAAACGGTGATTGCCGGAATGCCAGCAGCCTTTCCTTTTAGGTCGTGTGTCTCAAGACCTGTAAGTATAGCAGGCGGTGTAATGCGAACCTTGCGGGGTGTAGTATTGGTATTGCTCATTGAAAAAGCAGTGGATTTTTTTCTTAAAAGTACAGCCACAAATGAACTGAGAAATGATGTGATGACGAATTATGTTCGCCAACATATTCACACGAAAGATTGGAAATGACAACAGCAACACTTGAAAAACTAACTGCTGAAGTGGTAACACTTAGCAAAGAGATAGGCGCTTGGATGAAGACGCAAACGAGCGTGCATGAAGGCAATGCAGAACTGAAGACCGAGAATAACTTAGTCACTTTTGTAGATAAAGAAAGTGAACGAAGATTTGTGGAAGGCCTGCTAAAACTGTTGCCTGAAGCTGGATTCGTTGCTGAAGAAGGAACTGGCGAGAAAAAAGAAAACGGTCTGAATTGGGTGATAGATCCTTTGGATGGCACTACCAATTTTGTGCATGGTGTTCCTGTGTGGTGCACCAGCATTGGTCTTTGCTATGGCAACGAACCCATTTTGGGTGTCATATTCGATCCAAATGCGAACGAATGCTATAGCGCTTGGAAAGGTGGTGGAGCGTTTCTGAATAACGAAGCCATTCGTGTTTCTTCTATTGAACAACTTTCCATTTCGCTGCTAGCAACAGGCTTTCCATATGATGATTTTGGAAGAGAGGAGCAATACATCTTGCTCTTCAGAGAGCTGATGCGCAACACACGAGGCATGCGCAGACTGGGCAGTGCAGCGCTTGACATGGCCTGGACCGCTTGTGGACGCTTCGAAGCCTTTTATGAATACGGACTGAACCCTTGGGATGTAGCAGCTGGCACCATCATAGTGCGCGAGGCAGGCGGTCAAGTTACTGAATTCAATGGAGGCAACAATCCTGTCTTTGGAGAAGACATGATAAGCACCAATGGAAAAATTCATTCACAACTTGAAGCGATTGTTGTTCAGTATTTTTAAACTTTTACAACTCGACTATAATGCCAATGGAAGGCAAGCGTGCAGCGGAACTTTCGTCTAAAAAGTTAGCTTGATAGAATCCGGGTCTATTGGGATCCTCTATTGGTTTACCAGCATTATCGCGCACCACATCTAAAGTTGGTTTTAATGGTGTGGAGCTATTAAATAGATTTTGCACATCCAAAAAAACATCCAACGACCACTTTTTAAAGAACCATTTTTTATCTACACGGACATCCAATTGCTGAAAAGCTTTGATGCGCTGAGAATTTAGAAGAGCGTAATTCGGCAAACCAGCATTGATAGTATTCCATGTTTGCATGTCGAGAGAAGCGTCCAAATTATCAGGCGTATACGGGAGGCCACCACTGAATAAAAAGCGGCCCCCCACTTCCCAATTTTTCCCGAATTTCCAACCGCCAGTTAGGCTAAGCAAATGTCGGCTGTCCCAGCTACTGGGAGTCCATTTTCCGCTGAGCCCAGTAAACTCGCTACGTACGAAGGTGTAAGCCACAATTCCATAGATCCCTTTATAAAATTTTTGTTGGTACAAAAACTCTGCACCATAACTGCGACCAAGGCCTGTGCTTTGCAACCTCTCGCTGCCCACCACGCCAAAGTCAGCACCCAGATTGGCCAAGCTTATACCATTGTTTAAACTAACCAAATAGTTATCGTAATATTTATAGAAGCCTTCAACTGTAATGAGTGTATTGCGCTTATTCCAGTCATACTCTACACCTGCCACTACTTGCGAATTTCTGATGTAAGACAAATCCTTATTGACAAGCACTTCGTCTTGGCGATAGCCTAAGGCCGTATAGGATGGCAACTGATAGTAGATGCCCGAACTGGCGTTAAAGCTCCACTGTGGCGCGAAAGAATAACGCATGCTAACACGCGGAGAAAGCTGATTCAGCGGATTGCTCATCTCACTATTAAAGGCATTGCCGTCAGTGCGAAGGCCTGCGGACAACACTAATTTATTGCTCAATAAAGTCTTACTGGTTTGAATGAATGCACCGTATTTATTCAAATTCAAATTGGCATTGTAGTTAAAACTTATAGCAGAATCTAAAGCCGGCACATACCGCTTACTGAAGTTAGATACTGTAAACTGTGCATACTCATAACCAGCGCCATACACCACTTTCCAGCCATTGATTCCATATATTTTGTTTTCAATACGCAATTTATTTTCAGACTCGTTGCTCGAGTAGTCAAGCGTTCGCGGCAACTCGGTGTTGTTTAGTGTATGCTTGAAGGCATCATTTTGAAGTGCATTTCTGCTGGCTACAAAAGTCCACTTGCCATTTTCTTTGTAGTGTTCCCACTTGGCGCCTACGGTATAATTCCATTGGTTATTTATAGGCAGATTGTCTAGCAAATATTTATTACGAAAGAAATCAGTGCTTGACGTGTCATCATCTATTTCTAAATTGAGTGCAAACTTGTCTATTGCTCCAAGACCCAACACGGTGAGTTGATTTTTGTCGTTAAATTTTGTCTTAAACTTAAATTGAAAATCGTTGTAAGTAGGTAAAAAAGGAAGACCCAACAGCGAAAACAAACCTTGCAAATAACTCCTTCTAGCCGAAACGATGAGTCCTGATTTTTTTCCCACAGCGCCTTCTGCCGCAATGGCCACATCACTGCTGCCAAGCACCATGTTTACCGCTGGCTTATCCGTGCGTGCTTCTTTCAATTCGAATTCCATAACGCTGCTAAGCGCATTGCCGCGCGATGCCGGAAAAGCGGAAGAATAAAACTCTACGCCTTTTATCAAGTCCACATTGAGCATGCCCACTGGGCCGCCACTCGCTCCTTGAGTACTGAAGTGATTTATCACTGGAATTTCAATGCCATCTAAATAAAATCTATTCTCATTAGCTGCTCCACCGCGAATCACAATATCATTTCTAAAACTAGGAATAGCCGCGACACCTGGCAATGATCGTATGGCTCTAGAAATATCTCTATTACCACCCGGATTTCTCTTTATCTCGTTGGCACCAATGGTGCGTATGCTCAATGGAGACTCCTCCCTGTTGCTGATGGATGAAGAAACAATCTCGACTGTTCCAGTAGAATCACTCAACTCTTCCAACTGAAAATTGACAATAGCGGGGCGGTCCAGCGTCACTTCTACTTCAAACTCTACTGCGCTTTTGAAGCCTATGCTTTGGCATTCCACATTGTACAAACCGGGTGCTACGTTTTCGATGATGTAATTGCCAGCTTCATCGGTGATGCCGCCAAGGGAGGCATTTTGCACCGCAACTGCAATAAATGCAATGGGAAGATTGCTTGCTTTATCAGTCACCACGCCTTGAATACTTCCTTTTTGGCTGTAGGTGAATAAAGAAATACTGAAAAGAACGATTGTAGAAAAAAACTTAGGCATAGTGTAGCAATGAGAGCAAAAAGACAAAACACCAATGATTTTGTTCATGAGGAATGGTCTTCATATACAAAATGGTAGCCTCAGAAATCCACCTGTAAACCAAAGCGTTTGCGCAATGTTTCCAATGCGGGATTTTTCTGCACCATCTCTTCATAGCGCTGCTTTTCTGTCTTGTAATTCTGCTTGATGTCTTCTTGCTTCAGTATTTCTATTTTGAAATCGAGACCGCGTATGTCATGTTGGTTGCGGAGATAGTCGCCTATCAAAATGCGATAGTCATTGAAGTACATAGTCTGCGTAGCACTGGGGAAGGAGACTTGAAGTGTTTGATTATCTATCAAGGCCAATTCTGCTACATTAAAAACGGCTTTTACTTGAAAGTTACCGTGCAGTTTTTGGTCTGCAAACAACTTCCACGCTAGTCGTATTTCTTCGATGGTATAAATGCGAGTGGCTTCTTCGCGTACCGCTGTGGCTTGCTCTGCCGCAGCTTGAGCGGTAGCCGCTGCTGTGGACTGCTGTGCACTCCGCTTTATAGAGATGTTCTCAGTACTGCGAGCTATCAGATCGCGGTTGCCAAAAGGATTAAATGGCTTGGCAACTATTGGAGTTGGCGTTGGTGCTTCTGTATTTTTCTCTGTACCAAGAATGGTAGCTGCTAGAGGGCGCGATGCGGGTATCTGCGGATTGATGTCGCGCTGGCTTACACTTGGTTTGGGCCCATCGCCACTACGAAACGGCTTCAGTCTGAACTTTTTTTTTTCGCCTGCACCCTGGTTGTAGAGAATGCTTGCGAGTTTCATCAGTGTCAATTCCACAAGCAATCGCTGGTGCTTACTCGAGCGATATTGCGTGTCGCATTGGTTGATGAAGTCCAGCGCGGTAATGAGCATACGCGTGTCTGCTTCCTGCGCTTGTAGTTTGTATTTCTCTATGACCGATTCGCTCACCTCCATTAGTTGCAGGGTGGTTGCATCCTTACTCACTAATAGGTTACGTATGTGTCCACCAAGACCAGTTATGAAGTGATGACCATCAAAACCTTTGTCCAATACTTCATTAAAAAGGGACAAACATCCAGGAACATTTTCCTTTATGATGAGGTCCATGAGACGGAAGTAATAGTCGTAATCCAGCACGTTCAGGTTTTGGATAACGAAGTCGTAGGTCAGATTTTTTCCACAGAACGCCACCACTTGGTCGAAGATGGAAAGCGCATCGCGCATGGCTCCGTCTGCCTTCTGAGCTATAACGTGCAACGCTTCAGGCTCTGCTGTTACACCTTCTTTGCCCGCTATCATCGCAAGGTGCTCTGTCATGTCCTTCACCTTTATGCGGTTGAAGTCGAAGATTTGGCAACGCGATAGGATGGTGGGGAGAATTTTGTGTTTCTCGGTGGTGGCCAATATGAAGACTGCGTGTGCAGGTGGTTCTTCCAATGTCTTCAAGAAAGCATTGAAAGCCGCTTGCGAAAGCATGTGCACCTCGTCTATGATGTAGACTTTGTATTTGCCTGTTTGTGGTGGTATGCGCACACTGTCTACAATAGAACGGATGTCATCCACACTGTTGTTGCTGGCAGCATCCAGTTCAAATACATTGAACTGCATCTCGTCCATGGCATGGCCCATCATTCCGTTTACCGCCTTAGCGAAGATGCGTGCGCAAGTGGTCTTACCCACACCGCGCGGACCGGTGAAGAGGTAGGCCTGCGCTATCTGATTATTGGCTATGGCACTGAGCAGCGTGGCGGTGATGTGCCGCTGACCTACTACACTGTCCCAGTTGTCGGGACGATACTTACGCGCTGATACAATGAAATTTTCTGCCATAACGGGACAAAGATGATTTCAGGCGGGGCTGCGGCTGTGAACAAAGTATCCACAGGTTGTACACAAGGCGCAACGGGGCTGATTCTAATGGCTGTTTGAGTTACTTCACTTCAAACTCCATGTTCACTTTGCCTTTAACTATCAAATCCAGCTGCGTCTCTCCGTTCATGCGAGACCAGCCTTCATAACGATCATTTCATGTCTGAAAACGGGCGGTTCAGAATCGATTTGGTTGTAATAAATCTGATATAGAAAGGAGCCAAGTTTGCTCCTGCCCAATTCAAAAGGCTAACTTTAGAAGACTTCACGAATGATTCTTTTCCACATACTAAGAAAGGGACTTGATTTGCATCCTATTCATCATGAGTACACCGTACATTCAAATTCGTTTTAAACAAACGCAACTTCGTTTCCGCTTCCCTTTCCGCACTTCGCATGGCATGCGCACGCATACGGATGTAGTGTTAGTGTGTGCAGAGCACGAAGGCGTCTGTGGTTTTGGCGAGGCCACGCTCCCACCCTATCTGCCCGATACAGTAGAAAGTGTTATGGCCTTTCTCCGCAAAAAAGAAGTGCAGCAAATCCGTTTTCCTTTTTCTGCTGAATACGTTTTTGATGAACTAGACAAACAGCTAGAAGGAAATATGCCTGCTAAAGCAGCCTTGGATATGGCGCTGTGGCAACTGAAAGCGAAGATCGAAAACAAATCGCTGAGTGAAGTGATGGGCGTTGTTATAAAAAAGACTATACCACATACCTACACCATTGGCATAGGAACTCGCGATGAAATGCACGAAAAAATTCAATTTGCTGAGTCCAGCGGTTTTGATTTTTTTAAACTGAAGATGAATGGCGTAGATGATGAACGTATCTTGAATGATTACCTAACACTCAGCTCTAAGCCCTTTGCAGTAGATGCCAATCAGGGTTGGACAGACATAGAAAAAAGCATAACATTCTGCAAGGTGCTGGAGCAAAATGGTTGTGTGCTGATAGAACAACCCTTCGAAAAAGCCGATAGAAAGAAGAGCGCAGCGCTGATGCAATCTCTTACCATTCCACTTATTGCCGATGAAGCGTGCCAGCGCCTTTCAGATATGTCAACGCTCAGCGGTGCCTTCAGTGGTGTGAACATTAAGCTTCAAAAATGTGGTGGAATAACGGAAGCCTTGCGAATGATTTACCACGCTCAAAGTCTTGGCATAAAAACATTGATAGGCTGCATGAGCGAAAGCAGTATTGGGTGCAGCGCGGCTGAAGCATTAGCACCCTTGTGCACTTGGGCCGACCTGGATGGGCCATGGTTGATAGAGAATGATGCGGATATATGCGCAATGGTGATATGAGCTACCCCTGCTGAAAGTTGAGCATTATCATGAAGAACAATGCATTTTTTTATTCCGATGATTGTTGTTTATGCAGGATCTTTCGCAAGCGCTAGCATCACGCTTGTCGCTATCCTTTCCTTCACATCAGCATACTCTTGCCGCTCAAATTTCTTCCCTGTCACTTGCTCATACAACTCGATGTAGCGGTCCGAAACGGATTGCACATACTCATCGCTCATGGTTGGAACTAACTGCCCCTCTTTACCCATAAAGTTGTTAGCAATGAGCCACTCGCGCACGAACTCCTTGCTAAGTTGTTTCTGTTGTTCGCCCCCACTCTGCCGTTCAGCATAGCCTTCAGCATAGAAGTAGCGCGAGCTGTCAGGTGTATGAATTTCATCCATCAACAAAATTTCTCCATTGCGTTTTCCAAATTCGTATTTGGTATCCACGAGTATCAGACCTTGCGCTAGTGCCAGTTCTGTGCCCTTTTGAAAAAGAGCGCGAGTGTATTTCTCTAGAATCAAATACTCGTCTTCAGAAACAATTGCTTGTTTGATTATTTCATCGCGAGAAATGTCCTCATCGTGGCCTTCACTTGCCTTAGTAGTTGGTGTGATGATAGGTACTGGAAGTTTGTCATGTTCCTTTAAACCTTCAGGCAACACAACACCACACAATATGCGAAGACCACTCTTGTATGTGCGCCAGGCATGTCCTGTGAGGTAACCGCGAATGACCATTTCTACCTTGTATGGCTCGCATCGGTAGCCTATGGTAACATTGGGATCAGGCGAAGAAATTTTCCAATTAGGAACTATTTCCTTTGTTGCATCTAGCATGTGCGATGCAATTTGATTGAGCACTTGTCCTTTGAAGGGAATAGCCCGTGGCAAGACTACATCAAATGCACTGATGCGATCACTCGCCACCATTACCAAAATATTCTCACCAATGGAATAAACATCGCGGACTTTTCCCTTGTAAAAGTTTACCTGATTTGGAAAAGTGTATTTCGTTTCTGAGAGTGATTGCATTGTGCTAAGGTTTCGAATAGAACACTGATTAGACGGATTGAACGGATAATCACGGATTCACAAGTCATTTTCAAATTTTTCACGAAGTGACCACTCAGTGGCAAATTCGCTAATTGGCTAATTTTTCAATTATCTCATTGGCATATTCTGACCTTTCATTTGTTTCATCATCTGCATCATTTGCGTCTTATTGGTCATCATCTTCATCATGTTTTTTGTTTGGTCAAACTGTTTCATCAGTTTGTTCACTTCATCAATGCTGCGGCCAGAACCTTTTGCTAAGCGCGTTTTGCGGCTCATGTTTATCAAAGTAGGATTGCTCCTTTCCTTTGGCGTCATGCTTTGAATGATGGCTTCAATGTGTTTGAAGGCATCCTCATTTATTTCCACATCTTTCATCGCCTTTCCGACACCCGGTATCATACCCATCAGATCCTTCACATTGCCCATCTTTTTTATTTGGCCTATTTGTGCCAAAAAATCATTGAAGTCAAATTGGTCCTTTTTGATTCGCCTTTCTAATCGTTTGGCTTCCTCTTCATCATACTGCTCCTGCGCTTTTTCCACCAACGATACCACGTCACCCATACCAAGAATACGGCTGGCCATGCGCTCTGGATAAAACACATCGAGCGCATCCATCTTCTCGCCCATACCCACGAACTTGATGGGTTTGTTCACTTCACTCTTTATACTTAAGGCAGCACCACCGCGTGTATCACCATCAAGTTTGGTAAGGATGACACCATCGAAATTCAACCGTTCATTGAATGTGCGGGCGGTGTTCACTGCATCCTGACCTGTCATTGCATCCACCACAAAAAGCGTTTCAGAAGGTTGTATAGCCTTCTTCACGTTTTCTATTTCCGTCATCATCTCATCATCTATGGCAAGACGACCGGCAGTATCCACAATCACCACATTAAAACCGTTTTGCTTAGCGTAAGCAATTGCCTTGGTGGCTATAGAAACGGCATCCTTGTTTTCGCGATCAGAAAATACTTCTACACCTATTCCTTCGCCCACCACATGCAACTGATCAATAGCCGCAGGACGATAGATATCACAAGCTACCAGTAGTGGTTTCTTTCCCTTTTTTGTTTTGAGGTAATTCGCAAGTTTTCCTGAAAAAGTAGTTTTACCTGAACCTTGCAATCCGCTCATCAATATCACCGCAGGGCTTCCTTGCAGGTTGATTTCCTGAGCTTCTCCACCCATCAAATCCTTCAACTCATCGTGCGTCACCTTCACCAGCAATTGGCCTGGCTTCACAGCTTTCAACACATTCTGACCAAGGGCTTTTTCTTTTACTTTATCTGTAAAGTCTTTGGCTGTTTTGAAGTTGACGTCAGCATCTAGCAGCGCCCTACGAACTTCCTTCAGCGTTTCAGCTACATTGATTTCGGTAATCTGGCCTTCTCCTTTCAGAATTTTAAAGGCCCTATCAAACTTGTCGGTTAAGTTTTCAAACATCTGTATATCTACTTAGAAAAAATGAGGCGCGAATGTAGAAGGCCAGCCAGCATGATGACTAGCATTTAGGCATGAAAAAAAGCGGTGAACAAATTCGCACATCGAATTCATTCACCGCTAAGTCCCATTCGACTCATCGCGAATTGTTTTATTTACTTCTTCAAACCAATCTCTGCAAGACGCTCATCTAAAAATTCGCCTGCTGAAATAGGCTCCCACATTGGCTGCTCTCCTGCTGGAATGCATGAAGCCAAACAATCCAATCGCATATCGCTTCGTGGATGCAGGAAAAAAGGAATACTGTAACGGCTGGTGCCCCATTTCTCGCGTGCAGGATTTACTACGCGGTGTGTGGTGCTCTTCAACTTGCCATTGGTATGGCGTTGTAACATGTCGCCCACATTTACTACTATATGATCAGGAAGAGCAGTTACTGCCACCCATTCGTTCTGTTTGTTCAATACTTCCAAACCGTCAGCGCTTGCTCCTATCAAAAGAGTGATCAAATTAATGTCCTCATGCTGACCCGCACGCACAGCACTTTTTGGTTCTGAAGTAATAGGTGGATAATGGATCGGACGAAGAATGGAGTTTCCGTTTTTTATCTTGTCGTCAAAATAAAATTCATCCAACCCGAGATACAGAGCAATGGCACGAAGCATATAGCGCCCACTATTTTCCAAATCTCTGTAAGCTTTCAAACCCACCTTATTGAATTCAGGCAACTCATCTACAAAAATATTATCAGGATATTCTGATTTAATGGGGTCTTCACCTTCAACTTCTTGCCCAAAATGCCAAAATTCTTTGAGGTCACCGGCATTACTTCCCTTGGCGTGCTCGCGTCCGAAAGAGGTATAACCGCGTTGACCGGCAATGGCTTTATCCTCGTATTTCAGTTTAGTTTCTTCTGCTAAATCATAGAAATTCTTCACTTCCTTATACAGTTTTTCAACTGTTGGCTCATCTATCAGTGTATTGCTCACGGCCACAAAGCCTATATCTTCATATGCTTTGCCAAGGTCTTGCACAAATTTTCTTTTTTGTTCTGCGCTGCCGTGAATAAAATCAGCTAGGTCAACGCTAGGTATGCCCATATTCTGTAAACTCATGTTGAAATGATTTTTTTGGATTTGAGACGAAAGTAAACAGAATTGAAAGAAGGAATGTTGAAAAGGAAGTATGAAAAAGAAAGAGGCAGACCTATTTCAACATCCTGATTACTTGCTTTGCTTGAGCTGTGTTTCCGCAATCATCAGTGCAGGTCCAAGTGCGTATTGTTTCTTTAGTTGTTGCCACTTCGGAGAAATAAACTTGATAGGCACGTCCGCTATTGTCGGTGGATTGCACAAGTGCAGGATTTAGAATCTCTGAAGGGCGAGCAAAAGTATCCTCTGGAACACCTGTCAATAAAGGGGCAACTGAGTCGCTCAGAAAAATGAACTGCTCAGCAGAAGCCGAATTACCCGCCTTGTCTGAGAAGGAATACGTGCGAACCAACGTACCAAGACAACCGCCAGAAAAAGTTGTTTCGCTTAATTGAGTGACAACCTCACCAGCAGATGATAGTGCAACTACCGCAGGCACTTTGCCTAAGTCTTGCACTTCGCAACGCACTTCTTTCGAGTAGTCGTTCACTATAATTTGCGCTGTGCTTAAGTTGTTCAGGGAACCTATTCCATAAACAAAGATGAGGGAGGGGATTATTTTCATTCGAGCTGAACACTATAAGTCCAATATCTATTGTCTTAAGTTGCATTCCAATTAAATATATTGATCCATCTTAAGATAGCTTTGTTTTGTTCACTTAATTTTCAAATAGCTTAAACAAAACGACTGCCTCAAGGTTCGTTCTGCCTAACAAATTATCAAAATAATGAAACAAATCATCACTTTAATCTCCCTAATGCTTACAGTGGGAGCTGTGTTAGCACAAACGGCTAGAGTGCAAATCATCCACAATTGTGCAGATGATGCAGCTGCTAACGTAGACATTTATGCCGGCAACTCAATACTACTTGAGGATGTTGCTTTTCGCACCTCTACTGCTTTTCTTGACTTACCAGCTAACACGGTGATTGCCGTAGGTATAGCACCTGGTAATAGTTCTGATGTAAATGATGTCATAGCAAGTTTTGACGTGACGTTCGTTGAGAACGAAACTTACATTGTAGTTGCGAGTGGAATAGTTAGTCCGGGCTACAGCCCTTCACCTGCTTTTAATCTAGAAGTGTTCGCAGGAGCGCGCGAAGAAGCAAGCGATATGATGGGAACTGATGTGCTTGTATTCCATGGAAGTACAGATGCTCCAACAGTAGACGTAGAAGAGAATGAGTTACTGAATGTAACTGCAGTAGATAACCTGATGTATGCTGATTTTGCGGGCTACCTCGAACTGCCTACCGTAGATGTTACCTTAGACGTAACTGATGAAACGGGCGCTGTTGCAGTTGCCTCTTATGATGCTCCGCTTGCTACTCTTGGGTTGAATGGCGCTGCAATAACCGTATTGGCTAGTGGCTTTCTGAATCCAGCCAACAACAGCGATGGTCCTGGCTTTGGCCTATGGGTAGCTACCGCTGCAGGTGGTGCTCTTATTCCTTTGCCATTGGCAGTTCAAGAGCCTGTTTTCGCTCGTGTTCAAGTCATTCACAATTGCCCCGATGCCGCTGCTTCTCAAGTTGATGTGTATCTCAATGGTGATTTGTTGCTGGATAATTTTGCTTTCCGCACCGCTACTCCATTTATAGATGCGCCTGCGGCTGAAGCTCTAGAAATAGCTATTGCCCCTGCGACAAGTGTTGATGTAAATGACGCCATTGTGACGTTCCCATTCATACTTACTGAGAATCAAACGTACATTTTAGTGGCAAGTGGCATTGTTAGTATCTCTGGCTACAGCCCTTCACCTATTTTTAATCTTGAAGTTTATGAAGGAGCACGTGAAGAAGCTAGCGATATGATGGGGACTGATGTGCTTGTATTCCATGGCAGCACAGATGCTCCAACTGTAGATGTTGAAGAAAATGAATTGCTGAATGTAACTGCAGTAGATAACCTTATGTATTCTGATTTCTCAGACTACCTTGAGCTGCCAACTGTAGATGTTACCTTGGATGTCACTGATGAAACGGGTGCTGTTACAGTTGCCTCTTATGAAGCTCCGCTTGCCACTCTTGGTCTGAATGGTGCTGCAATAACAGTATTAGCTAGTGGCTTTCTGAATCCAGCCAACAACAGCGATGGTGCTGGCTTTGGCCTATGGGTTGCTACCGCTGCCGGTGGTGCGCTCATTCCATTGCCACTAGAAGTTCAAGAGCCTGTTTTCGCTCGTGCTCAAGTAATTCACAATTGTCCCGATGCCGCTGCTTCACAAGTGGATGTTTACCTCAACGGTGGTTTGTTGCTCAATGATTTTGCTTTCCGCACCGCTACTCCATTTGTAGATGTTCCTGCGGCTGAAGAAATAGAAATAGCTATTGCCCCTTCAAACAGCGATGACGTAAGTGATGCAATTGCCACCTTCACCTACACGCTTACTGAAAACGAAACGTACATCATTGTAGCCAACGGAATAGTTAATACAAGCGCATACAATCCTGCTCCAGCGTTCAACCTGGAAGTATTTGCCGGAGCGCGCGAAGTAGGTTCAGAACTAACAGCAACAGATGTGCTCGTTTTTCATGGCAGCACAGATGCTCCAACAGTAGACGTGGTAGAAAATGAATTGCTATTGCTAACAGCTGTGGACGATTTGAACTACGCTGAATTTGCTGGTTATCTAGAATTGCCAACTGCGAACTACGGTCTGGCAATAACTGATGCTACTGGCACAGTAACGGTTGCAGAATATTCTGCTCCGCTTTCAGCACTTAATTTAGGTGGTCAAGCCATAACTGTTCTTGCTAGTGGTTTTTTAAGCCCTACGCAAAACAGCGGTGGTCCAGGTTTTGGTCTTTGGGTGGCGCTTGCTTCAGGCGGCAACCTGATAGCATTACCTACTTCAACTGCAAGCGTACAAATAATACACAATTGTGCTGACGCTGCAGCTTCTGTGGTGGACATTTATACCAATGGTTTTCTTTTGGCCAATGATGTAGAATTTCGCACAGCAACACCTTTTGTGAACCTGCCTGCAGGTATCGATATTGATATCGCCATTGCTCCTGGTGATAGCGAAAGTGCTGAAGATGCGGTAGCAACGTTTGCCAACATCAACTTGATGGCTGACGAAAAATACATTGTAGTAGCTAGCGGAATTGTAAGTGGTACAGGCTACAATCCTGCACCTGCATTCAACCTTGAGATATTTGCTGGTGCTCGTGATGAAGCAAGTGATATGATGGGCACAGACGTATTGGTTTTTCACGGAAGCACAGATGCTCCAACAGTAGATGTTGAAGAGAATGTATTTCTAAATGTGACTGCAGTTGACAACCTAATGTATTCAGACTTCGCAGGCTATCTTGAACTGCCTACTGTAGATGTTACTTTGGATGTTACGGATGAAACAGGCACTGTGACAGTGGCTTCATACGCTGCTCCTCTTGCAACACTTGGTTTAGATGGTGCTGCTATCACAGTATTGGCTAGCGGTTTCTTAAATCCTGCTAACAATAGCAATGGTCCAGCCTTCGGTCTTTGGGTAGCTCTGCCAAGTGGTGGCGAACTTATTCCACTTCCTTTAGTAGTGGTAGAGCCCGTTTTTGCTAGTGCTCAAGTGATACACAATTGTGCAGATGCAGCCGCTGAAGAAGTGGACGTTTACCTCAATGGAGGTTTGTTGCTCAATGACTTTGCATTCCGCACCGCTACACCTTTTGTAGACCTGCCAGCAGCAGTTGAAATAGAGATTGCTATTGCACCTTCAAACAGTGATGACGTAAGTGATGCTATTGCCACTTTCAACTACACCCTTACTGAAGGTGAAACCTATGTGATAATAGCAAGTGGAATTGTTAGTGCAACAGGCTACAATCCTGCTCCTGGTTTTGACCTGAAAGTATTTGCTGGTGCTCGCGAAGAAGCAGTGGTTGCTACTAATACCGATGTACTTGTTTTCCATGGTAGCACTGATGCACCTGCGGTAGACGTGAATGAAGTAACAGTGCCAGTAGATGGTGTTGTGAACAACTTGCCTTACGGAAACTTTGCTGGCTATGTATCACTTTCAGCCACCAACGATTACGCACTAGAAGTACAAGACCAAACAGGTACAGTAACAGTAGGAACTTATGCAGCCCCACTCAACACACTTGGTTTAGATGGAGCCGCCATAACTGTATTCGCGAGTGGTTTCTTGAACCCAGCTAACAACAGTGATGGTGCTGACTTCGGCCTGTGGGTAGCGCTGGCTGATGGAACTACCTTGCCTCTGCCATTGTATGTGGGTGTGCAAGAAAACGCACTTACTTCTGGTCTGAGTTTATATCCGAACCCTGTAAGTGAGCAATTGATTTTGAGCGGATTGTTGCTCAGTAACAATGCCCAACTTAGTGTGATAGATGTAAATGGTCGTGTTGTAAAAAATATTTCTGACCTTTTGAACAAAGGAAATTTCAGCAGTGTTATTGACGTTAATGATTTAGATAACGGGGTGTATAACCTCCAAATCATTTCAGGGCGACTATCTGAATCCACAAGATTCATAGTAAATAGATAGTTGTAGAGAGTTAGTAGTGATGAGGGATTCCCTGCCGCGAAAGTGGTGGGGAATTCTTTTTTTTATAAAAACCCACAAGGATTCTGAAAACAGTCATGGTTTGTTTTCAGGCGGTTTAGATTTGCCGCCCCTTACAAAAACAAAATGAAATCGATAGATACACGCATTATAAAAGGAATAGTGGCAATGGCAGCGCTTGCATTTACCACTTACTTATTCATAAGTGGACATTGGGGTTGGGGAATAATGATGGTGCTGGTGTGCGCTTTGTTAGTGCTAATGACGCTTCGCAGCGTTCGCATGGTTCTAGCATTCTTTCAACTTCGCAAGCAAAACATGCCAAAGGCAAAAGCCTGGCTGGAGCGCATAAATCCTGACCACCTATGGAAAAAACAAAAAGGTTACTATTACTTTCTTTTGGGAAGTGTGGATGTGCAGAAGGCCAGCCTTGCCCAAAGTGAAAAGTACTTTCGCCAAGCACTTACCCATGGCCTTCGCATGAACCATGATAAAGCCGCGGCATACCTCAACCTTGCTGTGCTTGCTGCTAACAAGCGTAAAAAGCGCGAAGCCATTATTCATCTAAACGAGGCGAAGAAGTTTGACACTAAAGGTTTTCTGAAAGCAGACATCAAGCAAGTGAGTAAGATGGTAAACAGTATTTAAGCTCTAAGTCAACCTCTGTTTATGGCTGATTTTCAATTCCTTATTATTAAGTAAGTGTCCCTGAACGCAAAACCAATTGCACCTGGGCCCACACTATTTGTGTTGTTCCCTATCTGAAAGTCTCATTGCCTGATACATAAGAAGGGTTGCTCAAAAAAGGAGTCTTACGAACGAAATCATTTGTCATGCAGTAGTGAAACGAAGTGTTTATAAAACAACCGTGTCTCCAGCCCATTCCCTTCTGTTTAATTGCAAAACAATTGCGCTGTTGTCATTCATCTAATTGCTTTAGAAGCAAAACAACTTTGCAGAAGTTGAATGTTCTTCGCTGTGTGTCAACACAACCAATGATGACGGTGGCCTGATAAGTTCGTTCTAATAATGGCACAGACACATTAGATTTCAATAGTTTAAAACAAAAAGAACCCCGCCCCGGTTTTCATCGGGGCGGGGTTCTTTTTAATTCATTTCGTGTTCCTCCTTACCTGAAAATGGTAATAGAACCTGTGTACTCCCTTGGCTCAGCATTGTGCACACTTTTCGCTTTTAGGAAATAAGTGTACACCTGATCGGGCACATAGTACTCGCCCAGTTTCACATCACCTTCCCACTCTTGGTTCATATCTCTGCTCTCAAACACTTTCTCGCCCCAACGGTTAAAAATCATAAGATGGTAAGAAGCGGGATCCATCGCATTGCCTACTGGCAGAAACACATCATTGGTTCCGTCATTGTTCGGTGAAAAGCTGTTGGGCACGTAAACGGTATAAGGCTCTTGCTCCAAATGTGCAATAACAGTATCTGTTTCATTGAAGGTAAAGTTGACTTCTTTCAATAGTGCATTTGGCATCGGTGCAGCATTACTGGCTGTCCACTTGGTAAAGTTCCAATATTCTTCTGGCGTAACGAGGAAATCATGGGGCATATCGCCCGCCATTTCCAATGTCATCCCAGTATTGGTGACATAACCACTACCAGTATAGCTATCCTCAAATTGCACAGTGCCCATGTAAGGTGGGTCCACTAGCACAGTAATGGTGTAATGAGGAGTTACTGTAAACATTGCCGTCAGGGTGTCATCCATTTGAAGGTTCAGGGTCACTATTGTGGCCAATTCATCAGGTGTTAATGTGTTGCCACCTATTTCCCAATGGGAGAATGTGCTCCAAGAATCTTCGGGAATAGCGTTGAATTGGTAATTAATAAATCCCTCTAACTGACTATCCCAAGGAAGACCACCCGGAAGTGCCGCGCCATTCATATTCACCGTACCACCACCGTCAGGACCTACCTGCACCCAAAGGTGGAAGTTGGCCGTGTAGTCGAATACGGCAACAATAGTATCGCTGACACAAGGGCTTATGGTAATGGTTGTGCTTTCATCATCAGGAGAAATGGTTGCGTTATTTACCTCCCAGTGATTGAAGGTGTACCATTGGTTTTCGATAACTGAATAAGATACTTCCGCACCTGAATCACCACTGTAGTCATATGGGTAAGTTCCTTGAGCTATTCCATTTACCTCAATAACTCCTGCGCCAAAAGGCGATACATCGCTCATAACTACTACAGGACCATTGCTGGGTTCGCTAAAGTGAGCTACAAGGGTTAAGTCGGTTTGAGCGTTGAGCGTAGTTTGAATGGCATTGGGATCTGCAAGTGTTCCGGTGCCGCTTACAATCTCCCAACCAGTAAATGAGCCACAACCTGCATCTTCTACCAATGCATCCAAGTCGAGATCCAAATCAGCGAAGTAAGTACCGCTGAAAGGTGTGTTGCCATTGTTCAAGAAAATTTCCTGGAAAGAAATTTCACCAACACCATCTATCATTACAGTAATAGTGATGGCCTCAACGTCATAACAGTCTTCAATACCACCAATTACTTCATCAGCACAACGGTCCAGAATGAAGTCGCGTATTTCTTGCACATTGGCTTGCCAACCAGCGAAGGTGCCACCCCAACGTGTGCATTGGCGGGCCATTTCGGGTTCTATGTCCAGTGCCATACTGTCTAAAACTTCTATCATGCGTTCGCAAGAAAAAATGGTATTGGAAAGGGTGGCATAACGCTGCACGTAGTCAGCAAGAAAATCTTGATTGTCGAACAGTGCATTGAGGACAGGCACGTGGCCTTGTCCGCCTACATCGCCCATTTGTTCAATTTGACATGGGTCAGCATCAGGCTGTGTGCTTGGCACTCCAGTGTAGTTTACATAATGACCAAAGGTGGCATCATCATCCCACAGAGCATACTTCCAGCGTTTAGCATCACCATCCGGGTGACGGCCGCGCCACCAAGCCGTGTTCCAGTTCAGCCAGTCGGTGCACACTACATAACCATTCAATATAAAGTAGTCAATCAGACTTAGAGTATTGTATTGGGTCAGAACATAGTCATAGTTGGCTTGATTCGTCATGTCATTGGTGGTAATGAAATCGACCAAATCATTCCAGTCATCCCAACTGCCATATTCTTCCCATGTTCCACCCCAAGTTTTTATAAAATCAACGAAGCCATCAGGTTGGTCGTAGTAGATGTCAGTGAAGTCAGTATCGTCCACCTTTTCACGGAAATCATAAACTCCCCAGTAGGCTGCGTTGATATAAAGCACGCACCACTGCGACCTGCGCTCATCTAGGTGTAAGCCACCTAATCTTGAAAGCTCGTGCACATAAGCATCGCGTATGTGTCCACCGTCAGAAAAAGGATAGTTGTCGTTAGCCGCTGCTTTAAATATCAAACGCTCATAGCCTTGTCTGTCTGATGATTCGAAAACAGGATATTGAATTTCATTGTCTTCGCCTAAAGCATCTCTTGTGATATAGTCAAAACCACGCTGGTCGTAGGCATTAGAGTCGTTGCCATGCTCATTGCTATCTCCTTGAGCTTCAGAAAGGAAAACACCTGCAGGTGTGAAAAACTCAATGTGGGTTGATTCCCCAGGACCACCGCCCCAACCCCAAGAACCATCGCTCAAGGTCGCGCCACTAATGGTCACCATTGTCACATTGTGTTGTGTACCTGCACCGAAAAAATAAGTATTGGTCTCACTGTGGCTTGGCAGAATAGACGGATCTGCAGAGTAGGCTATTGCTCGAAGCGTTGAAGTTGCACTGATGTTGATTGGGCCGCCATAAACCGCATCACCATTGTTAGGCTCTGAGCCATCAAGCGTGTAGTAGATGGTGGTACCCGCTTCAGCAGATATACTTACGTTGATAGGACCTGCCTGCCAACCGGCCTGAATGCTAAGTGTCGGTTTTTGTGCATAGCCATCAGCAGTGGCGCCACCATTGGCCGCATTTTCTGACGGGTTGGTATGAATGCTCCAAGTAGCACCGCCATCTGTATCGCGGGCATAGGAATGATTGGCATGAAAAGCTCCAATGATTGCCAAGTCGTATTGTTCTAGAATGGTGCCTCCTGCATTGGAGAAAATGATGTCATCGCCATTGGTTTGAGTCACTCTGAAGTTTGTATTCAGCTCGCCCAAAAACCCTGGGTCATAATCACCAGTGCCTGTAAGTAGCACCAGCAGATAATTTCCTGCTCCTATTGTCGTACCTGCAGGAAATGCCCACTTCTGCACATCTGTAGCATCATCGCTCAGCCAATAACCGCTGATATTTACCGCAGCACCTGTAGGATTGTACAGTTCAACCCAGTCTTCGTATTCCCCGCCCAATGCCCAGTCTGAGTAATTAGCGGTGCAGAATTCGTTGACAACTACCTGAGCCTGTAGGCCAATTGTGCTGCATAAAACGGCAAAAAAGAGAAGTGATTTCCTTATCATTATTAGGTTGTACTTAATAAAATTTTCCTTTGAGTTGGTGGTTTCCTTTACATTGACTTTACAAATCTAAGAGTGGTTGCATATTAAAGCGTGATAGTTTTCACCTTTCTGTGGAATCTTAAATGTGCAAAACCTTATTGCGATGAAAAGGGCCTCCATCTATTTTCGCCAAATGCGATATGCTCTAGCTGCTGTTATTGTCATCTCCTTACTTCAAGTCTGTGTGAGTTGTAACGATGAGGACCACCCAACTCAGAATTTCAACTTAAAAAGGCTCGTTGGTACATGGGATTTTCACCATGAAGGCACCCATGAAATAACGCAGTGGAATATGGATAGTGAAGGGAATCTTAGCGGCAAAGGTTTCATCTTGAATAGCAGTGATACCATATTCATTGAATTTCTTGGTATCAGAAAGACTGAAAGTGGTTTGATTTATTCTGTCTCAGCAAGTGCGAGTCTTGATGGCGAAAAAATTCCATTTCAGTTGGCAAAGCAAACCGAAAACAGCATTGAGTTCTTCAATCCAAAGTATCCCTTTCCGCAACGGATTGTTTACTCTCTTTCTAATGACTCCACTATTGTCAACTATATAGAAGGCCTGCAGGAAGGCGAAAATGTGCGGAAGAATTTTGTCTACCAAAAAATCAATTAGCGGTGAAGCGTATTCAGCTTGCTATCGTCTCTCTTTTTTTAATCGTTGGATGCGCTGACAATGCAAAAAACCGAGTGGAGGCTTTCAACTTCGACCTGCTGGTAGGTGATTGGAAAATGAATTCGGATGGTGTCGAAATTGTTGAGCGATGGGCTTGGGGTGAAGAGAAACTGATAGGAACCAGTTTTGAAATGGATGGAATCGAAATGAAAGAGAGTGAGACCATCACCATAGAAAATCTGAAAGGCACGCCCGTCTATTCTCCAACGGTGATGAGCCAAAATGATGGCAAAGCCATTCCATTTACTAGTTCATTTCAAAACTCGCATCGCATTGAATTCACCAATCAACTTCACGACTTTCCGCAAGTAATCTGTTACGATTTTATCACCAACGACTCCATGGACGTCACTATCAGCGCATTTCCATTGGATGAAAACAGTGAGAAGTTGGTGTTCCATTTCCGAAGAGAACACTAACTCCAAAATGATAAAAGGGCCAGTGGCCCTTTTATCATTTATTGATTTTGTTGATTGATTATTTACCTCCAAACAAACCCTTCACGGTGTCCATGATGCCGCCACCATCTCCACCAGTGAAATTTTTCACTACATCCATTATTCCATTGTCACCTTCCATACCTATCTTTTTCACTAGGTCGCCTGCATCGGTTGCAGTACCCGTTTCAGGACTAGAGAAACGCTTGATGATTTGAGGAACTATGCTGTTAGCGATATCGACAGCCTTGCCTTCGTCCAAGCCAAGTTTGTCCATCAAGCCGCCTATTACGTTTTGCATCATTCCACCCGCCACCGGATTGCTGCCATCGTTTGCATCAGCTTTTCCGTTGAACATATCCAACAAGCCACTCAAATTGCCACTCATGGCTTGGCTCTTCAACGAATCCGTCACCGAGCTTTGAGCTACATTGAATACTTCATTTTGGTCATTGTCATTCAGGCCATGTTCTGCTGCCACTGCGCTACCTGATTGTTCTTTTACAAAATTGAGAATTTGGTCTAGCATTATTTATTGATGATTAAAAAAATTTAAGTTTAAAAGATTCTTCTTAAAAAGAAATCATAGAAGCGAATCTAATCTCCTTTTACGCTCCACAATATTTTCGCCCCCTAAAGAATATCTCGAATAAAATGGACCGTATAGAAAAATTTAACCAACACATACTTGATGGGCATACTTTCAAAGGTGACTCGATAACCCTTGGCGCTGCCTTGCTGGATGGAACACCGCAAACAACTGCGCATGTAAAGATTCCATTAAAAACTCTGAACAGACATGGACTGATAGCCGGAGCCACCGGCACAGGAAAGACCGTTACTCTGCAAATAATAGCAGAGAATATGGCAGCAAAAGGCATCCCTGTTTTGATGATGGACCTAAAAGGTGACCTTAGTGGGATAGCAGCAGCAGGTGCCACAAATCCTAAGATAGAAGAGCGACACACGGCTATCGGAATTCCTTACCAAGCAGCAGGAACCACCATTGAATTGCTTACCCTTTCCAAACAAAGTGGCACACGACTGAGGGCAACTGTAAGCGAATTTGGTCCGGTGCTGTTCTCCAAAATTCTTGAGTTGAATGATGTGCAAGGAGGAATAGTCGCCATCATATTCAAGTTTGCTGACGACAACAATTTGCCTTTGCTTGATTTGAAAGACTTCAAACGCCTGCTTCAATACAGCACCAATGAAGGCCAAGAAGCAATAGAAAAACTCTATGGTAAAATTTCTGAAGCCTCCACGGGTACCATTCTCAGAAAAGTGATAGAACTGGAGACACAAGGCGCTGAAATTTTCTTTGGTGAAAAATCATTTGAGGTAAGCGACTTGGTGAGAACTGATCAGCAAGGCCGAGGCATCATCAGCATTGTTCGCCTCACTGATATTCAAGACAAACCCAAATTGTTTTCCACCTTCATGCTGCAAATGCTGGCTGAGATTTACAACTCATTTCCTGAGGCAGGTGATCTGGATAAACCAAAACTCTGTGTGTTCATTGATGAAGCTCATCTCATATTTAACGAGGCCAGCAAAGCACTTCTTGACCAGATAGAAACCATCATCAAGTTGATACGCTCAAAAGGGGTGGGTATTTATTTCTGTACACAAAATCCTTATGACATTCCGGAAGATGTGCTGGCACAACTTGGTTTGAAGGTGCAGCACGCACTTCGTGCATTTACTGAAAAGGATCGCAAAGCCATCAACAAAACGGCAGAGAACTATCCCATATCTGAATTCTACAAAACAGAGGAATTACTTACAACCATTGGTATCGGTCAGGCACTTGTAACTGCGCTAAATGAAAAGGGAATTCCAACACCATTGGCTGCGACACACCTACGCGCACCAGCCAGCCGAATGGGTGTGCTGGCACAAGAAGAGATAGATAGAGTCGTCAATTCTTCCATGCTTACAATGAAATACAATGAGGTATTGGATAGAGAAAGTGCCTATGAAATGCTGGAAGCAAAACTGAACAATGCAAAAGCTGAAAACGAAGAGGAAGAAGTAGAAGTAAAACGCGGGGAGCGAAAACCAAAAGAAGAAAAGGAAGACCCAACCGTAATAGAACGCATGAGCAAAAACACCATGGTGAGACAAGTTGGCAACACTGTTGTGCGCGAATTAGCGCGTGGAATTCTTGGTGTGTTGGGTCTTGGTGGCAAAACTTCAAGAAGTAAAAAATCATCGTGGTTCTAAGAATGACTTTACTTTTGAAGTAGCAATTAAGAAGCACATGGAAAAGCAATTTGACAAGCAACGCTTGCACGATTTGATTGACAGCACCGATGACGAATCGAAGCTGGTGCGCGTGCAGGAAATTCTTGAGCCTGCAAAGGCCCCAAAAAGCAAGAGCAAAAAAGCAGTGAATAAGAAAACTGAACCGACTTATGGCGAATGGCTGCTGGAGCGTTCAAGAAAATCTGATGAAGACATAAAAGCGGGTCGGGTTCTTCCGCATGAGCAGTTCTGGGCTGAGATTGAACAGGTGCATGAGGATGATGAAAAAAAGGAGATGGTGACAAGATCGAAAAAATGAAACTTGTTTACGCCAGGTCAGCGCAGCTTTCTTTCCTTCTTGCGGACGCATTCATGAAGAAACAAGGCGTTAGTCTTGCAAGACGCAAAAGCATTCTTAAGCGAGTAAAGAAAAAGGCATCTATCCTGCTAAGCAATCCGCACATTGGGCAAGTAGAGTTTGAATTGTCGCATAGTGAAAGAAAATACAGGAGACTTGTTTCAGGCAACTACAAAATCATCTACTACCTGACACCCGACAAAATTATTGTGACGGACATCTTTGATGCACGGCAAGCTCCTTCAAAAATGAAAGGCAAAATAAAAACGGATGGCTAAAGCCATCCGTTTTTATTTTGTATTCATTCCATTTCTTCAAGAAACTTTCATAGGAACTTCCATTAGCAATATGCGCGTGTCCGCTTTTGGGGTAATGGTCAGTTCTGTCACATTCCAAATACCAAGGGCATCCCTCCTGCCTAAATCCTGATCCGAAATCTTTGCTTCGCCTTCTATTATGAAAGCATAGACTCCATTGTTGACTCCGTCTTTCAGGGTGTAGGTTGTAGTCACATCCTTTTCCAATGTGCCCATGTGGAACCATGCATTCTGATGTATCCACACACCTTCATCATCTGCGCTGGGCGACAGAATTTGATTGAGTTTGTTTTTCTCTTCTGCTTTCAGTTTTACCTGGTCGTAGCGGGGAGTAACGTTGGCTGAGTTGGGAAATATCCAGATTTGCATCAGCTTCAATTCCTTGTCTTTGATGTGATTGAACTCGCTGTGGTAAATACCGGTGCCTGCACTCATCACTTGCACTTCGCCCGCTGGTATAGTGCCGCTGTTACCCATGCTGTCTTTGTGTTCCACTGCGCCTTCCAGCGGAATGGTAATAATCTCCATGTTGTCGTGCGGGTGTGTGCCGAAGCCCATACCGCCTGCAATAACATCGTCATTCAGCACGCGCAGCACTCCGAAGTTCATGCGCTCGGGGTTGTAATAATTGGAAAAGGAAAACGAATAGTTCGTCTTCAGCCAGCCGTAGTCCGCTTTGCAGCGGGTGTCGGCTTTGTGTATGATCATGTTGTTTGTCATCACCGTTTGTGGATTGGGCAGATGGTTGAAGCCAACCTGTTTGGCCGCATCGAGGGGTTGCAATTCGTCAATATTGTTTTTGACCACTGCAGCAGCTACACCCGCTGTGGCAAGCACTCCTGCGCCTGCAAGTCCTTTTTTGAGGAAGTCTTTTCTGTCCATTGTTTTTGTTTTAACGATACAAATGTGTGGTGATGAGGGTGCAGAAAGAGTTGATGATTGTCAAGGCGAAGATGTGCAATTCCCATCGAGCAAGCATGCTTTAGGTGAAAAGTCTTATGCTAGACTGTAAGAGGGCTTTGCTGCTATGTCGGATGGAGACTTGATACTTTACTAGGCTTGCAGCCAAGATTGGTTTACGTTAGCATCCATAAGTAGAAGAATGAATACAAAGGATTGTCATATCAGGGGGCAAGGCCGACAAAGTTGGTGGCAAGGGTTACCCTGCGCTAAACCCTCTCCTGAATGGACAGTTAGGACTATGAAATCAATTACTTTTCTTTTTGCGCTCTATTACTCTTGTGCGATGGGGCAAGTAAACTATTCTATTGACAGTGCCATCGTAAATAGGCCCAATTCCAAAGAATTGCTTTTGGACCTCAACGGGGGAACAGAATTTCCTAAAGGCATATTTGAACTTGATTCGCTAGAAGTTTTATACATAACGAATCATGGCTTGAAGCAAATACCTATTGAACTACTTAAGCTGAAAGAAATAAGAGTATTGAACTTAAAAAGTGGGAGTCTTGAAGAATTTCCGGATTTCTTAAGTGAGCTAAAACATCTCGAACGGCTCGTATTGGCAGACAATAAAATAAGGATATTGCCAAGGGCGATCGGAAACTTCAAAGCTTTGAAATACCTTAATCTAACCAGTAATCCAATAGAAAAAATATCTCGTAAAATTTATTGTTTGAAATCCTTGGAACAATTTGGATTAGGATATCCGGACAAACGAGAGTTACCAATTAAAAAGAGCAAACTGTCGCAAATAGCAAAAAAAATGACTTGGTGCAAAATCATTATCCAAGATAAAAGACTTACCTAGAGAATTTTAGTAAAATATGAGTAAACAATTTGTTCTATTAGTATCAATAATCATTTATTTATGCTTATCCTGCAGTCACTCTTCTAAAAGTTTAATTGGTGGACTGATAGAAGATAAATGCTCAAATATTGATTCTTGCTTTGTAATCCTCTCAGATATTACTCCTTTTGAATGGGATTCAATGACAGTTTTTGACATAAATGCTACAAGAGAAGACGTTCTATCTAAATTGCCCTTAGGGTCTCCATATTCCATTGACAACGTTTTTCGTATTTACTTTTTTCATGATGGAATAATCGTTCATCATGAATTTGAAATTCCTCAATGGGATAGACCTCTTAAGAACACCGTGTTCTTTCAAATGATCGGCAATTACAAAACTTGGACTATTAAAAATTCGCATTTTTATGTAGGTCGCAAGAAACTGAAAAATGGATATTATTTTATCTTATCGCCTAAGGAGTAGTGTGCAGCAGTGGAACGTTCGAATCTGTCACTTCGCATTTTTCAACGCACATAAGGAAACCTAAAACCCATTCACCAAATGCATCTGCTCCACAAAACTGCGGTCGTTGTACAAACCGATTCTGTTGATGACGCGCGCATCTGATTGGTCATCGGTATGCAGGTAGTTCACTACCAGTTGGTGTTTGTAGCCTACGTCAGTGGCAATGTCCAGCGTCTCTCGGGTGTATAGTCCAAAAGGAAAAGCAATAGCATTTACTTCTTTGCCCGTTACTTTTTCCAAATAGCTTTTACTGTCCTGCAATTCTTCCTTCACTTGCAGGTAAGGCAATTGCAACAAGTTGTGGTGCGATACACCATGGCTGCCAACAGAGGCATAAGGACTTTGTGCCAGCAGCTTTATTTCTTCACCTGTCATTATGCGGCAAAGGTCTTCGTACGCTGCCTCTTGTGCAGGATGGCAGTCGCATTTGTTTTCCAGTTCTTGTATGAATTTCAGAATGTCAACAGGCGCTTCATTGAGAAGCACATGCTGCAGTTGCTGGCCGCTTACCTCGCTGTGAAAGTGGATGGGTGACGTGCGAACAAATCGCTCGCGTTTGTAGTGCACCTCGCGATCCACTTTGCTGAGCAATACACTCAGTACATCAGGCCACAATGTGCTTTCGCCCCTGATCCACGATGTGGTAATGAAAAATGTGGCCGGTAGTTTTTCGCTTTCCAGCACAGGTAGTGCATAGCGCAGGTTGTTCACCAGTCCATCATCGAAGGTGATGGCTAAACGCTGATGACTGGCCTTGCTATCGAACAATTGCTGAAGCGGCACCACATCATAGCGCATCTTGTAATACTTCAGATGCTTTTCAAATTCATCCGCTGCCAGGTTTCTGATGTTAACATCGGGCCTTGCTTGTGGCAATATGTTGTGGTACATCACCACTACATCGCGCGCACCAGTGTTGGCATAAAGTGCCTGCTCAATACCGAAGCGGTAGTGCCAAGCACGACTAATTCTCTGGAGTTTATCTGCTATTCGCGACATGCGGCAAATAATCGCGCTTTACTTATTGCTTTCCGAACCATCTGGGCTGCGCCCTTCATCCCTGCGTTTCAAAATGCGTTTTGGTTCGCGCATGGGTGCTTCCTTCGGTTCCTCTCTTCTTGTAGTCAGAGGCTTTCTTTCATCCGGCTTTTGTCTCCTCTCCTCTGCCCTATTGGGTGTTGTGCTTCTAGCAGGTTTTAGCACTCTTTCTCCTGTGCGCGGATCATCGTTTCTGGGTCTGCGCTCTTCGGTTTTTGGTTTCAGTATTCCGTTGCGTTCATCAAACTCGTTGATACGGCCTTTGTAGTTGCGCTTGTCCACAAACTCTTTGCGCGGCTTCACGGCAGTTTTTTCTTCCACTTCGCCTTCATCCTCTGCCACCGCCACTTTCTTTACACGCGGTGGTTCATTTTCTTCTACAAATTTTGTATTGCGCCATGCAGTGGGTATGTCACCTTCCTTATTGAATTTTATTCCGAGTTTGGTTAAGATGACTTTTCCTTCTTTGAACAGCATTCCTGCTGCCTTCTTGAAGGTTTTCTTCGACATACGAAGGCGCAGTTTTATTTCCTCCGCATCGGTGTCATCATTCAAGCGTGCGTAACCATTGTTGTTGAGCAAAAAGTTCATGATGCTCGACTTTGCATCTTCCAGCAAGTCCAGTCCTTCGCGCTGCATGCTCACCACCAGGTCTTTGCCTTCTATCTGCCGCACATACCCTTTCACCTTTTCACCAAAGTGCAGCTTCTGCATTATCTCCTGCTCAAACAAAGCAGCAAAGTGTTTTCCATTCACCACTACCCTTCTTCCAACTTCTATCTTCTCTGCAATCATCAGTTCCACTTCATCGCCCCGCTCATAGGTCATGTCTTTGTTCAACAGATTCGATGATATGCGGGTGCTTCCGAACAGCCTTCTGTTCTGAATATCCTCGCGCATTATCATCAACACCATTTGTCCTGCCTCTATCGGTTCGCGTTGCTCTTTTGTTGGAATAAGAATGTCGCGGGTGGTGCCTATTTTCACAAAGGCACCCATTGTATTGACATTGTTTGCTTTGATACAAACCATCTGCCCCACCTGCACTATGGGCAATTGGATAGTCGCTTCAAGGTCTTGCTCTTCGTTGTAGAAAGTAAACACTTCTATCTCTTCACCTTCTTCCAGGTCTTTATTCACATCACGTTTTGGAAGAATGACAAATTCTCTCTCATCTCCCAGCATATAGCCGCGATGATTAGAGTCATAAACAGGAAGGGTTTGAATAGTGCCGGGGATAATGCGCATGGGCGCAAGGTAAGGCCGAGACAATTTGACAATTTGAAAATTTGGCAATTTGAAAATTGTATCAAGCTAGGGGGTTGAAATTGACTGTCCCAACTCTAATAAGACGGAGTAAGGACATTCTCAAATTTTCAAATTACTTCATTGTTCCTCATCCATCCGGTAATGCTTTGCCGCGTGCGGCTCGTAGGCAATACCTCATGTTCCTTTTCACTTAAAAAAATGGCCAGCGTACCATTTTGTGGCCACACATCATCATGGCTTTCATCTTCGTGATAGATGCGCAGGATGCCACCCTCCTCGAGCCGCCAATTTTCATTCAGATATAAAACAAACGACACAATGCGGTGCGAGACATTTTTATGTCGGTCAGTATGGCGTTTATAGAATGTGCCTTCAGGATATTGTGTGTAATGACATTCGAAACCGCGAATGCCCAGGTAGAAATTCCTGTTGAGTTCTGTAACAAGTTCTTGCAGTTTGCCCAGAAATACGTTGGTGTCTGCTGAGGCCGTCAATGGTTCTATCCAATGGATAAAATCGCCACGTTGGGCTTGGTCTATTTGAAAATTAGACTCGCGACCGATGCCCGCCTTTTTAAATAACTCTTGTTCGCGAAGTCGCTCTATTTCAGCACGAATTCCTTCTGCAGTTTCGTTTTCAATGTATGATGGAAATACATAAAAGCCTTTTGCCTCGAAGTGCGTGAGAAAGTCTTGCATGGGTGGAATAAGAATGTGCGAATCTAAATGGATGAAACGTGAGGCAAACTATTTTAGCCCATCTCAAAGTGCAATCAACCATGCCTCAAGTAGTATTAGTAACAGGAGCCAGCAGCGGCATAGGTCAGGCAGTTGCTGAGGTGCTTACTAAAAAAGGTCACACAGTATTTGGAACCAGCCGCTTTGCGAAAAACGGTGAACAGCGCAATGGTTATACCATGGTTCGTATGGATGTCACCAATGAAGATTCCGTGCGAGAGGCGGTGCAATACATATTCTCTCAAACCCAGCGGCTGGATGTGCTGGTAAACAATGCAGGTCTTGGACTTGTAGGCCCAGTAGAAAATATTTCAGACAAAGAAGCGCGCGAAATTTTTGATACCAATGTGTTTGGTGTACTGAACGTGTGCCGCGCTTGCCTGCCACACTTGCGAACCAATGGTGGTGGTTACATCATCAACATTACCAGCATGGCTGCACAAATTGGATTGCCCTTCAGAGGTATATACAGCGCAAGCAAGTTTGCGGTAGAAGGTTTTACTGAAGCACTCAGCATGGAGGTAAAACAATTTGGAATAAAAGTTTGCCTAATAGAACCAGGCGATTTCAAAACCAACATCAACACCACCCGAATGGTGGCCGCACATGTTGACCGCACTGCCTACAACACACAAAGCGATGATGTGCTGCACAAAGTGAGCGAGGAAGTAGAACATGCACGCACTCCTGAAGTCATTGGTGATCGCATTGCTTCCATCATCTCCATGGAAAATCCAAGGCTGCGTTTTCGTGTGGCCACGCCTATGCAACGTTTCAGCCTCACCCTGATGAGGACTTTGCCCAGCAGGTTTTTTGAATCGCTGGTGATGAAGCGGTACAAACTGCCTTCAAAGCGATAACTCAGCCCCTCCTTTTTTTTATAATTCAGTCGCGCCCACATGGAAAAGCGTGACTATTCATCTGTGCGGAAATCCGAAACGAATTGTCTTTCGTAAATCATCTCGGTCGGACACAAACGGTCGTTTGTGATGCTTAGCCAACCGAAACAAAATTTTTTATAACAAACAATTCATTTAAACAACATGAGTACATGCTACAACTTAGCGCGGATGTGCAGAATTTTTCTGCTCTCTGCCTTCGTGTTTGGCGCGGGCAATATGCTTGCCTCCAGCCACCGCGAAGCACCATTTATTGCCAACGATCCGTTGGCCGACAACACGGACCTCTATGCTTTCCGAAGCCCTGATGATCCGAACTACATCACCATTATTGCTAACTACATCCCCTTTCAAAAGCCGGATGGAGGACCTAACTACTATCAGTTTGGTACCAATGTGCGTTACGAAATTCACATTGACAACAATCTGAGCACAACGGGTGACGATATCATCTATCGTTTCACTTTCTTTCAAACGAACCAGGATCCTACTACATTCTTCAACATTCGTTTGGGTGCAGAAAACCACAAGACCACTTACACGCTGCAACGCAGCATCAATGGTGGTATGTCGTTTCAAACCATCAAAACAAATGGTATCGTGCCGCCCTACAACATCGGACCACGCTCTATAGAAGGTGGTGCAGGTTTGAATAGCGACTACGAAACATTGTTCACTAACGCCATCACATCCACCTCAACCGGTGAGACCGTTTTTGCGGGCCCAGTGGACGATCCATTCTTCGTAGACCTTGGTGGCATATTCGATTTGGGCGATGCTCCACGTCAGGATGGTACACCGCGCGATGGGGTTGCATGCTACAATGTGAGCACTATTTGTTTGAAAATCCCAATCAGCACTTTGCAGAAAAATGGCAAAACAGCTGCGCAGGCAACAAGCATTTTAGATGCTGATTTTGTAATTGGTGTGTGGGCTTCTGCCAGCCGTCAGCAAATCAGAATTTTGAATCCATCCAATCAAGTGCAAACGATGGGCCCTGAGAAATACCTCGGTCCATGGAGACAAATTTCGCGCATCGGTATGCCGCTTACCAACGAAGCTGTAATACCTGTTGGCAACAAGGATTTGTGGAATTCTACAACTCCGTACGCTGAGATAGCGGGTCACAAGGAGTACTTCTTCAATCCAGAGTTGAGCTTGTACATGGACGATGCGTTGTTTGGCGGTGCAGTGCCTGCATTGGCTCCACTTCGCATTCAGAAAAACTCACTGCAAGGTTTCGATTTCAGCTATGGTGCTGATGGACTTTATAGTTTGAAAAACACACCAGCTGTTGCGGGTACTGCTTTGGACGATGCCATCTTCGGAACGCTGTTATTGCCTGCACCAGGTAAGCCACGTTCTGTTGATTTGTGGCCCATATTCCACACAGGTGTTCCCAACCTAGCACCCTATCAATTGGCTACAGGTAAAGCAGGTAATCCACTTGCAAACGGCAAACCTTTCATCAACAACTTCTTGCCAAATGGTGGTGATATGCTTCGCCTGAACATGGCTGTGCCGCCAACAGATCGCAACTCTGAAGCCTTCAGCACATTGGGTCTTGTGGCTGCCGCTGTTTCTGGTTTGTTGGATCCTGCTTTCAATGCAAACACTTCTATACAAGCCATTCCAAACATGGATGGTTTCCCTAACGGAAGACGTTTGGAAGATGATGTTACACGCATCGAGTTGATGGCTGTGGGTGGGATAGTTTTAAGCGCAATCGGACTTTGGGAAGATGACTACACCGCTGGTGATCCAAATCCTGTAACTCCAATGCTACTTGCTAAATTGGGCTATACCACAGGCATTGAGGCCAACGACAAAGAATTCAGAACTTCATTCCCCTATGTGCAATTACCATGGGCTGGCACAGACAACTGCTGTCCGAATGATGAAGCAATGACTGCAAGAAGCACCCAGTATGGTGAAGCCAATCTTGGTTTCTCTGCTGCGGCTGTAACTGTTGTTGCAAGTCCAAATCCTTTTGTAAATGAGACTACCATCAAGTATCACGTAAGTGCCAGCACAGAGATTGCTATCTATGTGTACAACACTTCCGGTCAATTGGTAGAGACACTGGTGAACAAAGTGCAACCTGCCGGCAACTATGCAGCAACATGGAACGCAGCCAACATGGCTGAAGGCGTTTACATAGCTAACGTAGTGGCCGATGGTAAGGTGATTCATTCAAGCAAACTGGTTAAATCAGAATAAACTATTTGAAATGACTGTGCGTGGAATTCGCTGCGCACAGTCATTTTTTTCTACAACACTAAAAGAACAAAACCACATGACACACACTACCACCATAAAAAATTGCTTTGCCCTTTTGCTTATTGCTTTCATGGCAAGCACCATCAACTCTTGCACCGACTCAGCAGCATCGGGCAATGAAAAAATAAACGCTCAAGCAGGCGAGTATCAACTCCCTGAACTGCTGACCCGCCAGGGCGAACTGGCTGCAACTGCGGAATGGCAGAAGACACAAGAAGCCGTAAATACCACTAAAGAAAAAATCAAAAGCAATTCACAAGACTTTGCTTCCTACATCAAACTCGCTGAAATATTTATCAATGAAGCACGCGTGACAGGCGAGCATGGACATTACTACCCAGCAATACTTGGGTTGATTGAAAACCTTCAATCAAAAAAACCCGACAACGAAATATTATTCAGGGCTCTCACTTTAAAATCTTCAGTTTACTTGTCGCTGCATCAGTTTGCAACAGCGAAAGAGTGTGCTACACAAGCAGTGCAATTGAATCCGAACAACGCACAGATATATGGCGCGCTAGTGGATGCCAATGTAGAATTGGGCAACTATGCTGAAGCTGTGAAGATGGCTGAGAAGATGATGGAGATTCGCCCTGACCTTATCTCTTACTCACGCGCTTCTTACCTAAGGGAAATACATGGCGACCCAAAGGGAGCCATTGAAGCAATGAACCTTGCAGTAGAGTCCGGCTATGCCGGTTACGAAAACCTTGCTTGGACACGCAACACATTAGGTGAAATTCATGAAACATATGGAGACATTATGAAAGCCGAATTGCAATACAAAACTACATTAGAAGAACGTCCAGGCTATCCCTTTGCAATTGCAGGTCTTGCCTCCGTTGAAAAGAAAAAGGGAAACATAGAGGAAGCAGAAAAACTGTTGAATCAAGCATGTGCTATCATCCCAGAAGTATCCTTCTACGCTGACCTTGCATACATATACAAAGAGACAGGCAGAAAAGAAATGGCCGATAAAACAACTACAGATGTGTTGGCTATGATGGCCGATGACGAAGCCAAAGGCCACGTTATGAATCTTGAATATGCGAAATTATATATGAACTTGATAGAAGACAACGAAAAGGCATTGCAGTATGCAATGAAAGAATATGAAGCGCGACCGATGAACATTGATGTAAACAAAGTACTCGCAGAAATTTATTACAATAAAAACGACTTTGTGAAAGCTGAAGAGCACTTGGCAATGGCGATGGCGACTAACAGTCAGAATCCAGAGTTGCTTATGATAGCAGGGCTTATCTATTCAGCGAATGGCAACAAAACACAAGGCGAGCTATTAGTGAAACGTGCGAATGAATCGAACCCCTATTTGAATGGTGAATTTATAAAAGCGCCTTCCACAAAAATGATTGCAAAACGATAAGTAGCCAACCTCATTGGCATATACCCCTAATGCCTTGCAGCAATGAAGACACTTCTAATTATCATTTTTACGTGTGCTGCTTTTGCTTCTACAGTTTCAGCACAAGTGCTGAAAGGCAATGTGACCGACAAGCAAAATGCGCCTATTGAAGATGTATTCGTCTTTCACACCTCCTCCGAAAAACATGCACACACCAATCACTCAGGTGTGTTTCAGATAGAAAATTTGAAGAAGGGTGATACGTTAGAGGTAAGCCATATTGGATATGAAGAAATGCGAATTATAGTGACGGGCTTTGATGAAACTCTGTTGATTGCACTGGAAGAAAAGTCCGTCACAATAAATGATGTAGTGATTACCGAAGGCATTGATGCGCTCAATCTGATCACACGTATTGATTTGCAAACTTCACCTGTCAACAATTCACAGGAGATATTGCGCAAAGTGCCCGGTCTTTTCATTGGTCAACATGCAGGTGGTGGTAAGGCAGAGCAAATATTTCTGCGCGGATTTGATATTGACCACGGCACTGACATCAACTTAACCGTGGATGGAATGCCTGTGAACATGGTTTCGCATGCGCATGGACAGGGTTATGCGGATTTGCATTTCATCATTCCTGAAACGGTAGATAAGATTGACTTTGGAAAAGGCCCTTATGCTGCGGACCAAGGCAACTTCGCTACTGCGGGTTATGTGGCATTCAAAACCAAAGAGCGCCTCAGCGAGAGTTTGATAAAACTAGAAGCGGGACAGTTCAACAGCGCACGGATGTTGGGAATGTTCAATGTGCTGAACAACGAAAATCGGTCCGCCTACATCGCTGCAGATTTTATTTCCAATGACGGTCCATTTGAAAGTCCGCAGAATTTCAAACGCAACAACTTGATGGCAAAATATTCAGCGCAGCTGACAGGCAGTGGAAAAGTTTCTGCATTGATTTCGCACTTCACCAGCTCTTGGGATGCCAGCGGACAATTACCGCAACGCGCAGTGGATGCAGGTCTCATCACTCGATTTGGAGCTATAGACGATCGCGAAGGCGGCAATACGTCACGCACCAACTTTGCGGTGGACTATTCTAAAAACATCAACGACAACACTGTCATCAAAAACACGCTCTATTATTCGTTGTATGATTTTGAATTGTATTCCAACTTCACTTTTTTTCTGGAGGATAGCATCAATGGCGACCAGATAAAACAAAAAGAGCACCGCCAGATATTTGGTGTAAAGAGTGAACTGAAAAACTATTTCACGCTTGGTAAAACGAAGGGCTCCATAGAATTTGCGGTTGGATTACGCAATGATCAAACAGCAGGAAGCGAACTATCGCACACCGCTCAGCGCAAGTTTTTGCTTAACAACATTCAATTAGGCAACATCAACGAAACGAATTATTACAGTTATGCGAATGCAGAATTTCACTTTGGCAAGTGGCTTATCAATCCTGCCATGCGCGTTGACTATTTTGAAAACAACTACAACAACCAACTGGATAGCGCTTACAAAACTCAAAGTGCTGAGGCCGCTATCTTCAGTCCGAAGCTGAATATTCTGTTCACCTATTCCAATCAGTTGCAGATGTACCTAAAAACGGGTCGTGGCTTTCACAGCAACGATACACGTGTTGCGGTGCCTCAAGGCGGCAGAGAAATTCTGCCAGCAGCCAGAGGTGCAGACCTTGGTTTTATTTGGAAGCCGATGAAGAATATGATCGTCAACGCAGCCGCATGGTATCTATTCTTGGAGCAAGAGTTTGTGTATGTGGGCGATGCAGGAGTAGTGGAGCCTAGTGGTCGCACTCAACGCCAAGGAGTGGATGTAGGAGTGCGCTATCAGCTCACTGACTGGCTCTTTATAAATGCAGATGTCAACCAATGTACTGCTCGCTCCATGGACGATGAAGAAGGTAATAATTTGATTCCTCTCGCACCTGATTTAACTGCAACAGGCGGCATCAGCGTTTTGCATCCCAAAGGTTTTTATGGAGGAGTACATGCGCGTTTTTTGAAAAACCGCCCAGCCAATGAAGACTACAGCATTATGGCCAAAGGCTACACCATTGTGGATGCAAATGTTGGCTATCGTTTCAAACATGTTGACCTTGCCATCAGTATTGAAAATGTGCTGAATACAGAATGGAATGAAACACAGTTTGCCACTGAGTCACGCTTGCAAGGCGAAGCTCAAAGTGTTGAAGAAATACACTTCACCCCAGGCATTCCGTTTTTCCTGAAAGGGAGTTTAGCCTATCGGTTTTGAAATAGTGTCCGGCCACTTTAATATGGACTTTATTGTTGACTTTTTCGTCTTTTCCATATGCTGAAACGCAATCCTTCTTCAAATGCATGGCAACATTAATCAGTACAAGAATCAAGAAAGAGATGCAAGGCGCAAAAGCGCCTTGCATCTCTTTCTTGCGGTTAACCATTAGGTAGATTACAACCAGAGTATGCAGTCTGGCCGATCCAATTTGGTTGTGGTATAGTCTTAGAAAAATCGTTTTAGCTCATTGCCATGATACAACGAACCTCCATATTATCAGCTTACTATCCTCCTCGGATGAAATAATCGCTTGGTCCAAAACGACAAGCTATTTCGATTTTCGGTTGATAAAAAAGACACGAACACATATTCTTTCCTTAACCTGACAAGTGATATAAGATGCACCTTTGCCCCGACTTTTTTGACCGTACAAATTCTTAATCCAAAATGAAATTCAAATTTAATTCCTTAATGGTTGTGCTAATCATGCTGTCGTCCATTTGCAGCATAGCTCAAACAAATCCAACACCACAAACACTTCCCTACACGCAAAACTTTGCTGCTTTGACAGGTGCAACCACAGTTTATCCTGCTGGTATACAGGGTTGGCAGATAACAGGTACTCTCGGTGGCGCATTCAATTTGCTTACACCTACGGCCAACCAAACCATGGCCGGTGGCACCAATGCCTCTACTGGCAGTGGTGTATATGATATGAATGGAAAAATGGGGTTACTATCTACAGGAAGTGCCATAAGAACCATTTGTTTGTCCATCAATACTACCGCGCTTACCACAATTCAAGTGTCATTTCTTGCTGGCACACAGCGCACACAACCAGCAGATAGGATTGGCGAATTGGGCCTTCAATACCGTGTGGGCAACACGGGCGCATTTACTAACGTAGCAGGTTCAACTTACCAAAATATAAATACTGTTGCTAACACTGCGGGCACTGGAAGTATCAATACAGCGACTGTTAGCGTTACTCTACCTATTGCTTGTGAAGGACAAGCTGAAGTGCAATTGAGATGGTTACAGCGCGATGTGAGCGGATCAAATGGTCGCCCAAGTTTTTCTATAGATGATGTTTCGGTTACTGGCACTGCACCCGCAACACCCACACTTTCTGCCTCAACTCTTACCTCCTTTGGTTCACAATGCACAAGCAGCACATACGGTCCAAACTCATTTACCATCACTGGCAGCAATTTGAACATTACTGATGTTACTGTGGCTGCTCTAGCTGGTTTTACTTATGACACTACTGCTGCCGGACCTTACTATGCAAGCATGTCATTACCCCATGCTGTAGGTTCCTATTCTAAAGTCATTTATGTAAAATTCTCGCCCATCGCTGTGGCAACTTATGATGGCAATATTGCTATAGGAGGCGGAGGCGCTTCGAGTATCAATGTAGCGGCAGTTGGCAGCGGGATTTTACCAGCGGCACCTACCGTATCAACTCCAACTGCCACAGCGATTGCAGCAACCACTGCCACCTTGGGCGGTAACCTGGTAGCAGTGAACTGCAGCAATGCCACCACACGTGGCATTGAGTGGAGCCTTACTCCAGGCTTTATAGATGGCAGCGGCACTCAGGTAACTGAAGTAGGTTCATTTGGCCCTGGCGTATTTACAGAAAGCGTAACAGGACTTCCTTCCAGCTCTATCATTTACTACAAAGCATTTGCAATCAATGGCAATGGAACTACTTACACATCCGAAGCCAGTTTCATCACACTTTTGAATATTGGTGACATCACCATCATTGGCTTCAATAGCAATACTCCAGACAATTTTAGTTTTGTGACATGGGTGGATCTACCAGCGAATTCAAAAATAAAATTCACTGACAACGCTTTTCTTGCGGCTGCAAGTGCCAATGCTGCTAGCAATGGACGCGGTGGCGAAAATTTTGTAGCGTGGACCAACAACACAGCCAGCCCAATTCTTGCAGGCACTGTTATTAAAATAGAATTGACTACAGCCAGCATAGGTGCGGTTACTCAGCAACTGAACGGACTTACGAACGGTGAACAAATCTTTGCTTACCAAGGACCAGGTGCTGGCACCTCCGCCACCACATCAGACTTTGGCACTAACATCAACCCTTCTACCTTTACAGGTAGTATTCTCTATGGAATCAACTGGCAGGGCTCAGCAGGTTCTGCAACTTGGACAGGTGCAAACAATACCAACACCAGCTTCTTGCCAACTGAACTCAATGTAGCAGGAGGTAACCATACTTTCGGTGGTGCAGCAGCAGGTGGCCAGTACACCGCAACACGCAACGGGCAAGCAACATTCGCTGGATACAAAGCCCTTGTGAACAATCAGTCCAACTGGAGCACTGTGTCATCGGGCATAGTAACTATTGACCAAACGGCTTTTGTATTGTCGCTGGGCGGTCCAACACAGATAGTAGTTACCGATGTAAATGGCGGAGTAAGTCCAACTGTGAATTCTCCTTTCACAATTGCAATAGAAACTCAAGACTTCCTCAACATTGGTGCAAGTGTTCTAGCGAATACCGATGTAATTGTCTCTCTCAACACTGGGACGGGCGCATTGGCTGGCACTTTGACTGGGACAATATTGGCAGGAACGAGCACACTTGTTTTGACGGGTATTCTATACAACACTGCTGAAGCAGGTGTAATCGTTACAGTTACAAGAACAGCAGGCGATATAATTAGTCCAGACAATAGTTCGCCATTTACGGTACTTGCAGCTGCAGACCACCTTGCGTTTAATAACCTCTCTACTTTCTCATTTACAAATACCGTGGTGCAATTCTTCAGTGTAGAAGCGCGCAGACCCGACAACACAGTGGACAACACCTACACAGGCAGCGCCACCATATCACTTATATCAGGCACCGGTGCTTTGCTTGGAACCTTAAGCCAGACTTTCGCCTCAGGAATTGCCACTTTTAATGACGTCAGCTACAATGCAACAGGAGTGAAACAGATAGAAGCAGCAGCTGGTTTATTTCCCAATATCACTTCTCCAAACATTACCATTTCTACACCTGCATTGGCAGAAACACATTTGCCACTTTACATGCAGGGCAACTCGGCCACGAACAATACGCGTGTGCCTTATGCATGCCGCCTCACACTGAGCGGACTTCAGCCAAGCTCCACATACCGCTACACAAATCAGGCTGTTGAGGCTGCTGATGCTGCTACTGTAAATGGTGCGGGTAATCCTATTTTCCCTGCTGCGGGTGGTTATACCAGAACTACTTCTGCTAGCCTTTCCACATTGGGCAGCTATGCCGAATTAACTACTGATGCCGTTGGACAGGCTGCTATATGGTGTGCACTGGAGCCAACAGGCAATGCACGCTTCACTCCGGGCAACAGCGTGTACATGCGCCTTGCCATAAACAATGGTAGCGGAGGCACCTTCACTGCATTGCGCCTTACTACAGCCAGCACTATCAGTGTAATCAACTTCGGAGCAGGTGCTACAAATGGAACTGCACTGCGTGGTAACTCATCAGCAGTGGCAAAGAATTTTGTGTTGCTGTATGACAACACTGCCGGCACAGGCCGACCTATTTCAGGCACCTTTGTAGAGTCAGATGGCTTTGCAAACAATGCTGGAAACTCTTATGCAGCCTATTACTCAAGCAGTGTGGATGGAACAGCTGGAGCCTATGGTACCATCATTCCAAACACTTTGCCCAATGGCATACTCCGAGTAGAGCAACGTTCGCTTTCTCAAGGGCTTATAGTCAGCTGTGCAGCTACCGATTCCGATGGTGTCTGGCCAAGTGGTGCAAACACTGTGAATCCATCCAGTGGACTTACAGCCAAAGTATTCACCTCATCAGATGCAGAATTCAATCCTGCCTGTGTGACACTAACTCCGGGTAACAATGACAACTTCTTAAGTGCTTCACTTTCGCCTTCAAGCGGAGTAGCATATCCAGCAGGAAATTGCTACACCGGAACATTGGTTGGAACATCCGTTTCAACAGAAGGTACAGCAGCCAATGTATTGGTAACAGGCGGACAGGACCGCTGGTATGCCATAACAGCCCCAAGCCCAGCAGTGCGCATAGTAACTACTACCAGCTCTATGGATGTGGTGTTGGAATTGCACGCTTCCGATGGATCACTTATAGATTCTGAAAACGATGTCGCTGGAATTGGCGGTGAGATAATGACCACCAATGGATTGCTTGAAGGCTATACTTACTTCGTTGCCATTCGCTCCTATGATGGTGTGTTGGGAGCCTATACATTGTGTGTGCAAGCACTGATGGATAGCCGTTGCAATGATGGTTCTGGTACTTACGATCGCTGCAGCAATTTCAAACCAACTTGGACAGGTGCGAATAGCTACACTTTCAACTTCGTGCCTACTGCCCCCACTCCGGGCATACCTACATCCGCTACCTCAGTAGGCCAAATTGCATTATCGAATCCAACACTTGCGTTGCAACACAATGGCACCTATGATGCAACAATAGATGTAACCTACAACTTGCCCGAAGGTGAAATAGTAGTAATACCCGGCAACGAAGTGTGTGCGGTGAACATAGCACCTCACGCCAATGTGGAAGTAAAACTTGCGCAACGTTGTCCAGCTGCTTTATTGAAAAGCTCCATCATAGCAGGGAAGCCATTCGTTTGCGGAGCGCAAAACTTTACGGTAACTGCTACTCAGTACACGGCTTGTTCAGGTGGCAGTCCAATAGGATTTCCATTTTTCGGCACTACTGCAGGCGCTTCTGCTACTATCAATTTGAATCAGATAAACTCAGGCGGCAACTCAATACAAGGTGGTGGTAAATGGTATGAGATAGTTTGGACGCCCAACTTTGCCTATGGCACTGGCACTCCTTGCACACCACAGTTTATTTTCGTTTCTGGTGCAGTCATGGACACTGACGAAATTGAACCAATTGCTCTGGAGGAACGCCAAAGTTTTGAAGTGGAAGCAGCCATTTATCCCAATCCTAACGATGGCGAAATGCTAAACATCAACTTGGTGAATGTTGAAAGCGAGATGGTAAGCATCCGCATTGTGGATGGCACTGGACGTGTAGTTTATTCCAACCGCTTTGCTGCGAATGGCTCACTAAATACCAATATTCACTTTGAGCAGTCTCTTGCCAATGGTCTTTACCTAGTAGAGTTTATTGCGGGTAACGAGATGATTACCGAAAGACTAATGATTCAGAAATAACTGCACTGTACAGAATAAATTTAGAAACGGCTACCGCCAGGTGGCCGTTTTTTTTTGTCCTAGAGGCTTCCCATTTTTTTTTAAAATATGAAGGCAGCAAACAACAACCCTTAACGCTTCCATAATCTGATGGATACATTAAAGAAAAGCACTGGAAATTCCTTTGCACTCAAATTATCTGCAATGAAACACATTCTTATTGTTCTACTTTTTTGGATGATAGCTTCTTCTGTGTGCGCGCAAAAAGGTAGCATAGCCGGCAAAGTGGTAGATGCCACTACTGGTGAAGAACTATCTGGTGTTGTAGTTCAGATAGTTGCACTTGGAGTAGGTGCTCAGACCGACTTATATGGAGCTTATGAAATAAAGAACGTAGTGGCAGGCACACATGAGGTCACCATTGATTTCATTTCATACGAAACAAAAAAAATAACGGGTGTCACAGTAGAGGACGGGAAAGAGACCAAGTTGGACGTCCCCCTCAGCAACGTATCGGACGAAACAGGAACGGTGACAATAACAGAGTTCAGAGCTACCAATACTGAAGCCTCCGTGCTGATGGAAATGAAAGATGCAAAGGGAGTAATGAGCGGAATGAGTGGTGCTCAGATAGCTAAATCGCAGGATAGAAACGCATCAGAAGTAGCGCGAAGAATACCTGGAGTTACAGTCATAGACAATCGTTTTGTAATGGTGCGTGGCCTCACTGAGCGCTACAATTCGGTGATGATGAATGGCATAATGGTGCCTAGTCTTGAAGCAGATGTAAGGTCGTTTTCTTTTGACCTTATTCCAAGCATTGCCATCGATAGGTTTCTTATTTACAAATCACCCTCGGCTGACTTACCCGGAGAATTTGCAGGTGGCGCCATCAATGTGATGACCAAGAATTTTCCTGACAACAAAATGTCGCTTGATGTAAATGTTGGACTTGGATACAGACAAGGAACTACCGGTAAAAACTTTATGACCAATACCAACTCGTCAACAGAGAAGTTTGGATTTGATGATGGAGCGCGCGCGCTCCCTGAAGGTTTTCCGCAAAGTGTGCGTGACGTTACTGACCCGGACGAACTGACAGCGCTTGGCAAAACATTGCCCAACACATGGGCTATTGAAGAAGCGAATGCACCTTTGGATGTGCGGTCCAACGTATCGTTCGGAAAGCGATTTGCCTTTAAGGAGTTGATGATTGGAAACATAACCACTCTCAGTTATAGCAATACACGCACCTTTTTGGAAGCATATCGCTTGGATTACAATGTGTATGATGAAACCCAAGGAAGAAGCGACACCGTGTTCACCTTCAAAGACAACGTGTACCAGAAAAACACCAATTTAGGTGGCCTGCACAACTGGGGACTCAAGTACAAAAACCACAGCCTCGATTTTAAAAACTTCTTCAACCAGACTGGATTGCAGAGCAACACAGCGCGCACGGGCCGCGCAATAGAAGAAGGTAATTTCAGAAAAGAATACTCTTTTAACTACAACCAACGCAGCATATACACTGGCCAGCTTTCGGGCAAGCACGAGTTGTTTGCAAAGCGCGGCACACTGAACTGGGCCATGGGCTATGGCATGAGTCGCAGGCAAGACCCCGACTGGAAACGCATACGGTACACCTCGCCCATGGATGGCAGTGATCCAGCCTACCATGCTTATGTCCCTTTTGGTGCGCAACCTTTTTACCTCGGACGATTGTATTTGCGATTGAATGAAGACATTAGAACCTATACTGCCAGCTACCAGCACAACATTATTAAAACAGGAGTTAAGGATGAGGAAGACACTTACTTGTCAGTAAAAGTTGGAGCGTATTATGAAGACAAGGATCGTGTCTTTACGGCCCGCAACATTGGTTATGCGCAGGCGAACACATTTCAATTCAACTACGCACTGGACCTTTTGCCCATTGACCAGATTCTTGCACCTGAAAACTTAAACTCAACCACAGGTTTCAAAATAGATGAGGACACCAAAGGCAGCGACAGCTATAGCGCAAGCAACAACCTGCTGGCTACCTATGGTATGGTGGAAATACCTAAGGGAAAATGGAATGTAACAGCTGGTGTGCGCCTGGAAAATAGTAAGCAACGGCTCAACAGCTATACCCTAACTGGTAACCCGCTTGCAGTAAAACTGGATACCGTAGCCTTGCTCCCATCAGTAAACGTTTCATACAACATAACGGATAAAATGCTGGTGCGCGCTGCCTTTGGCAGAACGCTCAACCGCCCAGAGTTTCGCGAGATGGCGCCCTACTCCTTTTATGACTTTGAACAGAACTTCATCATAAACGGAAACCCGAATGTGAAAGTAGCTGAGATAAACAACTACGACTTGCGCTGGGAGATTTACCCTAAACCAACGGAAGTATTTAGTGTTTCTCTTTTTTACAAAGAATTTAAGAACCCACTAGAAATGTACTTTGCACCTGGCGTGGGCAGCGGTGGCACTCGCAGCTTTACCCCAGGCAATGCTCTTTCAGCTGTCAGCTACGGTGCCGAAATAGACCTGCGCAAATCATTGTTTGGAATGACTCGTTCCAAAGTGGTCGATAATTTCTCTCTCGTTGCCAATGCATCTATAATAAAAAGCACCATAGAACTTTCGCCTGAAAACCTAGAAACAGACCTTAACTCGAAACGTCCCATGATGGGTCAGTCGCCATACATCATCAACGGAGGTGTTTATTATCAAGACGATTCACTAGGCTTGCAAATAAGCGCCTTGTACAATGTGATTGGTCCGCGTATAGCCATTGTTGGTATTCCAGGCAATCCAGAAGTATATGAAATGGAACGTCATATGATTGATATCTCTGTGACAAAAAACGTAGGTGAGCACTTCAGCGTACGCCTTGGCCTTCAAGACTTGCTTAATCAGGATTTCATCTTCCTGCAAGATGCCAATAATGATGGTGAGCTAAGCAAAGACAACGACCAGCGACTGCGCTTCTTCAATCGTGGATCTTATTTCTCTTTTGCTATTCAATATCGCTTTCGTCAGAAGTAGCCTTGCGTGCATGTGTTTGTGAACTGTATGCAGTGACAATTGGTCTGCTTGCTGTGTCCTTAGCATACGTTTTTGAAGGTCTGTGTTTATCACCAGATGAGTGCTTTCCATTCTAGGAAGACGCACTGATGGCATTTAACCTCTTCAGAGTTATTCTAGTTTCAAGATTTTGAAAGAGTCTAATGAGTTCCATTTTTAATTGTTTACGCTGTCAATTCCTTCATGCAACATTAAAATTTTACCAAAACAGAACTAAGAAAAGTAGTTGTCGTATGCATATGTAAATAGCAGTTACATATGATCCTACAACTACCCAAAAGAACTGCCTCTACCCTCCTATTCTTACTTATCCTGCTTGCATCTGAGCTGAAAGTTTTCGCGCAAAGCGGAACGGAGTTTTGGCTGGCACCTCCTGAGATTACCAACCTCCACAATTCGCCTGGAGGTGAACCACTTTACGTGCTGATATCCTCCACTGGGCAGGCATCCACAGTAACTATTGAACAGCCTGCGAATGGAGCATTCGTGCCCATTGTTGTAAACGTGGCAGCGGATAAATCAACGAGGGTGAATCTTACTGCGTTCAAATCGCAACTGGAAACAAGGCCAACGGATACTGTTTTAAACACGGGTCTTCATATTACTTCCACTACTTCCATTACCTGCTATTACCAATGTGCGAATACCAACAATACAGATATATGGGCATTGAAAGGACCGAATGCGGAGGGAACAGAATTTTATATTCCACTACCCAAGCATGCTCCCTTTTATAATGAAGCATCCTTTGCAGCACCTCACCAAGCCTATGCCTCGTTTGATATCTGTGCTACTCAAAACAATACGGTTGTAACTATATACTCGCCTACTCCTGTAGATGGCCATCCTGCATTGCAGCAGTTCACTGTGTTGCTGAACCGCGGACAGACTTATTCATGTGGATTCACAGGCACTAACTGGTCAGTGCCTTCTACACATCCTGCGGGTGCAATTGTGCTAGCCAATTATCCTATTACTGTTTCTCTGAAAGACGACTCTGTACATAACCCATCAGGTGGCTGTTATGACATCATCGGGGACCAGATTGTTCCGGTAGATGTGGTTGGTGAAGATTATGTAGCTGTTAAAGGATCCCTGAATAACACCGGAGATGAAAGCGTAGTGCTGATGGCAACGCAAAACAATACGCAGGTTTTTGTTGATGGAAATGCTACCCCACTTGCCACACTTTTTGCCGGAGAGTATTTCCGCATCGACATTGATTCTCTTTCCACTAGCTTAAACAATGCACTCTATGTTCATTGCACAAAGCCAACCTATGCGATGCACATTACAGGATTTGGATGTGAAATGGGGATGGCGCAGTTGCCTCCGCTTAACTGCGCAGGATCACAGCAACTGAATTTCCTTCGCGATGACGCCCAAACATTTTATATTACTGTGCTTTGTCGCACACCTGCCATTGGCGCATTCACAGTGACCGGTTCAGGTACGGCCACTATTCCGGCATCAGCGTTTGTTACTGTGCCCGGCACTGGTGGAGGCTGGCAAGCCGCGAAGATCACTTACAACACCACGCAGGTTCCGGTAGACTCTACTTTCAAGGTGAGCAACTCCATAGATGTATTTGCATTAGGAGTAGTAAACGGTGGAGCGACTACTGGATGCAAATACGGTTACTTCTCTGAATTTGTAGCACCGATAGTGGCCAATGCAGGAGTTAATCAAACAGCCTGTGCGAACACAACTGCCACCTTAGCGGGAGCAGTTTCAGGCGGAACTATCTCAGGAATCTGGAGTTCGTCTGGTACAGGATCTTTTACCCCCAACAGCACGACATTGAATGCCATATATACACCGAGTGCTGCGGATGCGGCAGTGGGATCTGTTGTGCTAACACTGACCTCCACAGGAGCTTGTACACCTGTTTCGGATGCTATGACACTTACTGTAACGCCTGCCCCAACAGCCGTTGCAGGTGCTGACCAATCCATGTGCAGTAATAATGCAAACACTTCTTTAAGCGGCAGTGTAACCGTAGCAAGTGGTGGTGTGTGGACAGGAGGAGCAGGAACATTTATTCCCGCTAACAACGTGCTTAACCCGGTCTATGTACCAACAGCATCTGAAATTTCATCGGGCAGTGTTGCACTCACTTTGACTACAACCGGTAACGGAATATGCAATCCTGTTTCGGACAATATCGTTATCACCTTCACTCCTTCACCTATTGTAAATGCAGGTACTGACCAGACGAAATGTGGAAACAATGCTGCAACAACTTTGTCGGGTTCCATCACCGTTGCCACAGGAGGTGTATGGATAGGTGGCGGTGGAAGTTTTGTTCCATCGGCCACCTCACTTAACCCTGTATACACACCAAGCCCTTCAGAGATTTCAGCAGGCAGCGTGACTCTTACGCTCATGTCAACAGGCAATTTGAATTGCAATTCAGTGAGTGATCAGGTGACCATTTTCTTCTCGGCTCCTCCAACTGTTTCGGCAGGGGTTGATCAAACGAAATGCGCGAACAATGCCGCAACAACATTGGCCGGAAACGTGACCGGTGCAACTGGAGGACAATGGACAGGAGGACTTGGAACATTCAGTCCGAGCAACAATATTGCAACTGCTACTTATACTCCTACCGCGGGAGAGATTTCCTCAGGAAGCTCAGTGCTTACGTTCACAAGTACAGGCAATGGAACATGCAATGCGGTGGCTGACCAAATGACTCTCTTCTTCACTGCAGCGCCAACGGTGAATGCGGGACCGAACCAAACAGTATGCGCCAACAATCCTCAAGCAAGCCTTAGCGGATCATTCACGATAGCGTCAGGAGCAATATGGACAGGCGGTACGGGTGTTTTTGCACCAAGCAATACTTCCATGACTCCCACTTACACGCCTTCAGCAAGTGAAATAACTGCAGGAAGTGTAACGCTCACTTTGACCACAACAGGCAACGGAACGTGCAATCAAGTATCAGATCAAGTACTCATTACCATAACTGCCGCACCTACCGTAAATGCAGGACCCGATCAGACACGTTGCGGAAACAATGCTGCCGCAACATTGGCAGGAAACATTACCATAGCAACTGGAGGAACATGGACAGGAGGTGCAGGAACATTTAATCCTTCATCATCATCCCTCAATGCGGTTTACACTCCAACCGCCTCAGAAATTTCAAGCGGAAGCGTAACTCTCACATTGACATCAGCAGGTAACGGAGGGTGTAATGCTGTATCAGATCAAGTAACAATCTTCTTCTCATCGTCACCCACAGCCAATGCAGGCATTGACCAGGTGCTGTGTGCCAACAATGCAGTAGCAACATTGGCAGGCAACGTTACTGTAGCCGGAGGTGGACAGTGGAGCGGAGGGCTCGGAATTTTCTTACCGAACAACAGCACACTAAACGCAACCTACACACCTACATCAGGTGAAATATTAAGCGGAAGCATTACGCTCACGCTAACTACAACCGCCAATGGAAGTTGCACAGCAGTAGCCGATCAAGTCACCATTTCATTTACACCAGCACCAACGGTTAATGCCGGAAGTGATCAGACGGTATGTGGAAACAATGCAATGACTACTTTGAGTGGATCATTCACAACTGCGACAGGAGCCATATGGTCAGGCGGCAGTGGTTCATTCATACCCAACAACACGAGTATGAATGTTAGCTACACACCTTCGCCATCTGAAATCAGTAACGGAAGTGTAACACTGACACTGACCTCAACCGGCAATGGAACCTGCACCACAGTGAGTGACCAGGTAGTAATTACCATAACACCAGCGCCCACAACAAATGCAGGAACTGACCAGACACGATGCGCAAACAATGCAGCTGCAACACTATCTGGTTCTATATCGGTTGCAACAGGAGGAACATGGTCAGGAGGCGCAGGAACATTCAATCCTTCATCCTCTTCACTGAATGCTGTTTACACACCCACAGCATTGGAGATTTCAAACGGAAGTGTCACGCTCACATTAACATCCACAGGAAACGGAATCTGCAATGCCGTTAACGACCAGATGACTATTTCATATGCATCTCCACCAACAGCATCAGCAGGAAGCGATCAAACCTTGTGTGGAAATAATGCAATAACAACATTGATAGGAAACGTGACCGGTGCAACAGGCGGACAATGGTCAGGTGGTCTTGGAATATTCAGCCCAAACAATAGCACACTGAATGCTTCGTATACACCCACCGCAGGTGAAATATCCAGCGGCAGTATTACACTCACACTTACCACTACCGGCAATGGCGGTTGTAATTCCGTGTCAGATCAAGTAATCATTTCCTACACACCTGCACCGACTGTAAATGCAGGAAACGATCAGACTGTCTGCGCAAATAATGCCCTTGCAACACTGAGTGGAGCATTCACCATTGCATCCGGAATTGCATGGTCGGGCGGTAGCGGAACATTCACCCCGAATAACACCAGCGTGAATGCCACCTACATGCCTACTCCATCCGAAATAAGCAATGGCAGTGTAAATCTGATATTGACAACAACGGGTAATGGCACATGCACAACAGTGAGCGACCAAGTTGTGATCACCATTACTCCATCACCCGCAGTAAATGCAGGAATAGATATGAATAGATGCGCTAACAATGCAACGGCTTCACTTGCAGGCACTATCTCAGTTGCAACGGGAGGAACATGGACAGGCGGTGCTGGAACATTCACCCCTTCATCTTCTTCACTGAATGCAGTGTACACACCAACAGCACTTGAAATTGCAAACGGCAGTTTAACACTCACGCTGACATCAACAGGCAACGGAATCTGCTATGCGGTGAGTGATCAAGTAACGATTTTTTATTCCTCAGAACCGACCATTACTGCAGGACTCGACCAAACATTGTGTGGAAACAATGCAGTGGCAACAATGGCTGGCAACGTGACCACAGCATTCGGAGGACAATGGTCAGGAGGATTGGGAATTTTCAGTCCGAACAATAACACACTGAACGCAACCTATACTCCTACTGCATCTGAAGTGGCCGGAGGAAACGTTACGCTAACGCTTACAACAACCGGCAACGGTGGTTGCAATGCAGTGACTGATGCTGTTACATTATTCTTCACTCCTGCTCCAACTGTAAATGCAGGTACTGCACTGACCTCGTGCGCGAACAATGCAGCGGTTACCTTGAATGGAAGTTTCACCGTAGCTGCAGGTGCTGTATGGTCAGGTGGAAACGGTGCATACGCTCCCAACAATACTTCGATGAGTGCTTTGTATACACCTACTGTGGCAGAAATTGCATCGGGTAGTCTGACGCTGACGCTTACATCCACAGGAAACGGAACATGCCTTCCAGTAAGTGACCAAGTGATTCTCACCATCAACCCCGCTCCTCTTGTAAACGCAGGAAGCGATCAAGTAACGTGCATCAACAACCTGAACGTTGGCTTGAGTGGAAGTGTAGCTGGCCCTACCAATACTGGAATATGGAGTACCAGCGGAACAGGAACTTTTGTCCCAAACAATACAACACTGAATGCCACTTACCAATGCAGCGCTGCCGATGTAACTGCAGGTGGCGTAACTATAACACTTACATCCACAGGCAATGGAAGTTGTAATGCTGTATCGGATCAATCTCTGATAACCATACTTCCTCCTGGAACAGCTGCCGCAGGCAATGATCTAACCGTATGCGGAAACAACGCAGCCATATCATTAAACGGATCAGTTGGTGGTGGAGCATCTTCGGGAATTTGGGGAACAACAGGAACAGGAAGTTTTATCCCGAACAACAGTTCTTTAAACACAACATACTCACCTACCTCATTTGATATACTGAATGGAGGTGTAACTCTTTATCTCACCGCGAACAGTTGTAACACAGCAACAGATAGCCTTGACGTAACCATCACACAAGGCCCTGTAACGGATGCAGGCGAAGACCAAATCGTTTGCTCCGATGTGATCAGTGCTCCACTCAGCGGTAGTGTAAGCGGAGGATCAACCTCAGGCATTTGGACCACTTCGGGATCAGGAACATTCTCGCCATCCAACAGCACACTGAATGCTACCTATACTCCAAGTGCATCCGATGTATCAGCACAGAATATTTATCTCATTCTTACTTCCACCAGTAACGGACAATGCCTGCCAGTATCCGATACCATGATGCTCAGCATCTATCCAGCCGGGACTTCATCGGCAGGTGCTGATCAGATTCTTTGCGCCAACAATGCAGATGTATCACTTTCAGGATCACTTGGCGGAGGCGCTACGCAAGGGCAATGGAGTACTTCGGGTTCCGGAGTATTTGTTCCAAGCAATACAACATTGAATGCAGTGTATGAGCCAAGCTCAGCCGATATAACAAATGGCAGCGTAACTATTTCACTCACTGCAACCAACAGTTGCAATGCTGCAACAGACGATCTGAATGTGACCTTCACTCCAGCTCCAACTGCGGATGCAGGAGAAGACATCACCTCATGTGCGAATAATTCATCCGTTGTATTGGATGGGTCATTCACCATTGCAACAGGTGCAATATGGACAGGTGGCAATGGAACTTTCAGCCCTAATAGCTCATCAGTAACCGCAACATATTTTCCTACGGCCATAGAAATTTCAAATGGAAGTGTCACACTGATACTGACTACAGATGGTAACGGAACATGTTTGCCTGTTGCAGATGATGTAGTGATAACCATAGTCCCTTCTCCGGTAGTGAATGCTGGAGTTGATCAGGAAACCTGCGTTACCGATTTGAATGTTGCGCTTAGCGGAAGTGTTCAGGGCGTAGCAGTGTCGGGGCAATGGTCTACGTCAGGAACAGGGACATTCTCTCCTTCGAATACCGCTTTGAATGCCGTTTACCAGCTAAGTGCTCAAGACAGTATTGATGGAAGTATCACACTTACACTCACTTCTACCAACAACTTGTCGTGTCTTGCTGTATCTGATGTAATGTCTGTGAGTGTTGTTCCTGCGAGCATAACTACTGCAGGCAATGATGTAGTTGTTTGCGCGAACAACGCAACAGTAAACCTCAACGGAACAGTTAGCGGAGGAGCATCGTCAGGAATATGGGGCACCACAGGCACCGGAACATTCTTCCCTGACAACACATCGCTCAATTCGATTTACATACCCAGCCAATTTGATATTGCAAATGGTGGTGCCACAATTCATCTTACTTCAAGCACATGTACTTCATCGTCAGATAGTTTGACTGTGAGCATAACACCTGCACCAATTGTGGATGCGGGAGCGGATGAAACCATTTGTGCTTATGAAACAGAAGTGCAACTGAATGCGACAATAAGCGGAGCCACAACAACTGGAATATGGACAACCAGTGGGTCAGGTACATTCTCACCATCCAACACTGCTTTGAATGCTATTTACCAGCCAAGTGCTGCTGACGTAGCTGCTCAAAACATCGAACTGGTTCTTACTTCATCTAATAATGGTTTGTGCGTTCCTGTATCGGATACACTGGCACTGAACATATATCCTATTGGTTCATCCTCTGCGGGAAGCGACCAGATTTTGTGTGCTAATAATCCCAACGTAATCCTGGATGGATCCCTTGGCGGTGGAGCTACACAAGGCGCATGGAATACTACAGGTTCAGGTTTCTTTATTCCAAACAATACAGCGTTGGATGCTACCTATGTGCCAAGCCAGGGCGATTTGCTTTCAGGCAGCGTCATACTTGGACTTACTGCAACCAACAGTTGCAACAGCGCTGTTGACTTTCTCATTGTCTCATTCAGCCCGGCACCAATGGCTGATGCAGGTGCCATACAATCTGTTTGCGGTGACAACGCGTCATTTATTCTGAACGGAAGTATTTCTAATGCCGCTGGTGGAATATGGTCAGGAGGCAGTGGAACATTCACGCCCAACAATACTTCGCTGAACGCTACTTATACCCCATCGATTGCAGAAGCATCACAAGGCTTTGCAGTTCTTACACTTAGTTCTACCGGAAATGGAAATTGTAATGCGGTATCTGATACTGTATCACTTTATATATCCAGTGGTATTGTGGTGAATGCGGGTGTTGACCAGGAAGTATGCATCACTGCGCCTTACACACAGATGCAAGGAATCGTTTCCAATGGATCATCCACCGGTATGTGGTCAACACTTGGCTCAGGAAGTTTTTCACCTGATCAGAATGCGCTGAATGCTCTTTACACCTTCAGCCTTGCTGACATTGCTGCTGAAAGCGTGACGCTCGTACTTACTTCAACCAACAATGGCAGCTGCCCGGTAGCAACTGATACGCTCAATATCACATTTGGTCAAAGTGCTTTTGCTTATGCAGGAAACGATCAATCCGTTTGTTCTTCATCAGAACAAATGCCACTGAACGGATTCGTAACAGGCGGAGCTACACAAGGAATGTGGACTACATCAGGTAATGGAACGTTTTCGCCTGACAACACTTCAATGATTGCTGACTACACCTTCACAGCATCTGATGTGGCTGCGGGGCAGGTAACCTTCATCCTGACCACAACAGATAATGGTTCATGCCTTCCTGGAATTGATACACTTGTTTATACAATCAATCCGGAGTCAACTGTAAACGTTGGAGGTGACATGAGCGTGTGTGCAGATGACCTCTCTGTTCCTGTTTCAGGAAACATAACTGGTGCATCTACCTCAGGCATCTGGACGAGCCTTGGCTCAGGAACATTTATGCCTGACAACACTTCGCTAAATGCTACCTATGTGGCAAGTGCTAGTGATTCTATCGTTGGTTTTGTATCCCTTATTCTTACCTCAACCAACACAGGAGCTTGCAGCACAGATGCGGATACTTTGCTTATCACTATCCATGAAGTGCCAACAGTAAATGCAGGGACAGATCAAACCATTTGTTCTTCAACTTCTGAAATAGCATTGAACGGTATTATAGCTGGTGGTGCAAGTACAGGAATTTGGACTGCAACAGGAAACGGGAGTTTCTCCCCTGGTTCTGATACACTGAGCACTATCTATAACATAACTGCTTCGGATATAGCAGCAGGAGAAGTAAGTTTTGTTCTTACTACTACGGATGAAGAAGCCTGCGCTGCAGTATCTGATACAGTGGTTTACACCATCACTGAAAACATCATAGTGAATGCCGGCAGTGATTTCAGCATTTGTTCCACCAATCTATCCGTGCCTTTGGCAGGAAACATAACAGGTGCGTCAAGCGGAGGAACTTGGAGCACTAGCGGTTCAGGAACTTTTACTCCTGACGATTCAACATTGAGTGCTTCATACATACCCGGAGCTAATGATTCACTTGTTGGCAATGTGACATTAGTGCTCACATCCACCGCTGTTGGATCATGCCTAGCCGAGAGTGATACCATGCTGGTCACTATTGCCTCACCATCTTTTGCTGATGCAGGTGCTGACCAATCCATGTGTTCTGTAGATGCTGCGGTGAATCTCAATGGTCTAGTTACCGGAGGAAGTATCAGTGGTGTGTGGAATAGCACCGGTTCAGGAACATTCAACCCGAACACAGCAACGCTGAACGCAACGTACACACCTTCATCATCTGACCTGGCCAACGGAAGTTTATCCATTATGCTTACTACCACAGGCAACGGAATCTGCACAGCATCCACGGATGTGATGAATGTCACTTTTGCTCAACCTCCACTGGTAAATGCAGGACCTGATAGAGTGTTGTGTGATGAGAATACCGAAGTTGCATTGAATGGAATTGTATTGGGTTCTGTTACCACCGGTATCTGGACCTCAGATGGTTCAGGCACATTTGGCGAAAGCAGCAACGTGTTGAACAATTCATACACGTTGAGTGCCGCTGACCTTATCAACAGTGAAGTAATGATCATCCTTACTTCTACCAATAATACACTTTGTGATGCAGTTTCTGACACCATATTCGTCACTGTACAACCGCTTCCAGTTGCTGCATTCAGTGCAGCATCGGGCGATGTGTTAGATGTGCAATTCACCGATGAATCTATAGGAGCTGCCAGTTGGTTGTGGGATTTTGAAGTAGGCGGATCTTCCACCGAACAGAACCCGCTGATGGTGTATCCTGAAATTGGAAGCTACTTCGTAACCCTAACCATACTTAGCTCAGCAGGCTGTGCAGATACCACTTCGGCACTAGTGGAAGCACTGGAGCCAATTGGAACTCCGGTCGCGATTCCTTCAGGTTTCTCGCCCAACGGAGATGCCAGTAACGATGTACTGCATGTACTGGGAGGGCCTTTCAAACAGGTCGATTTCAGAATCTATAACGAGTGGGGCAACCTGGTCTTTTCTACCACCGACCCTAACGGTGGCTGGGATGGCACCTACAAAGGAGAGCACCAACCCGGTGGAGTATATGTGTACACTGCATCAGGCATCACCGTAAAGGACCGTTATGTAAGGCTTTCAGGAAACGTTACCCTTATCCGTTAAACTAAACAGGAGACAAGAATTATGAAACACACAATGAACATTTCAGCAAAGGCAGGACTGGTTGTCCTGGTTGCTATACTCACGAATGTCAGCCTGGCTAAAGCACAAGATTTTCACCTTTCGCAGTTTGATATGCTGCCACTGTACTACAATCCTGCACAAACAGGAATGTACTTCGGTCAGGAAAAAACGGATTACCGCTTCTGCGGCAACTATCGCTCGCAATGGCAAAAACTGCAGGGCAAGCCTTTCTCTTCCGTAGGTGTGGGTTATGATATGCCCATAAAGCGCTATGGTGTAGGGCTGCTGATGATGGACCATATAGCGGGTATATCCAATTTTGCTACATACCAATTCCTTCTGAGTGGCGCTTACAGGATAACCAGCGATGCTAGTAAAAATCATTTCCTCACAGCAGGACTTCAGCTCGGACTTTTCCAAAAAAGATTCTCGTACCGCGATCTACTTTTTGAAAACCAATACACCACTACAGATGGGCTAGACCCCAATCTGCCCAATGGTGAAACCCTGCCTGATCTAAGCATAGTTCGTTTTGATGCCAACGTGGGTATCTACTATAAATATGTGGATGCCCAAAATCGTTTTGCACCCTCTGCAGGCTTTTCCATCTATCACTTGAATACACCCAATGAATCATTTACAGGCGCATCCAACGACTTGCCTATGCGATTCAATGGCACTTTGAATTGTGATTTCAAAGTAAATGATGATGTGGTGATAACGCCCAATCTACTCTTGATGTATCAGCGCAAAGCAACGGAACTGAACTGCGGCCTGATAACGGGATACCGCATTTCAAAATCGGATTACAGTATGCTGGGAGGCGCCAGCTACCGCCTCAAAGATGCGGTGGTATTTCATATAGGCATGAAACAAGGCAACAACATATTCCGAGTGAGTTATGACATGGTAACCAGCCCGCTTAAGAATGCAGGGGGCGGTCGCGGTGGTTTCGAAATGGCGGTTATTTATGCAGGCAAGCTGAAGAAGAGGAATGAATAAGTCATCAGAAAGGACATAACAATTTACAATTCGATTAAATAAAGAAAAGCCTCAACGAAAGTTGAGGCTTATTTTTTTTTGCGAACACATTTTCAGCGTAGAAGCTCCACAACTCATGATTGTTCGCAAAGCGTACTCATCACATTCAGCCGATCAAACAAAATAGATTAACAAATCAAATGTGTTCGTAACAATCTCTTCACCTGCAAATCATTTTACGTGACCATTGGCTTTGGCTTTAATTAAACTTCACTTAAAACCTGCATAAACAATGGGTAATGAAAGGCAAGCAGGTTTGCACCATCAAATCATATCAAATATTTCAAATTACTCAAATGAAAAAAATTCTATTCATCATTGCATTAACGCTTTGCTGCGTATGGGCTTCCGCCCAAATCGTGGTAACCGGTGAAATCACCACAAACACCACATGGAACAATGACAATATCTACATCCTGAACGGATGGGTATATGTTAGGGCAGGGGCAACACTTACTATTGAAAAAGGTACAATTGTAAAAGGTGACTTCATTTCAAAAGGCGCCCTGATCATAGAGCGTGATGCAGACATCATAGCAGACGGAACTGCAGAAGAGCCTATCGTATTTACATCACAAAAAGCAGCAGGACAGCGCAACTATGGCGACTGGGGTGGCGTTATCCTTTGCGGCAGAGCAAGTGTGAACGCTCCTGCCAACGCTGGTAACGGTACCGTTGCGGGCGAGGCCATTATAGAAGGTGGTGTAGGCTCCCTGTATGGCGGTGGTGCTACTCCTGATGATGATGACAACTCAGGCATATTGCGTTATGTGCGCATCGAGTTCGGTGGCATTCCTTTTCAGCCCAACAGCGAAATCAATGGCCTTACCATGGGTGGTGTTGGACGCGGAACCATTATAGAAAATGTACAAGTATCCTTCAGTGGTGATGATGCATACGAGTGGTTTGGCGGAACAGTAAATTGCAAAAACCTAATAGCATACCGAAATTGGGATGATGATTTTGACACTGACTTTGGCTACCGGGGTAACGTTCAGTTTGCAATGAGCATGCGCGATCCTGCGATTGCTGACCAATCAGGGTCAAACGGCTTCGAATCAGACAATGATGGAACAGGCACCGGCAACACGCCTATCACTCAGGCAAAATTTTCTAATGTGACCATCATTGGCCCATTGGTAAATTCAAGCACTCCAAATAGTAACTACAAACGCGGTCTTCACTTGCGCAGAAATACGCAGACCAGCGTTTTCAACTCTGTTTTTGCAGGTTATGGCGTAGGTCTCCTTATAGATGGTTCTAGCACTCACACCAATGCCATCAATAACGACTTGCGCTTTAAAAATTGTGTTCTGGCTGCCATGCAAGACTCTCTTGCTGCTGTCAGCGCTGCCAACCCAAACAATATTTCAGGCGCATTCAATATCTCTGACTGGTTTGCAACCTCAGGTTTCAGCAACACATTAGTAGACACAGCAGACGAGCTAATGATGAATAGCACCGCAATAGCTAGCCCGCGCTTTACATTAGCTGATGGCTCACCACTTATGAGTGGTGCAAGTTTTACCGATAGCTACTTGGCTGATGCTTTTTATACACCTGTGTCCTACCGCGGTGCATTTGGCACTGACAACTGGACTTCTTGCTGGGCTGAGTGGGATCCACAAAACAGTGACTACAGCAGTGCTATCAATAATGCTATAACAGCTTCTATATCTGCAAATGGCAGCGCTACTGTTTGCATAGGCGAAAGTGTAGAACTGGAATTGACAACCTCTGCGAACGATGCGGACATTGTGTGGAGTAATGGTGCATTTACTGAAACTACAACAGTGCTTGCTCCTGGGACTATAACCGCAATCGTAACCGCATCAAACGGCTGCTCTACCGAGGCAGAAGCTATTGAAATAGAAGTATACCCTTCACCAACGGTAACCATCAGTGCAGATGGTCCTACTTCTTTCTGCACAGGTTCTTCAGTTACCATTTCTTCATCGCAGAATTCAGGCAATGAATGGTCAACTGATGAAACGAGCAACTCCATAACAGTGAACGAGTCAGGCACTTACAGCCTTAACTACACGGATGACAATGGTTGTATTGCTTTTTCTAACACCATTGATGTTTCTGTAAGCGATGCTCCAACTCCTACCATTGCTACAGGCGGTGCTACTTCATTCTGCGAGGGTGGTTCAGTGGTTCTTACCGCTTCTTCTTCTGACACTTACCAGTGGAGCCTCAATGGCGCTGAGGTAGACAATGCTAACAACCAAACATGGACAGCTACTGCAACGGGTGCGTACACTGTTACAGTAACGAATGCTGACCAATGCGATGGTGTAGGAACTTCGTCACTCGTATTCGTGCAAGTAAACCCAACCCCAACTGCTGGTTTTGATTATGACTTTACCTACAATGGCTTCACCTATGAGTTCAACAACAACTCTACTGGTGCAACTTCTTACGAGTGGAACTTTGGTGACGGAAGCACAAGTACTGAAGCCAATCCAACTTACACTTTTACCACCAGCGGCACGCACACAGTCACTCTTGTAGCCATCAATGGTAATTGTGAAAATGAAATAGAAATTACAATTACAGGTGTGTCGGTTGATGAAAATGAATTGGTTCAAAGCCTTTCATTGTACCCTAACCCGACCACGGGCGATGCTATCGTAAGCCTTGCTATCAATGGCAGCCACACTGTGCTAGTAAGCATGCACGACCTTGCAGGTAAACTTGCCTTCTCAGCAACACGTGCCAATTTTTACGGTTCTCAAACTATCACCCTACCAACTGCCGAAATGCCAGCCGGTATATATGTAGTAAATGTGAAAGTGGGTGACACCTCTGAAATGCTCAAGTTAGTTGTGAGTAAATAGTAGATTTTCTTCATTTGTAAAAAGCGCCCCAAATCAATTGGGGCGCTTTTTTTTGTACAAACCAAAAAATAGTTTTACTGAAGATTTTGCTGAAACACTAATCTATCGAATTCTGCGGAAACAGGACTTTATAAAGAACTATTTCTTCCCAGTATTTGTAGAATTTATAGCCTCGGGCTCTTTCACTCTTAAAGTATCGGGTGCAGGCAGAGCAACTGAGAAAATATTGAACAAGTTGAAGTAGCCTTGCGCCAATGAAAATGAATTTTCCTTTTTCTCCTCTTTCTTTGGATCGCCTGGTGCGGCCTTCAGTTCATTGTTTGCAGCAGCCACAAGGCTCGCAAATGATGCAAAGAAGAATAAGAAAAGTGCTTTTTTCATGGTTGAAACATTGGTTGGAATAGGAGCCAAAGTATGCAAAACTTTATGAACAGTAAAAATCAATTAACGAACATTAAGAGCGAACCGACCGACCTCGCAAAAATTTTTGATGCGGTCATGGTGTCGGTTTTCTTTCTGTCCATCTGCTGGGCGTTTTTTCTGACGGATGAATACCTCGGCTATCACCTAAAAAACTATGGTATGAAACCTCGCACACTGGAAGGGCTTCGAGGTATTATCACTATCCATTTTCTACATGGCGATTGGAAGCACATCACACAAAACTCAATGGGTTTCTTGGTGCTTAACACCTTCCTGTTTTACTTCTATAGGCAGATTGCATTCAGAGTTTTTATAACCATAATGCTGGTAGCACCAGTTTTCCTTTGGCTAGTTGGCCGCGACAGTAATCACATAGGAGCCAGCCTGCTTATCTATGGAGAATTCGCCTTCCTTATGGCCAGTGGTATCATCCGCAATAACCCACCACTAATGCGGGTATCACTTGTGGTAATAACCTTTTACGGTTCGCTGGTATGGTATCTCTTTCCTATCGAAGCGCGCATTTCTTTCGAAGGACATTTGTGCGGATTTGCAATAGGTGTATTTAGTGCCATAGCATGGCGAAGAAGTGGACCACAACGTGCGCCTTACCGTTTCGAATTGGAACCTGAATTGCCTGATGATGATGATGAAAATGCTTTTTGGAAAACACCTGAACAGCGAGCAGAAGAAGCTACCAAAAAGCAGAAAGAAGAAACTACGGTTTCAGTTAAATATCATTTCAAGGAAAAGAATCAAGAGAACAACTGATGTTGTTGAACTTATTTTTCTTTTTCACAAAACTGAAACTGCCTTTAAAAAATCGTTAGTGTCGAACGTACACGAAGTCTTTCTTTACATTCGCCTCACTATCCAAAAAAAATCAAAGCAATCATGAGAGTTTACTACTTAACACTGTTCGCCTCTATAACATTAGTGGCATGTGCCGATAGCGGCAAAAAGGATCATACCTCAGTGGTGGAAATAAAAGGTCAATCAGAAACCAAAGTGTTGCAGCACCCAGAGTGGAGCAAGAGCGCCACTATCTATGAGGTGAATATCCGCCAGCATACACCCGAAGGAACATTCGCTGCATTTGAAAAAGACATTCCACGCTTGAAAGAAATGGGGGTGGACATATTGTGGCTGATGCCCATACATCCCATCGGTGTCATCAACAGAAAGCAGAATGACAAGAGTTTAGGCAGCCACTACAGTGTGCAAGACTATACCGCTGTGAATCCGAACTACGGGAGCATGGACGACTTTAAACGAATGGTGAACACCGCGCACAACAATGGCATGCATATCATACTAGACTGGGTTGCCAACCACAGTGCTTATGACAACGACTGGACTAAAACACATCTAGATTATTACCTACTAGATGCCGAGGGAAAAATTCAACCTCCGCTGGGCACTGACTGGACCGATGTGGCGCAACTGAACTACGAAAACAAAGCAGTGTGGCGCGCTATGACGGATGCACTGCGCTTCTGGGTAAGGGAGTGTGATGTGGACGGATACCGCTGTGATGTAGCAGAAAAAGTTCCAACCGAATTTTGGAACGAAGCGCGTGCTTCGCTTGATAGCCTGAAGCCCGTTTTTATGCTTGCCGAAGCAGAAAAAAAAGAACACCACCTGAAAGCGTTTGACATGAGTTACGCTTGGGAGTTCATGCACGTGAGCAATGAAATTGCCAAGGGGAAAAAGAAACTTGCAGACATTGACACTTACTTGGCAAAGCAGGATACAGCATTTCCACGAAGTGCATATAGAATGATGTTTACCACCAACCATGATGAAAACTCGTGGAATGGAACAGGCTACGAAAGACTAGGTGCTGGCAGGCAGGTATATGATGTGCTAGCTTTCACCCTGCCCGGCATGCCACTTCTTTACAGCGGACAAGAAGGTGGAGAGCAATTTCCGAATGGCGGTGCACACAGGCTCCGCTTCTTTGATAAAGACACGGTGAACTGGAACAACTATAAACTGCAAGACTTTTATAGCAGACTGCTTCACCTGCACAAAGAAAATCCAGCGATGTGGAATGGCGAGTTTGGCGGTGAGTTTAAGAAGATCAAAACTAGCAGTGACGAAGTACTTTATTGCTTCTCGCGATTAAAGGATAACAATGAAGTAGTTGTGCTTCTTAACTTTTCTGACAAGCCACAAAAGGTTGACTTCATAGAAAAACTCCCAGAAGGAGATTACAAAAGCATATTCAACTCACAACTGTTGACACTCTTTACCAAAGGCAGCGAAGAACTTCCTGCGTACGGCTACCAAGTATTTGTGAAGAACTGAGATGAACACCATCATCAGTGACAATAGTGTAAGCACCCTCAGGCAATACCTGCGCGAGCAGTTGGTGAAGCGCTACGATGCGCGAGAGGCAGACAATATCACTCTGGAACTCTTCTATCATTATTCTAAATGGAATAGAACAGAAGTCCTGCTTCATGAAAGTGACCGAGTTAGCGAAAGTGAATTACTGAAGTATCACTTCGCACTGAAGCGCCTTACGAAAGGTGAGCCCTTGCAATACGTAACAGGTGTAGCTTACTTCTATGGGCTATCCTTAGCTGTAAATGAAGCCGTGCTAATACCAAGGCCAGAAACGGAAGAAATGGTGAAGATGATCACAGTGAAAAACAACCTCTCATCACCAGCAATACTAGACATAGGAACTGGAAGCGGGTGCATTGCCATCGCACTGAAGAAAAACATTGAAAGTGCAACATTGACTGCAGTGGATATTTCTGCAGAGGCTTTGGAAGTGGCTAAAACAAATGCCGCGAGGAATGAAACAGACATAACATTTCATCAACTGGATATTCTCTCAGATGATTTGCCTCAAGACAAGTTTGACATCATAGTAAGCAATCCGCCATACGTGCTGAGAAGCGATGCAGCAAGCATGGCAGAACAAGTGCTGTATCATGAACCGCACACCGCCTTATTTGTGAATGATGATGACGCGCTGATTTTCTACAAACGCATTGTTCAACTGAGCAAGACTAACTTATCAGAGAATGGCTTTGTGTGCTGCGAGATGCACGAGGGCAAACAGGAGGAAATGATAGCATTGTTCAAAGCAGAAGACATAATTCACTTTCAATTTCATACGGACATGCAGAACAAAACGCGGTTTGTTCTCTTTCAATTATGATAAGACACGAATCCACAACTGTTGCCATCGGTGTTCAACCCCTTCGGGGTTATGCTCCTTTCATTAAGTCAAACCCAATACATTCAATGAAACAAACTATTCAAATTCTAGCTTTCATTCTGCTTCTTGCATCCTGCGCAGAGAAAAAAGATGAAACACACTACGCTATGCATATAGTTGGCTTAGCCAGTCCTATTCAACTGAAGTTTGACTCTACACTGGTTTATGTGACGGACTACTTTCCTGATATGAAGGGCTTCAATAAAGCGGTGCTGGAGGGTAAGACCTACATGGCCGACTCGCTTGGAAGGATTTATATCACCGGCACTATCACTAGTCCGGTGAGTAATTTGGAGGCTTACTATCATGAGGTTCGTCACGACATTCCCGTGTTCAAAAGTGAAAAGACGAAACATACATTCACTTATAAAGCAAGCAACGAACAAGTGCAAGTGGTCGAAATGAGTGGCAGCATGAATGGTTGGAATCGCAAAGCCACAGCATTAATAAAAGAAGACGATAGTTGGACAACAGATTTAATATTGACCAAAGGCCTCTATCAATACCGCATATGGGAAGATGGCAAAGAGGTTATGGATGCGAACAATACAAACACCATCAGCAATGGGATGGGTGCGTTCAACAACACGTTTCAAGTGGGCAGCGAAGCGACAAGTATTCCGCAGATGGTTTCTCATTCTGCAAAAGGAAATACCATTCAATTGTCGTCACTCGAAGGAGTGTCGCATGTAAATGCATACTTCGAAAACAAACTGATAGCTTCTGTTATCAAAGGCGATTCTATTCTGATAGAAATTCCTGAAGAAGCAAAGAAAATGAAGCGGTCGCACATTCGCGTGTATGGCGATGATGGAGCAAATCGCAGCAATGATGTTCTCATTCCGCTCGCTAATGGCGAAGTGTTGACCAAGGCTTCGCAACTTGAGCGAAGCGACTTGCATTCCACGGTAATGTACTTCGTTATGGTGGATCGTTTTGTGGATGGTGATGCCGCGAATAATCGCCCCACAATGAATGATAGCATTTTGCCGCAAGCAAACAACTTGGGTGGTGACCTAGCGGGTATTACTCAAAAAATAAAAGACGGCTACTTCAAAAACCTTGGCATCAACACCGTTTGGATTTCACCAATAACAACCAACGCAGAAGGTTCTTGGGGGCTCTGGAACAAAGGCATCACCAGCACCTTCAGCGCTTATCACGGATACTGGCCCACTGCGCTGCGCAGCATTGATAATCGCTTTGGCAACGATGCACAAATGCGCGAACTGCTTTCAGTAGCACACGCCAACGGAATGAATGTGATACTCGACTACGTAGCACACCACGTGCACAAAGACCATCCGCTGTACAAACAAAATCCTGACTGGACTACCCCACTCTGCTTGCCTGATGGCCGCATGAATACTGAGCTGTGGGATGAGCAACGCCTTACCACATGGTTCGATACTTTCTTGCCTACTTGGAATTTTGAAAATCCGCAAGTGATACATGCACTAACAGACACAGCTATGTATTGGGTAGAGAATTACGAGTTGGATGGCTTCCGTCATGATGCCACTAAACACATACGCGAAGAATTTTGGCGTGAACTAACTGCAAAGGTCAAGGACTACAAACGCGCACATCCAGAACGCAACATCTACCAAGTGGGCGAAACGTATGGCAATCCTGAATTGATTTCTTCTTACATAGGTAGCGGACAACTGGATGCGCAGTTCGACTTCAACTTATACGATGCCGCAGTGGATGCCTTTGCAAAAAATGAAACTACGTTTGAAAACCTGCAACGTGTGCTGAAGGAGAGCATGAAGTATTACGGCAGCCATCACCTTATGGGTAACATTACGGGTAACCAAGACCGTGCGCGTTTCACTTCATATGCTGACGGTTCAGTACAATTCAGCGAGGATGCGAAGTTGGCTGGATGGACCCGCACTATTGACAATAAAGACAGCACAGGATTTCAGAAGATGAAAATGCTGAGTGCTTTCCTGATGACCACACCAGGTATTCCATGCATTTATTACGGAGATGAAATAGGAATGCCAGGTGGTAACGATCCTGACAACAGGCGCATGATGCACTTTGACGATTGGAATGAATGGCAACAAAAACTATTTGATGCAGAAAGCGCTTTGGTAAATCTGCGCAGACAGAACCTTGCGCTTACATATGGCGACCTCATCTCGCTATACAGTGACGAAACATGCTGGGTATACTCACGCACCTACTTCGGGCAAACGGCTATAGTTGTGTTGAACAAGGGTGACAAGGCCAGAACGATTTCGTTTGATGTACCGGCTGCATTAGGAGCGACACAACTTACTTCGCTAAATGGCAAACAATTGGTAGATGTGACAAAGACAGTAACACTTGAGTTGAAGGGGTGGGAGTTTGAGGTGTTGAGGTGAAATGAAATTATGAATTATGAATAGAAGCATCACCCCCATTCATAATTCATAAGTCATCTCTATTTATTTATTCTACAATGACCTTCTTGCGCACAACCACTTTGTCTTCTATCACTACATCCACTGTGTACATGCCATTGGCCAATTGCTCTACCCCCACATCAGCGTGTTTGCCGGTGCAGGTTTGTGCATTTACTATCTGACCTATAGCGTTGCGGATAATGATGGTCCACTTGTCAGGCCAAGCGTTTTTTAGATCTATTTGCAGCAGGTCATTAGCAGGATTGGGGAAAATATTTGCTGTAGCATAGTCCAAGTTGGGTATACTCAAAGCTGGCTCTGTGCCTATAGTAAATACTCCGCTTGTAGGAAAATCGAAGGTTGCTTCCAGCACTGGACCTTGTATGAAAAGCGGTATGAACTGCACGTTGCCACCAGTTACAAATTCATTTCCTTCCATCAGGATGAGTCCAAGATCTTGTGGGTTGTCAAATTCATCTACAGATAGGCGAATGGTAACTGTGCCCACATCGCCCGTTTCAGTAAATGCCCAAGTGCGTTCTGTTCTGGGCGACAGGATGGGATACATATCACTAACAAAATCGAGACTTGCATTGTCGGTTCCTATCAAAAGGTAGTCATCATCACTTAGCGAAGTTGCATTCATCATTTCGATGATCTGTTTGCCTTGCGCTGCTGAGTGATAATCAAATTCTGTTTCGCGACCAATACCAATCACCTCTTGGTTTTGTGCCGGGTGGTGATAAAGACTAACAGGGCCAAGGTCTATACCATACTTAGCCGCCATGTAGTTACTTACAATGCGGTGTTGACTGGTCATTAGCCGTTCGCGGTACATAAAGTGTTCAGCTATTCTTCCTTCACCAAAACGCTCTTCATAATCCCAACCAATATGTATTTCTTCTATCGGTGTGGTATCGTCACGCAAGCCAATATTCGCTCCATTGTTTGGGTAATAATTATCGTCAAACACTTGTGTTAATGTTTGGTGGTAGTCATCTTGCCCATAGATGAAACCGTAGATGTGAGGTGCTGCTGCATCGGCTATATAGAATGAGCTGGCACCGCTGCTTTCGCCATTCAAGTCATACACATCACCGTGGTATTGTGTACTTTCTTTCCAAGGATGCATGAGGTAGCCGTTCTCGCTACGTGCGCTGGCAAACCATCCGTGGTCGTTGAAGCCAATACTATCGGTTTCCACCATTATGTAAGCACTCATGCTTCTGCCCGGCACCACGTTTTGCAAATTCAAAAAGTCATTTTCACCATCAAATTGCAATGCAGGATTTCCGTTGATGCCGTCCTCAATCACCGCAGGCATTTTGGTATTGTTGTCTTGAAGTGCGCTATAATTATTGCCCATCACATCGGTCCATTGCTGCACAAGGCCTGCTGGGCCGTTGGCATTCATATCAGCTCTCAGCCAGAAAGCCACACTACCGGCATCGCCCACTCCACCTGGGCCATCAGGGCCGAAGGTTACTGGCTCAGGCACATAAAACAAGGTAAGCGTATCGCTCTCATAAGTAGGAAGACCATACTCTTCATCAGCGGCAGCGCTCATGGGTATCATCACTCGCACCTCTCCGTAGGTTATGGGCTGCAGGGTGGCTGTGTAATTGGCAAGACTCCCTGAAATACCCAGCACATTGGCATTTTCAGCATAGATGTCGGACACTTCGGTGAAACCAATCACAGGAGTTTCATTCAGACTACGGTAGAATACGATATCAACTTCAAACGTTTCGAAGGTCTCATTCACTCCATTGGCAACTGATACGCTAGCTACCGCAGGGAAGTAGTTGGTCTCCGAACTGTATAAATCACTTTCCCACAACCCTCTTCCGTAAGTGCTTGCTTTAATGCGATGTTGTGATGGTGTATTGCCATAAAAAATTTCTAACTCAGTGATGCGCGAACTGGTAGGCAAACCTTCACTAAACATAATCCAATCGTTCAGCAACGTGTCGTGATAGAATACGCCAAGGTCGGTGCCTACATACAAGCCTTCGTTTGAAAATGCTGAAGTGTCCAATGCCATTGTATTGGTTGATACATCAGGCATATTCTCTGATAGCAGCGTCCAGTTCAGCCCCTGATCGGTGCTTTTATAAACATCATTATGAAAACAGATGTACACAATGTTAGTGTCTGTTGGATGTGTCTCAATCGCATTGACAGGCACTATGAATGAAGGCAGGTCTTGGCTGAGGGTCGTCCATATTACTGAATCAGCAAGTGCATTGTTGGTGCGGAAAAGTTTTCGAGGGGATTCACTCACATACATGATGTTAGGATTGCTCATGCTAATCTCTATCTCATTCAAGTCAACGTTATTGTTGCCTCCCAAATTGTTGCTGATTTTCTGCCATACTATGCTATCCTTTTCAGGATGCTTTACATTAAAAGTGCGCCACACATTCTTGAGACCAGAATACAAAGTATTGCCTGTAGTGTCTCCACGGTGCAGCTGGTAGGGTGCGTTCCATGCACCTGCTTCATTGATGCCCAATTCTTCATCGCCACATATTTTCTGATTCACGACCTCGGGTGTTGTGCGGTATATGGCTCCATAATAAACACTGCCATACCGGTAATCTGGATCTACGTGATCATAGGCACATTCGAAACCATCACCACCTCCGCGCCTGCGCCAATACACGCCATCATATTCGGCCGTGCCATTGTCCTGAAAGCCTGTTAAGGTGTGGTTTGGGCTATGTGGTGACTGACCTAATTGGTATATCTGACCTGTTACAATGCCATTGCTGATATCTTCCCATTCCGTATTGTTGTCATAATGATAAAGGCCTCCATCGTTGCAGGCATACAAGTCATCATTGTGCGGATTCATTTTTAAGTAATGTTGATCTACATGCACGTAGTTGGGGTTGATATCCATCCAAGTGGCTCCAGCATCTATAGATTTTTTCAGTCGAATTCCTCCGACATAAACGGTGCTTGAATCCATCTCATCTGCCTCGAAACAGAGGTCGTACCAAGCTTGCCCTCCGTTGCTGCTGCCATCTTCAGCCCAACCCATTATGTTGGGTTCATCGCTCATTTCCACAAAAGTCTCTGCTGCATTCGAGCTCTTATAAAATCCACTGAACTCATAAGTAGTGGTTTTTAAAATGAACACAACGTCTGGTGCAGCTGGTGTTACTTCCACCAACATACGATAGCCAGAACCAATTATTGCAGTTTGTGAATCCCAGTCCTCTCCGCCATCATAACTCAAATACAATTTTCCTTGAGCCGTAGCATAGATGATATCGGGATTGGTTGGATGAAATTCCATGTCCTCATAGTCCAGAGTATTTTCACTCATTTGCACCCACGTTAAACCTTCATCATCACTCTTGAAAATACCATCGTTGGTGCATATCCAAACATCATTGGTAATAGGGTGAAAGCGGATACACGGTACAACCAAAGATGCTATTCCATCATTTACAAACTCCCATGACTCGCCACCATCAACACTTTTCATCACTCCCATGCCTGGCGAATCACTAGCATCATAATCACCAGTACCTATGAATATGGTGAGCGGATTTTGTGGATCAAAAGCGATAGAACTTACTCCAAGTGTTGGCAGCCAATCGGTATTGCTACTCCAAGATGCGCCTGCATCAAAACTGCGCCAAAGGCCACCTGCAGGACTTCCTGCAAAAAGAACATTCGCATCAGTAGGGTGAAAAGCGATGCAGTCCATGCGGCCCACTCCTTGTATGTAATCACGCGTGGTGATGTCATCTAATATGGGGCCCAACGGCTGCCAATTGCCCGCAAGCGATCGTTGCGCATTGAATGCAAGTACCTCTTCCCATTGGCGAATCACCTCAGCTCCTGAGAGAATTTTTCCATTTTCATTCAGCCGAGACTCGTGCAGCGATTTGAATCTTTCAAACTGCTTGAAACCTTGGCCATGCTCTGTGGGCATAACAGGCGATAAAAGCCTGTGCTGCTCTGTAAGTTCAGAAAATGTAATGCTGTCGTTGCGCATCATCTGACCCCAATTGGGGTGCTGAGCGATAGAAACAGTCGAAAGAAAAAAGACAACAAAAGCTGTTGCAGCAGATTGGTAGATATAATTCACAAGTAGATTTTTAAATACGAGCGAAAAGTAGACCCTAGCTCCATTTAACAAAACTGAGCCAATGAACAAGAACAGTCAGATGAAGGAGTCCTAAGAGATGTCAACTTTATAGGCGACTGTGTGTTTCATGCGGCTCATTCTCAAATCCTTCGCTTATTCGTAAGACGTATCCATTGCAATCAATAATCGAAAACTCTTGCACTTTATAAGGCTCGTTCTTCAACTCAGAAATAATATGGACACCGTTCTGCTTGAGCTCCTTGTGGATCTCGTCCACATTTGAAACAAAAAGACAGATGGTAAATCTTTGTTTTTCCGAATTGAGCATTGCACAATATTCAGGATTCAACACGAACAGAAGATTAAGACCATCACGCCCAATGCCAGCGTCTGTTGGTGGATCGCCCCAGTACCATTCTTCAGAAAAACCCAATTTATCTCGAAAAAAAGACACCGTCTCTTCTAAATTTTTCACAGGCAAGAAGGGAATACAATGAGAGTAATTAGCACTCGACATAAGCCTAGACCCGAATTAGTAAAGGATGATTGTTTGCACAATGATATGATTCATTCGCACAACATAGATTCCTCTTTCGAGGGATGAAACATCCAGTTGATTGCAATTAGTTGCCCTCTTCACTATCCTACCCATAGCATCGGTTATCGAAACATCAGCTAGTTGTTCGCTGAAGTAAAGCTGATCATGCGCAGGGTTGGGAAAAACACTTACACCGAGTTGAATTTGCTCGCTGACACCAACAAACATATTAGACAAATAAGGCGTAGGAGCATTGGTAGCCGCTATCAGATTGCCTCCATCTGTAACTCGTTCTTGCGAATAATCCGCCTGCGATATGCAAGGCCAAAACGCACTGACCATGCGCGGTTCGCCCTCCAGCACAGTTAGTAAATACAGGTTGTTGTCATTGCCGCCCATTTTAAATGTTGCGTGCAGATTGCCCTGCTCTTGCTCATTGTCAAGCCAGCAAATAAGGAACTCGTTTGATGCAATAGCTATGTCAGGCATAGGAAATTTATTCCAATCGCTCAAGTTATCTGTCAAGTATTTCCCATTGAGCGTAGTTGCCGATGCTGTTCCATTCCATAGTTCCAGCCAATCAGCATGCTCCTCCATTTCATCCGTTATTGAATTGTCATTCTGGGTCATCACTTCGTTGATATACAACCCAGGTGCAACGGGAGTTAGCCACATAAAGTAAGCATCATCGCACGGAAACTCCGAACCGTCCGAACATGCAACTTTGTAGTAAAGCTTGTTGCCAGCAGGAGGAAGACCAGTGTAGGTATAAACTCCATCACCTGCAAATTCATCGCCCGTCAAGCCATTATCGTTGAAATCGGTCGCTTCAGAATAGTTGATGTTATCTGTTGAAAGCATCAACGAACATTCAACACCGCTGTCGTTAATGATGTGTGCTGCTATTCGCACTTCATCCGACTGTGAACTTACTATGCCTTCGCTGGCAAGCCAATGCACGATGGCGATTGGCTCGTCAAAACTTTCCAAATCATTCAGTGCATTAGCAGCTCGCGCATTCACATAGTCCACTATGCTGTAGTCCGTGTGCGGATAGAGGGGTTCGTCAACGTTCTCAGTAATTGCAATTAAGAAGTCATTGCCGTCATACTCATAGTCAAGTGTTCGGTAAATGTCTAACAATGCATCATCCTCAATCAAGGCTTGCCATTGCTGCGCCAGCAAAAGGATATTGGCTTCTGTGAAGTAATCATTCAAAAGCATCTGTATGTGAAAAGAAAAACGATCACGGTATTCATCCACTTGCAGCAATCGATTGAACAAAGGACGTTCTTCGCTTGAAGGCGCCCAGTTGTAAATATTCCGATCTGTCCAGTCCTGCCCCACCCAGTCAATACCAAATGTGTTGTCCATGTCGTAGGGCACATAAACAAACTGACCAGTCAGTTGATGGTGGTACAGATAAAAGTTGTTCTTGTTATAAATGTATCCATCCCAATTACCACTCAAAACATCCACGGCAGCAGCACGTAGAAATCCATCTACATCAAACAGTTTAGGAAGCTCACAAGGCAATTCACTCAAAGAAGTATTGTTCAGCACATCTATAAAGTGAGCCAAATCGCTGTAGTCGTCTAGCCATTCATTGGTCTTCAAATCATAGGTGCGCGTCCCCCAAGGCGCCATTTTGTAGTCCTCGTCATTGTTACTTATGAAATCTAGATCAGCAGGATAGGTGCACTTATACAAATTACCATCTCCCTGATCATCAAAGTACTTTTTGGCAAACTCTTCATCTATGTGCTCTTGGTTGAGATAAAGCCCCATGTACTCATCATTTATGTAAAGAGCAACAAATGAAGTTCTGGCAGAGGCCACTCCCATGTACCTGTGCATATCATGGGTCAACTTACTTCGCAACAAGGAAGGGTCGTTTTGTTGAGCAATCAGATTGAGCCGTTCCACTTGTTGCCAATCACCACCATCATTGAAAGCATTGAAGGAAATGGCAAATGATTTTTTGGCGGCATTCAAACTGGAATTGCCACGCAATCTGATAGCGGCAGTCTCAATGGTGTCGTTCAATGCTGATGATTGAAAAATGAACTGAGCCAGGTATTGGTGATCATCGCTTTGTTCCAATATCATTTGGACTAAGCTATCCGAAGGCATGTAAATATTGATGGAAGGCACCTCTAACTGTGGGTAGGCTAATCCAAAAGCGGGGAAGGTTTGAGAAAGTGCTGAATTGCAAGTTGAAAAATAGAAAACGATATTCGTAACCAGCGCGAAAAGCTTGACTTTGTTCATTCCTAATTAATTTTGACTATTGACTTCTTGGTGCACTACTTCAATCACTATTTCTTCCTTCTCTTATATTGAAATAATTGAGCAGGCTTGTGCAGCACCCCTATTTGTTTTTCATCCAATGGATGCAGGTTTTCAATTTTCAAAGCGGTCTTTCTAAAGTTGCGTTTATCCAGTTTCTTATCTAGCACTATCTCATGCAGGTGCTGCAGTTGAGAAAGTGTAAATTTTTCAGGTAACAACTCGAATCCAATGTTGTCTGCGACCAACTCATGGCGCAACATTTCTAGGGCTTTATCCACGATGGCGTTGTGGTCGAAAGCTAACTCAGGTATTTCGTAGACATCTATCCACCTAGCCCGGCTTGCAAAGCTGGACGCCTTGGGTTTGTATTCATCCATATTCACCAGCGAGTAGTAACCAACCGTAACAACTCTCCTTTCCGGATGAGCCCTAAAGGTTCTCAACCATTCCTGATCCTTCAATTTTTTCACTCGGCTTGGGTCACCAAAGGAATAAAACTGTTTAAGGTATATGCCGCGCAGTGAAGTAAGTTCGTCAAGCACACGCGCTGCCGCATGGTCAAAACTTTCATCGTCCTGAACCAAATCCCCCGGTAATGCTGTTTGCAGGTTGGAAACCAACTTGTCTTTACCCGGTTGTTTTTGCTCTATCAGTAAGACTTTAAGTTTTTTCTCATCAAAACCAAAGACCACACAGTCCACAGATACATCCATTGGGTTGGGTTCTGGTTTGTTTATTCTTTCCGGCATAGTGTTTCATTTATTCTTGCCAAAGGAACAAAAGTTTTAATGCAAATGAACTTAGTGTACAAAATACACTAAGTTCGCAGCCCTAACTATTGAAAGTTGACTAGGGAAAACAAGTGATAGATTTTTCAAACATTGACCCTAAAAAAATAAATGAAAAGAATAGGAGTACTTACCAGCGGTGGTGACGCACCTGGAATGAACGCTGCCCTGCGAGCAGTTGTGCGCGCATGCGCATACAACAACCTTGAAGTAGAAGGCATCTTTCAGGGTTACCAAGGAATGATAGAGGGTGATTTCAAAAAATTGAATGAACGCTCTGTTGCGCGTATTCTAGGTCGTGGAGGTACCATTCTTAAAAGTTCGCGCAGCATGGACTTTATGGAAAAGGAAGGGCGCGAAAAAGCTTACAACAATCTGAAAAAGCATAATTGTGATGCGCTGATCACCATTGGCGGAAACGGAACTTTCACAGGTGCGCACATTTTTTTCAAAGAATTTGGAGTCCCTGTAATGGGCGTTCCGGGTTCCATTGATAATGATTTATTTGGCACTGACCACTGCATAGGTTTTGATACTGCTACCAATACAGTGGTGGATGCAGTTGACAAAATTCGCGATACAGCAACTTCACACAATCGCCTTTTTTTCGTTGAAGTAATGGGCCGCAACAGCGGATTCATAGCGCTTAAGGCGGGCATCGCCACCGGTGCTATTGCCATAGTATTGCCTGAAGATGAAATGAGTGTGGATGAACTAGTGGAAACACTTAAGAGCACCGAGGCAAGCGGTAAAACAAGCTCCATTGTGTTGGTTGCCGAAGGAAGCAAGAGTGGCGGAGCCTATGAAATTGCAAAAAAAGTAACTGAGAAATACAGTGAGTATGAAACGCGAGTTTCAGTGCTTGGACACCTGCAGCGCGGTGGTTCGCCCAGTTGCTATGACCGCGTAATTGCAAGCCGCATGGGTGTTGCCGCTGTGGAAGGACTTATACAAGGAAGGAAAGATGTGATGATCGGAATAGTGAATGACAGAGAAACGTACACCTCACTTGAAGATGCCATCAGCAGAAGGAATATGCCCAACAGAGATGAATTAAGAATAGCAAGAATTCTTTCGATATAAATTTTGGCATATCCCAAATCTTTAAAAAATTGAGATTAAAATAAAATTGAATTAAAAAAAATATGAAACGAATAGCAATCAATGGCTTTGGAAGAATCGGTAGAATGTGCTTCCGAAGTCTAGTGGAAAATAAGGATGTGGAAATTGTAGCCATTAACGATTTAACAGATGTGCCAACACTGGCTCATTTGCTTAAGTATGACAGCGTGCATGGTAGATTTGCTCACAAAGTAGAAGCCTCTGCTGACAGCCTAGTGATAAATGGAAAAGCAATAAAAGTATTTGCACAAAAAGATCCATCCGCATTACCGTGGAAAGACTTGAACGTAGATGTTGTGATTGAATCAACAGGCATTTTCACTGACAAGGAAGGAGCTTCAAAACACATTGCGGCAGGAGCGAAGAAGGTAATTATAAGCGCACCAGCAACAGGCGGAATTAAAACAATTGTGTTGGGTGTAAATGATGATCAAATAACTGCTGACGATACTATTCTCAGTAACGCATCTTGCACCACCAACTGCCTTGCTCCAATGGCAAAAGTGCTCCACGATAAATTCGGAATTGAGAAAGGATACATTACAACCATACATGCTTACACCGCAGACCAGCGTCTGCAAGACTCTCCGCACAAAGACTTGCGAAGAGCCCGAGCAGCAGCTCTTAGCATGATTCCAACTTCTACTGGTGCGGCCAAAGCAGTAGGCGAAGTATTGCCAGAGTTAAAAGGAAAACTGGATGGTGTGGCTGTGCGTGTGCCCACTCCAGATGGTTCACTCACCGACCTTGTGGCAGTGTTAAAAAGAGAAGTAACCAAAGAAGAAGTGAACGCAGCTATGAAAGAAGCCTCAGAAACTTCCATGAAAGGAATACTTGAATATTGCACGGACCCAATCGTTTCTATTGATATTGTCGGCAACCTGAACTCTTGCATTTTTGATGCAGCACTTACATCGGTAAATGGAAACTTGGTGAAGGTGATGGGATGGTATGACAATGAAGCAGCATACTCGCAGCGGGTTTGCGATTTGATACAAAAAGTTTAAATAATCCGATTGAATATTTCAATTGAATAATTCAATTTGAAATTTTCAATTATCAATTAATTACAATGATTCTAATAGCAGACAGCGGATCCACTAAATGTGATTGGGCCCTGATTGACGAAAAAGGAAACAGACAAGGGGATTTTGAGACAATGGGCCTCAACCCTTACTTCCATCAACCGGATGTAACTGAAAAAGCTCTGCGAGACAATGCCTCGCTTACTGCAGTTGCTGAAGATATAACGCACATTTTCTTTTATGGCGCTGGCAGCAGCACCCTCGAAATGTGTACGATAATGAAAACCGGACTTGCAAGAGTTTTCAAAAAAGCAGACATTTTAGTCGAGCACGATCTACTTGGATCTGCTATGGCTACGTATGACGGTGAAGCTTGCATTTCTTGCATACTTGGCACCGGCAGTAACTCGTGCTATTTCGATGGCAAGGCGGTGTACGAAGAAATTCCTTCACTCGCATACATTCTTGGTGATGAAAGCAGTGGCAGTTATTACGGGAAAATTCTTCTTCAAGAATACTTTTATAAAAAGCTCCCTGATGATTTGAGAATAGCTTTTGAAGCAAAATATGCTCCCACCAAGGATGAGATTATCAACAAGATATATAGGGAACCCAATGCCAATGTTTACCTAGCCTCTTTCATGAAGTTCATTGGTGAACACAAGCATCATCCTCACATTCAGCAATGGGTTACACTAGGAATGATCCACTTCATAAACATTCACGTTAAGTGCTACAAGAATTGGAAGAACACTCCTGTTCATTTTGTTGGAAGCATAGCACATTACTTCATGCCTAGCCTGCTCAATGCAGCCGAAGAGACAGGTATTCGTCTTGGCCGTATCATTCAGAAACCAATTGATGGGCTGGTGGAATACCACGTTCGTTTTAAGTTGCCAGAATTATTAGCTACAAGGTGACAATCATCGCAGTGCGAGAAAACAACCATCTCGGAAGTAATCACTTTTTGAACCACTAAAGTTTTTGACATGAAAAAAATATGCGCAATAGCTCATGATAAAATGAAACCCGTACTGGTTTCTTTTCTAAAAGAGCGTCAAGACTGGCTGTGGGGAAGAAAACTGATATCTACCGGGCTTACAGCAGAGTTCATTCAACACGAAGATTTGAAAGTAGATGTTGAGCATGTTCATCCGGGACGAGAAGGTGGATTTAAAGAGTTAACCGAAAAAGTAAACAACGGAGAAATCTCATTAGTGATCTTCTTCCGTGATCCGGAAATAGTACAAGACTATGAAGCAGACGTTTTACAACTCGTAAAGGCCTGCATCAAACAAAACATTCCGCTGGCCTCCAACCCTGCTAGTGCGGAACTTTTAATTGTGGGCATGATCAAGATGGAGGTATCCAGAGGCCGATAATTGAAAAGCAGTTGTCTCAGTTTGTTTCTGGGCTGCATAAAATTCTGTACGTGCAATTACTTCACACAATCCCCTGCTTAATTGCTTTCGCCACTGCTTCATTCATGCTGTGCACATGCAGCTTTTCGTATATTTTTTTGATGTGAGCACGCACTGTGTCAATAGAGACTTCCATTTTATCCGCTATCATTTTGTAAGAAAAACCTTTTACCAACCATGCTAACGTTTCGTGTTCGCGTTTGGTGAGGTTATGGTCTTCATTCGCTTTTGGTGCCGATAGTTTTTGTGAGAAAAGTTGAAGCACCTGTTTCGCAATTCTCGAAGTCATGGGTGCACCTCCGCTTTGTACATCTCGAATGGCCTCTATTATTTTTTCGTTGGGTGTGCGCTTTAGCAGATAACCACTTGCACCAGCGCAGATGGATTGAAACACACGCTCATTATCATCGAACACGGTGAGCATGATGATGTGCGTTTCAGGTCGCACTTTCTTGATGATGCCCACACCCTCAATACCTGTGATGCCGGGCATGTCAATATCCATCAGAACCACACCGGGTTTCAATGTATTCACATCTTCTTCAGCATGTATGCATGAAACGAAGTTGGCAATGCAAGTCATGCCTTCGCTGCTGTCAATTAGCTGAACGAGGCTGCTGCGCAACTCGTTGTTGTCTTCATATATAAGAACTCGAATCATGGAAGGTCAAACATATTGTTCAAGCTGCGTGTCTGGGATTACATCATCATGTGGTTACAAGGAAAAATGTAATCTCACTTTGGTTCCTATTCCTAGTTGCGTTTCAACTTCAAGTCGGCCTTTGATTTCTTCTGCGCGTGAGCGCATGTTGACGAGACCATTTCCCGCCTCGCCCCTGCCCTCTCCGAAGGAGAGGGCGTTGAAACCAATTCCATCGTCTTTAATGCACAGTAAAAGTTTCTTGTGCTTGTCAAGCTTCTCAAATCTTACATCTATGTTCTTTGCTTCCGAATACTTCACAGCGTTGTTGAGCGCTTCTTTGAAGATAAGATACACATTGCGTTTCTGATTCAAGTTGAAATGAACCGATTCCAACTCATCATCGAAGTTGAGTGTATAATTCATACCAGCAGCTTCGAGTAATTCGCCTGCAAACTCTCTCATGCGTGTGAGAAGGTGTTCGCCTTTGTCGTTTTGCGGATTGATAGTCCAGATGATATCGTCCATGTCGTCCAGCATTTTTTGACTGCTATGATGGATGCGCGTCAGCGTTTCAGACTTCGCTTGGTTATCTTGTTTTTGTTGTCCGCTCTGTATTCTTATGCTGCTAAGTGCGCTGCCAATGTCATCGTGTAAGTCGCGCGAGATGCGGCTTCGCACCTCTTCCATTTGTTTCATTCTGCGTATTCGTAAGTGATAGATGAAATAAATACCCGCACAAAAAAGCATACACAGCAGTACAATGAACCACCATGTTTTGAAGAAATATTCTGGAAGTGTGAATGAATAAAGTGTTAACCCATCCTTCCATTCACCGCCCGCTTTCACACTTACAATGAACTGGTAATTGCCAGGAGGAATATTCGCATAACTCGCAGTTTTGTTTTTACCCACTACGTTCCATTCCGATTCCATGCCTTCCAGTCTATAGCGGTATTCAAATCCGGCAGCGTTCATCAAATCCACAGCGGTGAATGCAAAGTCAAAATGATTTTCACCCGGGTAGAAATAATGAGGCAGCAAATCGTCTTCCTGTCCTTCCACTTTTACTGAAGTGAGAAAAATGTTGGGTGTTGCAGCTTCTTGCAACACTTCATCGGGTCTGAATGAAATGACATGGCCGTTGCAACTGAAATACATTTTGCCGCTATGCTTCTCATATAGACTTGCGCTGTTGAATTCAACTGATGGCAGGCCATTCAACTCATTAAAGTTGGTGAACGTATGTTTGGAATAATCGAAACATGAAAGGCCTTGAACAGTGCCAATCCAAACTCTGCCATCATTATCTAGCTCCACGCTGTACACATCGTTCGAAGGCAAGCCATCCAACCGTGTGAATTGCTGCATTTCATTTTTGCTCGCATCATATCTGAATAATCCTTCGCGCACCACACCAAACCAAACGATGTTTTCTTGCACCATCACACTATATGATTCACTGTTGAAATTCATGCTGGCGGCTGCTGAATTGCTTGGATAAATTTCTTCAAACGTATCGGTCTTGCAATTCCATTTTATCAGTTTGCCATCGAGCTTGCTACGCACCATCCACACGTTGCCCTGCGCATCCTCTGTCATGTCATACGCATTGGCTATTGGCAGCAAGCGTTGATGTAATTGCAACATATTGTCATTCACAAAATGAATGGTTGTACCAGTGTTGAAGTCGTGCCTGAGCACGCCAAGTCCCGCAGCCAAACTCATCCACAGTTGATTGTGCGAGTCGAGCAACACGCTGATAAATGATTTGTCCCGCAAGGCAGCGGGCATCCATTCAAATGACGAGCATGCCTTAGTTAAGAGAGAATATTTGTTCAGGCTCTTCCATCCACCTATCACCAATTCATCATTACCCAACGTTGCCATACTTCGCGCACCACCTTCCGCACAGGGCACCGAAATAAGATTTGATTTTTCATTGTCTATTCCAAAAACACTCTTTACTTCACCTTCGGTTTGGATGTAATAAACCTGTCTGTTGTGCGCTAAAAATTGCTGTGCAAACACGCTTGTGCTCTGCGCATTTGTTTTAGAAATGGATAACACATCAAAGTGAGCAGTACGCTGCGTCCATTGGTAGAGAACACTTTCAGAGGCAATCCAAATGTTTTCTTGGGCGTCTCTAATAATCGATCGACAAGCAAAAGGCGTTGATAATTTATCACTCAGCGCAATCATTGAGCAATAAAAATCGTTCAGGCTCACAGTTGCTAATCCGTAGTCACCTGCAAGCCACAATGTGTTTTCATCGAAACGGAAAATATTGAGTGTTGTGCCATTGAATGCTGGCTGCTGTGCAATCACAGGTATACGATCTTGAATAGTGTGGTTGCGCATTTCCACGACCATTGGATTAAGCGACCATTGCGAAAAAACAAACCTATTACCGTCTAATAAATAAGGAGTAGCTGTGTGGCAAGCACTTGTTTGCAATTGAATGAACTCCAATTGCGATGTAGGGGTTTCACTGACTTCTTGATTGCCAGGATTGTAGCAAAGCATAGCACCACACGAAGGGAAATAAATGATGCCATTAGCATCCATCGCTGGCTTGATAAAATCACTGGCTATGATTTTATCTTCCTCTGAAAGCAGTTCAATCAAGTTGTTTCGTAAGCTAAAATCATCGTTCAGTTCAAGCAATAATTTCTCGCCACCTGCATACCAGCGGTCACCCAATCTCACCATATAGTTGATGAGTTCTTGGCTAGTGTAATTAAAAACGCTGTCCTTCAACAGTTCATTCTCGAAGAGTTGTGTCCTTGTGTTAAAAACACTTACACCATGATTGGTGGAGATGAACAACAGCTCGTGGTGAGCAGTGATTCCACGCACGGAATTACCACTAAGAGAGTGTTCTCTGTCAGCCGGATTGTGAAAGAACTGAACAAAATCGCGACCATCAAAACGATTCAATCCTTCGTTGGTTCCTACCCACAAAAAACCACTGATGTCTTGTGCCATGGAAAGAACTTGATTGCTGCTAAGCCCTTCTTCTGTAGTGAAAGAGCGGAATTGCAGACTATTACAGGGTTGCTGTGCGAGAGAAGTTGCTGCCTGAGAAGCCAGGCAAAGAAGAGTAGAAATGAGGTTGAATGAGCGCTTTAATTGCACGGGTGTAAGGTAGAATTGTTAAGTAGCCTCGGGAACTTCCTCGAAGAAATTATGCAAGAAAGTCAGGTTATAGCCTGACGAAATCGTTTGGCGATGAGATGAAAAACACTCTGATATATTGAAGAACTTCAAAAGAAAAAAACTATTTGTAGGCCATATCAAATTTGGAATTTCAAAAGTGACTCTATTGATTTCTTTGCACAACACAAAAATCAAATCTCCCCAATGCTCCGCCCAATCGACAAATACTTCATCGAAAAAGATGAACCCATTAGAAGTTGCTTGCAATCATTGCGCGAGTACATTCTTTCATTGGATAACCAACACATCACCGAAGCTTGGAAATATGGAATGCCTATGTATTGTTATGATGGAAAGATGTTTTGTTATTTGTGGGTGCACAAAAAGTTCAAACAACCTTACATTGGAATTGTGGAAGGCGGCAGCGTAGAACATCCTGAACTGATTCAAGAAAAACGCGCACGCATGAAAATTCTGGTGATTGATGCTGCGAAGGACTTGCCTTTGAAGAAACTCAATGGAATAATGAACAAGGTGGTTGCGCTCTATGAGAAATGAAAAACGATCACTCCTTTACAAATTTCATCAAGGAATGGTATCCATTGTCATCAACACATTCTATGTAGTACAATCCGGTGGTGAGATGTTGTGTGGAGAAGTTCAGATGAGGCCTATTCATCGCTACACTTTCATATCGCTGACCAAGTGAATTTATGAGTGTGATTTGAGCCGGCAAATGGTCTCTTGATACTGTCACATTTAATTCAGCAGAGCAAGGATTTGGATATGTGAGAAGTATTTCCGTTTCATACAATCCTTCTTCCACAGCAATGGGAATACCATTGTAGCGCGCCAATAGCGCATTTTTCGCGCTCCCTTGAGAATATCCAGCTACTACAATTTTACCATCCGTCTGCAAGGCCATTGCTTCGGCACGTGCATCTGTTTCGGTGAAGGGGGTGTTCACTATTCCATCGTCATCAAACGTGCTATCGAAAGCTCCATTGCTGTTCAAGCGGAACACGATGAAATCCCAACCGACATTTAAGACTTGAGTGTATCCACAGCCAATTATTTTTCCATCAGGCTGCAGGCAAATGTCATTAATAAAATCTGACTCCGAAACGATATTATTGAAGAACACACCATTCACCCCAAAGGTGGCATCAAGGTTTCCGATGGGGGTATAACGCACCATTGCGAAGCTCACAGCACCAGCTGTTTGGCCTGCATAACCTGCCAACAAAATGTTTCCATCTGGCTGCACAAGTATACTTTGTGCATGGTTGTAAAACCCAGATACACCAGTTATCTGAATGCCATCATCGTTGAATGCGTTGTCCAAAGTTCCATCATCATTCAATCGCATCAAACAAAAAACGTGGTCGCCTTGAGTGCTTCCATATCCACTCACCAAAATTTTTCCATCGCTCTGTAAAGCACAGTTGGCATAGGCTACACCGCACACATCGTTGATGTTGGCCACTACTCCATTCACACCGAACGTATCATCCAAGCTACCGTCCTCGTTCAATCTTATCGCTGCCATGTCTTCGCCTGCGTTATTCACATTGGCATGGCCTACTACAATTATTCTTCCATCAGGTTGCAGCATCACATCATTTGCTAGGGCATCATAATCATCAATAAAAACGGTGACAACACCATTGTCGCCAAACGATGTGTCAACACTGCCATCGGCATTTGCGCGCATCGTGGTGAATGACTTTTCAGGAGAAGTTTCTGAGTAGCCCGTCATTACCAATTTTCCATCTTGTTGCATTACCACGGCTACACAATAGTTGTTTGTAAAACTCTCACCGTAATGAAAAGTAGCTTTACCGTTGTCACCAAAACCTATGTCAGGACTTCCATCGCTGTTGTATCGCTGAAGCATGAAGTCATAATTGTCCACATAGTCGGTTCCGCATACCACGATTTTTCCATCGGGTTGTATCAGCATTTCACGAACGTCTTCAGAAACATATTGCCCGAATTCCGTCTCTAGAATTCCACCGTTGCCGAAGGTGGGGTCGAGTTGGCCGAATTGCGAGAAGACATTGCAACTAATGCTGCAGTAAAGTACCGAAAGTGTGATTTGAAATTTCATGGTTCAAAACTCCGCTTGCAATAAAGAAATTTCAATTACATGATGATGTAATACTAGAGATGCAACAAAATCATGAACTTTGATGACATGAAAAAAAGCACAGTTCTCCTTTTGAATTTTCTCTGGTTGACTGCGGCAGTCAATTGTCAAATCCCAACAGATAGTCTCAAAGGGCATTATGCATTTGCAAACAACCTCATGGATGTTTCAGGAAATGAAAACCACATTGCAAGTGGAAGTGGGACGTTTGCTGCAGACCGTTTTGGCAATGCAAACAATGCGTTGCTGCTGGATGGCGTGAACGACTCACTTGCTTTTCCTATCGATGAATTTTCACCCATTGCAGGTGACTTCACTATTGCGTTATGGTACAAAACAAATTCACCTCAAATTATGAGCTTGTTTTCTTCACACCAATCTGCTGCTGATACTACCAATAATTTTGATGTTGAGTTGAATAGTAATAATCTGTATTACCAGACCTACATTCCCTCAGTCTGGTATCAGACTTATATGCGATGGAATGGCTCGGGTAATGCTGGAAATTCTTTAGCTGAAGGCGCACCAGGTCTATTTACGAAAGGCCAATGGTGTATGATAGTGGTGCAACGTGAAGCCGACACACTGCGTGTGTACCGCAACCATGTGCTCTATGTGGCGGGCATCAACGACACATACGGAGGGCTGCTCGGAGACGCTGTTGACCTTGTGCTGAGCGCTTTTCCACATCGCTTCAAAGGCGCAGTTGATGACTTGCGTTTTTACAACCGTTCACTTTCACAACAAGAAATTGACTTGCTGTATTTCGAAAATCGTGCGTTCGTTTTTGTAGAACCCAAACCCACTGACGCTTATGTGCAGGGAATGAATGTGCTGGCCTTTTGGGAGTATGATGTGACACAGGTGAGCGATTCTATAAATGTGGAATATCGAATAGATGGCGGGGTTTGGCAGCCAGCCATACACTCTCACATGGCGTATGAATACTATACCTATGTAGATATGAATTTGCCCTCTGGCACCGAGGTGGAAGTGCGCGTAACAGATGTGGAAAATCCACAACTCACGGCCTCTTCCGGAACTTTTGAAGTGAGTGAATTCCATTGGGAAGAAGTTTCGGATAGCCTTCCATTTACTGCGCGTGATGGTTCGGGCTTGTTGAACTTCAACAACAAAATGTGGTTGCTCGGTGGCTGGGACCCACCTTATCATCCTCCCAATTACACACATAGTGAAATCTGGAGTTCCGCTGATGGTGCCAACTGGATTTACGAAGGTGATGCCGCTTGGGAGCCACGGCATATTGGCGGTTGGATGGTGTATGATGATGCTATGTGGCTCGTGGGTAGCGACCCGCAAGCCGGCTGTCTTCGCGATGTATGCCGTAGCACAGATGGTGTGAATTGGACACAGATACTCGACACGATTCCCAATTATGCCAATCGCTATGATGCATGTTATGCTCCGCTGAACGACCGCATGCTGATGTTCGGTGGTGAAGCTTGCAGTGTGGCTTGGCCGGGCCACGGACTCACCGATTCCTGGACGAGCCCCGATGGAATTTCGTGGACACAATTGCCCGATGCCCCGTGGCATGGGCGCGGCATGCAACTCAACAACTGCGTGGATGATGAAGGCAATGCATGGTTTCTGGGTGGTTCGAATGATGTTGACAGACGTTCATACAACGAAGTGTGGAAAACAACAGATGGAACCGATTGGACATTAGTAAATGAGTCAGCACCATGGACGGGAAGGTATTGGCACACCGTTGCGTGGTTCGATAATAAAATGTGGCTAATGGCCGGCATGGCAACCGGCACTGAAATGAATGATGTGTGGTATTCAGAAGACGGCATAGACTGGAAGGAACTCAAATCACCGGCTGAAAATTCTCCTGCCGCAACGCGACATGCACAATCCACTACGGTGTATGATAATGCGCTGTGGTACATGTGTGGCATAGCGTCCAACAATGCATGGAAGATTATTAAGGAAGAAATTCCCGAGAGCCTAAATGAAGTTTCGTTCGAAAATTCATTCCATGTTTTTCCAAATCCGTGCGCAGATGTATTGACTATTTCAGTTGAAAATCCGAATGCATCTGTTGAAATATTTGATGCAATGGGAAGGCTGGTTGTTAGCACAAATTTGCGCAACTCTTCTTTGGATGTGCACCTGCTTGAGTCTGGAAGTTATATTATGAAGTGCGACCATTATATGGCCTCCTTCATAAAGCTATAACCTATTCTTTGCTTTCGCTTTTGCTTCATTCTCCTTCACTCTGAACTTCACAATTTCAGTAATGAGTTTCAGAGGCATGGGTTCGCTTAGTGGAAACTGAACTGAGCCTTTGCCTTGTTGGTATTTAGAAAGTTGCGCAGCAAATGCTTCATGGCCTGAGGGTGTGGCATAAAAGCCAATATGGCTTTTGAACGCTGCGAAATGCACCAAATTTCCTTTGTGATAAAAAGTTGGAATAGCGTAGCTGATTATCTCAACTGCATCGGGGTTCAGCCTTTGCGATGGTTGAGCGTACTTGCTCCAGAACCGCTTTCACTTCAATAGGTAGAGTACTTAAGTAGTCGTCAATTGTTTCCGGTTTTTTCATGTAGTCAAAGGTTTATTTCTTCATAAACCAACTTAAGTACCGTACGATTATTTCGATAAAAGTTTGAAATTTGACTGTAAGATTTAGTGTGACTCAGTGTGCTGTTTAAAGCTATTCAATATGGCTTGCCAACCTCCCCTTTGTAGTTCTTCGGAGTTTTCAGTTTCCAAGTCGAATGTTTCAATCACCTGCGTGGTGTCGCCATTTGCACTGAATGTTACTTTCGCTTTTCGACCATCGGCCAAGCCATAAGCAATCACCGACTGCTCTTGCACATCGCTATAAATTCCTTCAAAATCAAAACTCATGCTGCCATCTTTTGCAGCCATAGTGTAATTAAATTTTCCTCCTATACGCAAATCATTTGTGGCTTTGGGACAATGCCAACTTGGGTCCGCCTGATTCCATTGCATGACGTGTTCAGGTTCGTTCCAGTATTTCCAAACCTTTTCAATAGATGCATTCACTATGGTCTCCACTGTTATCGACTTAGCTGCAATTGTTTCCATGATGATATTGTATTTTTTGATTAAAAGATAATGTTGAGATGAGAAAGCAAAAATGTGAGAAATCTTTAGTTCAGCAGTATAGCCATGTGCACCTTTTTTGGCTTTCAGCATTACAACTTATGTTCTTAGGCTAATAAGCAGCTAATTCAGCGAACATGGGAGAGTGGTATTGAACACCATTAGAAAACTTGTTGCTCAAGAATAAAATGTATCCGCTCATCAATGACCGACAAACCTCTATGACAAAAAGAAGCGCTCCTGAATTCAAGAGCGCTTCCATTCGGCTTTGGTTAATGAGCAGCATTGGCATGCCCCAACAGAAAGTGTATTCGAACAAGTATCACGTGCTCTGCCTTGTTCTTCTGACTAAATGCGGATGCTATGCGATGGCTGGTATGAAATATTTTGCTAATTACATCTTCATCAAACAAATCGCTATTTTCGTGAAAGAAGGTTTCAAAAATCTTAAAGGCTTTGTCTGATGAGGTTCCTTCTGAGTCGAGACGATCAAAAATCACTTCAATTTCATACGCTGCATCTGTCCCATATGAATCCGAAGAGTTTTCAAGTGAAAGCCAATCTTCTATCACCATGCGGTGTAGCATTGCTTTTTCTTCCTTGCGTACCTCTCCATCTGCTGCGGCCACCGCGTAGAAGAGAAATGCAAGATTCTCATAAAACTGACCATAGGTTTGTTTGCTTGCGTGTTTCATAGTTGATGAAATTTATTTTGTTGTTGTTTGATTGAAATGGTGTGCGTGTTAGATTTTTCGTAGAAGACGGCAAGTAACCAATGTAAAAATCCAGTTAGAAATATAAATGGAAATACAGGCCCAACCATCCATTTCTTTTCTGCGATAGCTATGCTGATGAATGAAAGCATCATGAGTGCTGCTCCTAACTGCCTCTTCTTGTAAGCAAGTACCACCGAGACTAATGCTACCAATGAAGCTATGGCAATGACTACTTCTGCCGTGGTTGCCATTTCCAAGCTGTGCATTAGATCAGGCATTGACAATACTTCGAAAAACTCGAAAGTGAGCAGCACTCCCCAAAAGAAGCCCATCACATGGGGTAACCACTTCAGAACTGTTTTGAGCTTTTGCTTTACCATTACGATTTCAAAAGTGAATAGTCCTCAAATTCATATCACTGACATTTGTCAGCGGCCTAAATGATTCTTGTTTTCAACTACCAAGATATTTGAATAATGCCTAAAATGAAAATCAACCATTTGAGAAAAATTTCCATCAGCAGTTCTAAGTTTGACCACATTCAGTTATTAATTATGCACTTGGTGGGTGAAAAGGAGAACACTGAAGTACAGATGTCAGTTGTGCAACTCTGAAGTACACTTACTGCAAAAAACAAATTCACCCCATGCCCCAAAAGGAATATTCTTTCTTCGAAAATGTGTATGATATGGTGCGTCTGATACCCCAAGGCCGCGTTACCAACTATGGCGCAATTGCAAAATACTTGGGCACAGGACTGAGTAGCCGCATGGTAGGCTGGGCGATGAACGCAGCACATGGAAAAACGGACGTGCCCGCACATCGTGTGGTAAATAGAATAGGATTACTGACAGGGAAAATGCATTTCGCCACAACAACTCTTATGCAAGAATTATTGGAAGCCGAAGGTGTAAAGGTGGTGAACGATAAAGTGATTGACTTTAAAGAAATATATTGGGAACCCATCAAGGAATTGATGATTTGAACTTTGGCTTAGCTCTCCTGCTCACACTAAAATCTCAATTCTTCGGCTATCATTTCAGCATAGAGACTCGCGTAAATTGGCAGCACTTAAAAGTCTATGAAAATAAAATCACCACCTCATTGGCCCACGTTTTTTGCTCAAGCCTTACTGATTTCTCTCTCACTCTTTGCAATTCAAAGTGTAAAAGCACAATGTTGTGATTATACATTGATAATGAACGACAGCTACGGTGATGGCTGGGATGGCGCAAGTATGGAACTGCTCATCAACGATGTTTCCATTGGCACTTACAGTGCAGAAGGAAATCAAAGCACGGTTACTTTCGAAATCTGTAATGGTGATGCAATAGAGATTATTTACACAGCGGCTATCTACGAAGAAGAACACTCCTATCAGTTGATTGACCCCGTTTGGAATGTTGTTTTTTCTGATGGGCCTTCGCCTGAAGAAGGCAGTGTATTCAGCGGTATTGGCGATTGCGATGCCCTTCCTATGCCGGGCCACTTTCCATGCAACGCTATTCCTCTGCTTATAGATGAATGCATAGAAGGCGACAACACCAATTTCGGTACCTCTGGATACAACCCCGGCTGCGCAAATTTTGTTGGCGGAGATATTTGGTTTGCATTGCAAGTGCCTCCTTCGGGCAATCTGACTTTGGCTACTTCCAACGGTGGCCTGAGCGATACTGGTATTGCCGCATGGGCGGGCGATGACTGCGCCAACTTAAATTCAATTGGGTGCGATGATGATGCCGGCCCCGATTATTATTCCCTCTTGTTTCTTTTTGACCTTACACCGGGCGATACCATTTACATCGAAGTATTCGGCTATGGTGGTGGTCAAGGATTTTTCGATTTGTGTGCCTATGACTTGGGTGCAGTTGTGTTCGAAAATTCCGAATTGCCCATTGTTGTCATCAATACCTTAGAGCAAGAAATAGAAAACGATTTTAAGATAGACGCCTTGATGGAAATCAAATACAATGGCGTTGGAAATCTCACATATGTAAATGATGTTGCCAATGTGTACAATGGCAATATCGGTATCGAAATAAGAGGGGCAACATCAGCAGGTTATCCGCAACCTTCTTATGGTTTTGAAACACGCACAGCGTTGGGCGAAAACAACAACGTTTCATTGCTAGGAATGCCGGAAGAAAACGACTGGGTATTACTATCCAACTTCAATGATTTGTCGCTGATAAGGAATACACTTTCATTTAAACTCTTTGGCGAAATGGGCCACTACAGCGTGCGCACAAGTCTGTGCGAAGTGCTCATTGACAGCTCCTACAAAGGCATTTATGTTTTTGGAGAAAAAATAAAACCAGATAACAACAGGGTGAACATTGCCAAACTTACGGCAACAGAAAATGCAGGCGACTCTTTGACTGGTGGATACATTCTTCAACAAAATTATTGGGATGGCAACAACAGTTTTGAATCGAACTATTCGCCTATCGACCATCCGGATTTTGATGTTCACTTTGTGTATGAATATCCAAAACCGGATGTGATAACACCACAACAAAAAACCTATATAGCTTCTTATGTGGACACTTTAGAAACTGCATTGTACAGCAATGCTTTTATGGACAGCGCGAGTGGCTATAGAAATTATATGAGTGTTCCGTCTTTCATTGATTATTTCATAGTGAATGAATTCGCAAGAAGCAATGATGGTTTTAAGAAGAGCGTCTTCTTCCACAAAGACAAAAACTCCAATGGTGGCAAACTGAAGGCCGGACCTGTTTGGGATTTTGACTGGGCCTATAAAAACTTAGCCACCTGCGACATTTTTGACAATACAGATGGCTCCGGATGGGCGCATTTGATCAATGATTGCTTTACCGATAACTACTCCACAGGTTGGTATGTACGTCTGCTTCAAGACAGCACTTTTGCCAACCAATTGCGCTGCACGTATGAAGAATACCGGACTACAATTTTGGACACGGTTTCACTTTTTGCTTACATAGATAGCGTGCATGATTTGGTGCAAAATGCACAAGCAAGGCACTTTCAACGCTGGCCTATTTTAGGAACCAATGTCGCTTCCCCAGAACTAGAACCCATTGCAACTACCTACTCAGCAGAAATTGAAAAATTGAAACAATGGATTGCTTTGCGCCTCACATGGCTCGATGAAAATATATCGGGACTTTGCGTTCCTGTTGTAGATGGCGTTGAACAAAATCGAGAGAATCAGTCCATTGCATATTACCCCAATCCCAGCAATGGGCATTTTCGTTTTGAAGGTTCATTGCCTAGTTCATCACCCATGCAAATGATGGTCTATGATGTGACGGGAAAGTTGATTGATAGCAAGTCACTCAATGCTGGAAGGCAGCAATTCGATTATGAAATACATAAAGCTGGAGTTTATTACTTCACCATTCACAATGCCCATGCGTATTTGCAGCAAGGGAAATTGGTAGTGGTGGGAGATTGATTCAGAGTTTATACCTGAAATTATCTAATCTCCACCTTCCTCACTTCGTCCACATGCTCGCCTTTCAACTGAAGTGTGTAAAGTCCTGTGACCAATGCTGAAACATCCACACGCTTTTCAAGACGGGTGCCTTCTGATGAAATGTTTTCTGTGTAAATCATTTGTTCAATAACATCGAGGTTATTGAGTGGAGATTTTCAATCTCTAAGTAAAACGACTTCAAAGCAAAAGCTATGGGTGCAGCTTAGAATTTCACTGCGCTACATTTCATCCTCGTGCAACCCATCAATTAGACAATCTCCTCAGCAGTTCAGTCGCCTCACTTACGGTAACTCTTTTTCCATTTGCATAGGCTGTAATAAATGCGTCCGCAATGCCCGCCTTTTTCACGCTGTTTAGAAATGTTTGCGCATCACCGAGCGACTGGAAGTGTCCACTTGTATAACGAATCAAACTGTTGCTCGTTCGGTCTGTGCAAACCATACCCACTTTGTCAAATGTGCTCAGTTCAATTTGCTTCTGAAAGGCACCTATTTGAACGGTATAGAAAATGGCATCACTTATTTGTGTAAGATCGCATTCATCCGTTTTGGCCCTTTCCACATTTCTCACATTGGCTTTCGCAATTAGAGGCATCAGCACCTCAACCTCCAATTTTTCCTCCTCTTTCACTTTGTGCTGTGTCTCATTAGTCAATAATTCAATCTCTTTTGCCGCAGGCATTTGTGCGACTGGCTCTGCCACTGGCTTTTCAACTTCAGCTATCATTTCTTCTTGCACCGGTGGGGCCTGCAGCTTTGGATGCTCAACAACCTCAGTTCCATTTACCATGGCAATTATTTCTTCATTGCTATAGTTAAGTAACACATCGAGTTTATCCTGCACGTCCAGAATCTGCTCTAGTTGCGCTATAGCCAGCGCTTCATGCGCAAAGGCTAAGCGATTGGTTTCGGTCTGAGCGATGCGGTCCTTCAGCCCGAATCCAGCCGCCATTTTTTCAGCTGCCACTTTCATATGCGTTTCAGCGGAACTAAACAAACGTTGAATTTCAGAAGCAACAAAAGCCCTCGATTCAATGCGCACTTTGGAACGAGCAAAGGCTTCTGACACTTTCACCGTCAGCTTATCATATTCTGACTGCGAGTAATAAGAAAGGATAGGTGCATCTTGAATTTCGAGATGCGCTTTTTCCAAAAGCAAGTCTTTCTCTTTCAACTCTAGTTTTTCAATCGCTTTCGGATTGGTCTGTTTTGACTTGTCCTGTCGCAGATTTTCTATTTGCTTATCCAGCAATGCTATCTCTTGCTGATGAACTAGTTTGTCATTATCCGATTTCTGTTTCGCAACCAACTCATCGAAGAAAACAGATTCGTATGCCTGATTAGCAGCCATCAATTCGCGCTCTGCGAACAACGCTTTAATGAGCTGGGAATCGCCTCCTGTATCTTTATGCGACAGCACATTGGCTTGAAGACTTTCAGAACAAAACAATGCATCTTCCTTTGCATAATTTGAGAGACTAAAGTTTAGAGAAACTAGAGCTAAAAAGCATTTACTGGTAGTAAATAATTTGGCCATTGCTTGAAAAGATTTGGTTAGGTGAAAGACGAGCTTAATTCAAAAGTAAACGAATTCGCGTTTCACAAGCAAAACTTCAAGCACACTGATCGAAGTATATTGAAAGCAATAGAGGTGCGGGTTCAACCCAGATCAACTAACACATAGAAATGCAGCAATCATCTAATGGCACCATCGGCCGCAGACAGCATGTCTTCCCAAACCCTCCTCCACCCTTTCCAATCCTCTTTATCAGTGAGTGTCTCATTGTGCCATATTGAAATGAATGTGCCATTCACTTTCTTCACTTCGTTCATAATCTGTCGGTTCAGCTGAATAGCGTTATCTGGAGATAGTTTCAAATAGCGTTGCAATGTGGCATCCATCAGAGCAAAGGGATGTATAGTTAATTCAGTGACTTCATTCCTTTCTAAATCGAACCACTTAAAGGGCCGGCACGTTCCTGCCCTGAAGCCAACATCGTCATGAAAACCCATGGAGTAATCATCCGTGATACCCACATTTAAGAGATTTCGGTAAGTGATTGGAAACTTCAACATCAGATAATGCTGACGACTTAGTGTGCAGATTTTACTGGTGATATCCTCTAGCCTTCGCTTTTCGATGGTGAGTTTCGAACTCTCATCATTACTCGCAACACCAGGATGCACACCCACCTCCGAATGAGTTTGTTGCTCGCGGATCAATGTCTGCAATCCTTTGCTGGTGTGCGCTACACCTTTATCCAATTTACCAAAATCAGCTAGTAGAAAAAAGAAAATACTATTTATCCCATGCACTTTATGCCTTTCATTGATGTAAGAGTAGGTATGATACTGATCATGTAAGATGCCGCTAAGTGTCCATGTTCTTTTGAAAAGATTTAAATAATTGAATCCAATAACATCCTTTGCAAACCCGCCTAATGTGCGTTTCAACCCTTTGTGTTTGTAGGCAAATGCACTGTCTACATCAATAGTGGAAATGAATTGGAAATTGTTTTTCTTGAATGGAGCATCAGGCCATTGTTGCAGAATAAATTCCTGAAAGCATTGAATCCATTGGTCCACCAATGGTTCTCTGTAAAGTTGACTATTGTGCAGAAGGCTGTCTTTTGCCCTGAATCGGTGATAGACATCGCCAACAAAGTGCATGTATTCCTCATAGCGAGTTAGCAGGTAAAAACAAGCCGAAAAAACATCGAAGCCTAGAGCATGATTGGCTGGAAACAAAGCAGCCGAAGTCTTCCAAGGAGCTACTTCAGGAACGAAACTCGCATCAATTGACTCCGTCCACATTTGTTCATATCTGAAAATATGAAGGGGTACTTTGTCATACGATGGCATAGACGAATAAGAAATCTTTATGCCCTTGTGTTGATTAAACTCCGAACTGTCTGTGGTAATTCTTAACTCTCCCAAGTAGTCGCGAAGGACAATGGAACAGGCATATTCAAATCTTGCTGATGTTGCTGGAGTCAGAATCAGCATGATCAAAGATGTTCAATAATTTTTTGACAAATAAACTGAGCTGCTTTACCATCACCGTAATAATTTGGCCATTCAATAGGCGGTTTTGCCATCAATGTTTTGGTTACGGAAACTATGCGGTCAACATCATCATCACACACCATAGCATGACCTTTATCTAAAAGTTCGACCCATTCTGTTTCACTGCGCAAAACAATTACTGGTTTTTGATAGAAGTAGGCTTCTTTTTGCAAACCACCGCTGTCTGTCATCACCAATTCGCATTTGCTCAAAAGAAATTGAGTAGCCAGATAACTCTGTGGTTCCAGAATATGAATGCGCTCGGAGCTTACTAGCTGCTTATTCAGTGAGGCATCAAGATTCAGCGCTATCATTTTTTTAGTGCGCGGGTGAAGTGGTAGCACAATGTCTATCTGCAATTCTTCGCTCAAAAGAATGATTGCTTTAAAGATGTTATTCAACCGTTTAGGGTCATCGGTGTTGCCATCGCGATGAATGGTGGACAAAATGAACTTCTCAGAACTTAACTGAAGACCGAGTAGTGGGAAAGAGAGGTCTTGAGATTTGTTTCTGAGATTGTTGGCCACATCAAACATAACATCACCACAGCGGAAAACCATAGGATTATCAGCACTTACAGGCTGAGAAGGCTTATTTACTACTCCTTCATTTTTCAGATTTACGATACCCGAATCTGCTGGAGTAAAAAGCAAAGTGGAAAGATGATCGCACGTTATGCGATTGATTTCTTCAGGCATTTGTTTGTTAAAGGAACGGATGCCAGCTTCCACATGGATAACAGGAATATGCATTTTAGCAGCAGCAAGCGCTCCTGCCAATGTGCTGTTGGTGTCACCATAAACCAACAATGCATTTGGTTTTTCCGATTGCAAAATCTCTTCGATACCCTTGAGCATTGCAGCGGTCTGCGCACCGTGCGAGCCAGAACCAATATTGAGATTGTATTTGGGAGCAGGTATTTCCAACTCGTCAAAAAAAACTTGCGACATATTAGCATCATAGTGTTGGCCGGTGTGCAGCAGTGCCTCTTCCAGCGTATCGCTAAAATGATTGGCTATCGCTTTCGAAATAGCTGAAGCCTTAATGAACTGAGGCCTAGCGCCTATGATGGTGACAATTTTTTTCATATCAAAGCCAGTTTACCTTCATCTGCGTAGCTAAAATATCCGGAGTTGGTAACAATGATGTGGTCATTGAGAGTGCAGTCTAACATTTTACCCGCTTCTTTCAGTCTTTTAGTAATCGCATCATCCTCTCTGCTAGGCTGAGTGTTGCCACTTGGGTGATTGTGTCCAACGATGATGCTGCCAGCATTTAACTCTAAAGCGGAGCGAAATACGCGTTTTGGGTCCACAACGGTAGCGGCCAAACCGCCCTCACTAATTTTTTTTATACCCAACAATTGCATTTTTCTGTTCAATGCAATCACCCAAAATTCCTCGTGTTGTAAATTGTCCATGTGCTGAAGCAGCATTTCATAAGCAATCTGCGATGAAATAACAGAATTGCTCTGTTTTGCTTCCACTGCCCTGCGCCTTCGTGCCAGTTCCAACGCAGCCAAAACCGCCACTGATTTTGCCACGCCCATCCCTTTAAATTTCTGTAAGTCTTTCAAACTTAGGTTACCAAGGGCAATCAAGTCATTCCCTACGCTTTTCAAAATTCTTCTTGAAAGCTCCACAGCCGTTTCCGCTCTGCTACCAGAACCTAATAAGATGGCTAACAATTCCGCGTCACTTAGTGCTCCCGGTCCTTTACCTGAGAGTTTTTCGCGAGGACGATCGTCCTCACTCCATGATTTTATGCCTTTTAATTCTTCCACAGACAGACGGATGGGTAACAAAGAAGGCCTTCAAAATGAAGGCCTTCAAATATATTAGACTAGAAAAATTCTTATTTCAATCCGTTAACATGCAACTGGAGGCTGCTCTTCAAGTTCGCTGCCTTATTCTTATGAATAACACTGGTTTTAGCGAGTCTATCTATCATAGAAACAACCGTTGGAAAAAGCTCAATAGCTTCCTTTTTCACTGTTGTACCACGCAATTTGCGAAGTGCATTGCGGGTTGTTTTGTGGTAGTATTTGTTGCGCAGTCTTTTAGCATTGTTGCTGCGAATTCTCTTAATGGATGACTTATGATTTGCCATATTGATTCTAAAAATTGGGGCGCAAATATACTCGGCCTCATTACCCAAACAAGCGGAAGCGGAAAATTATCTAGAAAACCTTTCAAAATCCAATCAGTATAAGCCTAAGCATTTTTTTTAGTTTCTTATGAAAAGCCCAATTTCACCCTTTCGAATCACCCTGATTTGCCTTTTTCTATTGATGGCTTCAGCCTCTTACACGCAAGAGTACGTTCGACAGATTGATAGCCTTAAGTTGGCATTTGAACAAGCCAAATACGACAGCACACGCGGCCGACTGCTTGATGACATTAGCTATATCTATTATTCATATCATCTCGATTCGAGTATTGCTTATGCACAAAAATCTGGGGATTATGGGCGTAAATGCGGTGATAAAGGGTTAGTTGCACAGTCTTACAATTCCATTGGAGTTTGCTTAGTGAATAAGGCGGCACTCATGAGTGCCATGGAGAATTTCGATAGGGCTTATGAAATTTACCACTCGATAGATGACAAGCGTGGAGAGGCCAAAATGGTTAATAACCTCGGAGTTATTTATACCGAAATTGGTGAGTATGCAAAAGCAATAGAAAAATACAAACTCTCCTATGCCATAAATAGCGAACTGAAACTCTGGGATATAGCCTCCAGCGCTTTGTTCAACATAGCGCTAAACGAAATTTATCTCAAAAATTTTGATTTGGCGCTCACTCATGCCAATGAACTACAGTTGCTGCGTTCAAAATACCCAAATGCTATTCATCCTGCGCCTTTGTATGCGGATATTTTTCAACATAACAATATGCTTGACTCAGCGCGATTCTATGCTGAATTAGCAGTCAATGACCATGTTGCGAGGGGAGAAACGTATTTAACGATATCCTCAAGAGTCATTCTTGCTGAAATACAATTGAAACTAGGCGACATTGAAACTGCTGGCAAGCTCATTCGCTATTGTGATGAACAGATAGAAATCAACAATTACACTGATTCCAAGATTAAGTTACTTCCTCTTAAGGCCAAGTACTTGTCGTTGATAGGCAGTTTTGAAGAAGCATTTAAAGCGCAATCAGAATACGTTGCATTGAAAGATAGTGTGGATAAAGCGAATAGAATGAATATCATCAATGACTTGAACGCCCGCTATGAGACAGGTCGAATGGAGAATGAAATTGCCGAACAAGACGAGCAACTGGCTGAAAACAAAACCTGGTTAACCGCATTTTTTCTCATTGCATGCATCCTAACGCTTGGTCTAGCTGCCGTTGCCATTTTTCTTAAGAAAAACAAGCGACTTAATAGACTGCTCAAAACTCAGAACGCTCATATCAATATTCAAAGACAAAAAATTATTTCATCCATTACGTACGCAAAAAAAATTCAACAATCAACCTTACCAAAGGAAACTGATTTTTTGTCTCTTTTCAAAGAATCATTTATCTACTTCAAACCAAAAGATATCATATCTGGTGACTTTTATGCGTATCAAATCATAGATAGCAAAACCTACATCGCTGCCATAGACTGCACAGGACATGGAGTTCCTGGTGCCTTCATGTCATTGATTGCAAATTCTAAGTTGAATCGTGTTGTGAATGAATTTCAAGAGCGTGATCCAGGTCGAATTCTTGCCAGCATGCACCGAGAAATTCAACATGCTCTTCAGCAAGAAAACAACATTGACAATGCTCAAGACGGATTGGAAATGAGCATCTGTGTAATTGACAGAGCTATAAATACAATTCAATTTGCTGGTGCAGGAAGTTCCATAATGATGATGCATAATAATGAATTGAAAGAATACAAAGGTGCTCCGCTGGGAATCGGAGGTAACATGCCAATAAGTGCATTATCTGGACGTAATCTTAATTTCCAAACTCAAAGCATACCTTTTAGTGAGAATGATATGCTCTTGATGTACTCTGATGGCTTCCATGACCAAATAGGTGGCGCAGACAACAAAAAATTGAACAAGAGCAAATTCAGAGATTTTGTTCAAGAACTTTATCGCAACAATCTGTTGAAAGCAACTGAATACAGTGAGCGTTTTATAAATACTTGGAGGAAAAATCAACCACAAACGGATGACATCATGCTCATTGGTATTCGGCTGTAAATTGAAAAGGAGTATAGGAATGAGTTGGCGAAAGACGGCAACTTTTAGACCTCTCTAATTTCGAAGTTGAGATCAAGCAGACTCATAAGCTCCTTGCCTTTCTCAATCATTAACTCATCGCCACTCTCTACTGCCCATATAACTGTCATCAATCCCTTTTTGGGGTTGCGTTCCAAAATCGAGAGCAGTTCAAACAGGAATCGACCAGATGATGAATTGAAGTAGTCAAAGCGCAGTTCGAGTTCTGAAGGCTTATCTATGCGTATTCCATTCGTATTTACCCAATGAATTATTGGGCGATAGAATTCATGGGCATTCTCCGGTAATGATCGTCCAACCATAAATGAATTGCCCGTGAGAAGCGAAAAATTCACTTCGGGAGTTTCATCGGTAGCTGCTATGTATAGTTGGTCACTGTTCACTAATCAAGTAGAATTAAAACTTAATGCAAAGGGCGAATAAAAAGTTATTGTCGTTTATTGGATAAAACTGATACTTCACCTTTTCAGTGCCACTTCGCACCACCTCTATCAATCCAAGGCCGGTTCTGTCTTTGTTTTCAAACCGAAGACTGGCACGTATTGTAGTACGATGCAATTGTGCTAGTTCTTCTTCTTCTAAAGAAAGTAAATATTCCAATTTTTCCTCTAAAAGCATTTTTTCGGAAAGGCTCACCACATTGCCCGCAGAGACATAAAGGTGATGGTCGTCTTGGCCAAGTATCAGGATAGGGTTGTGTAAAGGGCTTAAAGCAAAATTGCGCGCTTTGCCCATGTTTTGGAGAATTTCTATAAGCACATGTTTCGCCTTCAACGCCTTCGATTTCTCTTCCTTTTCTTCTTTGTAGCGCAGCTCAGTCATTTCAAGAATGGGCAGAATCGACTTCTGAGTGAAGTCTCCTTTGTACTGAAGAAAAATATTTTCCTTGCGAATCAAGTTGTAGTATTCATCGCTGTCAACTATAAAATGTACTGGCTCAATGCTATCCTTCACATGGTGGCTCAGTGTTATTTGCTGGTGAAACTGAGAGTACGTCTTATCAAGTTCAAATATTTTATAGAGAATTTTTTGTCCTGATTTTCTAGACAATTCGATAAGACCCAGGCCAGCACCACCCTTTGCACTCAACGAATTATTCTCAAGATGCTCTAGATAAAATTTCTTAAGTTGTTTTTCATCCAACGCATTCACTTGCTCTATCAACGACACCAGGTTGGGCACATCCTTGTTTCTCAATATGTTAATCGAATTGATAACAAAACTCGAATCGGTGTACTTAAAAGAGAACATCCCGTCATCATCAAAAGGCAATTCACCTTCGCCAAAAGATTCAGAGTGTTTTAAGATATTCTGAAAACACTCCACAAGCATGAATGAAACCTTCCTGCTTAGACCAGGCTGCTGATGATCTCTACTTTGTTCAGAAATATCCAATATCGTGTTCGTCAACTTGTCTTGAAATGGACCACGATATGCAAAGCACGAGTTGAGTGTGTCCCACCGATCATAGTAATATTTTAGGGTATCAGGGTGCATAATGCTATTTCGTAATGTGTTGTTTCATAGGCATAATTCGGTTTGGTGCCAATTCATCAATACATCATAACGGTGCACTGAATTGGTAAGTTTCATTTTAATTAAAAAAACAAAACGCCTGCCTCAGACTAACTGAAGCAGGCGTGTTAAGTTCTTTCCTGTAAAATTTTGAAGGCCTAGCTGGCTACTACGTTGGCAGCTATCAGTGCGTGAGATTCTGCAGCTGCGTCTTGAATCCATGAATGATCTAAGTAGTGAATGATTTTTTCTCCATATTTATGCTTGGTCTTAGTATCGCGAAGGGCGATAAGAATGAGATCCTGATCGTTGTCTTGCAGGAATTTTACTTTCAATTCCAAATCAGCATCATCCTTTACAATGATATCATCATCAAAAAGGGTTTGTGAAATAGTTTTACTGAGTTCTGTGGTAGGGTGTTTAAGGCCCTCTTCTACGATTTTGAGTTGTACTGTAACCATTGGAGTAATTTTTTTTTAGGGTTTGAAAAATGGTTTTGATGTACAGACCTCTGGAGGTTCTCCGCTCGTGCTGGTTTGCTGCGAATGTTTCGTTCTCTTTTTGTCACATGAGAGTTTGAACGCGGAGGTCGGTGCGATTAAGGATTTGTATAAAAAAGGAAAGAACTTTTGGTAAGGGAAAAGTATGTCAAAGAAGTCAAATCACAAGCATTTCTGTAAAAAAAGTTCACATACCATCTCTATGTGTCATGCAGCAGTTGCCAGCAAATTAATAGTTCACCTAATGGCTAAGTGGTTATGCGCTAGTGAAGAGAAGAAATTGATTCAGCTTTTCTTAATCACCTTAAATAGTTCATTTAGATGCTGATCGATAAAGCGGATGTAATAAACACCGTCTGCATGCGCCAAAAGGGAAACCCGTGAGGTGAAAATTCCATCGTAGCGAGACATTGTTCGGTCCTGAATAAGCTTGCCTGAGGCGTCAATGACTTGGTAGTGCATCATGCTTACTCCGCCAGGCACTCCAGTGAGCTCTATTGTAAAGAAGCCATTATTGGGATTGGGTTTAACGATAGCCGATACGTCCGAATAAATCTCACTTACTGAAACCAATAGAACAAACACAGTTTCTTCGTATTCACAAATGCCATCGCCAGACAAAACAACTATATCATAACTACCTGCTGCAAGATTTTCGAACAATGGCTCCGACTGGAACGTGCTACCTCCATCAATGCTGTACTGATAGCCTGCTACTCCATTCGAAGCAGTTATGAATATGGCGCCATCATTCAGCCCTGAGTCGGTAGTTACATCTATGTCAGCCTGCACGTAGCATTCTCCGAGACAGAAGTCAACGATCTGCGAATACCCAAACTCGCCACCACTAGCAACTATGATATTGTTGCCATCCGTTATTTCAAAAAAACCGTTACCGTATGCGCAACAGATCCCATCACCATAGCTGTCTTCAATGGTGAAAGTATAACAACTGAATTGCGCAAGACATATGGCTTGCGTATAGTCTGTATCATCTGAAGAATAAGGACCTCCACTTAGTAATTCATTCCCTTGCTCATCTTCTAGTGTCCATGTAGTTTCTTCTGGATAGTTATCCGTGTGAATTAGAATCTCAGTAAGGCCTCCTTCTAAAATAACATTGGTGACGGCTACCGATAAATTGTCAATGGGTGCTTCATCGGGTGCACCATTTGGGTTTATGAACTCAATGGCAATATCATTACTTCCAGCAGCCAAACCGCTTACTAGTATATTATAAACTACCGAACTACCAGGAGCTATTGAGCCTACCCAATCAATTGTTTCAACGAGGACTTCGTTGACATATACATTGATTTCTCCATTGGTAATCATATCTCCACCATTGTTAACCAAGTTGAGCGGAATAGTCACTTCTGATCCACAGGTTGAAAGTGGCAATGAGAAATCTGTTGCCATATCCAACGCAAATTGATTTTCTATTTCAACAGTAAGTGTATTGTTGAATTCACCTGTATCATCGGGATGAGAAACGGTTGCTGACACTTCATAAACGCCATTTGCGCTCATATTCATTGGCACAGTGAAGCTGTGTAAATACGTTTGCCCTGGGTTCAACGCTGTGGTGATAAGCACAGACTCTTGCAATACTCCCTCAAAATCAAATGACAATGTGTAGTTGGACATGGGTTCAAGACCTGCATTGGTGACTTCTATGGTCAATAGTTCTGCAGTGCTAAGCACGGAAGCTGATATGGGTGATACTATATGGGTAATGGCCAAATCGAAAGTGTCCTGCAATAACTGAAACGCAACTATGCGCGTGCCCACTCCTGACCCACCGTCACGTGCATATTCTGAAGTAAACCAGAAAGTATTTCCATCCACAGGGTCCACACTCATCTGTGCATAATCTCCATAACGACCAAATGAATTGATTGGGCCCTCGCCTTCTACCGCAACATACTCTGCAACAGTCATGGCACCCAAAGGATCATTAGCATAGCGGCCTGTGTAGCACAAACTGGCATAACGGTCTTCGCTGCTTACACTATAACCAAGACCTATATTTCCGTCAGCATCTATCGCTATGCTTCCCATATAGCGGTCATCACCGTCAGGAGAATGTGTTCCTTCCTGATATACATACCAGTCGCCACCACCTTCCTTTCTCATTTCCATCCAGCGAATGCCACTAAGGTTGCCGCCATTGGTAACATCCGTTACGAAACAACAAACAATGGATTCATGAGCTCCAAAATTTCTGTACTTAGGAACATTCATAATAACTTCAGGGATACCATCTAGACCGCCACCACCTAACTGCGGAATGCACTGAAAACCAAAGCCCGTATCCGAACATGGATAACTATCGTATGGTGTGGTCACCAAAGAAACCTCGCTTACCGATGTATTGTCAGGATTATCAAAATCCACATCAAAAGAAATCAAGCGGACAGCATCGTCATCCACATTTCCCCATGATGAATCATCAAGCGAAAGCACCATTGGCAGCGTGTTAGGAAGCGTAGCTCCATCCCAGTCCACTGGGGTAGAAACAATAAAACCTTGCTCTGTGCCTGAACTTCCAAGCACTTCCACTTGCTGTATGGTCACATTTGATTCTCCATTCAGCATGGCCTGCCTATCAATGAAATATTGGGTGTGAATTCCTGCTCCGCTTTCGTTGGTGGTAACAAGATATGCCTCTGGCCAAATGCTGTACTTTGGATAATCCGGAAATTCAGGAGTTGAAAATGAATAAGCAAAATAACTTCCAAGCGGATCGGATGTTTCTGAAACAGCTACCAGCAAATTGGCCGGATCAGCAAACTCTGTTATTAGCCAGCGTTCAGCGGTTTCATCATAAAGAATAATGGGATCTCCAGCTGACGAATAACCCAAACCAGCCCAAAGAGTGCCCATTGCAAATTCTTCCAGCAGTAATCCGTCTTTGTTAAACACACCAACGTCTGTCACATTCACAGCTTGCACGAAATGATCGAGACCTACATCGCCTGTTGGGTCATGCGGAGAGCCGAAATCTCCAATACCATCAATATTCACCGTTGGTTCTATCTCGTTGGTTGCTCCACCACTACCCATTACCCGAAGCGGATCTGCACCTTGGTTTTCCTTTTCAGGGTGCACAATTTTCGATGTTTTTCGTCCCTTGAAGTTATCAGGAACTTTGCGCTCCTCTTTCATCTTCAGAATTTTCTCCTCCGATACCAAAGAAATTTTAATGAGCTCACTCACTGGTTGGGTTCTTCCGAGGAAAATAGCTTCTGTAACCTGCACATTAAACTTTGACTCTTTGCGCTCTGCCATTTTTTTCTGTTGCGAAAAGCCAGTGATGGAGAAGGTGATTAATAAAACGAGTGCAATGGATCTCATGGGTTTATTTTTTTATCGGTTTTGTTTTGCTTTGTCCAGTGTTGGTCTTGTTGGTTGATGGACCGGGTTCCGTTCCCGGAATTTCTACTGAGATAATGTTTGAATCATTCTTGAATTTTTCCTGAAGTTCTGCAACTAGCGTTTCAGGCAATAAAAACTCTACTTGCCATTTGTTCTGTGACTTGCTAATTCTGGCCGCCTCTATGTAACCACTTCTCTTATAGTTTCCTTCGAGGTAATCAATTCCCAAGTCATCCTTGAGGAGTAGAATAAATGACTTGTCTACAGGAACATTTTGACGCTTCAATGAACAACAACTGCTTATAAGTGCGACACTGAAGAATAATAGAAGTGCCCCTGCAAAGACGCGGTAGACCACTATACCTATTAGCGCTTGTGGCGCTCTAAAAGTGTTGCATTTCATAATGTTCAGGTTGAACTGCGAAAGTATTCAGGACTGCACTTATCGAACACTCAATAGAGACCATTGTTGGAAACATGGCAAATACTCCAATTCCGAAGATCCAAACAACCTGTTGTTCCATTTAATAATGTCCATCTACTTTCGCCCACCTAAAAAATAAAATTCTCAATGAAAGAAGTATTTATAGTATCTGCCGTGCGCACTCCAATTGGAAGCTTTGGTGGCGCATTGGCTTCCATCACTGCAACCCAACTTGGCGCTGCTGCTATCAAGGGCGCTGTTGAAAGAATCGGACTAGATACAAAAGAAGTAAATGAAGTAATAATGGGTTGTGTGATGCAGGCCAATCTGGGACAAGCTCCTGCGCGGCAGGCAGCCAAGTTTGCCGGTCTACCCGACAACATTCCCGCAACAACAGTAAATAAAGTGTGCGCATCAGGTATGAAAGCCATTATGCAAGGCGCTCAAAGCATCATGCTGGGTGATGCTGATGTAGTAGTAGCAGGTGGCATGGAAAGCATGAGCCGCGTTCCATTTTATTCTGAAAACCTGCGCTGGGGAAATAAATATGGCAACGTGACGATGATAGATGGTGTAGCCAAAGACGGCCTAACTGATGTGTATCACAACTACCCCATGGGCACTGCCGCTGATATGTGCGCCAAAGAGTGCAACATCAGTCGCGAAGCACAAGACGAATTTGCAATAGAGAGTTACAAGCGCAGTGCCGCTGCTTGGGCTGCTGGGAAGTTCACTGATGAAATTGTACCACTTCAAATGACTGGTCGCAAAGGCGAGGCAATTACTGTATCAGAAGACGAAGAATACAAGAGTGTCAACTTTGAAAAAGTGCCGCAATTGAAACCCGTATTCAGTAAGGAAGGAACGGTAACCGCAGCTAATGCAAGCACCATGAATGATGGCGCGGCAGCAGTTGTTTTGATGAGTAAAGAAAAAATGGAATCACTCGGTTTAAAACCGCTAGCAAAAATCCGTGGCTATGCCGATGCTGAGCAAGCACCGGAGTGGTTCACCACTACACCATCACTAGCGCTGCCAAAGGCTGTGGCCAAAGCAGGTCTGAAAATGACCGACCTTGACTACGTAGAACTCAACGAAGCTTTTAGTGTAGTTGGAATTGTGAATACGCAAAAAATGGGACTAGATCCTGATAAAGTGAATGTAAATGGCGGTGCAGTTTCTCTGGGTCATCCGCTTGGTTGCAGCGGAGCGCGCATCATCGTTACACTTATTCACGTGCTGAAACAAAACAATGCGAAAATTGGTGGTGCAGGTATTTGCAATGGCGGTGGAGGTGCAAGTGCTGTGGTGATTGAACTTATTTAATTTGATCTGATAAAATAATTTGAAAGGTGAGCTTGCGCTCACCTTTTCTTCATACATATTTTTTCTCAAAAACAGTTAGGTCATTTACTGCTAAGGTTTTGGCATTTTGTCTTGAGTATCTTCGCGCCCCTTAAAAAATTTCAGCTCAATGCTTTCAGTTTCCAACCTCATGCTTCGCTACGGCAAGCGCACCCTATTTGAAGATGTCAACTTAAAATTTGCTCATGGCAACTGCTATGGAGTCATCGGTGCGAATGGTGCGGGCAAATCCACCTTCCTCAAAATTCTTTCAGGCGAAATAGAAGCAATGACTGGCCAGGTGACTATGGCCCCAGGAGAACGTATGAGTGTGCTCAAGCAAAACCACTTCGAATTTGACGAATACTCCGTGTTACAAACAGTGTTGATTGGTAACAAAAAACTCTACACTGTAATGAAGGAGAAGGATGCTCTTTACGCAAAAGCTGACTTCAGCGATGCAGATGGCGAGCGTGCGGCAACACTCGAAATGGAGTTTGCAGAAATGGATGGTTGGAATGCCGAAAGCGATGCCGCCAATCTCTTAAGCGGCTTGGGTGTCAAAGAAGATTTGCACCATACACTAATGAGCGAACTGAGCGGAAAAGAAAAAGTGCGGGTGTTGCTAGCCAATGCCTTGTTCGGCAATCCTGAAATACTGCTTTTGGACGAGCCTACCAACGACCTTGATGTCGAAACCATCACGTGGCTTGAAAACTTTCTTGCAGATTTTCAAAATACTGTTATCGTAGTCTCCCACGACCGTCACTTTTTGGATGCCGTGTGCACCCATGTGGCTGATATCGACTTCGGAAAAATTCAACTCTATACCGGTAACTACACCTTTTGGTATGAGAGCAGCCAATTGGCCCTGCGCCAACGTTCTGACCAGAACAAAAAGATGGAAGACAAGCGCAAGGAACTACAAGAATTTGTGGAGCGATTCAGCGCAAATGCCTCCAAATCGCGCCAGGCGACCAGCAGAAAAAAATTGCTTGACAAATTGGTCATTGACAACATTCAGCCATCCACTCGCAAGTATCCGGGCATCATTTTTCGCCCTGATCGCGATTGTGGTGACCAAATATTGAATGTAGAAAACCTAGCAAAAACTTCACCTGAAGGACTTTCGTATTTCGCTGATGTCACCTTTACATTGGTAAAAGGTGATAAGGTGACAATTCTCTCAAAAGAGCACAGCGCGATCACTGCCTTCTTGGAAATCATCAACGGAGAAATGAAAGCGGATGCCGGTGAGTATAACTGGGGTGGTACCATCACTACTGCCTATTTGCCCAACGACAATGCCAAGTTTTTCAATGCAGATGATAATCTTGTCGACTGGCTTCGTCAGTTTTCAAAAGACAAAGACGAAACATTTGTTCGCGGATTCTTGGGCAAAATGCTCTTCAGTGGCGAAGAAGTAATGAAGAAATCAAACGTACTCAGCGGAGGCGAAAAAGTGCGGTGTATGGTTTCCAGAATGATGCTGGCCGGAGCCAATTGTTTGATATTGGATGAACCAACTAACCACCTTGACCTTGAAAGTATAACTGCTTTCAACAACGCGATGAAAGACTGGAAACACGTGGCATTGTTCACATCACACGACCACACATTTACTGACTCTGTTGCCAACCGCATTATTGAAATCACTCCAAACGGCATCATAGACAGGCGTATGAGCTATGATGAATACTTAGCTGACAAGACCGTTCAGGAAATGCGCGAAAGAATGTATGCAAGCGTAGCCGTATAAAAATAAACCAACGAATATGGCCTTGCACATTGCAGTAATAGGTTGCGGTAACATCGGCACACGCCATGCGCAAGGCCTTGCCAAACTTCAGCATCAAGTTGAACTGCATTTTGTAGATCCCTTTCAGCATTCTCTGGATAAGTTGGATGCAGCCATACAACCTATACTCAGTGATTCAGTTACCTGCCACTATCACACACAGATAAAAGAACTACCTGCTGACTTATTTCTTGCTGTGATTGCAACCAATGCAATGGACAGGCTAGCGTGCACCAAGGCAGTTAACCAACATTGCCATGTACACCATTGGTTGATTGAAAAGTTTCTATTCAATCATACAGACGAATATGCTGAGGCTTCGGCACTTTTTGAAACCAACCCGAATGTGTATGTGAACTGCGCACGAAGAGCTTTTCCAGCCTATGAGGACATTCGCAAGAGGTTGCACGGCATCCATTCCATCCAGCTTACAGGCAGTAGCTGGGGACTTTGTTGCAACTCCATCCATTTCATCGATTTGTTTTCATTTCTGCTCGATGACGTTCCAACCGAGGTGCAGTTCAATCAAGAAAATTTTACGTTAATACCAAGCAAACGTGAAGGCTACATAGAAGCTACAGGTAGATTGGATATCTTATATCCGAGGGTCAAAGCAACTATTGAATGTGGCGCTGGAGAGTTTGCGGGCATAAGCATGAAATTGGAAAGTGATGGAGGGATTTTCATCATCACCGAAGCAGGTGGTCAAATCCATTGGTCAGAACCTGATGGAAATGAAACCATCTATCCACTGCCCTATCAATCGCAACTGACTACTGACTATGCGGATCAATTAATCAATGCGCAACCACTACAGCTTACTCGTTATGAAGCAAGTGCTCAGCAACACCTTATTTTCTTGCAAGCGCTTCATGCTATTTTGGACTCCATCAACTACAACGGCATTCGCAACATCACATGAGTAAATTGTTGATTATCGGCCTAGGCAGCATGGCTGCAGAATATGTAAAGGTGGCACATCATCTTGGCATCGAAGCAGTCGCTATAGGCCGTGATGAAAACAAATGCAACGCCTTTGCAGATACCCATCGCATAAGCTGTTTGCGCGCTGAACCTTCTGAACTCATCACACAATTTGACGCTAACACCCCTGTTGTCAACTGCGTGAGTTTTCCTTCGCTCTTTGCTGTAAACAAAGCCTTGATAGAAGCAGGCTTTAAACACATTCTCACAGAAAAGCCAGGCGCTATCAATGCCATAGAAGTGGGCGAACTTGTGCATTTCGCTCAAGAAAAATCAAGTAAACTATATGTTGCATACAACAGAAGGCATTTCGCCTCTGTACTAAAATTGAAAGAAATTCTGCGCGAACAAAAGCCCACTTCGTGCTTGTTCGAATTCACTGAGTGGTCGCATGTGATAGAGACATTGAACAAAGATGCCGTATCACTCAGCAATTGGTTTTATGGCAACTCCACCCACGTGCTTGACTTGGTGTGCGACCTCATCGGAAAACCGAAAGAGATAAGCGCATACATCAGTGGCGACCTACCATGGCATCCTGCTGGCAGCGTATTTAGCGGAGCAGGAGTAAGTGTGAATGACATAGTCTTTAGCTACTCCGCCAATTGGCAGTCGGCTGGCCGCTGGGGAATAGAAGTGTGCACCGTACAAGGCAAGTATCTGTTGCGCCCGATGGAGAAACTCGCCTTCATACCCAAAGGAAAAATAAATGCAGAGGACATAGAAGTGCATGAAGTAGATGGACTGAAACCCGGCTTGTTGTCTCAATTGCAAGCATTCATTGGCAATCATGCTGCAAGTCTTCTTCACATCGGTCAGCATTACGACAATTGCATTTCATTTTACGATAAGGTCCTAAAGCGCTAGATGAAAAGCATCTTGATAATAGCAGACAGCTATGGCGGGCCGCGTGTTCACGCCAATCAAGATGAATGTGTGCTTCTCGAAAAAACATATCCTGAAATCATTCGACAACATTTTGACGGGCGTTATGACGTAAAATACACCGCCCTCTCCTACCGCAGAATGACAAATATTGCTGACATCATTCGTTCACAACCCCAAGCAGATATCTACATCATTCAGGCTGGTATAGTGGATGCCTTTCCAAGGCCGCTCAGTTTCAGAGCCACTATGACTAAATCGTTTTTTTATAAACTCCTTCGAAAAATAGTGCGGCTCAACCGAGCATTTTTTATTCGCTATTTCAGAAGTAAACCATGGACTTCTCTAATTGAATTCCAATCTGCTTTGCAACAAATACAATCAGCAGTTAACGGCAAAGAATTGATATACCTAGGCATTGCTCCAGTCAATGTTTTTCAAAACAAACAAACTCCGGGCGCTAACAAAAACATTGCGCTTTACAACAAAACTTTAAGTGATTACTGCGCTACCAACACTATTTCTTTCTTAGACATTGAAAAAGAATTTGCACCGCATCCTTCATATGAGCCATTCCTCCATGCACTGGACTCGCACTTAACTAAAGATGGGAATGACTTGTATGCAAGAATGATTATTAGCGAAGTCAGCGCAATGAAATAATTACATCTAACTAATTCCTCACAAGTCGTGCGCTGAATTTGACATCACTACCCTTCACCTCCAGCACATACACCCCACTCGCCAATCCACTGCAGTCCGCCCTGCGCTTATCCACCGGCAGTGCAGTTCGTTTTCCATCCATGCCTATTGCAGTTACTGTTATCACTTCGTGTTTATCTTTCATTAGGATGTTCACGTAGTCATTCGTTGGGTTGGGTGATATAAATAGTTGAGATGGCGAAACAAGTTCGGCAAAACTACCCTCTTCCACTCCAACCATAGTCAGCGCCATCAGCACAACCTGGTACGCATTCACTTTTCCATAACCCCAGCGCACATCACCAGGAGGTGTATCTAGGTCACCTGTCTCTTCATCTTCGCGAGCAGTAGCTTGCAGTATTTGTTTCACTAGTGCTGGAGTCAAGTCTGGATTGGCATCCAAGAGCAACGCAACAATTCCAGCTACACACGGTGAAGACATACTAGTCCCCGACATTTTTGCAAAGTCATACTCCGTTCCGTTAAAAATAATTTCTTCATACTGCGTATAGGAGGCATCAGTGAAAGAAGAAATACTGCTCACAACATTCACTCCGGGCGCTGCTATGTCCGGCTTTATCACTTCTGTTATCATTGGCCCACGGCTACTGAAACTGGCAATCTGTCCACCGAGCATGGTGCCACCTGTAGACAAATAACTAGCCGAATAGGCAGCCACAGCTATCACACTTTCGGTACACGCTGGTTCACCAATGCTATAGTTAGCATCGCCACTCTCACCATCTGTACCAAATGAAATAAATGACAATCCCCAATTGCCCACTTCGTTGATCAGCTCCACTAAATTCCAGAAATGAACTGTGCCCGATTCAGCCGTTGCATGCAACACTACTTTCAACGAGGTGTTCTCATTCTTAACGCGCAAACGCATGTGAGGCCTACCGTTCAGCGGGTGGGCAGCGTCAGTGGTGAGGTTGAAGAAAATAGTATCTTCATTCACTATAAGAATCGAGTCCAAGTAAGCCACAGCTGCTGCGGTAGAGTAAATGGGTGTTTCATTCAGCAGCGAATTCACGCCATTGTATATCTGTAGCCTGATGTCAAAAGTTTGAGCAGGTTCACCCCACATGGTTATGCTTTCGCCCCACATATTCGGGTTGGTGTATGAGTCAAATGCAATGCGTGTAGTCATCGCATCATTATCAAAATCTTTCTTGATGTGAAAATTGTTGTCGCCATTGTTGCCACCAGAACTTACAAATTCAACACCTTCATCGCTCAGCGCATCTATTGCTTGCGACAGCAGCGAGTTGCCATCGAGTGTACCAATCCAGTATAGGCCCCAGCTCATGTTTATCACCAGTCGTTTGTCTTCTTGTTCCGCTTTTTCTTGCATCCAATTAAATGCATCGAGCACCGAAGCAGCGTCCACCAAGAAGGTGGTGAAAAGAAAACCTGCCTCAGGCGCCATGCCACGAAACTCAGCGCCAGCGCCACTGCCACCCGCTATACCCGCCACGTGAGTGCCATGTGTATGGTAGCTATAAATGTTAGCAGTGTCACTTCCCGCTGCAAGCAATTCGGGTATGGTCGTGTACTCTACTCCATAGGAATAATTCGCTGGTTGCTCACCGTCTTGTTTATACTGATCCCATGCCGCCACTATGCGCGTCTCTTGCAACAGCGTGTCGTAAAACATAGGCTGTGTATAGTCAAATCCCCAATCGGTTACACCTATCAAGACATCTTGTCCTGTATAAGCTTCTGGCAAATTCCATCCATTTTGAACACTATCAGCATGCACATCCACCAGAACTTTGTTTAGGTCAGGCATTACTCTAGCGGGAATTTCTATGTAAGAAAAAACAGCACTGAAATCCAATTCATGAAAAACATTGAGCGGCACTTTCACTGTTGCAATGCCCGCAATTTCACTTCCGCGCATCACACCCGCATCGGTCAGTGCATTCCAATTGGGCTGTTCAAGCACCTTTCCCATAAGAGAAAGATAGAGCCCATTCTTCAACTCATAAATCGGATATGCCGCATAGTCAGAGGGTTTTATAGAAGCAGCATTTTCACTTAGATCCTTCAGCTTGGGCCATTTTGCGGCAGTTTCAGCAGGCATCGTTACCTGAGCCGAAAACCTCAGCGCACAAAACATCAAAACAATAAGCGTAGAAAATTTCATAGTTGATTCATTCTTTCAAATGAGAAAGAACATGAGGTGAAAAGTACTTGTTCTATCCCAAACCAACTGACATCGAAAACCCACTTACCTCACCACCACTTTTACCTTTTGAAGACCAGCTTCACCCATCACACTTAAGTAGTAGATCCCACTATTCAGGTTAGAAATATCCAACGGCAACAAACCCCTCATCGCACGTTCACTCGCAGCTAACTTGCCGTCCGCGCTGTGCAGCACTATCCATGAATTGTCTGTAACCACATACACATTCAGCACTTCATTAGCTGGATTAGGAAAAACGTTCAACAACAATGGTTCAGCACTTTCTTCTACTGCAACCACTATAAGTTCATAGAAATGATCGCAGCTACCGTCATCAATATATTCACTATCTCCACCAATGTATTCTAAGTGTCCCCAATACTCATGGGTCATGTTTCCATTGATGTCATACTCATAGAATGAATCATTGTTGAACCATGCATTGAAGGCCCAGTTGTAAGACACATACGCAATCAACTGGTCTGCATCATTGTAGGTGTACTCCTCTTTAAAGTACGGTTCTAGGTTGAGATCGAAATACTCCACCAGCACAAGCAATCCATTATCATACATGTAAGTTCTTGTACCGTCTTCATACCATGCACCATCGTAGAAGTAGGAGGTTGCGGCTGATACATGTCCATCCGCACCGTTCAGATATTCCACCATGCTGCCATCATCCCATGCCGCACCCATCCAGTACTGTGACAATTCCTCCGTCACAATCCAATTACCATCATACGTGTATAGCGTTTGGTAATTATTCACCCACTCTCCATCCTGCAACACTTGCATCGTGGACTGTAGCGCATGTCCTTCCGCATCATTCGTTATCACCAGCTGCGATGTGTATGCCGGAACGCCATCAACATATTCTATAAACGTGCGCAAACTCACAAAGCCATTCACATCATACACAAGTAGCTCTTTGTAAAAGATTTCAAGGTTTGTTCCGTCATCTGAATGAAAATTCACGAGGGAATCTTGCTGTAGACCAGTGTAGTAATAGGCAATGGAATCAGAGTAAGCATCGCCTCCACTATAGCATAGGCTGTGTGTGCGAACAAACTGCGCTGAACCATTAATCCAGAAAATAAACAGCAGCGTTACAAAGGGCAAGTTTTTAAGCATGTTATTTAAATTTTATGACTCAAACCTAGTGGAAATTTCTAACTATTGTATCCATCATAAAAATGACAACCTACTTTTTGTCTTAAGGCAAATTGCCCACCCTCACTCCTATCCACCATTGTGCAAACTTAGTTTGTTGCGGCTCTGTAAACGTGAAGGTGTCTTCACTCATTGCATTTTGTCCGCAGTATTGTGCGCACAGCCACCAGCGGCCTTCTTTAGAAAGTGGAAACTCCAGTCGGAAGCTTTGATATGGAACACGTTTCTTATCACTCACCGTTGTCCAAGCGGTAAGCATCACCCTGAAGTCAGCATGAATCTTTGACATGCCATACTCACCTCTGAAAACAAGTGGAGTGCTAAGATAAAAGAGCGGACCATCCAAATTAGGCATAGTCAAATCGCCCACCGTTGCCGCGCGCCATCTGAAGTCCATACCAGCCAATGCTCCCCATCGCTGCGTTCTCCAGCCCACCATTCCTAAGTACCCCATCCCGATGTTCACACTGAATTTCGACTCCATCTCCTTGTCCTCTCCTATACCTGTTGAATGTCTTTCATTCTTCAGTACTCCTATGTCCATACCAAAGTAGAATGCATCATGTATTGCAAAACCATCCCAATCTTCTGAGAAACCCGAGAAAATTTTCGCTTCATTCAATAAATGAATACCCTGCGCAGTGCGCGCACTGCTGTCTGGCACTTGCATACTCCATTGTGAGTATCCCAAATCTACTCTGAGAAATCTGCGGATACCATCTTCACTTAGGTAGATGTATTGCTGCGAATAGGCCATTTTAGAAACGCATACTGCAATAACGATGATCAAAAGAATTTTTTTCATGTTGATAATAGTTTGTGGTTACTTGACATCAAAACAAACCTTCATTGTAGAAATAATCAATCACATTTTAGTAGTAGCTATCGTCAATAGAATGCTGAATGAGTGGTAAAAACCACAAGAAGTCCGAATCACACAGTATGTCCAAAAAAAATGGTTCCGATAGACTTATCCCAACTTCATCTCATCTGCACTCTCCATCACTTTCTTCTTCAACTCGGCTTTAAAATCAACAATTCGTTGCAAAAGTTTCGCATCAGAAGCTGCAATGATTTGAGCAGCCAGTATGCCTGCGTTTCGCCCTCCGTTTAGGGCAACAGTTGCCACTGGAACACCTGCGGGCATTTGAAGTATGGATAGCACACTGTCCCAACCATCAATACTGTTAGATGATTTGATAGGCACCCCTATAACGGGCAATGGAGTGAGCGAAGCTGTCATTCCAGGCAAATGCGCTGCGCCACCTGCTCCTGCAACTATGACTTTCAGTCCGCGTGCTACAGCACTTTGTGCATACTCGAACATGCGTTCGGGAGTGCGATGTGCACTCACCACAGATATTTCATACTGCACACCAAGGCCTTTCAAAACCTCTGCTGCCTCGTTCATTATTGGCAAATCGCTTTTGCTGCCCATTATTATTCCTACCATGATTTGTGTATTGAGTAGTTCGTATTGAATGCTAAGAAAATGAAGGCGACTAACTATCAAGTTGCCGCATTGTGAGTGGCCAAATGTATCCAGCATTTGCAGGTTTATCGTTCCGCATATATTTGACGCAAACCCAGATCTATGATACGTCTTCGCCTTACCGTACTTGGCTTCTTTCAATTTTTTGTTTGGGGTGCATGGCTCATAACTATCGGGACGTATTGCTTCAATGCAAAGGGCTGGACAGGAGCGCAATTCGGAGCCATTTTTTCTACGCTCGCTCTATCTTCTCTTTTTATGCCAGCTATTACAGGCATCATTGCAGATAAATGGCTCAATGCGGAAAGGCTATACGGCATTCTCCATATTTTCTATGGTATCATACTCTTTTTTGTACCTCAGGTAAATGATCCGGATACGCTTTACTACGTAATTTTTGCGGCAATGATCTGCTACATGCCGACCATTTCCTTGTCCAACTCTATTTCATATACCATCCTTAAGAACAATAACTATGATGTGGTAAAAGCATTTCCGCCCATTCGTGTGTGGGGCACAGTAGGGTTCATAGTGGCTATGTGGATCACCAACCTTACAGGCAGTAAGGCGAACGCTAACCAATTTGTAATAGCGGCAATTGCAGCCATTGCTCTTGGCATCTACTCTTTTACTCTTCCAAAATGCCCACCACAACGATCTGCCTCAAGTAATTCAACCCTAATTGAACAACTAGGTTTGAATGCATTCAAGCTCTTTGGAAATTATAAAATGGCTTTGTTTTTCATTTTCTCCATGTTCCTTGGTGCTGCACTGCAACTCACCAATATGTATGGCGATTCATTCTTAGATGACTTTAGAAACATAACCGAATATGCAGATTCCATTGTGGTGAAGTATTCTACCATCGTGATGTCTATCTCGCAGATTTCCGAAACACTTTTTATACTTACAATTCCTTTTTTCCTAAAGCGCTTTGGCATAAAGCAAGTGATGCTGTTATCCATGTTTGCATGGGTACTTCGCTTTGGGTTATTTGCCTTTGGCAATCCCGGTTACGGTCTATGGATGATAATCCTCTCGTGTATCGTTTACGGAATGGCGTTTGACTTCTTCAACATTTCAGGATCACTCTTTGTTGAAACCACTACAGATCCTGCAATGCGTTCAAGCACCCAAGGGCTCTTCATGATGATGACAAACGGGGTGGGTGCGTTCCTTGGCAGTAAAGTGAGCGGGTATGTTATTGACGAGTATTACACCAATTCACCCGAAAGTAAAGACTGGCAAGGTATCTGGCTTGCGTTTGCAGTCTATGCATTGGTAGTTGCGATTGCGTTCGCGCTTCTATTCCGGGGAGGAAAAGAGAAAGTGAATGTTGCGGTTCATCATTAATTGCCGCTTCACTTTTGTTTGCCCTTTAGCTGAAGTGGCCGGGTAAATACCAAAAGACTTTCAGATGATTGCCGGGGATTGAATGCATAGCGTTCAGTATCAAATGCTATAAGATCTTTTGGATTTGAGATGTTGTTTTCAACAATGAATCTAGCCATCATACCTCGCGCTTGTTTTGCATACGTCATGACGATGCTGTATTTGTCACCTTTCAGTTCTTTGAATTCACACGTGATTACTTTTCGCTTCAGTGCTTTTTGATCAACTGCTTTGAAGTATTCAGTGGAAGCCAGATTGACCACCACACCTTTTTCATCTACTTCCTTTTTGAGTTGTTCGCCAATTTTTGTTCCCCAAAAAGCATATAGATTTTTTGTCTTCGCATCTGGCGAAAAAGGTGTTCCCATCATAAGGCGATAGGCCATAACAAAGTCGAGGGGTCGAAGCAAGCCATACAAACCACTAAGGATGCGCAGTTTTTCTTGCGCAACATTCAATTCTTTCTTTGAGAGCGTTTCAGCTTTGAGACCGCGGTACACATCACCTTTGAACATGAGCAATGCAGGATGAGCATTTGCATGCGTGAATGGTAAGCGCCAAGCAGTATACCGCATCTCGTTTTCCACGCCCAAGGCTGCACTGATATCCATCAATTCAGACAGTTTTTTCGCAGAAACTTTTTTCAACTTCTGAGCGAGCACCTCCGCTTCTTTGATGAAGATGGGTTGTGTGCAAGACAATTCTGGATAATGTGTTTTATCATCCAGAAGTTTAGCAGGGGAAATAAGCGCGATAAGTTTTGACATGAGGCAAATCTATTTGCTCAGGTCCTACACAGAAAGACTGAATCTATTGTCTTTTATCGAGGTAGTTACCGAAAGCTTCACGGAAGGCAGAAGCCATCATATCGGCTTGCAGTTCGTATCCTTTTTTACTGAGGTGAATTTTGTCTTTGGCAGCTAGTTCAGCCGATTGCCATTTGGCTATGCTACCGAGGCCACCCATTATTTCGAATAGATCATAAACGGCACCATCATATTTGGTAGCCATCTTCACCATGCTATCGCGCACCTTCAATGCGTTGCGGTTAGGATAACTTTTTTGGTAGTAGGTGTCGTTGTTAGTGACAAACAAAAAACATGCATTCGGATTCACAGCCAGAAACATCTGGCAAAGTGAATCATAACGTGCTTCGTATTCTACTGAATTAAAATCACCTTCAGGAACATTGGCATCGTTCACGCCAATGCCAAAGATTACCAGGTCTGGATTTAATGTCACAAGCTGCTCATCAAACTTATCGCAACGCAAGTAGCTGCGTGTACTGGCGCCATTCACCCCTATGGCATTGTAAGTTATTCCGCTGTTGTTGTTGCTGAGATAAGCACCTTGAAAAGTGAAAGATGACGGAAGAGAATCAATACTGTGAATACTGAATTTCAGTTCATCATACTCACTGGCAAAAGTGTATTCATTAAACCCCGATGAAGTATTTTCAATCACCTGAATCACCTGCATACTGCTGTCAATATTCAATTGAATGTTCTCACCCTTTGTGAAATACATGCGCACCTTGTTAAAGCGGCATGCAACGCTGTCATAGTTAAATGTTTTGATAGCGACAGCTGCATCCGTGTCATACGTAGTAGCATTGATCCCACTCATGCCCCAGTCGCAGTCATCAGTGCTGAGGGCATTGCGGCAACCTTGCCATTTGCCAGTCCAGTTGCATTTAATACTTCGCGGTGAGTTTGTTTTAGCAAGGTCGTATGGAAATACAAAGCCTCGTTCGCCTTCTGCACCATAGACCATTTCCTGAAAATTTTTGCGAAGCTTGTCACTCAGAAATCCGCCTTGAACGTGAGAACCACCAATATGTACGATGGATATATTGCCTTGACCGTTGAACGCAAGTTGTTCAAACTTTTGAAAAAGGGTATTCCACTTTTCGCCACTTGGTTGCAATTGCAATTCATTCTTTTCGTATTGAATGAAGGAATAGTCACCCAAATCAACTTCGCGCGGAAAGCTTCTGCCACTGCACTTTTCAGGCGCAGAAACCCAAGCAGCAAAGCAGGAGAGCATAGCACTTGCAACAAGAAGCGGTGCTGATTTCTTAATGACCAATTGGATAAATTTCATAAGGTGGATTGCGCTTGTATTAGCATAAGCGAACACTGTAACGCAACAGCCGTGCTAGAAGTTTGGCTTGAGCAAATACTGTGAGTAAAATTTGTCAATTTCTTCAACGGCTTCTTGGGCTGTGTCCACTATGGTAAACAGGAACAAGTCTTTGGCATTTATATTATTCTCTTGTTCCAACAATACCGCCTTTACCCAGTCCAATAGACCTGTCCAGAACGATTTACCAACAAGTATGATGGGGAAACGGCCAATCTTATCCGTCTGTATGAGCGTTAGTGCTTCAAAAAATTCGTCCAACGTTCCGAATCCACCGGGCATCACAATGAAGCCTTGGCTGTATTTCACGAACATCACTTTGCGTACGAAGAAGTAATCGAAGTTGATGCTCTTGTCCGAATCTACAAATTCATTGCCGTGTTGTTCGAATGGCAAAACGATGTTTAGACCAACCGAGGTACCACCACCTTCTTTAGCTCCTTTGTTACCCGCCTCCATGATACCAGGGCCTCCGCCTGTAATAACGCCATATCCTTTCTGTACCAGATTAAAAGCAATATCGCGCGCTGTGATGTAATGAGGATTGTCCGGTTTTGTGCGGGCACTTCCAAAAATGCTAACGCATGGACCTATCTGTCCCATGCGATCATAGCCCTCTACAAACTCGCCCAATATTTTAAAAATACTCCATGAGTCATTGCTCTTTACGTCCTGCCAACTGCGTTGCGAAAACTTGTTGGCTATTCTGCTGTCTTTGTCCATTCTTCTTTAATTGTTTTGCGCCAAAGTAAAAGAAAACCCCTCTGCTTAAGGCAGAGGGGTTTACTGTTCCGAATATATCGTGTTTAATAACTTCTATTGTTCTTCACAACTTAAAACCATACATCGCTTCCATACCATTGGCATACATACCTCTGATTTCTATGTAGCTTCCTTCCTTGCCTGCAAGTGCAGCTTTCAATTCATCGGGCGAGTTAATTTTTTTGTCCCCAATGCGGGTGATGATAAAGCCACGCTGCATGCCAAGACTTTTGAATTTGCCTGATTGAATATCACTAATTTTTGCTCCGCCTGTTATGCGTAAGGAAGAAACCTCTTCTGACGAGGGTGCAACGAAGGTGGCACCTAATGATTGATATGACTCTTCGGCAGCGGCTGAAAAATCATCTAGCTGGGCCTTACCACTTTTGTTGCGGAGGGTTACCTCAACCAATTGTTGTTTTCCATCACGCCATACGCCTACTTTTATTTTGTCACCTGGGCGATGCTTGCTCACTTGCTCTTGCAATTCTGGAACATTCTTCACAGCTATTTCTCCAATCTTTTGGATAACATCGCCTTGCTTTATTCCACTTTCAGCCGCAGCACCACCTTCGGTTAGCGACTTCACAAAAACTCCGCTCACATCTTTTAACCCCAGTTCGCTTGCTTGCTCCTGCGACACATCGCTAATCTGAACGCCTATAAAAGCGCGTTGCACATGTCCAAACTCAATGATGTCCATGGCTACTTTTTTAGCTATGGTTGCTGGCACAGCAAATGCATAACCATTGAACACTCCGCTGCGCGATGCAATAGCCGTATTGATGCCAACCAACTCGCCACGCGTGTTCACCAAAGCGCCACCACTGTTGCCCGGATTAACGGCAGCATCCGTCTGAATAAAACTCTCTACTGGAAAAATTTCTTCCGTTGTGTTTCCGTTTTGGCCAAGCAAATTGATGTTGCGGGCTTTTGCGCTCACGATACCTGCTGTCACAGTGCTCGTGAGGTCAAATGGATTTCCTACCGCTATCACCCATTGGCCGATACGCACATCTTCGCTATTGCCCCATATAACTGCGGGTAAGTTTTTTTCATCTATTTTGATGACAGCAATGTCTGTGCTGGGGTCGCGACCAACCACTGTTGCTTCGTAGATCTTATTGTTGTTCAAGGTGACTGAGAGCTTATCTGCTCCTTCCACCACGTGGTTGTTGGTGATGATGTAGCCATCGGGTGAAATGATAACACCCGAACCGCTGCTCATTTGTACTTGGTTTTGCTGCTGATAGCCGAAGAAATCCATCCAAGGATTGTACGCAGGCTGCATACTCATTTGGGTTTTTACGTGCACTACACTATTCACCGTTCGCTCTGAAGCTGCTGTGAAATCTATAGAACCATCCACAGGCAGTGGAGCATAGTTGGCGCTGTACAAAGGCAAATTGTTACTCTGCTGCCAAGCCATGCTATTGTTTTGATCAAAGAACACTTTGTAGGAGCCAAGGGCAATCATTCCGCCTGCTACGGCCATACCAACCATCATCAGTTTCTGTTTCATTTTACTATTTAATTTTTGAAGATTATTGTTATTGAGATTTGAGAACTCAAAACTATCGGGTTTGTTTTTCATTGTCAAGATTTGATGTTCTAAAAAAAAGTTAAGATATCTGTAGCTTCGTCCTGCAAGCATCCCACACGAAGGGTTTGAATGCATTTGCCATTTGATAATGCATATTGATTTTGGACAATGAATTAGTAGATGGTTAACAAACGAAGCATTGAAAAAAAGCGGTCATCAGCGCTTCATGACACATCGCAAAATGGACTTTAAGTGTCATCATTACTTTCTTCGGATTTATCCATACTGAATCTCTGTTTTCCATTTCTTTGCCTCACCTCTATGAAGCCTAATAACTTTCCACTTTCCTTTCTCCTGTTGTTCGCATTGAGCACTTCGTGCATAGCACAAAAAGACACCATTGGACCCACAGCACCCAGCACCGCTTGGGAAAAAGAGTTGCTCAGGGCACATTCCGCTCTGCACAACCCTAAAGTTCCAGTGCTCAAGTCTCAATCTCATAAATGGGAATGCCTCGGCCCCAACATTCAACCTGAAGAACTCAACCCCGGTGGTAAAGCCATACCAGCATACTCAGCTGGAAGGGGCAATGGAACAGGGCGTATCAATTACATATACATACATCCCACTAAGCAAAACAGGCTTTGGGCCTGCTCGCCCACAGGTGGAGTGTGGTATACCAAAAACGGTGGCGAAAAGTGGCTGGAGGGTGGCACAGATAAACTGCCCATTTCTGGTGCGAGCAGCGTAGCGGTCAATCCAAAGAATCCGAAACAATGGGTAGTAAGCATTGGTGATGGTGATGACCAATTCATGAATAGCAATGGCTTATGGAGAACGACCAATTCAGGCCGCACCTACACGTGCATCAATGGGGACAACCCCTCCACAGCTTTGCCATTCAATGACGATTATGGCTACATCAGCGAAGTGGTGTGCAGCCCTGCAAACTTTAACCTACTCTTTACAGCCACCAGCAAGGGTTTTTGGATGTGCAGTGATGCACGCAAAAGAGAAGAAAAGAAATGGAAGCGTGTTGCAGAAGGCAATTTCTACGACATCGAAATTATAGACCGCAAAGACCCCGACTTAGACATCGTTATAGCAGGCGGTGAAAAACTAGTCATCAGTTACGATGGCGGAAACACATGGGAAGAAATGACGGTGCCTGCGGTAGAGAATGCCGAGCAATTCAAATTCAAGCGGCTAAGTATTGAGTACTCACCTGCCTTGCCCGCATTCATCTATGTCGGGGTAACCAATGCTGAGCGTTGGGAGAGCAGCCCCATAGGTGAAGCCAAGCTTTACCTTTTCGACCTAAAGACAAAGGAGTGGAAACTTATCCGCTCACTGCGTGATGATATGAGTAACCTCATACACACCCGCGCTCGTGCTTTTGGTGTTTCTCCTACAGACCCTAACCTGGTAATGTGCGGCAACGTGCAGCCACTGTTTCGCAGCACCGATGGAGGTCTTACTTTTAGTAAAATAGAAAAGAACCAGATGCATGATGATTGTCATCATATCGCATTTGGCAATGATGGCAAAACAGTATGGGCCACCCACGATGGTGGTGTGAGCGTTAGTTATGATGCAGGTCTCACTTTCAAAGCGCAAGACACGGGTATAGGAGCAGCAAATGTCTTTGGAGTAAGCACAGCGCAAACCAAAGAGGAACAAGTAGCCTATGGCGGCTATGACGTAGGAGGTAATATGCTGCGCCATGGCAAGTGGTGGCACGTGTCCTGGGGCGATGGTTTTGAAACCATCACGCATCCCACCAATGCGAACATCATGTTCACCACTATGCAGAATGGACAGTTGCAAGGCAGCAGCACGGGTGAAGATTTCGAGCAAGGCAAGAACCCCAATGCAAAAACAGAATGGCACACATGGATACGTATGCACCCAACGGTGCACAACACCATCTATTGTGCTGGTGCGCAGCTGAAACGCAGCAACGACTTAGGTGCAAAGTGGGAGACTATACTGGATGTGCGCAAGCAAAATCCTGATTTGTACAATGCATATAAGTTCTTTCTTTCGGATGAAAATCCGAACGTGATGTATGCCTATTGCCTTGACGAAAAGACAAAAGTAAATCCGAAGATTTTGCGCACATTTAATTTGCTAGAGAGCGACCCCACCCAAATAGTGTGGGAAGAACTGACAGTACCAGAAAGTGGTTGGTTGGTGAGCATTGTGATTGACGCCACCGATGCAAATCAGTTCCACGTGCTATACGCAAACAGCGAAGCAGCGCGCAAACTTTGGTTTTACAATGGAAAAGATTATGCTGATGTGAGTACCAACCTTGGCAGCTCAAAATGTGGAAGCATGGTACTTCAGCGCGGAGATAGTCAACGGATTTACATTGGTAGCAATCAGGGTGTCTTCACCAAAACAAAGGACGAAACAGAATGGACATTGCTGAAAGGATTACCTGGCACTTACATCAAATCACTTGACATTAACTACACGGCAGGCAAACTCATTGTAGGCACTTTTGGCCGAGGCATTTGGCAAGGCAATTTGCTAGACCAATAGCAGAGAGTTGGCTGAATTACACTATTTGTTATAGAGCAATAGCACATCGCGGCAGTTGGTGGTAGCGATAAAATCTGATTCAGATGTAGCACTGGAATTAAGAAGGTGAACACCGTCTGCAGTAACTGCAAATACCTGCCCCGAAACTTTTTCATAAACCATGTTCAGAGGAGTCAACTGGAGGCCATTAGAAAGCATCTCCGCATCGTTGTTGTATTTCACTATGCCTTCATTGTGCGCTACGAAAAAGTAACCCTCAGCGCCCGGCCACACACCAGTGCATTCTGAAGTATTGTAAAAAGTAAATACATTGTTCAATGCATTCGTCTCAGTGTTATAATACTTAAAAAGACTCTCTCCATCTTGATTGCCAATAAGCAAAATGCGATTGTCATCAATCAACGTGATTCCTTTTAAATCATACGCAACATCAATAGCTAACGACTGGAAGAGTGCACCAGTGCTCTTGTTGAATACTGAAATGGTTTGTTGCGTATTCTGAATATTGCGGGTAGAGGCAAATACAAAATCATCTGAAATGGCAAGATGGTGAGCAAAAAAATTATCGGGCAAAACGATAGCTGCATTTATGGAAGCATTGGCTCCAACCTTCCATATCTGATTGATATCTGCACCGTAATAGATGTCGCCATTGCTCTCATCGCTCACTGCGCAGTTGAAGTAGTCGCTGCTGCTGGTGCCATTGGTTTGCACGAAACTGATGAGTGAATAATCCAATGCATCATAAATGAGCAGTGTACCGCTCGTGTTGTTTCCATAGGCAAAGAGGTGTTGTCTTGAATTCACCATTCCCTTGCCATACTGCGCATTGAAATAATTTATCTGTGAGAAGGTGTTGTCAACGTAAGTATCCATCTGCGCCAAATCTGAACTGTACTGGCTCATGATGAAGAACTTTTCTAACACCGCAGGCGCTTCCACCAGTTGTATTTCCCTGAAAGCTTTCATTTCATTTTCGCCATCGTTTGCGGTCACAGTGACGTAATAAGTACCACTTGTAAGGTAAAGATCATTGTGATAGAGCGAAGTAGAAATATGTTTTTCTGTCCCTGCATCCACATAGTTGATGGATTGCAAAAACTCTTGCCCACCCGCATTGGTCACACTCACTTTTATGCTTTGCAATTGCTTATCGTCACTTATGTGGGCTGCGACAGATAAAAAATCGTCATAGTAATAGGTGCTACCCGCTTGAGGTGCAGAAAATGTAATGTAAGGTGCAGAAGTGTCTTTGTCTTTCTTGCAAGACATAGCAAGAGCAAACAGGAAAACACAACCAAAAAGCACTTTTCTATCCTTCATAATCATCACAAAGATGCAATTGGTAGAACGAATGTTGTTTAAAGGAAAAAAATAGTGCTCTATGCAACTCCTTGTCCTATGTGAACCAAGTGTTCTATGTGGTTTCATACCCGACTCTTACTTTTGTCGCATGACGCAAGAAGCCGTGAAAGAAAAACTAGATACCATAAGTGAAGCCATAGAAGACATCCGCAATGGCAAAGTAGTTATCGTAGTGGACGATGAAGACCGCGAGAACGAAGGAGACTTTGTGACCGCTGCGCGCAACGTGACACCAGAGGTCATCAACTTCATGAGCAAACATGGCCGTGGACTTATTTGTGCATCTCTCACAGAGAAACGTTGCGAGGAATTGGAGCTAGACATGATGGTGACACGCAACACCGATCCACGCAAGACTGCTTTCACTGTATCAGTTGACTTACTTGGCCATGGCTGCACCACCGGCATCAGCGCGCACGACAGAGCTAAGACAGTGCAAGCACTTATAGATGAAACGACACAGCCCAGCGACTTTGCAAGGCCCGGCCACATTTTCCCGCTAAAGGCAAAGAATGGCGGAGTGCTGCGCAGAACAGGCCACACCGAAGCAACCATTGACCTTGCCCGCATGGCTGGCATGGAGCCTGCCGGTGTATTGGTAGAAATAATGAATGACGATGGCAGCATGGCACGCCTTCCGCAATTGATGGAGATAGCAGAACGCTTCGACCTAAAAATCATTTCCATCAAAGACCTGATAGCCTATCGCCTAAAGACAGAGACGTTGGTAGAGAAAATATCGGAGATTGATTTTCCCACCACTTATGGCCAGTTCAGGCTGATGGCTTTTAAAGAATTGGTAGAAGGAAAAGAACACCTTGCACTGGTGAAAGGAAAATGGACTGCAGATGATGTAGTGCCTGTGCGCGTGCACTCGTGCAATATTCTGGGAGACATATTCAGTGCAACCAATGACGGGCATGGCGAACAATTGCAACTGGCCATGCGCACTATAGAGCTAGAAGGAAAAGGTGTTATAGTGTACATGAACCACCTGCAAGGCCAGCGCAGTGTGCTGGACGAAATGCAAGAACTACAGGCTAAGGCACCAGGCAAAGGCGAAGAACAAAAAGCGATGGACGCGCTGGACTATGGCATAGGCGCACAAATACTTCGCAGCCTAGGTGTAAGCAAAATGAAATTGCTTACCAACCACCCGGTGAAGCGGACAGGGATTATTGGATATGGGTTGGAGATTGCGGGGACGCAGGGGTTGGGGTGACGTTCAAGTCATTTTACCATTAACCCTATGATGAAAATGAAAACCATTTGTTTTACCATATTGATTATCAAGTCTGTGTCTCTGGCATTTGGACAATCTCATAACGCAGTTCTGGTAAAAGAATCAGATCCCTATCCAATTGGAAATGATGGTTATGTGCGCGATATGATGAAGGATGCCAGTATTTCCAGCATATTATGGCCTGATACGATTAATGCTCATCAGAAGAGATTACATGACACAGGCTTTTTGGAAATAGAATATGAAGTATTGCATGACTCAATCAAGCTCAGAAAGGAATTTGACGAACATGGCAATTTTGTTAAATCTTCTGAGATATATCAGCAATGGGCGCAACATTTAAGGTACGTAGAAGATCCTATGACAGGTGAAAAGGTTCCAGTCACAAAAGAAGGATATGTAGATGTTCTGCATGGTCAATACCATTATCCCGGTAAACGCCTTCATGGCCAATTTGTAAATGCAATTCCAGTAGGTGAATGGACGATGCTCGCAATGGATGAAGGTAATGTTTTTATTGTTTTGAATTTTAACGAAAACGGTTCCGTTGAGGGAGATTATTGCAAATACTATGGAACTGGTTGGGATGTTCAATCAAGAGACAGGCCCAAGTTAAAAGGAGAATACAAAGTGTTACCGCAGGATTCTGAGAACATAAGCGACAACACAATTATCAATGACTTTTGGTACTACTCGGCTTTTCGAATCCAAAGCGTTCGGAATGGTGTGTGGAGACATTATAACGAAGAAGGAGAACTCATTCAGGTCGTTACATACGAATGGATGAAGAAGTAATCTATTGAAGCCTCTTCAAAATCCTTTCAGTCGCCCCAACATTCCCCAGCACAAACTCACCCGCAGCCTCTCCCATTTTCATTCGCATCATTTCATCTTTCAAGATAGAGTCCATCCATGTTTTTAGTTGCGCATAATCAGTAACGCTTTGTGCAGCTACACAATCTATCAATCCTTTTGCTTCTTCGAACTTGTGGTAGTTAGGGCCGAAGAAGATGGGTTTTGACCAAGCTGCTGCTTCCAGTGTGTTGTGTATGCCTTTGCCAAAACCTCCGCCAATCATCACCGCATCAGCATAGCGGTAAATGGATGAGAGCAGGCCAATGGTATCGATGATGATGCATCGCGCATCATGCATCTGTTGTCCTTCTCGCTCGCTCCATCGCAAAGCTTGTGGAAGTTTCTTTTGTAATGCAGCTATGTGCCTTTCATCTGTTTCGTGTGGCACTAGGATCAACTTTAGTTGTTGTGATGAACTGCTGTGCTCATTGAAATAACGAATGAGCAGGTCTTCATCTTCAGGCCATGCACTGCCACCCACTATGCAGAAGGAATTGTTGGAGAAGACTTCCAACTCCGGAATCTCTTTGCTGTTTTGCTGAATGCTTGCCACTCTGTCGAAGCGCGTGTCGCCACTGAGTGTTGCGTTGGTGAATCCATTTTTCTTGAGCAATCGCAATGTGGTTTCATTCTGTACAAAGTAGTGTGTGACGCATTGCAGCACTCCTTTCCAAAACGACTTCATAACGCCAAAGAAGCGCTGCTCAGGACGAAGGATGGCAGAAACGATATAAAGCGGTATCACATTTTCCTTCAGTTCAAAGAAGTAATTCGCCCAATATTCGTACTTCACAAAGAAGACAGCTGTAGGCTTAACTGCTGCAATGAATTGCTTTGCATTGATAGGAGTGTCTGCTGGTAAGTAGCAGATGTAATCAGCACCGCTGTAGTTCTTTCTTACTTCATATCCCGATGGCGAGAAAAAAGTGAGGAGCAGCTTCACTGCGGGTTGTTGCTTTCTTATTTCCTCCAACAATGGGCGGCCTTGCTCGAACTCGCCCAACGAGGCGCAATGAAACCAATAGAGCTTGCCTTCATTGTTCTTGCGCCATGCAGCAATGTCTTCTATCACATTCTTTCTGCCATTCACCCACAACCTCGCTTTTGCATTCCATACAGATGCTATGCGAATGGCCCATGCATATGCATGAATGCTGATGTTGTAGAGGAATCTCAAATGGCTTTAATTGAAATAATACTTATCGGGCGCTCGCTCATAAAGGTGTAGTGTCCAGCCAGCGCGCAAGCCGAGCAACACATCCATGCGCTTTGCGGTGTCTGCTGTCTGGGTGTCGAAGTTGAAGTCGCGCCTACTTTGAGTGAAGCCCTGCCACGCCTCAGCACCTACAAAAAAATTGATGAAGCGGCTGTTGCTCATATGGAAGTAACCAACGAATTGTGTTAGCGCAAGTCCATTGGTAAGGCGGTCGTAGCCTTTTAAGTAATCATCTTCCAGTTGTGTTATTTCATTCTCTTCATGCTCTATGCGAATTTTGTGTTGCATGAGTCCAACACCTGCATAAGCCAGTATGCCACTGTTGGGATTGTAGTCCAAATGGAAGAGCCTTCCAAAGTCAGCAGTTACAGTAAAGCCACGCTCCGACTTTATCACCTTGGACAGTTGTCCTTGATTGTCCAATATGTAACCATCATCAGTATAAAGGTTTTGCAGCAAGCCTTTCTCCGTCACCTTGGCTCCAAAAAGGTAAGTGCCTTGTGCACCGTAATACCAATTCTTTATGGTTTTGATGTGAAAGCCAAAGCCGATGTTGTTGTTGTTGCCAAAGCGATCGGCCATATCGCCACCCGGAATCTGGTATGCATAACTGATACTGATGTGCGGGTTGAACAAAGTGCTGTCGCGCACTTGGAACTGCGCGTGGAGGAGTTGAATACAAACAATTGCGAGTGCGGTAAGCAATGATTTGTGCATGGGGCGAAAGTAGGGAAAGGGGGCTGGGGAAGAGGGAAGCGGGGAGGGGGCTAATTATTAAAGGACAATAGCTATAAGATGGGGTTCAGTTTTTTTCTGAGTGTGCTTATCAAAGCATTAATCATTCTTCGCTCTGACTCAATGGAGGCAGACACTTGTTGCAATTGCTCAGCCGATATGTGGCCTATACGGTTGGCAATTACTAGCTGTGTTTCCAACTCTCCAAGGCTTCCTCTTGATATACTTAGTAACCTTATATACTCTTTTGTTGAAACACGCTGGTGACCTTCTGCAATATTGCTGGGGACAGAAATAGACGCACGTCTCATCTGGTCACTAAGCGCATACATTTCATTTTTAGGAAGCTGCTCTACTAGTTTATAGATGGTGCACGATAGCTCTATTCCATTTTGCCATATGGTCAGGTCTTTGAAGTTTTGAATACTCATGGTATGTTATTTAGTTCATTTCATTCAAAGGGAATAGAAAGTACCCATCATTCACCAACCCCTCACCCCTATCCCCCATCCCTCTCCCCCCTCAAATCGATATCTCAATCTTCACCTTTTTGTTTTTGATTTTCTCATTGCGGATAAGACTAAGAACAGCATCAATCTTGCTGCTATTTACTGATGCATATGAAGTTCGGTCCAATACTTCTATCAGGCCTAACTCTTCCTTCGCAAGCTGTCCTTTCTGAAGCAACATACCAACGATATCCATTTTGTTTATCTTGTCTTTCTTGCCAGCGCCTATGTACAATGTGCGCCATGGAGCTTTACCAGGCAATGTTCCTTTTTTAGGAAGAGTAATCAGTTCAGGTGAGCCGGTTATGAAGGGTGGCAAGTACTCTACTGCGGACAACAACAGATATGCGGTGCCTGCTGCATTCATCCGCGCTGTTCGTCCGTTGCGGTGAGTAAACACCTCGAGCGTTATGGGCAGTTGGTAATGCACGACAGCTTCTATTTCGGGTATGTCCAAACCGCGCGATGCTAGGTCAGTTGTTATCAATAATCGATGACTTCCATTTCTGAATTTGATGAGGGCACGTTCCCTGTCCTCTTGCTCCATGCCGCCATGAAATACGCCATGCGCCAATCCCCTCTCTGTGAGCAACGCACTCACACGTTCCACTGCTTCGCGGTGGTTGCAAAAGACGAGGGTTGGTTTGTTTTGAAGAGTGCAGATCAATACAAAAAGTATCTGCAACTTGTCGGTGTCTTCAGCTTGTATGTATTTTAGTTTTAGCTCTGTAGTGGTAGGCGCTTTGTCGTTAAGGAAGTTGAGTACCCTTGGCTTTCTTACATCAGCGTAGGAAGGTATCTCCTTCATGTTAGTAGCAGAGGTAAGTATGCATTTGCGCAGCTTGCTTAATGTTTGGATGATGGCTCCCATTTCCAGTTTAAAGCCCGACTCCAGTGATTTGTCAAACTCATCCAGCACAAGAGTGTGTATGCTGTCAGTGGTGAAGTTGTTGTGTCGCAGGTGGTACGCAATGCGGCCGGGAGTGCCCACCAGCAAAGCAGCTGGCACAGAGAAGTTGTTCTTTTCTATTCGGGTAGGATGTCCGCCATAGCAGCAGTTCACTTTATAGCCTGTATTCATTTGTTTGAATACCTGCTCTATCTGCAAAGCCAGCTCACGAGAGGGAACCAGTATCAATGCCTGCACGCCACTTTGATTAGGATCTAAGGCACTTAGCACTGGAAGGAGAAAGGCCAATGTTTTGCCCGAACCGGTGGGTGATAAGAGAAGAAGATCAGAAGATTCTTTTGCAGCTTCAATGGTGGCCAGCTGCATTTTATTCAACTCAGCAATTTGGAGGTTCTCAAGTATTTTTTTTAGCATTACAGGTGTTTGGAAGTGCGCAAGGTACTAGGTGCACTGCTCAACCCTCGTCTCTATAAGGGAGAGAAGCGACAGATATGATGAATTATGTGATGAGAAACTCGAAACACAATCACATAACCATCCCAAACTTCCCCTTTAGGGGTCAGGGGAATAGTCTTTCTCAGCCGCAAACCCCTTTGTTACTTTCGCCCGCGCTATTAAAAAAGCAAAGCAGATGATGAACCCTATACACATGGTAGACCTTGCTGGTCAATACCAAAAGATAAAAGCAGAAATGGACAAAGCAATAATGGATGTGGTGCAGAGCACTATGTTCATAGGTGGTCCGGTAGTGAAGGGCTTTCAAGAAGACTTGGAGAAATATGTGGGAGTGAAACACGCGATACCTTGTGCAAACGGAACAGACGCATTGCAGATTGCTATGATGGCCCTCAACCTGCAGCCGGGCGATGAGGTCATAACGGCATCATTCACCTATGTAGCTACAGCCGAGGTGATAGCCCTTTTAAAGTTGAAGCCCGTGCTGGTAGATGTGGACCCTGATACGTTCAACATAGATATAGCTGCGGTAGAAAAGGCCATTACTCCAAAGACAAAAGCAATAGTTCCCGTGCATCTCTTTGGGCAATGTGCAGACATGGAGCCACTGCTAGAATTGGCCAAGAAGCACAACCTGTATGTGATAGAAGATGTGGCGCAGGCCATAGGTGCGAAGTACACCTTCAGCGATGGCAAAGAAGCCGGTGCTGGCACTATGGGCCACATAGGTGCTACTAGCTTTTTCCCCAGCAAGAACCTTGGTTGCTATGGTGACGGTGGCGCTCTTTTTACGAATGATGATGACCTAGCGAAGAAGATGCGCATGATAGCCAACCATGGACAAACAGTGCGCTATTACCACGACAGCGTAGGTGTGAACAGTCGATTGGATGCTATTCAAGCGGCAGTGCTTCGCATAAAATTGCAGCACTTGGACCAGTACAACACTGCACGCAATGCAGCTGCAGATTATTACAACAATGCCTTTGCTGATGTGTCCGCGCTCACTACACCAGCGCGCGCATCACATACCACGCATGTCTTTCACCAATACACATTAAAAACCGAAGGCCTCGACCGCTTCAAGATGCAGGAGTTCCTTGCCACTAAGAACATACCTGCTATGGTCTACTACCCCGTGCCGCTGCACTTTCAAAAAGCATACACGGATCCTCGTTACAAAGCAGGTGATTTCCCTGTGACAGAAGACTTGTGCAAGCGTGTTATCTCATTGCCTATGCACACTGAGTTGAGCACTGCTCAGTTGGAGTATATAGTAGCTGGTGTGAAGGAGTTTGTGGGGTAATTGCAAGTCACACTTATTGGGAGCAGTCGCTTCGTTTTGAAACGAGGTTGCCGCAAAACTCTATCTCCTTTTATAGCTAATGCCTCTTCATTTGATTTGGCTTTGAATTAATTTCTCATGGATAGATTGCATTTGATACTATAAGAAAAAGAAGAACAATGGATACTCTCAATCATCTCTGTAGTAAGTCCAGCCTAGGCATAGGACTCCAATTGACGAAGAGTCTAGCACGCATGCTGCAACTATGAGAGCCTCATTCTGCGATCGCTCAGAACATTTCGTCCCATCAAGTAGTTTTGACACTACATACTATGATTACAATTGTTTCATCCACCAACCGATCAGGTAGCAAATCGCTGGCTGTTGCCAATATTTACCACTCCATTCTGAAAGCTAAAAATGCAGAGGCGCAAGTGCTTTCGCTTACTGCTTTGCCACGCGATTTTGCCTTTGCTGACCTGTATGGCCAGCGCTCTGAAGAGATGCAGAGCATAGTATCGCAATATGTGGAGCAATCAGATAAATTCATCTTCATCATACCAGAATACAACGGCAGCTTTCCCGGAGTGCTAAAGACTTTTCTGGATGGTATTCATCCCAAATTCTTCAAGGACAAAAAGGCGGCTATCATAGGCCTAAGCGATGGGCGGGCGGGCAACCTGCGTGGTCAGGACCACCTTACTGGCATATTGCACTACCTGAAAATGCACGTGCACTACAACAAGCCCAAACTGTCGCTGATAGACAGCCTTCTTGATGCCAATGACCAACTGGTGGATGAGCATACGGTAAAAATACTTAACGACCACGCGGACGCTGTGGTGCTTTTCTGAACGCTCCGCGAAGTGAGGAATACTACCTCACCACCATCTGTCCACTCAGCTCTGTATCGCCTGTGTTCAGTTGGTACATGTAGATGCCTGCGGGTAATGCTTTAATGTCAAGTGTTTCTCGGTGCTTGCCCTGTGCGCGTGGTGCATCGGTCACTGCATCCATCACACGTTTGCCCTGTGCATCATACAATGACAGGCTAACGCGGCTGGCTGCACTAAGGGTGTATGCCACATTGAATACATCGCCCGCAGGGTTGGGGTATCCGGGGAAGAGTTGGGTCTTTTCATACACCATCATGTCGTCCTCATTCAACGTGGCTTGCGAAATGTTTTCATCACCATTGTTATACCAAACGAACTGTAGGTAGCATAAGTACATTTCATCTGTGGTGCTTTCACCCCACCACATCCACTGCGGAGGGTCGTTGGGGTTCAGCTCGTTGGCTGCAGTATTGTCATATGTACCGAAGCAATGAATCTTATATCCCGCTGGAATCTTAAGCAAGTTGGGGTACGAATATGAACCTTGCCAGTTGAAACTGTATTCAGGAACGCTAATTAGTGGAATGGTATCCAGCGCATCTGGACTAACTGCATAAGCCTCCCAACTATCGCCCAGCAAGTGCGCATGCGGTGCAATGCTCAGCAATGAAATAGCAATGGGAACATCCACTATTCCGTGGAATGTCTTCATTTGATTTGGTGGTATAAGAAAGGCTTCTTCCACATCGGTGGGACTAATGGGATAGGTAATGATGTAACGCTGTATGGGGTCTTCACTGAAGAAAATATTTACTTCTGTCTGGTCCATCTCCTCCACGGGTGTTGGGCCATAGTGCATCTGCACAAGCAGGTCGCTGCCAGCATATAGTTTCTTACCAATGGTAGTTGGATACACAATAGGCGCAGCGCCCGGTACCCATGCACTTAAGAAGTCATCAGCGGGATCAAAACCAAAACCACCAAACTGGGTGTAGCCATACTCAGGGTCGGCAGCGTCCAGTTCAGCAGCAGTGCCTGTAGTGTCTACACCAAGTATAGCGTGGTGGCATATCTCTTTGTTGTCGGCACGCACTTCTATTGCTTCTATATCCTTGTCCTCGGTGAGGCCTGTGGGCAAAACGAATATTTGGTATTGGTCAGTATTGGTGCCTTGGTGCTCGTATGCCTGCGACATACTCAGCACCAAGTCAGGAACTCCAACCTGCGAACCTGTGGGAAAAATAGGCAAGGGAGGTTCCAAATCAGGATTGCCTTGCGGCATGCCTTCAGCCACCTACTCTGCTATCATGTCCTTTTCATTTTGCGTCAGCACGTTCTCATTCAGAAAGTGGCGGTAGTCTGGGTCGGGTCTCCAAGGAGGCATGAAGTTGATAGAAGTAACTTCCAAAATGGTGCTTCCTATCTCAGACACTTCTTCGTAATTGGTCATGCCGAAGCCACCGATTTCACCTTCGCGGTGGCATTTGGTGCAATGAGAGTAAATGATGGGAGCAATGTTCTCGCTAAAGTTGACTTGAGCTGTAGCATCAATATTCAATGCTAAAACAACGGATACAAAAACGAATCTTCTCAGCATGTGATCATTAGAATTTAGGTGAACGAATGTATAACAAACGCTGTGATACTATATGTTATGTTATGGTTTAATGAACAGGTGGATGGGAGTTGGGATCTGGGGGTTGGGGAAATGCAGTTGCCCATGCAAAAAGGGCATTCGAAACAAAAGCCAAACCCCTAGATGAAAAGGCCGTCACCCTTACGCAGTCAAGGTCTGAAGTTCATAGCTGCAAAGTATTAAGGCTTAAAGCCCGCAGCTTTTGCTTCATTGTAGTCAGGCAGGTCGTTGTCGGCCCACATGTTCACCACTACTCCATTCTCTAAGTAGACTATGCCAGGATTGCTGCGTATGATAATCTTCAACTCTGTATTGTCATTGGTAAGAAAATCGAAAGGCATCTGGTACTTAAACTGCAACTGCTTTGCGTCCTCACCACTTGCTGGGGTAATAGCAAAAAACTTTGCACCGTCTGCCTGCGCAGCCTTGCTGAACTCAACTATTTGTGCTATGTATTGCGTGTCCATTTCATCTGGCATCTTACTGATAAGCCAGAAAACTCGAGGCTCGTTCAGTAGCTGCGAGCGCACTTCTTCACCATCCAAATTCGTTGGATTGAAGTCTTTTATTTTCGGCTCATAGCCCTCGCTCAATTGTTTCTTATACGTCTTGTCTTTGTCTATTTCCCACGACTTGTCTTCCCATAAGCGCTGCGCGAGATAGCTATCACTGTCTATTTCTTTCATCTCTCCCGTGCTAGCATTCTTCATGGAATACATGGACACATATTTGGGCGGCTGATATTGGGCTATCTCTGAGCTCCAAGTGGCTTTGTTAGCAGCTATATCACCGCTCAGCGCTGCTAATGCGGGCACCATGCTGCGGGTTTCACTTATGTACTTTTCAAGTTGACTAACTGCGTCAGGAGCTGTAACACTAACCGTAAAGTCAATGGTGTCACCAAGCAAAGGCATCACTTTGTCTTCCACAAAATGTGCGAAGGCTGTTTCATTCAGCTTCTCGTCAGCAGACTTTATCTTCTCTCCAATGTTGTTACCAATGGCATATCCGCGGTAATCCTTCAGAGGTAAATGCGTATAGGTATGGTATTGCACATAGCTGCAGACTACAGTTACCACAAGCGCCATTAGCCACACCTTCTCACCAAGGTATTTCTTAACCACCAGCGCCAGCCCGCAAGCTATTATCGTAAAAGTGATGGGGAATATCCACTCCAATTGCAGAATGGTAAACAAAGCAATAATGACTAATGATGAACCTATGATGACTATGTCCTCTTTCCAAGTATTCAGCATAAACTTCTTGCGCCAAGCAGCTATGGTTACTGGAATAACGAAGAAGAGGAGGATAACATCTTTATAGAATGACTCACGAGGTTTCAGCGGAATGGCATCACCAAAGCAGCCGCATGTCTCCACGCATGTATCTGTGAATTCAGCTATTTCGGTGGTTGGTTTAAAAGCTTCTCTTCTATCAATACAAGAAGCAGTGTAGTTCGTTAACCATAAGAAGAACACCGTCATGAATAGTATTAAGCCCGTGGTAAGCTTGGGCCATGTACCCAGTAACAACGCAACTCCCAGCAACACCTCACCTATCACAATAAACATGGCTATTGGGATTACATACTCCACCATAGCAGGAAAATTGAGGGCGGTCTCAGCAAAGTATTCCTCCAACTTATAACCAAAACCAATCACATCATTGACTTTAATAAGGCCTGACACTATGAAGAGCGAACCAACTATGATTCTGCAAATGGTAATAAGGACTTTCATATTCTTTGTTTTATATCGTGTGCTAAAAACTGTATTCTTTGCAATAAGGTTGTAAAAACAGGTGTTGTTTAACTGATGAATAACTTCTGAGTAGCACGCAGTCGCCACAAGCCTCTGTCATAGGTCTTCAGTCATCGGTACCCATTCATCGGTCTTATGTCATTGCTCTTGTTCCATCTTTATCAAAGCAAACACCGCGTAGTTTATCATGTCTCTATAACCCGCATCAATGCCCTCACTCACCAGTGTCTGTCCTTTGTTATCTTCTATTTGTTTTATCCGTAACAGCTTCATCAGTATCAAGTCCGTAAGTGATGAAACGCGCATGTCGCGCCATGCTTCGCCATAGTCATGGTTCTTTTTCAACATCAGTTCCTTCGTCTCACTTATCTGTTGGTCGTATAGTTCCAATGCAACCTCCATCTCCAGTTCCATTGGAGCGTCTTCCTTCATCTTCATTTGTATAAGCGCCATCGCACAGTAATTGATGATGCCAATAAACTCATCGGTGATGCTCTCCCCTACTCTGCTTTCGCCTTTTTCCTCTAGTGTGCGAATACGCTGTGCCTTTATGAATATCTGGTCGGTAAGGCTGGTAGTGCGCAGTATGCGCCATGCTGTGCCGTAGTCTTTTGTCTTCTTAAAAAACAAAGTGCGACAGGTTTGTACAACATGGTCGAATTGTGACGAAGTTTGTCTCAAGCGGTCTGAAATATTTTGCGGGCAAATTTGAATGATAGTCGCACGCGTCAAACATAGACCAACAAGAAAAGCATGAACACCCCAAAGCATAGTTATTCACTTAAAGTAAAAGGCCGAGTCTTTAACCTAAACACACCCGTGGTGATGGGCATTCTGAATGTAACTCCTGACTCATTTCATGCAGACAGCCGTGTGAAAAATGAAAAAGAAGTATTGCAACGTGCTGAAAAAATGCTGCAGGATGGCGCCACATTTCTTGACATTGGCGGACAAAGCACACGCCCAGGTGCCGAGCGCATTTCTGTTGAAGAGGAATTGCAGCGCGTTCTGCCACCTATAGCGTCCATCACCAAAACATTTCCTGAGTGCATTCTAAGTGTGGATACCTTTTATAGTCTAGTGGCACACGAAGCTGTTCATGCGGGAGCGGCCATTGTCAATGACATATCAGCTGGAAGCATTGACAAAGAAATGTTTTCAACTGTGGCGAAACTCGCAGTGCCCTATGTGCTCATGCACATGCAAGGAGAGCCACAAACTATGCACAAGAATATCCAATACGATAACGTGGTAGGTGAAGTGACTTATTTCTTCTCCGAAAAAATAAATGAATTGCGAAGTCTTGGGGTCAATGACATCATTCTCGATGTGGGCTTTGGCTTTGGAAAAAAACTGGAACACAATTATTCATTGCTTCAGCATTTGAAAGATTTCAGTATGTTCGGATTACCCATACTGGCAGGCTTGTCGCGAAAGAAGATGATTCAGACAGTAACTGGTCAGAATGCAATGAATGCATTAAACGGAACTACGGCTGCTAACATGATTGCATTATTGAACGGTGCAAACATCTTGCGTGTGCATGATGTTAAAGAAGCGTTGGAAACAATATCCATTTACAAAGCAACGCTTCAGCAATAGAACAATGTGACGCTAACGACAAGACTCTTTTTACTTGAACAATCCATGCAATTGACCATCCACACCTGAGATAATTTTACCCATGTCTTCCGCCTTTTCGTGAAAGCGATTACTGTCAATGTCCACTATCAGCATTTTGCCTTTGTTGTAGGTGCTTACCCAAGCTTCGTAGCGTTCGTTCAATCGAGTTAGATAATCTAGACGGATTGCTTCCTCGTACTCGCGGCCACGCTTGCCAATGTTGTCAACCAACGCAGGCACAGAGGCACGCAAATAAATAAGCAAATCAGGAGGTGTGATAAACTCATCCATTACTGCGAATAGATCGGTATAGTTTTCAAAGTCACGTGTAGTCATCAAACCCATTGCATGCAAGTTAGGAGCGAAGATGTAGGAGTCCTCATAGATGGTGCGGTCTTGCACGATCTTCTTCCCGCTCTTCTTCAAATCCATAATTTGGCGGAAACGACTCTTCAAAAAATACACTTGCAAGTTGAACGACCAACGCTGCATGTCTTTATAAAAATCAATGAGGTAAGGATTGTCATCCACTTCTTCGAAGTGTGGCTGCCATTTGTAGTGTTTGGCAAGCAGTGTGGTGAGGGTGGTTTTTCCCGAACCGATATTTCCGGCTATCGCTATGTGCATGAGTAGTTGAGGTAATTTTTAAAGCGAGCGAAAATATGTAAAACACTTTGCGCTATGCGCGATTGTTAGTTTCTTATGGTTTCAGCATTTTTCCAAACTGCAAGGCCACTCTTCGTTTGGAAGTAGAGCTTCTGATTGAAGAAAAAAACACGGCCTGAAGTCGTTTCTGGTAACGCTATCGTTTCTTCTGTTATCCAATCCGTGCTCAACAAATGCATTTCCCTGGTGTCATGATAGACGATGGTATTGTTCAATACCTGAATGTCTTGCTGTGTCTGAATAGCAAGCGTGGTGCGATAGGTTCCATACACATCAAAAACAAAAACACCATTCAATGTATCGCGCATATAAAGTTGATCTCCACGCTCAAGTAGTTGTGCAGGATGTATTTCTTTCGAAAGAAGTACTGAGAGATTTCCTGTTGAGGTTAGCTTCTTAAAATTCTGATCTACACGAATGAGTTCGCTGTTGCGCGAATCCCAAAGCCAGAAGGCATCACCGCGTGAGCCTGCCACCATCTCTACTTGCTCGTAGCCACTGCAGAACATATCCACTGCCTCGCCTTGCTGACTCAAAGTGTTGTCCAGCACTACCAACTTATTGATGTCTTTGTAATAGATGAATGGCTTCAATGGGTTGGTGACATCCAAGTGCTCGATGTTGCCAAAGTTGAGCTCAGAAGTTCTGAAAGTGGTTGTTCCGACAGCGTTCAGTCTTTCCAACGAGGTGTTTTGAATGAAGTAGATATTGCCCAGTTCATCCAACATGAAGTCACTCGCTTTGGTGGGTATTGTTTTCTCAAACGTGAAGGTTTGAATGAGTAGAAACAAGATATAAATAAAAAGCGTATTCATTGCGTTTCTATTTGACAACATTCATTCCCAATACTTCATCCACGTACTTTCTGTCATTGCACAATCTCGGCACTTTGTTCTGCCCGCCCAGTTTGTCTTTTGTTTTCAACCAATTATAAAATGTACCCGATGGCAATGAATGCACAATGGGCTTTTTCAATATGTAGTCAAAATTGCGTTTTGCTTCGTAGTCACCGTTAACTGATTTGAGTGTTGTGTCAAGCACTGATGTGAAGCGCTCGAGGTCATCGGGTGTTTTATCAAATTCGATGAGCCACTCATGTGCTCCGCTGCCTTGGTCACTCATATAAACAGGAGCCGCGGTGTAATCAATTACCTGCGCACCAGTAGCCACCGATGCCTCATGGATGGCCATATCTGCATTCTCCACCATCAATTCTTCACCAAATGCATTGATATAATGTTTTGTTCTTCCGCTAACTTGAATGCGAAAAGGATACTTGGAGGTAAAGCGAACCGTATCGCCTATCAGGTATCGCCACAAACCTCCATTACTGCTGATGACCAGTGCGTAGTTCTGACCCACTTCCACATCCTTCAAAGTCACTGTTCGAGGATTCATTTTACCATATTCACTCATGGGCATGAACTCGTAAAAAATGCCATAGTCCAGCATCAGCAACATATCATCATGACCTAATCTATCCTGAATTCCGAAGAAGCCCTCACTGGCATTGTAAGTCTCCACATAGTTCATTTCGGACGATCGAATTATCTTACTGAATTGTTCTTTGTAGGGTTTAAAACTGACTCCTCCGTGCCAGAACAATTCCAAGTTGGGCCATACATCCTTTATGTTGTCTGTCTTTCTTATTTCAAGAATTCGTTTAAGCAATACAAGTGTCCAGCTGGGTACACCGGCTATCATGTAAACGTCTTCGTTCATAGTACTGTTGGCCATGCGCTCAATCTTCTCTTCCCAATTGTCCATCAGCGCTATGTCGCGGCTGGGCGTTCTGCGTAGCTCCACCCAATAGGGTAAATTTTTGATGATGATGGCAGAAAGATCACCTGTGTAACCTTCTTCGTTGAACTCGTTTGTTTTGGAAGTGCCTCCTAGCACAAGGTGCTTGCCTTTATAAACTTTTGCTGCAGGCTTTTGATTGTAGTAAAGTGCCAGCAAATCTTTTCCACCTTTGTAGTGACATTCCTCTAAGGCCTCTTTCGTCACCGGAATGAATTTGCTTTTTGAATCTGTTGTGCCGCTACTTTTTGCAAACCACTTCAGACGAGTTGGCCACGACACATTTTGTTGGCCCTCACGCATCATATCTATGTATGGTAAAAAAGCTTCGTAATTGCGAATAGGAACAGCCTTCTTAAAATCTTCCACTGTTTTTATCTGCGAGAATTTATGCTCTAGACCGAAACGTGTTAGCGCAGCCTGATCTATCAGCGAACTGAACAGCTCGCTTTGCACTTCCACCGGATACTTCATGAAAAGTTCAATCTGGTGAATGCGTTTTTTGATAACCCAACCGAAAACGGAATTGAATGGCATTGGTCCTTCTGCTTGTGCAGTGGCGTGCAAAATAGGAAGAGACCCACGAAGTTGAGTCACTAGAAAAAAAATGACTCTTGACGCGAACTACATCATGAACTGCCTTGCAAGAGGCAATTTGCATTGCCAGAAAAACTCAAAAACCATAGTGGAACTTTCGCGATGATTCAGTGTGCATCAAACGTGGCCACCAAATCTCTATTAACTGACGAACTATGACAACCGATGCAGCCATCTCCTTTCTTACCCACGCTAAAGATAACAGCGCCTGAAGGCGAATATTCGGCCCATAACCAACCGCTACCTGCAAAGTCATTGGATGGTTCCTTCTTCATTACAGCCAGCAAACTGACATTGCCATTCAATAACGCCTCTTTTACAATTACGCTGCCTGAGGGAAAAACTCCACCCAAGGGTAGCTCACCGCTAGCCGAATCAAGAACAGAAGCTGCAACTGAATTAAACCGAAGTCTAAAATCGCCATGTGGGCTGCCTCCTGCTGGCGACAGTATGGCTCCTTCTTGATAGAAAGTAAAATCCGCAGTTTTTGTAGAGTTATATAATAAAGTGTCATCATTAGCACTGTCCTTCTCGTGCTTGCAGCTGATGAGGACTGATGAAACCAAAAGCAACAGAATAGAAAGAAAGGGGTAATTTTTCATGGATAGAAACATCAATATTAGGTGTGAATTTATATAAACACTTTTTCATTAGACTTGTTTTTACGCAGAACCTGACAAGCATCTTGCACAACTCAATTTTATAGCTTCATGAATTTCTTCTCGTTATCCTCCATGGCATTGAACACACAGCAGGCTCAGCAACAAATTGCTGATGAAAAGTGCGGTGCATATGTTCTATTTCTAGGCACCGTTCGAAACCACTCCAGAGGGAAATCTGTTGTCGCACTAGAGTTTGAAGCCTATGAGCCCATGGTGATATCTGAACTTGAAAAAATTGCAAGGGAGATAAATGAGAAGTGGAAAGTGAATCATATTTTGCTGCATCACAGAACTGGAAAATGTACTGTGGGTGATGTACCTGTCATAGCTGCCATTGCTTCTGCCCATCGTGCCGAAGCATTGCTAGCATGTGGGTATCTGATGGATAGGCTCAAACAAACGGTGCCCATTTGGAAGAAAGAGCTTTTTGAAGGAGGCGAAGAATGGGTGAGTCAGCATCCGTAAGGAATCCCTCATTTTCGACCTGTAAACTGCTACAAAAGTTAAGGGATGGCAATCGTTTCATTTTCAATTTTCCAATGTCACTTGTCCTAAAGTGTTTCCTTCTACATTTGTCCGCAACGATGGCATAGTTTCAATGAATGATTCTGTCACCGCAAGTAAACAGCACCTAACATCCCAAAAAACTTCTTGCTTAATGATAGCAACTGCCACGAATATTGAAATAAGAAAGACCACAGCCTCTCGCATCGAAGAAGTAAACTGGAAGGATCTCGGTTTCGGCAAAGTATTCAGCGACCACATGTTTGTGGCTGAGTATGCTAACGGTCAATGGAGCAATGCTCGAATAGAGCAATACGGAAAAATGCAATTCAGTCCGGCCATCAGCGCATTGCATTACGGTCAGGCTATCTTCGAGGGGTTAAAAGCCTACAAGAATGACGCTGGAGAAATTTTCATTTTCCGTCCTGATAAAAATGCAGAGCGCTTGAATAAAAGTGCGGAGAGAATGTGCATGCCACCGTTACCAAAAGAACTATTTATGGACGGCCTCTCACAGCTTGTAAAACTTGATAAGGCTTGGATTCCGACAGGCGAAGGCGAGTCTCTATATATACGTCCGCATATGTTTGCAGTGGATGAGTTTGTAGGTGTGCGTCCCAGCGAAACGTATTTGTTTGTCATCTTCACCGGACCAGTGGGTAAGTATTACACCAATGAACTAACGGTAAAAATAGAATCGCACTACACACGCGCAACCAAAGGTGGCACTGGTCATGCAAAAGCCGCAGGCAACTACGGAGCTTCTCTGTGGCCAACCCAACTAGCGAAAGACGAAGGCTTCGATCAGATACTATGGACAGATGGCCAAGACCATGATTACTTTGAAGAGAGCGGAACTATGAACGTTATGTTTCTTCATGGAAAAAAATTGATGACACCAGAGCTCAGCGACTCCATCTTGGATGGAGTTACGCGCAATACGGTTCTAGCGGTTGCCAAAGACTGGGGTTATGAAGTACAACAGCGTAAAGTAAGTGTAGCAGAAATTATTGACCTGCTCAAAAAGAATGAATTGGATGCTGCGTTTGGTGTAGGCACTGCGGCCACCATAGCTCCTATCAAATCTATCAACTACGAGGGCACTAATTACAATCTGAAAAGTGCTGCCGACAACGAATTCGCGGCTAAAGTGAGTACCTATTTGGATCGCCTTAAGAGAGGTCTTGAAGAAGACTTGCACAATTGGAATGTGAAGATTTGATATTTGTACTACCTTCTATCAATCCCTCTAAATAATTGAAATTTGATGACAGAAGTAGATCAATTTTCATTGCCAATTTTCAATTCCTCATTCTCAATTTTTTGCAATGCATCATTTCGATGAGCAAGCCTCGCGCGATTTAGAATTTCACACCATACGTGAGATACTTGAAAGCTATTGCAGGCAGCCAACAGCGCACGAGCGAATGTCATTATTGCAACCATACAAAGACTTTGACTCATTAAAAAATGAACTGCAACGTGCCGAAGAGTTTGTGCACATCCGTAGAGAAAACATTCTGTTTCCTGCCCTTGATTTTGAAGAGCTGATAGATGAAATAAAGCTTCTTCAATTAAGAGACAGCGTATTGGACGAAGAAAGTTTTTACCGCCTTCACAAAGCCAATCAATTAGTGAATGAAATCATCAAAGCATTTGATGGCATGGAGGAAGTCTTTACGGCACTTCATGCTTTGCTTGCAGATGTGGAGTGGAGTGATGACATCATCAAAGCAATCACAACCGTATTTGACACTAAATGGAAAGTGAAGGACGATGCTTCGCCTGAGTTAAAACGAATTCGAGAGGACATAGCGGGTATCAGAAGAAACATCGCAAAGAACTTCTCGCGTGTGATGAAAGATTATCAATCAAAAGGTTTGCTGGGCGACACCGGAGAAGCTTACCTGAACGAAAGAAAAGTACTTGCCGTTTACAGCGCACACAAAAGAAAAATTCCGGGACTGGTTATCAGCAGCAGCAAGACAGGCGCTGTCACCTACATAGAACCCGAAGTCAATATTCAGCTCAACTTCGAACTAGAGAGTTTGCTAGACGATGAGCGAAATGAGATAAGAAGAATTCTGCTGCAACTTACCAACGACATACGTCACAAACTACCTGACATCAAACGATATCAGGAGATACTTACCGAATTCGATTTCATACAAGCAAAAACAAAACTTGCACTTGAGCTAGATGCAACGCTGCCCGAAATAGAAAACGAACCCATCATTCATTTGGTGAAAGCATTTCATCCGTTGCTACTCATCAGCAATAAAAAACTGAAACGCAAAACACTTCCGCAAACCCTCACCATGGACAGCGGCAGTCGCATGTTGGTAATAACAGGGCCCAATGCTGGAGGGAAAAGCATCACCTTAAAAACAATCGGGCTGTTGCAAGTGATGTTGCAATCAGGCTTGCTAGTGCCTGTAGCACTGGGCAGCAAAATGTCCTTCTTCAATTCTGTACTAACAGATATTGGCGACAACCAAAGCATAGAAAATCAACTGAGCACATACAGCTATAGACTGAAAAGGATGAAGCTGTTTCTGGAAGTAGCCAACCGAAAAAGCCTAGTGCTACTGGATGAGTTTGGAACAGGCAGCGACCCCGATTTAGGTGGTGCATTGGCCGAAGTTTTCTTCGAGGAGTTGTACCGCAAAAAATCATTTGGAGTAATCACCACACATTACAGCAACATAAAAATAAAAGCGGCTGAGTTGCCACATGCATTGAACGCTTGTATGCTCTTCAATACCAAAACGCTTGAGCCTACCTACCAACTTTCGCTAGGCCAGCCGGGTAGTTCATTCACCTTTGAAGTGGCCGAGATAAATGGCATTGATAAAAAACTCATAGATGCTGCCAAGAAAAAACTGAGCAAGCAGAAAGTGCAAATGGACGAAATGCTGGCTGCGCTGCAAGACGAAAAAAACCGACTTGAAGAACTTTCGCAAACGGCACTGTCAGCAGGACAAATGGCCAGCAGCACTATCCAAGATTTTGAAAAGAAAAAGGAACGCTACGAAGAACGCTTAGAAAAGCAACAAGAAACCATAGGGCGCAACAACAAATACTTGAGCCACGGCAAGCGCTTGGCACAATACATAGAGAGCTACAACCTGCGCAACAAAAACAAAGAACTGCTAGATGATATAAAAAAATACATCGCGATGGAGAAGACCAAGCTGGACGAAGATCGCAAGCAGCGAAGCATAGAAAAGAAGCTGAGTAGCCAGAAAGAGATGGTAGAAAAAAAGCAAAAAAGAAAAGAGGCTATCATAGTTGGTTCACTTGTACGCCTGCAGAACACTAAACAAACAGGCACTGTGATGGAAATAGAAAAGCACCAGGCCATCGTAGCCATTGGTGTTTTCAAAACAAAAGTGGACATTGGAAAGTTGGAGTGGATTAGGTGAGTAACAAAAAAGAGAATGCAGAAAAACATCCAGTCCAAATACAACGGCATGTTAGAAGTAACCATGCAGCAAGGCCGTAAAGTGCTGCACAGCGAAAACACTAACTACAGCTATGGCAATGTGCAAAGCGTTTGGACCGCAGCACTGAAAAAAATATCACTGCATGATGTACAGAGCATTTTGCTTTTGGGCCTTGGCGGAGGCAGCGTGGTGGACATTTTGAAGCATGAGTACCACTACACCGGCAAGCTCACTGCAATAGAAATAGACCCCGTTATTGTTCAAATTGCCAAAGAAGAATTTGGAATAACCAATACCGAAAACATGGAGATTGAATGCATGGATGCATTTGATTTTGTGAAGAAGAGCACCAAAAATTTCGACCTCGTAATCGTTGACATTTTTATAGACAAGGTCATGCCCGACATTCTTCTTTCACCCGCATTCTGGCAAAACACTGCTAAGCGAACCGCTAAAGGTGGCACCATCATTTTCAACGCATTCAGTTCAGCAAGCAAACTGAAATCCATCAAGGAAGAGCTTACACGCCTTGGCTTTGAGTTGAAAATATATCCGAAGGTGAATGGGTCGAATACGATGCTTGTTGCCGGTCGTGCTGACAAGAAATAGAACCACGGAATCAACCCACGTTATCACTTCTCCCCCACAAACTCCCTTCCCTTCGCGTCCAGCATTTTGGTGTATTTCTTCATACTGCGCAGCACTATGAAGATGACAAATGACACCGCCAAAGCCCACAGCCAGAAGGGGCTTACCGCATCGCGCCACGAGGCTATGCCGTAGTGCACATAGTTCTTAAGCACATCCAGCAAAGTGAATGAAATGAAGATGGCGAAGAAGCCATTGTACTCGCGTTTCAAAACGTTCTTTATGGAAAACTCCCAGCCTGCACTTTGCCAATGCGAAAGGCTCGGCCAGAAAGGGGGCGTCTTTTCAGCCCAGTTCAGGTAAACCTGCCCGAACTTCTTGCGCAGAAAAAATTCTTCAGCAAACATGATGCGCTCGTAGTAAAGCCAGAACAGCAGGCTGCACACTATGGTGAACCACCAGTTGCCCACATAGATGATAATGCCCAACCACATAAAAAAATTACCCAGATAAAGCGGGTGACGAACCGTGCTGTAAATGCCTTTGGTATTGAGCACTTCGGCTACCTGGCCCTCTTTGGTATTGCGTCCACTGGTGCCCTTAGGCGTGTAGCCTATGGTGATAGCTCGAATGAGCAGACCTAAGAACGACACTGCTATGCATACCCAAGCCCATGTCTCATCAAAGTGAGGAAGGTGCTGGTCTGCCTCAGTAAGAATGACAAAAGCAGCCATTACATATAGTGCCAGCGGCAAAAAACTGCGCCAACGAAATAGCCAGTTGCCCGATTTGTCAAACTCTTCTATTAGTGCCATGATGGTTTATGCTGTGTGTGAGTGGACGAAAGTAATGGTTCGAAAAAAAAGGCTTCATCTTTGTGTGCGCAATAAAAATCAAATTTTACAAACCACAATTTCTTACACAAAATGAAAAACTACTTCATCCTAGCTGTAGTGGCCCTCATCGGTATCGGGGTTTACAGCTTCACACCTACAACAAATGGATACCAGTTTATTCAAGTAACTTCAATAGAATCAGTAGTGCCAGGTGGCCTTGGCCGCAGCCGCTTTATCATCACTGACTCCAAGGGCCAATTGGAAGAAGTGAAACTCGAAAACTTCTTCTCCTTAGTAGGCATCAACTTCGAGAACATCCGCAACAACGACCAAATTGTGGCCAGTAAGCTTTCAGATCTTTCCTCTCAAGGCTGGGAACTTACGGACGTTAGCTCAGGCGCATACGGAGTAGAAACCAGTACAGGCATTTTCATCACACGCTACCTTTTCAAGCGCGCGAATTAAAGAGCATTCATAAAAGAAAAAACCCACATGACATCAAAGGCATGTGGGTTTTCTTTTTCTTATATCGGTTAGCTCAATGCACAGAATTTCTTTTCTCTAGCATGGGCACGAAGGAAAAATTGCCATGCAACTCGGAAGTGAAACTGCCGTCTTCGGCTTCTGTTATCACCATCATCTGCTGCACTTCGCCTTCACCAAAAGGCATCACTAACAAGCCCCCTGGCCGCAGTTGCATCAACAAATCTTCAGGCACCCGAGGTATGGCACATGTAATTATCACTCTATCAAATGGAGCGAAAGTGGGCAAGCCTTTGTAACCGTCACCGTAGGTCAGTTGCGGTTTGTAACCCATGCTCGAAAGCAGCTTTTTAGCATTGTCGTGCAATAGCTTTTGCCTTTCTACGGAGTAGACTTTAGCACCCATTTCGCACAGCACGGCAGTCTGAAATCCGCTACCCGTGCCTATTTCCAACACTTTCATTCCGGGTTCTACTTGCAGTAGTTGCGATTGGGTGGCCACAGTGAAAGGGTGCGAAATGGTTTGCCCCGCTCCTATCTGAAACGCCTTGTTTTCATACGCAAATTCTAGAAAAGCACTGCTGAGGAAATAATGCCGAGGCACTTTATTTATCGCTTGCAACACCCGTTGCTCGCTGATGCCCATACGAGCAAGTTCTTCTACCAATTTTTTGCGCAGGCCTTTGTGCCTATATGTGTCCACTTGCATAAGTGCTCAAAGCTATTCGCGTGGCTCATGCTCTTTTTTATGTTGATAATTAAAAATGAACGTTGCTATGTAGAAACAACTGCTGCGAACATTTGCTGCGGTTGTTAGTCCAATCATTACTATGCCAGAAAAACTCAAAATAGGTGTGCTCGGAGCAGGCCACCTTGGTAAAATACACATGAAGTGCATCTTAGAGCTGAGTGATGTGTATGAGTTCGTGGGGTTCTTTGATACCAACATACAACAGGCTAAGGAAGCCTGCGACCAATTTGGCGCAGAACTCTTTCCAAGTATGGATGCACTGCTTGACAATGTAGATGTGGTAGATATTGTAACACCCACCTCGTTTCATTTTCAATGCGCCTCGGCAGCCATTAGAAAACTGAAACACGTATTCATAGAGAAGCCCGTAACCAATACTTTAGAAGAAGCGCAAACGCTGATGAAACTAGCTGAAGAGGCCGAAGTAAAAGTGCAGGTAGGTCATGTGGAGCGCTTCAATCCTGCGTTTCGCGCAGCAGAAAAATATTTTGATTCGCCCAAGTTCATTGAGACGCACCGACTGGCACAGTTCAATCCGCGCGGTACAGATGTAAGCGTGGTGCTGGATCTAATGATACATGATATTGACATTGTGCTTGCTGTAACCCGCGCCAATGCACGGAGAATTAGTGCAAGCGGTGTGGCAGTGTTGAGCGACACCCCCGACATAGCCAATGCCCGCATTGAAATGGACAACGGTTGTGTAGTGAATCTTACTGCAAGTCGTATCTCGCTGAAGGCCATGCGAAAGTCTCGGTTCTTTCAGAAGGACGCTTACATAGCGGTGGACTTCTTAGCAAAAGAATCTGAAATAGTAAGAATGCGCGAAGTGGTAGGTGAGCCAGATCCGTTCAGCGTCACCATCAATATGGGCGAAGGCAAAGGAGTCAAAGAAATACTTTTCGAAAAGCCCACCATAGAACCCACCAACGCCATACGCGATGAGCTAGCTGCTCTGGCAGACAGCATCCTCTATAATAAACCAACCGTGGTGACCTTGAAAGATGGCACTCGCGCTTTAGATGTGGCCATGCAGGTATTGGAGAAAATGAAGCAACACACGCTGCTGCAAGAGGATTGAGGCCGTTGCTAAACGAGACCATTACATTCTTGCCAACTTGCCTTTTGCCAACTGCCCACTTTGTTGCTGCATGACTATGGAATTAAAAAAAATCTCCCACTCACACAATAAAGGAAAGTCTGTGCGTTTACGATTCTTGCTTAACAGATGGTAGCCGCTATTTTCGCGGCCCGTTTGCTTGACCTTAAGTTGTTTCTATGCGATTTCTACTCTACTCGTCTGCGCTTGTTATTGTATTTTCTACCTGTAGCATCATCAATCCTGATGAGGATATACCAGGCTATGTTACAATAAACAACGTGTCGCTGCAGACCGCAGGAAACGAAGGAACAGCTAGCAACAATATCACCGAAACGTGGCTGTTTGTAAATGACAATATGAACGGTGCGTTCAGCATACCCGCAACTGTACCCATATTGAGCAGTGGCCCTACAAAAATTGCCTGCTACGGAGGCATCAAGAACAATGGCATTGGCAGCCTTCGCATACGCTATCCGTTTTATGCTCCTTACGATACGGTGGTGAATATTCAGCCCAATCAGCAAATTTCGATAGATGCAGATTTGCACTATGTAACTGGTTTGGACATAGATGCTTCACGCAATTTTGAAAGTCTTCTCGACTTTGAAGAAGTAGGCACTACGGCCAACACCTTCGAAATCACTGTAGATGCAAGCCTTGTGTTGGAAGGCAATGGTGCGGGTGTTGTGACCATGGCGGCCAATCAGAACTACTTGCAGTTTGTGGACAATGATCCATTTACGTTTACTGCAGGCAACACTGCTTTTCTTGAAATGGATTATAGTTGCAACAACAGTTTTACTGTTGGCTGCTATGCTATTGATGCGGCTGGTATCAACCAAGTGGGAATAGTTACCATGACGCCAACCACCAGCGATGCTCTTTTACCTACTTGGAATAAAATCTATCTTGACCTTGGAGCCATCGGACTCCTGTATCCCGGCACTGACTATTACAAAATTTATATTGAAAGCGTTCGATACGAAGCAAGCAACCCAAAGATTTATCTTGATAATCTTAAACTTGTAAAGTATCAGGAGTAAACAAATCACGATTGATTTTTCAATGATAAAAATCACCGAGTGAAGACGACACAACAAATAGCCAAATATGTTTTTGCTGACCTGCTTTCTGCGGCCATCACTTGGACTATACTCTTTGTTTACCGCAAGAAGTATTTCGAAACAGCTTTATTTGGCAATGATTTAAGACTAGAGTTTGACGACAATTACTTCCTAGGCCTCGCAGTTATTCCACTCATGTGGATAGTGATTTATACCATGAGTGGTCACTACACACGCATCTTCCGAAGGCATCGCTTGAAGGAGTTTGCGCAGATACTTGTCACCTCCGTTGTAGGGTCACTCGTCATCTTTTTTGTATTCCTCTTAGATGATCAGATAAAGAATTACACGAATTACTATGAATCTCTTTTAGTCCTTTTTTGTTCTCATTTCAGCATCACACTTCTCTTTAGATTAATACTTACCTCGCGCACCGTGTCGTTGGTTCACAATGGACATATTGGTTTTAACACCATAATAGTTGGCGGCAATCAGCAGGCGCTGGCTATGTATGAGGAAATAAAAGCCATGCGATCTTCGCCAGGGTATAAGTTCGATGGTTTTGTGCGTGTGAATGGTCAAGACAATTTACTCAGCAAATACATTCCGCTGCTGGGCAAATACCACGAGCTACCTCGCCTCATTAAAGAGAAAAAAACAGAGGAGGTAATCATAGCCGTAGAAAGCAGTGATCATCAAGACTTAGAGAACATCCTTTCGCTTTTAGAAGATGCGCCTGTTAACGTAAACATCATTCCCGATATGTATGACATACTGAGTGGCTCTGTAAAAATGAACAGCATTTATGGTGTTCCTCTAATCCGTGTCAACCACGAGATAATGCCCGACTGGCAATTCAGTATGAAGCGAATGATAGACGTTACGGTGTCGCTCGTTGCCCTGCTCTTGCTGCTTCCATTTCTGCTCATCATTGCTATTGCCATCAAACTCACTTCCAAAGGGCCTATCATTTATTCGCAAGACCGCATAGGTAAATTCGGAAAACCCTTTCGCATTCTGAAATTCAGAACCATGATAAAAAATGCAGAGGATGACGGCCCACAACTTTCTTCCACCTTGGACCCTCGCGTTACTTCCATTGGCCGATTTCTGCGCAAGACCCGAATGGATGAATTACCTCAATTCATAAACGTATTGTTTGGTGAAATGTCGCTGGTGGGTCCGCGCCCGGAGAGAAAGTACTTCATAGAACTGATTACCCAACGTGCACCCCACTATAGCCACTTGCATCGGGTTCGACCGGGCATCACATCATGGGGACAGGTGAAGTTTGGTTATGCTGAAAATGTAGACCAAATGATACAACGCTTGAAGTACGACATTCTTTATATAGAGAACATGTCATTGGCCATGGACTTCAAGATTCTTTTCTATACCGTGCTTACGGTGATGGGTGGAAAAGGGAAGTAACCCATTCATTCAAGTCGTCTGATTCCATTTTCAACGCACCATGCATGCGCATACATTCGCGCCTTCTAAAAAAAACATTCAAATGAATTTCGATGTAATTGTATTGGGCAGCGGCCCGGGCGGATATGTAGCCGCTATTCGCGCTTCACAACTTGGATTAAAGACAGCCATCATAGAGCGTGAAGCACTCGGTGGCATTTGCCTTAACTGGGGTTGCATACCTACTAAAGCACTGCTAAAGAGCGCCAATGTTTTTGAATACATCAACCATGCAAAGGACTATGGTATAGAAGTGGCTGCGCCCAAAGCTGACTTTACTGCAGTAGTAAAACGCAGCCGCGGAGTGGCCGAAGGCATGAGCAAGGGTGTTCAATTCCTGATGAAGAAGAACAAGATTGAAGTTATCATGGGCAATGGCAAAGTGAAGACAGGTAAAAAGATAGACGTAACAAGTGCGGATGGAAAAGTGACTGAATACTCCGCCAACCACATCATCATAGCCACAGGTGGACGCTCGCGCGAATTGCCTACACTGAAACAAGATGGTAAAAAAATAATCGGCTACAGAGATGCTATGGTAATGCCACAGATGCCAAAAAGCATGGTGATAGTTGGAAGCGGTGCTATTGGTGCTGAGTTTGCCTATTTCTATAATGCAATGGGTTGCAAGGTGACCATCGTAGAGTTCATGGCCAACGTAGTTCCGGTGGAAGACGAAGACATTTCAAAAGCATTGGCGAAGTCGTTCAAAAGTGCAGGCATTGAAATAATGACGCAGGCGGAAGTGACCAAAGTGGATACCACCGGCACGGGTTGTAAAGTAACCGTGAAAGAAGCAGCAGGAGAAAAAGTGCTGGAGGCTGATGTTGTTCTTTCGGCCGTGGGTGTTATTGCCAACATAGAAGGCATTGGCCTTGAAGATGTAGGCATCATTACCGACAAAGGAAAAATAGTAGTGGATGGATTCTCGAAGACCAACATACCAGGCTACTATGCCATTGGGGATTGCACAGCAGGCCAAGCATTGGCGCACGTAGCCAGTGCCGAAGGAATTATCTGTGTGGAAAAAATAGCCGGCCACCACCCCACTCCACTTGACTATGGCAACATACCGGGCTGCACTTATTGCTCGCCCGAAATAGCCTCTGTGGGCATGACGGAGAAAGCATGCAAAGAGAAAGGCATTGAAATAAAAGTGGGCAAATTTCCCTTCAGTGCATCAGGCAAAGCCAGCGCAGCAGGTCATAAAGATGGTTTTGTAAAACTCATCTTCGATGCGAAGTATGGCGAATTGCTGGGCGCACATATGATAGGCGCCAACGTAACCGAGATGATTGCAGAATGTGTTGCGCTGCGCAAACTAGAATGCACCGGAATGGAGCTGATAAAGACCGTGCACCCGCACCCAACCATGAGTGAAGCCATTATGGAAGCAGCTGCTGCTGCTTATGGCGAGGTGATACATCTTTGAATAAACAACTATAGGAAGAATAAAAAAAAGCGAACTGGTTGGTTCGCTTTTTTTGTCTTTAGAATAAGGCGATAGTTCCCCATTCAATCCAACCAGTTCTTTTAAGTCAATTGTACGCAGCATTACTGTCCGGACTGGTGCGGTAATACCTTCCCAAAACCTCCAAACAAGCAATGATATTCTCAGCGCTGCGCAGACATCGCTTCACATTTTCATCGGTGCAGGTGCTCAGCATTTCATTGGTGATGAAGAAGTGTTGTTCGCTCTGCATAGCCTCTTCCACCGCCTGCTTCAAATCAGTTTCCATTGCAAACAAACGCGCTTGGTGTAAGATGTCCATGTAGGCATTTTCCAGTGCTTCAAGCACTTCGGACACGGTATCGTTATAGCGATAGTTTATCATCGAAGGGGTGAGTAGTTATGAATTATGATTTATGAATTATGAATTGTGGTTTATAAGGACACTTCAACATTCGTTATTCAATATTCGACATTCGTTATTCTTTGCGAGCACCCATCAATGGACCTCCGATTTGAATGCTCATCCATAATTCATATCTCATAATTCATAACTCTTCTCCATTGCTTTCGTCTCCACTTCCAACTGATTGCGCAAGTCCAGCAGTGCATCTATGTGTTCATTTTCTAAGGAGCGCAGTAGTTTCATATCGGTCGCAGGCACAGCGCCCGTGGTTTGCACTGCGTCATACATTTCTTTATTTGCAAGCGCAAGGTGAAGGTCGCGGGCTGTGCAGCCTGCATCTACACTGGCATTGTGCAGCAGGGTGTACAGGTCTTTTATTAATTCGTGGTAGGCGGTATTCATAATGGACAATTGATAATGGACAAACTACAATGGACAATAGAAGAAAAGCGACAGCTTTGATGGGTTTGAAAAACTGTACTTACTTCAATATTCAATATTCTTTGCTTGGTGTTTTGTTGAATTTCTTAATCAACAGATCAACAGATCAACAAATCAACAAATCAACAAATCATAAATTGAAAAACTCCCACGCACGTCTACTGCGCGTCATGGGAGTTTTTAGATTCAATTAGTGACGTGCTATCAGTAAACGAGGGCCGATACTTCTTCGCTCCAGTTGCTTTGTCCCTTGCTGTTTACAGCCGCCATGCGGAAGGTGTAACGAGTAAGTGGATTCAAGCCTTCGAGCTTAATTCTGCAACCGGTGCTAAGCACTGATTGCCATTCTTGTGCATCCTCCAGTTTCCACTCACCTATGTATGTGTGCACGTTTTTCTCGCGCTTGCACTTGAAGATGAGTGTGCCACTGATGATACCTAGAATGACCTCTACCTTGCCGGGAGCTGTAGGCTCGCCACTCTTGGTAGGCTCGTTGCGCACCTCAAAACCACTGCTAAGAATGATTTCGCGGTCGCCTTTGGCTTCCGCATCTACATAGCTAGCTAGCGAGCGCAGCATGTCGGCCACTGCCGTAGCCTGCTCATCGCGCTTTGCTATCATGGCGCGGTCGGCATAAGCAGCATTGCCTATGCACTGCTCCAATAGCTGCAATGCAGCATCAAAGTCTGCCATAGACACCGAAGGGTTAGTGAAGTTTGGATTGGCAAGCATGTACTTATGTACAGTTTGTCCTTTGCTGAGAAGTTTTACGGCATTCAGCTTTGCCAGATATGCAACTACATGATAATATACCTTTTTCATTTTTTCAAATGGGTTTAAGGATTGGAAAAAAATGCCGGTTAGTGTTTCCATATACCCACACCAGACTTTAAGTGGGCCAAGCGCTGCAGCACTTGCGGGCATTACTCTTTTCTACACTTTTATAGGGTGGAAAATTTCTTACAACCGCTTTAACCAAAACTGTCAAAAGTATGTTACACAAAATTGAATAATAATTTTAATACAAACCGAGATAAGAACCATTTAGAATACCTAACTAGCTGATAAATAATATTTAATGATGTGGTATGGATGGCTTTTTTGCGAATTCGATTTTTGCATTTTCCTCATCGGAAGAGAGGCAAAGCCTCGATGGTATACACGCATACCCACGATACCCAACGCGTTGTCCGCGGAAGTTGGTGCGTTGTACACTGATTTATAAGAGGCATACCCACGATGCCTAACGTCTTGTCTGCGGAAGTTGGTGCGTTGTACACTGATGCCTAAGAGGCATACCCACGATACCCAACGCGTTGTCCGCGGAAGTTGGTGCATTGTACACTGATGTAAGAGAGGCGCAGCCTCGATGGAACACAGGCATACCACCGATGCCTAACGTCTTGTCCGCGGAAGTTGGTGCGTTGTACACTGATGCCAGAGAGGCGCAGCCTCGATGGAACACAGGCATACCACCGATGCCTAACGTCTTGGCTGCGGAAGTTGGTGCGTTGTACACTGATACCAGAGAGGCGCAGCCTCGATGGAACACAGGCATACCATCGATACCCAACGTCTTGTCCGCAGCAGTTGGTGGGCACTGTCTCGTCAAAGCTGCGCTTTTCTCCTGCTGACAATGGATGATAGTGCCCACGATAAACGACTAGAGGTATGCGAATAAGAAGGCAGAGGCTAGACTTGTGATTAATAACAACTATTGTTTTCAACAATTGAAATAATGAGCGCGGATTGCATTTACACTTGTGTCACTCTTTGAGCAGCTTGACCATCAAGCCTCTCAACCGAAAACAAGTTCTTCACTTCTACCTTAATCAGCCAAAACCCCCATGAGAGCCTTAGCCATTCTCATCATCGTATTTTTATTTTCCTCTTCCAAGAGCTGGTCGCAAGAGGAGAAAAGCGACAGCTTTGATGATTTGTCCGGCAGTAAGTGGCCTGTAGGCGGTAGTCAGAGAGATACCACTATATATGATGATCAATCGGAGCTGTACGTTTCAGACCCCGTGGAATCCGACCCCCCTTCTCCTTTAGGAGAAGGTGCCCGAAGGGCGGATGAGGTGAGAGGGCAGGGTGAGGTGACCGAAAAACAATGCGCCCGCTTTGCCAAACGCAGCGTGAAGCGTATGGACAAGCTGACTGCCCGCATCCGCAAAACCAACGATGCCTACCTAGCCAAATTCAAGGAGTCTGAAAATGCACTGATGCAACGCCTCTGCTTCATCAACGAGCAAAGTGCTGAGGGCATGATGCAGGATGCGTGGTACAGTTTCAACCGATTCGAAAACATCTGTGGACGCGAGGGCAACAATGCACCTAAGGGATACTTCGCGGAATTGGATACGCTAACACAAGCCACTAACTATATAAGTAGTCAGCGGTCAGGGACCAGTGGTCAGTTACAAGTGACCGAAGCACATCCGTCACCCGACTCCAATCAACAAGTCTCCAACTCTCCAAATCAACAAGTAGCCACTTGCAATTGCTCCGGCCTCTCCGAAATAAAAGCCGCCAACGCCCGCTTGAAAAAAGAATTGAAACGCAGCGAGATGATTGGGCAATACATGCGCGAACGGCAAACTTTTCTTAATAAAGCATTGGCAAATACACCCGATGGTGTGGCTGCCATGCAGGGCATGCAGCAATGCACTCACTATTACAGTGCACAGATAAAAGAGTACAAAAGCATTTTCACCGACCGCAGCAGCATAGAAAAACTGGTGATGGGTCAACTGATGAAGAATCAGGAATTTGCCCAGTTCATGAATGCAAATGGGCAGTTGGCCCTTCCTGCGGGCGGCCGCTCCCTCTCCACCGGAGAGGGACCGAGGGTGAGGCTGGAAGACCTCCTCGCCCAAGCTCCTGACGAAACCAAAGCCCTGATGACCGCACTGCAAACTCCAGCAGGAGCAAAGGCTACGAACATAAAACAAGCGTTGGACGATACAAAAAATGATGCACAAAATGTTGCAGGTGATGCACAAAAATTGAAGAATGATTTAGGAAATGTGAATTCAGAATCAGATTCTCTTAATCAACGAATCTCCAAGTCAACAAATCAACAAATCCCGGACTCCCTCAACCAACAAATCTCCAATTCTCCAAATCAACAAGCCAACAAATGGCAACCCAACCCCCTCCGCACAAAACGCTTCATAGACCGCATTCAGTACGGCTGCACATTTCAAGCTGACCGCAGAAATTATTTCTTCCCCCTCAGCGGAACACTTGCGGGGCAAACCAGCTTCCAGATGCACAAGAACAGCAACATAGGTTTAGGCGCATCATGGATAATAGGCTTTGACCGCCTGCGCGGTTCGGCTGGTACGGAATTGCCCGTTGTAAAATCATTTGCCAGCAACGGCCTTGGCCTGCGTTCATTTATTGATTGTCGTCTACGCGGCAGTCTTTACCTGCAAGGTTGTTACGAAATTAATTATCGCAACTCCCTCCCCAACCCCCAACTCCTAAAACCTAACCCCTCCTCCACAAGCGAAAGCTGCCTCCTTGGTCTGAAACTGAAATACCCCAGCAGCAACAAACGCAGCAAACCGACCCTCGAGGTACTCTACGACTTTATGCACAACCGCACAGGCCAACCCGCCTTTGTACTGCGCATGGGCGTGGAGTTCAATAGAAAACATGGACTTAAAAATTAGATGCAAGCCACTAGCCATTAGCGAATAGCCAATAGGGAAGCATGGCATAATTGATAACTCATAAATCATCATTCATCAATCAACAAGTCAACAAGTCAACAAGTCTCTAAATCAACAAATCCTACCACCAAAACGCACTCCCTAACCCCCAAATCCTAAACCAGAAAAGCGACAGCTTTGATAAAACCCACACCAAAATGAAACCCCTCATCTCATTTCTCACTCTCGCCCTTCTCACCGTTTATTCGGTTGCCCAAACCAGTGTGGACTACCTAACGGGAACTGCCAATGTCAGCATTCCTATTTATACTGCAAATGGCTACAGCATGCAGTTTCCTGTTTCGCTGGGGTACAATACGGGTGGCATTAAGGTGAATGACATGGCATCGTGGGTTGGCCTTGGTTGGAACCTGAATGTGGGAGGGGCTATAAGCCGCGAAATGAATGGTTTGCCCGATGAAATGCGCGAGCTAAATGGAAACTCGATAACTGGTGGATACCTACAAGCCAACGACTACCGTGTGCAGCAACAGTTTTATGGTGAATATGAAGCCGGGCTTCCATATGGCGGTCCTGCATTCACACAAACCATCGGAGGTATTGCAATTTCGGAGGCGCAGAAAAATCAGATGAATCAGGGCACGTTAGATCTTGAGCCGGATGTATTTCAGGTATCTGCACCCGGCCTGGCGGTTAAGTTCATGTTTGGTGTGGACGACCAAAAAATACCTCATCCGTCCAACCCCCGGTACTATACACATAACTACAACGATGAAGACATTATTCTTGACAACGACCCCATCGTTTTTTTCCCTAAGCAAGACTTGAAGGTGACCTATGAAAGGGATGAAAACAATATCATTTCATTTACCATCACCAACTTGGATGGCATCATTTACAAATTTGAAAGACCGCAGGCGGTGCAAACCAATGTGGACAGGACGGAAGAGGAAGGCGGCATTACAGAAGGCTTTGCCTACAACACATCATGGATGCTTACCAGCATAACCAATGCTCAGGGCCTTCTTGAAGCAACATTTGAATATGTTCAAAACCAAGAGCCTTCTGAAATTACCTACTACGATGAAAGCAAGTTAGTGGGTGCCGCAGGACAAGTAACTTACACGGGCGAAATGAACAATAACAGCCCCGATCCTTATCAAGGCCTTGGCGAGTGCGACATAAGTGACCAATACATGAGGGCGCTCATTATCTCCAAAATAAAGTTTTGGAGAATTGCCTCCATTACCACCATCAACGAAGTGGTGACGTTTGTAAAGGGTGATGAACGTACAGACTTGCCCAATGATTTTTATCTGGATCATGTAGAGTTTAGCACAATAGATGACCTCTTTTTGGGCAAGTTCCAATTTTTCTATGATTACTTCGAAGCAACAGGTGTAGGAGGTTTCCTACCCTTTGCAAGACCCGAAGACTATTTGCGTTTGAAGCTGGAGGCTGTGCAAAGTTTTGGCAACGACAATTTGGAAATCAAGGACGCTACCGAATTCAACTACGAGGGCAACCAGCCAAAAAGAAATTCATACGCTCAAGACCATTGGGGTTACTACAATGGAGCAAATGGAAATACTTCATTAGCCTGCGAATATGATCCTGAAAAACCCTGGTACTTTGTGGGGCCCACGCGCGAGGCAGGCATGGGCGGCAACTACCTTAAATCCATAGACTACCCTGATGGTGGTTCACAAACATTCGAGTTTGAAAACCATGACTACAGCCAAGTGGGCCAAACACCCATAACTGTTGGTAATCGCCCTGATCAAACAAGCACCGCAACCCTTAGTGCTACTGCATTAGGGGGCTGTCAATACAATGTAGTTATTGAGACTACTTCATTTACAACCAATTTGTCGCAGCAATCAGCTATACTTGAATACTCATTCAATCGCTATGGCTCTGTAGAAGTAGATCCCGAAAATTGCCAATGGTTATATCCGCGTATTGATAAATATATCACCATAGAAAAAAACGGACAAACTGTGTATGACCGCATGATTCCGTCTGACGAGGACATGTGGAGCAACCGTGAATTGGTTTATTTGGAATCCGTGGGCACATACACACTAAAAATTCGTTTGATTTCCACTGGGCCCATCAACTATAACTTAGCTGTAAATGCAAGTGTCACTCACTACCTATACGGTGGCGAGTATGAATATCAAAAACACCTGGCAGGAGGCCTGCGACTGAAACAGATGACCACCAGCGATGGGGATTTAGATGCCTCAAACGATATGGTGAATAGATTTGAGTATGGTGCAATTCTTCCTTCCGAAAATCCTTACGATGGTCTTTCAGATGGGGTATTGCTCTCCATGCCCAACTATAGTTCTACCCTCTCAGACTATACTTATCACAGCACAAATATTGGTTTTTTGCTTCTGGGTTGGAACCAATGGACCGGTGGCATGGAATCGCTCATGGAGTGCGACTACGAAATAAAAAGTTCTGGCTCTGCATCGCCCTTGCTTACCGAGCACGGTGCCAGCGTTATTTATCAAAAAGTAAAAGTGTTTAGCGACCACACAGGTCAAAATCAGGGCTACTCGGTTTACCATTATGATGCAGAAGACATTCCTGAGACTCAAGGAATAATCTCTGGCATGTCCATGTCCCGTTCATGGCGCAATACTGCTTTGCGCAAAATGGAAACTTTTGACAAATTCAATGCTTTGCTGAGCGAAGTGGTTTATGAATACGAAGGCACCGCGCAGGAAATACTCAGTGGTATGCAGTGCAATAGGTTGGGTACTGTTGGCTGGGATGAGCACTCAGCAACGGACATTGACAATGAAGCGCTGCGAAAGGTGCAGCGCAAGGCCGCAGGCTCGTTGCTGAAGGCAACTTTTTCTTTTGCTTGCTCATCTGGCTCTGGCAACGTATTTGGCATGGCCATGGCCGCCTTCAATGGTATTACCAGCCTTACCACGGTTACTTGGGCGCTCATTCTGGACCTCAGCAATCCTAACGCTTTATACTATTTGGATGATAGTGAAATTGAAAGTGTCTTGCAATCGCAAGCCTACTTCCTCACCACCGAAGACTACAAACTAAAATCAATCACCTCACGCGAATACGATGGCGCTAACATGCGCAAGACAGTCCAGAATTTTGATGCCTACCATGCGTTATCGCTGCCCAAGGACCATAACACCGTCTTCAGCGCCCCCAACCCATACAATAAGGTGCGCTACCTTACTAAATACAACAATGAATACGATGTACCTGCCAACCTAAATGGGGTTACCGACCCCATGGCTATTGCATTGTTCAAGATGAAAGCACTGAACATAAAATCTATGCCCATTGAGCAACTGGTAATAGCCACCAACGAGGCGGGCGTAGAAATGGTGGTGGCCGGCACTGTGCAAACCTTTGTGGTAAACGAAGGCATGGTAGTACCATCGCAAGTGTGGAATCTTGAGACAGAGTCGCCCTTCCCGCTATCCTATTTTGTGCATTCGGAACTGATCACCGGCACTCATGTGTTTTGGTTCGAGAAGCCCTACCGCCTCATAGCCACCTACTCCTACTGGGACGATGCCGGAAGGCCCTGCAACGTTCAAAAAACAAATGACATTCCGGTAAGTGTATTGCGCGACTACCCTGACGGGCGCAGTGTGGCCAGTGTTACCAATGCAGTTAGCCGCGACTTTTATTACACCAGCTTCGAAACAGACAACACCAGCGGACTAGAGTATGATGACACACACGTAGATGATGAAACACACCTGCTGAACCAGATGACCCTGCCCGATGCAAAAACAGGCCGCAGGTATTATGAGTTGTACGGTGCACCTGTTAGCATATCAGCTAAACCCGGAAAGTATGTTCTTTCCCTCTGGATGAAGGGTGACGGCATAACCACCAGCACCGCCACCGATTTGTTTATCACCTCTACGGTAACCGATGAAGAATCGGACCCTACGGGATGGATATACAGGGAATGCATAGTCTCCAACACAAGTGCCAATCCAATAGCCTTTACCCTAAGTAGTGCTGATGCTGCATGCATTATAGACGAACTGCGCTACTACCCCGAAAACGCACTGATGAGCACCGTGGCCTACAATGCGGATGGCACTGTACACACCACTTGCGATGAAAATAACTATTGCAGCTACTACGGCTACGACCATGCCCAACGCCCCATTTGGGTAATGGACGACCGCTACAACCTGCGCGCCACCATAGGCCGTGCGCCTAAGGCCGATTCAGATTGCGACTTCGTTGGCACCAGCAGAATATACAGACAAATGCTCTACGAGAACACTCCCTATAGTCAAGCCACAAATGGAGCACTCAACAATTGGGACATGCTTACCACACAAGTCTTCAAAGATGGCATTGGCCGCTCAGTGCAAAGTCAGGCCTACAAGCAAAGTGCCAATGCCAAAGACATCATAAGCGGTGGCTTCTACGACCAGCATGGGCGATCGCTTAGGAATTACCTGCCTTATGTGCGCAACTATATAGCCCAAGAATATGCATGCGACTTTGTAGCCGACCAAGCGGAGTTTTATGCACAGGCGCCTGATATAGCACACACCAACTATCCATTTTCTGAAGCAGTACTGGAGCAATCGCCACGCGCACGTGTGCTGGAGGCTGGCAGTGTAGGCGAACAGTGGCAACTAGGCGAACACACCAAAAAAGTGGACATCTCTTTTAACACAGCCAACGAGGTTTTGGCCTTTACTGCCAATCCTGTGGTTCCTAATTTTCTTCACTATTACGAGGTTACGGGCTACACCTGCTCTGCCATGAATGGCAACCAGCAGCGCTTCTGGCCTGCCAACACCCTTACCAAAGTGGAAGTAGAAGACGAGAACGGTAAAAAATTCTGGCAATACACCGACCCTATGGGCCGCCTCATTTTGAAAAGAGCACTTGTAACCACCTACACCGCCAATGGTGTCACCTTCACCAGCGACCGCACCAAGGGCTACGGTTCCAATGTGCTTGCAGCACCCGGCACACAAGCCACCACCGCGGTAGATACCTATTATGTCTACAACCTAAGTGGCGAGTTGAAGTACGAAATATCACCCGAAATGCTGCGAAGGCTGCAAGCCACCAATTACATTGGCTTTGGCGAAAGCTTAGGCAATACCAACTACACCATTTACTTCAACCTGGGCTATGGCTATGTGTATGACTTGCGGGGCAACCTGGTGGAAACACACACACCCGAAGTGAAGAATACGCAGTTTGTGTATGATGACATAGGCCAACTGGTGATGTCACAAGACGCAAAGCAAAAACTGGACAACCTGTGGAGCTTTGTGCGCTACGACCAAATGGGCCGCCCTGCCTACACCGGTATTCTCTTTGACGCCTCTAGCCGCCAAACGTTGCAAGCAGAATATTACAAAGAACCCACATCGCAAACGCTGGGTACCAACACCAACTTCACCTGCTGGGAAAGCCGCAGCACGGGGGCGGGCAATGTGTATGGCTACACCATGGCGAATGCGCCTACAGCGCCTACCAACAATTATGAAGAAATATTTAACGTCAGCTACTACGACAACTACAGCTTTCCGCACACGGGGCTGGAGTATGCCGGCAATGAGGAGCTGGCCAAGCGCAGGCGCGGAGCCCCTACAGGCTCGCTTACCAAAGTGCTTGATACTACACCCCTGCAATACCTCACCAGTGTAGTCTATTTCGACCCGAAGGGTAGGCCCTTAGAGTCGCATGCCGAAAACCTGCTGGGCGGCAAGGATCAGTATAACTATTTCTATGACTGGCGCGGCCAGTTGCAACGGTCGGAAAGGGTGCACAAGCTGACTGCAGTCAGCAGCGACCTCAAAATCATTAATGAATACGACTACGACCGCACCGGCCGTCTGCTAGGCCAATACCAGAAAACAGGAGGCGACCCCATGGTGCAATTGGTAGGCATGCAATACAACGAGCTGGGCCAAGTTATCCGCAAGCACCTGCACCTGCCAGAGGGTAGCAACACAGGCATGCAGGTGGTGGACTACCGCTACAACGAGCGCGGCTGGCTGCGTAAGATAAACAACAGCAACCTCGTGGACGATGGCGATAACCTGGAAGACTTTGACGTATTCGGTATAGAACTGGAATACACCTCCGATGACATTTTAAGCAATGGCAACAAATTCAACGGCTCGCCACTGGCCCCACAGGCGCAATACAGCGGCCAGATAGCCGCACTCACTTTTAACGCCAAAGCGCCTGAAGATGATGGCAGCATGACACCTGAGAAAACGTATGTCTATCGGTACGATGATATGTACCGCCTTACCTGCGGTGCGTTTGGGGTAGAGAGTCTCGACTTTGGCGACTATGGCAAATTTACCAAGGGTATAAATGGCTATATGGAAAAGGCAGACTACGACATCAGCGGCAACATAACCCGCATGACGCGCAACATGCCCAAATACCAATGGGCCACGGGCGAGTTCAACCACACCCTGGACGATATGGTATATACCTACCAGCCCGGTAGCCACCGGTTGATGAAGGTGATGGACCTGGCAGGCACCCTGGGCGATTCGGAAATAATAGAATTTAACGACTATTTGGATGCAGGTATAGAATACAAGTACGACCCCAATGGCAACATGGTGGAAGACGGTAACAAGAACCAAATGAATGAATACAATGCCCTTGGCCTTATAAATAAAGCAACCGAAGGCAATCATACAGAAGACCCTTGCCTGTTTACCATAGATGCAGCAGGCAATAGGCTAGCTAAGTCAGTGGGGGGCATCACCAACTATTACATAGCGGGCATAGAGTACAAGTATGAAGACAGCGAGTACAACCTGCAGCACATAGCCACAGCAGCTGGCCTGGTGCGACTAAAAACGGATGAGGAGCAAAACCTGACCACCTACATCTACGATTACTTCATAACCGACCACTTGGGCAGTGTGCGCGCAGTAGTTACCGAAGGCAATGCCACCGACATAGTGGAAGTAGCCACCATGGAGCTGCAAAATGATGACTATGAAGAAAACGAGTTTGAATACCTGGACTACAGCCGCTCTGGCATCACCATGGGCTACCCTGTAACCAATGACACGGGCAACAACCTGAGCGAACTGGGCCCCGGCAGCAGCACGCAGGGCCCTGCCAACCTAAGCGCAGTGCAGATGAGCGACCAACTGCAGGTAGCGGTGCAGTCGTGGTATCCGGTGCTAGGGGCGCCACCCACCATCAACACCCTCAGCGAGATATTGCAGAGCATGCTGCTCAACCTGGCTGTGCAGGGCACCGGCATAATACCCGCTGGCGAAGGCCTCGGGCAGATAGGTCAGTTTACCAACATCACCTCCGTGCCCTACACTGCACTAAGCACCTTCGTCACCACGCAGTTCACAGGTGCTGACCTGACTACCCCGCAGGGTTACCTTGTATATGTATTGCTAGACCAAGACCTGGTGGTGAACACCAGCTACAGCGGCATCATACAGATAGGCGCCCCGGGCGAACTGGAATATTTGCAAACGCAGCTACTCACCATGCCCAGCGATGGCTACTTTTATACCTTCCTTACCAACTACAGCGACACACAGGTGAGTTTTGAC
>JANNVZ010000016.1:0-52057 GCA_031414655.1 Flavobacteriales bacterium
CAAAAAATTAAAGTTTATCAAGATGGGGGGAGAGCCTATGAGCTTTTAAGCTTAATAATATTTATTGCAATTCTAATTTCAGGCTTTTTATACACATTTATTTCGTTGCAAAAATTAAAGAAACACCGCAAAACCATAGCCTTACAATTTTCTTATACTGAAAAAATTAATTTGAAATGGCTCTCTTATTTGATTTTGGGTTCAAGTATCATTTGGTTTGTTGCAATTTTTAGACAGGATAACTATGTTTTTTCGGCAGTAGTTATTTATGTGTTTTTTATAGGGTATTTTGGCATAAAGCAAGTCGGTATTTTCACAATGGCTAAACCTGAAATACCGAATGAAATTTTGGAAAAAGTATCAATTGAAGAGGGCAAAATAATAGCTGATACAATATTTGATGAAAATAAAATTGAAGTACAATCCGGAAAAATCAAATACGAAAAATCAAAAATTAGTAGCGATGAAGTAAGTGTAATTCAAAAAAAGCTTATAGTTCTGATGCAAACTGAAAAAACATATACAGACCCCGAACTTTCCCTTTCCGATTTAGCACAAAAAATAAGTGTGCATCCAAACACGCTTTCTCAAATAATAAATTCGGTAGAGCAAAAGAATTTTTACGAGTATATAAGCGACCTAAGAGTAGAAGAGTTTAAAAAACTTATTGCTGTTCCGGAAAACCAAAAATTTACATTATTATCCCTTGCTTTCGAATCCGGTTATAATTCAAAAACGGCCTTCAATAGAAATTTTAAAAAAAATACTGGGCATTCTCCTTCCGATTATCTAAAAAAAATGAATATTAGTTTAGGCTAACCTATTTAAGGTGTAAATCTAAACTACCGCCTTGATTTTTTTGTAACTACTTGTATATCAACACAAAAACTAGAGGTAGATTTTTTTAAAATTAGGACCACCTTTCATATTGGAGCGATTACCGCTAAAAGTCATCGCAACTTTGCAGAAATTTTAAAAAATGTATATTATGACTAACAAAGTATTCAGCTTGGCGATAGCAGCCACATGCATCCTTATAATGGGATGCGAAAAAGAACTCATAGTTTCCGAATCTGGGAATTTGGTACCAAAAACGGTGATAGAAGACCTGTCTCTTCCTTCAATAACTGTTAATGGGGGAAAATTCCATTCTGAGGCATTTGGTCCCCCCGATAGTTCTATTATTTTAGTATTGCATGGAGGCCCTGCAGCAGATTATCGATATCTCTATAATTGTAAAGAATTTGCTAATCAGGGTTTCCGAGTGGTGTTTTACGACCAACGTGGTACAGGATTAACGCAACGATTTCCTAAATCACATTATACCTCTATGCAACAAAACTATGATGATATGACTGCCATTATCGCCTATTATAGAACATCAGCAACACAAAAAGTATTTCTATTGGGGCATTCATGGGGAGCAATGCTGGCTGGGGCATATATTAATACTTACCCCAATGCTGTTAACGGAGCTGTACTAGCCGAACCGGGTGGATTGGTATGGGAAGATGTGAAAGAGTATATCAGAGCTTCACAAAAAATGGCAATAACAAGTGAAGCGTTGCATAACGCTACATATATAGACCAATTTATAACTGGTACAAATGATGAACACGAAATTTTAGATTACAAATTTAGGATGTTAGCTTCTACTGGAAATGAAACAAATATTACAGGAGATGAAAGCCCAATAGCACAATGGAGACCAGGAGCAGTTTTTCAAACTGCCTGTCTCGATATAGGCAATGAACAAAACCCTAACTGGACAACAAACTTACATTTATTTACCACTCAAGTACTGTTTATATACAGCGAAAAAAATAGTGCTTATGGTTTGGCACATGCTCAAAAAGTATCTGCTCCTTTTCCCAATGTAGCATTATTTAAAACTATGGGGGTGGGTCATAGTATGCTTTCCTTCCCAACAGGTTGGAATAATACTTATCCTGTAATGCTTAACTATTTTACATCTCTTTAATAAATTAAAATGAAAAATATGAAAACCATAATATTAGTTGCCTGTTTAAATTTGATGGCATGGCAAAGTTTTTCGCAAAGTGTTAATTGGGCAAGCTTAAAAAGCGATAATAAGCACATTGTTCATGTTACTGCCGGGTTCGAATATGGGTTGGTGTACGGACTGGGATATAGTCATAAATTAAAATCTAAAATGCCTATCTTATTAGATGCTTCCTATTCATTTCCATCTGGAGGAAAGTTGTTTGACGATTTTAAAACAAAAATAGGTGGGCAAGCTAGGCTCTGTAATATTAGAAATTTTCAATTCAGTGCATCAATACACGGAATTTACAGACGATACGAAAACACATTGGTACGTATGCAAAACTTTGGAAGTGAAATGACTGGCGTTATTGGATATTACAAACCAAAATGGTTTGTTGCGGGCGAATTTGGTTTTGACAAAGCTATTGTTACTAATTTTAAACATTCACAATCTTTTAAAGACAATTATCCTCAGGTTGTTGATGGATGGTATATACCAACTGGCGGTAACTTTTATTATGACTTGCAGACGGGATTTTCTTTTAAACAACATGACATTTATTTAAAAGTAGGAAAGATGATTTCACAAGATTTCAAAACAACACCTTTAATTCCATGGTATGGACAAATTGGTTATAATTATAAATTCTAATAGGCAAAAAATGAGTAGCGACTGAAATTATTAGGCATAATAAAGGGCAAACGCATAACACGGGTTTGGCAAAAGTGGCGGTTTCGTTCCCCCATCGCGCAAGTCTGAGCGCAGCGGAGACTTGTGTGGATTATGCCAGCGGTTTGTAACCACCTATTACAGAGCGAAAGAAATAGGTATATATAGTTTATAGAAAAAATGACCAACCTCCATCGACTTCTTTGTGTTACGGTTTCAGCCTTTGTGTTGGCCGTTTTATGCAGTGGTTGTGCCGGAACAATTGACACTGTTAAGTATGCACCTCAGGAAAATATAGAACATAAAAAGGTTTACATTGTTTCGGCTCAAAATTCTCAATATATTCAATTTAGGCTGGGCATAATTTTGCCCATCGGCTATATTGTTTTGCCGGACGACCCCTCTAAAGAACACGAGGTAATAGGAAATACCGATCTTGTTATTAAGAGTGAACTTGAGAAATATGGCATCAAGGCTGAAATTGTGCAACAAGGAGATGTTCTTGGGGAATTCGATTTAATTGTTGAATACCACGATATCTGGCGATGGGACTTTAAGAAGATTTTGGACAAGCTAGAGATAGTGTTCATTGCACCAAGTGGAGCCGTCATTTCGAAATCCGTTTTTAATATTTACCAAAATAAAGAAATGCACAATTTTCCCACCCCGGAAAAGGAAGTTCCACAAATGATTAAAGAGCTTTTGGGAAGATAAAGAGCTTGCTCATCCCGAAGCATAAACACATCAGAGACTTGTGAGGTGTATGCGGGCGGTTTGTAACTGCCCCTTCCCCCAGAAGCACCTTACCGAAGCCACAGATTCCACACTGCGTTGAAGCTTCGTGTGGAATGACGCGGTCTGCCGGAGAGTAGCTATCAAAGCTATCGCTTTTCTTTTTTGGAAAAGGGAGCGGGGTGGATATGTTTGTTTTGGAAAAGCGAAGTGGGACTTCGCATATATACAAGTTATAGGCAACCCTAAAAGACTCCTTGGCAGTAAAGAAACTAATATTACATTTATAAAATGAAAAAAATAATTATTCCAACGGTTCTGCTCGTCTTTGCTACGAGTTGCCAAAACAAATCAGAAAAACAATCAATTAATTCCAACAAAACAGAAATGACAACAACAACAGAAAAACAAGCGATTGAGAAAATGTTATTCTCATATCGTGACGCACTAAATGCTTCCGATGTTGCTCAAGTATTACCGCTTTATACTCTAGACGGTGTATTTATGCCTTCAAACGGACCTTCAGCAATTGGACAGGAACAGATAAGGGGTTCTTATGAATTTGTATTTAAAACCATCCAATTGCATATTGAGTTTTTCATTGACGAAATTGTCGTGAATGGCGACTATGCGTTTGCAAGGACAACTTCAAAAGGCACAACACTTATTCACGCAAACGGGCAGACAGTTCCAGAAGAAAACAGAGAATTGTTTGTGCTTCAAAAGGTGGACGGTCAATGGAAAATTTCACGTTATATGTTCAACAAAATGAAATAACAGCACAAAGAAGGGCAGCCTATAACACGGGTTTGTCAAAAGTAACGGTTCAGTGCTCCGTCTCGGCACAGCCGAGATGGTTAATCAAACATTGTTTCTCCGCATTAACATTTGTGGTGAAAATCGTCACCTTCGCCAAGCCCGAAAACGTTATCGGCTATTCTATGACAGACAGTACTCAACAATAAACAGACAGAAATGAAATTAACAACACTCTTGTTTTTTAGTATTCTATCCATTTTGACTTCGTGCAATGGGCAGACTTCTAATTCGAAGAACCGTTCTGTCCTTTTAAAAGAAATAGATGTAAATGCCGACACAGTAAAAGAACTTGGAAGCAGCATTATGGTTGTTTATCAGGACAAGAAAAATACTTATTGGTTTGGCAGTTGGGAAACAGGAGTGTATAGATATGATGGAAAGACGTTGATTAATTTTACAACAAAACACGGTTTGCAAAACAACAGAATTGATGAAATAATAGAAGATAAATCTGGCAACATATACTTCACCAGTTGCCATCCAAATTCTACAATAACTAAATTTGACGGACAAACATTTACTAAAATTATAGCAACCCCAAGTAATGATTGGAAACTTGAAGCCAATGATTTGTGGCTAAGAAATGCTTATAAAACGGAAAAAGCATATCGGTTTGACGGAAATACTTTTTACGAATTAACACTACCAAGGCCACCTAAACTTACCAACCCTTATGAAATTTATAGTATTTATAAAGACAAAAAGGGAAACATTTGGTTTGGCACAAATCCAGTTGGAGTAGGTCGTTATGATGGAAAATCGTTCGAATGGATTACAGAAGAAGATGTGACAGAATTTCGCAATGAAGGGGCAAATGGAGTGCGTTCAATTACCGAAGACGAACAGGGCGACTTTTGGTTCAATACCGAATATCGTTATAGTGTTTATGACAGCACAACCTTAAAAGGCAATAAATTTTATACAAGACACGAAAGTATAGGTGGCTTAGATGGTGAAAAGGACAGCAATCTGGACGAGTATCTATCAACAGTTAAAGACAACAATAATGATTTGTGGTTTGTAACTTTTCGTGATGGCGTTTGGAAATATGATGGAACAAAAATTACTCATTATGTAGTTCAAGATAATTCAAAAGACATTACTTTATTCAGCATTTACAAAGATAACAATGGCGACCTATGGCTTGGGACACACGAAAATGGTGCGTATGAATTTAACGGGACATCATTTGAAAAATTCGCACCATGACGAACGACAGAAGAGCTACCACGAACACGGGTTTGGCAAAAGTGGCGGTTCAGTGCTCCGCATCAATCCCGAAAGCTTTCTGGATGGTGAAAATCGCCACCCTCGCCAAACCCGCAACCGTTTAGCAACAACTACAAAACCAACAATATGACGAACATTGGCATTAAGATATAATTCAAAGCAAGAAATTTAATTTTGGTTCTTCTGACACTTCAATTCCCATCTTGCACTGGACAAGTGAAAGAAAAATCTGTTACTGATACAATAGAAAATGAAGTAAACACCCAACCACTCATTAAAAATCAAAGCACAACCTTTCCGCAAATTCACACCAACTTAAATGGAATGGTAAGAGAGTTTGTAAGGACAATGTATCAGGACAAAAAGGGGAACTATTGGTTTGGAACAAATGGAGATGGAATTATACGCTATAATGGACAAATACTTGAAAGCATAACCATTGCTGGACTTAGTCCACATTTTAGGGTTTTAGAGATTGTAGAAGATAAGGTAGGTAATATTTGGTTCGGAACATCCGAAGGACTCATAAAATACGATGGTGTAAAATTTATAATATTTTCATTCAAAGAAGGACTGCCAGGTGTGAATGCGGAAATTTGGGGTTTAACAATTGACAAAAACGGACTTATTTGGGTGGGGGCAACAGGAGGAGTTAGTCAATTTAATGGTGAGAAGTTTACACCTTTTTCGTTGCCGGTTTCAAAAGTCGAAAATGCAAAACCCATGCTATCTGACAAATTGGTCTTTAAAATCATAGAAGACAAGAATGGAAATATGTGGTTTGCTACTGATGGGAATGGGATTTTTAAATATAAAAATGGAGAATTTCTTCATTTAACAGCTAAAAATGAACTTACTGATAATAACGTTGCGGATATTTTAGAAGACAAACAAGGAAATATTTGGATAGGAACTTTTAATGGCGGTGTGAGCAAATTTGATGGTAAAACATATACCAACTTCACAAAGGATGGAATTATTGCAGGTGTAGAAACTTATAATTTTTATGAAGATAGCAAAGGAAATATATTGTTTACGGCTGAAGGTTATGGTGTTTACCGATATGATGGCAATAATTTCAAACAATTCACAACTGAAGATGGAATAACTACAAATGTTGTTCAAAGTATATTTGAGGATAACAAAGGACAACTTTGGTTTGGCACTTGGCAAGGCGTATGCATTTTTGATGGTGAGAAATTCGTCAATGCTCGAGACAAAGAGCCTTGGACAAATTAAAAATAACTGTTGCTAACAGCACCCACAAGAAATTGGCGGTTCCCCATATAGGCAAGCAGTGGTCAAATGAAGTCTCGGCTCAGCCGAGATGCTTCGTATCAAGTTCAGTGCTAGTCGATAGTTTTGGATTTCGAAATCGCCAACTTCTTGCAGATGCAAATCGTTGGCTGTAATAATTATGAGACTTCACGTTTTAATACTAACGCTGTTTTTGGCAGGGTGCCAATCTAATGACGCCTTCCGCCTTCCATCGGAATGGGAACCACACAAAGCTATGATGGTGTCATTCAATGACAATGATGCTTCAGCGGATAGTGTGTCTGTGGAAATTGTAAAAGCTCTAAGTCCAATAATGAAGGTTTATTGTGTAATTATGAGTGATACGATGACACCGTACTATTCAGCATGGTTTGAAAAAGAAGGAATTCAAAAGGATAGTATTCAATTTATGAATTTTGGCTCTTCATTTTCCTATTCCATCCGTGATCCATTATTCTTTCTAAAAAACAAGAAAGGCGAATTGGCTATCACAGATTTCGGATGGAATGACTATGGCTATTTACCATCTGATATCGCAAAAGGAAAAGAATTTCTTGAAAACTCTATCAAAGATCGTGAAGGCTATGAGGCTAATTTTATTAAGTTATTTCCCTATCCGTTGATTTCATCAAAAATGGTAAATGAAGGTGGAGCAATTGAAGTTAATGGAAAAGGTACTATCATCCAGGTTGAAACTGTCAATAGGCAACGTAATCCAAATATGAGTTTGGAAGATCAAGAAGAGGAATTGAAAAAAGTATTGGGAGTTAAAAATGTTATTTGGCTCAAAGATGGTATGGCCGATGATCCGGATGCCAAAACATTGATAACAAATAATTACTTTGGTATTGGAGTGAATGGACACATTGATGAATTCTGTCGTTTTGTAAACTCAAACACTTTGCTTCTCGCTTTCCCTGATTCAACCGAAGCTCAGAAAAATCCTGTGTTAAAAATGACATATGAAAGAATGCTTATTAATTTACATATACTGAATCAATCAGTTGATCAAGATGGGAATTCCTTTACAATAATAAGAACTCCCGTTCCTGATCTTAATCCTATTATTTATAAACTTGATTCGTCTTCCAATGACATAAAAACGAAACGTTTTTCAAAATGGGTATTAAAGAAATACAAACAGTTTGATACCGGTGATACAGCTTATTATCTACCAGCAAGCAGCTACCTGAATTTTCTTGTAACAAATAAAGCAGTACTCATTCCTAAATATTGGAAACCAGGTTTACCAGAAAGCACAAGGTTAAAGGACGAAAAAGTAAAGAAAATATTTCAAACCTACTTTCCTGAAAGAAAAATTGTTCAAATCAACCCAATGGGTCTCAATTTCAATGGTGGTGGCATTCATTGTTGGACTCAACAAATACCTAAATAAATATTACTACAGCCAACAATATGTTTGCTCAATGTTGCGGTGAGTTGTTACTCAAAGTTATATCTTCGTTCTATGTTTAGTTTTGTGGGACAGGATGCAGCTTCGAAATCGCATTACTGCGCAAACACAAACGTTATGAAACGACAACAACCAGACAATGATAACAATTGACAACTACCTGGACAGTCATTATATACACCGAAGCAACTGGCTGAGAGCTGCTGTTTTAGGAGCAAACGATGGAATAATTTCTATTTCAAGTCTTGCAATAGGAGTTGCTGCTGCAAGTTCGACAAGAGAGCCTATTGTTTTGGCAACAGTTGCTGGACTTGTAGCGGGCGCATTGTCTATGGCTGCCGGTGAATATGTTTCTGTAAGTTCTCAAACTGACACAGAAAAAGCGGACATTGAAAGAGAAATCAAAGAACTCAAAGAAATGCCAGAAATAGAGTTAAATATATTAGCTCAAATCTATGAGAAAAGAGGACTAAAAAAAGAAACAGCAATGCAAGTAGCCATTGAAATGACAGAGAAAGACGCATTGGGAACACACATTAGAGAAGAACTGGGTATAAACGAGATTAGCCAAGCAAATCCTATACAAGCAGCCATTGCATCAGGAGCATCATTTACTGTTGGAGGATTATTACCTCTTTTAGTCATTCTTTTTGCACCAATAAAAGGACTGGAATATTGGCTATATGGTTTCACAACTATTTTTTTAATTGTTTTAGGAACAACTGCGGCCAAAACAGGTGGTTCAAGTGTAAAAAAGGCTATTTTACGCATTACTATTTGGGGCACAATCGCCATGGGCTTATCGGCACTTGTAGGCTATATCTTTGGTGTTAAAATATAATTTTTGAGATTTTAATATACCCCAATGGCTCGGGCTTAGCGCAGTGTAGCCCGTACCATCTACTTTTGAGGGCTTGCCTCGGCTGAGCCGAGGCCACCATGTGGCAGCCCGCATAGGTAGAGCATGAACACACCAGAGACTTGTGTGGTGTATGCGGTCGGTTATTAACCGCCCTTGCTTTGACAGCCAAACCGAAAAGCGTTAGTCCTTCTTAGGTTTGCGTTCGTATGGAAATCACCACTCAAATTCTCTGGCTCTTTTGCAATAGGCGGGGTTTACCTTCGGTGCTGCTGCGCGGTCGTGCTTCGCAGACAGTTTTGTGGTAGCCGAAAGTGCAGTTCTCCGAATGAACATTTGTGCTGAAAAGCCCGCCCATCGCAGATCTGCAAAACATTAGCGGCCATAGTAACGGACAACACATCAGCCATCAAGAGGACAATAATTTATAAAAGGATTTAAAATCACAACATCCAGCAACGAAGAAATAAAATTTGAGTTTTATGTCAATGTTTCAAAACAGAAAGTTGCTAATAGCAACAAAGCACCAAAAAGAAAAAGTGATTGCACCAGTTCTTGAAAAGGAGTTAGGTGTTATTTGTTTTGTAGATGAATCTTTTGATACGGATGCACTAGGAACTTTCACAGGAGAAATAGAAAGAGAGCTTGACCCCATTTCAACGGCCAGGGAAAAGTGCTTACGAGCAATGAAAATAAACAACTGTGATTTAGGAATTGCAAGTGAGGGTTCATTCGGACCACATCCCTCTGTGTTTTTTGTCAATGCCGATGACGAATTTTTGATTTTTATTGACAGTAAGAACAAAATCGAAGTTATAGTAAGAGAATTAAGCACTTCTACCAATTTTAATGGGAAGCAAATACAAAGTCAAAAGGAGCTTTTTGAGTTTGCTGACCAAATAGGGTTTCCTACTCACGGGTTAATTCTTCGCAAATCAAAAGACGAAAACACAGACATTCATAAGGGGATTACTGATATTGAAAATTTAAAGAAATTATTTGAGCAGCTATGCTCAAAATATCATTCTATTTATGCAGAAACGGATATGAGAGCTCTGTATAACCCTACACGAATGAATGTGATCGAAAAGGCAACTCTAAAATTGGTGCAAAATATTAAATCTGCCTGTCCACAATGCCAAATGCCAGGTTTTGTAATAACAGATGTAAAGAAGGGACTTAAATGTAGTTTATGCGGTTCACCCACGAACTCGACATTAAGTTACATTTACATTTGCCAACAGTGTAAATTCAGAGTGGAAGAAATGTATCCTAATAAAAAAACTGCAGAAGACCCAATGTATTGCGACTATTGCAATCCATAAGAAAGAAGCAATTGATATACAATTTAGAATACATAAATTTTGGACGAAAGACAAAGCTGCTAACATCGGTTTAAAAAATGGGCGGTTAATTGCCCCACAGAGACATTTTGATTACAGAAGATTCAGTTCTTTGCCTCAATTTTTGGTGAAATCGCCACCTTCCCCAGGCTCAAAACTTTACCATTTGGGCTATGAAGACCTAAACGGCTCGGGCAGATGACCAAAAATCTTATGCATTTTCTTTGTTTTTAAAAGCACATGGAAACAGCTGATGACTTCAAACGAAATGGAGTAATTAGAAGGAACACACGCTAAAAAAGTAATAGAAGAGATGAATTATAACTTACTCATTGAGAATCTAACAAATCCGGCATTGCTCTTTTTTGTGCTTGGTATAGTGGCGGTCTATCTAAAAAGTGATCTGGCAATTCCGGAAAACTCATCAAAATTTATTTCATTGTACCTATTGTTTGCTATAGGCTTCAAGGGTGGTCAAGAATTATCTCATGAGGCATTTACAATCGAGATTGGATGGTCCATGTTATTTGGGGTTTTAATTTCTTTGATGATACCGGTCTACACATTTTTTATCCTTAAAAGAAGATTGAATGTATTTGACGCTGGCGCTATAGCAGCTACCTATGGATCGGTGAGCGCGGTAACATTTGTAACAGCTGTTTCTTATCTTGAATCTCAGCAACTACCGCTTCATGGACACATGGTAGCCATTATGGCTTTGATGGAATCACCCGCAATCATTATTGGCCTCTTACTCATTTCTATATTTAATAAGGACGAAAATGAAATAATAAAGAAACGAACCGCCATAAAACACTCCTTTACAAACGGCAGTGTATTACTCATATTGGGTAGTTTAATTATAGGCTACTTGGCCAGTGATAAGCAGGCAGAAGGAATAAAACCATTTACCAACGATCTTTTTAAAGGTTTTCTTGCCATATTTCTATTGGACATGGGAATCACCAGTGGAAGAAAACTAAAGGCATTTTTCTCATTCGGTTGGTTCCCAGTTATTTTTGCTATAGTAATTCCAATCATTAATGGTTGTCTGGTTGCTATGTTGAGTTCTTTAGTCACACAAGACATTTCAAATCGCTTTATGTTTGCAATTTTAGCCGCAAGTGCCTCCTACATTGCGGTTCCTGCTGCTATGAAAATTTCAGTTCCCAAGTCAAATCCTGGGCTTTTCTTACCAATGGCACTGGCTATAACCTTCCCCATTAATATTACTATTGGTATGCCTGTTTATTTTTTAATAGTGCAAAATACGTGATAGCGATTTATAGTAAATGAACAGGTCCAAGAACATCTGAACCTACCCTTGTATCTTCAATACATCAAATGGGAAGTGACTGCTGAAGTGGTTGAACTGACTGGCGCTTTCGTTCATTTTAAATATCGACCAAACAAGGACACTTAAATAAAGGAGATGACTGGATTTAAAATTACAACCCAAGACGGTCAAGAAGTAGCGTTTGAATTTTATGTTGATGCCGCTCCTCAGACATCGGCTGCTTTCAAAACCATTTTGCCTTTTTCAAGGACTTTTAAGCATGCAAGAGTTTCTGGACAAGAAATTTGGATAGACGATGTTCCCCAGCTTGACATCATTCAAGAAAACGCATCCGTATTTACCGAACCAGGCGAAGTGGTGTTTGGTCCTACAAATCCTAGCAGGTCAAAAACCGCAAACTGCCCCAATAGCGCGGGCTTAGCGCAGCCTAGCCCGTGCCATCTACTTTTGAGGGCTTGCCTTGGCTGAGCCGAGGCCACCATGTGGCAGCCCGCAGCGGTGAAGCATGAACGCAGCGGAGACCAGTGCGGTGTATGTGGGCAGTTGGTAACTGCCCACCCTGACAGCCAAACCGAAAAGCGTTAGTCCTTCATAGGTTTGCGTTCGCATGGAAATCACCACTCAAATTCTCTGGCTCTTTCTCTTAGCCCTGCCCATTGCCTGCATTGCATGGACTGTCACCCGCGAAGAAATTTTTCGTGAACCACGGGAATACTTTGTTAAGCGGAGCAAACAGGACAAGTCGGTATGGACAAGAAAATTCTTTTACCTTTTCACCTGCGAGTATTGTTTCAGCCACTACATCACCGTTCTCTTTCTTTTTTTAACCCATTACAAGCTGCTCATGGAGGATTGGAAGGGCTACCTTATTGGGGGGTTCGCATTGGTGTGGATTGCCAACATATACATGAGCCTGTTCGGGCTAATCCGGCAGGATATTAAAAAGGAGAAAGCAGAAATAGAAGTGCTGGAGAAAAAGGTGGGGAAATAGCCCCAATGGCCCGCGCTTAGTCTAGCGGAGAGATGAGTGGTTAACACGGGCGGTGTGCTTCAGCGAATCACATTCACATGCCCCACCAGTTTGGTTCTGCGCTCAAGGGTGTCATATTCTATCACCCACACATAAGTGTCATTTTGCACGTAGTATTCGTCTGATACGCCACCAGTCCATGGCTGAGCGAAGTCGGTGGTCTCAAATATTTTTACACCCCAACGGTCAAATATTTTCATACTAAAGCCCTCTATGCTTTCGCCATAGGCCTGAAAGACATCGTTGATGCCATCATTGTTTGGCGTAATGGTATTGGGCACCCACAGCGGGAAGTAAGGTTTTACGAATACAGAATCAACGGCCGTACAACCCATGCCATCCGTTACCCACAAGCTGTAGTAAGTGGGTCCACCGGGCGATGCCACCGGATAGGGGCAGTTGCTGCACGAAAGGCCTTCAGTAGGTGTCCAGTAATAATTCAATCCAAACGCGTTGCCGAACAATTGTGCTGAGCCCGGAAAATCGTAGTATTGGTCAGGGCCGGCATCTACCATGGGCGCGGGCAATACATAAATAAATAAACTGTCCTGATCGTAGCAATTGTTTTCGTCTGTGCCACCCACTACGAACCAAGTGCTTTCCAGTGGTGAGAGGTTGGTGTTGGCTGTGTTATAAGGTGCAGCATATGCGGGAGGTTGCCAATAGTATTCCACCGCACCGGTGGCGCTGGCAGGCAGGGAGCTGCCGCTGCAAATGGTGCCACCTTCGCTGGCTTCTACTTGTGCGAATAGGACATTCACCGTTACCTCATCGGTGCCACTGCCGCACGGGTTGGTAATGAGTACCGTGTAGGTGGTCGTATTGGAAGGGGTTGCCACAGTGCTTTGTGCAAACGGATTGCTGAGGCTTTCCGAAGGCGACCATTGCCATGCGTTGCCATCAGCGGCTGTCAATTGCACTGAATTGCCAGAGCAGAGTTCTATTTCAGGATACACTATTCCGCCCGGAGCATTTTCAAGTACGGTAATGGTCACATCTTCTTGCACGGCACATCCTTCAGCAGTGGTTATTTCCACTTCGTAGTCAGTAGTGACTAAGGGTGAGGCAATGGGGTTGGCAATGCTTGCGTTGCTCAGGCCAGTGGCCGGAGTCCATTGGTAGTTGGCTCCACCAGAGGCTTCCAGCTGGGTGTCTTGCCCTATGCAGATGGAAATGTTGTCTGTAATATCGGTAACTGGAATGAACAGATCAACGAAGACCGATACGGTGTCTGTTTCGCAGTCATTGAAGTCTATAGCGTAATACGTGGTGGGTACAGTGGGCGAGGCAATGGGGTTGGGTATGTTGGTGGCAGAAAGGCTGGGGTTGGGCAGCCACAGCAAATTGGCCGAGCCTGTTGCGTTCAGTTGCACCGTTTGACCATTGCAGATGGGTTCTACCTGTTCCACCGTTGGGTTTACTCCGGGCAGAATAGTAATGGTGATGCTAGTGGTATCGCCTACTAGGCACTCCGCATCATCCTCTCCTATAAGTGTGATGGTGAATTCTCCATTTTGCTCGTAAATATGGGTGGGTTCAAACTGGGTGCTGCTTTCACCATCGCCAAAAAACCACTGGTAACTGGTAGCTCCGCTGCTAAGGTTGGTGAAGGATACCGACTGACCTTCGCAAACTTGGTCAGGCCCGTCTATTTGCACTACGGCATTCACTGTTCCTAGGTTGAAGCGGAATACAGCAATGTTGCATCCGAAGCTGGGGTTGTCATTGCTCCAAACTCCAGGTGTAGTAGGAAAATCGCTGTTGCCTTGGCAACCCGCACATACGGCTTGAAAAACACTTCCATTCTTATTGAAGCGCGAGGTGCCGCCATCCACATGTTCCGAGCTGATGTTGCCGCCCAAGAAGGAACCATAGACCAACTCCTGTGCATTTTCATTCAATACGCAGAGGTAAAAGTCGCTGCCATCTGTTGTTAGCTGAAAAGCATCGGGCGTGGTGGGTAGACCAAACGTTGTGCTGAATTGCGCATAGCAGGCATAGGCTTGAACGCAGTATTGATTCACCTCTCCGCCCCATCCGCTGAGGTATATCTGATCACAATCACTGACCAAAAATGCGGTGGGTGAAATATCAATTTCTCCACTGCCTGTTCCTATCAGCGTGGTCCAGCTGATGGTGGACAATGAACTATTGTATTTCCGAACGAACTGTCCGCTGTTGGCTTGGCCGTAGCATCCTGAGCTTATGGTCATATCACCGTTGGTTTGCCCATAACAAAAGATGTTGTCGTCAGCATCAAACTGTATGAAGTAGACTTGGTCGTACTCACTTGTTCCAACGAAGGTGCCCGAGTAATCAAAGGTGGTTGGATTTATCAGTGTGATGAATCCATCGGTTTCGCCATTGATAGAATTGTCGTTGCCTGACTGTACAAAGGGAAAATTACCGCTTTGAGTGCCACCCGCCACTGCGAAGGATCCGTTGGATGAAAACTCTATCGCGTAGCACGCATCTGATGAACTGCCCCCCATGTAGGTGCTCCAAAGCATATCAGACAAATCGGGAGAAAGTTTAAACACTACACCATCTGAAAGCCCCCCACCGTATGTTTCTTGTATATCGTTATTGCTGCCAGCGGTTGGAAAATCGGTGCTACGCGTTACTGATGCTACAAAGATGTTTCCATTGCCATCCACATTTACCTCACCCCGGAAAGCATCGCCATAGTTGTAAAAAAGTTGATCCGCATAGTTGAGTCCATCTATGCCCGATCCGCCTATGAAGGTGGAGGCCATCAAAGTGCCGTCTGCATTAAATTTTGTAATGAAAATGTCGGTGCCGAGGTCTTGATTGCCCTGAAAGAATTGTTCATTGCCGTAGTTCAGCGAAGGGCCTCCGGCAAAGTTGGGCTGATATACCCCAGCTGTAGTCGAGAAATCATCGCTGCCAGTGACACCCATCACTATGAAGTTGTTGTCTTCATCTGTCACAATGCTGTGCGGAGCATCTTGTCCTGCGCCACCCAGGTAAGTGCTGTAAAGTAGTTGGGTACCGTCATTGCTGAATTTAGAAATAGCAGCATCAAACATGTTGGTGAACGATGAGTTAAGATCTACTTGGTAAGCTCCTATTGTGACAGGATAACCGGAGGCATACACGTTTGCTCCGCTAATAAGGTTGCCTTCATTGTCATCGCAAGCAGTAAAGCCGAAGGTGCTGGACGTAGAACCCACATAAGTGGAAAAGGCAATTTCTGGATCAATCACCACATCGAAGTTCGTGTTGTAATCGCCCAGTTCAAATGTCAGTTTGTTTTCATCTAAATGGAAATGACAAGACACCTCGCTGATCTTTCCCTCAATCAACTGATAAGCGAAAGGCGCTAATTCTGTAAGCTCATTCACGGTGGTTTTTATTTTAAGCACCCCGTCCTCCAACTGCAACTGAACTCCACCTTCGAAACGCATGGAAATGCTTTGAGCATTTGCACCCGGATGCAATACAAAATCGTATTTGATGGATTGATTATTTGAATACAGCACTAAGTCGATGCCATCGTATATTCCTTTGTAATCGCATCGCGAGAACGATTTGCAATGCGCAGCCCATGTGCTGGTGTCATTACTCTGATAGTAATTATAGTATGGAGTCAGCGGTTTTGTTCCGCTAATGTCAGCCTCGGTGCTTCCTTCGAAAACTACACGGTAGGAGTGTTCACGATAGATGGAAGATGCGTTCGCATTGCCGCTGGCAGGATGCAAATAGTCAAGGATGGAAGGGTCGAAGAATTGCCAAGTGAAGGCATGATTCTCTGCCCACAATGCTCCTGCTGGCAGGCCTGCGCGAAACGCTACTTGCTCAGGCCACTGTCCTTTATTTTCAATAAACTCCGCCTGGGCCAAAGTGGTATCGGACAAAAACAAAAGTGATATTGAAAATAGTAAATTTTTCATGGAGAGCTACCACAAGACAATCCTTCTGCTTATTTAGTTGTCGCTCACAAAGATGAGAATTATTGGATTCAATTTTTGGCAGAAATCCAGTAACCTAACAGATCCTATTTTGAAGTAGGGTTGATACGCTGTTAAGTTGTAAAGTTTTGTCGCGTCAAAAATGGCAATTGAAGCCTATTTAGGTCTATCAATATTTTGTATTGAAAAATTTTGGGGTTTCAATTTTCTATATTTGACGGCCTTTTTTAAATCTACTTTTTATTTAAAATCATTACACAAATGAAAAAAATCTACTTGCTTGCTTTTACTTTTAGTGTGGCTGTTGGCGCTAGCGCTCAGGCCCAACAGGTTGTGGCGAAGAAAAAACAGTTTACCCGCGATGAAATTTCTCCTAGCGGAATTGTTGTTCGTCAGGAAAAACCGGAAAACTCAAACCTCCTGCGTACCGTTATTTTTTCTGAAGACTTTGAAGATGTAATGGGGACATTGCCGCAGCCGATACCAGCGGGATGGAGCTGTCCAACAGTTACTTCTATTATTGACAATGGTGATGAGCCTGATGAACCAATCGTAGATGTGGTTTCATTCAACATTCAAGATGCTGAAACTGCTATTGCAGGCGGTTACTGGCCAGTACCCGAGTTGGGCGGAGGTAATCAATTTGCCGGAGCAAACGATGACTCTGATCCTTGCGACTGCGACAATGCTGACGTCTGGCTGCAAACTCCAGAAATGGATTTTAGCGATGCTATCAATCCTGCCTTGATTTTTGACATTTTCCACGACCAAGGTTTTGGCGGTGGCGAAGCCAAAGTTCAAATTTCAACCGATGGTGGAACTTCATGGAGTGACCTTATCTATTCTGGCACCGATACTGGCACATTACCAGTGGACGAAAGTGTTTGGCAAACCATTATTTTCTTGATGTTTGATTATGCTGGAGAGTCTTCTGTAACGCTTCGTTTCCAGTGGTCTGATGCTGGTCAGTGGGCTTCAGGATTTGCTGTAGACAACGTGGAAGTGGGAGATCTTGAAGAGAACAATCTGAAAACAGACAAGGTGGTTTTTGGTAACTGGTTCCAAGAAGATTTCATTGAAGGATTTTGGGATTATACCCAGATTCCGCTTAACCAAGCATCGCCAGTTTCAGCTACTGCTATTATCTCTAACAATGGTCTGAATGACCAAACAGGAGTTACGTTCAACCTTGAAGTATTTATGAACGGTACATCGGCAGGCGAATGGCCAAGCGATCAGACATTTGATACCCCAAGTCTTACGAAGGATACATTGTCAGTAATAACCGATTATACCCCAACTGCAGAAGGTGAAGTTATGATTGAGTGCACCTCTGTTTCAACAGTTACGGATGACAATCCTGCTGATGACTTGGCTATGAAATCAATGATGATGACAGAAGATATTTATGCGCGTGATGCTGATGCTGCTCAGGCATTTGTATTGATGGCCAATGACGACATCTACGGCAACTTATTTGGCATTCATGAGAATGACTTTTTTGGAGCTATACAGATAGCACCGGGCGGTGGTTCTGATGATGGAGTTATTATTCAAGGTCAGCTATTCATATTTGATGGTCTTGATGCGGATGGTCTTCCTATTCTAGAAGAAGTGGATGATTCATTCACCGTTCAGCACATTGTTACTACTGACGAGTTGAATGGTGTAAGTGAGAATAACTTCATCACCCTTCCTTTTGAGAATGGTGCTATTGAGTTGGAGGCGGGTGTTACTTACTTAGCTGCTATTGTCAATGTGGACAATGGTGATTTCCGTGTTCCTGTTTCTGGACCTAACGCTTGGCCAGCATCATGGATATACTCTGACGGTGAGTGGGGCTGGACTGGTTCAGTGCCTATGATACGTCTTAGCAGCGATGAGGGACTTGCCGTTTCTTCCATCACTACTGACGCTGCTCTTAGCCTTGGACAAAACATTCCGAACCCGGCAACTGAAACAACTGTGATCAACTACAACCTTCAGTCTTCTGAAAAAGTGTCGTTGATGGTTCGTGATATGACAGGCCGAATAGTGATGACACAAGAGCTTGGCAAACAAGCACCAGGCGCGCAACGCTATACATTGAATGTGGCTGACTTCAGCGCAGGTATGTACACCTACACATTAACAGCAGGTGAGGTATCACTTACAAAAGAAATGATTGTGAAGTAGAATGTTTTCGGCTAGCAAGTCCTAAAAATAAAAAAAGACCCTGTGCAGCAGGGTCTTTTTTTTGGCATCATGGTAGGGGCTGCAGGACGTTCAGTGTATTTTGGCGCGCTCAAAAATTAATTTAACCCAAAAAAATAGAGATGAAGAAAATTTACACAATGGCTTTTGCATCATTGGTTGCGATGGCCTCATTCGGCCAAAAGCAAACGGCCACAACAGACTACAAAGCCGTTCCGCGCCCTGTGATGGCTCAGGACGGAGATGTGCATGCTGCACCTGCGCAGTCGGCAGTTAGAGGTGGCACTACCTTCTGGTGCGAAGATTTTGACAATGGCTTCGATGGCAACAACGGTGTTGGTGCTTGGCAAGTGGAGGACAGCGGATCCACACCAATCTGGATGGTGGCTGACGCCAACAGCCCTGCGGGTCAATTTTCAAGCACTATTGCTGCGCTTGCTTCACCAACCACTGCCAACGGCTGGGTGATTTTTGATTGTGATTTGTACAATGCAGACTTGAATGCTGTGGAAACAGTAACAGGCAGCATTACCACACCATCACTAGACCTGAGCTCGCTTGAGACAGTTATTGTGGATTACTACCAGTATTTCCGCTATTGCTGCTTTTCGCCTTCACCACTCACAGTGGAAGTAAGCGTGGACGGTGGTACTTCATGGACCGTATTTCCTGGTCATGGTTCATTTATTCCTTCAGCAAACACGCTTTCAGCAAACGCATTGAACACTACCGTGGACATTTCTTGTGCAGCCGCAGGCGAAAGTAATGTGTTGATCCGCTGGGGGTATAACACTGCTGTAAACGATGGCTATTCGCATTACTTCTGGGGTATTGATGATATCTGTATATCAGAAAACGTGAATGCAAACGATCTTGAAATCGCTCAAGTAACCAACGGTGACATTTTCAACATTTGGGAATACCGTGTTACTCCAATGGAACAAAAAACCGCAGTAGCAGACGGTGGTTTGCTCGCTGGTATCATCTACCGTAACAAAGGATATTTGGACCAAACCAACACTGTAATTACTGTAGACATCCTTGATGCGGATGGAACCACGGTCCTTGCAACAATAGATTCAGATCCTTTCACTGTTCCTTCAGCAGCCAATGAATTGGTTTGCCCAGCACCTATTTATGATACCATGTGGGTACAGACCAACTGGGCTCCTGAAGATGGCGCAACAGGCTTGTATTATGTAAGAGGCAGTATATCAAGCTCTGATTTTACAGATGCAAATGAAGCGGACAACACACGCCTTCACGATATTGAATACACCGTTGCTGAATATGGACATGATGCCATTGACTCCTTGGATATTCAAGTAGGTCCTGCTGATGGCGAAAATCTTGCTGCTAGCCCTTGTGGCTGGGGTAGCTTCTTTACTTTCCCAAATGATGGTTCTACCGCGCATGGCCTTACCGTACTCTTCGGTGGTAATGCAGATGCAAACGCATACATGGAAGCCCTTCTTATTGAGGTACCAAGTGGAGGTAGTCTGAATGATGACGGTTCTGACGTGGGTTACAATGAGTTTGAATTGAATCAGGGTTGGATAGACGCTACTTATCCTCAGTACTTTCCTTTTGAAGACCCTTATGATATTGACAACACAAACGTTTATTTCTGCGGTGTTAGAAACCCTGACGAATCAGACTTAGAACTTTGGGTGAGCGCTTGGGACGAAAGTGATACTGACAACTCGACTGGCTCATACGAGCAAACAGGCGATGGTGATTTTGTATGGTTTAGTTCACAAACATTCACCCCATCGGTACGCCTTATTCTTGAGGAAAGAACTGGCATTGAAGAATTAGCTGCTCAAGTTGGACTTTCCAACTTTGTGGTTAGCCCAAACCCTGCGGTGAGCAATACCAACGTGAATTTCAATCTTGCAAAAGCGCGTTACATTGGTTTTGAAGTTCGCACTATAGAAGGCAAATTGGTGGAATTCGCCAACCTTGGCATGTTCAATCAAGGTCAAAACACTATTCCGTTGGATGTAACAGAATATGCTGCTGGCAACTACGTAGTAAGTATTGTAATTGATGGCGAAAACCTATTCTCTCAGCAAATGAGCGTAGTGAAGTAATCGCTATAAGGATATAAATATTTTTATCTTGAAAAGAGCTGCTCAATTTTGAGCAGCTCTTTTTTTGTTCAGATACTTTTGGCCGCTTCTAACAATGAAAATCCATACTGATTTCTCCTCACTCAAAGATGTTGCAAACCCTGTTGTCACCATTGGCACTTTTGATGGCGTACATCCAGGCCATTTGCACATCATCAATAAGGTGAATGAAACGGCCAAACGAACTAGTGGAGAAAGTGTACTGCTGACTTTTTATCCCCATCCGCGTATGGTGTTGCATCCGGAAGATCATCATTTGAAATTGCTGAATACTCCTGAGGAAAAATCGACATTGCTTGCGCAAGCGGGAATACAGCATTTGATGATTTATCCCTTCTCAATTGAGTTTTCGAGGCAGTCTGCTTTTGATTATGTGCGCGACTTGTTAGTGAATGGTATAAAGGCAAAAACAGTGGTGGTGGGTTATGACCATCGCTTTGGCCGCAACAGAGAGGGAGACCACACTACATTGATAGAACTCGCTGAAACTTTTGGATTTGAGGTAGAGGAAATTCCGCCACAAACCATTGATGAAGTCAACATAAGTTCAACCAAAATCCGGCAGGCACTTGCAGTGGGGCAAGTAAACGAGGCAGCCAAGTACTTGGGAAGACCGTACTCACTTGGCGGGGAAATAGTGCATGGAGATAAGATTGGTCGGCAACTGGGATTTCCGACTGCCAACATTCGTGTTGACTATCCTTACAAACTTGTTCCGGCTCATGGAGTGTACGCGGTGAAGGTGCTTTTGGACAATAGAAAACTTGCCGGAGTAATGAACATAGGCATCCGCCCAACCACTCACAGCAACTCTTTGGAGATAATTGAAGTTTACATCATTGATTTTGATGAAGAGGTTTACGGAAAACAAATCACTGTTGAATTCGTTGAACGATTGCGCGATGAGAAAAAATTTGGCTCAATAGATGAATTGAAAAAAGGCATCGCTAAAGACATTGCAGAAGCTAAAAAATTCTTTTGATAAAAATCCCATTCATATCGGCACTTATTTCTCTCGCCTGTTTCATACCATGCGATGCACAGCTCATTCCGCTGGACTCACTGCGGAAAATGATACTATACGAGTCGATTGAAAGCGCAGAAAACAATCCGCTTGAAGTGTATCGCCTTGACTTGACTAAACAGAAATTGAAAACATTTCCAGATGCCATTTTCCATTTTCCAAACCTCAACGAATTGATACTGGATAGAAACAAAATTGATTCCATACCCAGTGAACTTGCTCAACTCGACTTTTTGCAAATACTTAGCTTGAGTGGCAATGAAATCGAGGCTATTCCTACGTGTGTTTTAGAGTTGAAAAACTTAAAGCGCTTGGACATGAGCAATAATTTTATAGGCGCAATTCCAAATGGCATTGATGCCTTGTACTTGCTGGAGTCACTTGTGCTGTGGGACAATCCTATTGCAGAATACCCAGCAACGCTCGAAGATCTTACCCACTTAATGGTGCTCGATCTATTGCACAATCAAATAAGTTATGATACTCAAGCTCGTATTCGCGAAATGCTTCCAAAGACGAAAGTGATTACTTCGGATCCCTGCGCGTGTCAGGATGGAGAGTAGCTGCTAGTTGATTTCGTGACTTGTGGAGTTGCTGATTTGACATCCAGTATTCACAATTCGAAAATTGGCATCACAACAATTCTTTATTTTTTTAATCTTTCAATTTCCAATGCGAAGCCATCCATTTACCTTGGCCGCATGAAGTTGACCGATTTTCTTAACGCTTACAATCCACGAATTCCTGTAAGACCTTATGTAATTGCAGAGGCAGGCGTAAACCACGAAGGCAGCATGGACTTGGCAAAACGCCTCATTGACGAGGCGGCAGAAGGTGGCGCACAAGCCATCAAGTTTCAGACCTACAAGGCCGAAACCATTGCCAGCAAAGACTCGCCTTACTACTGGGACATCACTAAAGAACCCACACGTTCGCAGTTCGAACTTTTTAAGAAATACGATAAATTCTGGAAGAAGGAATACGAAGAACTTGCGAAGTATTGCCAGACTGCAGGTATCGAATTCATGAGTACACCCTTCGATGTGGAAAGTGCAACATTCTTGAATGACCTGATGACGGTGTTCAAAATCAGCAGCAGCGATATCACCAACCTTCCTTTTATTGAATACCAATGCAAGTTTGGTAAACCCATCATTCTTTCTACGGGCGCAGCCTACAAATGGGAAGTAATGCAAGCAGTGGAGACCATAGAAAAGCATGGCAACCAACTCTGCCTGATGCACTGCGTGCTGAACTACCCAACCATGGATGAGAATGCGAATCTTGGAATGATCAAAGATATGATTCGCCTTTTTCCCGATGCAGTTCCGGGCTACAGCGATCACACATTACCCAAGGACATGCATTCGTTAGAAGTAGCCACTTTACTGGGTGCTGCTGTGCTAGAAAAACATTTCTCGCATGACAAGACGTTACCCGGTAACGACCATTACCACGCCATGGACAAAGAAGATTTGAAGCACTTCTGGAAGCGCATGGATCGCACGTTTGAGTTGATGGGAACCTTCGAAATGAAGGCGATGCCTAGCGAAGAACCCGCGAGAAAAAATGCACGCAGAAGTTTAGTAGCCGCCAAAAACATTCCTGAAGGAAAAGAAATTGAAATGGCTGACCTCACTTGGAAACGCCCTGCCAGTGGCATTTCTCCTAAAGACATAGGGCAAGTGCTGGGTAAAAAAGCCGTGCGAGCGATTGAGGAGGATGAGGTGATGAAGTGGAATTACATTATTTGAAAATGAGATTATTGGAAAATATGAAAATGATGTTCCACGCATTTTCAAATTTTCAAATGCTCAAATTGATTCATTGAAACATGCGATACAAACAACTTTCAAAAGACTTCTACACCGCAGCCCGCGCCCGCTTCGCTGCCCAACTCAAAAAAGGCGGCCTCGCCATCATCAATAGCAATGACACCTATCCCACAGGAGCAGACGGTCATTTGCCCTTCAAGCAAGCGGCTGATATTTTTTACCTCAGTGGTGTGGATCAAGAGGAAAGCATCTTGGTTGTTTTTCCTGATGCGTTTCATGCGCAGCACCGCGAGATTCTTTTTCTGAAAGAAACCAGCGAGCTGATTGCTATTTGGGAAGGAGCCAAACTGAGTAAAGAACAAGCACGCGATCAGACAGGCGTGAAGACCATTATGTGGCTGACAGAGTTTGAAAAGACGTTGCGCATTCTGTTGGCAGAGGCAAGTTGTGTTTACCTCAACGATAATCCACACATGCGTGCATCGGTGGAAGTGGAAACACGCGAGATGCGTTTCTCAAAATGGTTCAGAGAGAAATTTCCGCACTTTCAGATAGAGCGCAGCGCTCCTTTGCTTTACGAGTTGCGCTCGGTAAAAGACAAAGAAGAAGTGGGGCAATTGCAAAAGGCCATTGACATCACCCGTAGTGGTTTCGAACGTGTGACCAAGTTTGTAAAACCGGGTGTGATGGAGTACGAACTGGAAGCGGAATACATGCATGAATTTTTGCGCAAAGGCTCACGAGGTTTTTCATACACCCCCATCATAGCGAGCGGAGAGAGTGCCTGCGTGCTGCATTACATAGAAAACAGCAAACCCTGCAAAGACGGTGACCTGCTGTTAATGGACGTAGGTGCTGAGTATGGAAACTATTGTGCTGATATGACGCGTTGCATTCCCGTAAATGGAAAATTTTCAGCAAGACAAAAAGCAGTGTACAATGCTGTGCTGCGTGTGATGAATGGTGCAAAAAAATTGCTGAAGCCCGGCACACTCATGCACGAGTACCACAAAGCTGTTGGTGAAATGATGACCAAAGAATTGGTTGATCTAAAGTTGATCACAACAGACGATGTGAAGAACGAAAACAAAGATTGGCCAGCTTATAAGAAATATTTTATGCACGGCACCTCGCACTTCCTCGGCATTGATGTGCACGATGTAGGCCACTGGCACAAACCTGTGCAAGAGGGCAATGTGTTTACTGTGGAGCCTGGTATTTACATCCCTGCTGAAAGCCTTGGCATCCGCATAGAGAACAACATTGTGATAGGTAAGAACGACAATGAAGATATGTTCAAAGACTTCCTGACTGAGGCGGAAGAGATAGAAGACTTTATGAATTCGTAATCAAAAACCTTGTAGGCTCTTATAAAACTATGAGGTTGTGAAATGGAAAAATTAAAAGACATACGCAACCTCACTAACGAAGAGTTGCTCACTTTTTTTGAAGAAAAGGGAGAGAAGAAATTTCGCGCCAAGCAGGTGATGGAATGGCTGTGGCAAAAATCAGCGGGCAGTTTTGATGAGATGTCAAATCTTTCTGTGGCTACTCGAAAAATGCTTTCAGAAAATTTTACGCTCAACAAAATCAAACTTGCAGATGAACAAGTGAGTAGCGACCGCACCATCAAATGTGCGTTTGAAGTGGAGCCCGGAAAAATTGTTGAAGGTGTTTTGATTCCAACCAATTCCCGCATGACAGCGTGCATTTCTTCGCAAGTAGGATGCAGTCTTTCGTGTAAATTCTGTGGTACAGGCCGCTTGAAAATGTTGCGCAATCTGACAGCAGGTGAAATTTATGACCAAGTAGTTTACTTGAAGAATGAAGCAGAGACACGCTACAAAATTCCGTTGAGTAACATCGTGTATATGGGCATGGGCGAACCATTGCTCAACTACAAAAACATGATGACATCGGTAGAAAAAATCACTTCGCCCGAAGGATTAGGAATGTCACCACAACGCATCACCGTGAGCACTGCCGGTGTCGCCAAGATGATAAAGAAGCTAGGGGATGATGGCGCGAAATTCAATCTTGCTCTTTCACTTCATGCTGCCAATGATGAGAAGCGCAACAAAATCATGGACATCAATGAGAGTAATAATTTGGAGTCCATTGCAGAAGCACTGAAATACTTTTACGAAAAAACAGGAACACGTGTAACGTTTGAATACATCATTTTCAAAGATTTCAACGACTCATTGAAAGACGCACATGAGTTGGCCAACTACTGCAAAAACCTTCCTGTAAAAATCAACATCATAGAATACAATCCGATAGACGATGGCGAATATCAGCAGGCTGCACCCGAACGTGTAGATGCCTTCGCCCAGTTTCTCGAAAGCAGAAATCTGATAGTGAACGTGCGCAAGTCGCGCGGCAAAGACATAGATGCCGCCTGTGGGCAATTGGCGAATAAGAACGCTGCGTTGCTGAAGGATGAGGTGGTGAGGAAATCGAAATGAACTCACGCAAGAGCGCTCAATCGCAAAGAACCATTTCTCTCAAAGCGCAACTTGTTTGGCAAAAGTTAGCTTCATGTTTCGTAGCCGTTAAAATACAAACGGACTAACATATCAGTAATGCGCGGGCTACACTGCGCCTATTTTCTTCCACGTTCGATAACCTCAACTTCACTTTCGAACTCTGTTGGCCCATCTAGGTTTGCCGCTCGGAAATGCGGACTATTCTACTTATACACGTGATGGCAATTGCTCTCAATTCCACAGCCCAAGATGGTTTGGAAGGAATTGTAGTGGAGAAATATTATGTGTCTACCTCCAATGATGCGAAGGGAAATATGCATAGTGGCGATTTGCCTGCCGGTTCTGTTACCTATAGAATCTATGTGGACTTAAAGCCCGGCTTCACATTTCAAGCTGCATATGGATCACCTGCACATCCTCTGGTTATCGAAAGTTCAGAGCCTTTCTTCAATCACATCGAAGCGGGCGCAACTCATCCCAATATTTTACCAGAGCGCACATTGAATGAGAACGTAGCGATGCTCGACTCGTGGCTTTCGGTGGGTGCAGCCGCAGAGAATCATCTGGGAGTTTTGAAAAAGTATGACAATGAAATTGCAGATGAATTTGTGCATTTCGAAAAGGGTTATTTCGAAAATGATTCTTGTGAGGGTGTTATCTCTCCTTTGATCAGGGACGGAATGCAACGGTCTGAATACTTGCCGTTTCCTACGTTTTACCAAATGGATAGCTGTCTGTATTATTTAGGTAGTTCTACAAAAGGGAACAAAATTGCAATCAATAATGGTGCTTGGGCCTGCATGGGCAAAGGCGCTTTTGGAGCGGATTCGCTTACCACCAACAACGTCCTTATAGCTCAATTAACCACCGCGGGCGATCTCTCCTTCGAGTTGAACTTGATGATAGGCGCACCCAATGGAACCTCACAAAAGTATGTAGCCAAGAATCCAGAATTGGGCGAATGGATGCATAAGGATCTGATATTCTACGGTAAGGGCGAACCACAAAAACCCAAAAAAAGTTGGTTCAAAAGAAAATCTAAGAGAAAATAAAAACGAAATTTTTAATCACAAAATCATGAGAACACTTTTTGGAATTTTATTGGTCACACTTGTTCAATTGCAAGCCCAGTCTCAAGTTGGTTTGGAAGGCATTGTAGTAGAGAAATATTATGTGTCGGACTTTGCCGATTCTGTGAATGCGGCAGATAATTTTGCTACCTATCCATTGCATATAGGATCGGTAACCTACAGAGTGTATGCTAATTTGTTGCCTGACTTTAAGGTTATTCAACAATTCGGAAGTCAAACCCATCCATTGAATATTGCAACCACCACCTCATTCTACAATGATCCAAACTACGGGTTTAGCACCTATCAGGGAACAAGCGTGGTCAATACAAGAAAGAACACGACTCTTATTGATTCGTACCTCACAGTGGGTGGAGTTGCCACCGGTTTGCTGGGTGTTCTCAAAGAGGAAGATACGGATGGCAACATAGGCAATTTGCAAGGAGTGCTGGCCAATGCGGATGTGTCTGCTGGTGCGCCAATTACTGGAGATGATGGAGTAGATGGTCTTATGCCTGGAACACCTGTTTTGCCAAACATTCTTGGCCTTACGAGCGAACTGGATGTTTTCGATCAAACTCCTGGCGGAACATTTACCACTTCAGGTGGCACTATTGCTGCGTTGGGCGGAGTAGCTGGAGTTACCACTACCAACCACGTGCTCTTGGGTCAATTCACTACGGACGGAGTTTTCAGTTTCAGTTTGAATTTACAAATAGCTACTCCTATAAAAGGTGAAAGTCAAATATTCGTTGCTGACTCGCCTGGCGTGGGTGAATTCACGGATTCAACTCTTACCTATACTTCACCTGTATCTCAACCGGATTTTGTTATTGAAAGAGGAAGCACAGAAAACAATACTTACTTTCTATATCCTAATCCTTGCGAGGACGCTCTAACCATAGGACAGAGGGCCGCCACGGTTGGAAAAACAGAGTTTAAAATAATAGATGCAACTGGCCGAATCGTGCTAACCTCATTTTATAGCTCTGCTAGCAACAAGGTGTCCACTGCTGAATTGGTAAGTGGTGTTTACACCATGGCTTTGGAAAACGATGGAGTGGTGGAGGTCTTGAAATTCATAAAGCAGTAAAATCCTTCACATCTGATTTTCTGTTATGAGAAAGCTCATTTTGTGCATCACGCTATTGAGTTGTGCTTATGCCATGCATGGCCAAGGCAAGCTGAATGGAAAGGTGACTGACATTCAAGGTGAAGCTATGTATGGGGTAATCATACGGACAATTGAAAATGAGTCCATCGTTACACTTTCTGATTTTGATGGCTTGTTCACGCTCAATTTTCCGGATTCTATCACATACACGCTAAAGTTTGACTTTGTAAGTTTCGAAGAGCTGCTGGATTCTATTTCTTTAAAGGGAGGTGAAATTCAGACAAAGGAGTTTACGCTTTTAGAAAAGTCCTTTACGGGTGCAGAGGTCGTTATTGTTTCGAAGGTGGTGAGGGCAGCAGATTCTTACATGGATAAAATAAAGATGAATTCAGCAGCAACGCTGGACTACATCTCATCCGAAACCATGAAGAAAACCGGTGACGCAAATGTGGTGAACGCTATTGCCAGAGTTTCGGGAGTATCTACAAATGGCGGATTGATCACAGTACGTGGCATTGGCGATCGCTATGTGCGCACCACGTTGAATGGGTCGCGCATCCCAACATTGGATCCGATTACCAATAACATCAGGCTCGATATATTTCCTGCAAGCCTCATTGACAACATCATTATTACCAAGACAGCAAGTCCCGACTTGTCAGGCGATTGGTCAGGTGCATATATCTCAGTGGAGACAAAAGATTTTCCTGATAAATTATCAGTGAACATCGATACGCAGTTTGGATACAATGCTCAAACTACTGGCAAGGACTTCATCACATCCGATAGAAGCTCGACCGATTGGTTGGGTTTCGATGGAGGACTTCGAACGCGTAACACTACCCAAATAGATGCGCCCAACCTTGCTCCTAGCACTTATCAGGAATTCGCTGCTTTGGGTTTGGCAAATTATTTTAGTCAGTTAGGAATTCATGGTTGGGTGGATGGCAGTTCGCAAGCGGACACTTACTTCAGGTTAGGCTTGGTTCAGTTGGGATTGTTACCTGCTAGTTTGAAAGATGATCCCACGGCTTATCAGAATGCGCGCAACGAGTACAATGAAAACTTTAAACCCGCGGCCTTCAACACCATAAATCCTAACGGAACAAATTACAACAATGGCTTTTCTAATAATTGGAATACGAAGTTTATAAAGGCTCCACTCAACTTTAGTCAGAGCTTTAGCATAGGCGATCAACAAACTTTGTTTGGCAAACAGCTTGGCTACTTCTTTGGATTCAGGTATGCAACCAACTACAAATATGACCCCAATGGAATATCGCAGCGCGTTGGCGATGAGACTTTGGGTTTTCCATACGACAGGCAAGATCTGGCTCAAATAAGCAGAGAAACCAACTCATGGAGCGCCCTGCTTAACCTAGCATACAAGTTGAATGAGAACAATAAAATCTCCTTGCTTTTTATGCCGAATTTCCTTGGCGCCAATGATGTTGCTAGTTATATCTCCCTGCGCTTGCCCGAGGAGTATCAGGACATAGACGTCTCCAAAAATATTTTTTATGAGCAAAGGAGGCAGTCAATCTATCAAGTCTCTAGTCAACATTTTTTACCGAAGCAGCTTTTGAAAATAGACTTCAATACTTCTTACACTTCAAGTGCAAGCGTGGCACCCGACTTTAAAGCCACACAGTATTTATATACCGAACGTTTTGACTCTATACAGTCCTACCAATTCTCGCCAACTGCTGGTGACGGCATAAGAAGATACTACCGCTATTTGGATGAAAATATTCTGGATTCGCGTCTCAATTTTGAGCTGCCTATAAATAAAAAGGCCGAAAAGAATGATTTAAGGAAGTTGAAGTTCGGATTGGCAACACAACGAAATTATCGGAAAATTGACAACGATGAATACCGTGTGATGCTTGGCAACAATCCATTTTTGGATCCTTTGCTCAATGATGATTTGGACAGTTATATGTCACCCGAGAGATTCATTATTCGCGATGGCATCACGGATTTTACCTACCAAAATTTTAACTTCGATAGAAACCACAGCTTCGGGCATAGCAATGTGGAGGCGGCCTTCATCATGACAGATTACGAGATGAACTCGAAGCTAAGATTTTCTGGAGGTTTCCGGTTAGAGCATACGGACATCTTTACTGATGTAGATAAATACGACAGATTGGGATACGCTAGAAATGATCCACGCAGAGAAAATGTGGGTGGTTTTCCTTTTGTGAATGCAGCGAAAATTGATGAATGGAACCTGTTGCCAAGTGCAAGTTTGATTTACAAGTTAGAAGATGAAAAATTGGGCAGAACGAACTTGCGATTCAACTTCAGCCGAGCAATAGCTCGACCAAGCATTCGCGAGTTGAGTGATGCCGCCATCTTCGACAATGAATACAGAACGTTGATCTACGGCAATTCCGATTTGAAATTGGTTCATATTTCGAACTACGATTTCCGCGCAGAAACATTTTTCGAGAACAAGGACAATGTTTCGGTAAGTGTGTTCTACAAGGATTTTACAAACCATATAGAAATGGGTTTTGGCAGTTCGGGTATCACATGGGGCAATGTTACTAATTCAAACGTAAAAGGAATTGAACTGGAAGGAAGAAAGAAATTGGGAAATGATTTTGAATTGCGTGCGAACGTCACCCTTGTTCGCTCAGAGGCACAATTCGTTCGTCAGGATTTTCAGGTGGTGGAAGGAATAAAAGTGTTCACCGTAATTGACACCATCGAGCGTCCAATGTTTGGACAAGCGCCCTACTTGGTGAATGCTATATTTAGCTACAAGGCAGACTCTCTAGGATTGACCGCCACTGCCAGTTATAACGTGCAAGGTCCACGATTGGTAATTGCTGGTTCGGTGCGCGGAAGAGCGGATGTATATGAACTTCCTAGAAACACCATTGATGTGAAAGTCAGTAAAACGCTTGGCAAACATTTTACCTTGAATCTTACCCTGCGGGATATTCTGAATGCTCCTGTGCGCAGGTCCTACAAATTGCCAAGTGGTTGGGTGGACTATGACAATTTCCGATATGGCACCAATTATTTATTCGGACTGACTTACAAGTATTGAGATGAAGAGCAGGAAATATTTCATACCACTCATGATCTTTTTGGCATTCACTACATGCCATTCCAATTGGTCATTTGGCCAATTGGAAAAAGTGATCGTTGAACGCTATTATGTGAGTGACGCAAACGATGCAACAGATATCACAGGTGGCGGTTTGCCTGAAGGTTCTGTTACTTATCGAATCTATGTGGACTTGGCACCGGGTACACTGCTCAAATCAATTTTTGGAGATGCTCAACACCCGTTTACGATTTCGAGCAGCGAAGTATTTCACAACAACGCATCCGATGGACAATCCTTTGCTAAAGACTTTCTGAGGAATCGCTACTTAGAAAATACGGTGGCACTTGATACTTGGTTGACTCTTGGACAAACAGCGAAGCAAGGACCCAACACCTACTATGGTGTTCTAAAAGATCAAGACACTGACGGCTCCTTCATAGGTGGCAATAACAACGATGGTGGAAGCGCAGCAATTGCCTCAGGACTTTTAATCAATGCAGACCCAAGTTGCGGCCTAGCACTCACCTTAGCTGATGGCATGGACACGCTCAATAGTGCTCCAACGAATTGGTTTAGCAATGGAGTTTTGGATTTCTTATCCGGAAATGACAGCACCATGTTTGGTTCATTGGTGCCGAACACAAGTTTCTATAGCGAAAGTTTTTCCTTGTCTTGCTCTGGCGTGACAGGTGTAATTCCCGACAGCAATCAAGTCATCATTGCTCAACTCACCACCATGGGTGAAATGACTTTTCAGATCAACCTAGAAGTAGAATACCTAGTAGACGATGTGCCTACAATTTTCCATTATGTAGGAACCAACGAAATCGCAAATGAGAACGAAGTCTACAATCCTTATTTAAGTTACCCATACGCCTGTGGATGCAACGACCCCAACTATTTGGAATTTGATCCTACTGTTATTTGCTACGAAGAAGGTGCTTGTGCAACCCCCGTTGTGCTGGGCTGCATGGACACACTGGCTTGCAACTACGACCCCGATGTAAACTTGAATGTGAGTGAATTATGCTGCTATCCTGGCTGGTGCAACAACAGAAATATCGAAGAGGTTTGCCCACAACTGAAAGGAAACTCATTTGATTTTGCAGTGTATCCAAATCCAACCAACGGAAATATTACGCTCAACGTGATCAATGGAATTTCTTCTAATTTGGAATACATCGTATACAACTCCTACGGAGTTGCAATGATTCAAAACCCAATTGCAAACGCGCCTCTGAATTACATCAACGAAATTGATTTGTCAGGAATTTCTCCAGGTATCTATCAAATGAAAGTTTTGACCTCTCAAGGCGAGCAACACAAACTGTTTGTGAAATTATGAAGCACAACAAACTCCAATTCCTTTCAGTCATCGCTGCATTTGTGATGCTCGTTTCATCTTGTAAAAAGGAAGAAACAGTGGAGCAAATAATTGAACGCGGAACAGTTACAGACATTGATGGCAATCAATACGAAACGGTGAAAATTGGCAATCAGTGGTGGATGGCAAAGAACCTGCGCACCACACGATTCAATGATGGCAGCGCATTGAATTTCATCAGCCTTACAGATGATAATAGCCTTTGGGCAAATGCAACAGTGCCCACTTACACCTTCATCAACGATAGCGTGTTTGGTTATTTGTATAACGGAAGGGTGGTGGCGAGTGATAAGAATATTGCTCCCGTAGGATGGCACATTCCTACTGACGAGGAATGGAAAACAATGGAGGAAACCATTGGAATGGCATCATCAGATCTAAATCAAACTGGATGGAGAGGAGAGAATGAAGGAGAGAAATTGACTACAAAATATTCGGTAGGCTGGCCTGAAGGTGGATTGCTTTATGGCACCGATGAGTATGGATTTCGTGCATTGCCTGGTGGTTGCAGAATTTTTGATGGGAGGATGAATATTTCCAGTAATACCGCCTTTTGGTGGACGCGCAGTTTAACTGATGCTGAAGTGTGGTACCGTTACGTTGATGTTCAGGAAAAACGTGTCTTTAGGCAGCGCACCTATTCGCAATATGGAATGAGCATAAGGTGTGTAAAAGATTGAATCTAAAATGAAGAAACTCCTCTGCATATGGATGCTCTTACCGCTCTTTGCGCAATCGCAAGACTCTACTTTGCACAAGGTATTCATCGGAGTTTCCTTTAGCAATGATTTGTGCTATCGCCTAGCCAAAGCAGATAATGATGTGCTAGAATTGAAAAGTGAATTTGATTCACTTGAATCTTCGCGCTATGGAATGACAACAGGAATTTTTGGTGGCTATTTCATACGACCAAATTTTTCGATACAAACAGGACTCCTTTTTACAAGAAGAGGATATGCTATTGACACCCTCATGGCGGCTGGTCTTGCGAATATGAAATTCAATTACAGCTATCTGGAGCTTCCTATTCGAGCTACTCATGTTTTCCGAATGCAAAGTAAAGTGCAACCTATTGTTTCCTTGGGCTTATTTGCGGGTTACATGCTTAAGCATAGGACTACACTTTATGAAATAGGCGCGCCTCTGCGTTTGACTTATCAAGATGGGCAAGCCACCTCACGTTTCAATTTAGGAGTTGCAGCGTCATGTGGGTTTCAAAAAAATATCTGGCCCAACTATCTTTTTCAGTTGGATGGTGTGTTCCGCCAATCCATCACTCCACTCAGTGACACACCGCTCAAACGGTATTTGTTTTCCGCAGGAGTGAATCTCTCATTGACCCGATTGCTATAACTTTTTTGAACCTTGCGTTAACAATCATAACGCAACGTCATTCGAGTGTTAAGCCAACTCGAAACTCAAGCTGAATCTGGTAACAAAAGTGGTCTTTACATTCATGAATTGGTAATGATGGGGTTATCACTAACCTATTTGATAAGGACAGATTTGCATCCTAAAATCAATCAATCAAAAAAATGAAAAAGAACAACAATTTCCTAAAAGTTTTCGCTTCAGTTGCGTTAGCTTTTGGTGCATTCAATGCGTTGAATGCTCAAACGAATCTAGGTGCATCATGCGGCTGTCCACCAGTTGGACCTGGTCGTCCTGATGTACTCATGTCTTCACTACCTGGGTATGTGGCTGTTGCCGGAACCTTCGGTGGGGAGTTAACTACTGGTGCTGTGCTTACTTGCGACAAGACTTACATCCTTGACAAGAAAATTTACATTCCTGCTGGACAAACAATTGCAATTGCTCCAGGTACTTTGATTAAAGGTGCTGTTGCAGCCCTGCCGTCAGAAGCTACTGCTTTGGTCATCGAACGCGGTGGTAAAATCATTGCATCAGGTACAGAATCTTGCCCAATCGTTTTTACTGCACAGGCAGATCCAATGGACGGTACATATGCCATCACGAACACCGGTAAATGGGGTGGACTTGTTCTTCTAGGCAAGGCTTCGAACAACTTAACATTCGCTGCAAACGGACCTTACGTTCCGGGCACTGGCAATGGTAAATTAGCAGTAGCTGATGGTCTGGGTGTAGTAGAAGGGTTTGCTACTTCTAACATTCAGGATCGTTTTGGTGTAATGCAGAACAACAACAACCCAGTAGCTGGTGAGACCGTTGGAACATTCGATGACAATGACAACTCAGGCATTGTTCGTTATGTTTCTATCCGTCACAGCGGTGCTATCCTAGCAGTAGGTAACGAGATCAACGGAATAACTTTGGGTTCTGTAGGTCGTGGTACTACACTAGAGCACATCGAAATTGTTGCTTGCGGTGACGACAACATCGAATTCTTCGGTGGTACTGTAAATGCAAAGTATATCACTACTTTATTTGGTAACGATGACATGTTCGACTGGGATTTGGGTTGGTCAGGCAAAGCTCAGTTCCTATTTGGAATGAAGTCAGACCTTACTTCAAGTGTTGACTCAGACAACGGTTTTGAAAGTGATGCTGATGACCAAAAATCAAATCTTACTCCACGCTCTCATCCTATTATCTACAACGCTACTTTGATGGGCAATGCAAAGGCTGTGGGCACTTCTGACAATAGCGCACTAGCTGCTATCAATGCGAAAGAATTGACCGAAGGAGAAATCTACAATTCTGTATTTGCAAATTTCCGTGAAGGTTTGAACCTTGTAAAATCAATCAGTGGTACACGTACATACCCTGCGGGTGGCGAAGCTTGGCACAACTGGACGAACATAGCTGGTCCAGCTTCTGCAACTAATGGTAATGGCTCACAATCGTTAAAAGTAGTTTGCAACACCTTCGTTGGTTGTGCTAATCCACTTACCAATGGTGCCAATAGCGGAAGCGCTGGCACACTCATTACTTCTGGTGCTGATTTTACACAGTTCACTGTTACAGATAAAAACGACATTGTTACAGGCAATACACTTCCTGGTTTTGACTACACCTTTACAGTAAACACTACTACAAATGCATTTACTGCAAAGAACGATGTAACTCCAAATCCTTCATTGTCTGTTAGCGGTTGCCCAGTTGCTCCTTACGATGGCTTCTTCGAACCAGCTCCTTACCGCGGTGCGTTCTCTTCAGTAGCGGGTGAAAACTGGTTGTCTAACTGGTCGTATTCTCAGGTATTGAATTCAACAAAAGGTGTGCGCGCATGCCCAACTGACTTGAATTTAGATGGTCAAACTGACGTGTTGGATTTCTTGATTTTCGCTCCAGCATTCGGAACAAACTGCAACTAATTCTTAAACAAAAATTCTACAATTAACCAAAAGCTCCCCGTCCTCGGGGGATGGGGAGCTTTTATCAAAAAACAAAAAACAAATAATGAAAACACTAAAATACATATTCGCTTTTAGCTTGATGATTGTTTCATCTGGCCTATTTGCTCAAGGCCTGCAAGGTATTGTAGTTGAGAAATACTATCTGACAAACGCTGCTGATGCAGCCAATGCTGCTACAGAAGGCGCTGTAGTTCCACTTCCAGCAGGTTCCACTTGCTACCGGGTGTATGTGGACATGGCTGCTGGATACGAATTCGGTCAGTTATTTGGCACTGCAGCTCATAATCTGACTGTAAGTTCTACAGCTAACTTTTTCAACGATCCAAATTTTGGTGTTTCATTAAATCCAGGTTCTGTTTCTGTAGCAAATGTCAGAAAGAATACTGCGATGATTGACTCTTGGTTCACCACTGGTGGCACAGCCGCCACAAAAGCGGGAGTTCTTAAGTCAGAAGATACCGATGGAACGATTGGCAATCAGCAGGGAATCCTTGCCAATAATGCAGGTGGTTGTTATGGTTTGCCTATAAATGGTGCAAGCGGCCAGGATGGTATGCTTCCAAGTACAGCTTTAACGTACATAGTGCCAAATGGACTAGGACTTGGTTCCTCACTTGATGCTTTAGATCAAACACCTGGTAGCTCTGTTGTTATCACAAATGGTGCTATAGCAGCACTTGGTGGTGTTATTGGCGCAACTGCATCTAATATGGTTTGTATTGGTCAGTTCACCACTAGTGGTCAATTGAGCTTTGCACTGAACGTTCAGATTGTAAACATCGGAACTGGTATTGCTGAAAACTACGTTTCTTCAAGCCCTGGTGTAGGTGAGCAAACTCACCCAACACTTACACTTGCTCCTAACGTTGCTCCTGTTGTAAGCATCACTTCACCTGCTAACGGTGCAAACATCATTACTGGCACTGCTTTGACCATCTCTGCAAATGCTACTGATGCAAACGGAACCATTACAAGTGTTCAGTTTTTTGTTGATGGTGTTTCTATAGGTACTGACAGCAGTGCTCCATTCACCGCTGCATACACTGCCACAGCAGGCGCGCATACTATCTATGCTACTGCAACGGACAATGATTGTGCATCTACAACTTCCTCCACCATCAATATTTCTGTAGCCAACAACCAAGCTCCAACCGTTGTGTTGACAGCTCCAACAACTGCTATTGTTGGTACGTCTGTTACTTTTTCTGCAACTGCCTCTGACGTGGATGGCACAGTAACTCAAGTGGAGTTTTTCGTAAACAACGTTTCAGTGGGTGTGGACAATACTGCTCCATTCTCAGTGAACTACATCACCACTTTGGGTTCAGGACAACTAGTGAGAGCTGTTGCAACTGACAACTTAGGATTGATAGGCAACTCGAACATAGTAACCATGAACGTGTTGGCTAACGTGCCTCCAAGCGTTACATTGACATCACCTCTATCGGGCAGTTCTTACGTAGCTCCTGCAGTTATCACTATTTCTGCAACTGCTGCGGACACTGATGGTTCAGTAACTCAAGTGGAGTTTTTCGTAAACAACGTTTCTGTAAACGTGGACGTAACTGCTCCTTATACTTATGATTGGACAAGCACATTTGGTACAAAAACATTTACCGCAAAAGCTACAGATAACAACGGTGCTGTCACTACTTCTGGCTCTGTTACTTTCGATGTAGCTGACCCAAATGCTCTGCCATACTTGGTAGGTTCTGTTACTCAAACTTGCGACCTTGGAACGTATTGCATTCCAGTTGCTGTTTCGGTTATCAATCCGGTAGACAACGTTATTGGATATGATGTTACCATGAACTATGACGCTACACGTCTTGTTCCTACAGGCAACATTACTGTGTTCAACAACTTGGTTAGCTCCAGCTTTGTTGAAACTTCATCTGCTATTGCATCTCCTGGTGTATTGAACATTGTTTTAAACTTTAATGGAACAGCAAATGGTTTTACTGAGTTCCAAGGTTCAGGAAACATTTTCTGTGTTGAATTCAGCCGCTTGGGTGCATTTCAGCCGATAGACTCTGCTGCTGTTTCTGTTTCTTTCTTGCAAGAGAGTTACATCAATGGCGTAGCAACTCGCGCTGTTTCTGCGGGTAACGCATACTCGTCAGTGAGTTCAAACTATACAGCTTCATTGCAATTCTGGTCTGACAATAGCCCAATCATTTATGATGCGTCTTTGCCAAATAGCTATTTGGTGACTAACATCTATGGCGTTACAGGTAATACTATCAACAACCCACTTACTCCGGTGCAGCCTAATCTACTAGGTCAGTTCTCTCACGACCTTACGAATGGTACCTCATTGTCTATTCAACGCGACATCAACAACGCAAACCCAGTTCAATTGCTGATTAACGCGGCTGATGCTGTTCTTGGAAAAACACTGTTGTTGAATGGCGCTTTCACTCCAAGCATTTATCAAATACTTTCTTTGGACGTAAACCTTGACGGTGTAGTAAGTGCTGGTGACATTTCGCAATTGAAGCAACGTGCTACGCTCGCTATTGGCGAATTCCAACAAGCATGGAACTATGACAATCAAGGTAACTCCAACGGAGAGGCTTCTAAGGATTGGGTTTTTGTTGACCAAGCGCGTGTAAGCACTGCAGGTTATCAAATTTCAACCACCTTCCCATTGAATGACTTAGTGGGTTATTCGAAAGGTAAAGTTCCTGTTGTTCCATTCTACTTGGCTGCAAATGTTACTAACTACAATCCTAACGGTTCTACTTGTCCTGATATTGATACAGAAATCTACAAAGGAATTTTGTTGGGTGACGTGACTGCAAGCTATGCAAGTTATGTAGCCGATGGTATCTTGAAATCTACCAACCCTGATTACATTTTGGTGGACCTAAACAGCGCAATAGTTGAAGGTAACAAAGTACAAGTTCCTGTAAGCATCATCTCTTCAAAGCCAGTAAATGCATTTGACTTGGCACTGAGTATTGATGTAAATCGCATGAGCTATTCTAACATGGAAGACCTACAGTCGAATGTAGAGAGTGCAACTTTCTTCAATGAGAATGACAACACTTTCCGTTACACTGGTTTCAACTTGGACAACTTCAATGTGAACTCAAAAACTATCATGGTGACTTTTGAAACCATAGATGGAAAAATCAGTGAGCAAGACTTCACAGACTACTTGGGCTTGTTGAATGGTAAGAAAACTGAAGTGAGATTTGCAGCGTCAAACGGCAACGCACACGTTGTTTCAATTTATCCTAATCCATCAAGAGGACAATTCTCTGTAACTACTGAAGTGGATGGCAGAATTGATATCGTTGATATGACAGGCAATCTTATTCAAAGTGGCAGCTTGGTGAAAGCTCATCAAATGCTTGACATGAATTTGAATGGATTAAGCGCAGGTGTATACTTCGTTCGTTTCTCTAGCGAGAATGCTGTAGAGACAAAACGTGTGATTATTTGCGAATAAAAAAATGATTTGAGGAAGGAAGGTTCTCCGGCTTTGTCGGAGGGCCTTCTTTTCATTTTATATAAATATCGAAACCGAATGAAACTTATTTCTTCTCTTGTTGCCCTCGTATTTTTTGGGTTGAGTAACACAACTGGTTTGGCTAAATCCTTTTCAGCAATGGAAAGCCTCACACCGCTGGACACTATCGCATTCGACTTAAGTCAATCAGTCTTTACCACGGTGGACGATGTATCCTATATGGAGTTTCCTGTAATTCTTCTGACCGATGACTTGGTGATCAACGCAGTGGATTTTTGGTTTCAATTTGATTTAAATAAGTTGACTTATGTATCCACCACCTCTACAGTTTCCACTTTGGATGTGTTCTCTAACTATAACACAAATAATCAGTTTTTGAGCAACACGTCTTCCACTACGTCTATATCTGTTTTTCTGCCGGTGTTCGTGCCTATTATGAAACTGAAATTTAGTTTGAACGATCCTTGTGCCGATATTCTGGTTACAGATTTTTATACACCAACCACTTTGCTCAATGGCATCGTGAGCAGTTATCTGTTTGTTCCTCTTAGCGCTTCGCCTGAGTCATCTATACAAGTGACTACACCCGAACCGTTTTGTCCTAACACCGATGTTTCATTCTCCTACGCCTCAGAAGTAAATGGTCAAACCATTACTTCTTATGCTTGGGATTTTGGAAACGGAGAGACAGGCAGTGGCCAAACGAGTAGTTCTAACTATACTAGCGAAGGAACCTACACAATAACGCTGGAAGTTACCACTGTGAACGGATGTGTGCATGCATACACCACCGATATTGTCATAGTACCGGCACCGGTTGTTGATTTGGACAGCACGTATGACGGTGATCAGAATCTCTTTTCATTCATCAATCTGTCCACCATCAGCAGTGGAACGAACGCTGTTTTTTTATGGGATTTTGGTGATGGTGTCACCTCCGATTTATTCGAACCAACACATACTTATCTCTCGCCAGGACTTTATGATGTTACACTAACGGTAACCTCTAACCTAGGCTGTACCAGCAGTGCCACCATTGTTTTGGATGTACCTATTTCTGTCAGTGAACTTAGAAGTATGGACGGACAATTGACCATTTTTCCTAATCCGGTAAGCACAGAATTGAATTTAAGCACCACCCACACTATTCGGTTTTTTATAGTAGACGAAATAGGAAGAAGAGTCAGCGAGGAGCAATTGCTTGGAGCGAACCAGAGCGTTTTTATTTCCGTTGACTATCTGTCTGATGGGCTTTATGCTGTGGTTGGTTATAGCAAAGATGAAATTACACAAAAGCGTTTTGTGGTTCAGCGATGAGGTTGCTGGAGGATAAGGTGTTGAGGAAAAGCCAATGAAAACAAAGTGATTGCAGATCAAAGACCGATTACAGCATGCCCTTTAAGGAATGAGGCATGCCCAGACTCTTGATAATATTGCATCCTATAACTGTTTTTTGCCATTTGCGAAGCTTGATCAAATGTCCAGCTTTGAATTATTATTAACTCAGCTTCGTCAACATTGAAATGTATTTTTTCACATGTCTCAAAGGACTTTAGGCCTTCAATAAAAATTTCTAATAGCTCAATACACGCTTGTGGGTAACGCAATATCTGCTCTTCAGCAAATCGAATAACATACCAGCCATTTTCACAAAGGAAATTATCCCGACCTGCATCAATATCGTCAAAGTGTATTGGTTTGCGGCTTCCCATAGTATACGGTTCATCAATTTCAATGTCGATGATAATGTTCTCTGCCTTGATCCAAAGCACAAAATCAGGACTGTACTCTATCTTATAGCTTTCGGTATAATTAAATTTAATGGACAGGCCAGTATGCACTTGATTGGGAAAACGGTGCTCTAAGTAGGGCATAAAGAAAGTTTCGGATATCCCTCGTTTGGTGTCCTTGTTTGCCTTTTCTGGCAAAGTTGGGTTTGGAATTCTTTGAGCAAACAATACATCTAAGATTCTTAATCTTTCAGGCCTCAACTGCTGTTGGTTTTGAATTGTACGAGCCCAATAGAGAATCTGTTCTTGATCCTTTTCAAACCTCAGTTTTTCGCTTGGGTAATTAATTACTGATGTTAAATGAGAATATTCGAGAGTCTTGTTGATTTGATCATTATGTGTTCTTGCTTGAATAAATTCTCTTAAAGAAAAGATCGAAAGAATCAAGAAGAAAAGAGCAATCCAAAACCAAGGCAGACCCGCAATCCAATTTTCGATCAATGCACTTCGAACATAAAGTGAAAGGAAAACGAGTGCAGTTATAGTAAGGAGCCAAGTTTTCAGTTCTATTTTAACTTTTGGTATCAGCACTAAATCTTCAGGCACCGAAGGTTCCTTCGGTCGCAGTATGTCAAGATTTCCACTAACCAACTCTTTATAGTGCTGACGAAACTGTAATCTTGGATAGAAGTTATTCATTGTCAATAGCCGAAAGTCTCCAAATTTATCCATTTAGATTTCTCATAAATAGAATGAGAAGCGAGTAAGCTACTTTGGCACGCGCTCAAATGGCACATTATGACCAAATCAAACCGCCTCACACTCATCATCTTTATCGCTCTTGTTATCGGAGTTTTTACAGGTGTCTATTTGAATAAAGCCTATCCGGTGAATGCGGACGGAACCTCCAATGAAACGCTCACAAAAGTTCTAGACAACATCACCATTCTTACTGACGTGTTCTTGCGCTTGATAAAGATGATCATCGCACCGCTTGTTTTTGCAACCTTGGTAGTCGGTGTTGCTAAACTTGGTGATATCAAAGCTGTGGGTCGTATTGGCGGTAAGACGATGCTGTGGTTCATTACCGCCTCCTTTGTTTCACTTCTGTTGGGTTGTTTACTGGTGAATCTTTTTCAACCGGGCATCATGATGAACTTGGAGCTCCCTCCCATAGATGCTGATACAGGTGTGGACAAGGCTGCCATGACTTTACGGGGATTTATCACGCACATATTCCCCAAGAGTGTGATTGAAGCAATGGCCACTAATGAAATTCTTCAAATCGTAGTTTTTAGTTTGTTCTTCGGGGTAGCCACAGCAGCCATTGGCGAGAAGGGCTTACCCATTATCAAAGCACTTGATTCTGTAGGTCACGTGATGTTGAAGATTACAGGCTTCGTAATGAATTTCGCTCCATTTGCTGTGTTCGCAGCAATGACAGCAGTTGTCGCTAAGAAGGGTCTTGGCGTTTTAGCCACCTATGGTATCTTCATCAGCGAGTTTTATCTGGGACTTATTCTTCTTTGGATATTGCTTTTGTTCGTTGCGTATTTACTTGTTGGCAAACGAGTTTGGACACTCATTACACGCATCAAAGAACCTTTGCTTCTTGCATTTTCTACCGCAAGCAGCGAGGCTGCTTTTCCGAAAACGATGGAGCAATTGGAGCGCTTTGGTTGCAAGGATAAAATTGTGAGTTTCGTTTTGCCGTTGGGCTATTCGTTCAACTTAGATGGCAGTATGATGTACATGACGTTTGCCAGTTTATTTATCGCCCAGGCTTATGGCATTCACCTTCCGTTCGACCAGCAATTATCCATGTTGCTGGTGCTGATGATTACAAGTAAAGGCATTGCCGGAGTGCCGCGCGCATCGCTGGTTGTGATTGCCGGAACGCTTGCTTCTTTTGGCATACCAGAGGCTGGTTTACTGCTACTGCTTGGTGTGGACCATCTGCTGGACATGGGCCGCAGTGCTACTAACGTAGTGGGCAATGCTGTAGCTGCCGTGGCCGTTAGCAAGTGGGAGAAAAGTTTGGACCATTGAATTGTTTCGCGCTGAAAACGCGGAAACGAGCAGGAGAACGCTCTTCGGATAGTCAATTGATTGTGACGAACATTCCATGCTAAATGCTTACCTTTTTTGATGTTTAATGGAATAATGTTCAGTCCATTTCTGAGTTTTCGCTCTGCATTCTATGCCACTATCTTCGCCAAAAATTCCCCCTCATGAAATTTGGAGTAGTGGTTTTCCCAGGTAGCAATTGTGACGAAGATTTGGTGTACACCCTCAAAGACATTCTGCATCAGGATGTGGTAAAACTTTGGCACAAAGACACTGATTTGCAGAAGTGCGATTTCATTTTTCTACCCGGTGGATTCAGCTATGGCGACTACTTGCGCAGTGGTGCTATCGCCCGTTTTTCACCCATCATGGACGAGGTGATAAAACACGCCAACAAAGGCGGTTACCTGATGGGTATTTGCAATGGCTTCCAGATTTTGTGCGAAGCGAAACTCCTTCCAGGGGCATTGTTGCACAACACATCGCGCAAATTCATTTGTAAAAATGTTTACTTGAAGGCACAATCAAAATTTGCGTTGCCATCGCAGAATCTAGAATTCGATCGCGCTTACAAAATTCCTATTGCGCACGGTGAAGGAAATTTCTTTGCGCCCGATGATGTGCTGATGGAAATGGACGACAACGACCAAGTGATGTTCCGCTATTGCGATGAGGCTGGCAAAATCACCGAAGAGTCGAACCCGAATGGTTCAGTAGAAAACATCGCTGGAATCTGCAACGTGAACAAGAATGTATTCGGCATGATGCCACATCCTGAGCGTGCTTCCGATTTCGAATTGGAGAACACGGATGGCCGCGAGATTTTTGAGAGTATTCTTTCTTTGGTGAAAGCCTAAGCCACCCTCAACTGACTCATTTTCGAGCGAGAGAATTTGTCCTTAGCGTATTGCAGTGTCACTTTGAATTCCTTCTCTTCCATGCCGGGAAGTTCGTACATGGTGTCCATCATGATGGCTTCGCAGATAGAGCGAAGACCACGGGCACCTAAGGCATACTCGAGCGCTCTCTCTACAATGAAGTCCAAAACCTTCTTATCAAAACTCAGCTTTACACCGTCTAGGTCGAAGAGTTTTACGTATTGTTTTATGAGTGCGTTTTTAGGCTCGGTCAATATTCTGCGCAATGCTTGTTCGTCCAATGGATCCAAGTGTGTTATCACAGGGAAGCGCCCGATGAGCTCCGGTATCAAACCAAATTTTTTCAGATCAAGTGGCGATACATATTGCAACAAGTTGCCTTCGTATTGTTGGTGGGCACTGCTGGTGTAGCCGATGGACGATGTGTTTATTCTTCGCTCGATTAGTTTGTCCAACCCGTCAAAAGCACCACCACAGATGAAGAGGATATTGCGCGTGTCCACCTGAATCATTTTTTGTTCTGGATGCTTGCGTCCTCCTTGCGGTGGCACACTTACAATAGAACCTTCTAGCAACTTTAACATTCCTTGCTGGACGCCTTCGCCACTCACATCACGCGTTATGCTGGGGTTGTCACTCTTGCGAGCTATCTTGTCTATTTCATCTATAAAAACAATTCCGCGTTCTGCTTTGGTTACGTCAAAGTCAGAATCTTGCAAGAGGCGCGAAAGAATGCTCTCTACATCTTCGCCTACATAACCGGCTTCTGTTAGCACTGTGGCATCGGCTATGGCAAAGGGAACTTTCAACATTTTCGCTATGGTCTTTGCTAGCAGCGTTTTTCCTGTACCTGTTTCACCTACCAGTATGATGTTCGATTTTTCAATCTCCACCCCATCGTGCTCGCGCATGGTTTTTTGGGTGATGCGCTTGTAGTGATTGTAGACCGCCACACTCAAGTAACGCTTGGCCTCGTCTTGCCCTATCACATACTCATCCAAATGGCGTTTGATATCGGGCGGCTTCTGCACCGTGAATTGCTGATCTATCGAGCTTTGCTTTTTCGGGGCTTTAAATTCTTCGGTGATGATATCGTTGGCTTGTGTAGTGCAGTCATCGCAGATATGCCCCGTGATGCCGGCTATCAGCATATTCACTTCACTCTTCTTTCTGCCACAAAACGAACATGAAATTTCTTTCATAATGGTATTTTTGAATTGGATGCGTTCTTCAGTTCTAAGTAAGGACACAAAAGTAAGGCTATCGGCTGCCCTGCAATGTGTTCGTGGTTGTTAATCAAGCTCGTTGCTACTTTGTTTGGGAGAAAATGTGATGTATCATTTTCTTTTGCGCAATTGTCTATTGATGTGTCGCTAATGTGTTGATTTAGTTGCAATCAACCCTTCAAAACTCGCTCAATACGGACACTATACTTTCATCTGGCAAAATGTGATAAGCCTGCAGACCGGCCTTTGCAGCGCCCTCCACGTGTTGTGCGCTATCATCTATAAAGAGTGTTTCGGCAGGATTCAGGTCATTCCACCTGCACACTTCTAAGAACGTTTCAGGGTAGGGTTTCTTAATCCCAATTTCGTTAGAGTAATAGACCTTTTCAAACGCATTTACAAACTGCTCAAGACCCATGCTTTCGTCTATCATTTCTTCAAACTCCGCCACGTGTATTGCGTTGGTATTGCTTAGCAAAAAAGTGCGGTAGCCCTTGGAGCGCAAACGTTTCACCATCTCTACACGCTCTGGCCAAATACCTATCAGAATGCTATTCCAAGCGCGACTTACATCCAGCATAGTAGCATCTGGTACCAAACTGTGTAAGTATTTGAAGAAATGTTCGTTCGTTATTTTGCCTGTTTCCAGCAGGTCGAATGTTTCGTTTTGTGCTGACTGGGTATATACTTCCGCAAAGTGGGTGTAACCCAATTCGGCAAAGGCAGCAATGGGTTTGTGGTAGTCTATTTCAAACAAGACACCACCAAAATCAAAAATGATATTCTTGATTCCCGTAGGTTGAATCATAAAGGGAAATGGGGATTAATAGTGTTTCACCCACGCACGCACATCGCCCGTGGAAAGAAGGTTCTGCATGGCATTGTCAGCTTCCGCATTTGTGTCATAAACGCCATAGGCCACCAGTGTCATTCCGTCTTTCACTCCTGCGAATTGCGCATCAAAACCTTCGGACTTTAGTTTTTTTAGAAAACGTTTGGCGTTGGCTTTCACCTTGAATGCACCGCCTATCACAGCGTGTTTGCCTTTCAGCACCGAGGTATTTGCAGCAGTAGTGCTTTCTTCTTTTGGCTCGCTCGCTTCAGTGGGTCGAATGATTTTTTCTTCTATTACTAATTCTTTTATTGGCTCTGGTGGTGTTATTTCTTCTGGTGTCGTTGCGAGTGGTTGAAGGGTTTCAAGCGGAAACTCTTCTATTAGAAGTGTGCTCTGTTTGTCGCGTTGCTCGTAACCTGAAACAATTTTCACTTCCTCAAAAGGATTGAATGAAGCAAGACTAAAATCACTGGACGACTTTAACTGATTGCGCAACAGCAATGCGCCACCTATCAGCAATGGAATGGCTGCTGCGGCAGCAATTTTCCATACACCAACCTTGGTTCGCCTAGCAGTTTCTATTGGTATAACTGGGGTTTCGGTCAATGCTGGTTCCTGAGCTACATACTTCAGTTGCACCGAAGAAAGTCCGAAGGAACTGAGCAGAAAATTTTCCTGCTCTTCGGGTATGAATTGTATTTGCCCTGATTTGTCTTTGAAAAAAACTCCGATTTTTTCCCATACCAATCTTCCCTCGTTCATCAATGCATGGCGGTAGTTGGCAACAGATTCTTCCACACGTGCAAGCGCTTCAGCGTAGCTCACACCCATTATGCTTGCTACATGATGCACCAGCAAACCATCGTTGCTCACTAAGTTCCTGTTGAAGCCAATGTGTTTGGAAGGAGGGTGAATGAGATGCGTATTCCGGTTGAGACGTGCTGTGCGGTAGTTAGCTACCAGGCCGCCAAAGCCGGGCACTACCACACAGTCGTGTTCAAATAATAAATCAGTGATGAATGCTTCCAAACGCATGGCGCGAAGATAGCCGACATACTTTATAGCTTCTAGCAGGAATATGCTTTTCGGTAGAGAGGGGAAAAAATAGTTGGTCAATTGAAAAATATTCCTCAGTATTGACGCTTATTACCTTAATCATCAAAATTCTAACCCTATGAAAATGATTAAAAAAATCCTTAAGTGGACCGTCATTGTTATTGTAGTTCTTATTGCAGTGGTGGTTATTGCAGTGTTCGCGCGGCAGGGCAAAACCTATGATGCACCCTATCCGGAAATAGCTGCTGTAACGGATAGTGCTATGCTGGCCCGAGGTGAATATTTGATATATGGCCCCGCTCATTGCAGTGGTTGCCATAGCCCAATGGAATATCAAGAGCGAATTGCAAAAGGTGAACGCCTTCCGCTGGAAGGTGGATTCAAATTTCCGTTACCCTTTGGTGATTTGTATACACCTAACATCACTCCTGACGAGACAGGTATTGGCAAACTAACCGACAAAGACATCGCACGTTCGCTGCGTTACGGGGTGGGTTATGATGGCCGCCCACTTTTCGACTTTATGCCTTTTCACAATTTGACCGATGAAGATTTGACTGCAGTGATTTCATACTTGCGCACCATGCCCGCTGTGAAGAAAGAAATACCCCAACCTGAATGGAATTTCATGGGCAAATTCGTGTACGCCTTTTTTATAGAACCCATCGGCCCTGAAGGCAATGTGGCAAAATCAGTTGCGCCTGACACCACCGCTGCCTATGGCGAATACCTTGCAAACTATGTAGCCAACTGCCGTGGATGCCACACCAACCGCGATTTGAAAACAGGTGCATACATAGGAGAATATTACTCAGGCGGCTTTGCTATGCCAAGCTCCATGCAGCCGGGCAAAGCAGTAGTGACTCGCAACCTTACTCCCGATGCTGAAACAGGCAGTATGTATGGTTGGAATCAAAAGAGATTTATAGAACGCATGCGTCTTGGCCGTGTGGTTCCTTTAAGCGAGATGCCTTGGGATCAATTCAAGAGCATGAGTGATAATGACCTCAAAGCAATCTACTCTTATTTGCAAACGCTGAAGCCCATGAAGAAAGATGCCGGAGCGTTGGTGGTGGATATGCCCCAATAATTTTTAACGAGTTCAAACGAGAAAAACCCATCCTGATAGAATCGGGATGGGTTTTTACATTCATGAAAAAATCGATTAAAAATATCGAGGGTAAACGATACGCTTTTTCTTGGTCGCCATTGTGTAGTTTACTGCTAGTTCATGGCTTCCCCAGTTGGTGCGGATAAGTTGGTTGGTTGCTACGTCAAACGAATAGCCCACTTTGGTTTGTTTGTTTATCTGCCATTGTCCCATAAGACCAACGGTTTCTCTGAAGTGATAAAACAAGCCAACATTGAAATCTTTATAGAGGATGGCGTTGCCGTAAAGTCCAACAGACAAAGGAGCGTTCCATACTGCACGTACCAGCATGCTTGGTTGAATCTGAATGTCCTTATTGATTTTGAATTGTTTACCCCCCATTAGAAAGATGGTAGGCTCTTGTCTACCTGTGAGCACATCAAACAAAGGGCTGCTGCGTTTCTCCATCTTTGGACGAAACATTTTTGGAGCGGATACTCCAATAAAGTGATCCTTCTTGAAATAATAGGCGCCAAAGCCGATGTTAGGCAGTAGCAAACCTTTTACGTTGTTCATGAAGGCATCGTCTTGCTGGTTGTAGTAATCGCTGCTCAAAGTAAGGTCTACCAGATTGGCCTGATAAACATCGAGCGACACAGTGGTTCCCCATGAAATGGTGGCGCGATTGCTTAAACGTGTCCGATAAGCAAATGCGCCTGCAAGGCCAATACGTGTTGTTGGTCCAACTTTATCGAAGAACAAATTACCGCCCACAGCAAGTTCATTTTTCTTCAACGGAGTGTCAAAGCCTATAACTGTAGTCATAGGAGCTCCCTTGAAACCAATCCATTGGCTGCGGTGCACAAAGGTGAGGTTAGGCGACTCTTTGTATCCCGCATATCCTGGATTGATAAACAATTTATTCATCATGAACTGGCTGTTGACTGCCTCTTGCTGCGCCCCACCTTTCATTCCAGCAAGTGTGAAAAGTGTGAGTGCTATCAATTGAATTTTTTTCATATTCAGCTTTTTTTGAATTGTTGAGTCCAATTAGATTAATGGGTGATGAAGAAGTATCCTTTGATTGGCTTATCCCCCTCACGTAAATCAAGTATGTAGTAGTAAGTACCCTTTGGCAGTACCCCATTACCAATAGTTACAGGAGAGTCGGAACGTCCATCCCATGTGTTGTCATAGTCTTTCGCTTCAAACACTTTGTGACCCCATCGGTTGAAGATGGCTAATTGGTTGTTCGGATAATCTTCGAGTCCAATTATTTCGAAAACATCATTGATGCCATCACCATTGGGCGAAATACCTTCTGGTATGATTACAAACAAATAGCACTCAACATTGATTACAAGAAATGCTGTGTCGCACAAATTGTATTCATCGCATAGTGTATAGGTGATAGTATCAAGTCCGCACCACTCTTCAGTATTAACATCATAGGTGATAGTGCCATCAGCGTTTAGAATAACTATACCATGTCCACCTGTGATGCCGGTCACGAATATGCTATCACCATCCACATCAAAGTCATTGTCCAATATGTCAATGATGATGTTGTCGTCATCTTCTCCGAAACCGATTTCATCTTCGACAGCAGTTGGCGGATTATCCACTAGCACGAGGAAGCTGCAAGTATCAGTTAGTCCAGCGAGGTCAGTGGCTACCCAAGTAACCGTTGTGTATCCATGTGGGAACTCCTCTCCAGGATTGAAGCCTGCAACCAATGTGAGCTCAGCACCACAATTGTCTAATACTTCAGGCAATTCGTAATTCACCACTTCCATGAAATCTTCAGGCGTTGGATCGTTCACTATCATATCATCAGTACAGATTATCTCAGGTGCTTCTTCATCTACGATGTTCACATTGAAAGTACAGAACGACACGTTTCCGAAGTTGTCAGTGATTTGATAAGTAACTACAGTGACACCCACTGGGAAGAATGAACCAGGAGCAAGTCCTTCAGTCAACAATACTTCGCCACTTGCTTCGCCACAGTTGTCTACAAAACTTGGAACTGTGTATGTAATCACTGCTCCACATTGTCCAGATTCATTGCTTTGCATGATGCTCTCGGTGCATTGAACAAATGGTACTTCGTTGTCTACCACTGTAACAAAGAAGTTGCAACTTGTAACGTTGCCAAATGCATCGCTGAATTCATAGATTACTTCTGTAGTTCCCACAGGGAAGAATTCACCACTGGCAAAACCAACTATCAAAGTGGTGTCTGCGATAATGCAGTTGTCCATTACCATAGGAATGTCATAGGTAACTGCCGCTCCGCATTGTCCCAAGTCGTTGTTCACCTCTAGGGTATAGCCGCAATTTGGAGTTACTGGATTTTCAGTATCGTTCACCGTAACTGTCATCGAGCACGTGCTGATGTTACCATTCACATCAGTAGCTGTCCAGATAACTGTTGTTGTGCCTATCGGATAGATGCCAGAGGCATTGCCACTTCCGTTGAAGGAATTGGTAACCGTGGCCACCGAACAGTTGTCGCTGAATGTAGGAGTCGGTGAAGTCACCACTCCACTGCACTCACCCAGAGTGTTACCTACAACAATGTTAGCTGGACAAGTTATCGCTGGCAGCTCGTTGTCTGTTACCACAATGCTCATCTCACAGCTAGACACGTTGTTGTAGATGTCCGTCACCGTCCAAGTTACCACAGTGGTACCCACAGGATAGTTATCACTGGCATTGCCACTGTTGTTGTAGTCGTTCAACAAGGATAGTATGGTGCAGTTGTCCGTAATAATTGGAGTAGGCACTGTTACATCAGCATCGCACACACCAGCATCAGCGGTTTGTGTTATGTCAGCAGGACAAATGATGGTTGGCAATTCTGGATCAACCACAGTTACCGTCATTATGCAATTTGAAACATTGCCATGGATGTCAGTGACTGTCCAAGTCACGAAAGTGGTTCCCACTTGATAAGTTGCACTTGCATCAGCAGTGTTCGTGTAATCATTCACAATAGTTGCCACACCACAGTTGTCGGTGTTATCTATTGCTGGCACAGTCACAAATGCATCACAAGAGTTTAGATCATTGTTCACAGTGATATCAGCAGGACAAGTAATCAACGGCTGCTCGTTGTCAGTTACTGTGATATCCATTGAGCAAGTCGAAACATTGCCATGAATATCAGTTACCGTCCACAGCACGCTTGTTGTTCCAACAGGATAGATGTCAGTTGCATCGCTGGTGTTGTTGTAATCATTCACAACGGTTGCAACTGCACAGTTGTCAGCAGTTACTGGCAAAGGCACAGTTACCAAAGCTTCACACACTGTAGCATCAGCCGTTTGTGTGATGTCAGCTGGACAAGTGATAGAAGGCACTTCGTTGTCAGTTACAACAATTTGCATTGTGCATGAAGTAGCGTTTCCATAGATGTCAGTCACTGTCCAAACTACCGCAGTAGTTCCCACAGGATATACATCGCTTGCATCAGAAGTTCCATTGTAATCATTCACTAC
>JANNVZ010000017.1:0-85008 GCA_031414655.1 Flavobacteriales bacterium
TTTGAGTTGGGTTCAACACTTAAATTGTATTATCTGTAAGTCGCAATCTTATAACGGTGATTTCAGAAGTAGATAAAGTAGGATTCTCGAAAACTTACTTAACATAACTAAAATTATACAACTTTTGTGAATGAAGAAAATAATATTTTAATGATGTATTTATTTATAAGTCTATGTCTTTATAACTACAAAGCAATAATGTAATCGCAAAATTCTGAGCGAGCTGAAAAGTTAAGATGGTATCCTTGTAAAAAATAAGGTTTTTCAATGGGGTGAAAAAAGCTGAAAAGCATAATAATAACTTTCAGGCTTTTTTCAGACACATACGGCTGCCATATTTCTATTGGGTTTTTACTCCCTCAAAAACACTTCCATCATTTAGATAAATCTTTATTAAAGAATATAGACCTACACTATTCTTGAAAAATTCTATGTGGGCATTCTTGTCAATCATAAATAAGTTATCTTTAAGTTGCTTTAATTTAGAAATATTTTTATCGTCATTATTTTTACATAAAAGCCTATTTTTGTCAAGATAAATTGTGACATCAGGATAAGTTCCTGTAAACTGTGTTAGTAATTTTATGGGAGGAGATTTAGTTTCATTTTTAGATAAAAGTGAATGTAGATAAAATTCACTTTTGTGTTTTTCTTTTTCATCCTTTGCCACCAGCATTTGATTTTTAAAAATGAGTTCCTGAGCTGTTATTAACGCATTATGAGCTTTATCTTTTGCATCTGGTATAACTCCTGTACCTTCCCAATCCGTTTTAGTGATGGGATTTAATGAACGGGCGTAGGGAATAGAAATAATAAAACCCTGCCCAACAGAAAATGGCATTTGAGGATGTGCACCGCCACCCGTGGTTTCTCCAACAATTATCGCTCTATTTGACTTTTGCATTCCATAACTAAAATCTTCTCCACCAGAGAAAGTGCTATGACTCGTTAAAATATATACTGGCATTAAGAGATTTAAACTATCTGCTTTTGCTGGGTCTGCGTAAAAGAAAGTAGTGTCTTTTGTTGAGCGGTTGATAAGATCATTCATGTGTGTTTTCTCTTTGAAAAAAAAGCTCTCTATTTGACTTACCATATTTGGGCTACCACCGTAATTCTCTCTTAAATCAATTATGATAGCTGATGTATTCGATAAAAAACGCAAAGCCGAAGAAATGATTGGCTTTGCACTTTCTACATCATCTACAAATAGATTAAAAGTAATGTAACCAATATTTCCAGATAAAATTTCCACCTTCGTAAAAGCATAATTATTCTCTTTCCAATATTTTTTGGTTTGATTAATTTCCTCAATAGAAGGTTTAGTGTATTGCTGTATTCGAAAACCAGGGTCGTATTTTAAGTGCATATGCGGATCTTGGTGTATTTTAGTAATATCATTTTGTATATGCTCAGCAAGTTTTTGAGGATTTTGTAATTCAGAAGTGTACACGTTTTCTTTTAGTTGAGTTTCTAAATAAATGGATATGCTTCTTGCTTTATCGGGGAAAACATAATGATTATTTAGAACTTTATTCAAAGAATCTAACAACACTTTAATGTCAATAGAATCCTTTCTAATACTTTGGGATTTGCACAATGCAGGAACTCCAAAAACGAGCAAGAAAAAAAGCTGGCAAGTTTTAAATTGTATTTTGTACATTTTGATTTGTTATTTTAGATGAATGATTGTGAAAAATTGGCATTTTCAAAATTTTTAATTTCCTTTAAACAGCTCCATAAGCTAATCTATAAAAACCTCTGTTGGCGGACAGGAGGTTTTTATAGGATGATAGAATAATATTTTAAAAATTAACGAGGTAATTTCCTTATTTCAAATTAGTAACAGCTTTTGTCTTTTCTACTTTGGTTTCCAGCATATTAACCGCCGAAGCTCCAAACCACCCAGCCGCCTTTTTAGTCGAATTTTTATTGAGGTTGAAAATATTTGTACCTACCGAAGACGTTGGAGAGGCAAATAATCCTGTATTATTGATTTGATTTTGTACTCGAGAAAGATAATCAAATTGGTCTTCTGTGATTGAGTATAATTCTATTCTTACTGTTTCATTTTCATCATAAAGTTCACTATAAACTCTTCTACTAAATTCTAAAAACAATAAACCATCTGCCACTGAACCCTTTGTAAAACCTCCATCAAAAATAATGTTATCGCCTAATTTACCGATTAGCTTGCCATTTTTGTAAGCTTTCATCGTTGAGCAATCTCCTATTCCCTTGAAGTCATTGGCAAAGAAATGTACGTCATACCCCTTTTTTGGACCTTTTTGTCCAAAATCAGCTTTTTCAAATTGATAGCGTATAGAATCTATTTTGGGTACTCTCTTTATTTCAGAAACTGCCTCATAAGTTTCGCCTTCCACTTTTACTTGTAGCGAGTATTTTCTGCCGATTACTCCCATTGGTTGAGTAGCTACTTTTGGAGTCCACGAATAAGTACCATCACTTTTTAAATCTTTAAAATCAAAAACGTTTCCCAAATTATCTCTTACTTGTACGGATGCCCCTTGTACGGTTTGCGGTTTTGAATTGTCAAAATATCCTTGCGATTTTGTCAATTTTAAAACTTGATTGCCAGGTTGATTGGTAATTGTACCATCAATTGCTAATAAGGCTTCGGTCTTTACGCTTTCTAATTGAACAACGTCTTCGCAACTCGTTAGTAATAAGGACATTGCGGAAATTAATGTAATAAGAATTGAATTTTTCATTTTTTTTAGAATTTAAAATTATAAGTTACCGAAGGAACCATTGAACCGATAATTGATTGTTGAATACCGTCTATTTGCAAAGGATTATCTTCGTTTATTTTTCCATAAACAGCAAATGGATTTCGATGTGCATAGACATTATAGATACTGAAAACCCATTCTGTATCTCCTTTTTTAAATAGTTTATGCTTGTTGCGATGCGTTGCTGAAAGGTCAAGACGGTGATAATCGGGTACTCGAACATTACCCCGAGTTCCTTGTGGCGTGATGGGAATCGGAGTTCCGTCTATAATAATTTTCTGTTCTGGTAAACTATATGGTACGCCCGTTATATAAGAAAAATTAGCCCCCAAACTCCAACGATTATTCAATTCATACTGCCCTACGAGGTTCAATGTATGGGTACGGTCGTAGCGAGTAGCATACCAACTGTTTTGATTTAAACCATCAATTTGTCTTTCAGATTTCCCCAAAGTATAACTTGCCCAACCCGTTAGCTTTCCTTTATTCTTTTTCAAGAAAAACTCAACGCCATAAGCACGTCCCTTACCAAAAAGTAAATCCTTTTCAAAAGTTGGGTTCAAGAAAAGATTGGTATTATCGGCATAGTCAATTTGATTTTTTAGATCTTTATAATATCCCTCTACCGAAGCCTCATATTCATTACCCGTTGGACCAAAATTCTTGAAAAAACCCAGTGCGACTTGATCCACAATTTGTGGTTTAATATTATTGCTGGAAGATGTCCAAATATCAAAAGGTGTTGCCGCAGCCGTGTTAGAGAGCAAGTGGATGTATTGTGTCATGCGGTTGTAACTTGCTTTCAATGAGGCACTTTCTCCAATTTCTAACTTGGCAGAAAAACGGGGTTCAAAATTTTGATACGTTTGAATCGTACTTCCCTTGGTATTTTTTAGTTCTTCCAAAGCAATGCCATCAGGGTTTTCAGGAGATTTCGGAACGCTCGAACGCTTGTAATATACGTCAGCCTCGCTCGAATAATCATATTGCGAAAACCTTAGTCCATATTGCATTGAGAATTTATCCGAAACTTTCAACTCATGCCCGATATAGACAGAGGATTCTAAGCCGTTTTTGTTGGACAAACTAAAATCTAACGTCCCAATTCCAGAGGACACCGAAGTTTTACCTGGCTTGAAACTATATGCCAGAAGCTGACCTCCAAAAGTCAAAGTGCTGTTGGGGGAGAAATAGTAGGTTAAATCAGACTTTATGCTTTTGTTTACAATATTAGCTGCCCAAGAAAAGGAATTGGTTGGTTGTTTTTTATCGGGGTCTGAATCCCACAAATAGTCATAATCACTATAAAAAACCGTTGAATTCATGAATAATTTATCACTAAATACATGATTCCAACGTGCCGAAAGTGTACTGTTCCCCCAATTCAAGCTAAACCTTTGTCCAATTACATCTCTTCCAAAATATCCCGACAAAAAGACGGTATTCTTTTGATTTATGTTGTAATTTACCTTGGCGGTAAGGTCGTAAAAACTAAACAAATTGTTCTTATTTTTCTCTTCCAAAAAAGGTTTTGCCAAAACGTCTGCATACGACCTACGAGCCGCAACGATGAATGAAGCCTTATCTTTAATAATGGGTGCTTCAATAGATAATCTACTGACTATCAATCCAATACCCCCATTTATTTCTAATTTTTTGGTATTCCCTTCTTTCATTCTCACATCCAGAATAGAAGAAACTCGCCCTCCGTATTGAGCTGGAATACCTCCTTTTACCAATTTTACGTCTTTCACGGCATCAGGATTAAATACTGAGAAAAATCCCCAAAGGTGAGATGAATTATAAACAGGGGCATCGTCTAATAACACTAAATTTTGATCAATTCCGCCGCCCCGAACATTGAAACCCGTTGCTCCTTCGCCAACGGTACTCACGCCTGGCAATAGTTGGATAGCCCGTACCAAATCGGCTTCACCAAGCAAAGCGGGGATTTTTTTGATGGTTTTTATGTCAATTTTATTCACCGACATTTCTAAGGCTTTTACGTTATCATCTTCCCGTTTTGCCTTCACCACTACCTCTTCAAGTAATTTACCTTCCTCGTTCATTTCCAGATTGAGCGTAACATTTTGTGCCAACATGGTAACTTCTTTTGTCATTTTTTCATATCCTACCGAACTCAAAGTCAAGTTGTATGTTCCCTTGGGAAGTGTCAGAGAATAAAAACCATAAACATTGGTACTTATTCCTGTTTTGAGTTCTTTCACATACACCGAAGCACCAATGAGTCCTTCGCCATTTTTAGCATCTTTGAGGTATCCGCTCAAAGTCAATTTATCTTGGGCAAAAATGACGGTTGCCATTAGCCAGATAATCATTGTAATTGTAAATCTTAATAAGTTCATAATCTTGTTGTTTAATGAAAAATAAATAATTTTCGTAAAATTTAGACAAAGAATATCCTGCCACTGATTTTTTAAACAGTAGCGATAATGGATTATTAATTTGATATTGAGATGTTTATATTGCTGGAAAAATCATAGAAATTTAGGTTTGAGGTTTTTGATTTTATTGTGTTATGATAACATGACAAAGGTCTTGCAAATTTCAATTTTCTACAATACTGATTTATCAGTAATTCTAATCTAAAATCCCAACTGCCATCGAACTATTGCTTTATTGAATACTTGTGTATGTCCACAAATTTTGCCATCTTGAAAATGGTAGATAGTTATCCCATTGGTTCTAATTGCTTTATTTGTTGGGAGAAATGCTCCTTTACCGCTGGTTACATTTTGAGTAATAATAAATACAATAAAGTAAACCGAAAGCCCAAGTATTATTCTTGCAACTGGACTATTGATTAATCTACTTTTTACACTTTCATTTTCCATGATTCTGTTTTAAGAATTTGATTTATCAGCTGATACAAAGATAATTAGTGTCAGAGGCAGTCTGTTAGGACAAAAGAATAGTTTTATAGCATTTATCCGAAGTAATGCTTTTTTCTGTTTTAAAAACATTCACCTAAATGTTATACATTTGTTAGCAATCATATTAAAGGACGACACAAACTGATGAAAATGGAAAGCTTACTCCTCAAATATTTTCAAAAAATTATGCCTCTTTCTGACGAAGAGATTGGTGCTATTGTGGAAACTATGAACATAAAGCATTTTAAAAAAGGGACTGTTTTACTTAAAGAAGGACAAATTTCTACCGAAGTTTACTTCGTTTTAGAAGGTTGTGTAAGACAATACTATTTAATTGACGGCGATGAAAAAACCAATAATTTCTTTACAGAAGAACAATGGGTTATTTCTATGAATAGTTTTATTCAGAACACGCCATCAAATCATTTTTTGGATTGCTGTATGGATAGTGTTTTAGTAGCTGGCAATAGTGAAAAAGCAGAAAGTTTGTATAAAAGATTTCCCAAACTTGAAACTGTTTCACGGAAAGTAATGGAAAAAGTGTTTGCAGAGCAACAAGAAATAATGTCGTCATACACTACTGACACAGCGGAACAACGCTACTTAAAATTGTTAAAATCAAGACCAGACTTATTTCAAAAGATTCCACAATACCAAATTGCAAGTTATATAGGCGTAAAGCCCGAATCATTAAGCAGAATTAGAAAACGGATAGCTCGGAGGTTTTAATACTTAAACTTCTACTGCAACATTTCCTTTTTTATGTCCTTTTTCAACATAAGCGTGTGCTTCGGCAATTTGATCCAATCTATAAGTTCTATCAATTATTGGTTTCAATTTACCAGTTTCAATAAGTCCTTTTAAAAAAATCATATCTTCTGCTGTATGACTAATTACGCCTGTCATTACCTTTTTGCTACTTGTCATTGAAATCCATAAACCTTGAAGCATTTCCGACATTCCAGCGGCACTTAGAATCATTATTCCATTTTTATTTAGTGACTTTAAACTCCGAGAAACAGATATTGCTTTCACAGCATCAAAAATCACATCATACGTTTCGCCATTTTGAGTAAAGTCTTCCTTTGTGTAATCAATTACCTTGTCCGCTCCGATAGATTTTACTAAAGCAATATTTGAAGTGCTACACACACCCGTCACATTAGCTCCAAATGCCTTTGCCAATTGAACAGCAGCACTTCCTACTGCACCAGAAGCTCCTACTACAAGCACCTTTTGCCCTGGTTTTATATTTGCCTTTTTTATAAAATGTAACGCTGTAACTCCACCAAAAGGTATGACTGCTGCTTCCTTGTGAGAAATATTAGCAGGTTTTAATGCTAATGACCCATTTTCAGGCAGGCATTTGTATTCTGCATATGTACCAAATCTCATATCTGTATGACCAAAGACAGAGTCACCAACTTTGAAATTTTTCACATCTTCACCGACACTTGCAACTTCACCCGAAAAAACAGTTCCCAGAATATTAATTTTGGGTTTTATTAACCCGAAAATAAATCTGACCGCAAAAGGGTCAGCCTTGCGTAATCGCCAATCGCCTGAATTGGCTGCTGTGGCTTTAATTCTTAGCAAAATCTCATTATTTTTTGGTGTTGGTTTTTCTACCTGTTTGACTTGAAGAACCTCTGGCGGACCATATTGTGTGTAAACTGCTGCTTTCATTTTTTGCTTTTATTAATTATTTTAAAGGACAAAAGAATGTGACCCATTTTCTAATTTCGTTGACTTTGGTAAAGAAATAAAATACTACTTTAAAGACCGATAGAAAAACAACGAACCGCTAACACGGGTTTGGCAAAAGTGGCGGTTCATTGCTCCGCATCAATCCCGAAAGCTTTCGGGATGGTGAAAATCGCCACCTTCGCCAAGCCGCAAAACGTTAAGCAAACCAAGAAAACAAACGTGCTTTACTAATTCTCATCCACCCGCACCTCTGCAGTGCCCTTCCAGTAGTTGTCTAGGAATTTCAATAAAGAAAGAACTTCTTTATTCATGCGCTGGGCCACTGCCGTGCAGTGGTCTTCGCAGTAGTCCAGCATTTCATCCGTCATGTGCGAGGGCTCGTCAGCGTTTTGTATTTGCTTTTCCACCCATTCTTTCAAATCGCTTTCCATGGCGAGTAGGCGGGCGAATACAGCCAGCTCAGCTTGCGCATCTTCCAACTCTTCCATCATTTCTTTGATGTAGTTGTTGTATTCCGACTGGTGTTGTATGCGCTTTATCATGGTTGTTGGTATCGCTGGTGTTATCTTGACGGGTGACGGTTGACCGATGACCGGTGTTTGCCGCGGTCTTCCGTCATCGGTCATCTGTCATCCGTCATTTTCAAATCCTCATATCTCCTCTCCGTTTGCCCAGTCGGGCGTGGTTATCCAATAGTCCTGCAGTTCCTTCAATGCCCGTTCAGCCTCCTGGTGTGCCAGCATTATTCTGCGCACGTTGGGGTCGGTGTTGGTCATCAGTTCTGCTTCCTCTACCACTATCGCATTGCCCGATGCTCTTAGTTGCTTAGCCTGTGCTGGGTTCGTATTCATCAGGTGCAGGTGGCCAGCTGCGTAGAGGGTTTCAGCCAGCAAATTGCTCAGCCTTTCGGCCAGTTCCTTTACTACATAGTTGTAAGATGGATTGGTGTTGTTCATGATTGCGGCTGCTAAATAAAAAAGCTCTTTGCAGGGCGCGCAAAGAGCTTTTTATTATTTCAAACAATGGCGTCTTATTGAGTAACGATAGAAGCTACTGAACTATACTCTCCCATGCCGGCAGTATTCACCGCACGCACACGGAATTCATACTCCTTAGCTTTGCCAAGTGCAGTCAGGACGACACGATTCTTGAAGCAGTTCTGAATGGGTTTCCACTCAGGATTTACATCGTCCATGCAGCGGAATTCAGGCATGTAAAACTTTACATCTGAACTACCTCCCCAAAACAACTCCACCTCTCCACTGGACGCACGATTTTTTGCAGCAAGTTTCGAAACTTGTTTTGGCAAAGGGCGTGGCTCACGACCTTTTACAAATTCGAATCCTGAACTTTCCAGTTTAGTTACATCGCCTTCGGCTTGCAGGTTTATCTGACCTACCCAGCCATTTACAATACTCTTCACTAGTTCCATCTTCTCATCGCGCAAGGGAGTGTAAGAGTGGTTGCCCGCCACCACCTGACCCTCCAATTGTTGCAATGCTTTTACCGCCACTGTAGCCTCCGCAGGGGTTGGCACAAGGGTAAAATTGACGTTGCCAGTAAGCTCATTGATGTAGTGAGACACCTTCACAATGGCCTTTTGGACTGAAATGCCACTTAAAGCGGCTTTGATTTTTGAAATGCTTTTCATTTGTTGAACTGTTTAAATTAAATGTTGTATTATTTATTTTTGAAAACGGCTGCTTGTATGCAATTAGGTCCCCTGTGGTTACAACAATTTTGACACACCGTGTAAAACAGCAGACGAAATGCGATTTAGGTTGGACAAGAAAAATGACCCGCTTTTATTTTGACTGTTTCTAAAATAGAACGGGATACAAAATCGGTCAAATTCAGCAAAACAAACCCCGAGACATGTACAAGGAACTCGGAGACATGTACAAGAAACCCCGAGACATGTACAAGAAACTCGGAGACCTATACAAGAAACTCGGAGTCATGTACAAGAAACTCGGAGACATGTACACGGAAACTGACTACACTTATATATATAGGTGTGCTTTCGGACTGAAATTGACTGGACCACCTTACTTTTTCAAGTTATGGCTTGAGGTAATGCGATTGGAACATTTATCAGACAACATCGCAAAGGACTGAGTCAAAAGGATACGCCCAAAAAGTACAGGGCTATAACCACAAGGAGCCAAATGAAAATGGCCCAATGAAAAGAACGGCTGGAGGCAGGCGCAGGCTGTTGCTCACGCCAATGGTAATATGCTTCAGGATCTTCGTTAGGGTCTGGTATTTCATCAGGGCCATAGACCCTTTCGGTTATACAATCGGAATCAATCGGTTTTTCGTTCATTTGGTGCTATTCAAAAAAGAATGAGTTGAACCTCCCATAGTTTGGCCCAACCGCTTCTTACCGCCCCCAATTACTGATAATCCGTGAATAATGCAAATCAAATACTTAATTATATAACATGATACTCTTTAAAGCGTAGTACCTTAAGCCAAAATAAAAAACACAATGGATAAAATACTTGTAACCACCGATTTCTCGACAAACTCAAAAGCAGGATTACGCTTTGCTATCCAACTAGCATCACAGCATAAATACGAGTTGACTTTTTTTCATTCCTACTACATTATGAAACCTTCTACATGGAATGACGAAACATTTGAAGCGTATGAAAAAGAAGAAGCGGATAAAATTCTAAAGAAGCTGAATCAATTTGTTGAATCCGTTTATAAAAATCAGAGGGTGGTAGCCCGGAATATAAAGTGCATAATAAAACGTTCAGTTTCTACTGACAGCAATATTTGGGAATACGCCAGGGACAATAAATACAGTTTTATCTGTATCAGTACAAGGGGGGCGGGCACGGTACAAAAAATATTGGGAACAAATACCTCCAATCTCATCAACCATTCAACAGTGCCAGTAATTGCTATACCCCACAATTATCGCCCAAGAAAGATAAGCAACATTCTATATGCATCCGACCTTGTTAACCTTGAAATAGAATTAAAAAATGTAGTTGCTTTTGCAAAGCCTATCAAAGCCAAAGTGGAACTACTTCATTATACCTCGCCATTAGTAACAATTCCTGATTCTAAACTAATTGAAATTATTGTTAAGAAGCTATCAAAATATGATATAAAACTCAATATTAAAAATACTGACTTCGCTGAAACTATGATTTTTAATATTGAAACAGCTATAAAAAAAACGAAACCATCCATGATGATAATGTTTACTGAACAAAATAGGAGCTTATTTCAAAGAATATTCGTGTCAAGTAAATCGGCTGAGTATTCTTTCAATGCCAAAGTTCCGTTGTTGGTGTTTAATAAGTCTTCCAATTAAAACAACAAAGCATGCAACGTGAAAAGGCAGAAGATAATATCGACATAAATCCAGAAAAGAATTTCTTAACAAAGTATGTTATCCAAAAAATATTCTGGACAATCATTGCCTTGTTGCTGGTAGTTTTTATAAATATCCTAATCAATAAATATGGAGGCAAATACTTTGATGATATTGCTCAAAAGGTATCTGGCAATTATGTCCTTACTGGCTTGTCTTTTTTTATTAGTGAAGTATTAATAGGGATTTTTCCAGCAGAATTGTTTATGATGATATACCAATCTAAAGGCTGGAACGAATATTTAATTATTGTACTTAGTTTAGGAATTATATCTTCTCTATGTGGTTTTATTGCCTTTTTAGCGGGTAAGTTTTTAAATTCTACAAAAAGTTTGAAATTGATTTTAGTTCAGAAAAAATTTAAGAAATATGGCGACCTGTTTTTAAAATACGGATGGGTAATCATTATACTTGCTGCCACTACACCAATACCTTTTGCATTAGTATGTTTTATAGCGGGTTATTTTAAGTTTTCGTCTCCCACTTTTTTAAAGATTATAGTTCCTGTAAGAATTGTAAGGTTTTTTATTTCAGCTTTTTTTATAAAGTACAGTATTGTTTTGTTTTAGTAAAAAAGTGTTGTTCCACCTACCTTTTACTTTTAAATTACAAGAATAATTATTGAGAGCATAAAAACAAATTAAACATTAGTAAAATTTCATCATTAACTAAAAACAAAAAATTATGGAAGATTTAAAATTTTCAATTAACGGAAAGAGTGTTACCCCAACACGATTTGAGGGGAAGGTGCGCCAGTTCAATATAGCCGTGGATGAACCTGAAAATTTTGGCGGTAAAGATTCTGCACCAACACCCGTTGAATATATTCTTGCAGGGTATGCAGGGTGTTTAAATGTTGTGGTTAACCTCATTGCCAAAGAAATGGGCATCACTATTAAAAGTCTTGATATAAACATTATTGGTGATATTAACCCCGAAAAATTATTGGGAATTTCGGATAAAGAACGGGCTGGCTTTAAATCACTAAATATTCACATGAACATTAACAGCGATGCTAACCAGGATATGTTACAAAAATTGCTTACTCAGGTAAAAGAGAGATGCCCTGTTAATGATAACCTTGCGAATAGAACACCTGTAAACTATTCAATTTAATTCCTCCAAAATAAATACGGAAAAGAATTATTTAAATATGGATTGGCACAAATTAAGCATAAACGCAATTTTTGAGCTGCTTGGTACTAACCAACAAGGTTTAACCGCGAGTACGGCCGAGGATAAACTACTGCAAACTGGGCCCAACGAATTAGAAGAAGGTAAAAAGAAAAGCATAGCCGGTATTCTGCTATCGCAGTTTAAAGATGTGATGATTTTGATTTTACTGGCAGCAGCAATTGTAGCTGGTCTTGTTGGCGACCTTACTGATACCATCGTTATTCTCATTATTGTTTTACTAAATGCTTTTCTAGGTTTCTTTCAGGAATATCGTGCAGAAAAAGCCATGCAGGCATTAAAGCAAATGGCTATTACTCAAGCAAGGGTGCTGCGTGATGGCAACATTACAGACCTGCCTGCAACATCACTGGTGCCAGGTGATGTAGTGCTATTGGAAGCTGGTAATGCTGTCCCCGCAGATTTAAGGATTATCGAATCCAAAAATTTAAAAATAGAGGAAGCGGCATTAACAGGTGAATCCCATGCCGTAGATAAAATCATAGATTGCCTTGAAGCGGATAATTTGCCAATTGGAGACAGAAAAAATTTGGCATTCAAAGGAACGTTCGTTACGTATGGTCGGGGAACTGGCGTTGTGATTGCCACAGGAATGCAAACAGAGTTAGGGCGTATTGCTAAGATGTTACAGGAAGATGAAACGCTTACACCCTTGCAACAACGCATGGCATCTTTTGGCAAAAAGCTTTCTGTACTGGTTCTGTTTTTATGCATCTTGTTTTTTCTTGCGGGATGGTTGCGTGGTGAGGATATAACAAAAATGGTTTTAACCAGTATTTCACTGGCTGTTGCAGCTATACCCGAGGCTCTACCCGCTGTGATTACTATTTCCCTCGCATTGGCGGCAAGAAGAATGATTCGGTTTAATAGTCTTATCAGAAAATTACCGGCAGTAGAAACCCTAGGCTCTGTTACTTTTATCTGCACTGATAAAACAGGTACATTAACCAAAAACAAAATGCACGTAGAAGAGGTGTTTGTAAATGGACAACTGTATGAACGAAATGCATTGTCCACAATCAAACAGCAAGAAAATGTTACCTTATTTCTCTATGCCTTTGCCTTAAATAATGATGCGGTTGAAGATGCTGATAAAATTATTAAAGGAGACAGCACAGAAATTGCTTTGATGGAAGTGGCAAGAGAACATCAAATAAAATGGGATACTATGCCACGGCTGGCAGAAATTGCTTTTGACTCAGACCGCAAAATGATGACTACCTTCCATGCGTATGAAAATAAAATTATTTCATTCACCAAAGGAGCACCGGATATTTTATTGAACCACTGTGTAAATGTTGATACTCGTTTACTGCAACAACAAGTAGATGCTATGGCGGCTAAAGGTCACAGGGTACTCGGATTTGCATATCGCTATTGGGATGCATTACCTGAAAACCCGAATAGTGAGATGCATGAATCAGGTTTGCAGTTTTTAGGGTTAACCAGTATGATTGACCCGCCAAGGGATGAAGTGTTCGAGGCTGTAACTCAGTGTAAAACAGCGGGTATTGTGCCAGTTATGATAACAGGGGACCATCCTCTTACTGCAAAAATCATTGCAGAACGCATTGGAATTTTAAGCAGCGATAAAGATATTGTAATAACCGGTCAGGAACTTGCCGCATTGGATAATGACAGTTTTTTAGCCAAAGTCGAAAAGATAAAAGTTTATGCCCGTGTGTCGCCTGAACAAAAACTACAGATTGTAAAAATGCTGCAACAAAAAGGACATTATGTAGCTATGACAGGAGATGGGGTAAATGATGCACCTTCTTTAAAGAGAGCAAACATTGGTATAGCAATGGGCATTACCGGTAGTGATGTTTCTAAAGAGGCAGCTCACATGATTTTGTTGGATGATAATTTTTCAACAATTGTAAAGGCAGTAAGAGAAGGAAGGAGAATTTATGATAACATTCTTAAGTTCATCAGATACCTGATGACAACCAATTCAAGTGAGTTGATGACATTACTACTCGGCCCTATTATTGGTTTACCGATTGCTTTATTACCAATACATATTTTATGGATAAACTTAGTATCTGATGGCTTACCTGCTATTTCACTATCCTTTGAAAAAGAAGAAAAAGATATTATGAATAGACCACCACGGCATCCTCAGGAAAGTGTTTTTGCCAATGGCAGGGGTATTCACATGATATGGGTTGGAATTTTAATGGCAGGTATCGCATTATCGCTTCAAGGATGGGCAATAAGAAATGGGCTTCACTGGCAAACCATTGTTTTTAATTTTTTATGTGTCAGCCAATTAGCGCATGTAATGGTCATTCGCAGAGAAAAGCAATCTATGTTTAATGCAGGATTTTTTTCAAATAAATCTCTTATTGGAGCTGTACTTATAGCACTGTTGCTACAAATTGTTATCACCTATACACCATTTTTTCAACCCATCTTCCATACCGAAGCTTTATCCCTAAATGAATTTATTTTAGTTGGAGCAGCTTCCCTAGTAGTGGTTTTTGCTGTTGAAATTGAAAAAATAATTTCGAGGAGTAGAAGCAATAAACAAGCAATTTCAAACTAAAGCCGCTAGAGATTTTTAGTGAGCACAAATACTTAAATAATAGTTTAAATAAATACCATGCATGTAGCAATTTATAGTATTCACAAATTCCCAATGGCGCGGGCTTAGCGCAGTGTAACCCGTGACCAATACTTTTGTGGGCTTGCCTCGGCTGAGCCGAGGCCGCTATGCAGCAGCCCACATCTAAAAAACCCCGAAACGTTGGTGGCAAATTTCTAAAACTCCCATTCCAAAAAAGATCATCCCATTTATCCAAAGGCAGAAAAGCAGTGAGCCATTGCCGTAGTCAACCCATCTAAAACAAAAAAAGGGGCCTACTGCCCCTCTATAATTTTGACTAACCTTTTACCATCTGATATTCTTTGCCCACTTCACCCTTGCCCGCTGCCTACTGACTATCGCACCAGCGTCACATGCCCTTTGTACTCCAGGTCATCCGACACTACCCCTTTCTCGTCAAATAACTTGACAGTAATGAGGTAGGCATAAACACCGGGCTCCATGTAGAACTCACCGTCCTCTCTGCGTTCGCCCATCCACGGGGTTTCCGGGTCGTTGCTCTCCCAGAAAAGTTCGCCCCAGCGGTTGTACAATTTCACATTGAAGTCGGCAATGTTTTGCCCCTCCACCCTCCAGTAGTCGTTGATGCCATCGCCATTGGGGGTAAAGCTGTTGGGCACAAAAATGGAACCGGGGCATTGCTCCGAAATGAAAATGCTAAACGCATCGGTGCACCCAAACGGGGTGGTAATATTCACATTGACCGAACCCGGATTGAGGGCGCCATAGACCTGGCCAGTGAATCCATCGCTCCAAGAGTATTGGCTGCCTGGGTTCATGGCGTCCAGCTCCAGCTCATAAGGCGGATAGCCAAAGCAGAACTCGGTGGTTTCGGTAAAGGGCTGCACAGGTTGAGGATTAAAGACTATTACCACCTGATCCGAACTGAAGCAATAATCATTGTCCACCATTACCTCGTACACCGCACTTGAACTTACTGTGATGGTTTGGGTGGTGTCACCCGTGCTCCATGCGTAGTCGTAATCATCGCCCGGGGGCGCTACCAGTTCCAATGAGCCAGGCACACAAAGGGCAGTGTCATTGCCAAGGTCCACGATGGGGTAAGCATATACATCCACCTGCACCTCGTCTTCGCTGTAGCAACCATCGGGGCTGGTTACTTCCACTTGATACAACCCCGTTTGATTCACCGTGATGGACGAAGTAGTCTCGCCATTGCTCCAGTTTATATCATACTCCTCGGGCCAACCAGTATTTAGCGTTACCGTAAGGTCTTCGCAGAATCCGGTGTTAGGGCCTAGTTCTGTTATTTCTATTATTTGTGTCACGTACACCGTGTCCTTCGCACTGCATCCAGCCTGATTGGTAGCAGTGACTATCAGCGTGGCAGAGGTATTAGCATTCATGGTGGTAACGGGCGATGCAGGATTGGCTACCAGCGCAGCAGGCGTCCACGCCCACACCAATGCGCCACCAACGCTGGGTGTCGCTTCCAGCTCCAGACCTTGGGTGATGCATAGAGTAGTATCGTCAGGAGTGGCCTCCACCGTAAACACTTGCAAAACACTTATCGCTACATCGTCAGAAAGAGAGCAGCCACTCTGGTCATGCGTTACTGTGCATACGTAAGTAGTATTCACCAGTGGGTTTGCATCTGTGGTTGCGCTGTTCGGATTTACCACGCCTGTGGCGGGTGTCCATAAGAAAGTAACCCCCGGAGGATTGCCCACCAAGTCGGCATCCAGCGTTATGGTTTCTCCGGCACAGATGGACACATCGTCAGCCGATACCGTAAGGTCGAGTAGCACTCCAACAGCTATTTCAACTGACCCAGTGGCCTCGCAGCCTTGCTCGCTCAGCACCGTAACGTTGTAGGTAGTGGTATTAACAGGCGTTACAGTTGGCGTAGCGCTAAATGCATTGTTGATGGTGGTGTTGGGTGTCCATACGTAGTCATAATCGCCAGCTACATCAGGCGCAGCCTGCAGTTGAATGCCTTGCACATCGCACACGGAAGTATCAGGAGTCATGTCTAGGACAAAGGGCTGGCCCACGTTTACATAAACAGAGTCGGTGTAGGTGCAGCCTGTTTGCGGGTCAGTCATCTCTACCAAATAAGTAGTGCTGATGGCAGGTGATGCCAGCGGAGTAGGGCTTTCATCATCGTCCAAACCAGCAGCGGGCGACCACAGGTAATCGTAGCCGGGAGTGTTCAGCGCACCTACATATAGATTGTCCAACACCCAGTTGTCCTGGTTGTTAGCAAAGGCACCTACCTGCCTCCAACGGAAGCGGGTATTGTTGCCCTGCGCTCCCGCGGGAATATCTACTACCAGATTCACAAAATTCGGATAAGAGGCTTCGTAAAACGTTTGCACGTCTGTCCATGGGCCAAGGTTGTTAGAATAAGAAAGAACGATGTTGTCGCCCGGTTCTGCATTGTCACAGGGCGCTGCACCATTGGCCACTTTCAGCGAGAAATAAACACTGCCCCCATCGCTCACATCCATGCCCACTGTAATGGCCTCGCGGGGTGCTGCACCATTGAAGTAAAGGGCGTTGCCAGCTACAAAGCCGCAGGTAGTGTTGGCTGTGCCGTTAGTGATGGTTTCCCAGTCACCCCACGAAACACCCGGGTCAAAATCATCGGACCAAACACGTTCTTCGGTTTCTACATTCAACTGCTCGCCACCACCTGAGCAAAAGAGCACTTCCTCGGGCGAAGCTTCTAGGCTGGTAATGTTGCCCGGATCCACTTCTATGGTTACTGTTCCTTGATTGGTAGCGCAGCCTGTTGGGGTGGTCACTGTTACGGTGTAAGTAGTTGTTTCCAGCGGTGTGGCCACGGGGTTTGCTATGTTCGGATTGTCGAGGCCAGCACCGGGTGTCCATTCATAATAATAAACACCAGAAGAGGGCAGTGCTTGTGCACTCAACTGAATGCTTTGGTATTGGCAAATGGTAGAAGGTGCATCGGGCGTAACTATCAGGGTTGGTGGCTCGGGCACTTCCACGCTGAAGTAGAAAGGCTCCTGACAACCACTGGCTACTTCGCTGCCCACACCTACATATATTCCATTCTGAATAGGAATAGGTAAGGTGTATTGATAGCCTTCGTAAATAGTATCTTCAGGAGCGGTGTAGTTATACCAATACGGATCGTAATACACTTGGCTTATTTCCAGTATTACTGCATCGTTGGTGCAAATGGCTTCATCTATAATGATGGGAGGCACAGGGCTGAATGAACCTACAGAGTAGGCATAACTCTCAGCCTCACCATTGCCATATACATAGCCAGTAACACCACCACCAGGAGCTTCCAGTGTGTGGCTGCCTTCCGTTATTTGAAATCCGCACCATACTTGCGAGTCGCAATTGGTGAATGCCTGAAAGAGTGCAGGGTCTATCACTACGCCATCCAATGCTACGTTGCCAATGTCTGTTGCGTCTATCACAACGTTCAGGTAGTGGCTGGTAATAACTGTGGACTCCACCGTGCTGAAGGTGATGTTATCTATTTTCTTTTCTACATCGTCCAGAATCAACATGGCGGGGTCACCGTTGCCACCGCATGATATGCCCTCCATGTATTGAATAACAGCAATGGGATTATTGGCCTGCACACAGTGCGCTACTTCTTCGTATTGATATTCGGTAAACTCTCCAGCATTCAGTATAAAAGGCACACCGCCATCTACCGTTACCGATGTAGCATTTTCACTAGCCATAATGCGGTAGGTATAGTTAGGCGCTGGCACTGGCCAGTTGGGACTAATGACAAATACCCATGGCGTAACGTAATATTCTGTTCCCCACAAGGCAATAGGGAAATTTTCATCATAAATATGATCGCAGGCAATGCAGCCCGTGGGCAGATTGGTGCAATCGGTACCTGAGAAAACAGCAAAGGGCCTGCACGTTCCATTGGCTGCAGTTCCTATGACGGTGCTACCCGTGAGGTCGCCCCCGGCAGCTGCTCTTATTTGGTAGCATTCGCCTTCATTTAGATTAACTATGAAGGGGACACCTGCTGCATCGCCACCTTGGGTAGTTACAGAGGGAGTTACCTCCACCTCGGTGCCGTCCTTTGTAGCCACTATCAGCATTTCAGAATCATAACCAGCAAGGCCAACATATGAAGCCGCCATGTACTCTGTTCCTAGTGTTGGTGTGGGCAACACCTTGGTAGCATCTGCAGTGTAGGGATTAAAACTGATGGCGAAAACGGCCACGGTGTCTTCAGTAATAACGTGTACACCCTTTCCTTCTATCACCTGATTGGTGTAGACCTCCGCAGTCGCATTGGGAATAGTAACGGTGGTAGTGATGTTAGGTGCAACTACAAAAGACTGCGACCAGCCTTGGCCGGGCACTTCTACTACACCGCTAGTGGCCTGATCGGATACGATGAAGAGGTCTAACGACTCACTGCCTTCAGTCTCGTAGTTCTTCATGAAGCCGAGCCAGAAGTCTTTGCCCTTGGTAGGTGTTACGCCTTGTGAGAAAAGTGCAGATGAGATAAATAAGAAGAGTGCGGAGAGTAAAAGGGGTAGGCGTTGTTTCATGCTACAGGTCGAGATTCGTAAAAAGCGTTATCCACAAAAGTACCCACAAGACCTACTGAAACGACCAGCCGTTGCATAGGAATGAAAAAAGAGTTGATACCAGATTCCGCAGAAATCTGAATGGAGGGCCTCTGCAAACAACTATTTACCGTCCTGCTTCTTGCGAGCCTTCTTCATCTTCTTAGACTCAGGACCCCACAGACCGCTGTGGTTGTGCTTACCCGTTTTTTCTTTGTCCACTTCGCCAGGGCCGCTGGGTCGCGGGTCGCAGGTACGTGATGAGCGTTTGCTGAGCCATTCAATGCGCAACGTGAAGATGAGTGGACGGTAACGCCCGCTGAAGTATTGCAGTGTGCTTTTGCCATCGTCCCATGGAAAGGCGGTGAGGATGGGCGTTTCAATCATGGGCAATATGAAGATACCGGGCTCGGGCTTCCAGCCGAAACCTATTTTATAATGCAGTTGTGCAAGGAACATTCCGGGGTCATTCATCTGCGCACCATAGGCGCTGTTGCTGATGCTGCGGTTGCTGATAACACGAAAATCTGCATTTACACCCAATGAATTTTGCAGCCACAGGTTGCTCTTCACCTGTATGATGTTGCTGGCATTGAAGAATGCGCCCACAAAACTCTCTTTAAAAATGCCTGCACTTTCCACTGGCGCTAGTGCATCGCCCACACGGGTGAAGCCGTTAAAGTTTTCCTTGCCCGTTAGCTTTTTAAAATGAATACCATAATCAATGTGATGAATGAGGTAGGTATCCTCCAGAAAGTGGTGGCGACCCGCCTCAGCGTAGATGCCTATGCGGCCTGCGCGCTTGTAGTCGCCTGTGTATAGCGTGTCGCTGCCATCGGCACCTGGCACGTAGCCCGTCTCTGTGCGGCTGCGGTATTCGGGCAACATGTAAGTGATGCCAGGGGCCACGAACCAGCCCTTGTTTTGGTAAGAAGTGCCCGTGTTGTAAAGTGGTTCTATGTGCTTGTCGCGCTGTGCAAAAGCATTGAGCGAAGCAACTATTGCTAGGCAGAAGATGACAAGAGATTTCACTTTCATAAGATCTAGAACGTGTGTAAGGCGCAAGATGTTGTATGACCGCGCGAAAATCTCACATTACTTTTTCAAAATATCCCAACCAAATAGTGAGCAAGTTCATCAAGTATGAAAAGTGTAAACACCCCAAGAAAAAAATCAAATTAGAGGCGCAGAAAATGCTTCAGCCCATTAAGGTATTCGTGTCCTCTTTTTTCTGCAAAGAAGTCGGCAATGAGCATAAGGATGGATTGTACGGCAAGGCCCACTCCTACTCCATACCACAGTTGTTGCAATGCATTCTGCCTAAAGAAAAAGATGAGCAACAGACCTGCGATAGCAAGTGTTATTTCGACCCAGCGTATGGTGGCAAAGTTTTTTATCACTGTCTGCATGCGGGGCACCTCTTCCTTTTTCATGCGGGCTTGATCCAAGTCGTAGCAATACACCATGTCGGTGCGCTGCCGGTCGCTTCTGCGGTACACGGTGATGCCAACAGCAAGTTGTATCAGCGCGATGGCAACGAGTGGTAGTGCCATGCCTTTGGCAAAATGAGTTTTGTAATAGAAAACAAAAAACACAGCGACAGTAATGGCTATGACGCCTGTGAGGAAGAACACAACGCTCTCCTGCTTTTCTGCGATGAAATATTTTTCGATATCGGCTTTGGTGAACATGATCTGAGGGTTTTGGAGGGGAAAAGTAGCAAAGGAAATGTGTGGATAGAGTGAATGAGGAAACTGTCCGCGTAAAGACGCAGAGTTCGCAGCTTGAATGGAAAGAAGAATAAATAGTTGAGTATAGCAATTCTTGCTATTCTCTGTGAACTCTGCGTCTCTACACGAACCAATCTCGTAAAGCCCCACTTTCTTTTTATCCTTGCCACTCAAAAAATAAAAATACAATGACACTTACTGAACAGATAAACAACGACATCAAAGAGGCTATGAAGAGTGGCGAGAAGGAAAAGCTAATGGCCCTGCGCGATATAAAAAGCAAACTTCTGATGGAGATGACCAGCACTGGCAGCGATGGCAATGTGGACGAAGCGCGCGGCATGGCCATATTGAACAAATTGTACAAACAGCGGATGGAGAGCATAGAGATATACCAGTCGCAAGGTCGCGCTGATTTGGTAGAGGAAGAAACCAAACAAGCCAACGTGATAGTGGCCTACTTGCCTAAGCAACTAACGGGCGATGAACTGGCTGAGGAGCTGAAAAAAGTAATTGCTCAGGTGGGTGCCAGTGGCCCTGGCGACCTTGGAAAAGTAATGGGTGCTGCCAGCAAAGCTCTAGCAGGCAGGGCAGATGGCAAAGCCATATCAGAGATGGTGAAGAAGCTGTTAGTGTAACACGAGACGGATGATGGATGCAGGATATATGGTGATTTAAAAATAAGTAGTTGTTATAGATAGTGTAGAGACTTGGCGAAAGTCATTGAACATAAAATTTCGAAAATGCGCACTATTGGCAGGCGTGAGTTTGTGGACTTGCCGGGATTAGATGCAAAACACATAGAGGCGAAGGTGGACACTGGAGCTTTCCGCACCGCGCTGCATTGTTTGTCCTGCCGTGTTGTTGGTGAGGGAGAAAATCAACAACTCGAAGCCATTTTTGATTTGGATGGATTGGGAACAAAGACCTTTTATTTCAATCAGTTTGTACAGCGCCAAGTGCGCAGTTCGTTCGGTGAGGTAGAAATGCGCTATTGCATTTTTACCATCATAAAAATAGGAAGGCATCGCATAAAGAGCGAAGTGTCACTTACCGACCGCAGTGACATGCGCTACCAAGTGCTGATAGGCAGGAAGACGCTTTACAAAAAATTCAGAGTGGATGTAAGCCGATGGGGTACGCTGGGGTTGTGAAGTTTATTACACATTCTTCTCCACATACTTCACAATTTGTTGGGCAATGTCTTTGCCGGTAGCTCTTTCAATACCTTCCAGACCGGGAGATGAATTTACTTCAATAATTAAAGGGCCGCGTTCGCTGCGCAGCATGTCTACACCAGCTATTCCCAGCTTCAATGCGCTAGCTGCTTTTATAGCTATTATTTCCTCTTCGTGGGTTAGCTCTATAACTTCTGCGCTGCCACCGCGGTGCAGGTTGCTGCGAAATTCGCCTTCTTTGGCTTGACGCTTCATGGCACCTACCACATGCCCGTCCACCACAAAAGCGCGGATGTCGGCACCTTTTGCTTCGCGTATAAATTCCTGAACGATGACACGTGCCTTCAACCCATTGAAGGCTTCAATTACACTCACTGCAGCTTTGTCGTTGTCCGCCAACACAACGCCCAATCCCTGAGTGCCTTCAAGTAGTTTTATGATGACGGGAGCACCACCTACCTCGTCCAAAATTTTATCTACGTCTTTGCTATAGTTGGTAAAAACTGTTTTAGGCAAACCCAAACCCGCGCGCGAAAGAATCTGCATACTGCGCAGTTTGTCGCGCGAGCGCACCAACGCTTGCGATTCTACCGCGCTGAAAACATGCATCATTTCAAATTGACGCACCACTGCGGTTCCGTAAAAAGTAACCGAAGCACCAATGCGCGGAATAATGGCTTGCACATCCAAAAGCTCTTCGCCTTTATAAATCACTTTTGGGTTTTTCTTCTCAATAACAAGATTGCATTTGAGGTGATCTATAACACGAGCCGAATGGCCCCGAACTTCGCAGGCTTCTACTAAACGCTTGGTGCTGTACAACTTTGTGTCGCGGCTGAGGATGACAATGTTCATGGGGGAAAAATAGAAGAGTGAAAAGATGAGTAGTGTTACAATAAGAATATTTTTTTGGTCAAGAAAACAGACGCACTGAGGCTTCTATAAGAGCAGGATTATGAGCGGTCCTTTGGCCTAGTTGGTAGGCTCCCTCGCTCCACTTAGCATACTCTTCCTTATTCATACGGAGCAAATAGTTTAGCTGTCCTGCAAAGTCTTCCTCCTTCAGCGGCAAATCCCAACCAGCGTATTGTGTGGCCAGATCTTGCCAAGGCGTTTTGTTGCTGATAAGCACTGGTGTCGCATTATTCAATGCCTCGGCTATGGCATGGCCAAAGTTTTCGCCCCATGTAGTCATGTAGAAAAAATGATAGTGTGAAAATGCTTCTGGAATTTTTTCCGGTTCTATTTCTCCTTTGAATGAAATGGAAACCAATGGAACAGTAATAGCCAATTTCTCGCACTCCTCGAGGTAATCTGCATTTTGTTGTGTGCCATAAAAATCGCACGACACATTGCCATCAAGTTGGGCGGCTTTCAAAAATTGTATAGCTTCAAGTATTCCTTTTTCAGGACTAATGCGTGCAATACAAATCAGTTTTAGCTCGCCCGATTTCTTCTCAAGCTTCAATGGCCTAATTACAGGCATTGAGGGAAGATTGGGCGCAAATCGGATATCAGTTGCCGCAGTGAATTGCAATTTTATTTCGTTCACCTCATCCGCATTTGTAGCATGCCATGTGATGCCCTTGTATAAGCCAATAAGTTTAGCGTAGAGTAAAAACAATTTTTTCTTATTGCTCTTAATAGACAATGCACCTGGCTTTAGCATGCCTCGCGGAGCAAGTATTACTTGGCTTTGCAAATGCAACTTTCTCACCGCTCGCAGCGGAGTAATTGTAAAGCGTGGCGAAAACAACGAGTTGAAATAAATCTTATCCGCATTCAACTCCTTGATAAGAGCAGTGAATGTGGCTGAAGAAATAGTGTCATCACTCAAGTACATCACGTTCACATTTTCAGCATGTTTAATCCACGTATTGGATGCAATGCCTAAATATGCTTCATTGCTATGATGATCCTTGTTGCTGGTGACAATGTAAAATTGATGTGGCAGGGCATTCACCAAATTGGCCAGTGAACGTATGGGTCCTCCCGCGCGGTAGCCCGGCAGAAACCAATCCGAAAAAACAAGTATGCGAAGCTGCTTAGTGGACATCATGTTGTTTTACCCAATGACCAAGCGCAACCAGTGGCCACATGCGCGACCATGTGATGCGCTCATCACCTGCGAGAAATCGGTTCCAAAGTTTTTGGACTTCATCATAGTTCAATTCTGAAACATTTTCGAGTGTTTTCAGATTGTCTTCGCACAACGCTTTCAATTCATTCTTCATCCAAACAGCCCAAGGAAATGTGAACCCCATCTTAGGGCGATCAATCACCTCACGCGGAATCAATTCTCCCAACGATTCAGTGAGTAACTGCTTCGCTGTGTGAGGAAACTTGATGTTGTCGCTCACCCCCAGAACGTACTCTACCAAACGATGGTCGAGGAATGGAACGCGCACTTCCAGTGCATGTGCCATGCTCATCTGATCGGTGTCGCGCAACAAAACATTTTGCATATAAGTTGACATTTCAGCCATCGAAACTTTGGAGAGTATCTCAAACTCGGTAGCAGCAACTTCTTTGGTAATCAATCGAACAATGTTGATTGAATCTCCATCATTCTTTAGCAAAGATTCAATCTGGTCTTCTGAAAATAATTGTCGGGTGATGGGATATAGGTTTTCAAAATTCATCCTCGAAGTAGACAAACTCATTGCAATCTTTTCAGAAGAAACACTTGGCTTCATGAATTGCAACATCTTGCCTGCTGCAGTTCTCAAAAAGCGTGGAGCAATATTCATCCATTGCTTCGCTTCTAAATCCTTCATGCGCTTGAACACATCGTAACCAGCAAATACTTCATCGCCACCTAAACCACTTAATGCCATTTTCACACCCTGTTCACGCGTCACTTTGCTCACCACAAAAGTGTTTGGCCCATCGCCACTAGGATGATCCATTGCATGCAACGCCTCAGGAACCAACTTCATAAAATCATTTGCATGAAGTTTTATTTCAGTGTGTTCAGTGTTGAATTTTTTTGCAATCATTGCAGAGTATGGACTCTCGTCAAATTGCTTCTCGTGAAAAGTGACTGCAAATGTTTTGACGCGATGCTGCGAGGTGCGACTCATTAAACCCACCACCGCGCTGCTGTCGATTCCACCAGAGAGAAATGCACCAAATGGAACGTCTGCTCGCATTCTTATGTCTACAGATGATTGCAATAAATCATGCACATTTTTCTTGACTGTTGGGGCATCATGATGTGCAGATTCTTTGCTTGCATTCTCATAAAGGCTCCAGAATTTCTTGATTTGAATTCCATCTGAATCCAGCTCCATGATATGGCCCGGCATCAACATTTTTATTCCATCAATAATGGTAGCAGGTGCATGCACAGTTTGGTAACGCAGATAATCTTCGAGTGCGGAACGATTAATTTTTCTTTCAGTCAATCCGGTTGCAAGCAACGGCCGAATCTCTGAAGCAAACAAAATAGCTCCATTCGATTCGAAATAATAAATGGGTTTTATACCAAGACGATCGCGCACGATGAAAAGCTTGTTCAAATCATCATCCCACAATGCAAAACCAAACATGCCAAAGAATTTCTGCACAAAATCAATTCCCCACTTTCGGTAAGCCGCAAGCATTACTTCTGTATCACTTCCAGTTTTAAAAGTATACGAAGCCTCAAGCTCCTTCTTCAGTTCAAGGTAATTGTAAATCTCGCCATTAAAAACAATGGCGAGCTTTTTATCGTCTGAGAAGAAAGGTTGATTACCCGCTTCAGAAGTATCAATAATACTTAGTCTGCGATGACCAAGTGTTACGGTTTCATTCTGCCAAATACCATGTGCATCAGGTCCACGATGTTTTATAAGATCACACATTTGTGAGGTCAACATGTGTGACTTCACCTTATCTCCTATTCCAAATATTCCAGCAATTCCGCACATCAGTTCATTCCCCAGTCTTTCAAAATAGTGTTGATTCCCGTTTCAAGCGATACAAGATTTCTTCCAAGTACTTTATTCATTTTTGATATATCGGGTTTCCTTCGTGTCATATCACCCTCCACAAGTGGCGGCAAGTGTACCATTCGAGAGCTGGAGTTAGTAAGACGAATTATCAGTCGCGCCAAATCAACTACAGTCGTTTCGACATCACTGCCAATATTGATCACATCATTCACATGCAAGTCATTTCTGAAAATTTTGTCACAACTCTCGGTGTTGTCCGATATGTAACAAAACGTTCTTGTTTGTTGCCCATCGCCATAAATGGTGATGTCTTCATTCTTCATTGCTGCACGAATGAATTTTGAAATTACAAAATCATCGCTTTGCAAAGGGCCGAAAGTGTTGAAAAAGCGAAAGATGGTGAAGTCCAATCCATGCTCTACTTGGTACGATCGCAAAAACGCCTCGCCTACATTCTTCACTATCGCATAAGGCAGTCGAGAGTTAAGCGGTGTGGTATGTTCGTTTTGAGGTATTTGCACTGGCTCTCCATACACCTCGCTGCTGCTGCTATAAAAAACACGTTTCACTCCTCCATTTTTTGAAAGATGTAGAACATTTTTTATTCCATCAATATCCCGCAGCACCTTGGTGGGATTGGCCAATGTGCGCTGAACGCCAACTAGTGCCGCGTAATGAAATACATAGTCAAACTTCCATTTTGAAAACACTGTTGAAATTTCGTCAAGGTTATTTACATCGCATTTTATAAAGTGAATGTTTTTGTGAGCGGAAACCGGAACTTTTTTCATGGATCCTGTCTCCAGATTGTCCACGCAAACGATGGTGTCATTAGCGTTTTGAGAAAGTCTCGCTGCCATTGCACCTGGAATAAATCCAGCACCGCCTGTCATTAAAATGTTTGCCATGCTTTTTTTAGTTCATCAATTGGTGAAGACTTCGCGCCCAAGTGTCGGGAGTAATTCTTTGCGCAAGTGAATGACTTATTGTTCCCATTTGCTTCAGTTCATCATCCGATTTTGAGAAAAGTATTTTCAATTTTTTCTTTAACTCATTTCTGTTTCCACTTTGAAAAACAAAGCCATTTTTTCCTTCTTCAAGGAAGGCGCCCTTAGCACCCACATTGCTTGAAAGCACCAATGGAAAACCAGCAGCAGCAAACTCATGCACCGCTACTCCCCACGGTTCAAAAGTACTTGGAAGCACAAATGCATCACCTTCCTTCATTGCCTCAACAAGCTGTTGCGGCTGCAGAAAACCAAGATGAATTATCGACTCATGCATCAATTTGTTTTCGAAAAGTGGGCCCGTGCCTGCACAAACTAGTTTCCAGTTTTTCATTCCATCTGCGCACAATTCTATAAACCCTTGTTGAAGTTCAGTGATGAATTTCTCTGAAGAATACCTACCCACATACATCAATGATTTCGATGCTGCATTGTCCCTGACACCGCGGTATTCATTCAACACTGAAAATTTCGCCACATCGCAAGAGTAGGCTCCAGTAATAATCTGTGCTTCATCAAAACCCATTTTTAGCGCTAGCTTTTTCTGCTCAGCACCTGGAACAAAGGCGTAATCGAAATAGGGTGTGATAACGTATTGAGCATACACTGCGGAAAGTACCTGCTTTACATTTCCATTCCACCAAGTGTCAAAGCCCAACAATGATTTTGTTGTTGAGTTTTGCTTAATCGCATTCAAGTATTCTTTATCGCTCCAGCCACCTGCAAAAACAAGGGAATAACCGCCATTCCGAATTTTTTCGGCAAGGGTGTCGGCATTGTAAAGAGCACGACTTTCTACACGAACTTTGTTGGAAAATGAGAATTGAAATGGCGCATCGGCACTTAGAGGATAAGCAATTATATCTGCTTCCACATTGTATTCATCGCATAGGTGATTCATGCATTGAACAAAGTAACCAGCTAATTCTCTGTAGAGAACCAGAATTCTTTTCATATTCGCCACTCGCTAAAAGACACAAATAGTATGACGATTCAAAAGTATGAAGATTGGATGCGACCACAGGTTGTGGCTTTATTCGATTTAGAATACGGCACGCCTGCTGGTGAATTTGATAATCTATTTGTCAACTTTTATGAGCACGAATTTCAGCGTGGTAAGTGCATTCGGATAGTAGCCCTTGATGAAAAAAGAGTTGCCGGATTTCAGTCCTTTTTCTATTGGCCGTTATCACATGGGGGCAAAACGCTGAATTCATTTCAGTCGGGCAACTCGTTAGTACATCCTGATTATCGCGGCAAAGGACTCTTTGCTAAAATGCTCAATTATATTCATGAGCCTGATAGCGGTTTCAGTTTCGATGTGCTGATTGGTTTTCCTGTGCAAGCATCTTATAACTCTTTCATCAGGAACAAATGGCATAATCCATTCAACTTGCAGTGGTATGTGAAAGCTCTGAATCCATTGTTTTCACTGATAACCTCTCCAGAAGCTACCCTTGCCAAAAAATGGGGAGAACGCAAACGAATTGATATAAGCTGTAATTCGAGCCTAGTATGTGTGGCACAAACAAAATTGTATGATGCCTATCGATATGCGTATCAGAAAGGACATTACTACCGCTTCGAGTTTTCGGAGGGAGAAAAGCACGCGATGTTTGAACTGAAAGCGCAAAGGAGAAAAAAAATTATAAAGGAAATTATCATAGGCAAATTTCTTAGTACCCATTCAGATAATGGTTTTGTTCGAGAAGCATTTCATGCATTGACTAAGGCTATAAAGAAGAACGCAAGTTTCACGATAATGAGTATTGCAATAAATCCCTTGAATACAACTCTAGTTACCGCTATGGATGAGAACAAATTCAAAAAAATCGATCGCAATATCTACTTTATAGCAAAGGGCCCACTGGCTGATGCAGTGCAAGATTGGGGCAATTGGTGCATGTACCGCGCAGATATAGATACTTGGTGATGAAACGATTCCTAGTCGACACATACAAAAATCTTGCGGGCTTCTCTGAGTATGCGTTCAGAAAACTCACCTATCCAAAAAATGAACTCATCGTGTTGTGCATGCATTCAACACCTGATGATCGCTTGCAGCATTTTTCTTCCTTGGTTGATTTTATCTGCAAACACTTTAAGCCATTGTCACCTGCTCAACTTGATGACTATTACAACCAACATCTAACAGATGGTCCCTATGTGCTTTTCACCTTTGATGATGGCTTAAAGAATAATTTGAAAGCAGCACAAGTGCTAAGTTCAAAACATATATCAGCACTGTTTTTTTTAGTTCCAGCATTCATTTCATCAACAAGTCAGAAGGAGTTTTACATGAGAAACATCCGTCCTGCTATTGACGAATCGGTAGATAGATTGGAGGAAGATTTCACAGCAATGAGTTATGAGAATTTGAAATTACTCAAGCGCGATGGTCATTATTTTGGTGCTCACTCTATGACGCACACACTCCACAATGAAATGCTTGGCGATGACTTGCGGATTGAAATTGCTAATTGCAAAACCGTGCTTGAACAAAATATTGGATGCGAAATAGATTCCTTCTGTTCTATCAACAACACATCGCTTTCTATAAATGCAGCAGGCAAAAAAGTAATTGATGAAAACTATCGCTTTCACTTCACCACATTTCCTGGCCTGAATTCAAGCGAAAAGAACAGACATCTCATTTTGAGAAGGAACATTGAAGTGCATTGGTCTTTGGGTAAAATTAAATTTGCCTTGGGGCAAGCAGATCTTGGTCGGTGGAAGGCAGAGATTCATCGCTTTCGGCAGCTTCACTAGCCGCCCTGCGCTCAGCCAATATTGACCAATTTTGCTGGGCACAGTAGTAGTACAACCAGATGAAAAATGGAAAACCATTGATGAAGTAATGTCCTTGTCGGATGAGATAGAGCGCGATAATGAGCGCCAATGAGTTGGACATTACCCAAAACTCTCTGTCCGAAGCAGTCCATTTAAAAATCCAACATCGCAGCAAGAGCATTGTGATCAAGAGCATTCCGTAAAGCCCTGTTTCCGACATCAATCGCAAGAACATGGAGTTCGCATCAGCTTTGTTAAAGTCAATCTGAACAGCGCCCACCACATTGGTCAACGTATATTTTTCAAATGCCACCGGATGGGATCCTAACCCAGTGCCCATTATGGGGTTGCGTATAAAATTTTGCCATGCGACATGCGAGTTGTTGTACAGTACGAAACTACTACCATGTATGTCATAGGAATAGATATTATCAGTGCTATAAATTTCAATAGTTCCGTCCCAACGGTCACGAAACTCAGGGACGCTTGTATAGGCATACTGAGCTATTACTATTAGCATAGGAACGAATACCAAAGAATATCGGATAAAACCCAAATTGATCAAAAGAAACACTATGGTGAAGAAAATGGCAATTATGCCTAAGCTAGAAAACGTAGTGAGGTAAGCACCAGCAATAATATAACTCTGAGCGCGCGTAACGAAAATGGGATAGCGCGTGGAAATATTATAGATGGCCACAAAAAATGCTGGTGATAAGGTGGCTGCATAATATGCAGGCTCAGAGAAAACGGCATTTACTCGAATGCCGAAACCACCAGTCGTGATACTCCATTTGTTGAAGGCCCAGTGAAAATCGTAACCGAAACGAAAACCAATTAAGTAAGAAACAATTTGAACTATTCCGATAATAGAGATGATGTACGCTGACTTCATGTAGTACTTAAATAACAACTTTACGTTGTAGTCAAATACTTGCACGACATAATGATAAAATAAACATGATGCAAAGAAGCCGATAAAAATCTTGAAGAACTGTTGATAGGTATTCAGCCCTATTTGACAATAAAGTATACCTGCAATGAATAGAGGCAAAAAGATCAACACTGGCCACTTAGGTACGCCATACTTCACAAAGAATACAGGAAAGTAGAGCATAAAAATGAGGTAACTCAGGTAAAACTCAAACGGATCTCGACTGAATATGTACGAGAAGGAGTAAATACTTACGAATATGGCACCAATGGTGAAATACCTGAACATATCAATCAGCCCTTGGCATCATCTCCACTTATCACTGTTGTAAATTTCTTCTTGCGCTGTATGAAACGCTTTTCAAAAAATTCGTAACTCATGGATGAAATAAAAATGGTGAGTGAAATGGATACCAAATAAATCAAACCACTTTCAATAAATGTGAGCTTTTGAGCGAAGCCAAAAATAGCGTCTAGAGCATAAATGGTGAAAGTGATGCAAATGATGTGGTACATATAGATGCCAAAAGATATTTTTCCTAGATAGTCCAAAACTCGACCTTTAAGTTTAAGAATGCCATTTTCATTGGCCGCAACATTGAGAATAATGATGAGGAAAGCCACACTGAATGCTAAATGTGTCATGTTGCCAAATGACACCGGTGCAAAGAGCACCACTATGGGCACACTCACATAGGCGAGTATTTGAGCAGGCACAGAAAAAACGATTTTGAGCCAGGCGTTCTTTTGATGATATAGCACGTAAGCTCCAAGTCCACCAAGCGCCATGGATTCAATTTTTGAGGTTGCTAAAAAGCGACTGATAATTTTGATGTACTGATTCGAATTGTCAGCAACCAACATGAAAGCAGCCTTGACAGCAAGAATGGCCAAAAAGAAAACAATCATCATTCGCCATGCATTTTTGAAAAATTTCATGAGAAGTGGCCAGATGATGTAGAACTGCTCCTCTACTCCTATGCTCCACGCTTGACCTATGTTGGGTACTGCTCTGTCATAAATAGAAACTGCCAAGTTCGGAAAAAGAAACAGATAGCAAACGAGATTGATTGTGAAGTGCTGCATAAAAAAAACTTCTTGTTTTGGAATATCCCACCAAGAAAGATGTGGCAGAACAAAAAATCCCAATGCGACTATCAAATAGTAAAGTGGCCAAATGCGAAGTATTCTGCGGACATAAAACTTCTTCACTGAAACGGACCCGGAAACCTCCTTTTCCACGAGCAACAGGTAAGTAATAAGGAAGCCACTAAGGACAAAAAAGAAAACAACACCATGAGGTCCTGCGGCAGAAATGAATGGCGCCTGCCAGCGAATAACACCTGCAGCAATAGCATCCCAGGCATTTGTGGTTAGTTCTTTCGAAGCGTCTATCCAAAGGCGTTCACCATGACCAAGGAGTTTTTTAGTAAGCTCAACGTGTGTTACAACCACCGCAATCGCTGCCAAAAACCTCAATCCATTGAGGCCGGGGAAGTAAACTTTGGAGGACTGCATAGCTGGTACAAACCTATTTGATTTTCACTTTAGCAATAGCGCTTACAATTTTTTCTGCTGTTTGGGCTGCAATTTTTTCCCAGTAGAAGTCCTTTATGATCTGAAGTGATGCTTTCCGCTTTGCGTCAACAACCTCTTTATCCAAGCCGCAGATATTTTCAATTGTTTGCCTAAGCATTCCCGTATTCATTGGTGGCAGCAGCCAACCGTTTTCATCTTTCACCACCACTGGCACTGCGCCCACATCTGTTGCCAAAATAGCCAAACCCCTTGCCATTCCTTCCAGTATAACATTGGGCATTCCCTCGCTATGCGATGGGGTAACCAACACATCACACGAATCCAAAATTTTCTGAATATCCTTCCTGATGGTCAATTGCCCGTGATAGGTAATTTTCTCTGATTTTATTTTTCTTGAAGCTGGAATGGGGCCAATGAAATGAAAATGAAAATCATGCTCCCCTTCGCTACTTCTCAAAACTTCAGTCAGTTCTTCAACGCCCTTTCTTCGTTCGAACCGGCCAACAAAAACAAAATGAATTTCCTTTCTTTCACTTTTTGGCAATTCATTCAAACACCACGCTGACTCTATACCAGTCGGGATCTCAATTATTTTTTCATGAGGAACACCAAGTGTTTCTACAAGGCCGGTGATCCTGCCTCCGTAAGAAAAAACGAAGTCTGCCTGTTGATTATTCCACTTTACTGGATTGCGCAGCATCCAAGCTTCTAATTTAGATTTCAAACTTCCGGCAGGCTGAAACATCTCGTAACCATGAAACTTGACTCCTATCGGTGGAAATTTTTTGCCTTTAGATTTTTCGTGCAACAGGTGCCATGCTGAAAACCCTTTAGCATAAATAAAATCAAAATCGTTCAGCTGATCCTTCAACCGCAGATAAATATTCTTTGAATGTATGTACGACTCCTTTAAATAATGCCCCGGCAATATTCCAGGCTGAGGAAATTTGCAGGCTATAGTAGTAAGTGCCACTGGGGTTATAATCTCCATTTGCTGCAACACCTCATCAGTTGTTGGCAACTCCCTGCTATGCGCAACGCAATGCACAAGTGTTACCTGATGATTTTGTAACGCAAGAAACTTTGCCAGATAGAAGGAATGCTTCTGCATACCACCAATCACGAAAGGATAAATGCCATCTGTTAGAATTAGAATCTTCATTTCATTTTTTCCAAAATTGCATCACCCACGTGTTGCCAAGTATGTTCATTCATTACCTTAGAATAAAACGTTTCAGCCATTTGTTTTGCCCGTTCAGGTTCCTTCAATGCTATTAGGAGTTGTTCTTGCAATTTTTCCACTGAGGGAGCAATAATGAACCCATGCACTTCATGTTGCATTACATCATGCACTGGAATTTCATCTGGTGCAATCACCAATTTTTTCATAGCTCCATACTCGAATATTTTGACAGGACTGCCGTACCAATTGCTGCGTGCCATTACCGTAATGTCCATAGTGTCAATAAAAGTATAAACCTCTGCATGTGGCACATTACCTGTAAAAAAAACATGTTCCTTATATCCAGAAGCATTTGCTTTCTGTTTTAACTCATTCAATATTTCACCATCGCCAACTATAAGCAGTTTTACGTTTTTCGTTCCACTTCGCTTTAGTTGAAAAAATGCTTCCAATAAAATATCCACTCCATGGTAAGGGAAAATGGAACCAACAAAACCTATCACTTTGTCCGTTGGTAACACGTTCAATTTTGACTTGATAGTCTTCTTTAAATTCTCATCTACTGGGTTGTGCGATGCATTGACAGCGTTGGGCGTAACCAAAATTCTATTAGCACTGACACCTGTTCTTTCTATGAGGTAGTTCTTCAATGCAGAAGAGACTACAATGGTTTTATGAGATTGTTGAACTTGCTCTCGTTCAGTTCTTACTGCTTTTCCTTGAAACCAACTTTTGCCCTCCATCTCCATTTTCTCTTGCGGATAGGGCGCGTTGATTTCGCAGACATATTTCACTCCACAATCGCATGCAGCGCGATAACCCGAACTCATCAGATAATATGCGCGCTCATAAATGACATCCGGCTTTTCACGCTTTATCAATTCAACTAACTGCGTATACAGCATCTGATCAAAACGCAAGAGTTTGTGGTCCTTTAGTGTCTGCCATACATAGCTCGGAATTAATTTCTTATATGACCTTTTTTTGAACTCAATGCTGGCGGATACTGATAGTGATTCGCCACCAGCGATAAACCGCACAACTTCATGACCTCTGTTTTCGAAAGCGCCAATTACTTCACGGATATGAGTACCGGGCCCACTTGGAGCAGCCATATTTACATTTGGATGAGGACTGTAGTAGAGGATTTTCACTTCAGATAACCTATCAGTTGTTGAGTAGCATGTTGCAATGAATATTCTGAATAATTGAATTGTGTGTTAAACACCAATGTAGAACTCATTTTTTTTTCAATGATTCTCTCCAGAGAATTATCCCCTTCTCCTAGCGTCATTCCCAAATTATTATCCCTAACAAACTTCGATACTTCTCCTTCCTCAGCAACCACCAGAATGGGTTTCCTTAATGGAAGATATTCAAAGAATTTTGTCGTTCTGTCATTGCGCTTTGACTTTGAAAGTAAAATGAGATGAAAATCTGCACTGTTCAATTCTTGAAAAATCATCTTACCAATTGACTTCTGCATCTTCACAACTTCTAACCCAACAAATTTTGTGTAGTCGGGGTTAGATGAAAAGATTCTAAACTCAATTTTTTCATACAGATCTTTTCTGAAATCTTTCAAATATTGAATCTGCGATCGCAAGTATTCCAATTCCTTATCAAGTTCCAAATACAAATCACCTCCGTAAACAAAGACTATTTTTTCATTTGTTCCTTTTGAGTCTTCTATTCTTAAATCATCCTCATCATAGAAGTGTTGCAATACTTCAAATTTTGCTTGCGCTTGCATTCCTTGCATTGCATAGTCCTGCAATTCTTTGGTTAGATACCCATAAGGCGAGAGCACCACATCAGCATTCTCCAAAACGACTTTCTGCTTCTGCTCTTCTGCTTTCTTCCTATCGAATGAAAGTCCTTGCATACCATAGTTGCGGGCATTCAACCAAGGGTCGCGATAGTCAATGATGATATTAAGAAAAGGATATTTTTCCTTTAGCTTACTTGCATAAACAAGCAGATTCCAAGGAGCACCTGTTGCAATCACGTTTTTTATTTTATGCTTTTCGATCAGCTCCTCAGCACATGGCCTAAAAACCTTATTCCAACCGATAGAAATATCATAAATGGTTCCGGCTTCCGAAGCTTCAAGTTGTTTCTTGGCAAGTTGATACCTCATTTTGTTGAGGAAGCCACTCTTGGGATGTGAGATAATCTCAGGATAGGTGCGCGGCAAAGAATGAACATGAATGTTCTCATGAATAACATCAGTGGCCCAAGTGCTTTGTGCGCTTCCTTCCACCGCATTAGCCTTGATCACATGCACTTGAAACCCATTCTTAGCTAGCTGTTTCGCCAGTTTGCCCCAACGTCTTCCACCTATGCCATCGTTGGGTGGAAAATCAAAATTGACAAGAAGTATGTTGGTGAAAGAAGACATAACTCAAGGCTGTGGATAGTGCGCATTGCGATAAGCATCAAGACCAGAGGTAGTGAAAAAGTACTCCTCGTCTTTGTCGCTGTATTCTGTTATCAGTTGCTTCATTTCATCATATGTGCCAAAACAAATGGAGTTCAGCGTACTGCCATTCATTGGAAAATCACTCAAACCAATATTGCCTATCAGCGTTTTATATCCGCAGAATAAACGCTCATACAGAATAGTACTAAAGGCCGCCACCGCGATATCCACACGTTCAAAACTGTTCGCGGTGCCCACATTTTCCGTCATCATTTCAAAATTTTCATTGCCTATAACATCCCTATAGAATTGAAATGACTTCTGCGAAATTTCCTGTTTCTTTTCTCTAGGATGAGGAAAAATGATCAGTTTAAAATGCTTATTCTCTTTTACAAAAAGGGATAAGTATTTCAATATGGCCTTTTCTGCTTCTCCCACCTTCCGGCCATGTTCAGAGTGTTTCTCCTCCCTGCGCAACCAATCGCCATGCGAATAAAATCCGATGGTAAAGGGTACAGTTGGTGGGTGCGCTTCATAACGACTGAAATAAAGAAACGCGCGTTCTGGTGGCCATAGTGTGAAGTCTTTCGCGCGCAACGAATCTCTGAATTTTTTCTGCTCTTCAAAGTGATAGGGTGTGCTGCAAATAATTTCATCAGCCAACAAAACCCTGTTGTGCGTAGCCAAAGGACCGCTGCTTGGAATTTTTGTGACCGTAATTTTTTCTTCTAGCAACACAAGGCTCATCAGATTGCCATCCTTTTCGTATGGAATAAAATCATAGACGTGTTTGATTTTTTCTTTGCGGATATAGTCAAGTATGAAGGCAATTTCTGCTACTTCATATATACTCAGTGCAATATTTATTCTTCTGGAATTGGCAATGCATTTAATCGCTTGCTTGAGCGCAAATGGAAGAATGGCCAACATAAACTTTCTCCTTCCGCTTTTCAATTGCGGTATAAAATCTTTTGCTATGTAAGACTTGATCTTTGCCTTGCTGCTTCGCTGGATATATTCAATTACGTTCTCCCGCGTTTTTATTATGCCGCCCACTATAACAACGTCCCCATCGGGATCCAGATTTCGAATGGCGTCATTGTCTTTCTGAAAAATACGTTTGAACAATCGCAACAGTATTCTGAATCCGATAAGTCGATCGTGCTTGGCAGTCTCGAACAAACGGTAAGACATATTCTCAAAAAAACACACTGCTGCTAAATAGTCATCGCTGCTTTTGTCCGCTGATGTCCACGCCTTTTCTATGCGCTTAAAAACTCGTATGACTTGGTGAAGCTCACTTATCATAGCCCAATACCTTTCGGATGCGCTCGAATTCGAAAGCTGTTTGTTTTATCTCCATCAGGTCATTCAAATCCATGCTACCAAGGTGCGCCTTTTCAGTTTCATATTGGAATGATTTGCGAAGTGTGAAGTGTTTCTCAAGATATTTAGCACCATGAGCTGCCGCGAACAAGGCGCCCGCATTGCCCAACGTGTGGTCGCTAATTCCTTGGAAAATAGAATTACTGAAATCAGGCATTGAATATTCGTCAACACGGGTTGGATACTTAACCACACAGTAGAAATAGGTAGCGTGGTCAAATTTGATTACTTCATCCGTATGAAGATCAGAAGGAACACTCACGAAAGTGGGTTTCTTGTGACTCATGATAGCGGCAGTTAGTTCCGGAAATTCTTTGTGCATGCGAGCTGCCACTTTCAAATATGGCAAATCTAATTCCATGCACCAGTCCAGTCGGTCCATCGTGAATGGAGTAGCAAAGAGCGGAATTCCGATAGTATTGGCGTAATCCCGAAGACGCTTCAGACCATCTTTGGAAAGTTCGAGATAGGCTCGCTCAGCACCAAATTGGGTAGCGGTGTAAAGCTGGACTTTCACAGCATCAGCTCCACCCATTTTGCTTTGTAAAATCATTTGCTCAGCCACTTCAAGGCTGCCGCCATGCTGCGGAAAAATCTCTGATATAATGAACATTGTAGATTAATTAGGGGCGTGCAATGTACATAGAGAAACAAGGGTGCTTGGCCTATTTAGCCCAATACAAAATTATTTCAGCCGATTATTTTCTCAAGTGCTTGTATATCATCAAGTGTGTGCACATCTATAATTTCTGCATGTACAAAGCCACAGTGAGCACTTAGAAATTCGTTAAACAGTGCATGATAACGCACCAAACGAAAAGCCGCATTCTGCACACCATTTGCATCGGCACTCATCACCTCCCACAAGTGGTGGTCTTGCATCATTTGTATAGCCGCATCCATTTGTGCAGCTTCAATTTGTGGCGAATTGGCTTGTGCTATCACCACTATGTCCTCGCGATCCATTGGCCCCACTGCAGGATCATTGACTGCTTGCCGTATGGCCACAACTTTGGGTGTTTTGTCATCTGCTAGAAGAGCAGGACGTTTTAATGAAATTGCACCGGCTGTTTCTCCCACCTTTAAAATGGCTTCGTCATCTGAACTGACAAATATCTCTGAGATGAATTTGGATTTTTTGCACGCATCAATGGTGTAAGTTAGTAATGGTTTGCCTTTCAGAAGAAAGATGTTCTTGTTCTCTAAGCGTTTGCTTCCACCGCGGGCGGGTATGATGGCTATGATGCGCATTTTGTTTTTTGGCAAATAAAACGAGAACATTTATTTGGAACGAATGGCATCTACAGGATTGAGTCTTGCAGCCTTCATAGCCGGTATAATTCCAGCCAACATGCCAACTATAACGGAGATGCTGACGCCCATCACTATTCTGCTCATAGGCAGTATGAATTGAAAATCGATGGCACTGGTGAGCACGGCAGTCAGCGCCCAAACGAAAAGCAGGCCAATGGTGCCTCCAAACAAGCAAAGCAATACTGACTCGAATAAAAACTGAAAAAGAATAAAATAATTTTTTGCTCCAAGTGCTTTCTGAATGCCAATTATGTTGGTGCGCTCACTAACGCTTACGAACATAATATTGGCTATGCTGAAGGCTCCTACGAGTATTGAAAAAATACCAATGATCATCCCGACTACGTTGAAGAGGCCCACTATGCTATCTATCATTCCACTGATCATGGAGGACTGAATGACCGAAAAATTGTTGTCAGCACCGGGCTTTATGCTTCTCACCTCGCGCATTACCGCTACTACTTCGTCTCTCAACTCGTCATTGGTCATGCCTTCTTTTCCCTTCAGCACTATGTTGGTGTCATCACTCTCAGTGCCTATGATGCGAACGGCAAAATCATACGGCATCATAACTGACTGGTCGAATCCATTGCCAAAAAGAGAGGCTCCTTCCTTTTCAAATACTCCAATCACCATCACCTTCAAGCCTGAAATGGTGATCTCTTTACCCAACGCACTTCCTCCTCCAAACAATTGCTCGCGAACAATATCACCAATGATGGCAAAGTTTTTTCCCGACTCACACTCATCCGCAGTAAAGTATCTACCCTCTGCCACGGAGATTGCTATTGTTTCCCGATATTGATAAGTAACACCCATCGGATAGGCTTCATTCAAAAAATTGTTCTTGTACTCAGCCGTCCCAACAGTGCTGCTTTGCATGGCCATTGCTGCGGCCATGGGCAACCTATCACGCAGCTCTTCCATATCGCGCAACTGCGGAGGACGCCTGCGCATGTATTTCCACCACGCATACTCCTCGTCTCCCTCCTCCGGACCCATGGGCCATTTTTGTATGAAGAGAATGTCAGAGCCTATCATGTCAAAACTCTTCTTCATATCGCTCTCCATCGAGTCGACTACACTGAGAACGAAAATGATAGAAAATATGCCTATAGCCACGCCCAGCAGGGAAAGAACACTGCGCAGCTTGTTCACCAGCAACGCTTTTGCGGCAAACTGAAAACTTTCTTTGATGAGGCGTAAGAACATGTGAGTGCGAATCTAAACGCATCTGTATCGCGACAAACGAAATAGAATGATGAATGGCAATAGACTGAAACAAAATAACCGAGACATAGTTTCGTTGGTGCGGGCGCTTTAGTTTGCCAACGCTTCTTTTGCGTAGCCTTGCCCGAATTACGCCCGTCACTTGATTTTAAGAAAGCCTATACAAATTATCATAATAGCTGCTGTGCTTCTTCTACTTGGAGAAAGCAAGGTGCGGGCGCAGCTCAGCAACATTAAACTAAAAAAAATAGCCGTCAACAATGACACATTGCAGATAGATACCTTGAGTTTATTTCCTGGCACATTCTCTTTGAAAATTCGAGGAGAAATAGCCGATACGAGTCAGTTTACACTAGATGAAGTTAGAAGTGTGGTGATTCTGAAAGACACCCTATTCACGGATACCATAGAGGTAGCCTATAAAACTCTACCCGCCTTTCTTGGGGAAGAATACCGCCACAAAGACCCATACATTATTCAAACAAAAGGCAAAGACAAATACAAGCCCTACGTGGTTGGAAGCAGGCCTAGCGCATCACTTTTTGATGACAGTGGGCTGCAAAAAAATGGCTCCATTTCTAGAGGAATTTTGTTTGGCAACAACCAAAATCTCTCTGTTAACTCGAATTTGAACTTACAACTAAGCGGAAAAATTACCGAGCGGTACAGCATACTCGCCTCTGTAACTGATGACAATATTCCTATACAACCACAAGGAAATACCCAACAGTTGCAGGACTTTGATCAGGTATTTATACAACTGTATGACGACAAAACAAAACTGATAGCAGGCGACTTCATTCTGCGCAAACCGCAAGGCTACTTCATGACTTATTTCAAACGTGCACAAGGCGCATACGTGCTACACAACGAAAAATTTAATACCAAAAAAGGTGAAATGAAACTGGGCGTTGAAGCATCTGCTTCCATTTCAAAAGGCAGGTTTGCCCGCAATGTCATTCAGGGAATCGAGGGCAACCAAGGACCTTATCGTCTGACTGGAACAGATGGCGAATTGTTCATTATTGCGCTGGCAGGTACCGAGCAAGTTTACATAGATGGAAAACTGCTGCAGCGAGGACAAGACAAAGACTACGTGATAGACTACAACGCAGCGGAAATTGTTTTTACTCCGCGTCAATTCATCACAAAGGATCGAAGAATAGCAGTAGAATTTCAATACTCTGAAAAGCGATATGCAAGGCCTTTGCTGCAAACTTCAATAACACTGGAAAAAGGATTGAACAAATTTTACCTGAATGCTTTCAGTGAAAATGATGCAAAGAATCAGCCTTTGCAACAAGAGCTCGCGCAGACGGACAAAGCCATTTTGGCTGCTGCCGGTGATGATTTGCTAAATGCATTTACATCGGGAATTGACAGCGTTGGATATGCCAACAACTTTGTTTTGTATGCACTGGTTGATTCGCTTGGATATGATTCTGTATTTGTTTTTTCTACTGACTCTTCAATTGCTCAATATCGTTTGACATTCACATCAGTGGGGAGTGGTAATGGTGATTATGTAGACGATGGATTCACTGCTAATGGAAGAAAATTCCGCTGGTTGCAGCCGCTGATAGTGGATGGAAATGAAATGAAGCAGGGTAGCTTTTCTCCTATCATTCTGCTAGCCACACCCAAGAAAACACAAATGGTGACTGTTGGTGCAGAACTTGACTTATCGAAGCCATCGTCCAAAACATTTGTGACTAACAAAGTGATGTTAGAAGGCGCCATGAGTAATCGTGACCTCAACACGTTTTCTTCGATTGATTCGAAGGATGATATTGGTTTTGGATTCAAAACAAAATTTAAGCGCGAACGCAAGGGAATGGTTGATTTACCTAGCACAAAAGAACCCGGAAATAATGTTAATCGCATAAGAAAGAGCACCACCTCCCTATCCGTTGGCTACGAATACACCGCGAAAAATTTTAATCCGATTGAACGGTTCCGTGAAGTCGAATTCGCGCGCAATTGGAATGTATTGAACCTGAATCTCAGGAACGATCAGCACATAGGCTCTGCTGAAATTTCGCTAAAAAAACTAAATCTTGGTCTACTCACGGCTGGTGCCGATGCCTTTCTGATTGGTGAAAATTACCGAGGATACAAAGGCATAATCGCCACTAATATTTTGACTGAAAAGAATTTTAAAGCTGTCATCAATGGATCATACCTGACCACACAAGGACAGATAAAGACACAATTTCTTAGGCACAAATCAGACATTTCAAAACAATGGAAATACATGCGTGTCTATTTCAAAGATGAGCACGAACACAATCTGTTTTACCTGAACGCGTCAGACACACTTGCCGCAAACACCTATCAATTCTACGATTGGGAAGTGGGCGCAGGTACCGCAGATACACTGAGCAAGAGCATAACAGTATACTACCGCGACAGAATTGATCGCAAGCCAATCGCACTGAATCTGAACAATGCAGCGCGCGCTGATCAATATGGAGTGCTAATGACGCTGCGAGGAAAGAAGGATTCGCGCCTTAGTGTGAACATCAGCAATCGCAGATTGCGAGTTATCAATCCTGAACTTTTCACGCAATCTCCAGAAAATACTTTGCTTACTCGTATTGAATACAATTTCAAATTGAAAGACGGATTTATACAAAGCACCACCTTTTACGAAGTGGGTTCAGGGCTGGAACAAAGGCGCGAATTCATCTATCTGGAAGTGCCTGCAGGGCAAGGTGTATTTGTTTGGATAGACTATGATGGTGACGGTGTGAAGGACTTGAATGAATTTGAAATTGCACAATTCAGCTATGAAGCCAACTATATCCGCTCTTCCGTTCAGAGCAACGATTATGTTCGGACATTCACCAATCAATTCAGTCAGTCATTTAACCTGAATCCAACAAAATTGCTCAAGAAAAAAACAGGCATCAACAACTTCATCAATCGATTCAATAGCCAAACCTCGTTTCGCGCTGATAGAAAAACAACACGCGAAAACAAAGACGATCGCTTCAATCCATTTTTGACAGAAGTGGCGGACAGTTCATTGCTTTCACTCAATGGGATGTTTAGAAATATACTCTTTTTCAACAAGGCAAATCCCACCTTCGGACTTGACTACACGTATCAGTATGTGCGCAATAAGAACTTATTGAGCAATGGTTTTGAGAGTCGCGGTGATGATTTTCATCAGACGGGTTTGCGTTGGAATTTCTTCAAAGAAGTCACATTCTTTTTGGAAAACAGAACAGGAAAAAAGGTAGCCTCTTCAGACTTCCTCACCGGAAGAAATTATGAATTAAAGTATGTTTCTTTTCAACCCAAAATAACATGGCAGCCAAACACACGCAGCCGGTTCAACCTGCTTGCGCAATACTCCACCAAAGAAAATGTGTTGGGCATAGAAATGACTACTATTCAAAAACTAGGCGCGGACATCACGTTGAACAGTGCTGAAAAAGGTAGCTTCATTGCTGAGGTAAATTTTTTCAGAATCGCCTACAATGGTGTAGCCAACAATTCGCTCGCCTTTGAGATGCTGGAGGGGCTTAGCAAAGGAAACAACTTTACATGGAGCGCAACGGTGCAGCGAACCATTGCGAAGAATCTCCAACTCAATTTGATTTATAACGGAAGAAAGCCTGAAGAAGTGAAAACAATACACTCAGGTGGTGTTCAGTTGAGGGCGTTTTTTTAATTGCACAAATACATTTGTCAAAAAACATGAAACAACCCTTCACCCTAATTTTAATACTATCAGTTCTTTTTTGCTCTTGTGTTTCCTACTATCATGTAGCAAGTGTGGAAAGCACTTTGATTATCGAGGACTCAGTTTATGTGTTTGAGAATGATACTGTTCGATTAGAATATGGCTTTTGGGGCGAGCGTGGAATTCTTTCATTCTCGATTTTCAACAAGACTTCCAAACCCTTGTACATAGATTGGAAGCGTTCTGCTTACATTAGGAATGGCAATAAAATGGACTACTGGTTTGATGAGAGTATTGCACTAACAAGTGAGACGACAACCTATACGTACACTGGTCCAGCTTTAATTCCGAAAACGGGGATTGTGGCATATGGAGTCACAATTACATCTAAGCCTGAACGTATAACTTACATACCGCCAAAATCGGCCTATCATAGAAGCGGATTTACGCTTTTCAATTGGATCAAACTTCCTGCGGATTGTGAACAGATTACTGATAGTATTCCAAAATACCCAGAGAATAAATTTCAGGTGCATCATATGATTTACGAAAAGAATACAACACCATTGTTTTTCAGAAATTTTCTTACTCTGTCATTCTCGGAGAGAATTGAAAATGAATTTTATGTTGACAATGAATTCTACGTTAAAGAAATAAAAGAAGTTCAATCAAAGTATTTCGAATTCGAAAAATCATCTAGCGTTGATTGGACGGTTATTAGGTCTGAACCATATAAGCAGCCAACTAACTTCTATGTGAAAGTACCGAAATATCAAAATATAAAGAGTGGTTCAAGCCAGTGGTAGGAACTACAAAGAGGATGTTCCCGACTTTCACGAAGTATTGCACATGTGATTATTTCATCAAACTTGCCGTCTAGTTATATATCAAGCTTTCTATCTTCACGCACTAACAACACTTACTCGAATTATTCTATGTCCAGAAAGCTCACAGCCATCATAGTAGACGATGAAGAATTTGCCCGCGAAAATCTGCGAATGCTGGTAGAGGACTATTGCGAGGACGTTCATTTGGTTGGTGCCGCATCTTCTGCATCGCAAGCCAGACAAATGATTGATGAGATCAACCCCGATTTGGTTTTTCTAGACATCATGATGCCCGGTGAAGACGGTTTTATGTTTTTACAAAGTATCGAAGACAGAAAGTTTCAGGTCATTTTCACTACTGCGTTTCGCGACTATGCGCTGCGCGCCATCAAAGAAAGCGCTCTTGATTACCTCGAAAAACCAATTGATATTGATGATTTGCAAAAAGCAATTGCGAAAGCAAAAGAGATACATGACCAAAAAAAAACTTCACGCGTTAGCGATACGCGCATTGCCAAAGTTTTAGAAAATATTGCTCTGACTAACACAGTAGAAAAAACCGTAGTGCCCACAAAAGATGGACTTGCCATAGTCAAAAACACCGATATCATTCACCTCGAAGCTTTTGAAAACTACACAACGATATACTTGATTAGTGGAAAAAAATATGTAAGCAGTAAGAGCATAAAAGCGTTTGAGGACCGTCTAGATCCCAATATGTTTTTCCGGCTTCACAAATCGCACATCATCAACATAGCGCATCATTTGAAAGAATTCAATCGCACAGATGGCAACATTGCAATAATGACTGACGGCACACAAATACCTGTTGCCCGCAGAAAACTGCAAGAGTTTTTAGATAAAATCAGCAACATCTGAGGGCAATGGAAAATGCAAGAAAAGCGCCTGCTCTGATGAATTGGAAAATAGAAAATTCGCACTGCGATGCTGTTGAGACAAGTCAGCTGATATCCTCTTTTTCTTTAGGCTGCAAGCGATTGCCAAATCAATCTTCCATTTTTAATTTTCCATTCCTAATCCTTCTAGCGTTTTCAATTTTTCTTTTACCTTCCACTCTATCAGCGCAACGCTACACTTTCATTCAATACAGCCTTAATGAAGGTCTTGCACAATCGCAGGTGCGGTGCCTATTTCAAGATAGCCGAGGTTATATCTGGGCGGGCACTTTGGGTGGTCTTTCCCGTTTTGATGGAAGAAGTTTTTTTAACTACGACCGACAGAACGGATTACAAAACAATCAAATAAATTGCATCATAGAACTGCTTGATGGTACCGTAGTAGCGGGTTCAAACGGAAATCTTGCCTTCATCAACGGCCTGGGAATTACGAGTGTTGTGTTACCGACTCCGCTAAACGAAGAAGTGGTAAATGCGCTGTATGAAGACGAGGAACATCGGATTTGGATAGGAACAGAAAGCGGGCTTCTTCTGTATTCAAAAGCTGAATCAAAATTCCTTGACCTTCCTCTAGGATGCGAAGGTTTAAGTGGCTTGCACATTAAGTCCTTCCTTCAGTCAAAAGATCGCATACTCGTTCTGACTAAAGAAAAACTTTTTGAGATCACTCCAAAGGTAGCGTCCGTTTTTTTTGAGCCTACCAATTCTGAAACGCACTTTTTTGACATCACAGAAACACCTGATGGAAACTTATGGCTGGCAACTCGAGGAGAAGCGCTAATTCAACTCAATGCGGATGGACAATTTGTAAAGTCTTTTGTAGGTTCTCCCAACCTTGCCTCAGACATACTCACAGGAATTATTACCGCTCGAAATAGCGATCTTTATATCACATCACGTTTTGGATTTTTCAAATACGATGGAAAACATTTCGTCTCATTTTCAGAACGTGAAGGGCTATCAACAGCAGATGTGCGCGATGTGTTGCAGGACCGCGAAGGCAACATCTGGTTGGCTACTTATGGTGGTGGCTTGCTTAAGTTCACTGGTGAGTCGTTCACAAGCTACACAGCTGAAGATGGCCTTATTGGTGATGCAATAATGTCAATTACTCAAGACCAAACTGGCGATTATTGGTTCTCAACTTTTGACAACGGCATTTGCAAAATGGTGGATGATTCTATTATGCTTTATGATTTGAAAAACCTTTCTCAAGTGAACAGAATATGGAGCAGTCTTTGCGATCATGAAGGCAACTTATGGTTTTCATCTTCCGATGGGTTGTTTCAATATTCACAAGGAAAATTCAAAGTATTTAACTCACGCGACTCGTTACCCGCTGATGTTGTAATTAGCCTTTTTGAAGATCACACAAACACCTTATGGGTGGGCACATCAAAAGGCCTTGCCATTAGAGACAACGGGAATTTTCATGCCGTAAGCAGGGAAAACGCCCCATTGAAACGAATACGATGTATTCGGGAAGATCGAGCGGGCAATATGTGGTTCGCCACCAATGAAGGGGTTTACAAATTTGATGGTAAGAACTACAGCTCATTTTCGCAAAAGGATGGATTGCCTGATAACTCAACCAATTGCATAGAAGTAGACGAGTACAACCGCATATGGGTAGGAACTATGGGTGGAATAGCAGTGCTGAGTGGCTCACAATTCATCTCTTCAGACATTTACAACACCTCTGGTTCCAATGTGATTAACTTTCTGAAATACCATGAAGGAATTATGTGGATTGGTACCAACAATGGATTGCATAGCATGCCTGTAAATGCACAAACTGATGAGCGCAACCTCACCTTCAAACACTATGGCCTCGAGGATGGGCTGCGCAGCTTAGAGACCAATCTAAATGCCGTATACACAGACTATGAAAACAACCTGTGGTTTGGCACCACAGAAGGTGTAACAAAAATCAATATTCAGTCTTTATCCAAACCACAGATTGCATTGGCGCCTTTGCTGTCTCTTTCAAAAATTCAAATCAATCTTCAAGATCAAGACTGGTCAAAATTCAGTTCTGTAGTTAATCCCATGAACGGTCTTGCAGAAAAACTTGAACTCAACTATAAGAACAATCACGTCACATTTTATTTCACCGCCATCTCATCCACCTATCCAGAGGATGTGCAATTTCAATACATGCTAACTGGGCTGGATGATGAATGGAAACCACTGACCAAAAACAATTTTGCGACTTACAGCAATTTGCCCTATCACTCATTCACTTTTCTAGTAAAGGCATTGAGCAAAGAAGGACAATGGAGTTCGCCCGTTAGCTACAGCTTCAGCATCACTCCACCTTTTTGGCTTCGCTGGTGGTTTATTGTTTTAGAAGCGCTTTCTGCAGCGGGTATAGTATCCGCAATTGTCTACAACAGGCGAAAAGCCATCAATGAAAAGAGAGAAAAAGAATGGTTTGAAATACGTTCGAAAATGCTGGCATTGGAACAACAATCGCTTAACAGCAGCATGAATCGTCATTTCATTTTTAACGCCCTCAACAGCATTCAGTACTACATAAACAGACAGGACAAGCTTTCCGCCAATCGATATCTGAGCGACTTTGCAAAACTCATTCGCAAAAATCTAGATAGTTCACAAGACAACCTCACTAGCCTGCGCGATGAAATTGAACGTCTAGAGCTTTACTTGAAGCTAGAGCACATGCGGTTCAAGGACAAATTCGCTTACAGCATCAACGTAGATCCGACACTAAACCTTGATGTAACCAAAGTGCCCGCCATGCTTGTTCAACCTTTTCTTGAAAATTCCATTTGGCATGGATTGCTTCCCGGAGATACACAAGGTCTCGTTCAGGTTGATATTTCAAAAAATAATGGGCATATTGAGTTCACCATTACCGATAACGGTGTAGGAATTGAAAACAGCTTAAAGAACAAATCGGGAACTGACAACCACATTTCCAAAGGAATGCAAATAACCCAGAACCGCATAGACTTGATAAAAAAGACAACTGGACAAACCATCGAACTGCGCGGCCCTTACCAACTTCGGGGCGATGACACCCACCCAACAGGCACTCGAGTGCAGATAATATTGCCAGAAAATTTTCACGAACTTTTTTCTACTTAGGCTTGTATAAATCAATTACTTGTATACATTTGTAGAGAATTCACCTAAGAATCAAAATTGTTGAAGCGTTTAAAAAACATATTGTGGCTGATTGCACTTATTGTCCTTTTTGCATCTTGCTCTAAAGACTGTGATTTTATGACTCCAGATGATGAAGTGAAAACACACAAAATGGCAGGTAGTGGAGAGGATGGTGGCGAAGATGACTCTGATGATGATGGCGATGATAGCGGTGGCAATGGCAATGGTGGAATAAACGATGATGATGATGACGAGGATGATGACGAATCAGGAGATGATGGGATCAATGATGATGATGACAATGAAGACGAGGATGAAGCAAATTCATTGAAAGGTGATATTTGATAATTAGAACATTTACGTCCGAAGATTTGGGGTCAACCAGAAGAGGTTGGCCTTTTTTGTTGCCTCGGGTTTTGCTAGAACTACACTAATTGTGTTCAAATTGGAAGCAGGCAACGATATTAGAACTGCCAGTGTCTCATCTTTACAAAACACTTTCAATCACCTTAGGCATCAAATCATGCGTTTCATTCTATTCGTGTTCCTTTCTCTACAAGCTCTTACATCTGCCGCGCAAGACACAACAGCCTTCAATGAGATTGGCTTGAACGCTACACCTTTCATTAATCAATACCCCGACTTTGGAGATGATGATGACGAATTGCTAAGTCCATTTGTACTTACCTATGAGCATCGCTTCGGCACTTTCGGTGGCCGTATCGGTATTGGCCTTGTTTCATCTACTGATCTTCAGCAAGCCGATGATGACAATACCGAACCCTCCATAAAGGTGACTTCTAATATAATGGCCATTCGATGCGGGGCTGTCTTATATAAGGATCTGTCTAAAAGATTTTCATTCAAATACGGCTCTGATGTTTTTTTTATATACGGCTTAGACAAAAGTGTAACAACCATAGCGACACTGTTTGGAAACGAGCAAAAGGCAACAGTAAGCACCTTGTCCTATGAAGTTGGACTGTCACCTTTCTTCTTTTTGCAATATCACGTTACACCCCAATTCAGCTTGGGCACCGAGCTACTTGGCAGAATGTCGTACCTCGAAACTGTGCAGAAAGAACAAGATTCGCAGTTTCCAGCATTTGACGATGTGCAGCGAACTAAAGGCACCCGATTTTCTATTGAGCCCCCAACCGCACTATTCTTCATTTTGAGATTTTAGATTTACACCTTTAATAATTCATACCAATGAAAAGTTCTATCTCCATTCTTCTGATTGCAGCATTAGTAATAGCAGGCGCGCAGTCATGTAAAAAAGAAGGCGCTACTGCCGGTGCACGCATTCCTGTTCTTCCTGATGATTTGCAGAAATACAATGAACTACCGGAGGGTGCTGGCATTTTTAATCCATTTGGCAACGCTCAAGTAATCAATGAAAAAGCTACTCTTGGGCGCGTATTGTTCTATGAAACCCAGCTTTCGGTGAATAACAGCACAAGTTGCGGCAGTTGCCATAACCAAATGAAAGGTTTTGCAACAAGTAATGCCGTGGACGCTGGTTTTAATGGCGCAATGACAAGTCGGAACGTTCCAGCCATTACCAATCCAGGCACTCAGTCTTCCTACTTCTGGGATATGCGCGAAAGCAATTTGAGCGCCATGGTGACACAGCCTATTGCCAACCACGTGGAGATGGGGCTTGAAGAGCCTGAATATATGGCTGCTAAAGTGAAAGCCCTTCCATACTACAGCGACTTGTTCACCAATGCCTTTGGCAATGCAGAAGTAACGCCATCAAGAATTGGCGATGCCCTCTCACACTTTGTTCGTGCTATGATCAGTGTATCCTCAAAGTTTGATAAAGGCAATTCAATCAATTTTACAAACTTCACAGAGGAAGAAAATCTAGGTCGCCAACTTTTCAATAATGAGTTGCCCTGTGGCAGTTGTCACGGAGGTGAAAACTTTGCGGGTTGGGGATCACAAGCCATGAATATTGGACTAGAGGAAACTTACGTTGACCCAGGGGTTCCCGGAACCGACTGGAACACTGGTCTGCCTATGAATGGCTGGTTCAAGGTGCCCTCACTTCGAAATGTAGCTATTACTGCGCCTTACATGCATGATGGACGGTTCGCTACACTCGAGGAAGTAGTCGATTTCTACAATACTGGCATTAAACCACACGATCAGTTAGCTTTTAACCTCCGTGTTGGTTGGGATGGTGGCTTTTTCCCTTTTGAAGATGGCCAAACCAACGTTGGAGCCAACGGTGTTGCCCCTGCACGCCTCGGTATGTCCGAATATGAAAAGAAAGCTCTAGTAGCATTTCTGAAAACATTGACGGACGATTCCATCATTCGCGATCAAAAATTCGCGGACCCATTTGTATTACAGGTTCAATAAGAATTCACCATGAAACGGCATTCTATCACCGAGTGCTGTTTCATTTCAATAAATGGACAATATGACACATTTGTTAGGAAGATATTTTTTGTTGCCTCTTTTATCTATTGGCTTTTCTTCTTGTCTGAAAGAGGATAAACCTACTGATAACAATGTTTATCCTGAGTTCATTGTGTTCGGTCAGTTCACTGACCCTAACAACTGTTTTGGCGATATCGATCAATGTATCAACATATATAAAATAGATGCATCAGGTGTCTTTGAAGATGCCAATAGCAATGTTCCTAGCAGCAACCAACCTCTGAATGGCGAATACACTGAAGGAAAAAGTCCTAATGCCTATAACAATATACAGGAGCTTTTCAAAAACAATCCAATTCCTGAGGAGCTATTGAATTCTCCTTCAGGAACAATAGGCTCAGCCCCAACATGGGCAAATAATTTTTACATTGAGTACAAAACAGAAAATGGATATCAGCATTGGATCATTGATGGGTCCTTTGATGGCAGTTTGCCAAGTTCCATTCAACAGTTTGTCAACGTCATTTCCCAGGCTGTAAACCAAGCCTTTCAGGGCTAGACTTTATAACCGGTAGAGAATCTTCTTCAGGAAATAATTCATAGAACACTTTTTCACCTCTTTCTGCCGAGGTGATTTTTTTATGACTTTTCTTATTTGTCACATCTGACATGTGTAAAAATCCGTATTTGTTAATGCAGTGTCTTATTGACAGCCTGCAACATTTGGCCCGATTGTTCTGTTAAAGTAATACATAAGAATAAACCAAGGCAAACTCAAGTTTTACACACCCTGTAGGGAAAAGCAAAATAGAAATTGTAAACTGAAAGTATACTTCACACCCAAACAATAAAAAGTGATTACTGCCCAGCACCTTTTAAAAACTGACCTGCCCGTCCTCAGCGCACAAGACGACCCAATCAACGCACTCAACTTGATGGATGAGTACCGTGTGAGCCATCTGCCGGTGGTGGATAATGGTAAATTTCTCGGAGTCATTTCTGAGACTGCTCTGCTATCTGTTGATGCCATTATCACTAACGAAACACAGTCCGAGTTGCAATTAGTGAAAAGCTGTGTATTGCCTAATGTGCATATACTTGATATTCTGAAAGAAGCAGGTGAGCATCACATAACACTGATACCTGTGGTAGATGCTGAAAACAACTACTTGGGAGCAGTTACGCTTGAAGATCTGGTAGAAAAACTTAGCGAAATGCAAGGTGCCACTCAACGCGGTGGCATCATAGTACTTGAAATGTGGGAGAAAGACTACAGCTTGCAGCAAATAGCCAGAATAGTAGAAGAGAATGACGGGAAAATTCTTAGTACGTCAGTAAGCCCCGGTGACAATGGTAAAATAGAGATCCATCTTAAAATAAGCTTACCTGACTTGAACCCCATATTGCAAAGCCTTGAAAGATTCAACTATGATGTAAAGGCGAGCTATCAGGAACAGGAATTCACCGAGGACATCAAAAAACGCTATGAGGAATTGATGCGCTACCTCAGTATTTAAGCCAACACTACATTTTACATAAACTGCAATGCCTTGCCACCAAGAACTGGCAGGGCATTGTACTTTTCGGGCCAATCCAAAAAAAAATGCTTTCATCCAAAAAAGCGCAATGAAAATAGCACTCTACGGCAAGCGATTTAATGATGAACATGCAGGCACAGTAAGCACACTGGTAGACGCTCTTGTTAGAAGAGGTATCAGTATTATGGTGCATGAGAATTTTCATCGCTTCTTAGTCACCAAACTAAGCTTGCCTGTCAACATTTCAACCTTCTCGAATCATGAAGAACTTGCAGGAACCAATTTTCTGATAAGCGTAGGAGGTGATGGCACTTTGCTAGACACAGCGGCTATCATTCGCGATTCGCGCATACCAGTGCTAGGCGTAAATACAGGTCGGCTCGGTTTCCTTTCTAACGTATCGCCCGAAAACATTGAGGAAGCCATAGAGGCTCTCACCAATGGCAACTACACCACCGACAGCCGCGCACTGATAGAAGTAAAAAGTGCAACGCAAAGCTTTGGCGATTTTCCCTATGCGTTGAATGAAGTAGCCTTGCTGAACCGAGAGCGAAACAGCATGGTTACAGTTCACGCCTACATAAACGACCAGTTCATGTCTACCTATTGGGCAGATGGTCTGATAGTGGCCACTCCAACCGGCAGCACTGCCTACTCACTCAGCTGTGGCGGTCCTATAGTGATGCCTGACAGTAACAACGTTGTTCTGACACCCATTGCTCCGCACAACTTGAATGTGCGGCCATTTGTGATCAGCAATTCGAGTAAAGTATCGCTGCGCGCTGAAGGCCGCGCACCTGATTTTCTGATGAATATTGACAGCCGCTCATTCATCATCAATAGTGAAACCACACTTGAACTAACCTGTGCACCTTTTCGGTTGAACTTAGTGGCATTGGATGGTCAAAATTTCTTTAATACCATCCGAAACAAGATGGGCTGGGGCTTGGACAAAAGAAACTAACACTGACACATAAACACCAAATCATCAGGCACCGATAACTTCGCCTAATTATTACCGTAAGAGAGCAATAATTTCAGTTTAAAAGCGTATTCCACTCACCCCTCGTGAAATTTAGTTCTGTCATCATATTCTGTTTTGTTGTATCGCAAGGCTTTGCTCAAAGCAAAAAATTCGAACGCAGCAAAGACATTGGCCTACTTGTAGGCAGCAGCTACTACATAGGCGAGGTAAATCCTTACAAACATTTTGGCACACGACTCAACCCGGGCGGAGGCATTAGCTTTCGCAACAATTGGGACAGGCGCTGGGGTATTCGCGGCAGTCTGCTTTATCACAGCATTGAGGCATGGGACGAAGACAGCGATGACCCGTGGATACGCAATCGAAACCTACATTTCAAAAATCAGATAGTAGAAGGCAGCCTCCAATTTGAATTGAATTTTTTTCCCTATCAATTGGGCAATAAGAGTTACCCCATGACTCCTTATCTCTTTGCTGGTGTCTCTTACTTCAATATGAGGCCGCAGGCCAACTACAACGGTACGTGGTACGAATTGCAACCCCTTGGCACCGAAGGGCAGGGCACTATCTACGGAGGCGATAAATACAAAACCAGCCTTATGAGCGTTCCATTTGGCGTGGGCTTCAAAACAAATATCTGGGCCATATTTGGCTTTTCGCTGGAGTGGGGAGTGCGCAAAACCTGGACAGACTACTTCGATGATATTTCAGGAAAATATGTAAGCCCAGAACTATTGGAAGATGAGAGCGGCACACTTGCGGCAAGGCTAAGCGATACCAGTCTGCAACGCGAAATAGCGGACCCTGATGGCAACCACAACGGAGGTTTGCAGCGTGGCGATCCCGGTCGCAAAGACTATTACTTCTTCTTCATGGGTTCGCTCAATATTCGTATCGACAAAAAAGCGACTACTTGTTGGGGTAAGTGAGAATTTTCCTTTTTGTCATTGTACTTCTTTTCCCTGCACTCACGGCTAATTTCAAGCACCCACATCTTATTACATTCGCGCCCCGCAATAAATGAGCGCTTTCGACCAAATAAATAAAGGTAAAATCCCCATGCATGTAGCTATCATCATGGATGGCAATGGCAGGTGGGCTCAAAGTCAAGGTAAGGAAAGAATATTCGGTCATTTCAATGGTGTAGAAGCTGTGCGCGCTGCGCTAAAAGCAGCTACTAACAGTGGAGTAAAGTACCTCACCCTTTACGCCTTTTCAACCGAAAACTGGAACCGCCCAAAAGAAGAAGTGGAAGCCTTGATGAACTTGCTCGTTCATACCATTGTGAGCGAGATGGACGAACTGGATAAAAACGAAGTTCGGCTGCATGCCATTGGCGACCTCGACAATTTGCCCAAAGACTGCCGCGAGGAATTACAAAAAGGCATGGACCGAACAGCGCACCACACGCGCACGAACCTCATACTTGCCCTCAGCTACAGCGCCAGATGGGAGATAGTGAATGCTGTGAAAGAAATAGTGCGAAGTGGTGTGGGTGAAGAAAAAATAGACAGCGACCTAATAAGTGCCCACCTCAGCACGCGCAACTTCCCAGACCCCGAGCTTCTGATTAGAACTAGCGGAGAGAGTCGTATCAGTAACTTTTTACTCTGGCAAATCGCCTATGCGGAGCTTTACTTTACAGAGACCTTGTGGCCTGATTTCAGGGAGGAAGATTTTTATAAAGCCATAGTGAATTACCAAGGCCGCGAGCGCAGGTTTGGGCAAACAGCTGAACAACTAGGCAACACCGATACCACCAAGATGAACATTATACCCGGAGGCAAAGAGAAAGCAAATTGAGTATGACAAAAACATTGGCCCCCGTTTGCCGCTGGATGAAAAACATTGCATCGCCCCGCTATTGGTTAGTGGTCTTGCTCTTTATACAACTCACCACGCCTTGTTCTTCACAGACCCTTATTGGCGAGGGTGTGGATTATGCCAATCCAAAAAAATACCGCATTGCAGGCATCACTGTATCAGGCGCTGTATATAGCGATGTGCAGGCTATAAAGCTCTTCAGTGGACTTATAGAAGGACAAGAAGTAATGATACCCGGTGACCAGATAACCGAAGCCATTCGTAAGCTTTGGAAACAACGGCTCTTTTCTGACATCAGCATAAGTGTGGCTGAGTTTCGAGGTGATGAAGTTTATCTCACTATTGGTATCAAGGAATCGAGCCGACTATTTGCTACGAAATACGAAGGAATAAAAAAATCTGAAGCTGACAACATCCTCGAGAAAGTAGACTTGAGAACGGGCACAGTTTGCAACCAGAACATGAAGAACAATGCCATTGCTGTTATCAAAGACTACTACACCGAAAAAGGCTTCTTCAATTGTCCTGTTATTGTAACCGAAGAGCCAGCACCTTTGATGGAAAACGGCACAACTCTTATCTTCACTATTGACCGTGGCGATAAAGTGAAAATTCAAGAAATTACCGTGGAAGGTGCGGGTGGAGTGATGATTGAAAAGCGGACACTTCCATTTGGCGTTAGGAAAATGAAGCCCGCCTTGAGCGAGGCCCGTGCAAAGCGATTGCTGAAAAATACCAAGGAGAAAAAATGGTGGCGCTTCTGGAAACAGAGCAAGTACATGGAAAAAGAGTTCAAAGAAGATCAGCAAAAAATAATAGCGAAATACAACAAGGAAGGTTTCAGGAATGCCAAAATAATGAGCGATACGCTTTACTTCATTAGTCAGGATCGCGTAGGCATTAGGTTAAAAGTGGAGGAAGACAAAAAGTTCTATTTCCGTAATGTGGATTTTGTGGGAAACACCAAATACCGCACAACTGCGCTCGATAGCGTACTCGGCATTCAGAAAGGAGACGTATATAACCTTGAACTCTTACAGACACGCCTCAGTTTCAACCCTAGCGGGCGCGATGTTTCATCGCTTTATACGGATGATGGCTACCTGTCCTTTCAAGCAATTCCGGTAGAGACTTTGGTAGAGCCTGACAGCATTGATATTGAAGTAAGGGTATACGAAGGCAAGCAATACCGTGTGGGTCGTGTCAATGTGGTTGGTAATTCAAAAACCAACGACCATGTTATCTATCGGGAAATCAGAACTAGACCCGGAGAGCTTTTTAACCGTTCGGACATTATTAGAACACAGCGTGAATTAGCGGCACTTGGGTACTTCAATCCCGAAGCTTTTGATATTCAAATCAATCAACGAAACGAAGAAGGTCTGGTAGACCTAACATATGTAGTGGAAGAAAAACCCAACGACCAGATACAACTTAGTGGTGGCTGGGGTGGTGGCCAAGTAGGCAGCAACCGCGGCCGTGTGGTCGGTTCACTCAGCTTAAGCTTTTCAAATTTCTCGATGCGCAACTTCTTTAAGAAAGAAGCCTGGAGTCCTTTACCAACTGGTGACGGGCAAAGACTGAGCATTAGCGCAACTTCCAATGGTGTCTTTTTCCAGAGTTACAATGCGTCATTTACGGAGCCTTGGCTTGGAGGCAAAAAACCAACATCCCTCACTTTCTCAGCATGGGCAAGTACACAGACCAATGGCGTTACCAAGAAGCAGGATGAAGACGGCACAGCCAATCGACAAGAACTAAACATAAAGGGAGGCGCGATATCATTTGGTAAAAGATTGCAATGGCCTGATGACTACTTTGTATTTCAAGGTGGACTCACTTATCAGAATTACTCACTCAATGATTATCAAGTACTTTTTGATTTCGCAGATGGAAACGGTAAGGCAAATAACCTTGCTGGAACTTTCACCTTATCAAGAAACTCGACCTCTGATCCTATCTATCCAAAATGGGGTTCGCAGATAACTTTCACAGCGAAAGGCACACCACCTTATAGGTTACTGGGTGAAGCTCTGCTTGGCAAAGAGACTGATTACGAAAATCTCACCGATCAACAAAGATTCAGATGGGTGGAGTTTTACAAATTCAAATTCACAGCGCAGTGGTTCACGCCATTGAACAAGCACAAGGAACGCAATTTTGTATTGAATACCAAAGCAGGCTTCGGATTCCTAGGCACCTACAATAAAGAATTGGGTGAGTCACCCTTCGAGCGTTACTACCTAGGCGGTGTATTCTTGAGTGGCTTCCTATTGGATGGGCGCGAAATTGTGAACCTTCGCGGGTATGACGACCTCTCACTTACTGCACCCACTGACATCAGAGCCAAAGTGAACAATGTAGGTGCACCGGTTATTGCCAAGTATGGTGTGGAATTGCGTTATCCCTTGTCCACCAATCCACAAGCTACCATCTACGCACTTACCTTCTTGGAAGCAGGAAAAACTTGGGAAAACCTAAGTGACTTCGACCCCTTTAATGTCTATCGTTCAGGAGGGGTTGGTTTGCGCATCTTCCTTCCCATGTTCGGGTTGCTCGGTTTTGACTATGGTTGGAGGCTGGATGATGTGCCGGCTCAGCCACTCATGGCCCGAGGCACATTCCACTTCAGTATCGGTATGAATCTTGGAGAATTGTGATGACATCGTGCAATTTAATTCCAAATAATTGGTTTATCGGGCCGCTTACATTCGCACCCCTTTTTTGGTCATGATGTAATAAAACACCATAGAAAAATGAAAAAGCCTCTTTTATTTCTCATCCTTATCTCTGTTTTTTGCACAACATCTTTTGCGCAAAAATTCGGCTATGTAGATACCAAATACATCCTCAGTCACATACCCGAATACCAAAGCGCACAAGCCGAGATAAACAAGCTAAGCAGCCAATGGCAGAAGGACATTGAAACGAAATATGCCAACATTGAAAAGCTTTCAAGCGCTTATCAAGCTGAGAAAATACTGCTAACTGATGATATGCGTAAAAAGCGCGAAGAAGACATTGAAAAAAAGAAACAGGAAGCAAAGGACATGCAGAAAACCAAGTTTGGCGTTGATGGTGAACTCTTCAAGAAAAGAGAAGAATTAGTAAAGCCCATTCAAGACCGAATTTTCGAAGCCATAAAAGAAGTAGCTGAACAAATGTCACTTATGGTAGTGTTTGACAAAGCCAACCACAGCAACATGCTTTACACCAACCCCAAACACGACATCAGCGACAAAGTGCTGAAGAAAATGGGACTGAAACCCGGAGAAATATTGGAAGAGGAAGGAGAAGGTGGAGAAGAAAGTGAGGATGGAAATGATGGCGAACGACCACAGCCTAAGGATGATAAAGGGAGCGGAAAAACCCAACCACGCAATTCTAAAGGCGATAATGGAGGAAAAAAATAGCCCTGTGTTGCTTTCACATGCATTTGGCACGAATCTTAGAAACCAGATAAAACAACAATATCAAAATTTAATAATGAAAAAAGTTCTCGTTCTTATAGCAGTTATTTGCTTAACCACTGCTTCATCATTCGCACAAAAATTCGGACACGTAAATGGGCAGAAACTTGTGCAGCACATGCCTGAGTACCAGCTTGCCGAAAAGCAAATAGACACTCTATACAACCAGTATCAGGAAGTGTTAAAACAAATGAAGGCCGACTATGATGCATTGGTTGTAAAAATTCAAGACCAACAAAAGGCCGTAAATCCGGCCACTCCTAAAGCCTTGATTGAAAAAAACCTGATGAAACTGCAGGAATTGGAAAATGAGATGTATGAAATAACTGAAACCCGCAATCAGGACGTGGCCCAGCAACAAGCAGAAAAACTGGAGCCCATTCAGAAAAAAGCACTTGAGGCAGTTGAAAAAGTTGGAAAGGACAAAGGCTTCACCTACATCTTTGATGTCAGCACAGGTGTTCTGCTCTACCTAAATGGCGAAGACATTACCGCTATTGTTTGTGCAGAATTGAAAATACCTGACTATACCAATGAGAAGGAAGAGGGTGCCATCACCCCTGCCCCGCCTAAAAACTAAAATTGCCCAGACCCAATATTCAATCCCGGTAGAGAAATCAACCGGGATTTTTTTTTCTACCCTTTCACCAAAACAAAGTTCTACACTTTCTTTTTTCAGGCAAAACGAGTAACTACATTCGCGCCCCGAAATCAGACCCCTTCTTAGGGAATTAAATAAATAAAATCGCATGTCTCAAAACATCGGAAAAGTTGTTCAAATCATTGGCCCAGTAGTGGACGTAAGCTTCCCATCAGGTCAAAAACTTCCACAAATTCTTGACGCGCTTATCGTAAAACGCCCCGAAGGCGATATCATACTGGAGTGCCAAAAGCACATCGGTGAGGATACCGTTCGCACAGTAGCCATGGAAGCTACAGAAGGTCTTCAGCGTGGTGCTGAAGTGCACTCTACAGGTGCCAACATCACCATGCCAACAGGCGAACAAATCAAAGGTCGTCTTTTCAATGTAGTAGGCACTGCCATTGACGGTATTGGAGAGGTGAGCAACGTAGGTGGTTATGCCATCCACCGCCAGCCTCCGCGCTACGAGGACCTTTCCACTTCTTCGGAAGTACTTTTCACAGGTATCAAAGTAATTGACCTTATAGAACCCTACTCCAAAGGGGGTAAAATCGGTTTGTTCGGTGGTGCCGGTGTCGGCAAAACCGTATTGATCATGGAGCTCATCAACAACATCGCGAAAGCTTACGAAGGTCTTTCAGTATTTGCCGGTGTAGGTGAAAGAACGCGTGAAGGCAATGACCTTTTGCGCGAGATGATTGAATCTGGTGTAATCAAATACGGAAAAGAATTTGTGCACAGCATGGAGCAAGGTGACTGGGACTTGAGCAAAGTGGATAAAACAGAACTTGCAAAAAGTCAGGCTACACTCGTATTCGGACAAATGAACGAGCCTCCTGGAGCACGCGCACGTGTTGCCCTTTCTGGTCTAACAGTAGCTGAATACTTCCGTGATGGAGATGAAAAATCAGGCGGTCGCGATATCCTTTTCTTCATTGACAACATTTTCCGTTTCACTCAAGCAGGTTCTGAAGTTTCTGCACTTCTAGGCCGTATGCCATCTGCCGTGGGTTACCAGCCCACGCTCGCCTCAGAGATGGGCGTGATGCAAGAGCGCATTACTTCTACAAAGCGTGGTTCTATCACCTCAGTACAGGCAGTATATGTGCCCGCGGATGACTTGACTGACCCTGCGCCAGCCACCACGTTCGCTCACTTAGATGCGACCACAGTATTGAGCCGTAAGATTGCTGAGTTGGGTATTTACCCTGCGGTGGATCCATTGGATTCTACCTCACGAATTCTCACTCCACAAATAGTTGGTGAAGAGCACTACAAATGTGCTCAGCGTGTGAAGAGTATCCTTCAGCGTTATAAAGAATTGCAGGACATCATCGCCATTCTAGGTATGGATGAGTTGAGCGAAGAGGATAAACAAGCGGTTTACCGTGCACGTAAAGTGCAACGTTTCCTTTCTCAGCCTTTCCACGTGGCAGAGCAGTTCACAGGTATTCCCGGTGTCCTCGTTCCAATTGAGGAAACCATCAAAGGTTTTAATATGATATTGGACGGAGCATGTGACGAGTATCCAGAATCAGCATTCAACTTGAAAGGAAGCATAGAAGAAGCTATAGAAGCTGGTAAGAAGTTACTTGCTGAAGCCGCTGCCAGATAATTGGGAGATTTGTTGATTAGCAGATTTGTTGATTTCAATTCCGAAAATCAAACAAATCAACAGATCAACAAGTCAATAAATCAACAAGTACCACAATGACAGTAGAAATACTCACCCCCGAAGCCACCTTGTACCAAGGCGAAGCCAACTATGTTTTCCTACCTGGAAGCGATGGTAGCCTTGGCATTTTGAATCGCCACGCTCCGCTTATCTCTTCTCTCAAAAAAGGAACCGTGCGCTTGAAAGACACTGCGGGGAAAGAACATAAGTTTGACGTAAAAGGCGGCACGGTGGAGGTGCAGAATAATAAAGTGGTCATCCTCGCTGAATAAGCCTGTATAACAATATTTTGAAAAGCCATTGCGAACATTTGCAATGGCTTTTTTGCTAATAGACAAGTAAATAATTGCGCGCCTTTAGCGAGTGAAAAATTTTGGTAGCGGCAACTGCTCCCCAATGGAGCGGGCTTGTCTGGCGCTGGCTCAACGCAGTGTAACCCGTGCCACCCACTGTGCCGGGCTTGCAGCCCAATATGCTCCGCACACCCTGGCCCTAAAGGAGAAAAGCGCAGCTTTGAAGATGACAATCCCCAACAATTTAATGTTTTCATTTTGCCACAACGATTCTCTCTGTCTGCAAAACGTTTCCTTCACTTACCAAACTAATAATGTATTCACCAGCTGCCATGCCTTGCGTGTCCACTATGTAGGTAGTGTCTGCACGCTGTAGGGCGAAGGACTTTACTTCATTACCATTCATATCATGAATAACGAATTTCGAATTTCGAATATCCCATAGGGACAGGTCGAATAACGAAGGGTTGGAAGCCGCGAGGTAGATGTTGATGTAATCACTGGCAGGGTTAGGCCCAACCAAAAACAACTCTTTTCGCTCTTCGCTGTTTGCTGATTCCTCTACCCCAACAGTGCAGTTAATGTCGCACCCCGGAACAAGACAGCCGCATGCATCCAATTTTACTATCCAGCCTTGTTGTGCGGGTAGTTCTAGGTTGGGGTTTTGTGCCCAGCTATCGCTGGCATGGCCACAAAAGACAACACCACCATCGGGGGTGGCTTTTAGGTCTATGGCGCTGTGAATCTCACTCTCACTTTCCACAAAATGATAGTAGCGTTCCCATATAAGGCTGCCGTCTGCACTATCTGCTTTTATTACACGAACATCAAAATGAGAATCATTTGTATAGTAATAATGATCGCTTGTGCAGACATAATGACCATCCATAGTTTTAACAAGTGTGTTAAGGCGATTTGTGCTGTTTTGAGGTGGATATGGGCCAAACGTTTGGCTCCAGACAAGGTCACCACTTCCTTCCAATTTCCAAATACCTATTTTGGAATTATAATCCGGTGAATCTGCAATACTGCCTGCAATAATTATTTTGCTGTTATCGACAAGCATAGCCCGCATACCCGAGCTATAATTATTCCATACCGATTCGTCAATTATTCCACCATCATTTCCTTCAGCATCTACTATTAGAAGAACTCCACCTGCCCCAAATTCAGTTCCATTCAAACCCTTATAAATAGCTGCCATCACCCCCCCCCCAAGGTAGCATGGCATAGCATGTTTCGGGATTATCTTCAGTAGCATAGATGTAATGCCATAACTGGTTGCCATCTTTGTCTAAGTGCCAGATGCAGACATCGTTGGCGGTGGTCGCGCCTACAACTCCCGCTGTTACATATACACTGCTGTCTTGCATAAGTATAGAGTAACGCGGATTAACAAAATCGGCATACTGCCATGGTTCACCATTGAAAGGTGATTGAAAGTGCATGGTCTTTACTGTATCGCCCGCTGCATTGAACACAAATACAACTCCTGTCATAGTATCATTCACACTCATCCAGCCTTGCTGCACGAATAAATCAGGCAACATACTTATGCTGTGGTGTTGAATATGATAGTAATCGGAAGAGTCTCCAAAATGCTGAAAGGAAATCAATTCTCCTTGTGGGTCAATGAAAGATGTAGCAAAATCGAAATGATAATTTGGAACTGAATCCAACGTATATCCACTCAATAAGTAATTGCCATTGTCTAAAACTTGTACTGAATTGAAAGCTGTAGTGCTTATCAATGGAAGCCTTTTTGAAAATGTAATTTGAGCATTGGTGGACATACAAAAAACAAAAAAGCAGAGCCATGCAATGGCTCTGCTTTTAATCATGCTATTTGTACTAGTGAACCACATTGAATGAAACATTGTCAAGGACTTGTCTTCTTCATTTGGCAACAATAATCCTCTGTGTCTGCAACACATTTCCCTCACTTACCAAAATGATAATGTATTCACCCGCTGCCATGCCTTGTGTGTCCACTATATAAGTAGTATCGCCACGGTGCGGCACAAACGACTTCACTTCGTTGCCTTGCATGTCATGCACTTGGATAGTGAATGCTGAATGCTGAACATTCGATATTTTATTCAAATAAATATTGATGAAGTCGCTGGCAGGGTTAGGCCCCACTAAAAACAGATGCTGACCTTCGTCAGCATGACCGCCCGTAGGGTCTTCCACACTCACTACGCAGTTCTCATCGCACCCCGGCACAAGGCAGCCGCAGGCATCCAGTTTTACTATCCACCCTTGTTGGGCAGGTAGTTCCAGGTCGGGGTTTTGGCTCCAGTTGTCGCTTGCATGGCCACAGAAAACTACGCCTCCATCGGGGGTTGCCTTGAGGTCGATGGCTTGGTGGATGTCAAATTCGCTTTCTACATAGTTGTAATAGCGTGTCCAAATAGAATCCCCATTTGCACTATCGATTTTTACTATTCTCACATCAGAATTGAAGTCTTCCCCATCATACCAAACATAATCACTTGTTCCCACATAGTTGCCATCAGTTGTTTTTACCAATGTTTTGAAATAGTATGTATTGTTGCTTGCAGTTGGATAAGCTCCAATTGGACTGCTCCATACAAGTTCTCCATTTGCATTTAATTTCCAGATAGCAAGTCGCGAGTTTACATCAGGTATCTCTGCCACGCCCCCTGCACAAATTAGATACCCATCATCAATAAACATGGCTTGAATACCAGAACTGTAGTTGTTCCACACTGATTCATCAATTGTTCCCCCATCGTTACCGTTGGCATCAACTATCTGTAATACCCCCCCCCCCCCCGAATTCGGTTCCGTCTAATCCTTTATATATCGCAGCCATCACCCCCCCCCCCCAAGGTATCATAGCATGGCATGTTTCGGGGTTGGCTTCGGTGGCGTAGATGTAGTGCCATAACTCGTTGCCGTTTTTGTCTAAATGCCAGATGCAGACATCGTTGGCGGTGCCAGGGGTTTGGAATAATACCCCAGTAAGAAATATAGTGCTATCTGGGAGCAGGATATTGTAATACAAGTTGATTTGATCGTCACCACCGTCTAAAAAGTAGGGTGAATAAAGGTCTTTCGTCTTTAAAGTGTCACCTGCATTGTTGTACCATATCAACCTACCAACAGATACATTATTTTCATCTAAAGCTGATGCTTGCTGTATATAAAGATTAGGAACTTTTGATTCAGAATTCTCTTGAGTAAATGTTTGAAATGCTTCTTCACCATAATGAAACTCTTCGATATTTTCACCATACTCATTGAACTTTGTCAACAGTATATCAAAATGGACAGTCGGTATGGTATCGTAAGTCCATCCGCAGGTGAGATAACCATCTTCTAAAACTTGTACTGAATTGTAAATGGTATTTATTACTCCATAAGAGCGAGTATTAAAAGTAACTTGAGCATTGGAATAAAATGAAATAAAGAAGCAGAGCCACATGGGGGCTCTGCTTCTTGTTCTATTGTAATCAGTGAACCACATTGAACGATATTCTTTCAAGTTCTGCATTTGATAAGCTCAACACAATGTGATATTGACCGCTGGCATATTGCCTTGTATCAATCACAAATTGTTGCATCGGGTCTTTTACTCTTAAAGTTTCTATAACCCTTCCCTGACCATCCAAAATGCTTACCATCTCGTCTGTAATGTTTCGTTGTCCGAGTTGCAACCAAAGTTGTAAAAGTTCATCGGTTGGATTGGGAAATGCTTTGAGCAAATGTATTTCAGGTTGTTCATTTTTTGCTTGCATACTCCTCACTGATGCACTGCCTACCCCATAATAAGCCGGAATGAAATGGTCTTCGTGGTAGTAATGGTTCAATACAATCATTGCCTTTTTACCCGCCATAGTGTAATAGCGATTTGCAGCCAAGTAATTAAGTGTTGCCTTATCTGAAACCGACAAATTATCAAGCGTTGCGTTTGTTGAGACTAATTCTATCCACTGGTACATGGCATCTTGCTCGCGCTTCACCCTTGTAGAGTACTCAAACTTCGACTCCAATGAATCGCAGCGATCCAAAGCATCTGCATATTCACCATTGCTAATTAGCAAATCGATTGCAGATAATGATGCCGCAACGGATTCCATAGAATCCAAGTGTGCTACACGCTGTGCAATGCTCAAATTATCTGCTCTCCATTGATGGCGCAACAATCTTGCTTTATTATCTAAATAAGTCATGTGCGATTTTGCCAATGTTTCTTCTATTTGGTCGCGGTATTGGGTTTGCCCTGTATTGTTGGCAACCATGTCTATCATGTTTTGAGGAAAAGTGGTTTCATTCTCCATCATCCATAGAAACTTTTCTGTCATTGTGGGACTTGGGTTGGCCAGCAAAACCTCAAGTGCAACGGAATAGGGAAAGGCAGGACATTGCTTGGCTAAGTTTTCAAGCACTGCTGCTGACACATAAGGTGATTGAGCCATCAGTGTTTGTCTTGTATTCCAGACATTGGTGCCCCAGGCAGCTTCCACCAACTCCATCAACTCGGTAGTGTTGCCGCCATCGATAAGCGACTTATACACATACTTAGCGCTGCTCCATTCCGCTTTGCTTCCGGTTATTTTTTCTTGCCAATCATTCAAAGTAGCTCCATCAACATCACCTAAAGGCGGCATCATATCTACAACGATTAATTCGCAGCTATTGTCTATGCCGGGAACAGGTGAATTCACCAATCCTTGTGTAATTGTCGGCTCCTCATTCGGCCCCGTTCCGTACAAATAATTTATCTCCTGATTGCCTGAATTATCTATGTGCCACTCAGTGGGGGCGGTGGTGAATGTGTTGCCTGCGGCTTGTTCTCCAAACCCCAAGAACAAAACTGATCCCAAATCACTTTGCCATTCGGAAATATTGGCTGTGTTGCCATTACCGGGGAATTCGCTTACCAACAAATCGGTGGCGTTGCCGCTGTGGTGGCCGCAGATGTAACGCACGCCTTCATCAGCTATGCTGTTGGTGCCGTTGGCAAGGTTGGCATAGTTACAGGTACTGATAGTATTGTTGTATACCTCCTCGCTACCTGTAAGTATGTCGCGCACTCGTATGCCTACTGTTACTGCATTTGGGGTTTCCAGAGGTGTGCCTGTAATGTTGTTTTCGCTCAGTAAGAAAAATCCACCACCGTCTACCACTATGCCTTCGCGGTCCACTGGGTCTTCGTTCAGGTTGGGTATGCCTGTGTCGTCACCCACAGCTATGGTGTTGCGGGCTATGCTTTGGAAGCATACGTTCTGGTTGTAGATGGCTATCTGGTTTTGTTCAAAGGTGGTTTCGCGTATTATCTGGTTGTTGTACAGGCCAATGGTATTGGCACTATAAATTCCATACTGAAACCCCTTGAAAATGCTGAGGCCTGCGTCCACTCCGAACTCATCCAGATCATCCACATCGGCTCTGGCGTTGAATGTTCTGATGGCAGTGCCGCGCAAGGCCCATTCATCCTCGACACTTAGATTTTGGAAAGTGCAACTGGCAAATCCGTAGCCTATCACATTTTCATAGAATACCATATCGGGGCTATCCCACAAGGCAGCGCCTTGCAGGGTATGGTTGAAAACGCACTCAGTAAAGGAGGTGGGGCCTACGTAGTTTATGTTGTCTTCGGCCATAATGGCGTCTGATATCACAACGTGTTGTTTGTTATCAATAAACTCAGTTCCGTTGCACACAATGGTAGGCCCTGTGATGGTATTGTATATGTCGAAGTCGGCTGTGGGTTCGGCACTGTGTATGGCAGCCGCAGCATAACTTACACTGCCACCCAACATCACCAGAGTTGCCCCCAGGTCTGGTGTTGTATAATCCGTTAGTAGGTTGATTCCTTGCCACCAAGTATCACATGTGGTGAAATCACAATTCACCGCATAGAGCGTGGCTTCTTCTTCCACGATAACATCGGCAAAGGGTGCAAACAGAAAAGTGACATCAAAAAACGTTGCGTATAACTGGGCAGGTATAATAAAGTCATCTTCAAAGTACACTGTAAGCCCGTCCCAGTCTTCTGTGCCTACGCAGGTATAGGGTGTGGTGAAGATGAAGTCGTCAGGCTGGTTTATAGTTACTTCTTCAGTGGCAATACACCCATTATTATCAGTTACCACCACCGTATAAATGCCAGCTCCCAGATTTTGTGGATCTTCCAAATCACTGGTATATGCATCGGGGCCCGTCCAGCTATAAGTATAGGGAGCAGCACCATCTGTTACGGTGAGGTCAGCGGTGCCGTCTGCATTTTCAGGGCAGGTGGCATCGCTGGTGGTGGCTGACAATTCAATTGTTGGACAACAGATACCGTTGCCCGGTACCACCAGCGTTGCATCAGCACTTTGGCAACCGTTTATATCCGTAGTGCTTGCGGTGTATGAACCGACACACAGGTGTTCAAGGTCTAGGTTAGCAGGATTGTAAGTGTAGACAAGTGGCCCTTGTGCCAAAGGCGGGTCCGTAAATTCGCCAACACCGTTGCACTCCGTGGCACACGCATCTGTAGTTAAGATAGGGATGGGTGGATAGGTGGGAGAGAGTTGCACAACAACATCTTCATCAAAAAGGCATCCGTCAAGATTTATCTGATTGATGGTGATGGTAGCGGAAGTGGCATCGCCAAAAACGGATTGGGTATAAACGAAATCATCGTTGAGGGTACCTCCGTTGTCCACACCCAAAACCATACTTTGAGCCGTTCCATTGTCTATCCAATCCACCACAAACCAAAGCTCATCATATATTCCGGAGTTGCTGGGGGTTACAAATTGAAACATGTCTTCTATCACATCACCATCGCACATAGGGGGTGGTGGAGTCATATTAAATTGAATATCCGGGGCGGGTGGAGGGATTATTTGCACATTGTCAACCAATATCCATCCGTCAGTTGTTGATATATTTAAGGGTGCAAGTATAAAATGAGTCAAGGCTATGTTAGGTGCAACAAATGTCCAAGTGAACTGTGTCCATGTGGCATTTGGCATAACCACAACACTACCTAATCCATTAAAATCAAAATCGATCAGTTCTACAATGTCCATTCCGATCTGAGGTGTAGTGTCAGACAACCCCATTACAATGGGGAATAAATCAGATGAGGGAAGAAAGGTACCCGTGCATACCCATGCCGAAAAAGTATAAGTGACTCCAGGGGTGAATGGTATCTGTAACTCACTCCAAACAGATTCTTCAGCATAGTCTGGTCCGGTTGACATGCTGAGGAACTGGTTGCCATCTTGAGCAGTAATACTCAAATTATATGCCGCCAAATACCCGCAGGTTGGGCCATTCATAATATCTGCCGAGTAAGCATTCCAGCCTGCCACAAAGGTAGAAAGTTGATTAAAATCTGAGGAATAGTAACAAGATTGTGAAGAACACTCCACGCTGCCATTACTAATGTAATTATTGCAATCCATGCAAGGAAAGGGTGTGGGTGGCCATGTCGTAGCATAAGGTGGCATCTGCCCATAACAATTGGCTTGAAAAACCATTTGTAAAGTGAGCATGAATAAGATTGAAAATATAAAGTTAGCATAAGGTAACCCCTTCTGTTCTTCTTTTAAATTCAAGATATTGCCTCCTCCCTGCCACCCCCTGCGCTCCGCGCAGCTATCAGCTTTAATTAGTTTGTTGTACATCATTTGTTTAAATTTTAAAATATTTAATAAAAAATATTGAACTGGTTAACCCTTGAAGAATGGTGTAAGCCGATGGTTTACAAGATAGACACCTAAGAAATGGCAGGAATAAACCCTTCTCGGGGAAATAGGATTACAGAAAATAAGAAATAGCAAATAGCAGAGTGCGCAAGGTGATTTAGTGTTTCTCTCGGTTTCGTTTTTTATTTAAATTTTTGTCCTTGCCTTTGACAAGGTGGGGTTAAAAGTTTTTGATCACCGACCCGAACGTATTCATAATAATTTGACATACTACAAAAGTTGAAAACTATTTTCCATCATTTGTTTACTTGCCTATTTGCATGAACATGGCAACATGGTTGTTCTGTCATTACGCAAGTAAGCTTTGTGCTCTCTTCGCACACTTGCTACAACCCCAATGGCGCGGGCTTCCATAGCCCGTGCCATCCACTGTTGAGGGCTTGCAGCCCGCATTTCATCACTTCCTCACAACGATTCTCTCACTCTGCAACCAGACTCCTTCTTCAATCATTCCTGTCAGTCGCGCAACCAGCACGCACACCCAATACAAGCCTCACTGTCACCTTAGCAATCAGGGTTGTCAGTCGCGCAATCAGCACCCAAGCCCAATACAAGCCTCGCTGTCACCTGTGCATTCAGGGCTGTCGGTCACGCAAACGTTGCTGCCAATCAAACAATCAACATGGCCAGTCGCGCAATCACCACTCACACCCGCTACAAGCCTCACTGTCACCTTCCCAATCATTGCTGTCGGCCTCTCAAACCTTGCTGTCAGTCAAGCAATCATTGCTGTCGCTCCCCCAACAGCCACATGCACGTCATCATCATCCATTATTTTTTTTTCAACCATCATACAATACTCTCCAACCACTCCCGTTTTCTTTTCTGAGGTAGTGCACACAAAAACATATATAACAATACATATGGCACAATAAATGTTCTGAATTTTATACCAAATGGGGGAGAGATTTTTCACCACCATCTGCATCACTTACTTAGGTATCCGCTTAGAAAAGCAAAGCCTACATTCTGCAACAGGCACTGCACTTTTCACTGCGCCCCCGCTCAATGCCTCTTAGGCCACGGGCCTCGGTTCAGTAGCATCCGCTGGCACTTCGCTGGTTCATGTTCTTCCAACTTGTTTTCACGCATCATGCGCTTGGTCTGGCTCATGCCACCCAGTCGCATCGCACATATCGTTTACTAATTTAAAAAATATAATTATTATGACTAAGAGACAAGCCGAACGACTCAACATGATTCAAGTCGTTATCCAGTACTGCGAGCTGAATGTTGCAGCCACCGCAGCCATTATCGCATTTGCTCTCACTTTGGCAGCCATCAAAGCCAAGCAATTGCTCATCAACCAACTCAACCAGCTTACACTGCCAGGCACCACAGGCGTCACAGCCGACACTAAGCTAGTTCGTCAGGCATTAATAGACATCGCCCTGCAGCTGTCTGCTGCCGTTTCAGCCTACGCAAATTCTGTTTCAAATAACACACTCTTACAAGAGGTCAACTACACAGAATCCGAATTGAAACGACTCAAAAAAGACGACCTCGATGATGCCTGTCAATCCATCCATGACGGTGCACTCTCCAACATTCTTGTTGCTGCCGACTTTGGTTACGATGCTGCCGATGTCACTGCACTTGCCACTGCTTTGCTCGTCTATCGCAATGCACAGCAAAATCCCCGTCAGACCGAAATAGCAATTAAATCTGCCAACAGCCAGATAAAAACCGCCATCACTTTTACCGTCAACAGCCTGCTCAAAGGACAACTCGACAAAATGGCCAAGACATTGAAAAAAACAAACCCAAACTTCCTCGAAGGTTACACCAATGCCAGGCAAATTGTCAACCTCCCTTCTGACACCACAGGCGTCACAGGCCAGGTCATCGAAAGCTCAATCTCAGAACCGGTGCCGTCTGCTTCTGTCAAACTCTTCGATCGCTACGGCACCACTCCGCTTTATCAAACCACTACCGATACCAGCGGTAATTTCTCCATCATACCCGTTTCACCAGGCGACTACCGCACAGAAGTCACCGCTACTGGCCTTCAGCCCTATGTGGATTACACCCTCCACCTTAGCCCCGGCCAGCAAGTATCACTCGTCATTTCGCTCAATCCTTTGTAACACAAATTTGAATTAAGCGCAGTTCTAGAAATTAGATTTTTCAAGGCAGGTGGTTTTGATAAAAGCGGAGTTTACTAATGCAATTGAGCATTTTAGCAAAGTTGCCTAACTTAGAAAAAGCAATTTATAGAACTGTCCATAACACTGATGCGCTGTATCGGAAGAACTCAACGCATCATCCGCCTCCAGCGCATGAACAGCAGAATCATCTCGCTTCAGGCATCACCCAAAGGGCTGCAAACGCAGCCCTTTGGTCATTTCTATTCATCTATTCTTTCACCACGCTTTTAGGCTTGACCCGCAATTATTCCCCGCCTTTTGTAAGCAAATATTTTTTTTTAATCAAACAGTAACTACACTTTTACGTTCAGAATTACTAACAAAGAATTTTCTTAAGTCCCAGAAATAAAGAAGCTACACACGGGCGAAGGAAGTAACCCGAAGTGTAAAGCGAGTGCAAGACAAGGTGCCGAAAGGCACCTTTGTCATTTACCCATATTGCTCATTTCAATGCAATCCATACCCAAATGAAGAGTTGAGATTCTCATTCATCAACAATACACGCTGGCTGCCAATTTTATAAACTCGTTGCATTCGCTCAGCACGCAGAGGCGCAACTATTCCAGTCAACACCCTATCGTGTAGAAACAACGCTTTTCGCCCAACGCACGCAACATCTTCGAGCTAGTTTTGGTACAAGGCGCTTTGCGTCTGGCGTCCTATGTTTCGACTGTACTCACTACTCATTCCTTTGTTGCTGGTAACCTCCTCTGGCATCATGCCCCCGCAAGGTATTATACCCGAGGACAACACGGTTGCTATGGTGCGAGCCAACTACCTCTGGCAGTTTTCTAACTACATCAACTGGCCAACCGAAACGAAGAAAGGAAAATTTATTGTTGGCATACTTGGCAGCGAACCCGTTTTCGAGGCAATGGCAGAGAAGTACGGCACCAAACCCATCGGCAATCAAACGATGGATGTTCTCAATCTTAGTGAACTACCCAATAATCAATACCTGCATATCCTTTTTATCGACAAATCCAAAAAAGCGGAATTGGCCAAAGCCACCAAAGAATTCAAAGACAAAAACACCCTGATAGTTACCAATTGGGAAGGTGCCATGGGTGCGGGCTCTGACATCAACTTCAAAAACCTGGATGGAGTGATACGCTACGAAATAGACAAGAAGGGCATGGAAGACAAAAAGATAATTCCAGGAACAAAAATTCTACAATGGGCAATATGATCAAGACCATCTTCACCCTTGCCATAACGCTGCTGTGCTTGTGCACCATGGCGCAGGAAACTCCTATTACTAACAACGCAGTGCAGCTTTGTCAGAACCATCTGCTGGAGGAGGCGAAAAGCAAAATAGCCGAAGCACTGATGTCAGAGCAGGAACAAAACTTGGCTTACACTTGGTACGTTGCTGGCTTCATATACAAAGAATGCTATAAAGAATTTGATTCGGGCAAACGCGACAGTCAATACCGCACCCAAGCTGCGGACTACCTTGTGCATGCCCTTGAAATTGATAAAAAGCGCGAGCACACCGCCAACATCAAAATAGCGCTCAAGTTCCTAGCTTCAACCTATTACAACGATGCACTGATGTGCACCCGCGAGTTTGACGAGACCAGCGAAACGGAGCCTGAGAAGTACTTCAACCTCTTTCGCAAACTAATGCGCTCAGCCGAACCCGGTTGCAACTTAGATCTGCAGGACAAAGACTACCACCAACAAATGGCTCAACGTTATTTCGATCTATGGCAGAAGAACGTTGACAAAAACGAACTGTCTGAGAAGGCTTTGAAGCACTACCAAACCGTCCTTATGCTTGACTCTTCGGATTGTATGGTACACTACAACATTGGAGTATTGCACTACAACAGGGCGGTGTTTCTATATCGAAGTATTGGGCTTGAAACAGAAATGTTTGACCTTGTGGATATTCAAACACGTGCTTCTGATTTGATAAAAAACAAAGCGTTGCCAGCCATGAGAAAAGCAGACAGCTTATGTCGCGAGCATGCTGAAGTACTGCGTGGATTACTTTTCATGAACAAGGCGTTGGAACGTGAAAAAGATGTAGAATATTTCAAAGAGGAAATAGAACGACTGATAGAAGAAGGAAAAATGCGCAACCTTGTTCCGAAGAAGAAGTAGTTTTTAAAAAGAAATCAAAACAATGTATTCACCCTTTATCAAATACCGTAACAGGCATTCAACCGCATGCAGCATTATCACTGTGATGCTCTCCTTTGTTAATTCCATTGCGACATTTTCTAACACCGTTTTTTCTGACACCATTCCTCAGCGTCATGCCTTTGCGGCAGCACAACTTTGTCAGGAAAAAAAAATGTCTGAGGCGCTGTTGGAAATAGAACTAGCCATTGCAGACCAAGAAGAAAGCACAGACATGTATACCTGGTACGTGCGGGGTTTTATCTACAAAGAACAATACAAGCTATCGGAATCGTCAGACCGACATAGCCTCAGCCGCACGCTAGCAGCAGAGTCATTCCTCAAAAGCAAAGCCATGGCTGATAATGATGATGAAGTAACGCTGAATCACAACACAGCACTGAAGTACATCGCCTCCACCTACTACAATGACGCGATGAAAGCAGCCATAGAAATGCAGGTAGATGAAAAAGAATGTGATGACCTCATGAATCGCTACTACACGCTAATGAACAAAGTGGAGCCCGGAAAAGATTTTGTGAGTGAGTACAAAGAATTTTATACGGCAAAGGCACAGCGTTATTTTGATCTATGGACTGCTGCCAGTGAAAGCATTATCTTATTTAATAAATGTTCAGACACTTATCAGTTGGTGCTTGCCTTGCAGCCTGATGATTGCAATGCACAGTACAATTTGGGTGTTCTTTATTACAACAAAGTTGCCTCAGATTGTAAAGATGCTAAGCCTAAGTGTGCTGATAATTCATTGGTTAAAAAATCAAGCGAATACTTCGCTATGGTAAAGCAAAAGTGTGCTACCGAAGAAATGCTTCGTTCCATTCTCACCGCTGAGGAATTTTTTATGTCGCTGGAATCTGGCCTTCCTTCTGGTGAGAAAAAACAGTAATACGTATCGTGTCATTTCGCTTCAGCATATCACGTAGGATTGCAACGGGTTTCGGCTTGTTCATACTGGTAGTGGGCGTTGTGTTTTACATCACCAGCAATACACTGAATGAAAGTCGTCAGATAAACAACCGCATCAACAATGTATATGCACCTTCGTTGAAGGCATTGGAAGAGCTAGACAATCAACTGGTGCGCACGCAGCAGTTGATGAAGCGCTGGAGCATGGTGCAAATTCGCGATGACGACCGCGACCGCACTGAAGTGGTATACATGTGCGAGGAAAAAATTCCATCGCAGCTGAGCCTGATAAAATCACTTTCAGTCAACTGGGATCCGGTAGACACCCTGCGCTTCAAAGAACTCACTAATCATTACGCCAACCTTAACATCGCATATACTGAGATACGTAAACTACTGAACAGTTTTGAGAGCTACCTAGATCCAATTAGCTCCATGATGGCCGAAGACTACTTCATGGATGGCGGACTCATCAGCTCAGAAAGCAGCGTGGTGCAAGAAAAACTAAGCTCCATACTCATTAGTCAGCGCAGCGCAATGAATCTGGAAATAGAGCTAATGAACAAAGCATTCGACAAGTTGCGCGCGCTTTTGGTGAACATAGCCATAGGAGTGCTAATAGCTGGTTTGCTTATCGGCTTCTTTACAACGCGCTCCATTGTGCGCCCAGTAAACTCATTGAAGAATAAACTCACCAATCTTTCGCAAGGCATATACTCTGTGCATCCTACACGCGCTGGCAACGATGAAATAGGCGATATGGCCAAAGCAGTTCATCGCCTGATTACCAATTTCGAAAAAACAAAAGAGTTTTCGCTCAGTGTCGGTTCGGGTCATTTTAATGTTCCATTCTCGCCCCTTTCAGAGCATGACGAGTTAGGACAGGCGTTGATTCGAATGCGTGATGAACTAGCGTCCTACCGAAATGATATGGAAGAAAAAGTAGCGCTGCAAACAGTAGAGATAAGAAATCAAAAAGAAGAAGTAGAGCTGCAACGTGAACGTGTAACAGAACTTTACACTGATTTGCAAAGCAGCATCACCTATGCGCAACGTTTGCAGGAGACCATTCTGCCCAATGATAATCTGGTGCGCGAAATGTTTCCAGACAGTTTTGTTTTATTCAGACCAAAGGCTACAGTTAGCGGTGATTTTTATTGGTTCAAGAACAAGGGCAGAAAAAAAATGTTTGCCGCTGCGGACTGCACCGGTCATGGTGTTCCAGGAGCTTTTATGAGCCTCATAGGTCACAACGTGTTGAACCAAGCAAGCAAAGTTTACAATCAACCTGCGGCTATACTCAACACGGTAAACAGGTTGTCTGCTGAAATAATGCGCAGCCGTGAAGGCGAGCATTTCATGCGCGATGGCATGGACATTTCTTTTTGCATTCTAGACGAAGAACAGATGCAACTGGAGTTCAGCGGTGCGCACAATTCTGCGTACGTTATCCGAGACAATCAACTGATGGAGATAGAAGCCGAACCGTTCAGTATAGGTGCGTATGTGAATGGTGAGAAAGAATATTTGAACCACTCTTTCAGTTTACAAAAGGGAGATTGCATTTACCTCTACAGCGATGGATTCGCTGACCAATTCGGAGGACCAAAAGGGAAAAAATTTATGCGCAAGCAATTTCGCGAAAAACTAATCTCTCTTTCTGCTCTGCCTATGCAAGAGCAACACAAAAAATTGGATGCGATACTGAATGAATGGCGAGGTAAGCTCGAACAAGTAGATGATGTGCTGGTAATAGGAGTCAGAGTATAGGTCTGCCAAAAAAAGGCTCATCTCTTTCTGATGAACCTTCTTCAAATGCAATCTATTTCTTGATTGATTTATGACGGAGTAAACATCTGATGATCCACCACGTAGGTGTCCACAGGGTTTACGCAAAGCACAGGTATTTGCGCATCATTCGTAATGATTTGCTGCTCATAACTACTGCTGAAAATGCTCATGAAACTGGCATCGAAAAAATTCATGATACAGATAAGATCTGCCTCCATAGCTGCAGAATACTTCAGCAAAGCGGTTACAAAACCACCTGTTTTAGCTTCGGTTATTTCTACCTCATAAGGAATATTCTTTTCACCAAAATATTGCTTAGCGAAATTGATATTTCTGTCCAATTGATTTTGCAAGAACTCATCCGTTTCACCGGGAGAAATAAGATGCACCTTGCTGCCAAAGTACTTCGCCATGTCCGCAACGAGACTCAACTTTTGCTTCGTTTCCTTATGCAAATCCAAAGGCACAACGAGCTTGTGGTAACCGTGCGTGCGTATGGGTCTTTCTTGTACAATGATGAATGGCACCATGCTCTCCGTTACAATTTTCAAAGCACGACTTCCGGTTAAGAATTGCATGCCGCGCAAGCCATGTGTGCCCATGATGATCAGGTTGGCGTCAATTTCAGAAGCTACCTTGTCTATGTCTTCGAAAATGCTGCCGATGCGCGCAATGGTGGAGATGGTTACTCCCTTTTCGCGCAAGGTCAAATCACGCAGGTTGTCCAGCTTGACCTTTGCCTCAGCTATTCCTTTTTTGTTGTCAATGATATGTACGACTTGAATGTCAGCATCAATGGTTTTAGCCACTAAGAGCGCATGCTCCAAAGCATTGTCGCTTACTCGCGTAAAGTCTGTCGGTACTAGAATTATTTTGTCGGCTGCCATGTTGGTTGGTTTGGTTGCAAATTTAAGTTGTCACAGTAGGTAATCAAGAACCATTTTCCTGAATGTTTCGGGCGCCTCCGCATGCACCCAATGGCCCGTCTTATCAATAGTTCTGAAGGTAGCCTGAGGCACTAGTTCCAAGATGGATTCAAAATCTGTTTCCTGTATGTAGTTACTCAGCTCCCCTCGAATGAAAAGCGTGGGTGTTTCGATTTGTACATCTGGAAGCGGAAGAATTATCTCTCCTCTGTTATCAAACAAGGCCTGAAGGTTAAATCGCCAAGCGAGTTTGCCTTGCTCCTTCCAATAGATGTTTTTAAGTAAAAACTGTCGTGTGCTTTCTTCAGCTATAAATGCGGAAAGTCTTTCTTCGGCCTCCTTTCTGCTAGCGCAGTTTTCTACATCCACTGCAAAAAGTCCTTTGAAAATTTCATCGTGATGTGGCTTGTAGCTTTTTACGCCCATGTCGGCCACTATCATTCTTTCAATCAGAAACGAATGTGATTGCGCGAAGCGAAGAATCGTTTTTCCACCCATGCTATGACCTACTAGCAGCACATCCCGCAGGTTCTCATCGGCTATCAACTCCAGCAGATCTTCAGCCATTGCATCGTAACTGAAATCGTTGCTGTGTGGCGACCGACCATGGTTGCGCAGATCTATGAGATAGACCTTAAAGTGCTGTGCAAACTCTTTGGCATGAGAAAGCCAGTTGTCGCTGCTACCAAACAAACCATGTAATATCATCAGTGGCCGGCCTTCACCAAAGGTTTTGAAATAGAGCTTCATGCTGGGCGCAACTGGTGTTTGTACATATTCACCGCATTGTCTAAGCCCAAATAAAGTGCATCACTAATGAGAGCGTGCCCAATGGAAACTTCCATGAGATTTGGAATATTCAGCGCGAAGTAGCGCAGATTTTCCAGCGATAAATCATGGCCAGCATTTACACCTAGCAAAAGTTCCTTTGCCCTCATTGCTGCTTGTGCGTAGGACAAAATCGCTTCTTCTTTATTCTTTGCATAGTTGGAAGCATAGGCTTCGGTGTACAACTCAATGCGGTCTGTTCCGGTGTCTTTTGCTGCGCTCACCATCTCGGCATCAGGCTCCAAAAAAATAGAACAGCGTATTCCATTTTTTCTCAACTCGTCTATCACCTCTATGAGTTGCACTTTGTTTTTTCGCGCATCCCAGCCAGCATTGCTGGTGAGCACATGCGGAGGATCGGGCACCAGTGTGGCTTGCGCTGGTTTTACTTCCAACACCAGTTGCATAAATTCATCGTTGGGATAACCCTCTATGTTGAACTCCGTGGTAAGCACCGCGCTCAGTTCGCGCACATCGTTGTAGCGGATATGCCTTTGGTCAGGACGCGGGTGAACCGTAATTCCATCAGCACCAAAGCGCTCAATATCCAGCGCGGCTTTTACTACATCGGGCACACTGCCTCCGCGAGCGTTGCGCAGCGTGGCTATCTTGTTGATGTTTACACTCAGTTTAGTCATTCGTTGTTGTCATTGCTAAAAAAGTACGGCAAAGAAAGTTGTACCAAGTGGGTTTGATGCGTTTGGCAAAAATGAAATCAGAAAAGTTTTCTATAGACAACTGCTGATGGCGCACCTTTGCGCCAGCGAATCAAATCTTACCGTGAGCAAATCTCAAATCAATCTGCTAATAGTGGATGACCATACCATTGTATCGGATGGTATTAAAGCATTGTTGTCTGATGTGACTGACCTACACATAAAGGGCGAAGCACAAAACGGACGGCTGGCACTTGACATGCTGCGCGTGTTGAAAGTGGATGTCGTATTGATGGACATTGACATGCCCGAAATGAATGGCATAGATGCCGTAAAGCAGATAAAAAAGGAGATGCCAGACATCAAAGTAATCATGCTCACGATGCACGATGAAAAGGCCATGATCCGACAGATGAAAGATTTAGGTGCAGATGGCTATTTACTGAAAAATTCTCCCAAAGCAGAATTGGTGCACGCCATTCGCAATGTGATGGATGGGCTTGAACACTACAGTGATGAAGTGACCTCGGTGCTGCTAAAGCCCGATGAAAAACCACAGCGTGAAGGGGCGCTTGCGGAGCTGACTGAAAGAGAAATGGAGATCATCCAACTGATAGCAGAAGGTTTAAGCAATAAAGAAATCGGTGACCAGCTCTTCATATCGCACCGCACCGTGGATACGCATCGTACCAACGTGATGTCCAAACTTGGCCTTCACAATGTGGCTAGCATCGTGCGTTTCGCTATTCAAAATGGGTTGATTGGGGAATAGACCAATGGCGTTTTTAGCAGAATGGCCTGCGTGCCAATGCAAGCTCGGAAGGCCAAGGGAAATATCAACTTCATCCAATCTTAACGATTAACCTCCATTACAAGTCAATAAATAAAAATACCTTTGCGCCCTCGAAAAAAAATCGAGTAGCTAGTGCATGGGTTTCAAATTTTTTCTTCCTTCTCTTCTGTTATTGTTGAGTTTTTGGGCCAATGCGCAATGCATCGTCATCAATGAGTTGATGATAAATGGGCCCGGTCCCAATGATGGTCAGAACTCGCCCTTTACCGAGGAATGGGTGGAGCTTTTCAATACATGCGATGTGGCTGTGGACATTGGCTGCTTTGTAATAGTAGATGGTGATTTTGCCATTACCATTCCCTTTGGCACACTGCTGCAGCCCGGAGCATTTTTCGTTATTGGCAGCGACAATGCGGGTATTCCTGTCAATCTCAATTGGGCCACCTGCGGCTGTTCCAGTGGCAGTTCCGTTGGCATTTTTACCAACAGCAACGAACAATTGCTGCTGTATGATGATAACAACGCTTTGCAAGATGCCGTGTATTGGGGAACAGGACAATTTCCGGTGAACATCACCACCAATACCATAGGGGCGTGTGCCTCGGCCAACTTTAGTTTGGCCAATCCAACTCCCGATTTTGGAACCATTGCCACCGGGGGTGGTCAAGGTTGCAGCATCGGACTTAGTTGCGATGGTGGCTCGGTCTGGGTAGAGTTTTGTGGTCCTGCCGTAACTGGCGGAGCTAGCAACGGGGCTGCTGTGGCTTCATTCAGTGCTACACCCACTGCGGTATGTGCTGGTGATTGTATCAATTTCACCTCCATAGGCACCGTGCCTTCCGATGCGTTCTCGTGGACATTTGAAGGGGCGAATACTCCATCCTCTTCATCTCAAAATCCTCAGAGTATTTGTTATGACCAAGCGGGGATTTATGATGTGTCGCTGACACTCACCAATAGCTGTGGTGAGCAAGAAATAGCCATTACTAACTACATCACCGTGAGCGGTGAGGTGCCCGTTGTAACACCCACCGGTCCTATCAATTTGTGCGAAGGCCAAAGTGTTCTGCTCGAAACAACGGCCACCGGAAACCTGCAGTGGTGGCTGGACGGCACTGCTATAGATGGTGCTACCAATGCCACCTACAGCGCAACCGCCTCCGGTGAATATGTGCTGAACATGACAGAAGCGAACTGCGTTTTTTCTTCCGTACCTGTTGTGGTAAACGTACAGTCAAATTTGCAGCCCATCGTGCTGCCGCAAAGCCCCATCGTCATTTGCGATGCACAACCCGTTCTGTTGGAAGTGCAAGGCACCTTCGACAACTACCAGTGGCTGCTGGATGGAAACGCAATAGATGGAGCAACAGCCCAAGAATGGGAAGCCGTCATTTCCGGAAACTATTCTGTACTTGTATCGAGTGGTGACTGCAGCGGAACCTCCCCCCTCACAAGTGTGCAGTTTGAAACCACTATTGAAATCTCCATTTTCCCCGCAGGTGATGTCACCATTTGCGAAAATGGAAGCCTTCTGCTGCAAGCTGAAAATGATTTAGGCTCGTACCAATGGTTGTTAGAGGGTGACGCAATAAATGGCGCTACGAATAGCACCTACACTGCAACAGCTGCCGGCAATTACGCTGTGCAGGTCATCAACGAAAATGGTTGCGAGGCCGTTTCTGAAGAAGTGAGTGTGTCGGTACAATCGGTGAATGCACCCACCATACAAAGTGCCAACGACCTGCTGGGCTTTTGTGAAGGCGGCAGTATCGAGCTGTTTTTAGTCGAAAATTTTGACGCGTATGCCTGGTTTTTAGATGGGCAATCGTTGGGCGGTTCTGCACAAAGTATTGTTGCTACAGCAGCCGGTACGTATTCGGTGCTGGTCACTTTGGACAATTGCAGTGCAACCGCAGCGGATGTGGTGGTTACCGAATTTCCCTCGCCCGAAATTGTGGTGATTTCCGCTAACTCCATCCAGACGTGTGAGTCCTCAGTGATACTTGAAGTCATTGCAGACGATGCCCTCATTTGGTCATTTAATGGAGCACCCCTGATGAACGAAACGGGAGAAACGTTCACCGCCACCACGTCAGGAATTTATTTTGTAAGCGCCCTGAATGACTTTGGCTGCACCAGTATTTCTGAAAGTATAGAGGTGGAGTTTGTGGACCAGCTGACCATAGAAATCATAACAGATGAGACACAGTATTGCGAAGGAGACTTTGCCCAACTTTCCGTTGCAGGCAATTTTGCTTCTGTAGCATGGAGCACTGGTCAGCAAAGTTTTTCGATACAGGTAAATGAGGAAGGAGACTACCAAGTAACCGTTACCGATAATAATGGGTGCATTGGCACCGCCACAGTAGCAGTTGAATTTGAACCCCTACCCTTTGTAGATGCCGGGCAAGACACTACCACGGATTGCGATGCAGGAGTTGTGCTGACAGGCACGGGCGAAGGCACCCTGCAATGGGAAGAATCAGCATCTTTGGAAGACGTGAACGCACCGTTTACACTGGCTTCTCCTTCGGTGACTACCACTTACACCTTGATAGCCACACAGGGCAATTGCAGTGCAACAGACCAGGTAACCGTAGAGGCCGATTGCGCCTCCATTTTTATACCCAATGTGTTTACCCCCAACGGTGATGGCAACAATGATGTGTTCCGCATCATTACTCGTGGGGTCAAAGAATATCGCCTACAAATATTCAATCGCTGGGGCCATCTTCTTTTTGAAACCGATGACCCGGAGGATGTGTGGACAGGAGGAAAAGGCGGCTACTACGTTCCAGATGGCACTTACATGTGGATGGTGTATGCCCTAGACGATAACAATGAGCCCCTGCTGCAGGACGGACAAAGCAGCGGCCACGTTACGGTGTTGAGGTAGGTGTTTCGGTGCGCTCCCTTTTAAATACATCACTGAACTTGATACGAAGCATCTCGGCTGAGCCGAGACTTCATTTAACCACTGCTTGCCCCTTTGGGGAACCGCCAATTGCTGGTAGGTGCTGTTATGTGCCGTTCTTTTTCCAATGAGCGATTATATCATCCCAAATAGGTTCTAGTTTCTCTTCTGTGTCATCACAAGAAAAATACAAAATGCTGAGTGCTGAGTATTGGCCTGGATATGACTTTACAATTTCCATTCTTTTGCTTACATCATCTACTTCTAAGTCTTGATTGTCTATCATTTTGCTTGCCGCGTCTACTATCATACTTTTCAAGGGATGTTCGAATTTCGAGGCCATTAACAACAACAGCTCATGTAAATAGGGTGATCCTATTTCACTTTTGTCAGGCTCGTAGATTCTGCAAATTTCTTCAACCACTTTAAACATTGAGTCAAAAGAAATTGATGCCGCTTTTTCAATTAGCCTCAAACATTCCTCTTTATCGTGATAAGGAAATTTGGCGTGAATACTCAAAATAAAGTTATCTTCTTCTTCAGTTGTCATTGTTCGTGTAATGGCACATAACGTTTTGGCGCTTGGCGAAGAAGCGGATTTCGAAGTACTAAACTGCCGCAGTGGGGGGTCCACGCTTTGGCGGGATAGGCTTTGTTAATGTTGATTAGCGTTTCATCAGTTTAATGTTCGCTGTTTTATTCGCATTTCCATAACTCAAAAAATAAAACCCGGAAGAAATATTTTCGGTATTTATTGTAGTATCTGCGGATGAAATGTGTTGCCTTAGGATTTCATTTCCCATCAAATCAAATAGTATAACATCGCCTTTATTATGACTTCCGTTAATGTTGAAATAGTTAGTGAATGGATTTGGATAAACATCAATGGCAATTGATTCTTCCATTTCATTGAACGAAGTCGAAATCGGGCACAAAGCAACAACCTGAATGGGGACATTGCTGCTGAAGATTGTTGTATTGCCGAGTTCACCTGCGCCCCAAGCCCACACAGTGCCATCATTTTTCAGCGCTACGGTATGAAAATTTACACCTGCTTCAATAGCGATAGCATCTGTAACAGAACTTACCTGCACCGGAACATTGCTGTCTGTATTCGTGCCATCTCCTAGTTGACTAAATAAATTTCCGCCCCATGACCAAATTGTGCCGTCATTTTTCAAGCCGAGTGAAAAATCACCTCCGCCTGCCACTGAAGTAAATCCCGCTAATGAATTTATATGTATTGGAACATTGCTGGGTGTGTTAGTGCCATTTCCCAGTTGTCCAGCGCCATTGTTTCCCCATGCCCAAACAGTGCCATCATTTTTAACTGCAAGCGAAAAATAATCTCCAGCAGCGATTGCCACAATGCCTGCCAATGAGGGAATCTGAACGGCAAGACTACTGTCGCTATTGGTGCCATAGCCCAGCTGACCATTTCCACCTTCTCCGAAGGTCCATAGTGTTCCGTCATTTTTCAGTGCCAGAGAATGGTAGTTGGCTGCAATTGCGGTGATACCTGTAAGACCGATTGCCTGTACGGGAATATTGCTTTCAGTATAAGTGCCATCGCCAAGTTCGCCATAGCTATTGTCTCCGAAGGCCCAAACAGAACCATCGCTTCTTAAAATGAGAGAATGATCGCTGCCTCCGCAAACACTAACAATTCCTGTTAGAGAAATAATGGATACCGGTTCATTGCTATTTGTGTTTGTACCATCGCCAAGCTGGCCATAATCGTTGTCGCCCCAAGCCATAGCTGTACTATCGCTGCATAAGCTCAGTGAATGATTGGCACCACCCGAAATTTTTTGAGCATAGGAAATGGTTGGCAACAGGTTGTTAATTGCTATAACAACGATTGATGCAATGAAGGTGTAATATGTTTTCATATTTATTGTATTTCATTATTGTACTTACTCTTTTTGGTTTTCTGCTATCCTGTCTATTTTTGTTTATCAAAGTTAATTTCTTGTAGCAATGTTCAAAGTTAGCACTGTCGCCCAAGCATGACGCATAACGTTTTGCAGATTTGCGATGGGCGGGCTTTTCAGCACAAATGTTCATTCGGAGAACTGAACTTTCTGTAACCACCAAATTGTCTGTGGAGCACGAAACCCCGCCTATTGCAAATGTGCTGTTATATGCCGCTTTTCTTTCTATCATTTGAGATTAATTATTTTGTCGGCAACTTGTCTACAATGTTCAAGGTTTCCTAACACTCCAATTGTAACGGTTTCTATTTGGTGCAATGTTTTTGCAATTGTTTCTTTGTCTGCTCCGCTTGTTTTTAATTTGAATATTGTCGGTGTATAACTTTGATATTCGTCTCTTGGTGCAATATCGTTAATTCCAATTGGGTCCCAATCGTTCCAAAGAATCTCATCAATTTCAGTGTACACGTCTTTTGGTGCTGTTTTTTTGAGCAATGATTTAAAGTCACTCACAAAAGTCGGTATACATGTTTGGTCAGTCTGAAAGTTAAACTTTAAGAAATATTCTTCGTGAGTTCCGCCAACCTGTCCCCAAACATTAAGTCGGCCGTTTGACTCAATTTCAAAAGCTACAAAAGCGTCTGAATCATTATCGTCTATGCGAGTATTACCTGATAATGTCGAGTGCATATTTGTCAAGTCAACACACATTTTTTCAATTTGCTCACATCTTACGCAGAAATGAGATGTACCACCAAAACGGTTCGCTAAAACTGTCAAGTCGAAAGTGAAATTGATTTGAACTAAATATCTGGTCGCAAACGAAAGTCGTTCGGTGTCAGAATTTGTTTTTAATTCAATTATGTCGTCAATTTCAATCATTTGTTCGTCTGTTTCGGTGTCGTCCTAGAGTGGCATATAACGTTCCGCAGATTTGCGATGGGCGGGATTTTCACCACAAATTATAATTCGAAGATACAAATATTTTAGAACCACAAAACTCTTACCGGAGCACGAAACCCCGCCTATTGCAAATGTGCTGTTATAGGTAGGCGTTCTTTCCACCGTGTCTTTATGATTAATAGATAAAGTCAATGTCTGCAAA